>NZ_CP109073.1:3642500-5135000 GCF_035917415.1 Streptomyces sp. NBC_01803
AATCCTGTGTGAATCTGGCGGGACCACCCGTTAAGCCTAAATATTCCCTGGTGACCGATAGTGGATAGTACCGTGAGGGAATGGTGAAAAGTACCGCGGGAGCGGAGTGAAATAGTACCTGAAACCGTGTGCCTACAAGCCGTGGGAGCGTCGCAGTCGAGTGCTTGCGCTCGGTTGTCGTGACTGCGTGCCTTTTGAAGAATGAGCCTGCGAGTTTGCGGTGTGTTGCGAGGTTAACCTGTTGGTGGGTAGCCGTAGCGAAAGCGAGTCCGAAGAGGGCGGTTGAGTAGCATGCCCAAGACCCGAAGCGGAGTGATCTAGCCATGGGCAGGGTGAAGCGTGGGTAAGACCGCGTGGAGGCCCGAACCCACCAGAGTTGAAAATCTGGGGGATGACCTGTGGTTAGGGGTGAAAGGCCAATCAAACTCCGTGATAGCTGGTTCTCCCCGAAATGCATTTAGGTGCAGCGTCGTGTGTTTCTTGCCGGAGGTAGAGCACTGGGTAGGTGATGGGCCTTACCGGGTTACTGACCTTAGCCAAACTCCGAATGCCGGTAAGTGAGAGCGCGGCAGTGAGACTGTGGGGGATAAGCTCCATGGTCGAGAGGGAAACAGCCCAGAGCATCGACTAAGGCCCCTAAGCGTGTGCTAAGTGGGAAAGGATGTGGAGTCGCAGAGACAGCCAGGAGGTTGGCTTAGAAGCAGCCACCCTTGAAAGAGTGCGTAATAGCTCACTGGTCGAGTGATTCTGCGCCGATAATGTAGCGGGGCTCAAGTACACCGCCGAAGTCGTGTCACTGCACTATGTGTGGTGGGTAGGGGAGCGTCGTGTGCCGGGTGAAGCAGCCGTGGAAACGAGTTGTGGACGGTTCACGAGTGAGAATGCAGGCATGAGTAGCGATTCACACGTGGGAAACGTGTGCGCCGATTGACTAAGGGTTCCTGGGTCAAGCTGATCTGCCCAGGGTAAGTCGGGGCCTAAGGCGAGGCCGACAGGCGTAGTCGATGGATAACCGGTTGATATTCCGGTACCCGCCGTGAAGCGCCAGCGCTGAATCTCTTGATGCTAAGCCCGTGAAGCCGCCCTTTGATCCTTCGGGTGATGGGGGAGTGGTGGAGCCGGTGGCCCGATGGGGTAGTAGGTGAGTGATGGGGTGACGCAGGAAGGTAGTCCATCCCGGGCGGTGGTTGTCCCGGGGTAAGGGTGTGGCCCGTCGTGCAGGTAAATCCGTGCGACATGTGGGTGAGGCCTGATGCCGAGCCGATTGTGGTGAAGTGGATGATCCTATGCTGTCGAGAAAAGCCTCTAGCGATGTTTCATGGTGGCCCGTACCCTAAACCGACTCAGGTGGTCAGGTAGAGTATACCGAGGCGTTCGGGTGAACTATGGTTAAGGAACTCGGCAAATTGCCCCCGTAACTTCGGGAGAAGGGGGCCGTTCCTGGTGAGGGTGTTTACCATCTGAGCTGGGGGTGGCCGCAGAGACCAGCGAGAAGCGACTGTTTACTAAAAACACAGGTCCGTGCGAAGCTGTAAGGCGATGTATACGGACTGACGCCTGCCCGGTGCTGGAACGTTAAGGGGACCGGTTAGCTCTTCGGGGCGAAGCTGGGAACTTAAGCGCCAGTAAACGGCGGTGGTAACTATAACCATCCTAAGGTAGCGAAATTCCTTGTCGGGTAAGTTCCGACCTGCACGAATGGCGTAACGACTTCTCGGCTGTCTCAACCATAGGCCCGGTGAAATTGCATTACGAGTAAAGATGCTCGTTTCGCGCAGCAGGACGGAAAGACCCCGGGACCTTTACTATAGCTTGATATTGGTGTTCGGTTCGGTTTGTGTAGGATAGGTGGGAGACTGTGAAGTGCCGGCGCCAGCCGGTGCGGAGTCATTGTTGAAATACCACTCTGATCGTGCTGGAT
This sequence comes from Streptomyces sp. NBC_01803, assembly GCF_035917415.1. NCBI lineage: Bacteria > Bacillati > Actinomycetota > Actinomycetes > Kitasatosporales > Streptomycetaceae > Streptomyces > Streptomyces sp. NBC_01803. The sequence continues at coordinate 3,644,422 of NZ_CP109073.1, forward strand.
GTCTAACCTGGGTCCGTGATCCGGATCGGGGACAGTGTCTGGTGGGTAGTTTAACTGGGGCGGTTGCCTCCTAAAGAGTAACGGAGGCGCCCAAAGGTTCCCTCAGCCTGGTTGGTTATCAGGTGGTGAGTGTAAGTGCACAAGGGAGCTTGACTGTGAGACTGGCGGGTCGAGCAGGTGCGAAAGCAGGGACTAGTGATCCGGCGGTGGCTTGTGGGAGCGCCGTCGCTCATCGGATAAAAGGTACCCCGGGGATAACAGGCTGATCTTCCCCAAGAGTCCGTATCGACGGGATGGTTTGGCACCTCGATGTCGGCTCGTCGCATCCTGGGGCTGGAGTTGGTCCCAAGGGTTGGGCTGTTCGCCCATTAAAGCGGTACGCGAGCTGGGTTTAGAACGTCGTGAGACAGTTCGGTCCCTATCCGCTGTGCGCGTTGGAGTCTTGAGAAGGGCTGTCCCTAGTACGAGAGGACCGGGACGGACGAACCTCTGGTGTGCCAGTTGTTCTGCCAAGGGCATGGCTGGTTGGCTACGTTCGGGAGGGATAACCGCTGAAAGCATCTAAGCGGGAAGCCTGCTTCGAGATGAGGACTCCCACCCACTTGATGGGGTAAGGCCCCCGTGAGACCAACGGGTTGATAGGCCGGAGATGGAAGCCCTGTGAGGGGTGGAGTTGACCGGTACTAATAGGCCGAGGGCTTGTCCGCAGATGCTCGCGTCCACTGTGAAATCTCGAAGCCAGAGAACCGTAGGGATACCCTCAGGGTGTTCCGGTGGTCATGGCGGAGGGGAAACGCCCGGTTACATTCCGAACCCGGAAGCTAAGCCCTCCAGCGCCGATGGTACTGCATGGGGGACCGTGTGGGAGAGTAGGACACCGCCGGACAATCTTTAGAATGCAGATGAGTAAGGCCCGCCGAAATTTGTCGGCGGGCCTTAGTCGTGTTTATGGCCAAGGCAGATCCGGGGTAAGGGCATTGCGGTCCGCCTGCCCGGGTGCAACCATCGGCCCATGGCGTACAAGATCCGGCAGACGCATCGCGACGACTGGGAAAAGCTCAGAGAACTGCGTCTTGCCGCCCTCCAGGATCCCGTTGCGCCGGTGGCCTTCTTCGAGCCCTATGAGGAGGCCGTGCGCCTGACCCGTCATGAGTGGGAGCGCCGCGCCGCGGGGAACGAGAGCGTGATCTTCATCGGCGAGACGGACGACGGGACGTGGGGTGGGATGGTCGGCGCCTTCGGCAAACGCCGGCTCGTGTATGTGGTCGGGGTCTACATGTTGCCCGAGCACCGGGGCACCGGGTTGGCCACCGCGTTGATGCGGGCCGCCATCGACTGGGCCGACGGACTCGAAGTGCGGCTGCGGGTGCATGAGAGCAACAAGCGCGCGGCCCGGTTCTACGAATCGCTCGGCTTCCGGCCGACCGGTGGCACGGACAAGGACCCGCGAGACGTGTCCCTGCGGGCCTACGAGCTGGCTCTCAAGCCCGGTTGAGCGCCCTCAGCGGCTGCCGTCGCCGCCGTCAACGACGGCCAGTGCGGGCTGGGTCATGGTGAGCGCGTCCAGGAGAGCGGCGCGCAGGCCGGCTGTCTCCTTGTGCTCGCCCACGATGTAGAGGGTCGCGTTCTCCCCCGCCAGATTGTCCAGCACGAGCCCGTCGGCGCGGCCGGGGGTGCACGCCTGACGGATATGGAGCTGGTCCAGGCCCGCCAGTGCCCGGCCGATGATCCGCAGAGCCGCGTCGCGGCGTCCCGGATGCGAGGTCAGCGTGCTCTCCAGCTCCATCGACGCGCCGCCCGCCGCGCGGGAGTGGGTGCGTAGGATCTTCGCGGGCTCGCTCGTGGATCTGCCGTGCGCCCAGCGCTGCACCTGCGTGAAGGGGGCGCCCGCGAGAGCCGCCGCGTGCAGATAGCAGCGCAGCAGCGTCTCGGCCGCCTCGGCGTCGAGCCGGAACACGGGCTCGACCGGGCGGAACGGGGCCAGCAGCGCCGCCGCCCGGCGCCGGGCCAGTGGCATGTCCTCACAGCCGCGCTGGGGAGCCCAGCGCAGGCGGACGGCGGCGTCGGTGACATGTCCCGGATCGTAGACGTGCACCGGGCCGAGCGTGCGGCGCCGACGGCCGGTCGTGGACCACAGGCGGCCGTCCGCGTCCAGGACGACCAGCCCTTCGGGCGTGTCCGGCACTGCCGTTGCCGCCGGGTCAGGCCGCTCATGCGCGACGGGTGGGAGGGGCGGGTTCGGGGCGGGGACGGCGACGGCCGGGATCTCGGGCTCGTGGTGCGCCGGCCGCGGCTCGGACCGCACGGGTGGGGCCTCGACCGGGGCGGTCCGTGCCGGCTCCGGCTCCGGCTCCGGCTCCGGGTGCGGGGCGGACCGGCGGGCGCGCCAGCGCGCCATGCGGACCATCACCCACAGCACCGTGGCGAACAGGATCGCCACCTGGCCGAGGAAGACGAGCCACAACAGTGACGCGGTCGGCAGCGTCTCCGGGGCGGCGTCCGGCCACGCGGCGGGGACGTCGCCGGGCGCGATGAGCAGCGAGCGCATCGCGTGCGCCGTGTGCGGGAAGGACACGCCCCGCGGCCACTCACCGTGCCCCAGCCAGCCGGCCAGACAGGTGGCCGACCAGGAGAACGCGGTCAGGCCGACGAGCGCCGCGAGCGTGCCGACCAGCAGTGCGTCGGGCACGCCGCCGCCGCTCCGGGCGGTGTTCCGGCCGGGTGGCTGGGATGCGCGCTGGTCGTGGGACATCTTCCTGGCTCCTGGGTGACGGCGCCCTGTCCGGCGCGCTACCCGACTCCCTGCCGCTTCTCGAAGGACATCACGCGGGCTTCCGTCTCCGCCTCGAAGGGGTCTTCGCCGACGAGAAGGGCCTCGTCCTCCGCCAGCGTCTTGGCGGAGGATTCCGTCATGGCGCGGTCGGTGAAGACGAGTGGGCGCTCGGCCTCGGTGACCAGGTGCTTGACCACCTGGACATTCCCGTTGACGTCCCAGACGGCCATGCCGGGGGTGAGGGTCGGGATGATCTCCACGGCCCAGCGCGGCAGGCCGAGGACCTGACCGGTGGCTCTTGCCTCGTCGGATTTCTGGGCGTAAATGGTGCGGGTGGACGCCATCTTGAGGATGGCGGCGGCCTCCTTGGCGGCGGCGCCGTCCACCACGTCGGAGAGGTGGTGGACGACGGCGACGAAGGAGAGGCCGAGCCGGCGGCCGAACTTCAGCAGGCGCTGGAAGAGCTGGGCCACCGACGGCGAGTTGATGATGTGCCAGGCTTCCTCGACCAGGAAGATGCGCTTCTTCCGGTCCGGCCTGATCCAGGTGTGCTCCAGCCAGACGCCGACGATCGCCATCAGGATCGGCATCGCGATCGAGTTGCGGTCGATGTGGGAGAGGTCGAAGACGATGAGAGGCGCGTCGAGGTCGATGCCGACCGAGGTCGGGCCGTCGAACATGCCGCGCAGGTCGCCGTCCACGAGCCGGTCCAGGACCAGGGCCACGTCGAGTCCCCAGGCGCGGACGTCCTCCAGCTCGACGTTCATCGCGTCGGCCGATTCGGGGAGGGGGTGGCGCAGCCGCTCCACGATGTCGGTGAGGATCGGCTGGCGTCCGGCGGCCGTCTGGTTCACGTAGGCGTGGGCCACCTTGAGCGCGAAGCCGGCGCGCTCGTCCAGCGAACGGCCGAGGGCGACCTCGATGATCGTGCGCAGCAGGGCGAGCTGGCCGGTCGTGGTGATCGCCGGGTCCAGGGGGTTGAGCCGGACGTCGCCGTCGAGGGCCGCCATCGGGTCGAGGCGGATCGGGGTGATGCCCAGCTCCTGCGCGATGAGGTTCCACTCGCCGACGCCGTCCTCGCCCTGGGCGTCGAGCACGATGACCTGCCGGTCGCGGAAGCGGAGCTGGCGTAGCACATAGGTCTTCTCCAGCGCGGACTTGCCGTTGCCGGACTCGCCGAGCACCAGCCAGTGCGGGGCGGGAAGCTGCTGGCCGTAGAGCTGGAAGGGGTCGTAGATGTACCCCTTGCCGGAGTAGACCTCGCGGCCGATGATCACCCCGGAGTCGCCCAAGCCGGGCGCGGCGGTGGGCAGATAGACGGCCTGGGCCTGCCCGGTGGAGGTACGCACGGGCAACCGGGTCGTCTCCGTCCTGCCGAACAGCAGGCTGGTGAACGCGTCGGTGATGGCGGTCAGCGGATCGCGCGGCGACATGGTGGCAGCACCTCCTTCACGTTCATCACGTCCCTCTCGTCCGTCCCGTCGTTCACGCCGTGGTGCTCATCGCCGGATGCCGGTGGCGAAGGGAAGCGTGTTGACGAACGCGCGGTGGTGCTCGCGGTCGCACCACTCAAGCTTCAAATATGACTTACCAGCTGACGCACGGATAGTCCGCTTGTCGCGGGCGAGGGATTCGGGGTGGGGGGAGGAGACGGTGATGTAGCCGACGAGGTTCACCCCGGCGGCGCCGGAGGCCAGATCGTCACCCCGCTGGTCGACGCGGCCGTGGGCGGCGACATCGCGCGGGTCCACCGTGCGGTTCATCTTGGCGGCGCGCGACGCCTCGGCCTCGTCGTTGGTCTTCTCCGTCAGCATGCGCTCGATCGCGATCTCGGTCGGCTCCAGATCCATGCAGACGGCGACGGTCCGGATCACGTCCGGGGTGTGGACGAGGAGCGGGGCCAGGAAGTTGACCCCGACGGGGGTCATCGGCCACTCCTTGACCCAGGCGGTGGCGTGGCACCACGGCTCGCGGGTGTCCGACTCGCGGGTCTTGGCCTGGAGATACGTCGCTTCCCTGGCGTCCAGCTCGGCCGGCCAGGCGTTCCGCTTGGACATGGCCTGGATGTGGTCGATGGGGTGGTCCGGGTCGTACATCGAGTGGATGAGGGAAGCGAGTCTGGCCTCCCCGAGCGGCTGCCGGACGCGGATGTCGGCCTCGGCCAGCCGGGCGCAGATGTCGGTGAGCTCGCGCGCCATGACGACGGCCAGCGCCTCGTCCTGGGTCATGCGGCGCTGCCCGGCCGAGGGGCGCGAGACGCGGGAGGCGCGGGCGAGGGCCTGGGCCTCGCTGCTCAGATCGCGCGAGTGGTGCATGCAGGCCACCAGGTAGGCGCGGTGCTGCTCGCTGGAGGTCGACACCATGGACTGCAACTGCTCGTAGGATTCCTGGATCCAGTGCGGCGACGACACGTCGCCGCGCTCGCGCACGTCGTTGGCGTGCGCGTCGGGGTCGGCGGGCAGGGTGCGGGCGAGCATCTGGAGGCGGGTGACGTGGCCGTCGCCGTTCGCCACGTGCTTCAGCAGCGTGCCGAACCGCTCGACCAGGGCCTCCTGGTCCTCGCTGTCGCGCAGGCCGACGCCCGGGCCCTCGATCTCTATGGCGGCGGTGATGGTCCTGCGGTCGCTGTGCAGGAGGACCGCCAGCTCGTCGGGGCCGAACGCGGCGGCCAGCCAACGGACCCGGCCGACGCCGGGGGGCGCGCCGACCTCGACCTCACGGCCGTCGAGTGCCGTGCCGGCCTCCACGGCACCGGACCGGTACGTGGCGCCGCGGCGCAGCGTGCGGCGGAAGGACCGGGAGATCTCGAACCACCTGTAGAACGTCCGGCCGTTGTACGGCATGTAGACCGCGGCGAACGCCAGGACGGGGAAGCCGCCGAGGCCGACGATGCGCAGCGGGAGGATGGGGACGAGCAGGCCGCTCATCATGCCGAGGAACGCGCCGATGACGATGAGGGCGATCTCACCCGTCTCGCGGTTCTTGCCGACGATGGCCTGTGGCCTGGCCCGCCCGATCAGATACGTACGGCGCCTGGTGAAGGTCTGCGGCGGGGCACTCACCGGCTACCTCCTCGATTTCCTTGGTTCCCGGTGCGGCCGCTGGGGCCGGAAGACGATGACGATCCGGTCTGCCCGGAACGGGTACCGTGCGCGGCGACTCCGCCGGCCAGCGGGTTGGCCGGGCGTCCGCCGCCACCTCCGCCTCCGCCTCCGCCGCCGGAGCCGCCGTCGCGGGTGCCGTGGGTGCTCATGCCCTGGCGGAGCATCGTGGCCGGGGTGGCGATCGCGGCCTTGGCGGCGTGGCTCGACGTGTCCTGGCGCATCTGGCGCTGGCTGACGATCTCGTCGCCGAAGCCCGGCACGAAACGGTAGATCATGGCGGACGCGAAGATGGCCAGGAGGATGATGGCCAGCCCGGAGATGATCGAGGAGACGGCGGTGGGGCCGTCGTCGGTGGTGAGCGCGCCGGCGAGGCCGAGCACGATCACGATGACGGGCTTGATGAGGATGACCGCGACCATGATCCCGGCCCAGCGGCGGACATGACCCCAGAGGTTCTTGTCGACCAGGCCGGCGTAGACGGCCGTGCCGAGGAGCGCGCCGACGTAAAGCATCGCGGTGCGGATGACGAGCTCCAGGGCGAGGACGCCGGCGGCGAGGATGGAGATCAGGGAGACGACGATCAGCATGATCGGTCCGCCGCCGATCTCCTCGCCCGCTTCGAGGGCGGCGGCGAAGTCGCCGAAGAACGCGTCGGAGTTGTCCCCGGTGCCGGCCACGATCGCGTCGGTGACGCCGTCGGTGGCGGAGACGACGACGTAGAGGCCGAGGGGGGTGAAGGCGGAGGCCATGACGGTGAGCCAGAGGAAGCCGACGGCCTCGGACAGCGCGGTGGACAGCGGCACGCCGCGGATGGCGCGCTTGACGATGGCGAGGAGCCACAGGACGAGCGTCAGGACCGTGGAGGCGGCGAAGACGACGGCGTACTGGCGGAGGAACGAGGCGTTGGTGAAGTCGACGGTGGTGGTCTCTTCGACGAGATCGGACAACTCGTTGACGATCCACGCGGCGGCGTCGGCGCAGCCCCGGGCGAGGGAGGAGAGCGGGTCGAGCGAGTCACCGAGCGGATCATCGATCCCCCCGCCCCCCCCATCCCCGCCTGACCCGCCGGACTCGCCATCACCCTCGCAGTAATCCCGGGCGGGGCCGCGGATGAGATCGCATTCCTCGTCGTTCTCGGCGGCGGAGGCGCGCGGTGCGAGGGCCAGCCCGGTCGAGAGGAGACCCGTGAGGGCGCCGAGGAGCGAGCCGGTGACGGTGGAAGCTCGCCGGAAGGCGCGTGGCCGAGGATCAGCGTGCATACGTGAACCCTCCGAACTGCTCGATCGCATCGGCCATCTCCTCTGCCGTTGAGGCGCGTTGATCGCGCCCGACCGGAGCGGGCCCGTCTTCCTGCGTGAAGTCGGTGACCTTCCAGTCGTCGTTGGCCCAAACCAGGTCGTATGTGCTGGTGTACCAGCTCTCGGTGACGGGGTTGGTGGAGTCGGTGCCGGCCACTCCGAACAGCGCGGAGTACCAGACGGATACGGTGGCACTGGCGCCGTCGAACGCGGCGACGCTGGCACCGACGGGGCTGACCCGGGACACGAAGGTCATACCGTCGGGGGCGGTGCCGGCCGCGGTGAGGCCGATCCGGTCGAGGAACCCCGGGTCCGAGTATGCCGCGTCGAGTTCGGTCAGGCGATCGGCCGCGATGGAGGGTGCGTAGACGGTGTCGACGATCAGCCGCCGCTCGTCCGCGTCGAACATCTCTGTGCCGCCGAGGGCCACCGCGTAGTTCGCCGCGGCGCTCTGGGCGCCTTGTTCTGTCTGGGGGAAGCCCGCGGGGATGCCGTTGGTCGAGCCGTCGACCGGGGATTCGCCGGTGGGGGATGTCGCCTGCGCGGATTCGTCGCTGGGCTCGTCGGACGACGAGTCGCCGTCGCCGCCGCGCGTCTGGTTGGCGAAGACGATCGCGGCGAGGAGGATGACGATCACGCCGATGATCGTCACCATGCTGCGGCCGGGGGAGGTGGGCGGGCGGCGGGAGGCCGACTCGGGCTGGTCCGGGAGCCGGGTGCGGGTCTGCGCGGGGATGCCGCGGGCGCGCGTGTCGTCGTAATCGTCGTCGTAGCTCACCATCACGCCCCCTCAACAGCAGCGAGTCTATTACCTCCTCACACGACGTTAGCGCCCTCCACTGACGTTCGGCCCCTGTGCAGGCGCGGTTGATATCACGTCCGCTCTATGCATCGCCGGCCTTGAGATGGCGCAGGAGCGCGGCCCAGCGGGTGGGGGTGGTGGTCAGGATGGTGGCGGGGGAGGTGCTCTCCCGGAGGCGGATGTGGCGGCTGTCGGGGGCGGTGGCGACTTCGAGGCAGTTCTGGTTCGGGTTGCCGGTGCTCAGACTGGACTTCTGCCAGCGCGAATCGGTCACGGGCCCTCCTACAGGACGTAGCGCAGGTGCTGGATCAGTCCCAGCGAACTCTGCTCGCCCGCCGCGCCGGGATCCAGGGGCTCCAGGGAAATGCCGCTGATCCGCGCGAAGTCCGCCGCGAAGTGCTCGACGTGCCAGGGGTCGCAGAGGAACAGCGGGGTGTTCGGCTGCTCGACGTAGACCGTGGACAGTTCGGGTGCGGACGCGTCGTGAATGGTGAAGGGGGAGCCGGGGGTCGCCGGGTAGGCGGCGCACCGGAACGGCAGGAGGCGGATGCTGACCTGGGGTAACCGCGCCAGCTCCACGAGGTGGTCGAGCTGTCCCAGCATGGTCTCGCGGTCCACGAAGCCCATGTGGAACGCGGCTTCGTGGATCACGGCCTCGAAGGTCGGGGCGGGCCGCTCGGTGAGGACGCGCTGTCTGCGCAGGCGGAAGCCGGCGTAGGCGTCGAGGTCGCCGTCGTCGCCCGGGTTCTCCTTGGTGAACAACGCCCGCATGTAGGCGGGGGTCTGGAGCAGCCCGGGTACGTGCAGCCAGTCGAAGGCGCGGTAGGCGGTCGTGGTGGACTCCAGCTCGGCCAGGTCTTGGCCGCGGTCGTCCACGGTGTCCCGGTAGGCCCGCCACCAGCCTTTGCCGGTGGCGTTGGTCAGCTCGATCAGCGCCTTGGTGAGGGTCGTATCGCTGCAACCGTAGGCGCTCAGGAGGGCGCGCAGGCGCGGCTCGGGGCAGGCGGTGCGGCCCGCCTCGATATGGCTGAGGTGCGGCTTGTTCAGACCGGCCCGTTCGCATGCCTCCGCGGCTCCCATGCCGGCCGCTTCGCGCAGCTTGCGCAGCTCGTGACCGAGGCGTCGCTGTCGTTGGGTCGGCTTCAGGCGCAGTCCCATGCGTCAATTTCCTTCACAGACTCGACGGTTCGGTCAGAGGGTATGGGGGTTTGTCACTCATGGAAGCGGATAGGTCGCGGAGGGTTGTATCTGTGTGACCGCGCACTCTACCGTCGGGGGGCCGTTCCGGTCGTTGGAGGAAGGTCCGCATGTGTACCCTGCCCGCCGCCGCTCTGGCCGGTAAGCCCGTCACCGACTTCACGCTCACCTTTCCGCCCGAGCCGCGGTGGGTGCGCAGCGCGCGGGACGCGGTGCGCACGGCGCTGACCCCGGTCGTACCGGACGGGTCCGGGGTGGTGGAGACGGCGGCGTTGCTGACCTCGGAAGTGGTGACCAACGCGGTGGCGGCGGCGCTTGGCTGCCTGTCGGGGGCGCCCGTGGAGCTGTACGCGGAGTGGACGCCGAGTGGCACGGTCCGGGTGTTGGTCCACGACGACGCCCCGGGTGACCTCCGGCTGCCGTGCGGTGTGCCCGACCCCGAGTCGGAGCACGGGCGGGGGCTGTTGCTGCTGTCGCTCTACGCCACCGAGTGGGGTGTCTGCCACCACGTCCCGGGCCGGGGCAAGACCGTCTGGTTCACGCTGGAGGGCTGGGCCTGAGGGCGGGGGCGGGCGCGGGAAAGCCGTGGTCGTCCCGGGAACGAGCATGATGGGGTGGGGACATGGGAGACATCCGGGTGCGGGCCGCGAGGGCCGAGGAGACCGAGCGGGTGCTGGCGTTCTGGGCGGAGGCAGCCCAGGGGGGCAGCGTGAGCGACGACCAGGAGGGCGTGACCCGGCTGGTCGCGCGGGACCCCGAGGCGCTGCTGCTGGCCGAGCGGGACGGGGAGCTGGTCGGGACGGTGATCGCCGGGTTCGACGGGTGGCGGTGCCACCTCTACCGGCTGGCGGTGGCGCCCGAGTGGCGGCGGCGGGGCGTGGCGACCTTGCTGATCGCGGCGGCCGAGTGGCGGTTCGCCGCGCTGGGCGGGCGGCGCTCCGACGCCATGGTGCTGAACGACAACGAACGCGCGCACCGGGCCTGGACGGCGGCGGGCTATGAGCGGCAGACGGACTGGGCACGCTGGGTCAAGCCGCTGCCCCGATGAGTTCTCCCCCGGGCGGTGGTCTTCTTTCCGAGGGGAAGGAGACAGCGGTGGGTGGTGAGGTGTTCGTCGTGCGTGGGCCGGTGGCCCGCGACGATGTGCCGGGCCTGTGCGAACGGCTGGCCGCGCACGCGCGGCGTGGCGGCGCGGCCGTCCTGACCGTGGACGTGTCCGCGCTGGTGGCGCCCCCCGGCGGGGGAGCGTCCAACGCGGTGGTGGTCGAGGCACTGGCCCGGATGCGGCTGACCGCGAAACGGCTCGGCTGCCGCGTCCAGTTCCTCAATGTCGGGGGTGGGTTACAGGGGCTCCTGGGCTGGCTCGGACTTGGGGAGATGGGCGGGCAGCCCGAAGAGCGGGAAGAGGCGCGCGGTGTCCAGGAACGCGTTGATCCCGGTGATGCGGCCGTCTGAGACCTCTATGACCTGAAGCGCCCACGGGCTGTGGCCGCCGTCCGGCTCCGCCCGGTACTGCCCGAAGGCGGGCGCGCCGTTCGCCCAGGTCGGGATCAGGCGGGAGTCGGCGCACCCTATGCCCTGGCCCAGCATCCATTCCCGTATGTCGGAGGGGCCGCGCATCCACAGGTCATAGGGCGGCATCGAGAGCGTGGCGTCCTCGGCCAGCAGGGCGGTGAGGGCGTCCATGTCGTAGCGCTCGAAGGCGTCGAGATAGCGGCTCAGCAGCGCCTTGTGCTCGTCGGACAGTGGCCGCGACGGGTCGGCGTCGGTGAGCCCGGTGGCGGCGAGGGTCGCGCGGGCGCGCTGCAACGCGCTGTTCACCGAGGCGACCGTCGTGTCCAGCAGCTCGGCGACCTCGCCGGCCTTCCAGCTCAGCACCTCGCGCAGGATCAGCACCGCGCGCTGCCGGGGCGCCAGGTGCTGGAGGGCGGCGACGAGCGCCAGGCGGACGGAGTCGCGCTGCTCGGCCTTCTCCGCCGGGTCCGGCAGCGTGCGGCTGTCGGGCATCGGCTCGATCCACGCCGTCTCCGGCAGCGGTGGGCCGAGCACCGCCGAGGCGGTCGGCGTCGGGGAGCTGAGGTCCATCGGGCGCGCCCGGCGGCTGCTGCCGCTGAGCATGGTCAGGCAGACGTTGGTCGCGATCCGGTACAGCCAGGAGCGGAGCGAGGAGCGGCCCTCGAAGCGGCCAAGGCCGCGCCAGGCGCGGACCATGGTCTCCTGCACGGCGTCCTCCGCCTCGAAGGCCGAGCCGAGCATCCGGTAGCAATACCCGGTGAGCTCCTTGCGGTGCTGCTCCAACTGGAGCTCCGTGACGGGTGGCGGTGCGGCGGTCGGTGACGCTCCGGCGGTGGCGGCGGATGTGCTCATCGCGTGGCTCCTGGCTGATCCTGGCTGAGACGACGACTGGCGGTCTGACTGGCTGTCCGACTGGTTCGGTGGCTCTGGGTGGCTCTGGGTGGCTTCGGCGGGCGGGTCGTGAGCGGTGCGAGTCCAACTGGGGCACAGCGTAGCCACGGGCACTGACAATCGAGCGTCGTTCGACACCGCGCGGCTCCGGCCGTGTCGGCGCGCCTCTTTCCCCGACCTCGGCGCACCCCCTCCGGGCCGCGTCCGAGCCGCTTAAAGTATCGGTACCGCGGGGTGACGTCAGGGGGTGCGTGGGCATGCAGGACCGGGTTCTCGACGGCCGGTACCGGCTCGGTCGGCAGTTGGGCGCCGGGGGCAGCGGCACCGTCTGGGAAGCGCTGGACCTGCGGCTCGAACGGCAGGTCGCCGTCAAGATCGTGAATACCGTCACGGCGGGCCGCGATCCGCGGGCGCGGGAACGGTTCGAGCGGGAGGCCAAGCTGCTGGCCGGCCTCTCCAGCCCGTTCATCGTCACCGTGCACGACGTCGGCGAGGCCCGGTTCGAGGGCGACGCGCACTCCGTTCTGTACCTGGTCATGGAGCGGCTGCGCGGGCGCTCCCTCGACCAGCTCCTGACCGAGGAGCTGCCCGCGCTCGGCGAGGTCGCGCGCTGGGGCGAGCACGTCTGCCGCGCGCTGGCCGTGGCGCACGATTCGGGCGTGGTCCACCGGGACCTGAAGCCGGCCAATGTGATGGTCGGCCCGGACGGTCTCGCCCGCGTGCTGGACTTCGGGATCGCCGCCGTCCTCGCCGAGTCCAGCGACCACGCGCGGCTCACCTCGACGGGTGTCGTCGTCGGCACCCCGGCCTACATGTCGCCGGAGCAGATCGAGGGCCGCCCGGTCGATACCCGCAGCGACCTCTACTCCACCGGCTGCGTGCTGTACTCGCTGATCGCCGGTCGGCCGCCGTTCCACGGTGCCTCCCTCTACCAGCTGCTGCGCCAGCAGATGGAAAGCGCGCCGACCGCGCCCAGCGCGCTGCGGCCCGGACTGCCGCCGGGCTGGGACGAGCTGATCCTGTCGATGCTGTCCAAGCGTCCCGAGGAGCGTCCCGGCAGCGCGGCCGAGGTCGCCGAGCGGCTGCGCGGCCTTTCGGTGCTCGCCGCGCACGTCCCGGCGGCGCCCGTCGTGGCGGCCGTGGCGGCGCCGTACCAGCCGACGCGCGTGGACTCCCGGCGCGATCCGCGCGCGGTGCTGCTGGCGAGCTGTCCGCGGCCGGGCGGCGGGCGGCTGCCGCTGGCCACCGGGCAGCGGATGCGGCTGGCGGACGTGCTGCCGGGCGCGGCCTCGTTCACCGTCGGGCTCGACTGGCGGGCGCCCGACGGCATGGACGCCGACGCCAGCGCGCTCATCGTCGACGCGGCGGGCCAAGTGCTGTCGGACGACCACTTCGTCTTCTACAACAACCCCGAGCCGCGCGGCATCGGGATGCGGCTGGGCGGCGACGACCCGGAGGCGTTGTTCCGCGTCGAGCTGCCCCGGCTCGGGCCGCACGCCGAGCGGGTCGTCTTCGTGCTGTCCATCCACGACGCGGAGGCCCGCGGCCAGGACCTGTCCGGGATCGGCCTGCTGCACGCGCGGCTGATCGACCCGGGCAACGATATGGAGCTGCTGTGCTACGGCTTCCCCAGCGGCCCGGCGCACGCCACCGGGCTGACCGTCGGGGAGCTGGTGCGGGAGGACGACGGCTGGTGGTTCTCGGCGGTCAGCCGGCCGTACGAGGGCGGGCTCGCCGAGATCGTGCGGGCGCACGGCGTCGCCGTGGAGGCGGAGGAGGCCGATCCGACGTGAGGCGGCGGGCCCCGGGCCGTCACTTCAGCAGGCGTGACAGACGGCGGTCGGCCAGCGGCTTCCCGCCGGTCTGGCAGGTCGCGCAGTACTGAAGGGCGGAGTCGCGGTACGACACCTCGCGGATCGTGTCGCCGCAGACCGGGCACGGCTCGCCCGCGCGGCCGTGCACGCGCAGGCCGCTCTTCTTCTCCGCCTTCAGCCGCCCGGCCGCCAGGCCGCGCGAGCGGTCCACGGCCGCGCGCAGGGTGTCGGTCATCGCCGCGTACAGGGCGGCGGCCTCCTCGTCGGTCAGCCGGACCGCGAGCCGGAACGGCGACATGCGGGCGGCGTGCAGGATCTCGTCCGAGTAGGCGTTGCCGATGCCCGCCAGCACGCCCTGGTCCCGCAGCACGCCCTTGAGCCGCCGGTTCTCCCCGCGCAGCAGGGTGGCGAACGTGTCCGCGGTGAAGCCGGGATCCAGCGGGTCGGGGCCGAGCCGGGCGATGCCGGGCACCTCGGCGGGGGCACGCACGCAGTAGGCGGCGAGACGTTTCTGCGTGCCGGCCTCGGTGAGGTCGAAGCCGGCCCCGCCGGTGAGCGCGACGCGCAGCGCGAGCGGGCCCTTGCCCGGGCGCGGGGGAGCGGCGGGGAGGCTGTCCTGCCAGCGCAGCCAGCCGGCCCGGGCGAGGTGGACGATCAGGCGCAGGTCCCCGAAGCCGATGTCGAGGAACTTGCCGTGCCGGTCCACCGCCGTGACCGTCCTGCCCTCCAGGGCGGTCAGCGGCGGCTCGTAGGTCTTGAGAACGTGGAACGCGACCGGCATCGCGCGGGCCACCTCGTGGCCGACGAGGTGGTCGGTGAGGAATGCGCGCAATGCCTCGACTTCTGGTAGTTCGGGCATGTGTTCCAGCGTAGGCCCGGCTCGGGGCTTTTGGGCCTCAGGCGAGCTTGCGGACGAGGGTGACGCCGTCGCGCAGCGGCAGCAGCACGGACTCCACGCGCTTGTCGGCGGCGATGATGTCGCTCATCTCACGGATCGCGATGTCCGCCGGGTCCTGCGCGGCCGGGTCCACGACGCGGCCGGCGCGGAGCATGTTGTCGAGCACGATCAGGCCGCCGGGGCGCAGGCGGGTGACCAGCTCCTCGTAGTAGACGGGATAGCCGGTCTTGTCGGCGTCGATGAACGCGAAGTCGACGGTCTCCCCGGACGGCAGCGCCCGCAGGGTCTCGGCGGCGGGCGCGAGGCGCAGGTCGATGCGGTCGGCGACGCCCGCCCGTTCCCAGTAGCGGCGGGCGACGGACGTCCACTCGTCGCTGACGTCGCAGGCCAGCAGCCGGCCGTCGGCGGGCAGGCCGCGCGCGATGCAGATCGAGGAGTAGCCGGTGAACGTGCCGACCTCCACCGCCCGGCGGGCGCCGGTGAGACGGACCAGGAGGGTGAGGAAGGCGCCCTCGTCCTGGGTGATCTGCATGCTCAGATGGTCGGGCAGCGCCCGCCGTGTCTCGGCGGCGAGATCGCGCAGCACGTCGTCGGCGGGGGTGCAGTGGGCCAGGAGGTAGTCGCTGAGGGCCGGGTTGACGATGTCCATGCGTCGAGCCTATGCGGGCGGCCAGGGCCTGTCTTGGCCCCGCGAGGTGCCGGAGCGGGTCTGGGAAAGCGTCGCGGCCCGCCGGGATCCGGCCCCCGCCGGGATCCGGCCCCGCGAACATCAGGAAGAAGGGCCCCGGTGCCCTGAGCCGGAGATTCCCGGCCGGGGCCCGCCGGCGGCAGGCCGCGGAACCGCCCGCGCGGCACCCTCGGGCTGCATCGGGCCAGGGCTGCATGGGCTAGGGCTGAATCGGGCCCGGGACGTCGGCGCGGGACTCGTCCTCGGCGCGGGACTCGTTCTGCTCCGCCAGGTACAGCAGGGCCACCGTCAGGTCCGCGGGGGTGAGCGGGCCGGTGGTCGTCTCCGGTGGGTCGAGATTCAGCGCGGAGCCGCCCGCCAGGAACAGGTTCAGCGGCAGCGAGCCCGCGCCCTCGGGGCCGAACTGGCCGAGGTCGAACGTGGCGTTCGTCAGCACGCCGTTGCGGATCGCCAGCTCCGCCGTCACCTCGGCCGACGGGTCGGCCGGCGCCGAGACGACGGGCGGGAGGCCGAAGCGTTCGCACTGCTCGGTCAGCAGCGTCAGCACCGGTCCCAGCGCCCGGTACGCCTCCCCGGCCGGGAGGTGGACCTCGACCGTGTCCGCGCCGTGCGCCTCGCCGGTCCGGCGCAGCGAGCCGCCCGACCGCAGCGTGCTCTCCAGACCGCCCGCCAGGTCCCACTGCGCGCCCGGGTCCAGCATCGCGCCGCCGTCGGTCAGTACCCCGGCCAGGGCCTCGGCGGTGGCCGGATCGACGTCGCCGTGCTCGTTGAGGGCCTCGGCGTACGCCTCGTAGGCGAACGGCTCGACCTCGACCCACTCGCCGCGCAGCGCCAGCTCGGCGGTGGCCAGGGCGGCGGGAAGGCGGGCGGCGTCCCGATCGAAGCGCTCGGCTCGGGCGACGGCCGCCTCGTCGCCGCCGTACACGTCCTCCACGATGGCCTGGCCACCGACGCGGGCGTAGGCGTGGCCGTTCAGCATCTTGACCCCGGCGATGTCGCGGCCTCCGAAGTTCACCGTCATCGCGCTGTTCAGCGGGTCGTCCGGGCCGATGTCCTTCATCCGGGTCTCGCCCTCGGGGTCGCCCACCGAGACGGTCAGCTCCAGGTCGGCCAGCAGCCGCGCCGCGTCCATCGACGGCTCCCGGCCGCTTCCGGCGCCCGCCCGCAGCAGGTAGTCGTAGACCTCCTCGGGCGTGGCGTCCACGGTCGCGACGGTCGTCAGCGCCTCCCATGACAGGAGCTCGTCGACCGCGTCGGAGACCTGGAGCCCGGCCCTGGCGTTCTGCACGACCTGGCAGGCTCCCGTCGCGGTGACGAGGAGCGCCGCGCCGCCGAGGGCGACGAGCCGGGTCAGGAACGGGCGGCCGGTGGGGCGGCGCGGCGGGCGGGTACCGATGTCGTCTCTCCTGTCCGTGGGCGGTGCGGGGCACGGGGTGTCCCAAGGTCAAGTTTCCACGGCCCCACCTCCGGCACTCGGCCGGGGCGCCGTATGTGGCCGAGGCGTCACCGTCCGGTAAGCGGCCTGTTAGCAACGGACCGCCCGTTAGCCTGACCGGTATGTACGTCAGACAGCAGCGCCGGCCGTGGATCGTCGGGGTGTCGGGGGCGTCGGGGACGCCGTACGCGGCGGCCGTGCTCCGGGCGTTGCTCGCGGCCGGCGAGGCGGTGGACCTCGTCGTCAGCCGGGCCGCCCGGCTGACGCTGCTGGACGAGACGGGGATCTCGTTCCGCGACGCGCACTGGGCGGCGGACCTGGGGAGCTGGCTGGCGGCCGGCGCGGACGGCAAGCCGCAGACGTTCCCCGTCGAGCCGGAACGGATCGCGCGCGACGTGCGGTACTGGGCGGCGGGCGATCTGGCGGCCGGGCCCTCCTCGGGCTCCTATCCGGCCCGGGGCATGCTCATCGTCCCGGCCTCCACGGCGGCCGTCGCCGGGGTCGCGCTCGGCCTGTCCAAGGACCTGCTCCAGCGCGCGGCGAGCGTGACGCTCAAGGAGCGCCGGCCGCTGGTCGTCGCCGTCCGGGAGACGCCGCTGGACGGCCAGACGCTGCGGCACCTGGTGACACTCGACGAGGCGGGCGCGGTCGCGCTGCCCGCCTCGCCCGCGTTCTACGCCGGGGCGACGCACCTCCAGGACCTGGTCGACTTCGTCGCGGGCCGCGCCCTGGACGCGGTCGGCGTACCACACGCGCTCTACCGCCGCTGGCAGGGCGAGCTGGGCGCCAGCGGCCGTCCGACCAGGCACTCGTAGGTCGCCGGGGTCGAATGCCTTAGATTCATCTGTGCAATCGATCGACCAGGGGACGAGTACCAGGAAGGCGCTGCGACGATGGACGCGGTGGACAAGCAGCTCATCCAGGCGCTGCGCGAAAACGGCCGGGCTTCGTACGCCGAGTTGGGCCGCCTCGTCGGTCTCTCGGGGCCCAGTGTCACCGACCGCATCAACCGGCTGGAGGCGGCCGGGGTGATCACGGGATACCGGGCGACGGTGGACGCCCGTTCGCTGGGGCTGGGGGTGACCGCGCTGATCGGCATCCAGCTCTCCGACACCGTCGACCACGAGGAGGTCGCCGGGCGGCTGCGCGACCTGCCGGAGATCGAGGACTGCTGGTTCATCGCCGGGGACGACTCGTACATGCTGAAGGTCAGGGCGGGTGACGTGGACGGGCTGGAGCGCACGATCCGGCGGCTGTCGGGCACCCAGGGCGTCTCGCGCACCAGGACCACCATCGTGCTGTCGACCAAGTGGGAGAACAGGGTCGGGGACTTGCCCGACCGGGAGCGGGCGTAGGCTCGGTGGAGCCGGATGACGAGGAGGCGCGACGTATGGACGCTGGGCTCAAGCGGGAGCTGGAGGAGAAGGTCCGCGCCGGTGAGCGGCTGACCCGCGAGGACGGCGTCGCCCTGTACGAGTCGGACGACCTCGCCTGGCTCGGCGGCCTCGCCACCGAGGTACGGACGCGCAAGAACGGTGACGTCGTGTACTTCAACGTCAACCGTCACCTCAACATGACCAACGTGTGCACCGCCTCGTGCGCGTACTGCTCGTTCCAGCGCAAGCCGGGCGAGAAGGACGCGTACACCATGCGTATCGAGGAAGCGGTGCGGCTGGCGCGGGCCATGGAGGGCGACCAGCTCACCGAGCTGCACATCGTCAACGGTCTCCACCCCACGCTGCCCTGGCGGTACTACCCGCGCTCGCTGCGGGCGCTGAAGGAGGCGCTGCCGGAGTCGGTGTCGCTGAAAGCCTTCACCGCGACCGAGATTCACCACTTCGAGACCATCTCCGGTCTGCCCGCTTCCGAGATCCTCGACGAGCTGATCGACGCCGGTCTGGAGTCGCTGACCGGCGGTGGCGCCGAGATCTTCGACTGGGAGGTCAGGCAGCACATCGTCGACCACAAGACCCACTGGGAGGACTGGTCGCGCATCCACCGGCTGGCGCACTCCAAGGGGCTGAAGACGCCCTCGACCATGCTGTACGGGCACATCGAGGAGCCTCGCCACCGCGTGGACCACGTGCTGCGGCTGCGTGAGCTCCAGGACGAGACCGGCGGCTTCCAGGTCTTCATCCCGCTGCGCTACCAGCACGACTTCGTGGACATGAAGGACGGCAAGGTCCGCAACCGGCTCCAGGAGCGGACCACGATGGCGACCGGCGCCGAGGCGCTGAAGACGTTCGCGGTCTCCCGCCTCCTGTTCGACAACGTGCCGCACGTCAAGGTCTTCTGGGTGATGCACGGCGTGCAGACCGCGCAGCTCGCCCTCCAGCACGGCGCGGACGACATGGACGGCTCGGTCGTGGAGTACAAGATCACCCATGACGCGGACAACTTCGGCACCCCCGACAAGCTCACCCGCGAGGACCTGCTGGAGCTGATCCGCGACGCCGGCTTCCGCCCGGTCGAGCGCAACACCCGGTACGAGGTGGTCCGCGAGTACGGCGGCCCCGACCCGGACCGGCGTGAGGCACCGCAGCCGATGCGGGTGTGAGTGGCGTGGGAACGGACGTGAACGCGGCGGACGCGCGCCGCGGCGTGCGGGCGCGCTATGTGCTGGACCCGCCGGTCAGCCCGGCGCTGCGGGACGAGCTGGCCACGCTGTGGGCCGACGTCGTCAACGCGGGTGGCGCCGTCGGCTTCCTGCCGACCGTGACGCCGGACGACGTGCGCCCGGCGCTGCGCAGACACCTGGTGGGCATGGCCGAGGGCACCACCCGGCTGCTGGTCGCCGCCACCGAACGCGGTCGGCCGGTGGGGACGGCGTTCTTCTCGCTCAACGCCCATCCGCTGATGCGGCACTGGGTGTGGCTGAAGACCGTGATGATCCACCCCGACCGGCAGGGCGCCGGCGCCGGCCGGGAGTTGATGGCCGCCGCCGCCTCGGCCGCCCAGCGCATCGGCCCGGAGATCTGCGGCATACGTCTGACCTGCCGCGGTGGCCTCGGCCTGGAGCGGTTCTACGCCGCCTGCGGCTACCGCGAGACGGGCCGTGTGCCGGGCGCCATCAAGGTCGGCGAGAACGACTTCCGCGACGACGTCACCATGTGGCTGCCCCTCGGCTGACCGCCGCGGCGGCTGTGTTTGACTGGAAGGGCTCGAAAGGGAGGGACCCCACCGTGAGCAACAGCACCAGGCGCGCCACGCTCCAGTACACCGGCATGCGGCTGGCCGTCTTCGCCGGCTGCTTCGTCGTCCTGGCCATACTGGCCTACGTCGGCGTCATCCCCGAGTCCATCGGCGTGGCGAACCCGCTGTGGCTGATGCTGCTCGCCATCGTCGTCTCCGCGCCGATCAGCCTGGTCGCGCTGCGCGGACAGCGCGACGCCATGTCGCGGGAGATCGCCCCGGACATCGCCCGCGCCCGGCAGCGGCTCAACGCCAACCGCGGCATGGAGGACGAGGCCACCGAGTGACCGGTCCGGCCGGGGCGGCGCCTCGTCCCGGACGCCCGAGGTGAAGACCGCCGCCTGAGCGGCGGTCGGGGCCGAGGATGGCCAGGGCGGCGGCCGAGGTGAGCAGCTTGGTGGTGGAGGCGGGCATCAGGCGGTCTCCGCGCCGCGCTCGCACAGCGTCTCGCCGTCGGCCGCGTCGCGCACGACGACGCTCGCTCGGCCGCCGTCGAGGCGCGGGTCGGCGAGCAGCCGGTCGAGCTCGGCGGCGAACGCCGGCTCCTGGTCCTCCGCGCCGACCGGGGAGGACCAGGCGAGGATCGGGGCGAGACAGAGAACACCGGCGAGGGTCCCGGTCCGGCGGGGTGGGGGGCGCGTCATGGCACGAGAGCATGTCGGACGCTCCCGTCAAGGACGACAGACCGGTGGAGATGTGTCAGTAGGTGACAAGACCATTGTTTTCCATGTGTATTTTCGGTCATGCTGAGCCAGGTACAAGATCGTGAGTGGTAGTTCCGGTGAAAGGACCGGTCAATCCGCTCTGAACTGGGCAGAATCATGAGATCCACCCAGTCCAGGGTCGCACCGGGGAGGACGGTTTACATGTCCGGAACGCACGTCAAGAGCCCACCCACCACTCCGTCCCTTCTCTATCCGGACCTGCGCATCGAGCGAGGCGTCGTCACCGGAGCCTCCATGCCCCAGCTCGCGCCCGCCGTCGAGGAGGGCAGCCTCGCCGACATCCCGTTCGTGAACGCGCAGGAGGCGCCCGACGACATCGCCCTCAGCCGCAAGTATCGCGACGGGACCTGGCGCGACGTCACCTGCGCCGAGTTCGCCACGGAGGTGATGGACGTCGCCAAGGGCCTCATAGCCCACGGGCTGCGTCCCGGCGACCGGATCGCCATCATGTCCCGCACCCGCTACGAGTGGACCCTGCTGGACTTCGCCGCCTGGGCCGCCGGTCTGATCTCGGTCCCGATATACCCCACCTCCTCCCCGCATCAGGTGAGCTACATCCTGCGCGACGCGGGGGTGCGGGCCTGCGCGGTCGAGGGGGTCGAGGAAGCCCGGATGCTCACCGCCCTCCGGTCCGAGCTGCCCGACCTGGAACACCTGTGGCAGATCACCGCCATCTCCGGCACCGAGACCAGCGCCATCGGCCAGATCGCCGCCGTGGGCCACGACATCCCGGACTCCGCCGTCGAAGAGCGTCGCTCCCTGCTCGCGCCCTGGCTGGCCGCCACCATCATCTACACGTCGGGCACCACCGGCGTGCCCAAGGGCTGCGTGATCACCCACGCCAACATGTTCGCCGAGGTGGACAACGGCATCGAGCTGCTCTACCCGATGTACGAGTTCGCCGTGGACGAGCCCGCCTCCACCCTGCTCTTCCTGCCCCTCGCCCACGTGCTCGGCCGCACCCTCGCCATCGGCTGTTTGCGGGCCAGGGTCCGTCTCGGCCACGCGCCCAGCGTGCAGACCGACGAGCTGCTGGCCGACTTCGCGGGCTTCCAGCCGACGTTCCTCTTCGCCATCCCCTATCTGCTGGAGAAGGTGTACAACACCGGCCGCGCCACCGCCGAGAGCATGGGCCGGGCCGCCTCGTTCGACCGGGCGGCGCGCGTCGCCCGCCGGTTCGGCGTCGCCGCCGAGGCCGCCCAGCACAGCACCGTCAACGGTCCGGCGCTCAGCCCCGTGGCCATGCGCCTCGCCCGCCACAACGGGATCACCACCGAGACCCCGCTCAGCGCCGTCAGGGGCCCCGGCATCGGCCTGCGGCTGGCCCGCGCCCTGTACGACGTGCTGGTCTACCGGCGGATCAGGGCCGCGCTCGGCGGCAAGCTCCGGCACGTCGTCTGCGGCGGCTCGCCGCTGGGCAGGCAGCTCGGCACGTTCTTCGAGGGCGCCGGCGTCCACATCTACGAGGGCTACGGCCTGACCGAGACCTCCGCGGCGGTCACCGTCACCCCGCCGCACGCCCCCCGGATCGGCACCGTGGGCTGGCCCATGCCCGGTACCGACGTGCGGATCGCCGCCGACGGCGAGGTGCTGGTGCGCGGCGCCCAGATCTTCAGCGGCTACTGGGACGCCGAGCGCCGCGAGGTGGTGTCCGCCACCGACGCCGACGGCTGGCTCGCCACCGGGGACATCGGCTCCATGGACCAGGACGGCTATCTGACGATCACCGGCCGCAAGAAGGACCTGATCGTCACGTCCAACGGCAAGAACGTCGCCCCCGCGCCGCTGGAGGACGCGCTGCGCGCCCACCCGCTGGTCAGCCAGTGCATGGTGGTCGGCGACGACCGCCCTTACCTCACGGCGCTGATCACGCTGGACCCCGACGGCCTCGCCCACTGGCAGCAGATCACCGGCCGCAAGCGGATCCCGATGAGCAAGCTCATCACCGACCCCGAGCTGCTGCGCCACCTCCAGCGGGCCATAGACGACGCCAACAGCTTCGTCTCCACCCCCGAGTCGATCCGCCGCTTCAAGGTGCTGCCGCGGGACTTCACCATGGACTCCGGCCACCTG
The DNA here is from genome assembly GCF_035917415.1 of Streptomyces sp. NBC_01803. Classification (NCBI taxonomy): domain Bacteria; kingdom Bacillati; phylum Actinomycetota; class Actinomycetes; order Kitasatosporales; family Streptomycetaceae; genus Streptomyces; species Streptomyces sp. NBC_01803. The sequence continues at coordinate 3,666,827 of NZ_CP109073.1, forward strand.
ACGCCGTCGATGAAGCTCCGCCGGGCCGCCGTCCTGCGGGACTACGCGACCGAGGTCAATCAGCTCTACCGCAAGGGCGTGGTCGAGCGCTGAGCCGGCTTCGGCGTGGACAGGCACGGAAAGGCACGGAAAGGCGCGGAAAGGCGCGGAAGGGCATGGAAAGGCGTGAAGAGGACGGAAAGGAACGGAAAGGCCGGTAAGCCTCAGAGTCGTGGAACGCCTCAGGATCCAGTAAGCCTCAGAGAAAGGCAGGAGCCCCCGCCGGGGCGGGGGCTCCTTAGTGGTACAACGCCGAGACCGGCGGCCCGGGGGCCTTGGCCTCAGACGACGGTGACGTTCTCCGCCTGCGGACCCTTCGGGCCCTGGGTGACGTCGAACGTCACGGCCTGGCTCTCCTCAAGAGAACGGAAACCGTTGGCGTTGATCGCGGAATAGTGGACGAAGACATCAGGGCCGCCGCCATCCTGGGCGATGAAGCCAAAGCCCTTCTCGGCGTTGAACCACTTGACGGTTCCGGTAGCCATGTATAAGCCCTCCCTGGGCCTAAAAGGGTCGCCCTGCTCCAGAACCTGCATTGAAGCCTGAAAACGACGAAAGCCCGCGGTCACATGCTCCGCAGGCTCGTACTGCAAGGGAAACCAAACTGCAACTCTCCTCGAGCCTAGCATGCGTCCCGCACGGTCGGAAGAGCAGAGATCACCCATCGGATGGACCTGTCCCTGACCGTCGGCTCGCACGACCTCAGGCGTACCCTCCCAAGGGTGACTACACACCACCGGATCCGTCCCCGTGTCGGCCACATCCAGTTCCTGAACTGCCTTCCTCTGTACTGGGGTCTCGCCAGGACGGGCAGCCTGCTGGACCTGGAGCTGACGAAGGACACCCCGGAGAAGCTGGGCGAACTCCTCGTGAGCGGCCGGCTCGATATGGGTCCGGTGTCCCTGCTGGAATTCCTCCGCCATACCGATGAGCTCGTCGCCCTCCCCGACATCGCGGTCGGCTGCGACGGTCCGGTCATGTCCTGCGTCATCGTGTCGCAGGTGCCGCTGGAGCGACTGGACGGGGCGCGCGTCGCTCTCGGGTCCACCTCCCGCACCTCCGTGCGGCTGGCCCGGCTGCTGCTCGACGAGCGCTTCGGCGTCCGGCCCGTGTACTACACGTGCCCGCCCGACCTCGGCCTGATGATGCAGGAGGCCGAGGCGGCCGTGCTCATCGGCGACGCCGCGCTGCGGGCCTCCCTGCACGACGCCCCGCGGCTCGGCCTGGACGTCCATGACCTGGGACGGATGTGGCACGAGTGGACCGGGCTGCCGTTCGTCTTCGCCGTCTGGGCCGTCCGCCGCGACTATCTGCGCCGCGAGCCCGCGATGGTGCGCGAGGTCCACCGAGCGTTCCTGGCCTCCCGCGACCTGTCCCTGACCGAGGTGCACAAGGTCGCCGAACAGGCCGCCCGCTGGGAGGACTTCGACGCCGACGCGCTGGAGCGGTACTTCACCACCCTGGACTTCCGGTTCGGTCCCCGCCAGCTCGCGGGCATCACCGAGTTCGCCCGCCGCACCGGCCTGCCGGAGTCGGGCTCCGCCCGCGTGGAGCTGCTCGACCCCCGGGAGGCGTGACGATGGAGCCGCTCCAGGCCGGCGATCCGCGCGCCATCGGCGCGTACCGCATTGTGCGCCGGCTCGGCCAGGGCGGCATGGGGCGGGTCTATCTGGGGCGCAGCGCCGGCGGTCGCACCGTGGCGGTCAAGGTCGTCCACCCGCACTACGCCACCGACGCCCGGTTCCGCGCCCGGTTCGCCCGCGAGGTGGCCGCCGCCCGGCTCGTCGGGGGCGCCTGGACGGCCCCCGTGCTGGACGCCGACCCGGACGCCGAGATCCCCTGGGTGGCCACCGGCTATGTCGCCGGCCCCGATCTGCACCGCGCCGTGGACGCCCACGGCGCCCTCCCCCGGCACACCGTGCTGGCGCTCGCCGCCGGCCTGGCCGAGGCGCTGGCCGCCGTCCACGAGCGGGGGCTGGTGCACCGGGACGTCAAGCCGTCCAACGTGCTCCTCGCCCTGGAGGGCCCGCGGCTGATCGACTTCGGCATCGCCCGCGCCACCGACGCCACGGCCCAGCTCACGGCGACCGGCGCGACGGTCGGCTCGCCCGGCTACATGTCGCCCGAGCAGGTCATGGGCCGTCAGGTCGGCCCGGAGACGGACGTCTTCGCGTTCGGCGCGGTGCTGGCCTTCGCCGCCGGCGGCCGTCCGCCGTTCACCGGGGAGAGCGCGCCGCACCTGCTGTACCAGGTCGTGCACGAGGAGCCGAGCCTGGACGCGGTGCCCCAGGATCTGCGCGGCCTGGTCGCCGCCTGCCTGGCCAAGGACCCGGCCGCCCGGCCCGCCCTCAAGGAGGTGGCCGCCGCCTGCGCGGGCGAAGGCGGCGCGGCCGGCCTCGTCGGGCCCGGCTGGCTGCCCCAGCCGGTGGTCGAGGACGTCAGCCGCCGCGCGGTCGGGCTGCTTGATCTGGAGGAGGTTCCCCCGGAGGCCGTCGCGTCCGCGCCGGCCGGGATGTTCGGGCCGCCGACGACGCACACCGCCGGGATCACCACCCCGCCGTTCGGGTCCGGGACCTCCGCCGACTCGCCGCCGGGACGGCGGCGGGCCCGGCTGGTCGTCCCGGCCGTGGCCCTCGGCGTCCTGCTGCTGCTCGGCGGCGTGCTCGGGGCGGGCCTGCTCGACGGCTCCGGGGACTCCGCCGGATCGGGCGGCTCGGACGGCACGGACGGCGGCGGTGACAGTGACGGTGACGACGGCGGCGGTGGCGGCGACGCGCTGCCGGCCGAGTACGTGGGGGAGTGGGAGGGCCAGCTGACCGTGCTCGGCCTGCCCGGCGGCCCGCTGGCCCTCACCCTGGAGAACGGCCGGGTCGGCGACCGGGTCGGCACCGCGACCTCCTCGGACGCGATGGGCCTGTCCACCTGCGTGGACCGGCTGACGCTCAAGGAGGTCGGTGAGCGGGAGATCACCTTCGACGCCCGGGTCGACCAGGAGGAGTCCTCGCAGACCAACTTCTGCGTCGAGGGCGACTTCGAGGTCATCCTGAGCCTCGACGACGCCGGCGCGCTGCGCTACACGAGCAACCAGCCCGGTGGCGATCTGGAGGGCGAGCTGCGCCGCCCCTGAGGCACCCACCGGCCCGAGGGCCTTCGATGCGCTGGCGTACGCTGGGACGGTCGTTGCGATTCGCGTCGAAGGGATGCCCGATGGGCGAGAGCGCTGACCTGCGGACCGTGCTCGACCGTGCCGCCGGAGGTGGCCGGATCAGTCCCGAGGAGGCGCTCGCGCTGTACCGGTCCGCGCCGCTGCACGCGCTGGGGCAGGCGGCCGACGCCGTACGCCGCCGCCGGTACGCGGGGACCGAGCAGATCGCCACGTACATCATCGAGCGCAACATCAACTACACCAACGCCTGCGTGACGGCCTGCAAGTTCTGCGCCTTCTACGCCGCGCCCAAGAGCGAGCAGGCGTGGACCCGGGACCTCGACGACATCCTGCGGCGCTGCGAGGAGACCGTGGCGCTGGGCGGCACCCAGATCATGTTCCAGGGCGGCCACCACCCGGACTTCGGCGTGGAGTACTACGAGCGGCACTTCGCCGCGATCAAGGAGCGGTTCCCCCAGCTCGTCATCCACTCGCTGGGCGCGTCCGAGGTCGAGCACATGGCCCGCATCTCGGGCGTCACCGCCGAGGAGGCGATCCGCCGCATCCACGCCGCCGGCCTCGACTCGTTCGCCGGGGCCGGCGCCGAGCTGCTGCCGGCCAGGGCGCGGCAGGCGATCGCGCCGCTGAAGGAGTCCGGCGAGCGCTGGCTGGAGATCATGGAGACCGCGCACCGGCTGGGCGTGGAGTCCACCTCCACCATGCTGATGGGCACCGGCGAGACCAACGCCGAGCGGATCGAGCACCTGCGGATGATCCGCGACACGCAGGACCGCACCGGTGGCTTCCGGGCGTTCATCCCCTACACCTACCAGCCGCACAACAACCACCTGAAGGGCCGGACGCAGGCGACGCTCTTCGAGTATCTGCGGATGATCGCGATCGCCCGCCTCTTCCTCGACAACGTCGCCCACATCCAGGGCTCATGGCTGACCACGGGCAAGGAGGTCGGCCAGCTCTCGCTGCACTACGGCGCGGACGACCTCGGCTCGGTGATGCTGGAGGAGAACGTGGTCTCCTCCGCCGGCGCGAAGCACCGGTCGAACCGGATGGAGCTGCTGCACCTCATCCGCGCCGCGGGCCGCGTCCCGGCCCAGCGCGCCACCACATACGAGCACTTGGTGGTCCACGACGATCCGGCGAACGACCCGGTGGACGACCGTGTGGTGTCCCACCTGTCCTCGACGGCGATCGAGGGCGGCACGGCCCACCCGGAGCTGAAGGTGGTCAGCGCGGGCTGAGCGGTCCCCGGCCCGCGCGGCTCATTCGAAGAGGGCGTTGATCTCCTCGTTCACACCGATGAGCGACTCGACGGGGGCCTGGCCGGAGAGCACCGCCTCCATGGCCGGGGTGAGCAGCGCGGACACATCGGCCCCGTGGTCCGTGATGGGCAGCATGAACGTGGTGCCGTCGACCACCTGCTCGGTGAACGCGGAGACGTCGATGCCCTCCTCGGCGAATCGTTCCTCCGCGATCTGCCATGCCTCGGTGATGGCGGGGAAGACGACGCGGTGTTGGGCGACGATGCGCTGGCACTCCGGTGAGGCCAGGTACCGCACCCACTCCCACGACTCCTCCGGATGCTCGGTGCCCGCGGTGATGGAGTCGGCCAGCCCGTTGAACATGCTGGCCCGTTCGCCGGAGGGGCCGATGGGGGTCGGGGCGACGCCGACATCCAGGCCCTGGTAACCGAAGAACGTGCCGGTCATCCAGCTTCCGTTCGGAGCGATGGCGGCACGGCCCGCCGCGAGCTGGTCGCTGCTCTGGACGCCCCGCTGGGCCGCGAGGGTGGGCATGTAGCCCTTGTCGATGAGGGACTTGTACCAGGCGATGGTCTCCAGGAAGGCGGGATCGCCGTAGTTGTAGCCGGTGCCCCACGGGTTGGTGTCGGTGGGCTGCCAGCCGTTGGAGGCGGCGTACATCGACCACTGGGTCTGGCCGTGGTTCTCCCCTCCGCCGTTCTCCATCCACAGGCCGTAGACCGCCACGTGGTTCTTGTCGAAGCCGGGCTCGTCGCCCCGCACCCCGTTGGCGTCCACGGTGAGCCGGGCGATGAGGTCCTCGTAGGTGCCGCCGTCCTCGGGGTTCCAGGTGATGCCGCTCAGGTCCTCCTCGGTGAGGCCCGCCTCCTCGATCATCTCCCTGTTGTAGAAGAGGGCGATGGTGTCCCAGTCCTTGGGCAGGCCGTATCGGTGGCCGTCCTGGCCGACCCACAGGTCCGCCAGCCCCTCCTCGTAGATCTCCAGAGGTACGTTGTCGCGCTCGATGAACTCGTCGAGCGGCAGCAGCAGATCGCGGCTGACGTAGTCCGGGTACTTCGCCAGGTGGTCCGTGAAGACATCCGGTGCCGATTCGGCGACGGAGCCCAGCGCCAGGCCGGTCCAGTAGTCGCCCCAGCCGCGCTGCTCGATGCGGATGTTGATGTCGGGGTTCGCCTCTTCGAAGGCGTCGGCACACTCCTGGTAGGCGGGCTGCTGGTTGGCGTCCCACAGCCAGTAGGTGATCGTCGTGGCCCCGCCGGCGCCGACCGGGCTGCCGCAGGCCGCGAGGGGGACGGCGAGGGCGACCGTCGCTCCGGCCGCCACCGCGCGGGCGCGTCGTGTGGTGCTTCGCATGGCTGCGCCTCTCTTCTACTTCACGCCGGAGAACTGGATGGAGTTGACGATCTTCCGGCCGAAGGCGAGGAAGAGGAGCATGGTGGGCACCGCGGCCACCAGGCTCGCGGCCATCAGCCCCGCCCAGTCGGGTCCGGTCTGCGGGGTGGCCGCCCGGAAGGCGCCGAGCGCCACCGTGAGGACGCGCACGCCCTCCTCCTGGCCGACGAGTTGCGGCCAGAAGTACTCGTTCCAGGCGTTGATGAACGTGAGGATCCCGAGCGTGGCCATCGGGGCGGAGCTCATCGGCAGGATGATCCGGAAGAAGACCCGCAGGTATCCGGCGCCGTCGATCAGGGCCGCCTCCTCGACCTCCCGGTTGATGCCGAGGAAGAACTGCCGCAGGAAGAAGACGGCGAAGGGTGTCATGAAGAGGAACGGCGCGATGATGCCGGGCAGGGTGTTGAGCAGGTTGAGGTTCTTGATCAGCACGAAGTTGGGCAGCAGGGTGAAGATCGGCGGCACCATCAGCGCGGTGAGGAAGAGGAAGAAGACCTTGTCCCGGCCCGGCCAGCGCAGCCGGGCGAAGGCGTAGGCCGCCAGCGCGCTGAAGAACACCTGGCCGACGGTGATCACGGTGGAGACGATCACCGAGTTGCGCAGGTAGAGCCAGAAGTCGAGGGACGCGCCCGAGCCGCCCTCGGCCTGTGCCTCCGCGCTGGTCGCGGTGCCGAGCACCCGTTCCAGCGGGCCCCAGGTGAAGTCCACGGGCAGCCACGAGGACGGCTCCGTGAACAGCACCCGGTTGTTGGACAGGGCGGTGCGCAGCATCCACAGGAACGGCGCGATGGTGATGGCGATGAAGAGCACCAGGGCGGTCCAAGCGAGGACGCGGCCGGGGCTGAACGGTCGCCGTGTGCGGAGCCGGTGGGCCGGCCGGGTGGAGGTGGCGGTCGTGGTGGACTCGGAGCGGAGTGGGTCGGTGCCGGCCGGCTGAACAACAGCGGTCATCACGGCCTCCTTCAGGACTGGTCGGATTCGCCGGCCCGCATCAGCTTGAGCTGAGCCAGGGCCACACCGGCGAGGATGAGGAACAGGACCACCGCGATCGCCGAGGCGTAACCGAAGTCGAAGCGGGTGAACGCCTGGTCGTAGATGTAGTACTGGATGACCCGGGTCGTATCGACCGGACCGCCCTGCGTGGTCACGGCGACGGTGTCGAAGATCTGCCAGGACCCGATGACGGTGAGGATCATGACGAGGGCAAGGACCGGCCGCAGCAGGGGCAGCGTGATGCGGAAGAAGATCCGCACCTCACCGGCGCCGTCGATGGCGGCGGCCTCGTACACGTCGCGGTTGATGGTCTGGAGCCCGGCGAAGATCAGCAGCGCCGTATAGCCAAGGTGGCGCCAGACGTTGGTCAGGGCGATGGTGGGGATGGCCCAGTCGGGGTCGCCGAAGAAGCCGATGCGGTCGATGCCGGCCCAGGCGAGCGTCTCGTTGAGGATGCCGAGGTTGTAGTCGGCCATCCAGTACCAGACCATGGCCACCACCACGTTGGATATCAGGTAGGGCAGCAGGATCATGCCGCGGATCACCGTGGACCGGGTGAGGCGGTGGATCAGCACCGCCAGCCCGATGGCGAGCACGGTCTGCACGCCGATGTTGATGACGACGTACTGGAGGGTGACCCACAGGGAGTTCCAGAAGACGTCGTCCTCCACCAGCCTGCGGTAGTTGTCCAGCCCGGTGAACTCGGGGGCGGTGAGCAGGTCGTAATCGGTGAGGCTCAGATGGAGGCCGCGCAGGGTGGGCCAGGCGTAGAAGGTGAGGAAGCCGAGCAGGGCGGGCGCCAGGAAGGCGTACGCGACGGCTGTCTCTCTGCTGCGCCAGCGGGGGGCGTCGGTGGGAGCAGTGGACATGGGCCCCTCACTTCCTTGTAAGGGTGACCAGAACGATCTGGTCGGGGTGGAGGTGCGGTATCTGAAGCCCGGTCAGTTCCAGGAGGCGGCCCGGCAGGGTGGTGCCGCCGGGTGCGAACCAGTCGGGCCGACCGCGTTCGAGTCCCGGGGTCGTCTCCCCCGGGGGCAGGACCTCGACCCGGTAGCGGGCGTCGGGGTCGAGGCCGCGCAGCCGGACCCGGCCGTGCGGGGTGGTGAGGGGGGTCGCCACGGAGGCGAGCGCGAACACGGCCTCCGAACGGTCCTGGGCGACGACGCCGTACGCCGTCAGAGCGGGGTCCGGGTGGTCCACGCGGATGACGGAGCCGGAGTGGATCAGGCCGCGGAGTCGCTTGTAGTCGGCGACCCAGCGCGCGAGTTCGGCACGTTCGGCCTCGGTGGCGCTCATCAGGTCCCACTCGATGCCGAAGTGGCCGAAGAGCGCGGTGCCGGCGCGGAAGGACAGCTCGTGGACCCGGCTGGTGACGTGGGAGCGGGGGGCGCCCACGTGCGCGCCGATGAGTTCCGGCGGGAGGAGGAGCTGGGTCCAGCGGTTGATGGCCTGTCGTTCGAGGGCGTCGATGCAGTCGCTTCCCCAGACCCGGTCGGTGTGCTCCAGGATGCCGAGGTCGACGCGCCCGCCGCCGCCGCAGCAGGACTCGATCTCCAGCCCGGGCCGGCGCGCGCGCAGCTCGGCCATCAGGCGGTAGACGGCGTGGGTCTGGCCGTGGACGGCGGGCTCGCCGTGCGGGGAGTGGCCCGCGTCGGACAACTCGCGGTTGTGGTCCCACTTCAGGTACGCGATGTCGTACTCGGAGAGCAGGGCGTCCAGCCGCTCGAGGATGTACGCGTACGCCTCGGGGTGGGTGAGGTCGAGGACCTGCTGGTTCCGGATGGTGCCGGGCAGCCGGCCGCCGGTGGCGAGGATCCACTCGGGGTGGGCGCGGGCCAGGTCGGAGTCGGGGTTGATCATCTCGGGTTCCACCCAGAGCCCGAACTCCATGCCGAGGCCGTGGACGTGGTCGATCAGCGGGTGCAGCCCGTCGGGCCATATGGTCTCGTCCACGTACCAGTCGCCGAGCCCGGCGTGGTCGTCGCGGCGGTGGCGGAACCAGCCGTCGTCCAGGACGTACCGCTCGGCGCCGACCTCGGCGCCGAGGTCGGCCAGGCGCTTGAGTTTGTCCAGGTCGTGATCGAAGTAGACGGCCTCCCAGGTGTTGACGATGACCGGGCGGGGGCTCACCGGGTGGGAGGGGCGGGCGCGGAGGTACTCGTGGAAGCGGGCGGAGAGCGCGTCGAGCCCCTGGTCGCTGTGGGCCGCGTACAGCCACGGCGCCGTGTACTCACCGCCGGGCGCGAGGGTGATCTCGCCGGGCATCAGCAGCTCGCCGGCGCCGATGACGGCCTCGCCGGTGTCCAGGCGTTCGGCGGAGACCTTGTGGTTCCCGCTCCAGGCCAGGTGGATGCCCCATATCTCGCCGGTGCCGAAGCCGAAGCCGGGCGTGCCCGCCGCCAGGAGCAGGGGGGCGTCGTGCCCGGTCCGTCCGCGCCGGGTCTCCCTGACCCGGGAGCCGACGGTGAACGGCTGCCGCTGCGGTGCCCGCTCACGGGCCCAGCGGCCGGTGAGGTCGAACAGCTCGGCGGCCTGCACCGGCACGGGGAGGGCCAGGGCCAGGGCGTCGACGGTGTACGAGCGGGTGGGGTCGTCGTTGCGTACCGCCGCGCGGGTGCGGATCAGGCCGGACGGCGTCAGCTTCAGCTCGATGCGGAGGCTGAGGGCGGCCTGGGCGTCGGCCGCCGCGACGCGGAGGGATGAGCGGTTCCGCTCCAGGTCCGTGACATCGAACAGCGGGGACCAGTCCCGGCCGCCCTCCCGGTGCCCGACCAGACCGGGGAGCCCGGACCATCCCGTGGCGTGCTCGGGCAGCAGCCCGGCGGGCGGGGTGATGTCGATGGTGCCGGCGGGCGACGGCATGACCGCGGCGTCCGCCAGCCGGGCCAGGTCGTCCCCGGTCGGCTCGCCGAGGTCGGCGCCCCAGTGCAGCACGCGGGGGATCCGTGGTCCCCGGGTGTCCAGAACGAGACTCGTGCGCGCCGCGCGCAGATGCAGGATGCCGTTGGGTTCGGTCACGGCACGCACCTCCCCTATGAGTGATCGCTTTCGGGTGTGTTTGTTGCTGTGTGAATATGTTGTAATCAGAGGGGAGTGTCAAGAGTTTGTGTGGCGGGTTTTGCCTCCGCGTAACCTCCGGGTGATGTCAGGCGCTCGCGGCGCGGAACGTGAAGGCAGGCTCGTGGCGGGCTCCCGCTCGCTCCAGGGCCCCGGCCAGCAGGCCCACCTGCACGGGCGCGGCGGAGCACGGATACAGCACGACGTCGTCGGCTCCCGCCCCGGCGAGGGCCGCCAGGGAGGCGCTCAGCTTCGCGTCGGAGTCCAGCACGTCGGCGCGCACCGGGGCGTAGTACGGGGACTTCTCCTCGGGCCCGTAGTAGTGGGCGATGTACCGGGAGGCGACGGCCTCCGCGTCCGGGCCGCAGGAGAAGTAGCGCCCGGTGACCACCCGGGGCCGGTCGGTGCGGCCCGCGGCCCGCCACGCCGCGCGGACGTGTCCGACGCCGGCGGTGAGCAGCGCGTCGCCCATGAGCGGCGCGACCCAGCCGTCGCCGGAGCGGGCCGCGCGGGCGAAGGAGCGCGGGACGGTGCCGCCGATGAGCAGGCCGGGCCGGTCCGTGCCGGGCAGCGGCGCGGGTCCGGCGGCGCCGGTCACCTCGCCGTCCCAGACGGCGCGCAGCGTGGCCAGCGTGTCGTCGAGGATCCTGCCGTGCCCGGTGGCCGGGGCGCCGCTCGCGGCGAAGTCGTCCGGCCAGCCGCCGATGCCGAGACCTGCGGTCAGCCGTCCGCCGGAGACGAGGTCGACGGTGGCCAGCTGCTTGGCGAACAGGACGGCGTTGCGGCGCCAGCCGGCGTTCAGCACCGTGGGGAGCAGCTCGACGCGCTCGGTGACGGCGGCGGCGACGCCGAGGGTGACGAGCGGGTCGAGGACGTCATAGAGGAGGCGGTCGATCGTCCCCAGGGAGTGGAACCCCAGGCGCTCGCTCTCCTGGGCCCACCGCCCGACCTCGCGGGGCGAACGGCCGGGGACGGCGTTGGGCAGGCCGATTCCGATTCTCATGGGAGGGGACGATATGCCGGAACGTCCCCGTTCGTCCCGGTGGAACCGGCCGCCGTTCGGGTGCCGGTGGCACGGCGGGGCGCCGCCCGGGCGGGTGCCGGGCGACGCCCCGGGGCGCTCAGGCGCGCCGCTCCGTCACCGTGATCGTCTGACACGGGCAGAGCTGCGCGGCCTGCCGGACGGCGCCGTGCAGTCCGGTCGGCGGGCGGGGATCGAGCAGCACGACCGTGCCCTCGTCCTCACTCTGGTCGAACACCTGGGGGACCGTCAGCGCGCACATGCCCGCCCCGCAGCAGCGGGACGTGTCGACCTCGATCCTCACCGGGCGCCTACCACGCGACCGGCAGCTCGTAGACCCCGTACACCTGCATGTCGTGCCGGAGCCTGATCTCCTCGGGCGGCACGGCCAGGCGCAGGTGGGGGAAGCGCCGCAGCAGCGCCGTCAGCCCGACGCGCAGCTCGATCCGGGCGAGCTGCTGCCCGAGGCACTGGTGGGCGCCGTGGCCGAACCCGAGGTGCGAGGTGGCGGAGCGGGTGACGTCCAGCAGCTCGGGGTGGTCGAACCGCTCAGGGTCCCGGTTCGCCGCCGTCAGCGACACCATCACCACCTCACCCTTCCTGATCAGCCGCCCGTCCACCTCGACGTCCTCAAGCGCCGCCCGGGTGGGGCCGTGGTGCACGATGCTGAGGTAGCGCAGCAACTCCTCGACCGCGTTGTCCGTCAGGGACGGGTCGGCGCGCAGCGCGGCGAGCTGAGCGGGATTGGTCAGCAGGGCGAGGACGCCCAGGGCGAGCTGGTTGGCGGTCGTCTCGTGCCCGGCGACGAGCAGCAGGTAGGCGATCGACGTCAGTTCCTCGTCGGTGAGCTCCGGGTCGGCCGCCATCAGGCCGCTGAGGATGTCGTCCTCGGGCGCGGACCGCTTGCGCACCACGAGGTTATGGAGGTACATGGTCAGGCCGCCGAACGCCTTGGCCAGCTCCTCCAGATCGGAGTTGAAGCTGCTCCAGACGGCCGTGTCGTGCTGGAAGCGCTCCCGGTCGGCATAGGGCACCCCCAGCATCTCGCTGATCACCAGGGACGGCAGCGGCAGCGCGAAGTTCTCGAAGAGGTCGGCGGGTGAGCCGATCCGCTCCATGGCGTCCAGGTGCGACTCGGTCACCTTCTCGATCCAGTCGGTGAGCAGCCGCATGCGGCGGACGGTGAACTGCCCGACGAGCAGCCGCCGGTAGCGCTGGTGCTCGGGGTTGTCATGCTGGATGAAGATGCCGGGCGGCGCGCTCGGGGACTGCTCCAACTCCCCGACGCGCGGTACGGGCGGGTGCTTGAGCTCGCCCCGCGCGCTGAAGCGGGGATCGGCGAGCACGGCCCGTGAGACGGCGTAGCCGGTCGCGAGCCAGCCGAGGTGTCCGTCGGCGAATGTCATCCGGGCGAGGGGCGCGTGGGCGCGCAGCGCCTCGATGTGCGGCGGCGGGTGGAAGATCCCGTCGCGCACGGTCGTGTAGGTGGTCGGTGTGGCCTGGTCCATGGATTCGCCTTCCACATCGCTGGCGAGTATCAGACCGCGGGCGGGCGGCGCCGGGAAGGCGGTTCGGATGATCTTCGGACAATCCGGTGGGGCGGGGTTTCGGGGGCCGGGGCGGCAGGCGGCGCGTCCCGGCCGTCCCGCTCCGCCCGGCGTATGTGGCGTCAGCGGGGGGTGGCCGGGGATCTCGGCGCTGGTGACGTGACCGGTTCCCGCCGCTCGCGCGTCCCGGAAGGGTGAATCGTCATGCGCCGCGTTGACGCCAGGGGCCGGGCGCGGTGGTCACAGGGTCCAGCAGACCGAGTCCTTGTCGGGCGCCGGCCGCGCCGTCCAGGCCGAGCGGTCGGCGTACTCGTCCCAGTACCGGACGGCGCCGTAGTAGAGGCCGTACGCCCAGTACTCGGGCAGCTCGTGGCACATGATGTCCGGGTACGCGCCGAACTCCTGGTCCTTGAACGCCTCGTTGACCCGCGCCACGGCCTCCGCGTAGGTGATGCCGAACTCCGCGACCATGAAGCGGGCGATGTCGCCGAAGTACCGCTGCATGCCCGGGTCCTCGGTCGCCATCAGGAAGTCCTTCGCCCGGTACCGCACCAGGAACGGGTTGGCCGCCCGGTTGATCTCGGCGGCCGGTACGACGGGGCGGAGCTCGACGTCGTATAAGCGCAGCAGCTCCGGCGACTCCAGGAAGGTGACGCCCAGGCCCTGGCGGAGGATCACCAGCAGGTTGAACGGCGTGAGCTGGAAGCCGTCCAGCTCCCGGAGCGCCGCGATCACGTCAACGAAGTCACTTCCGTCCCGGGCGAGTCTTCGAGCCTCCTCGATGGCACGCTTCACGTAGGCGGGTCCTCCCATGCGGACGCGGGACGGGGGCGGGACGGAGGCGTCAAGGTAGCCAAGGAGGGAGGCCCGGATCAAGACCGCCCCAGCTCCACCCAGGCTCTGACCTCGCCGTCTTCCTCCGCCGTCCGGGCGCCCAGGGAGGCCAGGACGCGGCGCATCGCCATGTTCCCGGGGGTGGTCTCCGCGTACAGGCACGCCGCGCCCGACGCGCGGGCGAGCGCCACCAGGTCGCGCAGGACCGCGCCGCCGACCCCCATGCCGCGTCGGGAGTGGCCTATCCACAGCCCCGCCTCCAGCGTGCCGGCGGGGCCATCGCCCGCGCGCGGTCCCGCCGCCGGCGGCGGGCAGAGCCGGGCCGCGCCCGCCACCCGGCCGCCGACAACGATCGCGTACACCGTCTCCACCGGCTCGGCCGCCAGCGCCCGCGACCGGTGGAACGCCAGGAACGCGGCCCGCCGCCGCTCCGTCCACCCGGCCGGCCCGGCCACCGGCGGCATCACCTCCAGCGGGTCCGCGTCCGCGACGGCCGCCGCCAGCAGCGCGGGCAGCCCCGCCTCGTCCAACGGCCGCAGCCGCACGTCCTGACCATTCATGCCCGCCATGCCCGCCATGCCCGCATCCTCTCGCGCGTCCGCCCGCCCGCCCGTACGTCCGCCCGTCCGCCCGTCTGCCCGTCCGCGCGCCCGCACGCACGCCGAGAAGTCGCTGGGCGGTCCGGATCGCGGTCCAATGAGGGTATGGGTGAACTCATCGAGACCTGGACCAAGCGGCTCGTCGAGATGGCGGCGGACGGCATCGACGAAGCCGCGGCGCGCGAACTGGTCACGGAGATCTGGGACGCGGCGACGCTCGACGAGGTCGACGCCTACGAGGGCGTGGTGGCCGAGCGGGAGGCGGAACGTGAGGAGTGACCGTTTTCGGTAGGGTCCCGAGCTTGTGAGGACCGTGAGGACCATTCTCTGGCTGCACGAGCCCGGCGGGCCGGATCTGCGGCCTCATGCCGACCTCGGACTGCCCGGGGCCGTCGCGCGCGAGGTCAGGGCGCGTGGGGTGCGGCGGGTCGGCCGCGGTGAGTGGCGCGTCGTCGGCCGGCCCGAGCGGGAGCTGACCGAGGGCGACGGCACGCTCGACGACTACCTCCGGGCGCGCGGGCGCGGCGGGCGGCGCTTCGTGCTGTGGGCGGACGCCGACCGGCGCCAGGTGCTGGCCCGGGTGGTGACCACGTCCGCCCCCCGGCGCCGCGAGGCGTGCTACGAGGTGCTGGACGCGCGGGGCGGACGGCTGGCCGTGGTGACCCGCAGGCCGGCCGGATGGGGGCGGCGGGTGCGGTGGTCCGTGTGGCAGACCGGGCGCCCGGCGGCGGCCGTCGGGCACAAGGGGCGCCTGGTGTGGTGGGTGGTCTGGTGGATCCTGATGCCGTTCAGCTCCGCGCTGGTCTTCCTCACCTTCCTCCAGTTCGAGGGGGTGATGTCCCCGCGCCGGACGCGGCTGCGCGTCGACGGCGACGTGGTGCTGGACTACCTGACCTCACCGGGCAGCTCGCAGCGCTTCGACTCGCTGGAGGTGCGCGCCGACTGGTGGGATCTGCGGGTGGCGGCGGCGGTGCTGCTGCTGTTCCGCAGCCATGTCAACCGCCTGCACGGCATCGGCTGGGACGACGCCGTCACCCGCTGACGGGCGGCGGCAGGGCCACCGGCAGACCGCCGAGGAGCCGGGTGAGCACCTCGCCGGGCAGCTCACGGGCGGAGGCGCCCTCGGTGACCGGACCGGTCAGCATGGCCGTGCTGAGGCCGGGGAAGTCGGCCACCTGGGTGCCCGCCGCGTTGGACAGCGGGTCGGTCGTGGTGTTGGCGAGCGGGTCGAGCTGGAGATCGAGGGCCGGATCGACGGCGGACTGGAGCGAGCCGGTCGTCGTCGCCACCACCCCGTTCACCGTGTCGGCCACCACCGGCACCGTGCCGACGCCGAGGTCGTCCGGCAGGATCTCCGCCGACGCGCCGCCCGCCGAGGCGAGCAGGGCACCCGTGGTCAGTCCGGCGAGGCACAGGGCGCGGGAGGGCTGGGATCGGTGAGTCATGGCAGGCACCGTAGTGGCCCCACCGCGCACCGATCACGTCCGTATCGGGCAAGTCCCACGAACGGAGCAGCGGGGCATCGGTGAGAATGACCCAGTGACCCGTGCCTCCCTGGACAAGAAGCCCCGCGAAGTAGCCGCGATGTTCGACGCCGTCGCGGCGCGTTACGACCTCACCAACGACGTGCTGGCCCTCGGGCAGAACCGGCGATGGCGCGGGGAGGTGGCCCGGGCGGTCAACGCCCGGCCGGGGGAGCGGGTGCTCGACCTCGCGGCCGGGACCGGCACCTCCTCGGAGCCGTTCGCCGCCGCCGGGGCGTTCACCGTGCCGTGCGATTTCAGCCTCGGCATGCTGGGCGAGGGCAAGCGGCGCACCGCGTGGATGCCGTTCACGGCCGGGGACGCGACGCGACTGCCGTTCGCCGACGGGGTGTTCGACGCCGTCACCATCTCCTTCGGACTGCGGAACATCGAGGACACCGACACCGCGCTGCGCGAGATGCTGCGGGTGACCGTGCCCGGCGGGCGGCTGGTGGTCTGCGAGTTCAGCCACCCGACGTGGGCGCCGTTCCGGACCGTCTACAGCGAGTACCTGATGCGGGCGCTGCCCGTGGTCGCCACCCGCGTCTCCAGCAACCCGGAGGCGTACGTCTACCTGGCCGAGTCCATCCGCGCCTGGCCGGACCAGCCCGCGCTGGCCGCCAGGATCGGGGCGGCCGGGTGGCACCGGCCCGCCTGGCGGAATCTGTCGGGCGGCGTGGTGGCCCTCCACCGGGCGGTCAAATCCTCCCGGCCCCTAGACTCCTGACCGATCCCCAGTCCCGCGCGGACCCAACCGAATGGGAGAGCCTTTCGTGGCCGAGACCGCCGTCGAACAGAACACCGCCGACGTCATCGTCGTCGGGGCCGGGCCGGCCGGCTCGGCGACCGCGTACCACCTGGCCCGCACCGGGCTCGACGTGCTGCTGCTGGAGAAGACGGCCTTCCCCCGCGAGAAGGTGTGCGGGGACGGACTCACGCCGCGCGCGGTCAAGGAGCTCGTCGCCATGGGGATCGACATCTCCGAGGAGGCGGGCTGGCTGCGCAACCGGGGGCTGCGCGTCATCAGCGGCGGCCGGCAGCTCCTGCTCGACTGGCCCGACCTGGCCTCGTACCCGGATTTCGGGCTGGTCCGCAAGCGCGACGACTTCGACGAGCAGCTCGCGCGGGCGGCGGAGAAGGCGGGCGCCCGGCTCTTCGAGCGGTGCAACGTGTCCGGGCCGGTGCGCGACGAGCGGACCGGGCGGATCACCGGCGTCGAGGCGCAGCTGGGGGAGGACAAGCGCCGCGTGACGTTCCACGCGCCGCTCGTCGTGGCCGCCGACGGGAACTCGTCGCGGCTGTCCCTGGCGATGGGCCTGCACCGCGACGCGCGCCGGCCCATGGCGGTGGCCGTCCGGACCTACTTCACGAGTGAGCGCTCCGACGACGACTACCTGGAGAGCTGGTTCGAGCTGCACGACCGGCGCGACGGGCAGGACCGGCTGCTGCCGGGCTACGGCTGGATCTTCGGGATGGGCGACGGCACGGCGAACGTCGGGCTCGGCGCCATCAAGGTGTCCTCCTCCGGCAAGGACCCGGACTGGCGCGAGGTGCTGCGCGCGTGGACGGCGAGCATGCCGGCCGAGTACGGCTTCACGCCCGAGACCATGACCGCGCCGATACGGGGCGCGGCGCTGCCGATGGCGTTCAACCGGCAGCCGCACTACGCGCGCGGGCTGCTGCTGGTGGGCGACGCGGGCGGCATGGTGAACCCGTTCAACGGTGAGGGCATCCCCTACGCCATGGAGTCCGGGCGGATCGCGGCCGACGTGATCAGCGGCGCGCTGATCCGGCGGACGCCCGCGCAGCGCGAGCAGGCCCTGGCGCGGTACCCGCGGGTGCTGAAGGAGACCTACGGCGGCTACTACACGCTGGGCCGGGCCTTCGCTCACATGATCAGCCAGCCGAAGTTCATGCGGCTGGCCACCCAGCGGGGGCTGAACCACCCGGGCGCCATGCGGTTCCTGCTGAAGCTGCTGGCGAACCTGACGGACCCGCGCGACGGGGACGCCGTCGACCGGGTGATCAACGCGCTGACGAAGGTCACGCCCCGCGCCTGACGCGAGGCGGCGGGGCGTGACCCACGGACGGGGGTCGATCGGGGGATCGGCCCCGATCGGGGGATCCGGCCCGATCGGAGGATTCAGAGGACGCGGATGGCTCCGGACGGGCTGTCCCATCCCAGGTCGCGCTCCGCGACGCCGGTCGAGGGGTTCTGCGCGCCGATGAAGGTGCCGTTCCCGGTGTAGATCGCGACGTGGTAGGCGCTGCCGAGGCCGCCCCAGTAGAGGATGTCGCCGGGCTGGAGGGCGTCGAGCGACACCTGGGTGCCCGCGGTCGACTGTGAGGCGGCGACGCGCGGCAGGGAGACGCCGACGGTGGCGTAGGCGGCCTGCACGAGGCTGGAGCAGTCCCAGGCGCTGTCGCCGGTGGCGCCCAGGGCGTACGCGTCGCCCAGCTGGGCACGGACGAAGTTCACGATGGCGGCGCCGGAGCCGCCGCTCACGGGGGAGGCGGCCGGGGCCGCGCTGGTGGTGGCCGTGGCCGCCTCCTGGGCCCGCGCGGCGGCGGCTTCCCGCTCCTCGCGCTCCCTGGCCCGGCGCTCGGCCGCTTCCTGCTCCGCGCGGCGCTCCGCGGCGGCCTCACGGGCCTGCGCGACGGCGCGGTCCTGGGCTTGCTGCCACTCGTTCTGGATCTGGGTCTCGCTGACGTACGCCTCGGTGGCCTCGGCTGCCCGGGTGGCGCTGTGGGCGAGGACGGTGTCCAGCGTGGGGAGCTCTCCGGTCGACTCGGTCGGCTTCTCGTCGGCGGAGGCGGGGGTGGTCGCGCCGGTGACGGCGACCGAACCGACGACGCCCGTCAGGACGCCGCCACGTATGAGGCTGCCGGCACGCGACGAGCGAGGTTTTCGGTGCCGGCCTTGATAACGGATTGGGGACATGGGGATAACGGCTATCAGCACCGGGCGGTTGATCTCAATTAACGTGTGATGCGCCACAGTGGACGTGTACGCGCCGAGTTGCCGGGCGCTTTGTCCGGAACGTCGCTTCCGGCGGAAGCGGGCCCCGGGCGTCCGCCTTCCGCCGTGTCCTGCTGGTTGTCCGGATTGTCGGGTGGTGGTCGCGGGCCTAGCATGCCGGGCCCGTTCGATCAATGTTGCCGCCTCGTTACCGACCCGGGGCGTGGCGCACGTCACTTCCCCATACCGCCTTCACGTCCCTTCATCAGTTGAACGACCGGGCGCTCTACCATCGGGCCGGTTCCGCGTGCGAATTTGCCCGCCCGTGACCGCCGGTGATAGTGCAAGCCACCCGATTACGGGTCGAATGCCCGGCTCCCTTCCTGTCGCGTCGTTGGCCAACTACCTTGTGTGGCGCATCCTGAACGGGTGCTCCGACCTCGGCTTCGGTGAGGTGGGAGAGATCACAAAGATTGTTGGGCGACCCCGTGTCGAAGGTCACAGGCGGTGAGGCATAGGATGCCTCCAGCTTTGTGAACTGACTCACATAGCAGTGATCTTCGTGCTGGCAGTCGCCGTCGACTGGAAGGAGCGAGGTGCGGTGAACGCGTATGTTCCCATCCTCGTACTAGGGGCCCTGGGAGCCGGCTTTGCCGTCTTCTCGGTGGTCCTGGCCGCTCTCATCGGCCCCAAGCGGTACAACCGGGCGAAGCTGTCGGCCTACGAGTGCGGAGTCGAGCCCACCCCGCAGCCGGCCGGCGGCGGAAGATTCCCCGTCAAGTACTACCTGACGGCGATGCTCTTCATCATCTTCGACATCGAGATCGTCTTTCTCTATCCCTGGGCCGTCCACTTCGACTCCCTGGGGATGTTCGGGCTCGCTCAGATGCTGGTTTTCGTGGGACTCATCGGCGTCGCGTACGCATACGACTGGCGCCGCGGAGGACTCGAATGGGACTAGGAGAGAGGCACTCCTGATGGGGCTCGAAGAGAAGCTGCCCAGCGGCTTTCTGCTCACCACCGTCGAGAACATGGCCGGGCTGGCCAGGAAGTCCTCCGTCTTCCCCGCCACCTTCGGCCTGGCCTGCTGCGCCATCGAGATGATGACGGCCGGGGCCGGGCGCTACGACCTGGCCCGCTTCGGCATGGAGGTCTTCCGGGGCTCGCCCCGGCAGGCGGACCTCATGATCGTGGCCGGCCGGGTCAGCCAGAAGATGGCGCCGGTCCTCCGCCAGATCTACGACCAGATGCCCAACCCCAAGTGGGTCATCTCCATGGGCGTCTGCGCCTCCTCGGGCGGCATGTTCAACAACTACGCCATCGTCCAGGGCGTCGACCACGTCGTCCCGGTCGACATCTACCTGCCCGGCTGCCCGCCGCGCCCGGAGATGCTGATGGACGCGATCCTCAAGCTGCACGCCAAGATCCGCGAGGAGAAGCTCGGCGTCAACCGCGAGCAGGCGGCCCGCGAGGCGGAGGAGGCGGCGCTGAAGGCGCTGCCGACGATCGAGATGAAGGGTCTCCTCCGGTGAGCGGTGGTGAGCAGGTGAACGAGAACACAAACACAAACGAGCTGCCCGCCGCCCGGGGGGAGGCCGGGGAGGCCATCGCGCACCGGCGTGGGATGTTCGGCGCCAACAACGGCGGCGACACCACCGGTTACAGCGGCCTCACCCGCACCGTCCGGATGCCCGGAGCCACTTCACGTCCCTACGGCGGGTATTTCGACGAGGTCGCCGACGAGCTCGAAGGGGCTCTGGAGGAGCAGGGCGTCGATCCGGGGCAGGCGATCGAGAAGACCGTGGTGGACCGCGGCGAGATCACGTTCCACATCGCCCGCGAACACCTGCCCCGGGTGGCCCGGACGCTCCGCGACGACCCGGCCCTGCGCTTCGAGCTCTGTACGGGGGTCAGCGGGGTGCACAACCTGGCGGACACCGGACGCGAGCTGCACGCCGTATACCATCTGCGCTCGCTCACGCACGGGCGGCTCATCCGCGTGGAGGTCAGCGCGCCGGACAGCGACCCGCACATCCCGTCCCTCGTCCCGGTCTATCCGACCAACGACTGGCATGAGCGCGAGACCTACGACTTCTTCGGCATCGTCTTCGACGGCCACCCCGCGCTGACCCGGATCATGATGCCCGACGACTGGCAGGGCCACCCGCAGCGCAAGGACTACCCGCTCGGCGGCATCCCCGTCGAGTACAAGGGCGCCCAGATCCCGGCACCCGACCAGCGGAGGTCGTACACCTGATGACCACACACGCGACCCGGCCCGCGGAGGCCAGGGAGACCACGGAAGGCACCGTCTACACCGTCAGCGGCGGTGACTGGGACGAGGTGGCCCAGGGCGTCGCCGAGCGCGGCGACGACGAGAAGATCATCGTCAACATGGGTCCGCAGCACCCCTCCACGCACGGCGTGCTGCGGCTCATCCTGGAGATCGACGGCGAGACGGTCACCGAGGCCCGGGCCGGCATCGGCTACCTGCACACCGGCATCGAGAAGAACCTCGAATACCGGACCTGGACCCAGGGCACGACGTTCGTCACGCGCATGGACTACCTCACCCCGTTCTACAACGAGGCGGCGTACTGCCTGGGCGTGGAGAAGCTGCTCGGCATCACCGACGACATTCCCGACCGCGCCACCGTCGTCCGCGTGCTGCTGATGGAGCTCAACCGCCTCTCCTCCCACCTGGTGTGCATCGCCACCGGCGGCATGGAGCTGGGCGCCAGCACGGTCATGGTGTACGGCTTCCGCGACCGCGAGCACACCCTGGACCTCTTCGAGCTGATCACCGGCCTGCGGATGAACCACGCCTTCATCCGGCCCGGCGGCCTCGCCCAGGACCTGCCGCCCGGCGCGGTGGACGCCATCCGCGAGTACGTCAAGAAGATGCGGAAGAACCTGCCGGAGTACGACAAGCTCTGCACCACCAACCCGGTGTTCAAGGCCCGCCTGAAGGACATCGGCTATCTCGACCTGGCCGGCTGCCTCGCGCTCGGCGCCACCGGCCCGATCCTCCGCTCGGCCGGCCTCCCGCACGACCTGCGCAAGACCGATCCCTACTGCGGGTACGAGACCTACGACTTCGAGGTCCCGACCACCGACACCTGCGACTCCTTCGGCCGCTTCCTGCTGCGCCTGGAGGAGATGCACCAGTCGCTGCGGATCATCGAGCAGTGCCTGGAGCGGCTGGAGCCCGGCCCGGTGATGGTCGCCGACAAGAAGATCGCCTGGCCCGCGCAGCTCGCCCTCGGTCCCGATGGCCTGGGGAACTCGCTGGACCACATCAAGAACATCATGGGCACCTCCATGGAGGCCCTCATCCACCATTTCAAGCTGGTCACCGAGGGCTTCCGGGTCCCGCCGGGGCAGGTCTACACGGCCGTCGAGTCCCCCAAGGGCGAGCTGGGGGTGCACATGGTCAGCGACGGCGGCACCCGCCCGTACCGGGTGCACTTCCGTGACCCCTCCTTCACCAATCTCCAGAGCATGGCCGCGATGTGCGAGGGCGGCATGGTCGCCGATGTCATCGTCGCCGTGGCGTCCATCGACCCCGTGATGGGAGGCGTCGACCGATGACGGACGTGCATCTCGGCATGCCGGACCTGCCCGCGCCCACCTACCCGGCGGAGGTGCGCGCCCGGCTGGAGGCGGACGCGGCGGAGGTGATCGCCCGCTATCCCGACAGCCGCTCCGCGCTGCTGCCGCTGCTGCACCTCGTGCAGTCCGAGGAGGGGTATGTCACCCGCACCGGCACGCGGTTCTGCGCGGAGGTGCTGGGCCTGACCACCGCCGAGGTGACGGCGGTCGCCACGTTCTACTCGATGTACCGCCGCAAGCCCTCCGGCGACTACCAGGTCGGCGTCTGCACCAACACCCTGTGCGCGGTCATGGGCGGCGACGCGATCTTCGCCGCGCTCCGCGAGCACCTGGGCGTCGGCAACGGGGAGACCACCGGGGACGGCAAGGTCACCCTGGAGCACATCGAGTGCAACGCCGCCTGCGACTTCGCGCCGGTCCTGATGGTCAACTGGGAGTTCTTCGACAACCAGACCGTCGAGTCCGCCAAGCGGCTCGTCGACGACCTGCGCGCCGGCCGTGAGGTCGCGCCCACCCGCGGCGCGCCCCTGTGCGACTTCCGGCAGACCGCCCGCATCCTGGCCGGCTTCCCCGACGAGCGCCCCGGCGCCGTCGCGGCCGGCGGCAGCGCGGGCCCCGCCTCGCTGGCCGGGCTCCGGCTCGCCAAGGGCGAACGGGGTCCCGCGACCGTGGCGGCCCCGCGCCGGCCCGAGCCCCCCACGGGCCGGGACTATCCGACGCACCCCAGCTCCCACGACGCCCCGCAGCCGAGCTCGGCCTCCGACCCGCACCACCCCGCGGGTCCGGTGACCGGGGAGGGTGAGTGACCACCATGTCCGAAGTGACCGAGATCGACCCGGAGAAGCTGCTCTCCCCGGTGCTGTCGGCGTTCTGGGACCAGCCCGGGTCCTGGACCCTCGACGTCTACCGTGCGCACGGCGGCTACCGGGGCATGGCCAAGGCGCTGGCGATGCCGCCGGACGACGTCATCGCCTATGTGAAGGAGGCCGGGCTGCGCGGGCGCGGCGGCGCCGGCTTCCCGACCGGCATGAAGTGGCAGTTCATCCCGCAGGGCGACGACAAGCCGCACTACCTCGTGGTCAACGCCGACGAGTCCGAGCCGGGCACCTGCAAGGACATCCCGCTGCTCTACGCCAACCCGCACGCCCTCATCGAGGGCATCGTGATCGCCTGTCACGCCATCCGCTCGAACCACGCCTTCATCTACCTGCGCGGTGAGGTCGTCCCCGTGCTGCGCCGGCTCCAGTCCGCCGTGGCCGAGGCATACGCCGCGGGCTACCTCGGCGAGGGCGCCCTCGGCGCCGGGGGCGGCCTGGACATCACCGTCCACGCCGGCGCCGGCGCGTACATCTGCGGCGAGGAAACGGCGCTGCTGGACTCGCTGGAGGGCCGGCGCGGCCAGCCCAGGCTCCGCCCGCCCTTCCCGGCCGTGGCGGGCCTGTACGCCTGCCCCACCGTGGTGAACAACGTGGAGTCCATCGCCTCGGTTCCCGCGATCATGGACCGGGGCAAGGAGTGGTTCCGCTCCATGGGCACCGAGAAGTCCCCCGGCTTCACGCTCTACTCGCTCTCCGGGCACGTGGTCCGCCCCGGCCAGTACGAGGCGCCGCTCGGCGTCACGCTCCGCGAACTGCTCCGGATGAGCGGCGGCATCCGGCCCGGCCACCGGCTGAAGTTCTGGACGCCGGGCGGCTCCTCGACGCCGATGTTCACCGAGGAGCACCTCGACGTCCCCCTCGACTACGAGGGCGTGGGCGCGGCCGGCTCCATGCTCGGCACCAAGGCGCTCCAGTGCTTCGACGAGACGGTCTGCGTGGTGCGGGCCGTCACCCGGTGGACCGAGTTCTACGCCCACGAGTCCTGCGGCAAGTGCACGCCCTGCCGCGAGGGCACCTACTGGCTGGTCCAGCTGCTGCGCGACATCGAGGCGGGCAAGGCGCTGCTCAGCGACATCGACAAGATCGCGGACATCGCCGACAACATCAACGGCAAGTCCTTCTGCGCCCTGGGCGACGGCGCCGCCGCGCCCATCTTCTCCTCGCTGAAGCACTTCCGCGACGAGTACGAGCGGCACATCACCGGGGGCGGCTGTCCCTTCGACCCGGCCCGGTCCACCGCCTGGGCGGACCAGGGCCAGCAAGCACACCAGGAGGTGAGCACGTGACGGTCACCACCGACGCCGAGACCGCCGCCAAGCAGGAGGACCTCGTCACGCTGACGATCGACGGCATCGAGATCTCCGTGCCCAAGGGCACCCTGGTGATCCGCGCCGCCGAGCGGCTGGGCATCGAGATCCCCCGCTTCTGCGACCACCCCCTGCTGGACCCGGTGGGCGCCTGCCGCCAGTGCATCGTGGAGGTCGAGGGCCAGCGCAAGCCGATGGCCTCCTGCACCATCACCTGCACCGACGGCATGGTCGTCAAGACGCAGCTCACCTCGCCCGTCGCCGAGAAGTCGCAGCGCGGCGTGATGGAGCTGCTGCTGATCAACCACCCGCTGGACTGTCCGGTCTGCGACAAGGGCGGCGAGTGCCCGCTGCAGAACCAGGCGATGACGGCGGGCGCCCCGGAGACCCGGTTCGACGGCGTCAAGCGGACCTACGAGAAGCCGGTGCCGATCTCCACCCAGGTGCTGCTCGACCGCGAGCGGTGCGTGCTGTGCGCGCGCTGCACCCGGTTCTCCCAGCAGATCGCGGGTGACCCGATGATCGAGCTGCTCGACCGGGGCGCGCTCCAGCAGGTCGGGACCGGCGAGGGCGACCCGTTCCAGTCGTACTTCTCGGGCAACACCATCCAGATCTGCCCGGTCGGCGCGCTGACCTCCGCCGCCTACCGCTTCCGCTCCCGCCCCTTCGATCTGGTCTCCTCGCCCAGCGTCTGCGAGCACTGCGCGGGCGGCTGCGCCACCCGCACCGACCACCGGCGCGGCAAGGTGATGCGGCGGCTGGCGGCCGAGGATCCCGAGGTCAACGAGGAGTGGATCTGCGACAAGGGCCGCTTCGCGTTCCGCTACGCCCAGCAGCCGGACCGGCTGACCGGGCCGCTGGTGCGCAACGCCGCGACCGGTGAGCTGGAGCCCGCGAGCTGGCCGGAGGCGCTGCGCGCCGCCGCCGCCGGGCTGACCGCGGCCCGGGCCGGCGGCGCGGCCGTGCTGACCGGTGGCCGGCTCACCGTCGAGGACGCTTACGCCTACGCCAAGTTCGCCCGGGTCGCGCTCGCCACCAACGACATCGACTTCCGGGCCAGGGCACACAGCGCCGAGGAGGCCGCGTTCCTCGCCTCCCGGGTCGCCGGGCGCGGCCTGGCGCTGGCCGGGGAAGGGGTGACCTACCGGGCGCTGGAGGCCGCGCCCGCCGTGGTGCTGGCCGGCTTCGAGTCCGAGGAGGAGGCGCCCGGCGTCTTCCTGCGGCTGCGTAAGGCCAACCGCAAGCACGGCCAGCGGATCTTCGCCATCGCCACCCACGTCACCCGCGGCCTGGCCAAGACCGGCGGCACGCTGCTGCCCGCCGCCCCCGGCACCGAGCCCGCCTGGCTGAACGCGCTGGCCGACGGCGACGCTCCGGACGAGCGCGGGCGGCGGGCCGCCGAGGCGCTGCGCGCCCCCGGCACGGTGCTGATCGTCGGGGAGCGGCTCGCCACCGTGCCCGGCGCCTTCACCGCGGCGGTCGCCGCCGCCGCGGCCACCGGCGCCCAGCTGCTGTGGATTCCGCGCCGGGCCGGTGAGCGCGGCGCGATCGAGGTCGGCGCCCTGCCCGGCCTGCTGCCCGGCGGACGTCCCGAGTCCTCCGGCCGCGCCCGTCAGGAGGTGGCCGTCGCCTGGGGCGTCGCGTCCCTGCCCGACCGGCCGGGCCGGGACACCGGCCAGATCGTGGAGGCCGCGGCGGACGGCGGCATCCGCGCCCTGGTGGTGGCCGGCGTCGAGGTGGCCGACCTGCCCGACCCGGCCCGCGCCCGCGCCGCGCTGGACGCGGTGGCGAGCGACGGCTTCCTGGTCAGCCTCGAACTGCGGCCGACCGAGGTCACCGAGCGGGCTCACGTGGTGCTGCCGGTGGCCGCCGTGGTCGAGAAGGGCGGCACGTTCCTCAACTGGGAGGGCCGCGCCCGGCCGTTCTCGCCCGCCATCCAGCCCGCCCAGATGACGCGCCGGCTGGTGCAGAGCGACGCCCGCGCGCTGCACATGCTCGCCGACGCCATGGACGTCCACCTCGGCCTGCCGGACCTGCGCACCATCAGGCAGGAGCTGGACGGACTGGCCGACTGGCGCGGCGACCTGCCGCTCGGCCCGACCACGACGCCCACCGAGCTGCCCGCGCCCGGACCGGGCGAGGCCGTGCTCGCCGGGCACCGGCTGCTGCTCGACCAGGGCGTGCTCCAGGTCGGCGACGACGCGCTGGCCGGCACCCGGCACGCCGCGGTCGCCCGGCTCTCCCCCGCCACCGCCCGCGAGGCGGGCGTCGAGGACGGCGGCGCGCTGACCGTCACCGGGCCCGCCGGGAGCGTCACGCTGCCGCTCGCGGTGACCGGGGAGATGCCCGACCGCGTGGTCTGGATCCCGCTCAACTCCACGGGGTCCGGCGCCCACGAGGACCTGGGCACCGGTCCGGGACACGTCGTCCGCATCGCCAACGAGGCCACCGAGGAGGTGAGCGCGTGATGATCCTGGCGCAGGAGCCGGACCTGTCGATGTTCGGCGACGACCCGTTCTGGCTGGTCCTGATCAAAGCGGTCTTCTGCTTCGCGTTCCTGATGGGCTGCGTGCTCATCAGCATCGTCATGGAGCGCAAGGTGCTCGGCTGGATGCAGCTGCGCATCGGCCCCAACCGGCACGGCCCCTGGGGCATGCTCCAGTCGCTCGCCGACGGCGTGAAGCTGATGCTCAAGGAGGACATCACCGTCCGGGGCGCCGACAAGGCGCTGTACATCCTGGCGCCGATCCTCGCCGCCGTGCCCGCGTTCATGGCGATCGCGGTGATCCCGTTCGGCCCGGCCGACCACCCGGTCAGCGTCTTCGGCACCCGGACCGTGCTCCAGCTCACCGACCTCCCGGTCGCGCTGCTGTACGTGCTGGCCACCGCGGCGATCGCCGTCTACGGCACGGTCCTCGCCGGCTGGTCGTCCAACTCGACCTACCCGCTGCTGGGCGGCGTGCGGGCCACGGCGCAGATCATCTCCTACGAGGTCGCGATGGGTCTGTCCTTCGCGGCGGTCTTCCTCTACTCCGGCTCGATGTCCACCTCGGCCATCGTGGACGCGCAGGACGACCGGTGGTTCGTGATCCTGCTGCCGGTCTCGTTCCTCATCTACATGATCGCGATGGTCGGCGAGGCCCACCGGCCGCCGTTCGACATGCCGGAGTCCGAGGGCGACCTCGTCGGCGGGTATCTCACGGAGTACTCGTCGATCAAGTTCGCCTTCTTCATGCTCTCCGAGTACATCCACACCGTCACGGTCTCCGCCCTGATGGTCACCCTCTTCCTCGGCGGCTGGCGGGCCCCGGCGCCGCTGAGCTTCTGGGAGAGCGCCAACACCGGCTGGTGGCCGCTGCTCTGGTTCACCGCCAAGCTCGTCTGCGTCATCTTCTTCTTCGTCTGGATCCGCGGCGCGCTGCCCCGCGTGCGCTACGACCAGTTCATGGTGCTGGGCTGGAAGGTCCTCATCCCCATCGCCCTGGTCTGGCTGATGCTCGTCGCCACCGTCCGGGCGATGCAGAACGAGGACTACGAGTTCCGCGACATCGTGATGTGGGTGGCCGGCGGCGTGCTGCTCCTTCTCCTGCTCTCCTTCGTCGTGGACTTCTTCCGCGACCGCGCCGACCAGCGGCGCGAGGAGGCCGAGGCCGGCCGCCCGGAGGAGCCGTTCGACCCGATGGCCGGCGGCTATCCCGTGCCGCCGCTGCCGGGCCAGACCCTGCCGCCCGTGCCCCGCCGTCCCTCGCGGGCCGAGAAGGCCAAGGCGGCCGTCGCCGCCGACCCCCCCGGAGACACCGCCGGAAGCACCGAACCAGGAAGGGAGGGCGACGATGCCTGAGATCCACAATCCCGTGGGCGGCTTCGGCGTGACCTTCAAGGCCATGTTCAAGAAGCGGCTCACCGAGCAGTACCCGGAGGAGAAGAAGCCGACCGCGCCTCGCTTCCACGGTCGCCACCAGCTCAACCGGCACCCGGACGGCCTGGAGAAGTGCATCGGCTGCGAGCTGTGCGCCTGGGCGTGTCCGGCGGACGCCATCTACGTGGAGGGCGCGGACAACACCGAGGAGGAGCGGTACTCCCCGGGCGAGCGCTACGGCCGCGTCTACCAGATCAACTATCTGCGCTGCATCCTGTGCGGCCTGTGCGTGGAGGCGTGCCCCACCCGCGCGCTCACCATGACCAACGACTACGAGCTCGCCGACCGGACCCGCGCCTCCCTCATCTACACCAAGGAAGAGCTGTTGGCCGGCCTGGAGGACACCATGGTCGCCCCGCCGCACGCCATGTACCCCGGCACCGACGAGCAGGCGTACTACCGGGGCGAGGTGCGCGGCGCGGCCCCCGGCACCGTCCGGCAGCCCGTCACCGGCGAGCAGCTCGCCGAGGACGACGCCGTGGCCGCCGCCACCCGGCTGCACGACCCGGCCACCGACCGCGGCTCCTCGGAGGTGGAGGCATGAGCGCCCTCGCCACCGCCCTCGCGGCGGAGACATCCACCTCGACCGGCGAGGCCGTGCAGTTCTGGCTGCTGGGCCCGCTGGCCGTGGCGGGCGGGCTCGGCACCGTGCTGATGCGCCGCGCGGTGCACTCGGCGCTCTGCCTGGCCGGCACGATGGTGATCCTGGCGACGTTCTACCTCGCCAACGGCGCCTACTTCCTCGGCATGGTGCAGATCGTCGTCTACACCGGCGCGGTCATGATGCTGTTCCTCTTCGTCCTGATGCTCGTCGGCGTCAGCAGCGCCGACTCGCTCAAGGAGACCCTGAAGGGGCAGCGCTGGCTGGCCGCCGGCTGCGGGCTCGGGCTCGGCATCCTGCTGATCGCCGGCATCGGCCAGGCGTCCGTCGGCTCCTTCACCGGCCTGTCCCGCGCCAACGCCGACGGCAACGTCCAGGGCCTGGCCTCGCTCCTCTTCACCCGCTACGTGGTGGCGTTCGAGGTGACCGGCGTCCTGCTGACCATCGCCGCCGTCGGCGCCACGCTGCTGACGCATCGTGAGCGGATCGAGCGGACCAAGAGCCAACGCGAGCAGGCCGAGGAGCGCGTGCGCGGCGACCACCTGCCGCCGCTGCCCGCGCCCGGCGTCTACGCCCGGCACAACGCGGTCGACCTCCCCGGCCTGCTGCCCGACGGCACCGCCGCCGAGCTGACCATGAACGAGACGCTGCGCGGCCGGGGCCAGATCCGCGAGGTGCAGCGGCAGTCGGTGGCCGATGTGGCGGCGCTGGAGAACCGCGCCGCCCGCTATCACGGGCAGGCGTACCTGCCCGCCCCCAAGGCCCCGGCCATCGAGAGCACGGACGGTTCCGACACCGCCGAGGACGCCGAGGAGGTCCGCCAGTGAACCCGGAGAACTACCTCTTCCTGGCCGCCCTGCTGTTCACGCTCGGCGCCAGCGGAGTCCTGCTGCGGCGCAACGCGATCGTGGTGTTCATGTGCGTGGAGCTGATGCTCAACGCCGCCAACCTCTCGCTGGTCACCTTCTCCCGCATGCACGGCAACCTCGACGGCCAGATCATGGCCTTCTTCGTCATGGTCGTGGCCGCCGCCGAGGTCGTGGTGGGGCTGGCCGTCATCGTCACCGTCTACCGTTCCCGCCACTCGGCCTCGGTCGACGACGCCAGCCTGATGAAGCTCTAAAGGGGTCAGAACAGTGGAGTCATTGATCGGACTGCTGGTCGGCGCGCCACTTCTCGGCGCCGCCGTGCTCCTGGTGGGCGGGCGGCGCCTGGACCGCGTGGGCCACTGGCTGGCCACCGCGCTGGCCGCGACGTCGTTCGCCCTCGCCGCGGTGCTCTTCCTCGACCTGCTGGGCAAGGAGGGCGAGGAGCGCACGCTCCACGAGCACCTGTTCAGCTGGGTGCCGGTCGCCGACTTCCGGGCGGACGTGGCGTTCCAGCTCGACCAGCTCTCGATGACCTTCGTGCTGCTGATCACGAGCGTGGGCACGCTGATCCACCTCTACTCGGTCGGCTACATGGCGCACGACGAGCGGCGGCGGCGCTTCTTCGCCTATCTGAACCTCTTCCTCGGGGCGATGCTGCTGCTCGTCCTCGCCGACAACTACCTGCTGCTGTACGTCGGCTGGGAGGGCGTGGGCCTCGCCTCGTTCCTGTTGATCGGCTTCTGGCAGCACAAGCCGAGCGCGGCGACGGCGGCGAAGAAGGCGTTCATCGTCAACCGGGTCGGCGACGTCGGTCTGTCGATCGCGATCCTGCTGATGTTCACGACGTTCGGCACGTTCGCCTTCGAGCCGGTGCTCGGTGGCGCGACGGAGGCGAGCGAGGCCACGCTGACCGGCATCGGGCTGATGCTGCTGCTGGCCGCCTGCGGCAAGTCGGCGCAGGTGCCGCTCCAGTCCTGGCTCGGTGACGCGATGGAGGGCCCGACCCCCGTCTCGGCGCTGATCCACGCGGCGACGATGGTGACCGCGGGCGTGTACCTGGTGACCCGCTCCGGCGCGATCTTCAACGCCGCGCCGGACGCGCAGACCGTCGTGGTCACGGTCGGCGCGGTGACGCTGCTGTTCGGCGCGATCGTCGGGTGCGCGAAGGACGACATCAAGAAGGCCCTGGCCGGGTCCACGATGTCGCAGATCGGCTACATGATGCTGGCCGCCGGCCTCGGTCCGCTCGGCTACGTCTTCGCGATCATGCACCTGGTCACGCACGGCTTCTTCAAGGCCGGGCTCTTCCTCGGCGCCGGCTCGGTCATGCACGCCATGAACGACGAGGTGGACATGCGGCGTTACGGCGCGTTGCGCAAGCACATGCCGGTCACCTTCGCCACGTTCGGCCTCGCCTATCTGGCCATCATCGGCTTCCCGTACCTGTCCGGCTTCTTCTCCAAGGACGAGATCATCTACGCCGGGTTCGCCAAGGGCGGCACCGAGGGCTGGATCCTCGGCGGCGTGATGCTGCTGGGCGCGGCGCTGACCGCGTACTACATGACGCGGATCATGCTGATGACGTTCTTCGGCGAGAAGCGGTGGCAGCCGGACGCGAACGGGCACGAGCCGCACCCGCACGAGGCGCCGCTCACCATGACGGTCCCGATGATCCTGCTGGCCTTCGGCTCGGTCTTCGCCGGCTTCCTGTTCGACTCGGGCGAGGCGTTCGTCCACTGGCTGGAGCCGGTCACCGGGCTGGCGCACGGCGACTCGCCCGTCAGCCACGGCACGGTCGGGCTGGCCGCGACCGCCGTGATGGTGGCGGGCGTGGCCGGGGCCTGGTTCCAGTACGGCCGCCGGCCGGTGCCGGTGGTCGCGCCGGCGGGCCGGCTGGCCACCCGTGCGGCCCGGCGCGACCTGCTCCAGGACGACTTCAACCACGCCGCGTTCGTCACTCCGGGCAACTACCTCACCCGCGGTCTGGTCTACCTCGACCACAAGCTGGTCGACGGTCTGGTCAACGGCACGGCCGCCTCGTTCGGCGGGCTGTCCGGGCGGCTGCGGCGGGTCCAGAACGGATTCGCCCGGTCGTACGCGGTCTCCATGTTCGGGGGAGCGGCAGTGCTCATCGCCGCGACCCTGCTGATGAGGGCGGTCTGAGAGGTCTCCTATGTCATTTCCCCTGCTCACGGCCACGGCTCTCACCCCGGCCCTCGGCGCGGTCGTCACCGCCGCCGTGCCCGCCGCGCGGCGCACCGCCGCCAAGTGGCTCGCCCTGCTGTTCTCGCTGGCGACGGTCGGCATGGCCGTCGCGGTGCTGCTGCGCTTCGACACCGACGCGGGCGCCGACCGCTTCCAGCTCACCGAGTCCCGGTCCTGGATCGAGGACTTCGGGGTCCGCTACGAGCTGGGCGTGGACGGCATCGGCGCGGTGCTGATCGCGCTGACCGCGGTGCTGGTCCCGTTCCTCATCGGCGCCGGCTGGAACGACGCCGACGAGGCCGAGGGCGAGGCGTCGGTGACCCGGCGGTGGCGGCCCACCCAGGGCTTCTTCGCGCTGATGCTCATGGTCGAGGCGATGGTCATCATGTCCTTCGCCGCCACCGACATCTTCCTCTTCTACATCTTCTTCGAAGCCATGCTCATCCCGATGTACTTCCTCATCGGCGGCTTCGGGGACCGGGCCGGCGGGCTGGACGAGGAGGGGCAGTCGCGCCAGCGGTCGTACGCGGCCGTCAAGTTCCTCCTCTACAACCTGGCCGGCGGGCTGATCATGCTCGCCGCGGTGATCGGGCTGTACGTGGCGACCGCCGATCAGATGGAGGTGGGGACCTTCTCCCTCCAGGAGATCCTCCAGGCCCGCGCCTCCGGCGAGCTGGATCTGGCGACCAGCACCGAACGGTGGCTGTTCCTGGGCTTCTTCGTCGCCTTCGCCATCAAGGCGCCGCTGTGGCCGCTGCACACCTGGCTGCCCAACGCCATGGGCGAGGCCACGGCACCGGTCGCCGTGCTGATCACCGCCGTCGTGGACAAGGTCGGCACTTTCGCGATGCTCCGCTTCTGCCTCGGGCTCTTCCCCGAGGCCAGTGACTGGGCCACCCCGGTCGTGCTCGTGCTGGCGCTGATCAGCATCATCTACGGCGCGCTGCTGGCGCTGGGTCAGCGGGACATGAAGCGGCTGATCGCCTACGCGTCCGTCAGCCACTTCGGGTTCATCGTGCTGGGTGTCTTCGCGATGACCAGCCAGGGGCAGGGCGGCGCCACGCTCTACATGATCAACCACGGCATCGCCACGGCCGCGCTGATGCTGGTCGCCGGGTTCCTGATCTCCCGGCGCGGCTCGCGGCTCATCGCCGACTACGGCGGCGTGCAGAAGACGGCGCCGGTGCTGGCCGGGACGTTCCTCATCGGCGGGCTGGCCACGCTGTCGCTGCCCGGCACGGGGCCCTTCATCAGTGAATTCCTGGTCCTGGTGGGCACGTTCAGCCGGCACCAGACGGTCGGCATCATCGCCTGCGCCGGGATAGTGCTGGCGGCGCTGTACGTGCTGGTGCTCTACCAGCGCACCATGACGGGCCCCGTGAAGGCGGGCCTGGAGAAGCTGCCGGACCTGCGGGCGCGGGAGCTGGCGGTGGTCGCCCCGCTGATCGGGCTGCTGATCTTCCTCGGCGTCTACCCGAAGCCGCTCACCGACATCGTCAACCCGGCGGTCGAGCACACCTTGTCCGACGTGGACCAGACCGATCCGGGACCACAGCACACCATCGCTGAGAACGCTGAAGTGGAGGCCACGCGGTGAACGACGAGCGCGCGGCCGCCGGGCCGCGGACATCGACGACGGCCGCGCCGAGCCGCGCGACCGACAGTGTCATGAGCCGCTGCCGCGGCGGGGCGAACGTGGGAGGCACAGCATGAACCCGGGCGAGCTTGAGGCTCCGGACATCGAGTGGATCGCGCTCTCGCCGAGCCTGATCGTGTTCGGCGCCGCTGTCATCGGTGTGCTGATCGAGGCGTTCGCGCCGCGCCGCGCCCGTTACCCCGCCGAGGTGATCACCGCCGCGGTGGCGCTGGCCGGGGCGTTCGCCGCCGTGGTCGGGCTCGCCGCCGACGGCCGGGCGACCAGCGAGGCGCAGATCGCGGGCATGGGCGCGCTGGCGGTGGACGGGCCGGCGCTGTTCCTCCAGGGGATCATCCTGCTGGTCGGCCTGGCCTCGGTGTTCCTCTTCGCCGAGCGCCGGCTGGAGCCGACCGCGCACGGCAGGCCGGTGGACTCCTTCGTCGCCCAGCCGGCGGCGGTGCCGGGCGGTCAGGCCGAGCGGGAGGCGGTCAAGGCCGGTCACACCACGACCGAGATCTTCCCGCTGCTGCTGTTCGCCATCGGCGGGATGCTGCTCTTCCCCATGGCCAACGACCTGCTGATCCTCTTCATCTCGCTGGAGATCCTGTCGCTGCCGCTCTACCTGCTGTGCGCGCTGGCCCGCCGCCGGCGGCTGCTGTCGCAGGAGGCGGCCGTCAAGTACTTCCTGCTGGGGGCCTTCGCCTCGGCGTTCCTGCTGTTCGGCATCACCATGCTGTACGGCTACGCGGGCACCCTGTCGTACGCGGGCATCGCGGACGTCGTCAGCGGCCGGCCCGCCGAGATGGACCCGGGGCTGGCCTCCACGATGGGCAACGACGCGCTGCTGCTCATCGGCGGGGCCATGGTGATGATGGGACTGCTGTTCAAGGTGGGCGCGGTGCCGTTCCACATGTGGACCCCGGACGTGTACCAGGGCGCCCCGACGCCGGTCACCGGGTTCATGGCCGCCGCCACCAAGGTCGCCGCCTTCGGCGCGCTGCTGCGGCTGCTGTACGTGGTGCTGCCGGGCCTGCGGTGGGACTGGGAGCCGGTGATGTGGGGCGTGGCGATCGCCTCCATGGTGGTCGGCGCGGTCATCGCCATCACGCAGACCGACGTCAAGCGGCTGCTGGCGTACTCCTCGATCGCGCACGCCGGGTTCATCCTGTCCGGCGTGGTGGCGGTGAGCGAGGAGGGGGTGTCGTCGGTGCTGTTCTACCTGGCGTCGTACTCGTTCGTGACGCTCGGCGCGTTCGCCGTGGTGACGCTGGTCCGGGATGCCGGGGGCGAGGCCACGCACCTGTCCAAGTGGGCGGGACTCGGCCGCCGTTCGCCGCTGCTGGCGGCGGTCTTCGCGCTGTTCCTGCTGGCGTTCGCCGGCATCCCGCTCACCTCGGGCTTCGCCGGGAAGTTCGCGGTGTTCCGGGCGGCGGCCGACGCGGGGGCGATGGGCCTGGTCATCGTCGGCGTGCTGGCCTCGGCCATCGCCGCGTTCTTCTACATCCGGGTGATCGTGCTGATGTTCTTCAGCGAGCCGAAGGCTGACGGGCCCTCCGTGGTCATCCCCAGCCCGCTGACGATGTCGGTGGTCGGGCTCGCGGCGGCGGTGACGGTCGTGCTGGGCGTCGCGCCGCAGTACTTCCTCGATCTGGCGAGCGACGCCGGGGTGTTCGTCCGCTGAGGCCGTGAGGCCGTGAGGCCCCGAGCCGCCGAAGTGACGGTGGCCCGGACCCCCCGGGGGTCCGGGCCACCGTCGTGCCCGCTCAGTACACGGATTCGTAGACCTCGGTGGTGCCGGAGGCCCAGGTGACGGTGAGAACGCTGCCGCTCAGGCTCAGCGTGGCCTGGGTGTCGGGCCACAGGGCGCTGCCGAACTGGTTGCACTCGACCGTGATGCCGGTGCCGACGAGGGAGCCGTAGCAGACGTCGCCCTCGGCGCCGCTGTCCTCGACGTAGGTCACGGAGCCGGAGGAGAACATCAGGGAGCTGTCTTCCGAGGCGGAGCCCTCCAGCCACATGCCTTCGAGCTGCTCCGCGGTGGGAGCGGAGCCGCCGCCCGAGCCACCGCCGCCGCCCGAGTCGCCGCCGATGGCGCCGGCCCCGCTGTC
Organism: Streptomyces sp. NBC_01803; assembly: GCF_035917415.1. NCBI lineage: Bacteria > Bacillati > Actinomycetota > Actinomycetes > Kitasatosporales > Streptomycetaceae > Streptomyces > Streptomyces sp. NBC_01803. The sequence goes on from NZ_CP109073.1 coordinate 3,702,351, forward strand.
TCCGCCGCCTCCGCTGGCCCCGCCGGCGGCGCCGGCGATGCTCCCGCCGTCGGCGCCCGGGATGTTGCCGCTTTCTCCGCCGTCGGCGCCGCTGTCCCCGCCCGGGACGTTTCCGCCGTCGGCGCCCGGGATGTTGCCGTTGTCCCCGCCGCCCTCTTCCAGGCCGGCGTTGCCGTCCGGCGCGAACGGGTTGCCCTCGCTGTCGTCGTCGCCACAGCCGCTGAGCAGAAGCGTCGCCGCCACGATCGCGGGCAGGGCGAGCCGTATGGGCCTGCGCATGGGTGGTGTCCCCTCGTTTTTTAGCATGGTCACGGCAGGTTACCGTCGCGTCGGGCCGGGTAGACCAGAGCGTTACAGGCTCATGGCAATCGCCGCCGAGCTGATACGTGTGTCGTCACCTGGCCGAATACCGTGACCCTCGCCCTCGGTGGCGCCCCCGCGACCGTCCGCCGCCGTCCGGAATCGCACAGGGCCTCCCCTTCCGTGGAGCATGGTGCCGTCACCTGTGAGAGAGCTGGGACACGGGTCGTCGATGATGTGACGGTGGTCCGGACCCCGCGCGGGGTCCGGACCACCGTCGTGCCTCCTGCGATGTGCTCGTGCCGGGCCCGGCTCAGTAGCCGAGGTCCTCCAGCTCCTGCTCCAGGTCCCCCAGATCGCCGAGGTCACCCATGTCGCCGATCGACTCGTAGGACTCGGTCGTGCCGGAGGCCCAGACGACGTTGAGCGTGCCGCCGTCCAGGGTCAGCGTGGCCTCGGTGTCCGGCCAGGTGCTGGTGCCCATCTGGCTGCACTCGACGGTGAAGCCGCCGCCGCTCAGCTCGCCGTAGCAGACGTCGCCCTCGGCGCCGCTGTCCTCGATGTAGGTGACGGAGCCGGAGGAGAACATCAGGGAGCTGTCGGCCTCCTCGTAGCCCTCCAGCCACATGCCCTCAAGGTCCTCCGCGCTGGGGGCCGCGCCCGCCTGGCCGCCGCTGTCCCCGCCGCTGTCGCCCCCGGTGTCACCGGTCTGCTCGCCGTCCGAGCCCGAGGAGGTCTCCTCGCCGCCGGTGTCCCCGCCCTGCTCCTGCTCCTGGCCGCCGTCGCCCCCCGGGGAGAGCGGGCTGCCGCCGTCGCTGTCGTCGTCGCCACAGCCGCTGAGCAGAAGCGTCGCAGCCGCAACCGCGGGCAGGGCGAGCCGTATGGACCTACGCATGGATGTCCCCTCGATTTTGAACGTGGTCACGGCAGGTTACAGGGCTGTCGACCGCGTGGATCAGAGTGTTACATGTCTATGGCAAAAGCCGCTGAGCTGATACGTGTCTCGTCACCTGGCCGGATACCGGGACATGCGGCCCGGTGCCCGGGCCCCGCCACGAGGGGGCCGGGGGCGCGCGCGGGGCCTCGCTTTCCGCAGAGTAAGGTGCCGTCCCCATAAGGGACTTGACAAACCCGTGGCCGGACGGACGCGCAGCGTCACCGCGAACGTTCGCGCACGTCACGTCGTCGGCCGCTCACCCCGCCGAGGCCGGTGCCACCCTTCCCGTGACCTCACCGAGACCGATACGCGAGCCGGCCGTGGGGCCGGGCGCCCAGGCGGAGATCGTCACCTCGTCGCCGTCCTCCAGGAACGTGCGCGCGCCACCGTCCGGCAGCGCCAGCGGATCGCGACCGCCCCACGTCAGCTCCAGCAGCGAGCCGCGCTGGCCCGGCTCGGGGCCGCTGACCGTGCCCGAGGCGAACAGGTCGCCGGTGCGCAGGCTCGCGCCGTTCACCGTCATATGGGCGAGCTGCTGGGCGGCTGTCCAGTACATGGTGGCGAACGGCGGCTCGGAGACCGGGTGTCCGTTCAGCCGCACGGTCAGCCGCAGGTCGAGGCCGCCCGGCTCCAGGCCGCCGTCGTCCAGGTAGGGCAGCAGCGGGCGGTCCCGCTCGGGCGGCGCCACGCGGGCCGCGTCGAGGGCGTCGAGCGGGGTGATCCAGGGGGAGACGGAAGTGGCGAAAGACTTGCCGAGGAAGGGGCCGAGCGGTACGTACTCCCATGCCTGGATGTCGCGCGCGGACCAGTCGTTGAGGAGGCAGACCCCGAAGACGTGGTCGCGGAAGGCGGTTTGCGGCACGGCCCGGCCCATCGGCGACGGCGTGCCGACGACGAAGCCGACCTCCGCCTCGATGTCCAGCCGCCGGGTGGGCCCGAAGGCGGGCGCGTCGGTGCCCACCGAGGGACGGCCCTGCCCGCACGGGCGGACGACGGGGGTGCCGGAGACCACGACCGTGCCCGCCCGGCCGTGGTAACCGATCGGAAGGTGCTTCCAGTTGGGCGTCAGCGCCGCGCCGTCCGGGCGGAAGATGCGGCCCACGTTGGTCGCGTGGTGCTCGCTGGCGTAGAAGTCGACGTAGTCGGCCACCTCGAACGGCAGGTGGAGCTCGACCGCGTCGAGGGGCAGCAGCAGCGGCTCCACGCGCGCCCGGTGGGCGGGGGAGCCGAGCCAGTCGCGCAACTCGGCGCGCACGGCCCGCCAGACCGGACGTCCGGCCGCGAGCAACGGATGGAGCGAGGGGGCCGCGAGCAGGCCGGCGTGCGGGGAGCGGAACGCGCGGGCGGCGGCGGCCACGTCCAGCACACGGTCCCCGAACCGGACGCCGATCCGGCGCCCGCCGGGACCGTCGGGACCGTCGGGACCGCCGGATTCGCCGGCCGCGCCGAACAGGCCGTAAGGGAGGTTGTCGACACCGAACAGGCCGGGCTCTGGCGTGGGGTCTGGCATGGCCACACCCTAGACCGGGTCCGGAATCGGTCCGTCGCGGTCGTCGTCTTCCGCAGGCGTGGCCGCCTGGGAGGCGCCCCCTCCGACCGGTTACGCTGCCGGAGACAACTCACCGGACACAGGGGAGAACGCTCGTGATCGTCGTGGGTCCTTTCGGGGTGAGCGTGCGGGACGAGCCCCTGAACGCCGAGCTTCAGGCGGGTCTGGCGGCTGTCGAGGCGAGGCTGTTCGAGGCCACCAAGAGCGACGTCCCCTTCATCACGGAGACCGCGCAGCACCTGGTGCGCGCGGGCGGGAAGCGGTTCCGGCCGCTGCTGCTGCTGCTGGCTGCCCAGTTCGGCGATCCGCACGCGCCCGGTGTGGTCCCGGCGGCCGTGGTGGTGGAGCTGACGCACCTGGCCACGCTGTACCACGACGACATCATGGACGAGGCCGACATGCGGCGGGGCGTGCAGAGTGCCAACGCCCGCTGGAACAACTCGGTGGCGGTGCTGACCGGGGACTTCCTCTTCTCCCGCGCCTCGACCATAGCGGCCGATCTGGGGACGGACGCGGTGCGCATCCAGGCGGAGGCGTTCCAGCGCCTGGTGACCGGTCAGATCCAGGAGACCGCCGGGCCGCGCGCGGGGGAGGACCCGATAGCGCACTACCTGGAGGTCATCGAGGGCAAGACGGCCTCGCTGATCTCGGTGGCTGGGCGGCTGGGCGCGCTCATGTCGGGCGCGCCCGAGTCCGTCATGAACGTCATGGCGCTGTACGGGGAGCGGATCGGGACCGCGTTCCAGCTCGCCGACGACGTGCTGGACATCGCCAGCGACGGCCAGGAGTCGGGGAAGACGCCGGGGACCGACCTGCGCGAGGGTGTCGCCACGCTGCCGGTGCTGCGGCTGCGGGAGATGGCCGCCCAGGGCGGCTCGCCGGAGGACCGCGAGCTGTGCGAGCTGCTGGACGGCGATCTGACGGATGACGCGCGTCACGCGGAGGCGCTGGCCCGGCTGCGCGCCCATCCGGCGCTCGGTGTCGCCAAGAGCGACGCGTGGTCGTACGCGCGGCTGGCCCGGCAGACGCTCGACCCGCTGCCCGACGTGCCGGCCAAGGCGGCACTCGCCCACCTGTGCGACGTGGTGGCGGACCGCACGGTGTAGCCGCGGCCGGCCCGTTTCCCGGTGCGAACCCCGGCGGGGTAGGGGCAGACCCTTACGGGACGGGGCGGCGTGCGGGGGGCCGCGGTCATCCCCTGGTCGTACGCGGATTGCCAACTCTCGGCGGATGCCGGACTCGCCCCGGCCTGGTGCAATTGGTTGTGCCGAGCGGCGAGTGGAGGGGCATCTGATGGCTTGGAACAGTGCGGTGCGACGGGCGGCCGTCCCGGTCGCGGTGGTGGCCGGGATCGCGGCGGTCGGGGCGGGCCTGTGGCCCGCGATCGCCAGTGACAGCGGCCCCGAGCTGCCGGACGTCACGGCGGAGGAGCTGCTGGCGCGGGTCGCGGAGTCGGAGACGGCCCAGCTCTCGGGCACGGTCGAGGTGGACGCCGATCTGGGCATCCCGGACCTGGGCGGGATGCTGGGCGGCGTGCTGAGCGGGATAGAGGGCCCGGCGGGCCGGCTCGCTGAGCTGGCCGCCGGGGAGAGCACGCTGCGGGTCGCGGTGGACGGCCCGGAGCTTCAGCGGCTGGCGGTGGTCAGCGGCTCCGAGGAGTTCGCCGTGATTCACAACGGCGACGAGCTCTGGGCGTATGACTCCGACAGCAACACGGTCCTGCGCACCGAGGTGCCGGAGGGCTTCGAGGCGGAGGAGCGGGACCCGGCCCAGTGGCTCGGCGGGCTCACGCCGCAGGAGGCCGCCCAGCGGTTCCTGGAGGCGGCGGGCGAGCACGCCGACATATCGGTGGACGGCACGGCCCGGGTCGCGGGCCGCAGCGCGTATCAGCTGCTGGTCGAGCCGAAGGACGCGGCGCGGACGGAGGTGGAGTCGGCCCGGATCTCCATCGACGCCGAGACGGGCGTCCCGCTGGCCCTGACGGCTCAGGCCGACGGGGGCCGGTCGCTGGACGTGGCGTTCTCCCAGATCGACTACGCCAAGCCGGCCGGCGGGGTCTTCGACTTCACGCCGCCCGGCGACGCGGAGGTCCTGGAGGTCGACCCGGAGGACCCCTTCGCGGGCATCCTCCCGGACCTCCTGCCGGACGACCTCGCCAGGTAAGCCATCCCGGGGGTGGGAGCGCCGTCCGGGGCCGCGTGGGGGCGGCTCCGGACGCGCCGCCCCGGCGCGGCCCCCGCCCCGGCGGCTAGGTCACGCAGAACTCGTTGCCCTCCGGGTCGCGCATGACCCACCAGTGGCCCGCCGGGCCCTGGTTCTGCTCCTCGACGCGGGTGGCGCCCAGCCCTTCGAGGCGGGTGACCAGCTCTTCGAGCGTGCCGTGTTCGCCGTGGATGTCGATGTGCAGGCGGTTCTTGACGGTCTTGGACTCGGGGACGTCCTGGAAGAGCAGCCGTCGGCCGCGGCCGGCGCCGGTCACCTCGTCGTAGGGGTCGTCGGGGTGACGGACGCCCGCGAGGCCGCGGAAGATCTTGCGGCCGTGCCGCTCCGCGATCAGGTCGGGGCCGATCTGCCCGGCGGCCAGGAGGTGTTCGATCAGCGCGCTGTTGTCCTCCACCACGTAGTCCAGGGCGGCGGCCCAGAAATCGGCGAGCGCGGGGGCGTCCTCGGTATCGATGACCAGCTTCCAGTGCAGTGCCATGTAACTACTTATAGTAGTTACATGACGTCGTCCGCAACAGGTCTCGTCCTGCGTTCCGCCACCGGCGCGCCGTATCGCTTCGATCCCGGCACCCTCTGTCTGGAGCTGCTGCCGACCGGAGGCCCCAGCGCGTTCGCGCGGTACGAGGTGCTGCACGAGCCCGCTGATCTGGCCGACTGGGCCGGGAGCTCCCGGCTGACGCCGACGCCCGCCGTCGCGGTGTCGCCCGAGGAGCTGGTCGCGGCCAGAGCGCTGCGGGACGCGCTGTGGCGGCTGGCCTTGGCGCGGGCCGAGGGCGCTCCGGTGACGCCCGCCGACCTCGCCGTCGTGAACGAGGCCGCCGCTCGCCCGGCGCTGGCCCCGTCGGCCGGCCCGGACGGCGAGCGGGCCTGGGCCGGCCCGCTGACGGGCGAGCGGCTGCTCGCCACGGTCGCGCGGGACGCGGTGGAGCTGTTGACCGGCCCGTTCCGGGACCGGATCAGGATGTGCTCCGGCGAGAGGTGCCATCTGGTCTATGTGGACACCTCGCGGCCGGGCAGTCGCCGCTGGTGTTCGATGGAGCACTGCGGCAACCGCCACAAGGTGCGGGCCTCGCGGGCCCGGGCCCGCCGCTCCGGAGAGCCGGAGGAGGGAAAGGGCTGACGCCCGTGGGCGGGTCAGCCCAGCGAAGCCAGCAGGTCGTCGCACGCCCGCTCGCAGCGGCGGCAGGCTTCCGCGCACACGCGGCAGTGCTCGTGCGTGGTGGCGTGCCGCTCGCATTCCTCGGCGCACGCCTTGCAGACGGTGGCGCACGCCATGAGCTGAGCGCGGGTGACGTTGGCGTCGTAGCCGGTGTGCCGGGAGAGCACCCGCGCGGTGGCCTCGCAGATGTCCGCGCAGTCCAGATCGGTGCGGACGCACTTGGCCAGGTCCGCGACCTGCTCCTCGGAGAGACAGGAGTCCGCGCAGGCGGTACACGCCTGGGCGCAGACCATGCACTCCTCGATACAGCGCCTGAGCTGGTCGCGGTCCACCCTGCCGAGGTCGGCGGGATAGGTGCGCAGCATGTCGTCGATCGCCATGGTCATGATTGATCGCTCCCACAGGGTGTCGGAAGAGCCGTTATGTCCCGCCCCGGGTAACCGGTGAGCGGGCTCGGGAAACAGCGTCAGTCCGTCACCGCTGCCGGGCGCGGCTCGAACACCGGCGGGGTGTGGCGGGCCACGGCGGCCGTCCTGCGGTTTCGGTGCGCCTGGCGGAGGGCGTCCCACGTCAGCACGCACAGCGCCATCCACACCAGCGCGAAGCCGGCCCAGCGCTCCGGCGGCATCTCCTCGCGGAAGGCCAGCACCCCGAGCAGGAACATGGTGGTCGGCGCGATGTACTGCATCAGGCCGATCGTGGACAGCGGGACGCGGACGGCGGCGGCGCCGAAGAAGATCAGCGGCAGCGCGGTGGCCAGCCCGCTGACGACCAGCAGCAGCGCGTGCCCGACGCCCTCCCCGGTGAACGTGGCGTCGCCGCGCGCCCCGATCACCACGAGGAAGCCGAGCGCCGGCAGGAACTGGAGGGCCGAGTCGGCGCTGAAGCCCGCCAGCCCATCCAGGTCGGTCCGCTTCTTGAGCAGGCTGTAGGTGGCGAAGCTGGTGCTGAGCGCCAGCGAGATCCAGGGCACCTGCCCGTAGGCGACGCTCATCACGATCACCGCCGTGCCGCCGATGCCGACGGCCGCCCACTGCGCGGGCCGCAGCCGCTCGGAGAGCAGGAGCACGCCGAACGCGATGGTGAAGAGGGGGTTGATGAAATACCCCAGCGAGGCTTCCAGCACCCGGTCCTCGGCGACGGCCCAGATGAAGATGTACCAGTTCACCGAGATGAGCGTCGCGGAGAGCGCCAGCATGCCCAGCCGCTTCGGCTGGCGCAGCAGCGGCCGTATCCAGCTCCAGCTGCGCACCAGGGCGAGCATGAGCACGGCGGTCGGCAGCGACCACGCCATGCGGTGGGCCAGCACCTCGGCGGCGGGCGTCGTGTCCAGCAGGTGCCAGTAGAGCGGGAGCAGGCCCCACATGCCGAACGCCGCGAGCCCGTAGGTCAGTCCCGCCCGGCTCGCCGTGCCGCCGACTGTGCTCACCACTGCCTCCCCACCCCGGGCTCGCCCGGGGGACCCCATCGCCCGACGCCTCCACGAAGGTAGCGCCGGGCGGGCGGGTTGTCATTCCCGTTTCAGCCCTTTGGTGCTGACGGGCGATGGTGCGGGCAGGCGGTGGTGCGGGCAGGCGGTGGTGCTGACGGGCGATGGTGCGGGCAGGCGATGGCGCGGGCAGGCGATGGCGCGGGCAGGCTTGACGGGCCATCAGTCCTTGTCGGAGCCGTCAGCCCTTGACGGTCCAGGTGTCGTTCCCGGTCAGGAGCGCGGCCAGGTCGCCCTTGCCCTGCCGCTCGACCGCCTCCTCCAGCTGCTCGGCCATCTGGTCCTCGTAGACCGGGCGTTCGACGCTGCGCAGCACACCGATCGGGGTGCGGTGCAGGGTGTGCGGGTCGGCCAGGCGGGAGAGCGCGAACGCCGTGACCGGGGACGCGGCGTGGGCGTCGTGGACCAGGATGCCGTCGGTGCCCTCGGTGGCGACGTCGATCACCTTCAGCTCCCCGGTCGCCGGGTCGCGCACGACGCCCTTGGCGCCGAGCCCGTCCTCCGCCGGGGCGCCGAAGCGGACCGGCTCACCGTGCTCCAGCCGGACCACGGCCTCCAGCGCCTGGTCCTTGTCCTTCAGGACCTCGAAGGCGCCGTCGTTGAAGATGTTGCAGTTCTGGTAGATCTCCACCAGCGCCGAGCCGTGGTGCTCGGCGGCGGCGCGGAGCACGCCCGTCAGGTGCTTGCGGTCGGAGTCGATGGTGCGGGCGACGAAGGACGCCTCGGCGCCCAGCGCCAGCGAGACCGGGTTGAACGGGGTGTCGAGCGAGCCCATCGGCGTCGACTTGGTGATCTTGCCCGGCTCGGAGGTCGGCGAGTACTGCCCCTTGGTCAGCCCGTAGATCCGGTTGTTGAACAGCAGGATCTTCAGGTTGACGTTGCGGCGCAGCGCGTGGATGAGGTGGTTGCCGCCGATCGACAGCGCGTCGCCGTCGCCGGTGACGACCCAGACCGACAGGTCCCGGCGGGCGGCGGCCAGGCCGGTGGCGATCGCCGGGGCGCGGCCGTGGATCGAGTGCATCCCGTAGGTGTTCATGTAGTACGGGAAGCGGGAGGAGCAGCCGATGCCGGAGATGAAGACGATGTTCTCCTTGGCCAGGCCGAGCTCCGGCAGGAAGCCCTGGACGGCGGCCAGCACGGCGTAGTCGCCGCAGCCGGGGCACCAGCGGACCTCCTGGTCCGACTTGAAGTCCTTCGCGGTCTGACGGCTGTCGGCGGTGGGGACGAGCGCCAGCGCGGTGCGGGCCGGGATGGGCGTCTCAGTGGACATCGTCGACAGCCTCCTTGAAAGCGGATGCGAGCTGCTCGGCCTTGAACGGCATGCCATTGACCTGGGTGAAGGAGCGGACGTCCACCAGGTACCTGGCGCGCAACAGGGTGGCGAGCTGGCCGAGGTTCATCTCGGGCAGGACGACCCGGTCGTAGGCCCGCAGCACCTTCCCGAGGTTGGCCGGGAAGGGGTTGAGGTGACGCAGATGAGTCTGGGCGATCTCCCCGCCGGCCCGGCGGATGCGGCGGACGGCGGCGGTGATCGGCCCGAACGTCGAGCCCCAGCCCAGCACCAGCACCTTCGCCCGGCCGCTCGGGTCGTCGACGACGACATCGGGGACGTCGACGCCGTCCGTCTTGGCCTGGCGGGTGCGGACCATGAACTCGTGGTTGGCCGGGTCGTAGCTGATGTTGCCCGTGCCGTCCTGCTTCTCGATACCGCCGATGCGGTGCTCCAGCCCGGGGGTGCCGGGGACGGCCCACGGCCGGGCCAGCGTCACCTCGTCCCGCTTGTACGGCCAGAAGACCTCGGTGCCGTCGGCGAGCGTGTGGTTCGGCCCGGCGGCGAACTGGACGCGCAGGTCCGGCAGTAGATCCGCCTCCGGCACCCGCCACGGCTCGGAGCCGTTGGCCAGATAGCCGTCGGAGAGCAGGAAGACCGGGGTGCGGTAGGTCAGCGCGATACGGGCCGCCTCCAGGGCCGCGGTGAAGCAGTCGCCTGGTGTGGCCGGGGCCACGATCGGCATCGGCGCCTCGCCGTTGCGGCCGAACATCGCCTGGAGCAGGTCGGCCTGCTCGGTCTTCGTCGGCAGGCCGGTGGACGGGCCGCCGCGCTGGATGTCCACGATCAGCAGCGGCAGCTCCAGCGAGACGGCCAGACCGATCGTCTCGGACTTGAGCGCGACGCCGGGGCCCGAGGTGGTGGTCACGCCGAGCGCGCCGCCGAAGGCCGCGCCCAGGGCCGCGCCGATGCCCGCGATCTCGTCCTCGGCCTGGAAGGTGCGGACGCCGAAGTTCTTGTGCCGGGACAGCTCGTGCAGGATGTCCGAGGCGGGCGTGATCGGGTACGAGCCGAGGAAGAGCGGCAGATCGGCCCGCCGCGCGGCGGCGATCAGGCCGTAGGCGAGCGCCAGGTTCCCCGAGATGTTCCGGTAGGTGCCGGCCGGGAACGCGGAGGCGGCCGGGGCCACCTCGTAGGAGACGGCGAAGTCCTCGGTGGTCTCCCCGAAGTTCCACCCGGCGCGGAACGCCGTGATGTTCGCCTCGGCGATCTCCGGGCGCTTGCCGAACTTGGCCCGCAGGAACGCCTCGGTGCCCTCGGTCGGCCGGTGGTACATCCACGACAGCAGGCCGAGCGCGAACATGTTCTTCGAGCGGCCCGCGTCCTTGCGCGTGAGATCGAAGTTCTTCAGCGCCTCGACCGTCAGCGTGGTCAGCGGCACCTTGTGCAGCGCGAACCCGTCGAGGGAGCCGTCCTCCAGGGGATTGCTTTCGTAACCGACTTTGGCGAGGGCGCGGGCACCGAACTCGTCGGTGTTCACGATCAACTCGGCGCCGCGCGGCAAATCGGGAAGATTCGCCTTCAACGCCGCCGGATTCATCGCCACCAGGACATTCGGGGCGTCGCCCGGAGTGAGGATGTCGTGGTCGGCGAAGTGGAGCTGGAAGGAGGAGACACCCGGCAGCGTGCCGGCGGGGGCACGGATTTCCGCCGGGAAGTTCGGCAGTGTGGACAGGTCATTCCCGAGGGAAGCCGTCTCCGAGGTGAAACGGTCGCCCGTGAGCTGCATTCCGTCCCCGGAGTCCCCGGCGAACCGGATGATCACCCGGTCCAGGCGCCTGATGTCCTTGGCGCTTCCGCTGTCCCGGCTTCCCTGGTCGACCTCAGTGGTCACTGCTCAGTCCTCCTTCGAGGCGGCTCATCCCGGCCATGGTACGTGGGTAAGGGTTACCTACCTAAAGGTGATCACATGATGGGACGTACCCCGGTCCCATGGCGTTCCCGCACCCTCAACCAGCCCCCCGCACCCCGCCCTTGCTCCCGCGGAGATCCCTGTTCCAGCCTGTCAGGAGGCTAGGAATTGAGATAGGTCAGAACCGCCAAGACCCGCCGGTGATCTGTGTCACTCTGCGCCAAGCCGAGTTTCATGAAGATGTTGCTAACGTGCTTTTCGACCGCTCCGTGACTCACAACGAGTTGTTGAGCGACGGCCGAGTTCGTTCGGCCCTCCGCCATAAGTCCTAGGACTTCCCTTTCCCGGGGGGTGAGCCCGGCGAGCACGTCCTGCTTGCGACTGCGTCCGAGCAGCTGTGCGACGACCTCCGGGTCCAGCGCCGTGCCGCCCGACGCGACCCGGGTCACCGCCTCCACGAACTCGCTGACGTCGGCGACCCGGTCTTTCAGGAGATAGCCCACTCCCCGGCTGGACCCGGCGATCAGCTCCGTGGCGTACTGCTCCTCCACATACTGCGAGAGCACCAGCACCCCCAGCTCCGGATACCGCTGCCGCAGCCGCACGGCCGCCCGCACGCCCTCGTCCGTGTGCGTCGGCGGCATCCGCACGTCCGCCACCACGACGTCGGGCGGCTCACCCCCGTCCGCCAGCTCTCGCACCGCGCTGATCAGCGCTTCCCCGTCCCCGACCCCCGCGACGACGTCGTGCCCCCGGTCGCCCAGCAATCGGGTCAGCCCTTCCCGCAGCAGCACCGAGTCCTCGGCGATGACTACTCGCACGTCCGGTTCCCCCTATGTTCCGTTCACGATGGCAAGCTCCCGCGCAGGATCTCACCTCGCGCCGGATCAGGGGGCCGTGCGCTCGCGCCAGGGCAGTTCGGCGGTGACGGTGGTCGGGCCGCCGGGTGGTGAGTGGACGGCGAGCAGGCCGTCGACGGCGGCGAGTCGTTCGGCGAGTCCGGCGAGGCCGGAGCCGGCGGTGGCGTCGGCGCCGCCCCGGCCGTCGTCCGTGACCTGGAGCATCAGCCGGTCCCCGGCCCGCCACAGGTCGATCCCCGCCCGCCGCGCGCCGGAGTGCTTGCTGACGTTCTGCAGCAGCTCGGAGGCCGTGAAATACGCGATGCCCTCGATCGCCTCCGCCGGGCGCGACCCCAGCTCCACCTCCACCGTCACCGGCACGGTGCAGCGGGAGGCGACGGCGGACAGCGCCGGGCCCAGGCCCCGGTCGGTCAGGATCGCCGGATGGATGCCCCGGGCCAGATCCCGCAGCTCCCGCAACGCGAGCTTCACCTCGCCGTGCGCCTCGTCCACCATCCGGGCCGCCGCCGCCGGATCCTCCGTGAGCTTCTCCTTCGCCATCCCCAGCCCCATCGCCAGCGCCACCAGCCGCGCCTGCGCCCCGTCATGCAGATCCCGCTCGATCCGCCGCAGATCCGCGGCCGAGGCGTCCACCACCACCGACCGGTCCGACTCCAGCTGCCACATCCGCGTCGCCGCCGCCGACGGGCCGAGCAGGCTCGACACCAGCAGCCGGTCCACCGCCGCCATGCCCCGGATCAGGGGAGCGGCGGCGATCAGCACCAGCAGTCCGAGCACGGCGGCCATGACCACCTCCAGCGGTCCGTCCCAGCTCCAGCCACCGCCCTGGCCGTCCGTGTTGACCCCGACCCCGGGCTCGTCGGTGTAGGTGGGGATCGTCCAGAACCACAGCGGGTACGTCAGCAACGACCAGCCCGCCGCCCACAGCGCGATCACCACGGCGAACGTGAACACGCCCCACGGCAGGTGCAGCAGGGCGTACGCCGCCGACCGCCACGACACGTTGCTGCGCAGCATCGCGCCCGTCCAGGCCAGCGGCCCCCGGCGGCCCTCGCGCGGTCGCGACGGCTCCGGCTCGGCCACGTCCAGGCGCAGCAGCAGCCGGGCCCTCAACCGCTCCAGCCGCCCGAACAGGCGCAGCACCAGCAGCACGGCGGCCATCAGCGGCAGTCCGACGAACGTCACCAGCAGCCCGCCGCTGACCGACAGGCCGACCACCGCGACGACGAACCCGATCAGCGCCATCGGGAGGTTCAGCAGCCCGTACAGGCCCTCGCGCCAGGTGCGGGCCGTGAAGGGCAGACGCAGCACGGTCATCGGGGGGCTCCTTCCGGTTCCGGTTCCGAGGCGTCGGCCGCCGGTGACGTGCGCTCGCGCCAGGGCAGTTCGGCGGTGACGGTGGTCGGGCCGCCGGGTGGTGAGTGGACGGCGAGCAGGCCGTCGACGGCGGCGAGTCGTTCGGCGAGTCCGGCGAGGCCGGAGCCGGCGGTGGCGTCGGCGCCGCCCCGGCCGTCGTCCATGACCTGGAGCATCAACCGGGTCTCCGTCCGCCAGACGTCGACGGAGGCGTGCGCGGCGCCGGAGTGCTTGCTGACGTTCTGCAGCAGCTCGGAGGCGGTGAAGTACGCGATGCCCTCGATGGCCGGGGCCGGCCGGGCGGCCGTCTCGACCGTGACCCGGACCGGCACGGTGCAGCGGGAGGCGACGGCGGACAGCGCCGGGCCCAGGCCCCGGTCGGTCAGGATCGCCGGATGGATGCCCCGGGCCAGATCCCGCAGCTCCCGCAACGCGAGCTTCACCTCGCCGTGCGCCTCGTCCACCATCCGGGCCGCCGCCGCCGGATCCTCGGTGAGCTTCTCCTTCGCCATCCCCAGCCCCATCGCCAGCGCCACCAGCCGCGCCTGCGCCCCGTCATGCAGATCCCGCTCGATCCGCCGCAGATCCGCGCTGGCCGTGTCGGTCACCGTCACACGGTCCGACTCCAGCTCCGCGATGCGCCGCTCCAACTCGTCGGAGGGCGACAGCAGGCCGCGCACCAGCGCCCGGTCCACGTTGGTCATCCAGCGCGCCAGCCACGGCAGCGCGGGCCAGGCGACGAACAGCGCGGCGCATGTCACCCAGCAGGTCAGCGTCGTCCATGGCAGCCGCACCACGAAGAACAGCGCGGTGCGCCACCCGACCGGATCCTTCAGTCCCGCCCACACCCAGCCGAAGAAGCCGGCGCCGCGCCGCGCGCCGCTCAGCGGGCTCGGCTCGTCGATGCGGAGCTTCAGCAGCGCCCTGGCCCGGGCTCGCTCCCAGGCGCCGAAGCGGCGGCAGCCGAGCAGGCCGAGGGCCAGCACCGGCAGGCCGATCACCGTCACCGAGAGCAGCACCCCGGCGTAGATCCACGCCAGCACGTAGCAGAACGCGATCAGATCGAGCGGCCAGCTCGACAGCAAGTACCCGCACTCCCGCCACGTCTGCGCGCCCAGGGGGGCGCGCGGCGGTGGCAGCGGCGCGGGGGCCTCGGCGCTCGCGCCGGTCCCGGGGGCGGTGATGGTGCTGGTCATGGCCCCAAGAGTGCCGGGCGGCGGGAACGGCCGCCATGGGGTACGTCGGTCAACCGCGGTGGGGCTATCCCCACCCCTCGGGAGACCGCCGTGGTCACAAGCGGGTCACCACCCCTAGACTCCCGTGCAGTCAGTCCTCACTTCCCGTTCCCGCTCGCTGTCGGAGGCCGAACCGTGCCCGACTACTTCCACGGCTACTCGGTCGTCGGTCTGGTCGCGGTCGTCGGCGTGCTGTTCGTCGCCGTCGCGTTCGGCGCGAACCGGCTGCTGCGGCCCGTGGTCCCCACGCCGGAGAAGCTGCTGACGTACGAGTCCGGCGTCGACCCGGTCGGGGAGGGCTGGGCCCACACGCAGGTGCGGTTCTACGTCTACGCCTTCCTGTACGTGATCTTCGCCGTCGACTCCGTCTTCCTCTTCCCCTGGGCGACGGTCTTCGCGGCGGACGGCTTCGGCGGGACGACGCTGGTGGAGATGTTCATCTTCCTGGGCTTCCTCGGCGTCGGACTGCTGTACGCCTGGAAGAAGGGAGTCCTGACGTGGACCTGACGCCGGTCAAGCCCACCCTCGGTCCGCTGGCGCGGCTGGCGCCCGAGCCGATGAAGGTGGTCCTGAACTGGGGCCGTCGCTACAGCCTCTGGGTGTTCAACTTCGGACTCGCCTGCTGCGCGATCGAGTTCATCGCCGCGTCGATGGCGCGGCACGACTTCATCCGGCTCGGCGTGATCCCGTTCGCGCCCGGACCGCGCCAGGCCGACCTGATGGTCGTCGCCGGAACGGTCACCGACAAGATGGCGCCGGCGGTCAAGCGGCTCTACGAGCAGATGCCGGAACCGAAGTACGTGATCTCGTTCGGCGCCTGTGCCAACTGCGGCGGCCCGTACTGGGACTCGTACGCCGTGACCAAGGGCGTCGACCAGATCATCCCGGTCGACGTCTACGTGCCCGGCTGCCCGCCCCGGCCCGAGGCGCTCATGCAGGGCATCCTCACCCTCCAGGAGAAGATCGCGGCGGAGTCGGTCCCCGAGCGGTACACGGCCTCCCCGGCGGCCCTGACCAGCGGTCTCGTCACCCCGGCCACTCCCGAGGGGAGCGGGCGGTGACGGTCGGCTGGCTGCCGCGTCCCGCCGCCGAGATCTTCGGGGAGGGCGCGGAGGCGTCGGAGGCGTACGAGGTGCTGACCGTCGACGTGCCACCGGCCGCCTGGCCCCAGGCGCTGCGGACGGCGCGGGACGAACTGGGCTGCGCGTTCTTCGACTGGCTGAGCGCCGTGGACGAACCGGGCACCGGCTTCCGGGTCTGCGCCCACGTCGCCGCCCTCGGCACCCCACCGCGCCGCCTGCTGCTGCGGACGACCGTGCCGCACGAGAACCCGGCGCTGCCGACCGTGACCGGCGTGTACGCGGGGGCGTCGTGGCACGAGCGGGAGACGCACGAGATGTTCGGCATCGACTTCCCGGGCCACCCGGAGCTGATTCCGCTGCTGCTCCCGGAGAACTTCGAGGGCCACCCGCTGCGGAAGGACTTCGTCCTCGCGGCGAGGGTGGCGAAGGCGTGGCCCGGCGCGAAGGAGCCGGGCGAATCGGCCCACGGCGGCCCCAAGCGCCGCCAGATGCTGCCCCCCGGCGTCCCCGACCCCAACGAATGGGGCCCCCTGAAGGGCCAGCTCCCCGACCTCCCGGCGGCCAGACCCCCCCGCCGCACGGGCGCCTCCCCGCCGGAGGGCCGGGCCGCGTCTCGCCGGAGTCGCACGGCGGGCGAGGGTTCGGCGAGCCAGCGCGACGACGCGCCGGAGGCGGGCACGACGGCGTCTGCCGGGGAGGGCCGCCCCGCGTCCCGCCCGGACCGCTCGGCGGGCGAGGGTTCGATGCGCCGGCGCGACGACGCGCCGGAGGCGGGCACGACGGCGTCTGCCGGGGAGGGCCGGGCCGCGTCCCGTCGGAGTCGCATGGCGGGCGAGGGCTCGGCGAGCCAGCGCGACGACGCGCCGGAGGCGGGCGGCGAGACGTCTGCCGCGGCGGGCCGCCCCACGTCCCGTCGGGACCGCTCGGCGGGCGAGGGTTCGGCGAGCCGGCGCGATGACGCGCCGGAGGCGGGCACGACGGCGTCTGCCGGGGAGGGCCGCCCCGCGTCCCGCCCGGACCGCTCCACCGACGAGGATTCGGCGAGTCGGGAGGCCGGCTCCGCGTCGGCTGGTGAGGCGGCGCGGCGGCGGACCGATGTGCCGTGGAATCAGGTTCCCTCCGACGACAGCGACCGCGATACCGACAGCGATACCGACAGCGATACCGACGGAGGCGGTCGTTGATGGATCTTCTCGATGTCGGCGCGCGGCTTCTCGCCGTGCTGCTCGCCTTCCTCGTGCTGCCCCTCCTCGTCGGGCAGAGCGAGCACAAGGTCATGGCCCACATGCAGGGCCGCGTCGGCCCGATGCACGCCGGCGGGTTCCACGGCTGGGCCCAACTCGTCGCCGACGGTGTGAAGTTCGCGCAGAAGGAGGACATCGTCCCCGCCGGGGCCGACCGCCGGGTCTTCCAGCTCGCGCCCGCCGTCGCGCTCATCCCGTACCTGATCGTCCTCATCGCCATCCCCTTCGGCCCCGACGGGATGGTCGGCCAGATCCTCGACGCCGGAATCCTCTTCGTGCTCGCCGTTCTCGGCGTCGGCGTCCTCGGGGCGCTCATGGGCGGCTGGGCCTCCGCCAACAAGTACTCGCTGCTCGGCGGCATGCGGACCGCCGCCCAGCTCATGGCCTACGAGCTGCCGCTCCTCCTCACCGCCGCCTCCGTCGCCATGGCCGCCGGAACGCTCAGCCTCCCCGGCATCCTGGCCGAGTTCGAGTGGTGGTGGGTGCCCTGGCAGCTCGCCGGCGCCTTCGTCTTCTTCACCGCCGGCCTCGCCGAGCTGCAACGGCCGCCGTTCGACGCGCCGATCGCCAACGAGGAGATCGTCTTCGGCGCCTACACCGAGTACTCCGGCCTCCGCTTCGCCCTCTTCCTCCTCGCCGAGTACGCCGGCATCGTCGTCATCTGCGCCCTGACCGCCGTCCTCTTCCTCGGCGGCTGGCACGGCCCGGCCGCCGACCAGCTCGGCTGGCTGTGGATGCTGCTGAAGACCGGCGGCCTCGCCTTCCTCGTCATCTGGGCCCGCGTGGCCTGGCCGCGGCTGCGCGCCGACCAGATCCAGAAGTTCGCCTGGACCGTGCTCGTGCCGCTCGCCCTCGCGCAGGTGGCCCTCACCGGAGTCGTCAGGGTGGTGATCGCATGAGCTTCGGATCCGGTCTCGTCAAGGGGCTGGCCGTCACGCTGCGCACGATGACGCGCCGCGCCGTCACGCGGCAGTATCCGGAGGTCCAGCCCGAGCTGCCGCCGCGCAGCCGGGGCGTGATCGCGCTGTTCGAGGAGAACTGCACGGTCTGCATGCTCTGCGCCCGCGAGTGCCCCGACTGGTGCATCTACATCGACTCCCACAAGGAGACCCTCCCCGCCACCGCTCCCGGCGGGCGGGAGCGCAGCCGCAACGTCCTCGACCGGTTCGCCATCGACTTCTCGCTGTGCATGTACTGCGGGATCTGCGTCGAGGTGTGCCCGTTCGACGCGCTGTTCTGGTCCCCGGAGTTCGAGTACTCCGAGACCGACATCCACGAGCTGACCCACGAGCGCGACCGGCTGCGCGAGTGGATGTGGACCGTGCCCGAGCCGCCGCCGCTGGACCCGGCGGCCGAGGAGCCGAAGGAGATCGCCGCCGCCCGCAAGGCGGCGGAACGGGAGACGCGCGCGGGGGAGGGAACGTGACCGGCGGCAACGGATATCTCTCGCCGTCCGGACAGGAGATCGTCTTCATCCTGACCGGCCTCGTCGTCCTCGGCGCCGCCGTGCTGTGCGTCACGACCAAGCAACTCGTGCACGCCGCGCTCTGGCTGGTCGTCGCCCTCGGCGGGCTCGCCGTCCAGTACCTGCTGCTCACCGCCGAGTTCGTGGCCTGGGTGCAGGTCCTGATCTACCTCGGGTCGGTCGTCGTCCTGCTGCTGTTCGGGCTGATGCTCACCAAGGCGCCCATCGGCCCGTCCGCCGAGGCCGACTCCGGCAACCGCCCCGTCGCCCTCGTCGTCGCCCTGGCCGCCGCCGCCACCCTCGTCACCCTGGTCGTCGACGCCTTCCGCACCGCCTGGATCGACCTCGACACCCCGCACGGCGAGACCGGACCGGTCGGCGAGAGCCTGTTCCGCGTCTGGGTGCTGCCCTTCGAGGCGCTGTCGGTCCTGCTGCTCGCCGCGCTGGTCGGCGCCATCGTCCTGTCCCGCAAGGACGGTGAGGGCTGATGCACCTCGTCTACCCGGCCGTGCTCTCCGCGCTGCTGTTCGGCGTCGGCCTGTACGGCGTCCTGGCCCGGCGGAACGCCATCCTGGTGCTGATGTCGGTGGAGCTGATGCTCGCCGCCGTCGGTCTCAACCTCGTCGCGTTCGACGTCTGGCTGCGCGACGCCACCCACGCCGGCCAGGTCTTCACGCTCTTCCTCATCGCCCTCGCCGCCGCGGAGATCGGTATCGGCCTCGCCATCGTCCTGCTCGTCCACCGACGACGCGGCACCACGGCCGTCGACCGGCTCACCGAGCTCCGGGAGAAGAAGCCCGTCACGTGAACACCACGACCGCCGCCGTCCTCGTCCCGCTGCTGCCCTTCGCCGCCGCGGCGCTGATCCTGCTCACCGGTCGGCGCGCCCCGGAGTTCGCGCGCCCGCTCGCCGTGCTGCCCACGCTGCTTTCCGCCGCCCTCGCGGTCTTCGTGGCGCTGCGTCAGGGCGGCGACGAGCCGATCGACGCCGCCACCCGCCTCACCCGCACCGGGAACGACGCGCTGCCCATCGAGCTGGCCCTGCACCTCGACGGGTACGCCGTTCTGGTGGCCGTGCTGGTCACCGTCGTCGCCGGCTGCGTCCAGCTCTACTCCACCGGCTACATGCGCGGCGACGCCCGCTACCCGTCGTACGCCGCCCTTGTCTCCCTTTTCACCGCCGCGATGCTGCTGGTCGTCTACACCGACGATCTGATCGTGCTGCTGACCGGCTGGGAGGTCATGGGCATCGCCTCCTACTTCCTGGTCGGCCACTACTGGGAGACCTCGGCGGCCCGCGCCGCCTCGCTGAAGGCGTTCCTGGTCACCAAGCTCGGTGACGTGCCGTTCCTGATCGGCATCCTGATCCTGGCCGGCGACGCGGGCACGTTCCGGATCAGCGCCATCGCGGACCGGCTCTCCTCGCCGTCCTCGTCCTTCGCGCTCGACCACCCCACGCTGGTGGCGCTGCTGCTGCTCGCCGGGGTGGCCGGCAAGTCGGCACAGGTGCCGCTGCACACCTGGCTGCCGGACGCGATGGCCGGCCCGACGCCCGTCTCCGCGCTCATCCACGCCGCCACCATGGTCGCCGCGGGCGTCTACTTCGTCGCCCGGCTGCTGCCGGTCTTCACCGCCTCGGCCGCCGCCCTCACTGTCCTCGCCGTCGTCTCCGCGCTGACCATGCTGGGCTCGGCCCTCGCCGCGCTCGCCCAGGACGACGTCAAACGGATACTGGCTTACTCCACCATCGGCCAGCTCGGCTACATGACCGGCGCGCTCGCCGTCGCGGACCGCGAGGCCGCCGTCTTCCACCTGCTCACCCACGGCGCGTTCAAGGCGCTGCTGTTCCTCACCGCCGGGGTGCTCATCCACACCGCGGGCACCGGCTCGCTGACCGCCATGTCGCGGCTGCGCGCCCTGCGGCGGCGGGCGCCGGACGCCTTCTGGGCGATGACGATCGGACTGCTCGCGCTGGCCGCCGTGCCGCCGTTCTCCGGGTTCTTCTCCAAGGAGGCCGTGCTGGGCGCGGCCGAGCACGCCGCGCTGGACTCCGCGCACGGCGTCCCGGCCGCCGCGGGCTGGATCGTGCTGGTAGCGGGCCTGGCGACGGCGCTGGTCACCGCCGCCTACGCGGCGCGGCTGTGGCTGGTCGCCTTCCACGATCCGGCCGGCGTCCGGGAGGAGCCGGTGCCGGTCGGGGAGGGCGCGAGCCCGGCGATGACCGCCGTGCTGTGGCTGCTCGCGCTGCCC
The DNA here is from genome assembly GCF_035917415.1 of Streptomyces sp. NBC_01803. NCBI lineage: Bacteria > Bacillati > Actinomycetota > Actinomycetes > Kitasatosporales > Streptomycetaceae > Streptomyces > Streptomyces sp. NBC_01803. Next base: position 3,722,682 of record NZ_CP109073.1, read on the forward strand.
GCCCTGGCGCTCGGCCTGGCCTACCGGGAGCTGCCCGACTGGTTCGACGGCGGCTCGCTCGCCCCGTCCCCGGCCACCTCGGCGCTGGCCACCGGGGCCGCGCTGTTCGGCGCGCTGATCGCCTGGGCGGGCTGGCGGCGGGCGTACGAGGGCGACCGGCCGGTCGACCCGGGGCCGGTGCTGCTCGGCCGGCTGCACCGGCACGCCGCCGCCGGTTTCCACCTGGACGCCGTCTACGCGGCGGCGTTCGTCCGGCCGGTCCGGGCCGCCGCCCGGCTGGTGCGCTTCCTCGACGCGGCCGTCGTCGACACGTACGTGCGCGGCGCCGCCAACGGCACCGGCCTGCTCGGCACCCTCACCCGCCGCGCCCAGACCGGCAACATCCAGACCTATCTCAGCGCCCTGGCCGCGGGGGCCCTCATCCTGACCGTCGCCGCCGTCCTCGTCGTCACGGGGAAGTGACCGCCCATGATCAGCCTGAACGACACCGCGACGCGACTGCTGCTGGTCGCCGTCGTCGTCCTGCCGCTGCTGGGCGCGGTGGCCGCGCTGCTGCCCGCGCCGCCCGGCCTGCGCGGCCGGCACGGCCCCGACCGTGACGTGCTGCGGCACGGCGTGACCGTCTCCGGGCTCGTGCTCGTGGCCACGCTGGTGCTGACCGCCGCGTTCGACCACGACGACCCCGGCGCGATACAGGCCGAGAGCGACGTGAGCTGGATCCCCGCGCTCGGCGTCCGGCTGCACCTCGGCGTGGACGGTGTCTCGCTGCCGCTGCTGCTGCTGACCGCGCTGCTCACGTTCCTGTGCGCCCTGCACAGCTACTTCCGGCCGCCGGACGGCCCGCGGCCCGCCGCGTTCGTCGCGCTCCTGCTGCTGCTGGAGGCCGGGACGCTGGCCACGTTCGCCGTGCTCGACCTGGTGCTGTTCTTCCTCGCCTTCGAGACGGTGCTCGTCCCGATGTACTTCCTCATCGCCCGCTGGGGCGGCGCCGGACGGGCGGCGGCGGCCTGGAAGTTCGTGCTGTACACCGTGCTCGGCTCGGTGGTGATGCTGCTCGGCCTGCTGCTGATCGGCGTCCAGGCCGGGACGTTCGACATGGTCGCCCTCGCCGGGGCGCACGGCGAGGGGCTCACGCACACCACGCAGGTGCTCGCCGTCCTGGCGCTCGGCATCGGGTTCGCCGTCAAGACACCGATGTGGCCGCTGCACAGCTGGCTGCCGGACGCGCACACCGCCGCGCCCACCACCGGGTCCGTGCTGCTGGCCGGGGTGCTGCTGAAGATGGGCACCTACGGGCTGGTCCGCATCGCGCTGCCGGTGGCCCCCGAGGGCATGGAGACGTTCGCCCCGTACCTCGGCGCGTTCGCCGTGGCGGGCATCGTCTACGGCTCGCTGGCCTGCCTCGCCCTGGTGCGGGAGGGCGCGGGCGGGGACCTCAAGCGGCTGATCGCGTACTCCTCGGTCGGCCACATGGGCTTCGTGCTGCTGGGCGTGGCCACGCTCACCCCCACCGGGGTGAACGGCGCGCTGTTCGCGAACATCGCCCACGGGCTGATCACCGGGCTGCTGTTCTTCCTGGTCGGCGCCCTGAAGGAGCGGACCGGCTCCACCGACCTGGACCGGTTGGCGGGAGCGGGCGGCGCCGCGCTCTACGGGCGATCGCCGCGGTTCGGCGGGCTGCTCGCGTTCGCCGCCGTGGCCTCCCTCGGGCTGCCGGGGCTGGCCGGGTTCTGGGGCGAGCTGCTGGCGATGCTCGGCGCGTTCGACCCGGCCGACGGGCTCAGCCGGCCGGCGTTCCTCACCTATCTGGCGGTCGCCGCGTTCGGCACCCTGCTGACGGCCGCGTATCTGCTGCTCGTCGTCCGTCGCGTCTGCATGGGCGACCGCCCGGCCGACGGCGGCGCGCTGCCCGACCTGCGCGGCTACGAGTACGCCGCCTTCGCGCCGCTGGCCGCGCTCACCGTGCTCGCCGGGCTGTGGCCCGCCGTGCTGCTCGACCTCACCGATCCGGCCGTGCAGAGCCTCCTGCCGGGAGTCGTCAGATGAACCTCGTCCAGACCGTCGAGTGGGCGGTCATCGCGCCGCCGGTGATCGCCGCCGTCGCCGCGGTGGCGGTGCTCGTCGCCGACCTGTTCCTGCCCGCCGCCCGCAAGGCCCTGCTCGGCTGGGGCGCGGCGGCGGCGCTGGCGCTGGCCGCGTTCGCCCTGCTGCCGCTGCGGGACGGAGACCGGACCACGTTCTGCCTGCCGGACGATCCGGAGCTGTGCAGCTATGTGGCGGACCGGTTCGCCGTGACCGTCCAGCTCCTGGTGCTCGGCGGCGCCTTCCTGGCCGCGCTGCTGTCCATCCCGGAGACCGAGGACGGCGAGATGCCGGGCGGGGAGTTCTGGTTCCTGCTGCTGTCCTCGGCGGCCGGCGCCGCGCTGCTGCCCGCCGCCCGCGACCTGGCGACGCTGATCATCGCCCTGGAGGTCACCACCCTCCCGGCGTACGCGCTGGTGGGGCTGCGGCGCGGCGGCGGCGCCGGGCCCGAGGCGGCGCTGAAGTTCTTCCTGTCCTCCGTCACCGCCACGGCCGTCGGGCTGCTCGGCGTCAGCTTCGTCTACGCGGGCTCCGGCAGTCTCTACCTCGACGGGATCGCGGCGGGCCTGCCGGACGCCGATCCCCGGCTCGCCACGCTCGCCGAGGCCGGGGTGGCGCTGACCCTGGTCGCCTTCGCCTTCAAGACGGCGGCGGTGCCGTTCCACTTCTGGGTGCCCGAGACCTACGTCGGCGCCCCGCTGCCGGTGGCCGGCTACCTGTCGGTGGTCGGCAAGACGGCGGGCATCGCCGGGCTGATCCTCGTCACCACCGGCGCCTTCCCCGGCTACGGGGACCTGTGGGGGCCGGTGACAGGCGTGCTGGCCGGGCTCACCATGACGGCGGGCAACGTCGCCGCGCTGCGCACCGATCCGGAGGCCCCGCACAGCGCGGTCCGGCTGCTGGCCTGGTCCTCGATCGGGCAGGCGGGCTATCTGCTGGTCCCGGTCGCCGCGGCGGCGTACGCGACGGACACCATCGGCACCGCCGTGGCGTACGCCCTGATGTACGGCGTGGTGAACCTCGGCGCGTTCGCCGTGGCCGCGCACGTCGCGCGGCAGCGGTCCGCGCACCGGCTCGCGGACTACCGGGGGTTGTACGCCCGGCAGCCGGCCGCCGCCCTCGCCCTGGCCTTCTTCCTGCTCTGCCTGGCCGGGCTGCCGCCGGGCGTCATCGGGCTCTTCGCGAAGGTGGCGGTCTTCGAGACGGCCGTCGACGCCGACCTCGGCGTGCTGGCGGTGGTGATGGCGGTCAACGTGGTCATCGCCCTGTACTACTACCTGCGCTGGACGGCGTACCTGTTCCAGCGGCCCGCCGCGGACGGGGCCGCGGTTTCCGAGCCCGCCGCGGACGGGGCCGCGGTTTCCGAGCCCGCAGCCGCCCGGTGGCCCGCCGTGCCCCTGACCGGCGCGATCGGCCTCGCCGCGCTCACCGGAGTGGTGCTGTCGGGAGCCCCGCAGATCATTCTCACGTTCGCCTCGGGAACGCTTTTCTAGGGCGTTTCAGGGCGTTCCAAGGCCGTGGTGTGGGGGCCGCGCGGGGTGTGCGGGGGAACGGAATTCCCCCGTATGGCGTTGTGCACATCGGGAGTGTCCACTGTTAGTGGAGAAACTCCGACATCCGGATCCTTCCGGGCACCCCCACACCGCGCTACTGGAGGGCACACCGTGCACCGCCGGCACAACGGACTGAGGACAGCCGCCCTGCTCGGCGGCATGTCCGCGCTGATCCTGGTCATCGGCAGCTTCTTCGGCCGGGCCGGGCTGGTCATCGCCTTGCTGATCGCCCTCGCCACCAACGGCTACGCCTACTGGAACAGCGACAAGCTCGCCCTCCGTTCCATGCGCGCCCGGCCGGTCAGCGAGTTCCAGGCGCCGGAGCTCTACCGCACGGTCCGCGAGCTGGCCGGGCAGGCCCGGCAGCCGATGCCCCGGCTCTACATCTCCCCGACCGAGGCCCCCAACGCCTTCGCCACCGGCCGCAATCCCCGCAACGCGGCCGTCTGCTGCACCGAGGGCATCCTGCGCCTGCTCGACGAGCGGGAGCTGCGCGGCGTCATCGGGCACGAGCTCAGCCACGTGTACAACCGGGACATCCTCATCTCGTCGGTGGCCGGTGCCATGGCCTCCGTGGTGATGTTCCTGGTCAACTTCGCGTGGCTCATCCCCTTCGGCCGCGACGACGAGGACGGGCCCGGCATCCTCGGGATGCTGCTGATCCTGATCCTCGGCCCGATCGCCGCCTCGCTCATCCAGCTCGCCGTCAGTCGCTCCCGGGAGTTCGAGGCGGACGCGTCCGGCGCCCAGCTCACCGGCGACCCCATGGCGCTGGCCAGCGCCCTGCGCAAGCTGGAGGCCGGCACCCAGGCGCGCCCACTGCGGCCCGAGCCGCAGCTGGAGACGGCGAGTCACATGATGATCGCCAACCCGTTCCGCAGAGGCGAGGGCCTGGCCCGGATGTTCTCCACGCACCCGCCGATGGCCGAGCGTGTCGCCCGGCTGGAGCGCATGGCGGGCGGCCGGTTCTGACGCCATGCTGAGGGCGTGAAGACACTTCTGAATCTCCTATGGCTGATCTTCTCGGGCCTGTGGATAGCCCTGGGCTATGCCGTGGCCGGGCTGATCTGCTTCGTCCTGATCGTCACCATCCCCTTCCGGATCGCTCACCCGGTAGCAGCATCAACCGGGGATCGATTTTCCCCTCGATACGCATAGGAGGAGAAGCCACGCCGACGGGTACAGGGACGCGGGGAACATCGGTCAGAAGAGAGTCAATCCGGGCCCACGTACCGTCTGCGGACCACCGCTTGAAGTGGTAATTCGCGGTGGTCTGAGTTGCCCCGCATGCCGCCCTTACGGCGTGCCAGGGCTCACCCGTCCGGGCCTTGTACAGCAGAGCATCAATTGTCCGGCGAAGGATGGCGGGGCGTCCGCCGGACAGCAGGGGCGCAATCAATTCCCATTGGTCGTCTGTCAGCCCTTCGGCAGGAATGTCACGCTGCATCGACGTGTACCAACCCCGGATGGAGCAGGGGGCACCGCCTTTTCCCATTCCGGCGGGACCTTCGAGATAGACCTTCAGGTCAATCAGCTCCGCGAACTCGGATTGCTCCTGAAGAGTCATGCTTCCCAAGTGGTCATGCGCCATTCTCGCAAGCGCCTTGAGGTCTTTTGCCCTCCTGTCTGCATCCTCTTGCTCGGCAAGCCAGTCAGCGGCCTCTTTGCGCATGCCCTGCAACTGGGCCAGTTCATCAGTCAGCGTCTTTGTCGCCTCATGAATGTAATCCTCCGGCGCATCCTCGCCCCTTGCGATCGCTTCCTTTGCCGCCATAGCCATCACAGCGGAAATTGCCTTTCGCTGAGCGTCGATCTGCCGATCAAGCTCAGCTACCCTTTCGATCGATGCGGTGGAATTCCCCACTGTCATACCAAGCCACTCGGAGGCGAGTTCTTCAAGCTGTGCAGGATTACCGAGAACCTTCACTAGCTCTTGCCATACCGGAACTTCAATGGCTTCAGCACTCACGTACGAAGGAGCGCAGTTGCACGTCTCTTCGCCAGGAATTTGAGCCAACTTCCCTGTGCAACGGTAGAAGCGCTGCTTACCCCCTCGGGTGTGCCCCGTTAGCGGAGATTCGCACAACGAGATAACTCGCCCCGAAAGCGGAAAGCATCCGTCGCTACCTTCCTGGACAGTCGACTTCTTGTTCTTTCTGACAACTCGCTGCATCGCTGCCGCCTGTTCTTCGGTCAGAATCCGAGGCAACTTGATGGTGACGGACTCGCCGAATAGGAGATTTCCGTCGTTGTCCCTCTTAGCATTGTCCCCTCGGAAGACGATTGCCCCTTCGAGCACCGCGCGGGACATAATCCGATCGCGGACATTGGCGTATGACCACAATTTGCCCCGACGGGAGAGTTTTCCTTCTGCGTTGAGTCTGGCAGCACATTGGCGGAGGGTCAGTCGTTCGCTGCCCACCATCCATCCATAAACCTGGAGAATGACGGCCGACTCCGACTCGTCAATGACCAGGTAGGAACCCCTCTCCCCTTTGTGTTCCACCCGGTAACCGAAGGGAGGCGGACCCCCAATGTGTGGCGATCCGTCATCGAGTGCTTTCTCCTGTAGCCCTCCCTGTGTGCGACTCCGGATCTTCTCCCACTCCCTTTCAGCGTAGTCAGCCTGACTACGCATCTCAGAGCGACCGTCCGGAGTGGTGTTGTCGATATCGCCATCCGCAATGGCGACGAAAATTCCGAGATCTTCCAAGGCCCAGACCCAGCGCCAGAAAGCGCGCCCCGTGCGTCCGATGGCCCGGCCTTCTTTCACCACGACCACATCGAATGCGTGAGCGCGAGCGTTCTCCATCAACCGCTTAAGGTCGTCCCGATCCTCGGCCTCAAGGCTGCCGCTTACGCCGTCGTCGGTGTAAGTATCCACGTGCTTCCAGGATTTCTTCGCGATGTAGCCGCGAGTCTTCTTCCCCTGGCTTGCGACGCCGTAGCCCTTTTTCTGCTCCTCCGTCGAAACGCGAAGGTAGTCCACCGCCCGCAGGACACGGACTGGCGTCATCTTGGCCACCGCCTGGACGGGGGCAGGGGCGGGTGTGGTTTTATAGGCCATGTCGGCTCCCAAGCAGTCGGCCAGCCCCGGGGCGGTTGCCGCCGCCGCCGGGGCACGTTGTGTTCCGTAGAGCATACGCCATCGCCGGACGCCCTGTCAGGAGCCGATAACTCACTTTCGTCACTAGTCCTGTGACGGAATAGCAGGCGTAGCAACCACTCCCGCTCCGCGCGAGTGAAGCTGATATCAGTCCGCCAGATGACACGAACGGTCGCTTCCGGGCGGGCAATATCCTGCTTCGGGCTCATGTCCTCGGTTTCCTTTCTGGCTTCCATGACTGGTTCTTGTTCTTCGCGAGTGTTAGCCGGATCTGCGGCAGAGAATTCGTGATGTTCGGCCATAGGCATTCCTCCCTCTGTGGATTTCGGTCCTTCCCGGTCCCGCCCCGGGGCGATCACCCCGGGGCGGGACCTGTCACGGTTACTCGTTGTGCTCGTCCACGTCCACGTCCATGGATGAGCACGGGCCCTACGCGCGCAGGCGCGTGCGAGCCGTCTGGACGTTCGGCGGTTACTGTGTGTCGCGGTTCGGGGGCCGCAGTCGGCGGCGCGCTCGCCGGGCGCGGCGTGTCCGGGTCGGCCCGGCCGGACCCGGGCCGCTCTCGCGCCCCTGGTCGTCGGCGGCGCGCCAACGGCCGCGAGCGAGCTGCACCGCGCGGCCTGCGTCGGCATGCTCCCGCAGCCGGTAGTAGACCCAGCTCCGCCCCATGCCCGACGCTGACATGAGCCCGTCCACCGAAGCCCCGCCCGCACCGGCGCGGCGCAGCGCCGCCCACAAGGCCGCTTCCGGAGCCACGGGCGCCCGTGTGGCGCTGGTACCGGCCGCGCCCTCCCCGGGCCTCTGAGGCGTGCTCAGTGCCTCGGACGGGGCGACGGCGGGTGCGGGCAGTCGCGGGCGCCTGGCACCGTGGTCGGTGACATGCCGGATGACAGCGTCATCGGTGACTTCCCAGGCGCGTGCCCGGTCGGCGTTCGGGTGTTCGGGGCCGGATATCAGGAAACTCCCGGGAAGGGTGAGCGCGTCGGCGTTCCAGCCCTGTTTGGAGAATCCCTGCCCCAGGATCAGGTCAGCGTCACGGCGTTCCCGCACCCGCAGGCATATGCGGATATCCATCTGTGTCCGTGTGGCGCCTCCCATCGTTTTCTGTGTCGGCCGCTGTGTCGCGACAATCAGGGTCACGGCCACCGCCCGCCCCCGCCGTGCGATCGAATCGGCGTATTCGCGTGCCTCTTCCGGTAGTTCGGCGTATTCGTCGATCACGATGACGAGTGCCGGATGGCCGGGGGCCGGTTCCCAGACACGGCGCCCCTGCGTGGTGAGGATGCGGGCGCGGCGTTCCAGTTCCGCGACTCCGTTCCGCAGGAGTTCCGTTGCTTGTTTCCCGGTCGTGGCGAGCCGTCCGAGGCATGGTTTCCATGGGGAGAGTTCCATTCCTTCCTTGAGGTCGATTCCCCAGACCACCGCATCGCGGCAGGCCGCGAGTGCGCCGAGGATGACATTCACGATGCCCGACTTTCCCGAGCCGACCACACCGCCTACGAGGACATGGCGGCGCAGGAAGGAGACGGCCACTTCGCGGGCATCCTCGAAAAGGCCCAGAATGATTGGCCTGTTGATGCTCGCCGCAGCCGGGGCGGGCCATGCGAGGGGTTCTGCGTGCGGGTCTCTTTCGACTACTCGCATAACGCACCGGTCGGCCCTCCTGGCGTCGGGAAGGATCCGCACCGATCCGGCACGCATACCGAGTGCCGATTCGATCGACGGTATCCGGCCGACCGCATCCGTTACGGTGCTCCCTTTCCTCAGCCTGAGCCGTGCCGAGAATCCCCACGCATCGGCGACTGCCGAGGCGATCCGGGATCCGGGAAGGCCCATGCTTTCCGCCAGAGTCGGCCAGTCGGCCGTGATCCGCTCCACACGGACACGGGCGCGCCGCCGACGATGCAGCCACCACGGAATACCGCACACCGCGATTCCCGCCAGCCACACGGCTGGAAGCGGCCGGGTATACGGGCCCATGGAGATAGCCAGCGCCGACCACCCGCCGACTACGACCACCACAACGGCGCCGTACGCCCGCTCCGTCGGCCGGTCCATTCCGCAGGCCGACCACGTCCGCGCCAATACCGTTGCGACGCGCACACCGGCAGGGCTCCTCTTCAGAACCGTGTGCGGAATACCCAGAGCCACGCCTATGACGACCGTGGCCACGATCAGGGAAACCCACGCATGCGGGTAGCGGACGTGCGCGACAGCGGATGCGAGAAACGCGATTCCCGCGAGGGATACCGGGGCGAGTGCCGACCGGTGGCGCCACACGAACCGGCTCAGTATTCCCAGCATAGCCACGAATACCGGTTCGCTGTTCACGAGCATGAAACCGACCGTGTCGCGGTCGCGTCGCCACGCGCGCCGCTGTCGGCGGAATTGCCTTGGGTTCGGATGCCTCAAATACGTCACCGCCTTTCCCGGTGAGGCGCTGAGTTCCGCTGTGCGGTGTACTCGTCCCGCAGGAACCACAACGGGTCATGCTCCCCGTCGGCAGCGGCGGAAAGAGCCGCACGGATCGCCGCCCGCAGATTCGCGGCCGACTCCCGCGCTTCGGCCAACTGATCGGCCATACGACGGTTTTCGATGGCGTACCGCGCGGAATCGACGGTACGCGCGGAGAAATGCAGGAGCAGAGCCAGCCCGTCGGCCTGGCACCGGCCGCAGTGGTTCACCCGTTCCAGCGCACCCCATGCGTTGTTGATGGCCTCCAGGTCTATTTCCACGCGCGGCAGAAGCCGAGCGAATTCATCGTTGATTGTCAAATGTGTGACGACCTCCTTTGATCGGGATCTACTTACTTTTCCGGTATCCGCGTCCCGCGCGCACCTTGCGCGCGGGACGCCCTTGGATACCGTCATGTCACGACCTCACCGGGTCACCCTTGGCCCTGGATCACGTCGAAGAGGCCACTCATCGCCTCCGAAATCGGGCCCGCCATGCTGGATGACGCCAGGTAGAAACCCAGCACCACACACACGGCGGCATGGGAAATCCGCAGCCCCGCATACCGGCACAGCACGAATACCAGCACGCTGAGTATGCCGACGACCGACAGATTCACTGTCAAAAAGTTCTCACCTCCCTACACCTACAGATATCTGGATACGGGCCGAGTTACGGCTACCGGCCCGGCCGGAAACCGCGACCGGACTTCCGCCGCGACCAGCGCGCACGCCGCGTGCACTTGGTACACACGTCACCCGCATCCGTCGCCATCGCGCCACAGGCGCACCGACGTCCCGTACGGCACTCCCTAACTCCGCTTAACAGTGCTGCTCACCTCCCCAAACCTCAGAGATCACAACCTTTCTGAAAAGCCGTTACGCACAGCACAACGGCCCCGGTACACTGAGTACCGGGTGACCGTTGCGTCTCCCAGCCGCGCCGCCCTAACGGTTTCCAGCCCCAGGGGCGGCGCGGTTTTTGAGTTATGGAGTCCGGAGCTATCTCCTCCTTTCCCCGGGACTCTTTCCCGGGAAGTTTCCGGTTGTTTCTCGGCTACTGGTTCCACATGGCGCGGCAGTTCACCAAGGCCCACACCATTTGTCCGACGTACCGTTTTTTCTCGACCACGTGGACCGCGCCCCAGTCAGTTGATAGTCCATTTAGAAGCAGTCGGCCATATTTGCTTTTGGGCGTGTTTTCCGGACTGGCCGGACGCCGGCGGTTGGGGTTTCTGTCGAATACCTCTATCGCCACCCCTAAACTGACCGGCCGTAATGTCAGCGTCAGTGTTGCTATGGCAGCTAATTCGGCGTAGGTGGGCGGCTGTTCGCTTGCGTAGGATTCGCGCACCGCGTCGGCGATCAACTCGGACGTGACGAGTCGCGCGTCATTGATCTTTGATGGACCCACACCCCATGACACGAGCACGCTTTGGGTCTGAAGGCGCGCGATGCCCAAGGCCGTGGGTACGGCTGCCAATTGCAGGGGAATGGGTGGCGGAAGGGGCCGATGCCCCGCGCGGACAGACGCCGGAATACCGCCGCCCGCACCTCTGGTCATAGTGGATGATCACCCCCTCTCTTCTCCAAGTCGTAGTAGGGGTTACCGGGGGCGGGAAGGACGATCCAGAAACATTCCATCGTGGACCGGTACCGGCGATGATCCGGATTCGCGCCTGTGTGTTTCAGCGTCCACATTTCCACCGGCAGTGACTCGTTGTTCGCCGCCTCGGACTCCGCACCGCAATCCACACACGCGACACGGAAGATTGTTCGTGGCGCGTCCTCGTCGCCGATCTCGGTGAGAGCGGAGTTTGCTTGGAACAATTGCCACTCAGCGGCCTTGATGATCGTCCGGCGGATCACTCCGCACCTCCGCGCGCAACGGCGGCGCCGCTGTTACTGATCACCCGCACGTCACCAGGAGTTGCGTCCCACTCACGGCCACCGGTCAGCGGGCGCAGCCACACTCGCCCGCCCTGATAGTCCATGACACGGCCGACATCGCCACGGACATCCCGCACGACCGCCCCAGGCTCGGGCCGAGCACCCGCCTTCTGCCTCTCCGATTCACGCTGCATACCACGACAGTGACGCGCGGATCTCTCCACGGGATCCCCCACGTTGGGGGCCTCATCGTGGGGCCCCCAACGTGGGTAGACTTCCGAACGTGGGTCTTGTGGTACTCCTTGAAGAGATCGCGATCAATGCGGGGACGCAGAATGATCAACAAACCCCCGGCGGCTCTGCCGCCCACCGTGCTGGAACGAGCTGACGTACGTAGTGCACTTGCGCACTACGATTTCGGCGAGCTATTCCGTCTAGCCAATAAGTATGGTGGCATCAGTTTCAAGAGAATTGGGGATGCGATCGGTGTTGATTCAAATCGGGTAAGCAAGTATGCCCATCGCACGCCGCCCGATCCTCCGTACCAGCCCTCATACAAGAAAGTCGTTGAGATCGCCGATGGTTTGCGGATTCCCGGTTACCTACTGGCGTTGGGCCCCCGCCCCTGGGAAAGCGATAGAGCCGAACGGGATAAGGTTGGGGTCGATCGGCCCATTGCCAGCCTTCCCAGTGCGCGGCAAGCTGATAGAAGTTTCACTCTTGCCGCAGAGCACGGCCCCTGGGAGGTAATGGAGTTGGCCCGCCGACTAAATGCTACCGACATTAGTCCTGGTGACATGGACACCATTACGCTCGTGATTGACAGGTTGTGCCGATCGTACCCGTACATGCCTGCCGAGAAGCTTCACGAGGAGACGCGAACGGGAATTCGCTACGTCACGGACTTGCTGAATGGGCGTACCACGCTAAAACAGCACCGAGAGCTTTTGGTGTCGGCAGGGTGGCTTTTCCTTCTCGGCGGCTGCCTCGAATATGACATGGGACAGCGGGAAGCCGCTGACCTCAGCCGGGCGACGGCATTCCGAATTGGGCAGGAGTCCGGGCATAGTGAGATCGTGGCCTGGTCGTTTGAACTCGGAGCATGGTTCTCTCTGACGCAAGGTCAATACTCCGAGGCGCTCGACTCCGTGGAGTCCGGACACCGAGCGGATTCTACACACAGCGTCGGCGTGCAGCTTTATGCACAATCGGCAAAATCATATGCGCGGGTCGGAAATGCTCGCCAAGTCCGCGACGCCCTGGACGCGGGGCGAGCCCGGTTGGAACGTTTGCCGAGACCCGAACACCGAGAGCACCATTTCGTAATCGATCCTGAAAAGTGGGATTTCTACGAAATGGACGCTTACCGCATGCTGGGAGACGACGACCGGGCTTCAACTCACGCCAACGAGGTGATCAGACTCAGTACTGCGCCTGACGGCACCGAAGCGTCTCCGATGCGGGTGGCTGAGGCGCGCCTCACGCTGGGAGTAGCGGCGGCGCGTGCGGGTGAGCTTGAAGAGGCAGTAGCCATAGGTGAAAGGGCGCTCCAAACGCCGAGGAAGTCACTGCCCTCGCTTCTCCTGGTAGCCGGAGAACTTAGCGATGAACTTGTGAAGCGGTATCCGCGTGAAGCACTCACCCAGGATTTCCGGAACCACCTCCGCGAGTTGGTCGCAACAGCGCGTCCCGAATTGGAGGCGTGAGCGCTGAGCGGCGCCGTAACGATGGCGTCTCGGTGACTGTCGGAGTCCCCTTCCACGCAGCGCTGAGAGCCGCTGTGGGGCTCGCACACGCATGCGTGAGGCTCTGGCTCCCTCCGGAGGGAGCCAGAGCCTCAGGGGGTCTGGTGCCGGGCGTGGCGCGATCGGGACCACAGGCGCCCGCGTCGGGCGTGTCCTCAGGTCAGCGCCTACGCCAACGCGAAGCGGAACCTGATCACGGCGCTGGGACGATCCTGCTCGCCGGATCCCGATCCCGTTCGGTATCGCCTGCTTCCGCATCGCGGGCTACGCGCTGTGGCCCTTCGGCTACACGGTCACCGAGCGCCGGGACGCGGGCGTGGCGTCCGGGGTGGGCAATGTGATCTGGCTCATTGTCGCCGGGATCTGGATCACTATCGGCCACATCGTGGCCGGGATCGCCTTCTGCGTGACGATCATCGGCATCCCGTTCGGCATCGCGCACTTCAAGATGGTGCCGGTCTCGCTGATGCCGCTGGGCCGCGAGGTCGTGCCGACCAGCGATCCGTACCCCCGGTACCGCTGGTCCTAGTCGACCTTGGCCGCCGCCCGGCGCTCGCGGATGAAGCGCACTCCCTCGTGGAGGCCGGCGAGCGCCAGGGCCAGGCCGAGCCCGAGGGCGACGCCGCGCAGCGGGTTCTTCTCGAATGCCGCCCCGCCGATGAAGCCGATCATCGCGGAGTAGATCGCCCAACTCGACGCGGCGATCGCGTCGTAGGCGGAGAATGACCGCAACGGGTACTTGGTGGCGCCCGTGGTCAGCGTGGCGGCCGTCCGGCCGCCCGGGATGTAGCGGGCGATGATCAGCATGAGCCCGCCGCGCTTCTCCAGCATGTCACCCACCCGGTCGTATGCCTTCCGGGTGCGCCCCTCGGGTTTCAGCCGCGCGTAGATGCGATCGCCCGATTTCCGGCCTATGAAGTAGGAAATATGGTCCCCGGTGAAGGCGCCGAGAGCCGCGACGATGATGATGAGGGCCAGATTCGGATTTCCGTCCGCCGCCGCGAAGACCCCCAGGGTGACCACCAGGGTCTCACTGGGCACCACGGGGAAGAAGCCGTCGAGTTTCGCGACGGCGAAGAGAGCCACATACACCCAGGGGGTGGCGATGAAGCCTTCGATCGCGTCGAGGATCGCGTTGTCCACGAGGCCAAGACTAAACCGCCGGTCTCACAGCCATCCGTTGCGCCGGAACCCCCGGTAGAGCAGGAAGCACGAACTGAGGATCACGCCCCACACGAGCGGATAGCCGAACGTCCAGCCCAGCTCCGGCATGTGCTCGAAGTTCATGCCGTAGACGCCGCAAACCATGGTGGGCACGGCGATGATCGCCGCCCATGAGGTGATCTTGCGCATGTCCTCGTTCTGGGCCACCGTCACCTGGGCGAGGTTGGCCTGAAGGATCGAGTCGATGAGCGCGTCGAAGCCCGAGATCTGGTCGCTCACCCGCGACAGGTGATCCTCGACGTCCCGGAAGTACCGCCTGATGTCCGGGTCGATCAGCGGCAGCCCGTTGTCGGAGAGCTGCTGGAGCGGCCGGGCCAGCGGCGTCACGGCCCGCTTCAGCTCCATCAGCTCGCGCTTGAGCTGGTAGATCTGCCCGGGATCGGCGCCGCGCCCGGGGATGCCGGCGAAGACCGACAGCTCCACCTCGTCGATGTCGTCCCTGACCGCCTCGGAGACATCCAGGTAGTGGTCCACCACATGGTCCGCGATGGCGTGCAGCACGGCGGACGGCCCCTTGGCCAGATGCCCGGGGTCGGCCTCCAGGTGCTCCCGGAGCGGACCGAGCGAGCCGTGCCCGCCGTGCCGGACGGTGACCACGAAGTCCTTGCCGGTGAAGATCATGATCTCGCCGGTCTCCACCACCTCGCTGGTGGCGGTGAGCGCCGCGTGCTCGACGTAGCGGACCGTCTTCAGCACCATGAACAGCGTCTCGTCGTAACGGTCGAGCTTCGGCCGCTGGTGCGCGTGGACCGCGTCCTCCACGGCCAGCGGATGCAGCCCGAACAGCTCCGCCATCCCCGCGAACTCCTCCTCGGTCGGCTCGTGCAACCCGATCCACACGAATCCGCGCCCCGGCCGCCTGCGGATGTAGTTCAGCGCCTCCTCGGGCGACCGGTGACCGTCGTGGCGCACGCCGCCGCGGTAGGCCGCGCAGTTGACGACCGCGGTGCCCAACGGGGAGCGGGCCGGGTGGCTCAGGTCCACCTTGCCCTGCGAGGTCCCGTCACCCCCCGGCCGGCGCTGCGTCAGCCGGACGGCCTTGCGGAGACTGCGGATCATCGACACGGAACCTCCTGTGTCCGCCATGGAGTCAGCGGTAGTTGACAAACTGCACCGCGAAGTCGAAATCGGCTTCCCGCACCAGCCGCTGAACCTCCTGCAGCGCGTCCCTGCTCTTGGAGCTCACCCGCAGCTCGTCACCCTGGACCTGCGCCTTGACGCCCTTGGGGCCCTCGTCCCTGATCAGCTTGGTGACCTTCTTGGCGTCCTCGGTGGAGATGCCCTCCTTGACCGTGGAGTACAGCCGGTACTCCTTGCCGGACGCCTGCGGCTCGCCCGAGTCCAGCGCCTTGAGGGAGATGCCGCGCTTGATCAGCTTCGACTGGAAGATGTCGAGCACGGCCATGGCCCGCTCCTCGGCGTTGGCCCGGATCTCGATCCGCTCCCCGGACCACGCGATCGACGCGCCGACACCGCGGAAGTCGTAGCGCTGGGAGATCTCCTTGGACGCCTGGTTCAGCGCGTTGTCGACCTCCTGCCGGTCGACCTTCGAGACGATGTCGAAACTGGAGTCGGCCATGGTGTGTCTGGCTCCTCGTGCTCTGGCTCATCGGGCTGGGTCGGCGCTCAGCCTAGCCACCCGCTACCCCGAACCACCCCACACAACCGAGTGGCGGACCACCCCCCGAGATCGGGTATCGTTTACCGCGTTGCGAGGCGGTGTGCCCGAGTGGCCAAAGGGAGCAGACTGTAAATCTGCCGGCTCAGCCTTCCCAGGTTCGAATCCTGGCGCCGCCACCCAGCGAAAAAGGCCCCTGACCTGCGGTTCAGCAGGTGAGGGGCCTTCCCTGTTCGCCCATCGACATCACAGGCGTGCCCTGTGTTCCTTTTTGCCGCACCGGATTCCGCCTGCTGACCAGTGCGTGTGGGGTACGGGTGGGACAGCGCGGATACCCTCAGGGTCGCTTGGTCTCTCCGCTGAGGCGCGCGGAGATCTTCATGTTCGCGGCATCGTCGCTGTTCTCAATGGACTTGGCGTGGACCCGGAACAGCACGGTGATGCTGTGCCCCGCCCGCCTGGCAACGGTCTGCGGGTCGACCCCCGAACGCCAGCCAGGTGAGACAGCCGCGTGTCGGAGGTCGTACCGAGCCTGGGGCGCACCCCGGGACCGGAGACGGTGGCGGCCGTGTGCCGGCAGCCACGCAAGGCCCTGGAGGACGGCAAGAACGAACCGGACGCCGCACGACGTCCGAACCGGTCCTGGCCCGGCAGCTGTTCGGCCGCCTTGGTGAGGCGGGTGGTGGGCCTGCGTGAGTGAAGCCGCGGTCGAGGTGGAGGCGGTGCGTCCTGGCTTCGGCGTCGCTCGATCCGTCTGATGCTCGTCGGGCACCACACCCCTCCCTCCCCGTGCGGGAGCGGCGGGGAAGGGGGGGTGGCGGGGAAGTGGCTACTGACCCACGTGGCCCGGCTGGAGCACCTTGGTGAACAGGACGGTGCCGCCCACCTCGCGCAGCCGCACCGTCAGCTCGCCGCTGGCGCCGTCGATGTCCACCTCGCCGTAGAACTGGTAGCCCTCGACGGGAGAGACCTCCAGCCGGTCCGGGGCCTTGACGAAGACCAGCTCCGGGCCGAAGGTGCCGTCCAGGTCATTCGCCGGGTAGCCACCGGCGTTCAGCGGGCCGGTGACGAACTCCCAGAACGGCTCGAAATCGGTGAACGCGGCCCGCGACGGCTGGTAGTGCTGCGCAGAGGTGTAGTGCACGTCCGCGGTCAGCCACACCGTGCCGGTGATCCGCCGGTGTTTGATGAAGCGCAGCAACTCGGCGATCTGGAGCTCGCGGCCGAGCGGGGCGCCCGGGTCGGCGTTCGCGACGGCCTCGAAGTCCGGGGTGCCGTAATCCGGCACCACGACCCCCAGCGGCATATCGGCGGCGATGACCTTCCACACCGCCCGCGACCTGGACAGCTCGCGCTTGAGCCAGTCCAACTGCTCCCGCCCGAGGATGCCCTGGGTGTCCTCGGGCTGCCGGTTGGGCGAGTTGGCGTTGCGGAAGGTGCGCATATCGAGGACGAAGACGTCCAGCAGCGGCCCGTGCCGCACCACCCGGTGCACGCGACCCTCCTGGGCGCCGGCGGTGGGCAGCGTCGAGATCGGGAAGTACTCCGCGTACGCCTGCCTGGCCCGCGTCGCGAGGACGTCCACGGACTTCTCCGTGTAGCGGGCGTCGTCCAGGATCTCGCCGGGGTACCAGTTATTGGTCACCTCATGGTCGTCCCACTGCACGATCGAAGGCACCTGGGCGTTGAAACGCCGCAGGTTCTCATCGAGGAGGTTATAGCGGAAGTTCCCCCGGAACTCGGCGAGGGTCTCGGCCACCTTCGCCTTCTCGTCCGTGGTGATGTTCCGGTAGACCCGCCCGTCCGGCAGGGTCACGCTCTCCTTGATCGGCTCGTCCGCGTAGATGCTGTCGCCGCTGAGGAGAAAGAAGTCCGGGTCGCGCAGGCGCATCTCCTCGAAGACGCGGTAGCCGCCGATCTCCGGGTTGATGCCGAAGCCCTGTCCCGCCAGGTCGCCCGACCACACGAATCGCACATTGCCGCGCCGCCGTACGGGCGCGGTGCGGAAGGTGCCGGTCACCGGCTCACCGGTGCGCCGCGGGTCGTCCGGGTCCGCGAGCACGACCCGGTAGTGCACCTGCTCGCCGGGCGGCAGACCGCGCAGCGCGGTGGTCCCCGTGAAGTCGGTGCCGGGACCGACGATCGGGCCGCGCCAGCGGCGTGCGTTGCGGAAGGATTCGGTCGCTGAGGTCTCGACGATCATCCGGGCCGGGCGGTCTGCCCGCGCCCAGATCAGTCCCGAGGAGCTGGTCACATCCCCGACCTGCACGCCCCAGCGGGCGGCGGGCCGTCCGCTGAGGGCCAGCGCGGGCGCCATGCCGGACAGCGCCGTCGGCAGGGCGAGCGCCGTCGACGCGACGGCACCGCCCCGCAGTATCGCCCGCCGACCGACGGATCTTCCGGAATGCTGCGCCGTCATGGGGAACCTCCTGGTGCTTGTCATATGTGGCAGTTGAGCAGCATGGTCCGTTACCGGCGATACCGGATGCCCTGAGGCATAACGCTCAGTAAATACCTGGCCAATGTTGCGGCCCGGCGGTCAGGTCACGCGCGGTCAGGTCACGCGGGCAGGGGTCGCTCGGGCGACCGTCGCCCGGCATCAGGACGACGGCGGCCAGCGGCGGCAGGAACAGAAGCACCAGCGGCACGCCGGAGCGGGGCCGTGATTCCCGCGAGTTCGTGAAAACCGAAGGTGGTGGAGCGGGAACTCGCGGCTCCGATGTGCCGATTTCCGGCCTGCCCGCGCGGGCGCGCGGGCTCGCGGTGAACATGCGGGTGGGCGTGGGGATGGTCAGCGCTGCGACGGTTCGCTGCCCGGATCAGGGCAGGGTCAGGATGCGGGGGCCTTCTTCGGTGATGGCGACGGTGTGCTCGATGTGGGCTGCCCGGCTGCCGTCGGTGGTGAGGAGAGTCCAGCCGTCGGTGCCGGTGCGGTAGCCGTCGTGTCCGCCCGCCATGAGCATGGGTTCGATGGCGAGGGTCAGGCCGTGGCGGAGGGGAAAGCCGCGGCGGGGGCGTCCCCGGTTGGGGACGTGGGGGTCTTCGTGCATGTGGCGGCCGATGCCGTGGCCGCCGAAGTCGGCGGGCATGCCGCAGCGGGCTGCTGCGGCGACGGCGCCGATGGCGTGGGAGATGTCGCCGACGCGGTTGCCGGGGGTGGCGGCGGCGATGCCGGCGTCGAGGGCGCGCTGGGCGGCGTTGATCAGCTCCACGTCAGCGGGCCGGGGGGTGCCGACGGTGAAGCTGATGGCGGCGTCGCCGGTCCAGCCGTCGAGCTCCGCGCCGCAGTCGATGCTGACCAGGTCGCCGTCGCGCAGGCGGTAGTGGGTGGGGATGCCGTGGACGATGGCGTCGTTGACCGAGGCGCAGATCACCGCGGGGAAGGGGGTGGGGGCGAAGGAGGGCCGGTAGCCGAGGAAGGGCGAGCGGGCCCGGGCCTTCTTCAGAACGGTGCGGGCCGCTTCGTCCAGCTCCCGCAGGGACACCCCGACGCCCGCTGCTTCCTGGACGGCGGCGAGGGTTTGGGCCACGACGCGCCCGGCTTCGCGCATCGCGTCCAGCGCCGTATCGGTCTTGATCTCCACCATGTCCTGCGACTCCCTGCCTCACGCGCCGACGTCCAATTCTTATACCGGTATTAGTATCACGGGCATGGTGAGAACTCCTTTGACCCCGTGGGAACGGCAGCGCGGAGAGCGGTTCGGCGCGCTGCTGCGTCAGGCGCGCGGCGACCGCAGCATGGTGGACGTCGCCGCGGCGGCGGGGGTGTCGGCGGAGACGCTGCGCAAGATCGAGACCGGTCGGGCGCCGACTCCGGCGTTCTTCACCGTGGCGGCCCTGGCCGCAGCGCTGGAGGTGTCCTTGGACGAATTGGCCGCCGCCTGCGTGCGGGACAGCGACTGCGGTGAGCAGGCGCTTTCGGCGTGAATCTCGACGGTGGGTTCGGTGTGCGGGCCACCCGCGGGCTCACCGCCACCCTCGAACGACTCCGCGTCGACCGCCGCTGGTCCCGGGACACCTGGGCGAGACGCGCGCCACCCGGGAGCCGGCCGAGGACACGCTCGTCCGTCGGTGGCGCGTGCCGGAAGCGGTCACCCCGACACCGCGCGCGGCGCCCGGTTCCTCAAGGGCCTGGACGGCCCGGCGGCCTAGAGGCCCTCGATCCGCCGGAACTCGATCCGTTCGTACGGCCCTTCGGCGCCCGTCTCGAAGAACACCCCGGCCGTCCCGTCGTCCAGCTCGACCAGGTCCGAGTACGCCGCCGGATCGGCCGACAGGGACCGGAGCCGGTCGAACGTCCGGCCGCCGTCGTCGCTGCGCCACACCGTCAGGGCCTTCCGCGCGTCCGGGTTCGACGGCCCGGAGAACAGCAGTGGGCCGTCGCCCATCCCCACCACACTGCCCTGCACCACCGGCACGGCGTCCAGATCCCGCTGCGCCGCGTAGCCGTCGCCCTCCAACGACTCGCCGCCATCGGCCGAGTACGCGCCGACCCGGTTCCCCGGGCCCGTGCCGTTCTGGTCGCGGGAGCTGAAGTACAGCCGCCCGTCCGGGAGTTCCGCGACGGATGACTCGTTCGCGTTGACCAGGCCCTCGTACGTGCCGTCCACGTACCCGATCCGCCAGGTCTCGCCGCCGTCGTCGCTCAGCAGCGCGTGCGCGCCGTAGTACCTCGGCTCCTCGCCGGTGTCCGGCGAGCCCGGCGGCGGCGCGACCGAGTGGTTGGCCGGGACGACCAGCCGCCCCGCGCGCGCCCCGCGCGTCAGCGCGATCGCGTGGCCGGGACCCGTGGCGTACCAGCGCCAGTCGGGCAGTTTGACGTCCGCGGTGATCTCCCTCGGCCCGGTGAACGTCCTGCCGTCGTCGTCGCTCGTCTGCACGAAGACCCGACGGCTCTCCCGCGCCGTGACCTCGCCGCGCATGATCGCGGCCTCGGTCACCTCGCCGCCGTTGAAGGAGGTCAGCAGCACCACCCGTCCGGAGGCCGGATCGACCACGGGCGCGGGGTTGCCCCGGGTGTCACCGCCGCCCGCCGCCACCACGGTCAGCGGCTCCCACGTGCAGCCGCCGTCCGTCGAACGCCGGGCCACCACGTCGATGTGGCCGGTGTCGCCCGCGCCGCCGAGGCGGCCCTCGGCGAAGGCGAGCAGCGTGCCGTCCGGCGTGGTGACGGCGGCCGGGATCCGGTACGTGTCATAGCCGTCCGTGCCGGCCGTGAACGGCACCGACGACGCGCACGCCGCCCGCGAGTCCGTCCCGGGGTCCGCACCGGAATCCGTCATCGCCACCACCACCGTCGTTATCGCGCCCAACGCGGCCACCGCCGCCGTCACCACGAGAACCCGTCTGGCCCGGGAGAAGGGGAACATGCCCGGACCCTAGTCCAGACAGGGCAACGGACCCGCCCGATCAGCGCAAGACGGCCGAGACCGCCGCCGGGATGGGCGTGTCCCCGTTGATCAGGTCCAGTGTCAGCCCCGCCGTGCCCGGCTTGTCCAGCAGCGTCATCAGCACCGCCGCCACGTCGTCCCGGGTGACCGCGCCGCGCGGGGCCTTCGCCGCCAGGTGGACCCGGCCCGTGCCATGGTCGTCGGTGAGGCGGCCGGGGCGCAGGATCGTCCAGTACAGGCCGGAACGGGCCCGGACGTTGTCGTCGGCGGCGCCCTTGGCCCGCAGATACGCGGCGAACACCGGATCGGTGCCCGGTGGTGGCTCCTCGTCCACGTTCATGGCCGAGACCACGACGAACCGGCGGACCCCGACCCGCTCGGCGGCGTCCGCGAACAGCACGGCCGCCGCCCGGTCCACCGACTCCTTCCGCGCGGCGCCGCTCCCCGGGCCCGCGCCCGCCGCGAAGACGGCCGCGTCCGCGCCCTCCAGGTGCCGGGCGACGTCGTCCACGCCCGCCGACTCCAGGTCGCAGACGATCGGCTCCGCCCCGGCCGCGAGCAGTGCCCCGGCCTGGTCAGGTCTGCGGATCAGGCCCGAGACCTCGTCCCCGCGCCCGGCC
This sequence comes from Streptomyces sp. NBC_01803, assembly GCF_035917415.1. Classification (NCBI taxonomy): domain Bacteria; kingdom Bacillati; phylum Actinomycetota; class Actinomycetes; order Kitasatosporales; family Streptomycetaceae; genus Streptomyces; species Streptomyces sp. NBC_01803. Next base: position 3,744,363 of record NZ_CP109073.1, read on the forward strand.
AGCAGCCGTTCCAGGCGGCGGGCGATCTTGCCATGTCCTCCAGCGATCACTGTGCGCATGCGTCCGACCGTACGCCCGCCGATCGCCGGACGCGGATCGCCGTGCGCCCGCCGATCGCCCGCCGCCCGCCGCCCGCCGCCCGCCGCACGCGGATCGCCGGAACGCGGGCTGGGGCGGGTTCTACCCGGTCGCCTGCCGGGGCAGCCCGAGCCCGTTCGACGGCGGCGGATCGCCGTACTCGCGCACCGCGCTCGTCCGGGCCACGATCCGGCCCCGGTGGATCACCAGCCGGCTGTAGGCGAGCGACAGCGCCTCCGCGATCGTCTCGCCGCGGACCGCGAGCAACTCGGCCGGGAACCCGGCGTCGATCCGCACCTCGGGCAGCGCCAGCGCGGCCCGCGCCCGCCCGCTGACGGCGGCATAGGCGTCCGGCGCGCCGCACTCGCCGCGCGAGGCCAGCAGGAACGCCGCCTCCAGCGGATCGCCGCGGCCCACCGGGTTGGCGGCGTCGCGCAGCGCCCCGCCGCCCGCCGCGACGCGGACCCCCGCGGTGGTGAGGAGGCGGACCGGCGTGATCCGTCCGGGCCGGTGGCCGGGGGAGAGCGCGCAGGGGCCCTGCGGCAGGCACACGACGGTGATCCCGGCGGCGGCGAGCCGGTCGGCGGCGCGGGCGGCGGCGGCCGGGGGCAGCAGGGAGAGCCCGGTGCACGGGCCGATCGTCACCCCCGGCCGGTGCGCGGCGGCGGCGGACGCCAGCCGGGCGAGCCGGACCGGGTCGTCGCCCTCGGTGTGCAGGTCGACGGCGCGGCCGTGGTCGCCGGCCAGGCCGAGGACGATGTCGAGATAGCCGGCCGGGTCGGGATCGACGTCGGGGCAGCCGCCCAGCGCGTCGGCGCCCATCTTGGCGGCGTCGTGGAGCTGGGCGCGGTTGTCGGCGCCGGCCAGGCCGGTCAGCAGCCGGGGCGCGGCCACGGTGGCGAGATCCGCCAGGCCGCGCAGCGCGCGCCGGACGTCCAGGGCGGCCTCCAACGCGGTCAGGCCGCGCGCGTCCCCGACCCGGACGTGGCTGCGCTGGGCGGTCGCACCGTGGCCGAGCTGGGCGAGCACCGCCTCGGTGACGCGGCGGCGCAGGTCGCGCGGGGTGTCGGGCGGGGGCGCCGCCACGGTCCGGGCCCCGGTCAGGGCCGTGTCGTGGTGGGCGTGCGGCTCGGCGGGGGCGGGGAGCAGCAGGTAGCCGGTGAGGTCGAGGCGCGAGCCGCCGTCCCCGTCCGGGGTGGACAGGCTGCCGGGGGTGCCGACGGCCTCGACCCGGCCGCCGCTCAGCCGGACGTCGACGGTCCGGCCGTCGGAGAGCCGCGGCCCGCTGAGTACTAGACGCTCTGGCATCGTGTGCGAGCCTAGAGGCCGGTTGGCCCGGCCTTTACGGATTTCGCCTTCCGGGTCAGAGCGTGTAATCTCTTGAGCGCTCGCCCCAATAGCTCAGTCGGCAGAGCGTCTCCATGGTAAGGAGAAGGTCAACGGTTCGATTCCGTTTTGGGGCTCTGAGGTGCGGAGTCTCCCACACGTGACTGTGGGGGCGGCTGTCCACCTCGTGGCGGCGTAGCTCAGTCGGTAGAGCAAACGGCTCATAATCGTTGTGTCACCGGTTCAAGTCCGGTCGCCGCTACGTCACGTAGCCGATTACAGGGTTGGCCCTCTGATCGGCTACTCTTCTCTGTGTTCCATTCCTGTTCGACCCGTCCATCCGTCCTAGGAGCACTCACGTGGCTGCCACCGACGTCCGCCCGAAGATCACGCTGGCCTGCGTGGAGTGCAAGGAGCGGAACTACATCACCAGGAAGAACCGGCGCAACGACCCGGACCGTCTGGAGATGAAGAAGCACTGCCCGCGCTGCAACGCGCACACGGCTCACCGCGAGACGCGCTGACCGTCCCACGACACCGATCAGTGGTTCACCGCCGAGGCCGCTCCCATGCCGGGGGCGGCCTCGGCGTTTTGTGACAGGCCGATGGCCGGGAATTTGAGGATTCTGCCGATGCCCCTTGACCAGTCCTTCGCCGGGCGGAGCTATCCGCCCACCGCGCCGTACGAAGTCGGCCGGGAGAAGATCCGCGAGTTCGCCGAGGCGATCGGGGACGCCAACCCGGCATACACGGACCCGGTGGCGGCCGGGGAGCTCGGGCACGAGGACGTGATCGCGCCGCCGACGTTCGTGTTCGCCATCACGTTCAAGGCGGCCGGACAGGTCATCCAGGACCCGAAGCTCGGCCTCGACTACGCCCGGGTGGTCCACGGCGACCAGCGGTTCGTCTACTCGCGCCCGGTGCGGGCGGGGGACCGGCTCTCGGTCACCTCCACCATCGAGTCGATCAGGTCCATGGCGGGCAACGAGATCCTGGACGTCCGCGGCGAGGTCCACGACGCCGCGGGGGAGCACGTGGTGACCGCGTACACCAAGCTGGTGGCACGCCAGAAAGAGGATGGGGAAGAGCAGCGATGACGGCCAGGATCGCCTACGCGGACGTCGAGGCCGGCACCGAGCTGCCCGCCGCCGCCTTCCCGGTCACCCGCGACACGCTCGTGCGGTACGCGGGCGCGTCGGGGGACTTCAACCCGATCCACTGGAACGAGAGGTTCGCCAAGGAGGTCGGGCTGCCGGACGTGATCGCGCACGGCATGTTCACCATGGCCGAGGCGGTCCGGGTGGTCACCGACTGGGCCGGGGACCCGGCGGCCGTCGTGGAGTACGGGGTGCGGTTCACCAAGCCGGTCGTGGTGCCCGACGACGACGCGGGCGCCCTGATCGAGGTCTCCGGGACCGTGGCGGCCAAGCTGGACGACGAGGCCCGCACGGTTCGCGTCGACCTCATCGCGCGCAGCGCGGGGCTGAAGGTTCTCGGCATGGCCCGCGCGGTCGTCCGGCTGGCTTGACCGCGGGACGGTCACGCGGGCGGCTTGACGAGATTAGTGATTGACCACTAACTTGCTCGTATGGCCAAGGAGAGCAGCCGGATGTCCGCGGAGGAGCGGCGCGAGAGCGTCATCCGCGCGGCCATCACCGAGTTCGCCCACGGTGGGTACGCGGGCACCTCGACGGCCGCGATCGCCCGCCGGGTGGGCGTTTCCCAGCCGTATCTCTTCCGGCTTTTCCCGGACAAGCGGGCGATCTTCCTGGCGGCGGCGCGACGGTGCACCGACGAGGTCCGCGAGGTGTTCGAGCGGGCGGCCGAGGGGCTGGATCCGCAGGCCGCGCGGGAGGCGATGAGCGCCGCGTACGCGGAGCTGATCACCGATCGCGACCGCCCGATGTTCCAGCTCCAGATGTTCGTCGCGGTGAACAACGCGGCCTCCGCCGGGGACCACCAGTTCGGCGACGAGGTCCGGGCCGCCTGGGAGAAGCTGTGGGACTCGGCGCGCCTGCTGCTGGGCGCCGACGACCGGGAGATCGGCGACTTCGTCGGCGTGGGGATGCTCATCAACACGCTGGTGGCTCTCGGCTTCCCCGAAGGGCACCGGGTCTGGGCGGCCTGCGCCGACATCTACCAGCCCTCCGGCTGATCGGCGCCCCCTTCCCTCGCCGCTGCCCCTCTTCTCGCTCTCCCGTCATCCCGTCCCATCCCGTCCCGTCATCCCCGCCCTTTCCCGTCTTGGTGGCTCTCCCGGGGTCACGTAGGCGACAGAAAGTTATTGATCAATCACTACCTATGTCTCTGTGGAGGAGTCATGCAGGACCCGGCCCCCCGCGGCCTCGTCGTCTGGACGCTGATCATCACCGGCGCGGCCACGTTCATGTCCGCGCTCGACAACCTCGTCGTCACCACCGCGCTCCCCGTCCTCCGCGACGATCTCGGCGGCGATCTGTCCGACCTGGAATGGATCGTCAACGGCTACACCCTCCCCTTCGCCTGTCTCCTGCTGCTCGGCGCCGCCCTCGGCGACCGGTTCGGCCGCCGCCGGATCTTCGGCGTCGGTGTCGCGCTCTTCACCGTCGCGTCCGCCGCCGCCGCCCTCGCCGGCTCCACCGAGGCGCTGATCGCTGCCCGCGCCGCCCAGGGCGCGGGAGCCGCGATCATCCTGCCGCTGAGCCTCACCCTCATCTCCGCCGTCGTCCCGGCCGGGCGGCGCGGCGTCGCGTTCGGCATCTGGGGCGCGGTCAGCGGCCTCGCCATCGCCAGCGGTCCGCTCGTCGGCGGCGCCATCACCGAACACCTCTCCTGGCAGTGGATCTTCTGGCTGAACATCCCCGTCGGCCTGGCCGTCCTGCCCCTCATCCGCCTCCGCCTCACCGAGAGCCGGGGCCCCAACAACCGCCTCGACCTCGTCGGGACCGCCCTGGCCAGCGCGGGTCTCTTCGGTGTCGTCCTGTCCATCGTGCGCGGCCACGAGCACGGCTGGACCTCGGGCCCGGTCCTGGCCGGCTTCCTGCTGGGCGCCGCGCTGCTGTTCGCGTTCGTCCGGTGGGAGCTGCGCACCCCCGTCCCCATGCTGCCGATGCGCTTCTTCCGCGACCGCACCTTCACCGCCGTCAACGTGGCCAGCCTGCTGATGTACGTCGGGATGTTCGGCTCGATCTTCCTGCTCACCCAGTTCCTCCAGCTCATCCAGGGCTACAACCCGCAGGAGGCCGGGCTGCGCATGCTGCCGTGGACCGCCGCGCCGCTGATCGTGGCCCCGATCGCGGGTGCGCTGACCGACCGTGTGGGCGGCCGGCCGATCGTCGCCTCCGGGCTGGCCCTGATGGCCGGTGGCATCGGCTGGTTCGCGCTGCTCGCCGAGCCCGGCGTCAGCTACGGCAGCCAGGTGCCCGCGTTCGTGCTCTGCGGGATCGGCATGGCGATGTTCTTCGCGCCGACCGGCGCGATGGTGATGGGAGCCGTCCCGGTCGGGCAGGAGGGCGTCGCCTCCGGGGTGAACAACGCGCTCCGCGAGGTCGGCGGCGCCCTCGGCGTCGCGCTGCTCGCCTCCGTCTTCGCCGGCCAGGGCGGCTACGAGACCCCGCAGGCGTTCACCGACGGCCTGGTCCCGGCGCTGTGGATCGCGGTGGCCGCGCTGGTCGCCGCCTCGGCGGCGGTCCTGACCGCGCCCTCCCGGCGCCGGACCGCCGCCGTCCCCGCCGGGGCAGGCGGCCCCGCCCACCCCGTTCCCGTGCCGGCGGACGTCCGCTGACCCCCGTGTCGCCCGCTGACCCCCGTGCCGCCCGGTCGCCCGGCCGCCCGGTCGCCCGGCCGCCGCCCATCCGGGCGGGCGGCCGGGCCGCCGTATTCTGGCGGGGTGCAGGAGATCCTCAACGCGCCGCTCGCCCCGCTGACCACCCTCCGCCTCGGCGGACCGGCCACGCGGCTCGTCGTCGCGGAGACCGACGACGAGGTCGTCGCGGCCGTCCGGGAAGCCGACGACACCGGAACGCCGCTGCTGATCATCGGCGGCGGCAGCAATCTCGTCGTCGCCGACGAGGGCTTCCCCGGCACCGCCCTGCAAGTCGCCACCACCGGTTTCCGCCTGGACGGCGCCCGCCTGGAGCTGGCCGCCGGCGAGGTCTGGTCCGACGCCGTCACCCGCACCGTCGACGCCGGGCTCGCCGGCATCGAGTGCCTGGCCGGCATCCCCGGCTCGGCCGGCGCCACCCCCATCCAGAACGTCGGCGCCTACGGCCAGGAGGTCTCCACGGTCCTCACCGAGGTCGTCGCCTACGACCGCGCCGACCGCGCCGTGGTCACCCTCCCGGGCGCCGCCTGCGGATTCGCCTACCGGCACAGCCGTTTCAAGGCCGACCCCGACCGTTTCACCGTGCTCCGCGTCCGCTTCGAGCTCCAGGACGCGGGCGGGCTCTCCGCGCCCATCCGGTACGCCGAGACAGCCCGCCTGCTCGGCGTCGCGCCCGGCGACCGGGTCCCCGCCGCCGACGCCCGTGACGCCGTGCTCAAGCTGCGCACCGGCAAGGGCATGGTGCTCGACCCCGAGGACCACGACACCTGGTCGGCCGGCTCCTTCTTCACCAACCCCGTCCTGGACGACGCCGAGTTCGCCGCCTTCCGCGCCCGCGTCGCCGAGCGCCTCGGCCCCGACGCCGCCCCGCCCGCCTACCCCGCCGGCGACGGCCGCACCAAGACCTCCGCCGCCTGGCTCATCGACCGGGCCGGCTTCACCAAGGGCTACGGCACCGGCCCGGCCCGCATCTCCGGCAAGCACACCCTGGCACTGACCAACCGCGGCGGCGCCGCCACCGCCGACCTGCTCACCCTGGCCCGCGAGGTCAGGGACGGCGTGCGGGCGGCGTTCGGCGTCACGCTGGTCAACGAGCCGGTGCTGGTCGGCACCGCCCTCTGACCGTCCCGGCCGGTCGGTCCGGTCCCGGCCAGCCGGTCACCGTCGCTCGGTCACCGTCGCTCGGTCACCGTCGGCCGGCTCACCAACGGCTGGTCACAGCGCCAGCCACTCGTCGATCTCCAGCAGGATCTTGCCGCGCACGTCCTCCGGCGCCGCCGAGGCCCGCACCGATTGCCGGGCCAGCTCCGCCAGCTCCGGGTCCGTGAACCCATGGTGCTCGCGCGCGATCTCGTACTGCGCCGCCAGCCGCGAGCCGAACAACAGCGGGTCGTCCGCGCCCAGCGCCATCGGCACCCCCGCCCGCCACAGCGTGCGCAGCGGCACGTCGGCCAGCTTGTCGTACACGCCGAGCGCCACGTTCGACGCCGGGCACACCTCGCACGTCACCCGTGCCTCCGCGAGCCGCTCCAGCAGCCGCGCGTCCTCGGCGGCCCGCACCCCGTGCCCGACCCGGGCGGCGCGCAGGTCGTCCAGGCAGTCCCGCACGCTCATCGGGCCCGAGAGCTCCCCGCCGTGCGGCGCCGCGAGCAGCCCGCCCTCCCGGGCGATGGCGAACGCCCGGTCGAAGTCCCGGGCGAAGCCGCGCCGTTCGTCGTTGGACAGGCCGAACCCGACGACGCCCCGGTCCCGGTACCGGACCGCGAGCCGGGCCAGGGTCCGCGCGTCCAGCGGGTGCCTGACGCGGTTGGCCGCCACCACCACACGCATGCCGAGAGCGGTCTCGCGCGCGGTGGTCTCCACCGCGTCCAGGATGATCTCCAGCGCCGGGGACAGCCCGCCCAGCCGGGGCGCGTACGAGGTCGGGTCGACCTGGATCTCCAGCCAGCGCGAACCGTCCCGGACATCCTCCTCCGCCGCCTCGCGCACCAGTCGCTGGATGTCCTCGGGGGCGCGCACGCAGGAGCGGGCGACATCGTACAGCCGCTGAAAGCGGAACCAGCCGCGCTCGTCGGTGGCCCGCAGTCGGGGCGGGCGACCGCTGCTGAGGGCCTCCGGCAGGTGGACGCCATACTTGTCGGCGAGCTCCATCAGAGTGCCGGGGCGCATCGAGCCGGTGAAGTGCAGATGCAGGTGAGCCTTCGGCAGAGCGCGGACGTCACGAACACGATCCATCCCAAGATCTTGCCGTATCCGCCGCGTCGGCCGGTAGTCGCATGCCCCGGATGTGCGCCCGCCCGAACTGGCGGGCGGGCGCGTGACCCGGTGGATCGGTCAGTCCGCGGCCTCGGTCAGCAGCTTCTGCAGCCGGGAGACGCCCTCGACCAGGTCGTCGTCGCCCAGCGCGTAGGACAGCCGCAGATAGCCGGGAGTGCCGAACGCCTCGCCCGGCACGATCGCCACCTCGGCCTCCTCCAGCAGCACCCCGGCCAGCTCCAGGCTGGTCGCCGGGCGCCTGCCGCGGATCTCCTTGCCCAGCAGTGCCTTGACCGACGGGTAGACGTAGAACGCGCCCTCCGGCTCGGGGCAGGTGACGCCCTCGATCTCGTTCAGCATCCGAACGATGGTGCGGCGGCGGCGGTCGAACGCCTCGCGCATCCGCTCCACCGCCGTCAGGTCCCCGGCGACGGCGGCCAGGGCCGCGATCTGGGCGACGTTGCCGACGTTGGACGTCGCGTGCGACTGGAGGTTGGTCGCGGCCTTGACCACGTCCTTCGGGCCGACCACCCAGCCCACCCGCCAGCCGGTCATCGCGTACGTCTTGGCGACGCCGTTGACGACGACGCAGCGGTCGGCCAGCTCCGGCACGAGCGTCGGCAGCGATGTGAAGCGCGCCTCCCCGTAGACCAGGTGCTCGTAGATCTCGTCCGTCAGCACCCACAGCCCGTGCTCGGCGGCCCAGCGGCCGATCTCCTCCGTCTCCTCGCGCGAGTAGACCGCGCCGGTCGGGTTGGACGGTGAGACGAAGAGGAGCACCTTGGTGCGCTCGGTACGGGCCGCCTCCAACTGCTCGACGGAGACCCGGTAACCGGTGGTCTCGTCGGCGACCACCTCGACCGGCACGCCGCCGGCCAGCCGGATCGACTCGGGGTAGGTGGTCCAGTACGGCGCGGGCACGATGACCTCGTCACCCGGATCGAGCAGCGCGGCGAACGCCTCGTAGATGGCCTGCTTGCCGCCGTTGGTCACCAGGACCTGCGCCGCCTCCACCGCGTAGCCGGAGTCGCGCAGCGTCTTGGCGGCGATGGCCTCCTTCAGCTCGGGAAGGCCGCCGGGCGGGGTGTAGCGGTGGTACTTGGGGTTGCGGCAGGCCGCCACCGCGGCCTCGACGATGTAGTCGGGGGTGGGGAAGTCCGGCTCACCGGCGCCGAATCCGATCACCGGGCGCCCGGCGGCCTTGAGCGCCTTGGCCTTGGCGTCGACGGCCAGCGTCGCCGACTCGGAGATAGCGCCGATCCGCGCCGAGACCCGGCGCGCTGCGGGAGAGGAGGAAGCGAGGGTCATGGGAGGCATCGTTCCAGACGGCCCCGTGGCGCGGCACCCGGGCTCCCGCGGTTGTGCCGGGCGGGCACGTCAGCGGCCGTTCGACGGCGGGCGCTTCACCACGTACACTCCTCTGCGGTGGCGCTCGATGCGGTACGTTGTCGGGACCACACGGCAAAGGGTCGTAGCTCAATTGGTAGAGCACTGGTCTCCAAAACCAGCGGTTGGGGGTTCAAGTCCCTCCGGCCCTGCTACACGAAATACACAGCCGTCCGGGTGGCCGGGCGGCTTTTGACCATGACCGGGATCAGGTGAGGACGAGTGGCTGGGATCACGGACTCCGTGGAGACGCCAGAGCCCCGGGAGCCCCGGGGCGAGGGCAAAACCGGCCGTCGCGGAAAGCGCGCGAAGAAGGGGCCGCTGGCCAGGCTCGCGCTGTTCTACCGCCAGGTGATCGCGGAGCTGCGCAAGGTCGTGTGGCCTTCCCGGCGCCAGTTGTCGACCTACGCTTCCGCGGTGATCTTCTTCGTGATCGTCGTCATCTGCATCCTGAGCGTGCTTGACTGGGGATTCAGCCGAGTCGTCGAGTATGTCTTCGGCTGATGTTCCTCCCCTCGTCCGAAAGTCAGGAAGAAGCAGCTACCGTGTCTGACCCGATCCCGAACGACGCCGCGCCCGACGCCGAGGGCGAGGACATCGCGCGCGACGACATCGTCGAAGAAGACACCGCGCGCGACGACATCGTCGAAGAGGCGGAGACCGCGGAAGAGGCGGAGGCCGTCGAGGAGCCCGCGGAGGCCGTCGAGGAGCCCGCGGTCGCGGAGCCCGTCGACCCTGTCGCCCAGCTCCGCGAGGAGCTGCGCGTCCTGCCGGGTGAGTGGTATGTCGTGCACACGTACGCCGGGTACGAGAACCGCGTGAAGACGAACCTGGAGCAGCGGGCCGTCTCGCTGAACGTCGAGGACTACATCTTCCAGGTCGAGGTGCCGCAGGAAGAGGTCGTCCAGATCAAGAACGGCGACCGCCGGACGATCAAGCAGAACAAGCTTCCCAGCTACGTCCTGGTGCGGATGGACCTGACGAACGAGTCCTGGGGCGTGGTGCGGAACACCCCGGGTGTCACCGGCTTCGTCGGCAACGCCTACGACCCGTATCCGCTGACCCTGGACGAGATCGTCAAGATGCTCGCGCCCGAGGCCGAGCAGAAGGCCGCGGCGGAGGCCGCCGCCGAGGGCGGCGGAGGCGGGGGCCGCAAGGTCGAGGTCCAGGTGCTGGACTTCGAGGTCGGCGACTCGGTCACGGTCACCGACGGCCCGTTCGCCACGCTGCAGGCGACGATCAACGAGATCAACCCGGACTCCAAGAAGGTCAAGGGCCTGGTCGAGATCTTCGGCCGGGAGACCCCGGTCGAGCTGAGCTTCGACCAGATCCAGAAGAACTGAGCCCAGTGGGGCGGTGACAGGCCCCCGGTCGGCGGTGAATCCGCGGGCCGGGGGCCTGCCGTCGCCCGGGCCGGTCTCCTCGCCCGAGGAGGCTGATTTTGGCCGCGCGGCGGGAGCCGTTACCGTTGTGCGGTATGTCTTCGTGCGGGTCGCCGCACGACATTCCCGGGGGCTCATCCCCTCATGCATCAAGGACCCGGAGAGAGCGAATGGCTCCAAGGAAGAAAGTCACTGGGCTGATCAAGCTCCAGATCCAGGCCGGCGCGGCCAACCCGGCGCCGCCCGTCGGTCCGGCCCTGGGCCAGCACGGCGTGAACATCATGGAGTTCTGCAAGGCCTACAACGCCGCGACCGAGGCGCAGCGCGGCTGGGTGATCCCGGTGGAGATCACGGTCTACGAGGACCGCTCCTTCACCTTCATCACCAAGACCCCGCCGGCCGCCAAGATGATCCTCAAGGCCGCGGGCGTGGAGAAGGGCTCCGGCGAGCCCCACAAGACCAAGGTCGCCAAGATCACGCGCGCCCAGGTCCGGGAGATCGCCACCACCAAGCTGCCCGACCTCAACGCCAACGACCTGGACGCCGCCGAGAAGATCATCGCCGGCACCGCCCGTTCCATGGGCGTGACCGTCGAGGGCTGACCGTCCCGCAGACCCCGTGGAAGGGCCGCGCGCTGGCCCGCACCACGACTCCCCGTCAAAGCTCGCAGAAGCAGGAGCAGCAGTGAAGCGCAGCAAGAACCTCCGCGGCGCCGACGCCAAGGTCGACCGGACCCGCGTCTACGCACCGCTTGAGGCCGTCCGCCTCGCCAAGGACACCGACACCGCGAAGTTCGACGCGACCGTCGAGGTCGCCATGCGCCTGGGCGTCGACCCGCGCAAGGCCGACCAGATGGTCCGCGGCACCGTCAACCTTCCGCACGGCACCGGCAAGACCGCCCGGGTCCTGGTCTTCGCGACCGGTGAGCGTGCCGCGGCGGCGGAGGCCGCGGGAGCCGACATCGTCGGCTCCGACGAGCTGATCGAGGAGGTCGCCGGCGGCCGTCTGGACTTCGACGCCGTCGTCGCGACCCCGGACCTCATGGGCAAGGTCGGCCGCCTCGGCCGCGTCCTCGGCCCGCGCGGTCTGATGCCGAACCCGAAGACCGGCACCGTCACCCCCGACGTGGCCAAGGCCGTCACCGAGATCAAGGGCGGCAAGATCGAGTTCCGCGTGGACAAGCACGCGAACCTGCACTTCGTGATCGGCAAGGTGTCCTTCGAGGAGCGCCTCCTGGTCGAGAACTACGCGGCGGCGCTGGACGAGATCCTCCGGCTCAAGCCGTCGGCCGCCAAGGGGCGTTACCTGAAGAAGGCGACCATCTCCACCACGATGGGTCCGGGCGTGCCGGTCGACACCAACCGCACGCGCGACCTCCTCGCGGAGGAAGCCGCCGTCTGACCTTCCCGGTCGCCCGGGCGCGTCGAGAACGACATCGGCCCGTCCCCGTTCTGTTACAGAGCGGGGACGGGCATTTTCGTTGCCGGGGCGCTGAGTTAGCGTGAACGGAGGTACGAGTCAGACGTTCGCACACCACGGAAGGACCGGGGGGAACATGCGTCCCATACGCAAAGCCGCGCTCGGGGCCGTCGGCGTCGCCCTGCTGGCCGCCACGGCGGCATGCGGCGATTCCGGCTCCGGCGAAGCGGCGGAACGCGCGCCGGAGGAGAACGGGAGCTCCGTCCGGGCCGCCTTCGACGCGGTGGCCGCGGCGGCGGAGACCACCCAGGAGACCACGTCCGCCCGCTTCGAGGCGGTCATGCGGTCCCCGCAGTCGGCCGGCGGCGACCTGGAGATGTCGGGCGCCATGTCGTGGGCCCCGGAGCTGGCCATGGACATCACCATGACCGGCGAGGGGCTCGCGGCCGACCCGGCGATCCCCGAGGAGATCGCGGTCGTCTGGGTGGACGACGTGATGTACATGGACATGGGGGACGCCTTCGGTGGCGAGTTCCAGGGCCGTGACTGGATCTCCCTCGACCTGACGGCCCTCGCCGAGGAGTCCGGCGACGAGGCCGCGGCGGACGCCCTGTCGTTCGGCCTGGACGAGGCCAACCAGGACCCGGCCCAGCAGCTCGCGCTGCTCCTTCAGTCGCCGGAGATCGAGATCGTCGGCGAGGAGACACTGGACGGCGTCGAGGTCACCCACTATCAGGGCACGATCTCCGTCGAGGACGCGATGGAGAGCAACGGCAGCGCCGACTTCCTCACCGAGGAGGAGCGCGAGCGGCTCATCGAGGTCATGCGGGAACAGGGCATCGAGAGCTACGACGTCGAGGTCTGGGTCGACGGGAACGACTTCCCCGTGCAGATCCATCAGACCTATGACACCAGCATGGGCCCGGTGGAGTACGAGGTCAGGTATAGCGACTTCGGCACCGGTGTCGACGTGGCAGCGCCCCCGGCCGACTCGGTGGTCGACTTCGGGGAGCTTCTCCAGGAGTTGGAGGAGGGCCTGGGACTGGGCGCGGAGGTGGGCTGATTTGCCTCGTGCCCGGCCATTCCCGTAGTCTCACACGGTAGCCAAAGACCGCAGGTTGTCGCCCTGGGCTCCACTCGGAGCTCAGGGAGACCGAAGGATCCGCTGATGCGGACGGCCCGCGCAGGTGATCGTGGAAGACTTGCACGACATCGCGCCCACGCGATCGTGTGTCCGCCCTGAGCGCCTGCGCTTGGGGCGTTTCGTTGTGTACGGCCCCTTCCGTGCGGTCCCCGACTTGGGAAAACAGCACCCGGAAAGACCCGGAAGGAGGGCCGAGGTTATGGCGAGTCTTGACAAGGGCGCGGTCGTCGCGGAGATCAGGGAGAAGTTCGAGAGCTCCAACGCGGCCGTCGTCACCGCGTACACCGGGCTCACCGTGGCCCAGCTCAAGAAGCTGCGCCGCTCGCTCGGTGAGAACGCGCAGTACCGCGTGGCGAAGAACACGCTGACCAAGATCGCGGCCAACGAGGCCGGCGTCACCGGGCTCGACGAGTTCTTCAAGGGCTCGACGGCCGTCGCCTTCGTGACCGGGGATCCGGTCGAGACGGCCAAGGGTCTGCGTGACTTCGCCAAGGAGAACCCCGCGCTCGTCATCAAGGGCGGTGTCCTCGACGGCAAGGCGCTGAGCGCCGAGGAGATCACGAAGCTCGCGGACCTCGAGTCCCGCGAGGTGCTTCTCTCCAGGCTGGCCGGTGGCATGAAGGCGTCCATGGCGAAGGCCGCGGCGACCTTCGAGGCCCCGCTCACGAAGTTCGTCCGCACCGCGGAGGCGCTTCGCAGCAAGGTCGAGGAGCAGGGCGGTGCCGGCGAGCCGGCTCCGGCCGAATAGCCGAATAGGCGAACGCCCGCCCATTTCAACGAAAACCGGCACCAGCCGACTGACACGGAAGGACCGCCATCATGGCGAAGCTGAGCCAGGACGAGCTGCTTGAGCAGTTCGCCGAGATGACCCTCCTCGAGCTCTCGGACTTCGTGAAGAAGTTCGAGGAGAAGTTCGACGTCGAGGCCGCCGCCCCGGCCGCCATCGCCGTCGCCGCCCCGGGTGGCGCCGGTGGCGCCGCCGAGGCCGAGGAGGAGAAGGACGAGTTCGACGTCGTCCTCACCGGCCCGGGCGAGAAGAAGATCCAGGTGATCAAGGTCGTGCGCGAGCTCACCTCCCTCGGCCTGAAGGAGGCCAAGGAGCTGGTGGACAACACGCCGAAGGCCGTCCTGGAGAAGGTGAACAAGGAGGCCGCCGAGAAGGCCCGCGAGTCCCTCGCCGCCGCCGGCGCCGGTGTCGAGGTCAAGTGACCTCACGCTGACCGCGTGACTCCTGCCAGGGGCGATCACCCACTCGGGTGGTCGCCCTTCGGCGTTGTCGCGACGGGCTCCTTGCCCCGGGGGCCGCTGCGGGTAAGGTGAATCCCGGTCGCTCCCCAGGCCACACCCGGGACGGGTGGTGATGGAGCAGGGGCCTTGACGAACCGCACCGGGCGCGCGATTCTCCTCTCGCGCCGCCAGATCGATCCGTGTTCCGAGGCATGGATCCGCAGCGGAGCGGGAAGTGATGCGGCAGACGGGTCAGCACCCGGTGATCGAGGCGATCGGGAGTGGACCTGAAGGGCACAGGGTGAAGAGCACCGAGGGTGGCTCCTCGATGGTCGGTACGGGCATTGGACATCAGTGGGTCTTGTGGCTACACTGACCCTTTGCGCTGCCTGGATGCTCCCTGCCCGTCACCAGGGGGGCCGGTACGCGCGCAGAGAGTCCGAGCCCTCGGAAGGACCCCCTCTTGGCCGCCTCGCGCAACGCCTCGACCAACAGTATGAACAATGGCACCAGCACCGCACCACTGCGTGTCTCTTTTGCGAAGATCAAGGAACCTCTGGAGGTTCCGAATCTCCTTGCGCTGCAGACCGAGAGCTTCGACTGGCTCCTCGGTAACGACGCCTGGAAAGCCCGCGTCGAGGCCGCGCTGGACAGTGGACAGGACGTCCCCAGGAAGTCGGGGCTCGAGGAGATCTTCGAGGAGATCTCCCCGATCGAGGACTTCTCCGGGTCGATGTCACTGACCTTCCGCGATCACCGCTTCGAACCCCCGAAGAACTCGATCGACGAGTGCAAGGAGCGCGACTTCACGTTCGCCGCGCCGCTCTTCGTCACCGCCGAGTTCACCAACAACGAGACCGGCGAGATCAAGTCCCAGACGGTCTTCATGGGCGACTTCCCGCTGATGACCAACAAGGGCACCTTCGTCATCAACGGTACCGAGCGCGTCGTCGTGTCGCAGCTCGTCCGTTCGCCGGGCGTGTACTTCGACAGCTCCATCGACAAGACCTCCGACAAGGATCTGTTCTCCGCCAAGATCATCCCGTCCCGGGGCGCCTGGCTGGAGATGGAGATCGACAAGCGCGACATGGTCGGCGTGCGCATCGACCGCAAGCGCAAGCAGTCCGTGACCGTGCTGCTGAAGGCACTGGGCTGGACCACCGACCAGATCCTGGAGGAGTTCGGCGACTACGAGTCGATGCGCGCCACCCTGGAGAAGGACCACACCCAGGGCCAGGATGACGCTCTGCTCGACATCTACCGCAAGCTCCGCCCGGGCGAGCCGCCGACCCGCGAGGCCGCGCAGACCCTGCTGGAGAACCTGTACTTCAACCCCAAGCGGTACGACCTGGCCAAGGTCGGTCGGTACAAGATCAACAAGAAGCTCGGCGGGGACGAGCCGCTGGACGCCGGCGTGCTCACCGTCGAGGACATCGTCGCCACGATCAAGTACCTGGTCCGCCTGCACGCCGGGGAGACCGAGACGGCCCTCGCCGACGGCCGGACGCTCGTCGTCGAGACCGACGACATCGACCACTTCGGCAACCGCCGCCTGCGCAACGTCGGCGAGCTCATCCAGAACCAGGTCCGCACCGGTCTGGCCCGTATGGAGCGCGTCGTCCGCGAGCGCATGACGACGCAGGACGTCGAGGCGATCACGCCGCAGACGCTGATCAACATCCGGCCGGTCGTCGCCTCCATCAAGGAGTTCTTCGGCACCAGCCAGCTGTCCCAGTTCATGGACCAGACGAACCCGCTGTCCGGGCTCACCCACAAGCGTCGCCTCTCGGCGCTGGGCCCCGGCGGTCTGAGCCGTGAGCGGGCGGGCCTTGAGGTCCGTGACGTGCACCCCTCGCACTACGGCCGGATGTGCCCGATCGAGACGCCGGAAGGCCCGAACATCGGCCTGATCGGCTCGCTCGCCGCCTTCGGCCGGGTGAACGCCTTCGGCTTCGTCGAGACCCCGTACCGCAAGGTCACCGACGGCATCGTCACCGACGAGGTGCACTACCTGACCGCGGATGAGGAGGACCGGTACGTCATCGCCCAGGCCAACGCCCGGCTGACCGACGACTACCACTTCGCCGAGTCCCGCGTGCTCGTCCGCCGCCGCGGCGGTGAGATCGACTACGTGACCGGCACCGAGGTCCACTACATGGACGTCTCGCCGCGCCAGATGGTGTCGGTCGCGACCGCCATGATCCCGTTCCTGGAGCACGACGACGCGAACCGCGCGCTCATGGGCTCGAACATGATGCGCCAGGCCGTGCCGCTCATCCAGGCCGAGTCGCCGCTGGTCGGCACCGGCATGGAGTACCGCTCGGCCGTCGACGCGGGCGACGTGATCAAGGCCGAGCAGGACGGCGTCATCACCGACGTCTCCGCGGACTACATCACCATCCAGAACGACGACGGCACGCACGTCACGCACCGTCTCGCCAAGTTCCACCGCTCCAACCAGGGCACCTCGTACAACCAGAAGGTCCTGGTCGAGGAGGGCGAGCGCGTGGTGGCCGGACAGGTCATCGCCGACGGCCCCTCCACCCAGCGCGGCGAGATGGCCCTCGGGAAGAACCTGCTGGTCGCGTTCATGCCGTGGGAGGGCTACAACTACGAGGACGCGATCATCCTCTCCCAGCGTCTGGTGCAGGACGACGTCCTCTCCTCGATCCACATCGAGGAGCACGAGGTCGACGCCCGTGACACCAAGCTGGGCCCCGAGGAGATCACCCGGGACATTCCGAACGTCTCGGAGGAGGTCCTGGCCGACCTGGACGACCGCGGCATCATCCGCATCGGCGCCGAGGTCGAGGCCGGCGACATCCTGGTCGGCAAGGTCACCCCGAAGGGCGAGACCGAGCTGACCCCGGAGGAGCGGCTGCTGCGCGCGATCTTCGGTGAGAAGGCCCGTGAGGTCCGCGACACCTCGCTGAAGGTGCCGCATGGCGAGACCGGCAAGGTCATCGGCGTGCGCGTCTTCGACCGCGAGGAGGGCGACGAGCTGCCCCCGGGCGTGAACCAGCTCGTCCGCGTCTACGTGGCCCAGAAGCGCAAGATCACCGACGGCGACAAGCTGGCCGGCCGCCACGGCAACAAGGGCGTGATCTCCAAGATCCTGCCCGTGGAGGACATGCCGTTCATGGAGGACGGCACCCCGGTCGACATCATCCTCAACCCCCTGGGCGTCCCGTCCCGGATGAACCCGGGCCAGGTCCTGGAGATCCACCTGGGCTGGCTCGCCTCCCAGGGCTGGAAGGTCGAGGGCGCGGAGTCGGACTGGAAGGAGCGGCTGCGGGTCATCGGTGCCGACGAGGTCGCCCCCGGCACCAACGTCGCCACCCCGGTCTTCGACGGCGCTCGCGAGGACGAGATGGCCGGACTCTTCGAGTCCACCATTCCCAACCGCGACGGCGACCGGCTCGTGCTGCCCTCCGGCAAGGCCCGGCTGTTCGACGGCCGGTCCGGCGAGCCGTTCCCGGACCCGATCTCGGTCGGGCACATGTACATCCTGAAGCTCCACCACCTGGTCGACGACAAGCTGCACGCGCGCTCGACCGGTCCGTACTCCATGATCACCCAGCAGCCGCTGGGTGGTAAGGCCCAGTTCGGCGGCCAGCGCTTCGGTGAGATGGAGGTGTGGGCGCTAGAGGCGTACGGCGCCGCCTACGCCCTCCAGGAGCTGCTGACCATCAAGTCCGACGACGTGACCGGCCGCGTGAAGGTCTACGAGGCCATCGTCAAGGGCGAGAACATCCCGGAGCCGGGTATCCCGGAGTCCTTCAAGGTGCTCATCAAGGAAATGCAGTCACTCTGCCTCAATGTGGAGGTGCTGTCCTCGGACGGCATGTCCATCGAGATGCGTGACACCGACGAGGACGTCTTCCGCGCCGCGGAAGAGCTCGGCATCGACCTGTCCCGGCGCGAGCCGAGCAGCGTCGAAGAGGTCTGACGGGTCGGGCCGGGAGAGAGCGCCCGTCTCTCTCTCCCGGCCTCCCCACCCGGACCCCGACAGACCATTGACTGACACGACCCTGAGAGGGATTGACGAGAGTGCTCGACGTCAACTTCTTCGACGAACTGCGGATCGGCCTCGCCACCGCTGACGACATCCGTCAGTGGTCACACGGCGAGGTCAAGAAGCCGGAGACCATCAACTACCGCACCCTCAAGCCTGAGAAGGACGGACTCTTCTGCGAGAAGATCTTCGGTCCTACCCGGGACTGGGAGTGCTACTGCGGCAAGTACAAGCGCGTCCGCTTCAAGGGCATCATCTGTGAGCGCTGCGGCGTCGAGGTGACCCGCGCCAAGGTGCGCCGTGAGCGGATGGGTCACATCGAGCTGGCCGCTCCCGTGACCCACATCTGGTACTTCAAGGGCGTTCCGTCCCGGCTGGGGTACCTGCTCGACCTGGCCCCCAAGGACCTGGAAAAGGTCATTTACTTCGCCGCGTACATGATCACGTACGTGGACGAGGAGCGCCGCACCCGCGATCTGCCGTCGCTGGAGGCTCACATCTCCGTCGAGCGCCAGCAGATCGAGCAGCGCCGCGACGCGGACCTGGAGGCCAGGGCCAAGAAGCAGGAGGCCGACCTGGCCGAGCTGGAGGCCGAGGGCGCCAAGGCCGACGTGCGCCGCAAGGTGCGCGAGGGCGCCGAGCGCGAGATGAAGCAGCTCCGCGACCGGGCCCAGCGTGAGCTGGACCGCCTGGACGAGGTGTGGAGCCGCTTCAAGAACCTCAAGGTCCAGGACCTGGAGGGCGACGAGCTGCTCTACCGCGAGCTGCGCGACCGCTTCGGGACGTACTTCGACGGTTCGATGGGCGCCGCGGCGCTCCAGAGGCGTCTGGAGACCTTCGACCTGAACGAGGAGGCCGAGCGCCTCCGCGAGATCATCCGCACCGGCAAGGGCCAGAAGAAGACCCGCGCCCTGAAGCGGCTCAAGGTCGTCTCGGCGTTCCTCCAGACGTCCAACAGCCCCAAGGGCATGGTCCTGGACTGCGTCCCGGTCATCCCGCCGGACCTGCGTCCGATGGTGCAGCTGGACGGTGGCCGCTTCGCGACCTCCGACCTGAACGACCTGTACCGCCGCGTCATCAACCGGAACAACCGCCTGAAGCGGCTTCTCGACCTCGGCGCGCCCGAGATCATCGTGAACAACGAGAAGCGCATGCTGCAGGAGGCCGTCGACGCGCTGTTCGACAACGGCCGCCGCGGCCGTCCGGTCACCGGTCCGGGCAACCGGCCGCTGAAGTCCCTGTCCGACATGCTCAAGGGCAAGCAGGGCCGCTTCCGGCAGAACCTGCTGGGCAAGCGCGTGGACTACTCGGCGCGTTCGGTGATCGTCGTCGGCCCGCAGCTCAAGCTGCACCAGTGCGGTCTGCCGAAGGCGATGGCCCTGGAGCTGTTCAAGCCGTTCGTGATGAAGCGCCTGGTCGATCTCAACCACGCGCAGAACATCAAGTCGGCCAAGCGCATGGTCGAGCGCCAGCGGACCGTGGTGTACGACGTCCTCGAAGAGGTCATCGCCGAGCACCCGGTCCTGCTGAACCGCGCCCCGACGCTGCACCGGCTCGGCATCCAGGCGTTCGAGCCGCAGCTCGTCGAGGGCAAGGCCATTCAGATCCACCCGCTGGTCTGCACCGCGTTCAACGCGGACTTCGACGGCGACCAGATGGCCGTGCACCTGCCGCTCTCCGCGGAGGCCCAGGCCGAGGCCCGCATCCTGATGCTGTCCTCGAACAACATCCTGAAGCCGGCCGACGGCCGTCCCGTCACCATGCCCACGCAGGACATGGTGCTGGGCCTGTTCTTCCTCACCACCGACGAGGAGGAGCGCGAGGTCAAGGGCGTGGGCAGGTCCTTCGCGTCGACCGCCGAGGCGATCATGGCGTTCGACGCCGGGGGGCTGTCGCTCCAGGCGAAGGTCGACATCCGCTTCCCGGTCGGCTCGGTCCCGCCGCGCGGCTGGACCCCGCCGGAGCCCGCCGAGGGCGAGGGCGAGTGGCAGTCGGGTGACAGCTTCCGCATGCGCACCACGCTGGGCCGGGCGCTGTTCAACGAGCTGCTGCCCGAGGACTATCCCTTCGTGGACCAGTCCGTGGGCAAGAAGCAGCTCTCCGGCATCGTCAACGACCTGGCCGAGCGGTATCCCAAGGTCGTCGTCGCCGCCGCCCTGGACAACCTGAAGGCGGCCGGCTACTTCTGGGCCACCCGGTCCGGCGTCACCGTCGCCGTCTCCGACATCGTCGTGCCCGAGGCCAAGAAGGCCATCCTGGCCAACTACGAGGCGCAGGACGAGAAGGTCCAGAAGCAGTACGAGCGCGGCCTGATCACGAAGGACGAGCGGACTCAGGAACTGATCGCGATCTGGACGAAGGCGACCAACGAGGTCGCCGAGACCATGAGCGACAACTTCCCGAAGACGAACCCGATCTTCATGATGGTCGACTCGGGCGCCCGCGGGAACATGATGCAGATGCGTCAGATCGCGGGTATGCGCGGCCTGGTGTCCAACGCGAAGAACGAGACCATCCCGCGGCCGATCAAGGCGTCGTTCCGCGAGGGCCTCTCCGTGCTGGAGTACTTCATCTCCACGCACGGCGCGCGCAAGGGTCTGGCCGACACCGCCCTGCGGACCGCCGACTCCGGGTACCTCACCCGGCGTCTGGTGGACGTCTCCCAGGACGTGATCATCCGCGAGGAGGACTGCGGCACCGAGCGCGGCCTGAAGCTGGCGATCGCGGTCAAGGGCGCGGACGGTGTGCTGCGCAAGGCGGACGACGTCGAGTCCAGCGTCTACGCCCGCTGCCTGGCCGAGGACATCGTGGTCGACGGCAAGGTGCTGGCCCCGGCCGGCACCGACCTGGGCGACGTGCTGATCGACGAGCTGGTCCTGCACGGTGTCGAGACGGTCAAGACCCGCTCGGTCCTCACCTGCGAGTCCGCCGTCGGCACCTGCGCCATGTGCTACGGGCGTTCGCTGGCGACCGGCAAGCTGGTCGACATCGGCGAGGCCGTCGGCATCATCGCGGCCCAGTCCATCGGCGAGCCCGGCACGCAGCTCACCATGCGTACGTTCCACACCGGCGGTGTCGCCGGTGACGACATCACGCAGGGTCTGCCGCGTGTGGTCGAGCTCTTCGAAGCCCGTCAGCCCAAGGGTGTCGCGCCGATCTCCGAGTCGGCCGGCCGGGTGCGGATCGAGGAGACCGAGAAGACCAAGAAGGTCATCGTCACCCCGGACGACGGCTCCGACGAGACCTCCTACCCGGTCTCCAAGCGGGCCAGGCTCCTGGTGAGCGAGGGCGAGCACGTCACCGTCGGCCAGCCGCTGACGGTCGGCGCGGCGAACCCGCACGACGTCCTGCGGATCCTCGGCCAGCGCGCCGTGCAGATCTACCTGGTGGGCGAAGTCCAGAAGGTCTACAACTCCCAGGGTGTGGCGATCCACGACAAGCACATCGAGATCATCGTCCGGCAGATGCTGCGCCGGGTGACGATCATCGAGTCCGGCGACGCGGAGCTGCTGCCGGGCGAGCTGGTCGAGCGCTCGAAGTTCGAGTCGGAGAACCGCCGGGTCGTGTCGGAAGGCGGCCACCCGGCCTCCGGCCGTCCGCAGCTCATGGGCATCACCAAGGCGTCGCTGGCCACCGAGTCGTGGCTGTCGGCGGCGTCCTTCCAGGAGACGACCCGGGTGCTCACCGACGCGGCGATCAACGCCAAGTCGGACTCCCTGATCGGCCTCAAGGAGAACGTGATCATCGGCAAGCTCATCCCGGCCGGCACGGGCCTGTCCCGTTACCGGAACATCCGGGTCGAGCCCACCGAGGAGGCGAAGGCCGCGATGTACTCGGCTGTCGGCTACGACGACATCGACTACTCGCCCTTCGGCGGCGGCTCCGGCCAGGCGGTTCCGCTGGAGGACTACGACTACGGCCCCTACCAGGGCTGAGTCCGGACACCGAAAGGCCCGGCCGGGACGGCATCGCCGCCCCGGCCGGGCCTTCGGCCTGCGGTGCCTTCTCCGCCGGCCGCGTCAGCGCACGGTGTCGCCGAGCTCCGCCGGGGCCTGGTCGCCGGTCAGGAAGGTGGCCATCTCGTCGTCGCGCATCGCCCGCCACAGTGGCTGGGCCGCCTCGTGGTCCAGCAGGACCACCGACTGGCCGTCGATCATGTCGGTGCCCGTCACCGGGGCGTTCATGAAGTGCACGTCCGAGGCGCGGATGTCGCGCAGGCCCCACAGGAGGCCGCGCAGGTCGCCGTTGCTGAGCTGGTCGTCGACGCTCACCACGTCGCCGACTGCGTCCAGCAGTCCGCCGAGCCGGCCCGGGTCGGTGAGTGTGTCGGCGCTCAGGGTCTGGGTCATCAGGGCACGCAGGAAGTTCTGCTGGCGGCGGGTGCGGTCGAAGTCGCCGCCCGGCAGCGACTTGCGCTCCCGCACGTAGGTCAGGGCGTCCTCGCCGTTCATGTGCTGCCCGTCCACGTCGACGCCGCCGACCGCGTTCGTCAGCTCCTTGAAGCCGGTCCAGTCCACGACGGCCAGGTGGTCGACGCGGATGCCGGTGAGGTTCTGCACGGTCTCCACCATCAGCGGCGGCCCGCCCCAGGAGTAGGCCGCGTTCAGCTTCGCGTCGCCATGGCCCGGGATGTCCACCCAGGTGTCCCGGGGCAGCGACACCACCGAGGCGGTCTGGCGGTCCCCGGAGAGCTGGAGCAGCATCATCGTGTCGCTGCGCGCCGCGCCCGCCTGCCAGGCGGGGCCCTCCTCGGGGGTCTCCTCGGCGTCGAGGCCGACCAGCAGATAGACCTCGGCGTCGCCCGCCGCGCCCGGCGGCTGGTCCTCCTCGGGGAGGCTGGGCAGGGCGTCGGGGATGCGGTCGATGGAATCGAGGGCCTGGTCGGTGCGCCAGTACGCGTACCCGGCGCCGGCGAGCAGGAGCGCCAGGACTCCGGCGACCGAGCCGAGCAGGACGCGCGGCCAGAGCCGTCTTCTCCTGGGCGGCGGCCCGGTGGGTTCGGCTTCGGTATCTTTCTCTATGTCCGTCTCGGGCGCGGCCTCATCGCCCGCGGCGTCCGGTGTAGCGGTCGTCACGCTCTCGTCCCCTCCCATGCTCCTACGGTCATCGTGCTGTTCTCAGGCGCTTGTTTTGACCGCAGCCCGTGGGGTAGGTACGCTCTGACCTTGTGCCTGGGGTGTTCCCTGCGTTTTTTCAGCCCGCAGAAGAGCTCCCGGATCTGCATCCGCTCCCCGCAGCTTAGCGAGGATCCGGAATCGTGCAGTCTTCGACACGCCCGACCGCGTGGGTCGGTGCGGTGGTCCAGGTTAGTTTCATCGAGTCGGCACAGAGAAACCGGAGAAACGGTGCCAACGATCCAGCAGCTGGTCCGCAAGGGCCGGCAGGACAAGGTCGAGAAGAACAAGACACCCGCCCTTGAGGGCTCGCCCCAGCGGCGCGGTGTCTGCACGCGTGTGTTCACGACCACCCCGAAGAAGCCGAACTCGGCCCTCCGCAAGGTCGCCCGCGTGCGTCTGAGCAACGGGATCGAGGTCACCGCCTACATTCCGGGTGAGAACCACAACCTTCAGGAGCACTCCATCGTGCTGGTGCGCGGTGGTCGTGTGAAGGACCTGCCGGGTGTTCGTTACAAGATCATCCGCGGCTCCCTGGACACCCAGGGTGTCAAGAACCGCAAGCAGGCCCGCAGCCGCTACGGCGCCAAGAAGGAGAAGTAAGCCATGCCTCGTAAGGGCCCTGCCCCGAAGCGCCCGGTCCACATCGACCCGGTGTACGGCTCTCCTCTGGTGACCTCCCTCATCAACAAGGTCCTCCTGAACGGCAAGCGTTCCACTGCCGAGCGCATCGTCTACGGTGCCATGGAGGGTCTGCGGGACAAGACCGGCAACGACCCGGTCATCACTCTCAAGCGCGCGCTGGAGAACGTGAAGCCGACCCTTGAGGTCCGCTCCCGCCGCGTCGGCGGTGCCACCTACCAGGTGCCGGTCGAGGTCCGTCCCGGCCGTTCGTCGACGCTCGCGCTGCGCTGGCTGGTCGGGTACTCCCGCGCCCGCCGCGAGAAGACCATGACCGAGCGGCTGATGAACGAGTTGCTCGATGCGTCCAATGGGCTCGGTGCCTCCGTGAAGAAGCGCGAGGACACCCACAAGATGGCCGAGTCCAACAAGGCCTTCGCGCACTACCGCTGGTAGTCGCTACCCCATCGAGACCGAGAGAAGACTGAAGCCATATGGCTACCACTTCACTTGACCTGGCCAGGGTCCGGAACATCGGGATCATGGCCCACATCGACGCGGGCAAGACGACGACCACCGAGCGGATCCTGTACTACACCGGCGTGAGCTACAAGATCGGTGAGGTTCACGACGGCGCCGCCACCATGGACTGGATGGCCCAGGAGCAGGAACGCGGCATCACGATCACGTCCGCCGCGACCACCTGTCACTGGCCGCTGGACGATGTCGACCACACGATCAACATCATCGACACCCCGGGCCACGTCGACTTCACGGTCGAGGTGGAGCGCTCGCTGCGCGTACTCGACGGCGCCGTCACGGTGTTCGACGGCGTGGCCGGTGTGGAGCCGCAGTCCGAGACGGTCTGGCGCCAGGCGGACCGTTACGGCGTGCCCCGCATCTGTTTCGTGAACAAGCTGGACCGCACGGGGGCCGACTTCTTCCGCTGCGTCGACATGATCGTCGACCGGCTCAAGGCCACCCCGCTGGTCATGCAGCTCCCGATCGGCGCCGAGGCCGACTTCAAGGGCGTCGTGGACCTCATCCGCATGAAGGCCCTGGTGTGGTCCGAGGAGACCAAGCTCGGGGAGATGTACGACGTCGTCGACATCCCCGCGGATCTCCAGGACCAGGCCGAGGAGTGGCACGCCAAGCTGGTCGAGGCCGTCGCGGAGAACGACGAGGAGATGATGGAGCTGTACCTGGAGGGCGAGGAGCCCTCCGTGGAGCAGCTCTACGCGGCCGTGCGCCGGGTCACCCTCGCCTCCACCGGCTCCGCCGGCTCGGAGGGCTCCATGACCGTCACCCCGGTGTTCTGCGGCACCGCGTTCAAGAACAAGGGCGTGCAGCCCCTGCTCGACGCGGTCATCCGGTACCTGCCGTCGCCGCTGGACATCGAGGCTGTCGAGGGGCACTCCCCGCGCGACCCCGAGCAGGTCATCACGCGCAAGCCGTCGGAGGAGGAGCCGCTCGCGGCGCTCGCCTTCAAGATCATGAGCGACCCCCACCTGGGCAAGCTCACCTTCATCCGGATCTACTCCGGTGTGCTGCAGTCCGGCGCGCAGGTGCAGAACTCGGTGAAGGACCGCAAGGAGCGCATCGGCAAGATCTACCGGATGCACGCCAACAAGCGCGAGGAAATCGAGCGTGTGGGCGCGGGTGACATCGTCGCCGTCATGGGTCTGAAGCAGACGACCACGGGCGAGACGCTGTGCGACCCGGGCAACCCGGTGATCCTGGAGTCGATGGACTTCCCGGCCCCGGTCATCGAGGTCGCCATCGAGCCCAAGTCGAAGGGCGACCAGGAGAAGCTGGGCATCGCGATCCAGCGGCTGGCCGAGGAGGACCCGTCCTTCCAGGTCAAGGCTGACCAGGAGACCGGTCAGACGATCATCTCGGGCATGGGCGAGCTGCACCTCGATGTGCTGGTCGACCGGATGAAGCGCGAGTTCAAGGTCGAGGCCAACGTCGGCAAGCCGCAGGTCGCCTACCGGGAGACCCTGCGGAAGGCGGTCGACAAGCACGACTACACGCACAAGAAGCAGACCGGTGGTTCCGGGCAGTTCGCCAAGGTGCAGATCGCGCTGGAGCCGCTGGAAGGCGACGGGTACGAGTTCGAGAACAAGGTCACCGGTGGCCGCATCCCCAAGGAGTACATCCCTTCGGTGGACGCGGGTTGCCAGGACGCGATGGAGTTCGGCGTGCTCGCCGGCTACCCGCTGACCGGCGTCAAGGTGACCCTGCTCGACGGCGCGTTCCACGATGTCGACTCGTCCGAGATGGCCTTCAAGATCGCCGGTTCCATGGCGTTCAAGGAAGCCGCCCGGAAGGCCGGACCGGTTCTCCTGGAGCCGCTGATGGCCGTCGAGGTCACCACACCCGAGGACTACATGGGTGACGTGATCGGTGACATCAACTCCCGCCGTGGCCAGATCCAGGCCATGGAGGACCGGAGCGGCGCCAAGGTCGTCAAGGCGCTCGTGCCGCTCTCGGAGATGTTCGGTTACGTGGGTGACCTGCGAAGCAAGACTTCCGGTCGGGCGAGCTACAGCATGCAGTTCGATTCCTACGGCGAGGTTCCGCGGAGCGTCGCCGAGGAGATCATCGCGAAGGCCAAGGGTGAGTAGCCCTTAAGCTGGAGCAAGGGGCGTTCGGGGGCGTTTCGCCCCCGGAGCCCAGCCCTTTTCAACGAAGCGGTCAAGGGTGTCCCCCTCGGGGTCCTGACCGGTTCGGTCGACCATCTGAAAACCTTCCGCAAGGTGCGGGGGGCGTACAGCACCAGTCCACAGGAGGACCCCAGTGGCGAAGGCGAAGTTCGAGCGGACTAAGCCGCACGTCAACATTGGCACCATCGGTCACATCGACCACGGCAAGACGACGCTTACCGCGGCGATCACCAAGGTGCTGCACGACGAGTTCCCGAACCTGAATGAGACTTTCGCGTTCGAGAACATCGACAAGGCGCCCGAGGAGCGCCAGCGCGGTATCACCATCTCCATCGCGCACGTCGAGTATCAGACGGAGAGCCGGCACTACGCCCACGTCGACTGCCCGGGCCACGCGGACTACATCAAGAACATGATCACCGGTGCCGCCCAGATGGACGGCGCGATCCTGGTGGTCGCCGCCACCGACGGTCCGATGCCGCAGACCAAGGAGCACGTGCTCCTGGCCCGCCAGGTCGGCGTGCCGTACATCGTGGTCGCCCTGAACAAGGCGGACATGGTGGACGACGAGGAGATCATGGAGCTCGTCGAGCTCGAGGTCCGTGAGCTGCTCACGGAGTACGAGTTCCCGGGTGACGACGTGCCGGTCGTCAAGGTCTCCGCGCTGAAGGCCCTTGAGGGTGACCCCGAGTGGTCCAAGACCGTCCTTGAGCTGATGAAGGCCGTGGACGAGTCCATCCCGCAGCCGGAGCGTGACGTCGACAAGCCGTTCCTGATGCCGATCGAGGACGTCTTCACGATCACCGGCCGCGGCACCGTCGTGACCGGTCGTATCGAGCGCGGCATCCTCAAGGTCAACGAGACCGTCGACATCATCGGTATCAAGGAGACGAAGGCCACCACCACCGTCACCGGTATCGAGATGTTCCGGAAGCTCCTCGACGAGGGCCGGGCCGGTGAGAACGTCGGTCTGCTCCTCCGCGGCATCAAGCGCGAGGACGTCGAGCGCGGCCAGGTCGTCATCAAGCCCGGTTCGGTCACGCCGCACACGGACTTCGAGGCGACCGCGTACATCCTGTCCAAGGACGAGGGTGGCCGTCACACGCCGTTCTTCAACAACTACCGCCCGCAGTTCTACTTCCGGACGACGGACGTGACCGGCGTGGTGCACCTCCCCGAGGGCACCGAGATGGTCATGCCCGGCGACAACACCGACATGAGGGTCGAGCTGATCCAGCCGATCGCCATGGAGGAGGGCCTGAAGTTCGCCATCCGTGAGGGTGGCCGGACCGTGGGCGCCGGCCAGGTCACCAAGATCATCAAGTGATCTGACCTCTGGCACGGGCCGTACGACGGGCCCCGCTCCGCATGAGTCTCATGCGGAGCGGGGCCCGTCGGCTTTCCCGCCCTTCCGGGCGCCTCCATGACTCGGGCTCCGCCCGGTGGCACGCTGGCCGCGAAGAAGCCGCGTAACACCACAGGGAGCACCTCATGGCCAGGATCGCGATCTTCGGGGCGAATGGCGCCATCGGCCACCGGGTCGTCAGCGAGGCCCTCGACCGCGGCCACACGATCACGGCCGTGGTCCGCGACCCCGCCTCGGTCACCAGGACCCATCAGAACCTCACCGTCACCACCGGGGACGTGCTCGACCCGGCGAGCGTCAGCGCGGTCGCCCGGGGTCAGGACGTGCTTGTCAGCGCTGTCGGCGGCGGTGACGGTCCCGGGCACCAGGCCACCATGAAGCCCTCCGCCGAGTCCCTGGTGGCCGGTCTGCACGCGCTGGGGTCCGGGGCGCCCCGGCTCATCATGGTCGGCGACGCCGGCTCGTTGCGTACCCCCGGCGGCGGTCGGGTCTGGGACGCGCCCGGGCTGCCCGGCGATGTCGTGCTGATCATGCGCGCCCACGGCGACGCCCTGGAGTATCTGCGCGGCGTCGCCACCGAAGTCCGCTGGACCTCCCTCAGCCCCGCCGCCCGGATCGAGCCGGGCCGTCGCACCGGCCGGTACGAGGCGGGGCTGGACGACCTGGTGACCGACGAGCGCGGCGAGAGCCGGATCTCCACCGAGGACTACGCGGTCGCGCTGGTTGACGAGATCGAGAAGCCGCGGCACATCGGGGAGCGCTTCACGGTCGCCTACGGCGGCTGAGGCACGGCGAGGCCGTGAACGCGGGGGCAAGGTAGCCCCTCGAACAGGGGGACTTCGCGTAATCGACTGACCGCGCAGCGGTACTCCTGTCACGCTGGGCGCATGAAGGATCACCGGAACAGTCCACCGCGCCACCTGACCTTCCGGGTCACCCATCGGGATGATCCGGTCTCCGAGGTCACGGAGCAGGACACGATCAGGGCCGCCGAGCGGTACCCCAACGTCGTCATCCGGGGGCCGGTCTTCGGATTCGCCGAGCAGCGGCCGGCGGACGGGGAGAGCTGGCGGCTGCTCAGTGACATGGGGGACGGCTTCGCGCAGCACTCCCGGGACGGGCTCAACTCCTACCTGTGGTTCAAGGCGAAGGACGAGACCGTGGCCGGCGAGCCGCTCCGCGGGCAGCTGCTGGCCGCCGTGGCCCGGCTGGAGAAGGAGCCGGTCGACGAGCTGACCGTCGGGGACATCCGCTACCGGATCGTGCGCGGCGACGAGTTCGCCCGCACCGGGCCCGACGGCATCGAGGGGCCGAGGCCCACCGACCCCGACGACCCCTCGCGCGACCTCGGCGACCGGACCCGCCGGGACGCGCCGAGCCGCACCCGGGGCTTCGTCATCGACCACGCCAGCCCGACCGGGATCATGGAGAGCATCCAGCGCATGGAGCTGCTCGCCCTGCGCTACGAGGCGCCGCGCATCCCCCGGGACGTCCGGGAGGACTCCCGTCGCGCGCTCACCTCCCACCCCGGTGTCGTCCTGCTGCCCGCCACCTTCACGTTCGCCGAGCGCAAGACCAGGTCCTGGGAGCCGATGGCCAGCCTCCAGCCCAGCCCGCAGGAGGCCCGCGCGACCCTGTACAACTACCTGGCCGAGTTCCTCCCGAAGCTGGAGCAGGGTGTCTCCGCCGCCGACGCCGCCACGTACGCCAGGGCCGCCGAGGAGTACCGCGCGGGGCCGCCGGGCGACGAACTGCGGGTGCTGGGGCGGCGGTTCCGCGTCATCCGGGTGGAGCGGCTGATGCGGATCGGGCCCGACGGCCCGGAGCCGCCGCGGCCCAGCGACCAGGACCCGTACGGGCCGATGCAGATCCACCCGCCGCTGGCCGAGGTGGAGGAGCGCGAGCGCGCCAAGCGGGCCCGGGGAGGGGGATGATCGGGGGTGGTCCGCCGCCGCGCCCGGCCGGGGCGCCCCCGCCCGGCCCGGCGCGGCCGGCCTCGTGGAGGGGGCTTCTCGCCCGATTGGCACTGTCGGTGGGCGTTATGGCACACTGACCAGGTTGCTCGGTTGACAGCCGATGCTGCGCGCCTCCCGCCGGGAGGACCGGAAGCGAGTCTCACTGTATTCGTCGCTGCATATATGCCCTGCTCGCGCGGGGTAGCAGCGGAAATACCGGGATCTTCCGGGAAGCGTGGGCGGGGCGTCAGCCAGGCACCTGGTGGAAGTTCTTCCCCCACTCCTCACAGAGGAAACACTCCCTCGGCCTCGCGGCTGGGAGGTGCCCGCAGGGGCGAAATCTGGGAATGAGTGCGACACGCCCGACCGCGTGGGTCGGCGGGGGAGAAGCGGAATCCAGGTTCCGGAGCGTTGAGACGAGACAGGACTACGAAGTAGCCATGGCGGGACAGAAGATCCGCATCCGGCTCAAGGCCTACGACCACGAGGTCATCGACAACTCGGCGAAGAAGATCGTCGAGACGGTGACCCGCACGGGTGCGTCGGTCGCGGGCCCGGTGCCGCTGCCCACTGAGAAGAACGTGTACTGCGTCATCAAGTCGCCGCACAAGTACAAGGATTCGCGCGAGCACTTCGAAATGCGCACCCACAAGCGGCTGATCGACATCCTCGACCCGACCCCCAAGACCGTTGACTCGCTGATGCGCCTGGACCTTCCGGCCGGCGTTGACATCGAGATCAAGCTCTGAGAGGCGCGGAAGAGAGATGACCAAGCAGATCAAGGGCGTCCTGGGCGAGAAGCTCGGCATGACCCAGGTCTGGGACGACAACAACCGCGTCGTCCCGGTGACCGTGGTCAAGGCCGGGCCCTGTGTCGTGACCCAGGTGCGCACCAATGACAGGGACGGCTACGAGGCCGTCCAGATCGCGTTCGGCGAGATCGACCCGCGCAAGGTGAACAAGCCCCTCAAGGGCCACTTCACCAAGGCCGACGTCACCCCGCGCCGCCACCTGGTCGAGCTGCGGACCGCTGACGCCGCCGAGTACACCCTCGGTCAGGAGATCACCGCCGAGGTGTTCGAGTCCGGCGTCAGGGTCGATGTGACCGGCACCAGCAAGGGCAAGGGCACCGCCGGTGTCATGAAGCGCCACGGCTTCGCCGGTCTCGGCGCCTCGCACGGCACCCAGCGCAAGCACCGCTCGCCCGGCTCCATCGGCGGCTGCGCCACTCCGGGCCGCGTGTTCAAGGGCCTGCGCATGGCCGGCCGGATGGGCAACGAGCGCGTGACCACCCAGAACCTGACCGTCCACGCCGTTGACGCGGAGAAGGGCCTGCTGCTCATCAAGGGCGCGGTGCCCGGTCCCAACGGCGGCCTCGTCCTGGTCCGCACCGCGGCCAAGGGGGCCTGAGGTTACCCATGAGCACCGTAGACATTCTTTCGCCCGCCGGTGAGAAGACCGGCACTGTCGAGCTCCCCGCGGAGATCTTCGACGCCAAGGTCAGCGTTCCGCTGATCCACCAGGTCGTCGTGGCCCAGCTCGCCGCCGCCCGCCAGGGCACGCACAAGGCGAAGACCCGCGGCGAGGTCCGAGGCGGCGGCAAGAAGCCGTACCGCCAGAAGGGCACCGGCCGCGCTCGCCAGGGCTCCATCCGCGCCCCGCAGTTCACCGGCGGTGGCGTCGTGCACGGTCCCGTGCCGCGTGACTACAGCCAGCGGACCCCGAAGAAGATGAAGGCCGCAGCCCTGCGCGGTGCCCTCACCGACCGGGCCAGGAACGACCGCATCCACATCGTCACCGGCGTGGTGGACGGCGAGGTCTCGACCAAGGCCGCCCGCACGCTGCTCGGCAAGATCAGTGACCGCAAGAAGCTGTTGCTGGTCGCCGACCGCGCCGACGCGACGTCGTGGCTCTCGGTCCGCAACCTGCCCCGGGTGCACCTGATCGACCCGGGCCAGCTGAACACGTACGACGTCATCGACTCCGACGACGTGGTGTTCACCAAGGCCGCCTTCGAGCGCTTCGTGGCGGGCCCGGCCAAGCCCGAAGGGAGCGACGCCTGATGAGTGACGGAACCGTCGCCGAGGTCTCCAGCAAGGAGATCACGCACCCGCACGACATCCTGATCAAGCCGGTCGTGTCCGAGAAGAGCTACGCGCTGCTCGACGAGAACAAGTACACGTTCATCGTCGACCCGCGGGCGAACAAGACCCAGATCAAGCAGGCCGTCCAGGCGGTCTTCTCGGTCAAGGTCACCTCGGTCCACACGATCAACCGGCAGGGCAAGCGCAAGCGCACCCGTACCGGCTTCGGTCGGCGTGCCAGCACCAAGCGCGCCATCGTGACCCTCGCCGAGGGCGACAGCATCGACATCTTCGGCGGTCCGGTCTCCTAGGAGATCCGGTCCGTCCGATACCGGACGAGGACTAAGAAATGGGAATCCGCAAGTACAAGCCGACGACCCCGGGCCGTCGTGGCTCCAGCGTCGCCGACTTCGTCGAGGTCACGCGGTCCACGCCGGAGAAGTCGCTGGTCCGCCCCCTGCACAGCAAGGGTGGCCGGGACAACGCCGGTCGCGTAGCCGTCCGCCACCAGGGCGGTGGCCACAAGCGCGCCTACCGTGTGATCGACTTCCGCCGGCACGACAAGGACGGCGTGCCGGCCAAGGTCGCGCACATCGAGTACGACCCCAACCGCACCGCCCGCATCGCGCTGCTGCACTACGTGGACGGCGAGAAGCGGTACATCATCGCCCCGGCCCACCTGAAGCAGGGTGACCGCGTGGAGAACGGCGCCGGCGCCGACATCAAGCCCGGCAACAACCTGCCGCTGCGCAACATCCCGGTGGGTACCGTCATTCACGCCATCGAGCTCCAGCCCGGCGGCGGCGCGAAGTTCGCCCGCTCCGCCGGCGCCTCCGTGCAGCTCCTGGCCAAGGAGGGCCGCATGGCCCACCTGCGCATGCCGTCCGGTGAGATCCGCCTGGTCGACGTCCGCTGCCGCGCCACCGTTGGCGAGGTCGGCAACGCCGAGCAGTCGAACATCAACTGGGGCAAGGCCGGCCGGATGCGCTGGAAGGGCGTCCGCCCGAGCGTCCGTGGCGTCGTGATGAACCCTGTCGACCACCCGCACGGCGGTGGCGAGGGCCGGACGTCGGGTGGTCGCCACCCGGTCTCGCCCTGGGGCAAGAAGGAAGGCCGTACCCGCTCGCCCAAGAAGGCCAGCAACAAGTACATCGTCCGCCGCCGCAAGACGAACAAGAAGCGCTAGGAGCAGGTTGCGATGCCGCGCAGTCTGAAGAAGGGACCCTTCGTCGACGACCACCTGATCAAAAAGGTGGACACGCAGAACGAAGCCGGTACCAAGAACGTCATCAAGACCTGGTCGCGCCGCTCGATGATCGTCCCGGCGATGCTGGGCCACACGATCGCGGTGCACGACGGCCGTAAGCACGTCCCGGTGTTCGTCACCGAGTCGATGGTCGGCCACAAGCTCGGCGAGTTCGCGCCGACCCGCACCTTCCGCGGCCACGTGAAGGACGACCGCAAGTCGCGGCGCCGCTGAGCGGGGTGTGCAGATCATGACCGACACCGAAGGGACAACCATGGAAGCCAGGGCTATCGCGCGGTTCATCCGCGTCACGCCCATGAAGGCCCGCCGTGTGGTGGACCTCATCCGCGGCAAGGATGCCGCGGAGGCTCAGGCGGTCCTGCGCTTCGCTCCGCAGGCCGCCAGTGTGCCGGTGGGCAAGGTGCTCGACAGCGCCATCGCCAACGCCGCGCACAACTACAACCACACGGACGTCGGCAGCCTCTATGTCAGTGAGGCGTACGTCGACGAGGGCCCGACTCTGAAGCGGTTCCGGCCGCGCGCCCAAGGCCGCGCCTACCGGATCCGTAAGCGGACCAGCCACATCACGGTGGTCGTCAGCAGCAAGGAAGGGACCCGGTAATGGGGCAGAAGGTAAACCCTCACGGGTTCCGGCTCGGCATCACCACCGACTTCAAGTCGCGCTGGTACGCCGACAAGCTGTACAAGGACTACGTCAAGGAAGACGTCGCGATCCGCCGCATGCTGACGCAGGGCATGGAGCGCGCCGGCATCTCCAAGGTGGAGATCGAGCGCACCCGTGACCGCGTCCGCGTCGACGTCCACACCGCCCGGCCGGGCATCGTCATCGGCCGCCGCGGCGCGGAGGCCGACCGGCTCCGGGGCAACCTGGAGAAGCTGACCGGCAAGCAGATCCAGTTCAACATCCTTGAGGTCAAGAACCCCGAGCTGGACGCGCAGCTGGTGGCCCAGGCGGTCGCCGAGCAGCTCTCCTCCCGGGTCTCCTTCCGTCGTGCGATGCGCAAGTCGATGCAGAGCACGATGAAGGCCGGCGCCAAGGGCATCAAGATCCAGTGCGGTGGCCGTCTCGGCGGCGCCGAGATGTCCCGCTCCGAGTTCTACCGCGAGGGCCGCGTGCCCCTGCACACCCTGCGCGCCAACGTGGACTACGGCTTCTTCGAGGCCCGCACCACCTTCGGCCGCATCGGGGTCAAGGTCTGGATCTACAAGGGCGACGTGAAGAACATCGCCGAGGTCCGTGCCGAGAACGCCGCCGCCCGCGCCGGCAACCGCCCGGCCCGTGGTCCCGGTGGTCCCGGTGGCGACCGCCCCGCCCGCGGTCGTGGCGAGCGTGGTGGCCGCGGACGCAGGCCGCAGCAGCAGGGCGCGCCCGTCGCCGAGGCTCCCAAGGCCGAGGCGCCCGCCGCCCCCGCCGCCGAGAGCACGGGAACGGAGAGCTGAGACCATGCTGATTCCTCGCAAGGTCAAGTACCGCAAGCAGCACCACCCGAAGCGCAAGGGTGCTGCCAAGGGCGGTACCGAGGTCGCCTTCGGTGAGTACGGCATCCAGGCCGTCACCGGTGCCTATGTGACGAACCGGCAGATCGAGGCCGCGCGTATCTCGATGACCCGGCACATCAAGCGTGGCGGCAAGGTGTGGATCAACATCTACCCGGACCGTCCGCTGACCAAGAAGCCCGCCGAGACCCGCATGGGTTCCGGCAAGGGCTCGCCGGAGTGGTGGATCGCGAACGTCAAGCCCGGGCGCGTGATGTTCGAGCTCTCCTACCCCAACGAGAAGATCGCTCGTGAGGCGCTCACCCGCGCCGCGCACAAGCTTCCGATGAAGTGCCGGATCGTCCGGCGCGAGGCAGGTGAGGCGTGATGGCAGCCGGTACCAAGGCAGCCGAGCTCCGGGAGCTGAACGACGAGGAGCTCGTCGTGAAGCTGCGCGAGGCGAAGGAGGAGCTGTTCCGGCTCCGCTTCCAGGCGGCGACCGGCCAGCTCGAGAACAACACCCGGCTCAGGGCCGTTCGCAAGGACATCGCCCGGATCTACACCCTGATGCGTGAGCGCGAGCTCGGCATCGAGTCGGTGGAGCCCGTCGCCGAGGCGGTGGAGAACGCCTGATGAGTGAGAAGACTGTGACTGAGACGACTGAGCGCGGCCGACGGAAGACCCGTGAGGGTCTGGTCGTCAGCGACAAGATGGACAAGACCGTCGTTGTCGCTGTCGAGGACCGGGTCAAGCATGCCCTGTACGGCAAGATCATCCGCCGCACGAGCAAGCTCAAGGCCCACGACGAGCAGAACGTCGCCGGTATCGGTGACCGCGTTCTTCTGATGGAGACCCGTCCGCTGTCCGCGACCAAGCGCTGGCGCGTCGTGGAGATTCTGGAGAAGGCGAAGTAACCAATGATCCAGCAGGAGTCGCGACTGCGCGTCGCCGACAACACGGGTGCCAAGGAGATCCTGTGCATCCGCGTTCTCGGTGGATCCGGGCGCCGCTACGCGGGCATCGGTGACGTCATCGTGGCCACCGTCAAGGACGCGATCCCCGGTGGCAACGTGAAGAAGGGCGATGTCGTCAAGGCCGTCATCGTGCGCGCCGTGAAGGAGCGCCGGCGGCCGGACGGCTCGTACATCCGCTTCGACGAGAACGCCGCCGTCATCCTCAAGAACGACGGCGACCCCCGTGGCACCCGTATTTTCGGCCCGGTGGGCCGTGAGCTGCGCGAGAAGAAGTTCATGAAGATCATCTCGCTCGCGCCGGAGGTGCTGTGAGCATGAAGATCAAGAAGGGCGACCTGGTCCAGGTCATCACCGGTAAGGACAAGGGCAAGCAGGGCAAGGTCATCGTGGCCTTCCCCCGCGAGGACCGGGTCCTGGTCGAGGGTGTCAACCGGGTCAAGAAGCACACGAAGGCCGGCGCGACCGCTCGCGGATCCAAGACCGGTGGCATCATCACGACCGAGGCCCCCATCCACGTGAGCAACGTCGCGCTGGTGGTGGAGAAGGACGGCAAGAAGGTCACCACCCGCATCGGCCACCGCTTCGACGAGGACGGCAACAAGATCCGCGTCGCACGCCGGACCGGTGAGGACATCTGATGACCACTGCCACTGCCACTGCCACCGCCACGCCGCGTCTGAAGACGCGGTACCGCGAAGAGATCATCGGCAAGCTGCGTGACGAGTACCAGTACCCGAACATCATGCAGGTGCCGGGCCTGACCAAGATCGTGGTCAACATGGGTGTGGGCGACGCCGCCCGCGACTCCAAGCTGATGGAGGGCGCCGTGCGCGACCTCGCCACGATCACCGGCCAGAAGCCGACCGTGACCAAGGCCCGCAAGTCCATCGCGCAGTTCAAGCTGCGCGAGGGGCAGCCGATCGGCGCGCACGTGACGCTGCGCGGCGACCGGATGTGGGAGTTCCTCGACCGGCTGCTGTCGCTGGCGCTGCCGCGCATCCGCGACTTCCGCGGCCTGTCCCCCAAGCAGTTCGACGGGCGGGGGAACTACACGTTCGGTCTCACGGAGCAGGTCATGTTCCACGAGATCGACCCCGACCGCATCGACCGGGTGCGGGGCATGGACATCACCGTGGTCACCACGGCCACGACCGACGACGAGGGGCGCAGCCTGCTGAAGCTCCTCGGATTCCCCTTCAAGGAGGCGTGACCGTGGCGAAGAAGGCTCTGATCGCCAAGGCCAGCCGCAAGCCGAAGTTCGCCGTGCGTGGCTACACGCGCTGCCAGCGTTGCGGCCGGCCGCACTCCGTGTACCGCAAGTTCGGCCTGTGCCGTGTGTGCCTCCGTGAGATGGCGCACCGCGGCGAGCTGCCGGGCGTCACCAAGAGCTCCTGGTAACACCGACTACGCCGTAGGTCCCGCGTGTGTGGAGTACACGCCACGAGGAAACCCCGGCGAGAGAGGCCCAAGGCCGTTTTATGACCATGACCGACCCGATCGCAGACATGCTGACCCGTCTGCGGAACGCGAACTCGGCATACCACGACGCCGTCGTGATGCCGCACAGCAAGATCAAGTCGCACATCGCGGAGATTCTCCAGCAGGAGGGTTACATCACCGGCTGGAAGACCGAGGAAGCCCAGGTGGGCAAGTCCCTCGTTCTGGAGCTGAAGTACGGCCCCAACCGCGAGCGCTCGATCGCCGGCATCAAGCGGATCTCGAAGCCGGGCCTGAGGGTGTACGCGAAGTCCACCGGTCTGCCGAAGGTGCTCGGCGGCCTGGGCGTGGCGATCATCTCCACGTCCCACGGGCTGCTCACCGACAAGCAGGCACAGAAGAAAGGCGTGGGTGGGGAAGTCCTCGCCTACGTCTGGTGACGGAAGGGAACGGAGGAGAGCCATGTCGCGTATTGGCAAGCAGCCGATCCAGATTCCCGCCGGTGTGGACGTCACCATCGAGGGGCGCACGGTCGAGGTGAAGGGCCCCAAGGGCGCCCTGTCGCACACCGTCGTGGCGCCGATCGAGGTGGTCCGGGGCGAGGACGGCGCCATTCTGGTGAGCCGTCCCAACGACGAGAACCGCAACCGTGCGCTGCACGGTCTGTCGCGCACGCTGGTGGCCAACATGATCACCGGTGTGACCCAGGGCTACATCAAGAAGCTTGAGATCAGCGGTGTCGGTTACCGCGTCCAGGCCAAGGGTGCCAACCTCGAGTTCTCGCTGGGCTACAGCCACCCGATTCTCGTCGAGCCCCCCGAGGGCATCGCGTTCAAGGTCGAGAACCCGACCCGGTTCAGCGTCGAGGGGATCGACAAGCAGAAGGTCGGCGAGGTCGCGGCCAACATCCGCAAGCTGCGGAAGCCCGACCCGTACAAGGCCAAGGGCGTGAAGTACGAGGGCGAAGTCATCCGCCGCAAGGTCGGAAAGGCTGGTAAGTAGCCATGGCATACGGCATCAAGATCGCCAAGGGCGACGCGCGGAAGCGGGTGGCGACCAAGCGCCGCCACGTGCGTATCCGCAAGAAGATCGCCGGCACGGCCGCGCGGCCGCGTCTGGTGGTGACCCGCTCCAACCGCCACATGGTGGCGCAGGTCGTGGACGACACCGTCGGGCACACGCTCGCCTCTGCCTCGTCTCTCGACGTGTCCATCCGGGGTGTCGAGGGCGACAAGAGCGACAAGGCCAAGCAGGTCGGCGCGCTGGTCGCCGAGCGGGCCAAGGCCGCCGGTGTCGAGGCCGTGGTCTTCGACCGCGGCGGTAACAGGTACGCCGGGCGCGTCGCCGCGCTTGCGGACGCCGCCCGTGAGGCGGGGCTCAAATTCTGAGCCGGTCCCGTCGACTGAATCGAGAGAGGTAATTCCCATGGCTGGACCACAGCGCCGCGGTGGCGGTGCGGGTGGCGGCGAGCGGCGGGACCGTAAGGGCCGGGACGGCGGCGCCGCCGCCGAGAAGACCGCCTACGTCGAGCGTGTCGTCGCGATCAACCGCGTCGCCAAGGTAGTGAAGGGTGGTCGTCGCTTCAGCTTCACCGCGCTGGTCGTGGTGGGCGACGGTGACGGCACCGTCGGTGTCGGCTACGGCAAGGCCAAGGAGGTGCCGGCCGCCATCGCCAAGGGTGTTGAGGAGGCCAAGAAGCACTTCTTCAAGGTCCCCCGGATCCAGGGCACCATCCCGCACCCGTTCCAGGGTGAGGAAGCCGCGGGTGTCGTGCTGCTCAAGCCGGCCTCGCCGGGTACCGGCGTGATCGCCGGCGGCCCGGTGCGCGCCGTGCTGGAGTGCGCGGGCATCCACGACGTGCTGAGCAAGTCGCTCGGCTCGTCCAACCCGATCAACATCGTGCACGCCACGGTGGCCGCTCTGAAGGGCCTTCAGCGCCCCGAGGAGATCGCCGCCCGTCGCGGCCTTCCGCTGGAGGACGTCGCTCCCGCCGCTCTGCTGCGGGCGCGCGCCGGGGTGGGTGCGTGATGGCACGGCTGAAGATCACTCAGGTCAAGTCCCGTATCGGGAGCAAGCAGAACCACCGGGAGACGCTGCGCTCGCTCGGGCTGCGGCGTATCAACGACGTGGTCCTCAAGGACGACCGGCCGGAGATCCGCGGCATGGCCAACACCGTGCGGCATCTGGTGTCGGTCGAGGAGGTGGACTGAGATGGCGGACCTCGCCAAGAAGGAGAGCGCCGAGCGTGGCGGTCCCCTGAAGCTCCACGACCTCCGGCCCGCGCCGGGCGCCAAGAAGGCCAAGATCCGGGTGGGTCGTGGTGAGGCGTCCAAGGGCAAGACCGCGGGTCGCGGCACCAAGGGCACCAAGGCCCGGTACCAGGTCAAGGCCGGCTTCGAGGGCGGTCAGCTCCCGCTGATCCAGCGGCTGCCGAAGCTCAAGGGCTTCCGCAACCCGGCCCACAAGCAGTACCAGGTCGTCAACCTGGAGCGTCTCGCCGCCCTCTACCCGGAGGGTGGTGAGGTGACCGTCGAGGACCTGGTCGCCAAGGGCGCGGTGCGCAAGAACGAGCTCGTGAAGGTGCTCGGCTCCGGCGACATCTCGGTGGCGCTGACGGTGACGGTGGATGCCGTCTCCGGCTCGGCCAAGGAGAAGATCACCGCGGCCGGCGGCTCGGTCACCGACCGTTCCTGAGTCGGTGGGCGCACGGCTGAAAAGGTAAGTCTGACCGGGGATGTCCACGCATGGGCGTCCCCGGTCAGTCGTTCCGGCCCGGGACCCGCGCCGGTAAGGTGGCGTCCGTTGTCGTCACCAGATCTGTCATATCCGTTGGACTTAAGACCGAACCCTCTCGCGCTCACCGCGGGGGGCGCAGGAGGAGCCGTGCTCACCGCGTTCGCCCGGGCGTTTCAGACGCCCGACCTGCGTAAGAAGCTGGTCTTCACACTCGGTATCGTCGTGCTGTTCCGGCTCGGCCAGCACGTCCCGGTGCCGGGGGTCAGCTTTCAGAACGTCGATCAGTGTGTGAAGGAGGCCGACGCCCTCGGAGGGGGCTCGGGTCTGTTCGGTCTGGTGAACATGTTCAGCGGCGGGGCGCTGCTGCAGCTCACCGTATTCGCGCTGGGCATCATGCCGTACATCACCGCGAGCATCATCCTTCAGTTGCTCGTGGTCGTGATCCCCCGGCTGGAAGCCCTCAAGAAGGAGGGGCAGGCCGGCCAGGCGAAGATCACCCAGTACACGCGCTACCTGACGATGGCTCTGGCCGTCCTCCAGGCGACGGGTCTGGTGGCCACCGCCCGCAGTGGCACCCTCTTCCCCCAGTGCACAGTGCGCAACGAGATCATCCCGGACGACTCCGTCTTCACGACGATGGTCATGGTGATTGCTCTCACATCTGCCACCGCACTCATCATGTGGATGGGTGAACTGATTACCGACAGGGGTATCGGTAACGGCATGTCCATGCTGATGTTCGTCTCCATCGCCGCCGGGTTCCCGGCTTCGCTGTGGCAGATCAAGCAGCAGGGCAGCCTGGCCGACGGCTGGATCGAATTCGGCACCGTCGTCGCCTGCGGTCTCGCCATGGTCGGGCTGGTGGTCTTCGTCGAGCTGGCGCAGCGGCGCATCCCCGTGCAGTACGCGAAGCGGATGATCGGGCGCCGTTCCTACGGCGGCACTTCGACGTACATCCCGCTCAAGGTGAATCAGGCGGGTGTGATTCCTGTCATCTTCGCGTCCTCGCTGCTCTACATTCCGCAGCTCCTCGTGCAGTTCGCCGGCAGTGATTCGGGCGGCTGGACGGACTGGGTGCAGCGGTATTTCACGGGCGGTGACCACCCGTACTACATCACTACATACTTCCTTCTCATCGTCTTCTTCGCCTTCTTCTACGTCGCCATCACCTTCAACCCCGAAGACGTAGCCGAAAACATGAAGAAGTATGGTGGGTTCATCCCGGGCATCCGGGCGGGCCGGCCCACGGTCGAGTACCTGAGCTATGTGCTGAACCGCATCACATGGCCCGGGGCGCTCTATCTGGGTCTGATCGCCTTGGTGCCTACCGTGGCGCTGGTGATGTTCAACGCACAGGGGGACTTCCCATTCGGTGGGACATCCATTCTGATCATCGTGGGTGTCGGCCTGGAGACGGTGCGGCAGATTGAGAGTCAGCTCCACCAGCGCAATTACGAAGGGTTCCTACGCTGATGCGAATCGTCCTCGTCGGACCGCCGGGCGCGGGTAAGGGCACGCAGGCCGCGTTGCTCGCCGAGCGCCTCGCCATTCCACACATCTCTACCGGCGATCTCTTCCGGGCCAACATCAGTCAGGGCACAGAGCTCGGCCGCAAGGTCGAGTCCATCCTGCGCGAAGGCGGACTCGTACCGGATGAGATCACCGTGGCGATGGCCGCGGACCGGCTCGCCCAGCCGGACGCCGGGGACGGTTTCCTGCTCGACGGCTTCCCCCGCAACATCTCCCAGGCGAAGGCCCTGGACGGGATGCTGGTGGAAGCCGGCCACAAGCTGGACGCGGTGCTGGACCTGGAGGTCCCCGAGGACGAGGTGGTCAAGCGCATCGCCGGCCGCCGCACCTGTCGCAAGGACAGCAGCCACGCCTTCCACTCGACGTACCGGCCGCCGTTGAAGGATGGTGTCTGCGACGTCTGCGACGGTGAGCTCTACCAGCGCGAGGACGACCGCGAGGACACCGTCCGCAAGCGGCTCTCGGTCTACCACCAGGAGACCGAGCCGATCATCGACTACTACCGTGCGCAGGGCCTGGTCTCCACGATCCCGGCCCTCGCCCCGGTCTCCGAAGTGACCCAGCGGGCTCTGGACGCCCTGCCGGAACGCGCCGCCTGAACCTGGCGCCCGAGAGGAATCACCCATGGTGGAAATCAAGACCTCCGAGCAGATCGCGAAAATGCGCGCGGCCGGTCTTGTCGTTGCCGAGATACACCGCCGCTGCGCCGAGGCGGCGGTGCCCGGGACCTCCACCAAGGATCTGGACGACATCGCCGCGCAGGTGCTGGCCGAACGGGGCGCCAAGCCGAACTTCCTCGGCTACGGCGGCTTCCCGGCCAGCATCTGCACGTCGGTGAACGACGTCGTGGTGCACGGCATCCCGGACCGGGAGACCGTGCTCAAGGCGGGCGACCTGATCTCGATCGACGCCGGCGCCATCGTCGACGGGTGGCACGCGGACGCGGCGCTCACCGTCTTCGTGGGCGAGGGCCACGCACCGCAGCTCCACGAGCTGAGCCGGGTCACCGAGGAATCGCTGTGGGCCGGTATCGCCGCGATGCGCAAGGGCAACCGGCTGGTGGACATCTCCAAGGCCATCGAGAGCTACATCCGCCGCCAGCCCCTGCCGCCGTCCGGCAAGTACGGCATCGTCGAGAACTATGGCGGCCACGGCATCGGCAGCGAGATGCACATGGACCCGCACCTGCTGAACTACGTGGACCGCGGACGCGGGCGCGGACCGCGCCTGGTGCCCGGATTCTGCCTGGCGATCGAGCCGATGCTCTCGTTGGGCACCCCGAAGACGCACGTGCTGGCCGACGAGTGGACCGTGAAGACGAACGACGGCACCTGGGCCGCGCACTGGGAGCACTCGGTGGCGCTGACCGAGGAGGGGCCGCTCGTGCTCACGGCGGTGGACGGCGGCCGGGCGAAGCTCGCCGAGCTCGGCGTGACAGCCGCACCCGATCCGTTGGCTTAACGATCTTCTTCGGTGGGAAAGATCACGGATTCGTCTTTTCGAATGGGGTGCCGTAGACTGGCTAGTCGGTCCTGGTGCACCCGTCTGCCCAGGGCCATCCAGGTAGCCGATCCCGGAAGGTGAAGCGCTCAAGCATGGCCAAAAAACAAGGGGCCATCGAGATCGAGGGCACCGTCGTCGAGTCTCTGCCGAACGCGATGTTCAAGGTGGAGCTTCAGAACGGGCACCAGGTTCTCGCGCACATCAGCGGCAAGATGCGGATGCACTACATCCGTATCCTGCCCGACGACCGGGTCGTGGTGGAGCTCTCTCCCTACGACCTGACGCGCGGGCGGATCGTCTACCGCTACAAGTAGCACCACGTAGACACAGCAGATCAAGACCCGGAGATCCTCACTTATGAAGGTCAGGCCGAGCGTCAAGAAGATCTGCGACAAGTGCAAGGTGATCCGTCGCCACGGGCGCGTCATGGTCATCTGCGAGAACCTGCGCCACAAGCAGCGCCAGGGCTGACCGCACCGTACTTTTCGCAGCCGCTTCCCGCGACGCACGCGACAACAGCACATACGCAGTCACCCGACCCCTCGCGCAGCGCGGGGACGACACCCCCGGTCGGAGGCCGGGGACCCGGTCCGATTTTCGGGCAGCCGGGAACGGTGCTGCGGCAGACCTCCGACGACACCACCAGGAGTCCCACCACATGGCACGCCTCGCAGGCGTTGACCTCCCGCGCGAAAAGCGCGTCGAGGTCGCTCTCACCTATGTCTTCGGCATCGGACGCACCCTTGCCAAAGAGACACTCGCCAACACCGGGGTGAACCCGGACACGCGCGTGCGGGATCTGGCCGAGGAAGACCTCGTCAAGCTCCGCGAGTACGTGGACAACAACTTCCGCACCGAGGGTGACCTCCGTCGCGAGATCCAGGCGGACATCCGCCGCAAGGTCGAGATCCAGTGCTACGAGGGCATTCGTCACCGTCGTGGCCTGCCCGTCCACGGCCAGCGGACCAAGACCAACGCCCGCACCCGCAAGGGACCGCGTCGCGCGATCGCCGGCAAGAAGAAGCCGGGCAAGAAGTAGTCCGACCGGACGCCGAAAGCGGTCCGGCAGCAGGACCGACCACCTCCACGGGAGTTAACACCACATGCCTCCAAAGGGCCGTTCCGCCGGCGCCAAGAAAGTGCGCCGCAAGGAAAAGAAGAACGTCGCTCACGGGCACGCCCACATCAAGAGCACGTTCAACAACACCATCGTCTCGATCACCGACCCGACCGGCAACGTGATCTCCTGGGCCTCCGCCGGCCACGTCGGCTTCAAGGGCTCCCGGAAGTCCACCCCCTTCGCCGCCCAGATGGCCGCGGAGAACGCCGCTCGCCGCGCGCAGGAGCACGGGATGCGCAAGGTCGACGTCTTCGTCAAGGGTCCCGGCTCCGGCCGTGAGACCGCGATCCGTTCCCTTCAGGCCACCGGCCTGGAGGTGGGTTCGATCCAGGACGTCACCCCGACCCCGCACAACGGCTGCCGCCCGCCGAAGCGCCGCCGCGTCTGACCAGGTGAAGTAGGAGACTGAGAGAACTATGGCGCGTTACACCGGGGCCGACTGCAAGCGTTGCCGTCGGGAGAAGCAGAAGCTCTTCCTCAAGGGAGCCAAGTGCGAAAGCGCTAAGTGCCCGATCGAGATCCGTCCTTACCCCCCGGGTGAGCACGGACGCGGGCGCACCAAGGACAGCGAGTACCTGCTGCAGAAGCGCGAGAAGCAGAAGTGCGCGCGCATCTACGGCATCCTGGAGAAGCAGTTCCGGGGGTACTACAACGAGGCGAACCGTCAGTCGGGCAAGACGGGTGAGAACCTGCTCCGCATTCTGGAGTCCCGTCTCGACAACGTGGTGTACCGGGCCGGCTTCGCCAAGTCCCGCGACCACGCCCGTCAGCTCGTCCGGCACGGCCACATCACGGTCAACGGCCGGAAGACGGACATCCCCTCGGCGCGTGTCTCGCCGAACGACATCATCGAGGTCCGCGAGTCCTCCCGCACCCTGACCCCCTTCCAGGTGGCGCAGGCGGAGGCCGGGGACAAGACCGTTCCCGCGTGGCTGGAGTCCATCCCGTCGCGGCTGCGGATCCTCGTC
The DNA here is from genome assembly GCF_035917415.1 of Streptomyces sp. NBC_01803. Classification (NCBI taxonomy): domain Bacteria; kingdom Bacillati; phylum Actinomycetota; class Actinomycetes; order Kitasatosporales; family Streptomycetaceae; genus Streptomyces; species Streptomyces sp. NBC_01803. The sequence goes on from NZ_CP109073.1 coordinate 3,789,215, forward strand.
CACTCGCTGCCCGAGCGCCAGGTGATCGACACCCAGGTGCAGGAGCAGCTGATCGTCGAGCTCTACTCGAAGTAGGCGAGCCCGATACTCCGGTATGGGTGGAGCCGTGTGATATGCGCGGCTCCACCCGTACCCTTGCCGTACACATCGTCTGGCTCGGCATCAAATAGTGGGTGCCGAAGACTGGAGTCATCACCATGCTGATCGCTCAGCGTCCCTCCCTGACCGAAGAGGTCGTCGACGAGTTCCGCTCGCGGTTCGTGATCGAGCCGCTGGAGCCGGGCTTCGGCTACACCCTCGGCAACTCACTGCGGCGCACGCTGCTCTCCTCCATCCCCGGCGCGGCCGTCACCAGCATCCGTGTCGACGGCGTGCTGCACGAGTTCACCACCGTGCCGGGCGTCAAGGAGGACGTCACCGACCTGATCCTCAACATCAAGCAGCTCGTCGTCTCCTCCGAGCACGACGAGCCCGTGGTGATGTACCTGCGCAAGCAGGGCCCGGGTCTGGTCACCGCCGCGGACATCGCTCCGCCGGCCGGTGTCGAGGTGCACAACCCCGACCTGGTGCTCGCGACCCTGAACAACAAGGGGAAGCTGGAGATGGAGCTGACCGTCGAGCGCGGTCGCGGCTACGTCTCCGCGGTGCAGAACAAGGCCGCCGGCCAGGAGATCGGCCGCATCCCGGTGGACTCCATCTACAGCCCCGTGCTGAAGGTGACCTACAAGGTCGAGGCCACCCGTGTCGAGCAGCGCACCGACTTCGACAAGCTGATCGTCGACGTCGAGACCAAGGAGGCCATGCGTCCGCGCGACGCGATGGCGTCGGCCGGCAAGACGCTGGTCGAGCTGTTCGGCCTGGCGCGTGAGCTGAACGTCGACGCCGAGGGCATCGACATGGGTCCGTCCCCGACGGACGCCGCGCTCGCCGCCGACCTGGCGCTGCCGATCGAGGAGCTGGAGCTGACCGTCCGCTCCTACAACTGCCTCAAGCGCGAGGGCATCCACTCGGTGGGCGAGCTGGTGGCCCGTTCCGAGGCGGACCTGCTCGACATCCGGAACTTCGGCGCGAAGTCGATCGACGAGGTCAAGGCGAAGCTGGCCGGCATGGGCCTGGCCCTGAAGGACAGCCCGCCCGGATTCGACCCGACCACCGCCGTCGACGCCTTCGGCGCGGAGGACGACGGCGACACGGGCTTCGCGGAGACCGAGCAGTACTGACCTCCCCCGGCGGGCCTTCCGGCCCGCCCCGGGGGACCGGCACCGGTACCTGATACGGCCGGTGCGATCGCCTCCGGCGGAGCCGGACCACGGTCCGGCGCCGCGGGCGGCGTTACGTCCGGGGACCGCCCCGGACGTCGACGCTGACACCGGTACCTCATACGGCCGGTGCAGACACGACAGGAGAGAGCAATGCCGACGCCCACGAAGGGCCGCAGGCTGGGTGGCAGCCCCGCCCACGAGCGTCTGATTCTGGCGAACCTCGCCACCGCGCTGTTCGAGCACGGCCGCATCAAGACCACCGAGGCCAAGGCCCGGCGGCTGCGTCCGGTCGCGGAGCGGCTGATCACCAAGGCGAAGAAGGGCGACCTGCACAACCGTCGCCAGGTGATGCAGACCATCCGTGACAAGAGCGTGGTGCACACGCTGTTCACGGAGATCGGGCCGAAGTTCGCCAACCGTCCCGGTGGCTACACCCGGATCACCAAGGTCGGCCCGCGTCGTGGCGACAACGCCCCGATGGCGGTCATCGAGCTGGTGGAGGCCCTCACCGTGCAGCAGGAGGCCGTCGGCGAGGCCGAGGCCGCCACGAAGCGCTCGGTGAAGGAGTCCGAGGCGGCCACGCAGGCCGAGACCACCGAGGCGACTGAGGTCACCGAGGGCACCGAGGCCGCGGAGGGCACCGAGGCCGCGGAGTCGAAGGACGAGCAGGCCGAGAAGGACGCCTGATCCGTTCGTTCCGTCCGCTGGGCCTGTTCCCCGTCGCGGGGACAGGCCCAGCGGCGTTCCGTCGTGCAGCAGAGAGGTCCGCATGAGCGACGACCGCGACCGCGTTCCGCCCGGCCTGGTCCGGGTGCGCCTCGACCTGTCCTACGACGGGCGGGGCTTCTCCGGCTGGGCGCGGCAGGAGGGGCGGCGCACGGTCCAGGAGGAGGTCGAGGAGGCGCTGCGGGTGGTGACCCGCTCGCGCGCCGAGCGGTACGAGCTGACCGTGGCCGGCCGCACGGACGCGGGCGTGCACGCGCGGGGTCAGGTGGCCCACGTGGACCTGCCCGAGGCGGTCTGGGCCGAGCAGCACGACCGGCTGGTGCGCAGGCTGGCCGGGCGGCTCCCGCAGGACGTGCGGGTGTGGCGGGTGGTGCGGGCGCCGGAGCACTTCAACGCGCGGTTCTCGGCGATCTGGCGGCGCTACGCCTACCGTGTGAGCGACCACCCCGGCGGGGTCGACCCGCTGCTGCGCGGGCACGTGCTGTGGCACAACTGGCCGCTGGACGTGGCGGCGATGAACGAGGCGTCGCGACTGCTGCTGGGCGAGCACGACTTCGCGGCGTTCTGCAAGCGGCGCGAGGGCGCGACCACGATCCGGGCGCTGCGGGCGCTGCGCTGGGTGCGGCGGCCGGACGGGATCGTCGAGGGCACGGTGGAGGCCGACGCCTTCTGCCACAACATGGTGCGTTCGCTGGTCGGCGCGCTGCTGTTCGTGGGCGACGGGCACCGGCCGCCGGACTGGCCGGCGAAGGTGCTGGCGGCCGGTGTGCGGGACTCCGCGGTGCACGTCGTCAGGCCGCACGGCCTGACCCTGGAGGAGGTCGCCTACCCCCCGGCCCAGGCCCTGGCGGCCCGCAACGCGGAGGCCCGCGGCGTCCGCACGCTGGGCGGCGTGGAGACCGAGGGCTAGGTGTCGTCCGGGAAGGTTGGTGACGCGGGCCGTCAGCCGCCCTGGCTGCGCCGGCGTTCCTCGACGATCGCGCTGGCGGAGGCCGATGCCTGGGCCTCGCCGCGCTGGATGATGCTGGCGAACGCGTGGTCGTTGCCGTCCCGGGCGGCCTGCTGGGCCGGGGTGCCGTCGCCGCTGTCGGGCGTGCCGTCGCTGTTGCCCGCGATGGTGAAGTAGGTGTAGCGGCCGACCTGGTTGCTCGTGGTGCGACAGCCGCCCCGCTGGCAGAACGAGGGCGCGTCGCCGCCGGTCAGCGCGAGCAGGTACTTCCCGGCGCCGCCGGCCTCCTCGCGGGCCGCCAGCGCGTTCTCCTCGGAGGCGAACTGGGCGACGCCCACGGTCACCGCGACGCCGTCCCCGGTGTAGGTGGCGCGCAGCAGGGTGGTGCAGCCGTGCTCGGCGAGGGCCGTGCCGAGGTCGGGGCTGGTCGCCCCGGCGCAGTCGGTGGCGGCCTCGGTGGCGGCCCTGGTGTAGGTCCGGCCGTCTATCTCCATGCTGTCGCCCGCGTAGAACGTGTCGGGCTCGAAGGGCGCGAGGTCCTTGTCGGCGTCGGAGATGAACTCGCGCGGCTCCGGCAGGGGCGGGAGCGTCGTCTCCTGGAAGGTGGGCTCGGAGTCGTCGCTGCCGGAGGGCAGGTCGGAGGGGTCGGGGAGGGTGGCGGACGGGCTGTCCGAGGCGTCCGTGTCGTCGTCGCCGCTCTGGTTGACGATGGCGAGCGCGACCAGGGTGCCGATGGCCACGGCTGCGAACGCGGAGCCGCCGATCAGCACCAGCCGTCGCCGTCCGCGCCGCCGTTCGGCGTCGGCGGCGAGCGCGTCCCAGTCCGGTGTGTTCGATCCCCCGGGGACCCACGCGGGTCCCCCCTGCCCGTAACTCATGGGCGAAGCTTAATGGTGCGCTCCGCGCGCCGGCCGCCAGGTCCGGTCCGCGCGCGGAGCAGTGGTTCGCCGCCAGCCGATGCGCTGGTAGCCGCCGAAGCCCGTGCCGGCCGGGTCCTGACCACCGCGCCGGTCGCGGGGATGATCGTGACCAGGTCGAGGGGCGAGCGCCCGAGTCCAGGACCCGTGCGGGAATCTGTGGACGGATCAACGCGTCATTCCGCTCCCTCCCCTTGTACGGGGCTCCCCGTAGAGGCTCACGCGAGCTCCAGGAGGCGAAGTGTCCGCGCGCCAGTTCGAGTCGGAGTAGGGTGACGGGAAAGTACCCCCGGCGGTGCCGCGCGGCGGGCGGGCCGGACTCGTTTTGACCGGGCCCGCGCCGGAGCGGTACTCTGCCTGGTCGATAATGCGTATGGCTTGCTCGATCTCACGTGAGGGGCCTTGCGCCGGTCCACCAGGACGGTTGCCAGCGGTCGCGACCCGGTTGCGTCACCGGAGTGCGACCATTTCTGCCGTGATCGTCGGGTGACCTTGTCAGAGTCTCACCACTGAAGAAGCGAAGGCTACGACCGTGCGTACGTACAGCCCCAAGCCCGGCGACATCCAGCGTCAATGGCACGTCATCGACGCTGCCGATGTCGTCCTGGGCCGACTGGCCGCCCAGGCCGCCACCCTTCTGCGGGGCAAGCACAAGCCGGTGTACGCGCCGCACGTTGACACCGGTGACTTCGTCATCATCGTCAACGCCGACAAGGTGCACCTGTCCGGCAACAAGCGAACCCAGAAGTTGGCCTACCGCCACTCCGGATACCCGGGCGGTCTGCGGTCCGTCCGATACGAGGACCTGCTGAAGAACAACCCCGAGAAGGCCGTCGAGAAGGCGGTCAAGGGCATGCTGCCGAAGAACACCCTCGGCCGTCAGATGTTCTCCAAGCTGAAGGTCTACGCGGGCTCCGAGCACCCGCACGCCGCGCAGCAGCCGGTGCCGTTCGAGATCACCCAGGTCGCGCAGTAGTCCCGGCCACACAGAAGACGAAAGAGAATCTGAGGAGAATCGTGGCCGAGCCCACCCCCGAGACCCTTGACACCGAGGTCCCCGAGGTCGAGGAGTACACGACCGAGAGCGCGCCCGAGGAATTCGCCGACACCGAGACGGTCGCGGCACGCTTCGGCGACCCGCTGCCCGGCGCCGGTACCGGCCGCCGGAAGAACGCGATCGCCCGTGTGCGGATCGTTCCCGGCAGCGGCAAGTGGAAGATCAACGGTCGCCCCCTGGAGGGCTACTTCCCCAACAAGGTGCACCAGCAGTCCGTGAACGAGCCCTTCAAGGTGCTCGAGCTCGACGAGCGCTACGACGTCGTCGCCCGCATCTCCGGTGGCGGCATCTCGGGCCAGGCGGGCGCGCTGCGCCTGGGCGTGGCCCGCGCGCTCAACGAGGCGGACGTGGACAACAACCGCGCCCCCCTGAAGAAGGCCGGCTTCCTCACCCGTGACGCCCGTGCGGTGGAGCGGAAGAAGGCCGGTCTGAAGAAGGCCCGTAAGGGGACGCAGTACAGCAAGCGCTAATCGTCTTTCCGGTCAACGCCCCGACAGCGGATCCATGCTGTCGGGGCGTTCCCTTTATAGGGTGAACGCCGCATAGGGTTAACGCATGAGCCGCTTCGTGTGACATTCGGAGGAAATACAGTGGGACGACTCTTCGGCACGGACGGCGTGCGCGGCGTCGCCAACGCGGATCTCACGGCCGAGATGGCGCTGGGTCTGTCGGTCGCGGCGGCGAGCGTGCTCGTCACCGCGGGGGGCTCGCCCGGACCGCGACCGCTCGCGGTCGTCGGGCGCGATCCGCGGGCGTCCGGGGAGTTCCTGGAGGCGGCCGTGGTGGCGGGACTGGCCAGCGCGGGCGTGGACGTCCTGCGGGTGGGCGTGCTGCCGACGCCGGCGGTGGCGTTCCTCACCGGCTCGCTCGGCGCCGACTTCGGCGTGATGCTTTCGGCCAGCCACAACCCCATGCCGGACAATGGCGTCAAGTTCTTCGCGGCGGGTGGCCACAAGCTGGCCGACGATCTGGAGAACCGCATCGAGGCCGTCTACTGGGAGCACGCGGCCGGCCAGCCGTGGGAGCGCCCGGTGGGCGCGGGCGTCGGCCGGGTCACCGAGCACTCGAAGGGTTTCGACGCCTATGTCGCGCACCTCGTGCGCGTGCTGCCGAACCGGCTGGACGGCGTGAAGGTCGTCATCGACGCGGCGCACGGCGCGGCGTCGCGGGTGGCGCCGGAGGCGTTCGCGCGGGCCGGCGCGGAGGTCGTCACGATCGGTGCCGAGCCCGACGGGCTCAACATCAACGACGGCTACGGCTCCACCCACCTCGACGTGCTGTGCGCCGCCGTCTCCGCGCACGGCGCGGACCTGGGCATCGCGGTGGACGGCGACGCGGACCGCTGCCTGGCCGCCGACGCGGCGGGCACCCCGGTGGACGGCGACCAGATCCTCGCCGTGCTGGGCGTGGCCATGCGGGACGCGGGCACCCTGCGGCACGACACGGTCGTGGCCACGGTCATGTCGAACCTCGGGTTCACGCTGGCGATGGAGCGCGAGGGCCTGCGGCTGCGACAGACGGCGGTCGGGGACCGCTACGTGCTGGAGGAGATGAAGCGCGGCGGCTTCTCGCTGGGCGGCGAGCAGTCCGGGCACGTGATCGTGCTGGACCACGCGACGACGGGCGACGGCACGCTCACCGGCCTGCTGCTGGCCGCGCGCGTCGCGGCGACCGGCCGCCCGCTGGGCGAGCTGGCGACGGTGATGGAACGGCTGCCGCAGGTGCTGATCAACGTCCGGGATGTGGACCGCTCCCGGGTCGCGGAGTGCCGCGAGCTGGCCGAGGCGGTGGCCGAGGCCGAGCGCCAGCTCGGCGAGACGGGCCGCGTGCTGCTGCGGCCCTCGGGGACGGAGCCGCTGGTGCGCGTGATGGTCGAGGCGGCCGACGCCGCTCAGGCCCGCGCGGTGGCGGCGGGCCTGGCCGATGTGGTGAAGTCCGCGCTGGGGTGACGGCCGAGGGCTGAGGCCGGGGGTCAGAGCTTGCGCAGGCGCAGTCTGCGGACCTTGTGGTCGAAGCCCTTCTGAAGGACCAGCGTGGCCCGGGAGCGGGTCGGGGCTATGTTCTCGCGGAGGTTCGGCTCGTTGATGGCGCGCCAGTTGTTCCGCGCGTACTCCATCGCCTCCGCCTCCGAGACCTCGGCGTACTTGCGGAAGTACGACGCCCGGTCCTGGAACGCCGTCTCCCGCAGCTTCCGGAACCGGTCCAGGTACCAGCCGCCGATGTCCTCCGTCCTGGCGTCCACGTACACCGAGAAGTCGAAGTAGTCGGCCAGCCCCACCCGTCCCATCTGGGTGGGCTGGAGGACGTTCAGGCCCTCCAGGATCAGGATGTCCGGGCGGCGCACGGTCAGCCGTTCGCCCGGCAGGATGTCGTAGGTGAGGTGCGAGTACACCGGCGCGCTCACCTCCTCCTTGCCCGCCTTGACGTCCGCCACGAACCGCGTCAGCGCGCGCCGGTCGTACGACTCGGGGAAGCCCTTGCGCGTCATCAGCCCGCGCCGCACCAGCTCGGCGTTGGGCAGCAGGAAGCCGTCCGTGGTGACCAGCTCCACCCTCGGGTGCTCCGGCCAGCGCGCCAGCAGGGCCCGCAGCAGACGGGCCACCGTGGACTTGCCCACCGCCACGCTGCCCGCGACGCCGATGACGAATGGGGTCGTGGGCTGGGCGCCGCCCAGGAAGGTGCTGACGGCGGCGCGCAGGCCCTCCGTCGCGCCGACGTACAGGTTGAGCAGCCGGGACAGCGGCAGGTAGACGTCCACGACCTCGGTCAGGTCAATGACGTCACCGAGGCCGCGCAGGCGTTCGACCTCATCGGCGGTCAGCGGAAGGGGCGTGCGCTCGCGCAGCGCGCTCCACTCCGCTCGGCTGAGGTCGACGAACGGAGTCTGCTGCTGGAGCGAGGTTGTCACGCGCCCATTGTCCAGGCCCGGCTAGTCTGCCCGCATGTGCGGGATGGTCGGTTACACAGGGACGGGCTCGGCCCTCGACGTGGTCCTCGCCGGCCTGGGCCGGATCGAGCGGCCCGGCTACGACTCGTCGGGCGTCGCGGTGCTCGCCGACGGCGGCCTCGCGTCGGCGAGGACGGCCGGGGAACTGCCCGCGTTGCGCCGCGTTCTGGACCGCCGTCCGCTGCCCACCGGCGGCAGCGCGATCGGGCATCTGCGGCGCGCCACGCACGGCGCGCCCACGGACGGGAACGCGCACCCGCAGCTCGACAACGCCGGCCGGGTCGCGGTGGTGCACGACGGCCGGATCGACAATCACGCCGAGCTGCGCGCCGAACTGGCCGCCCGGGGGCACGCGCTCGCCTCGGACACCGACACCGAGGTGGTCGCGCACCTGCTGGCCGAGGCGTTCTCCTCGTGCGCCGACCTGGCGGAGGCGATGCGGCAGGTGTGCCGGTCGCTGCGGGGCGGGTACGCGCTGCTGGCCGTGCACGCCGACGAGCCGGACACGGTGGTCGGCGCGTGCCGGGAGCTGCCGCTGGCGCTGGGGCTCGGGGACGGTGAGTCGTTCCTCGCCTCGCACCCGGCGGCCTTCGACGGCCGGGCGACGCGCGAGGTGGTGGAGCTGCGGACCGACGGGGGCGACCAGGTGGTCGTGCTGCGCCGGGAGGCGGACGAGGTGCGGTACGAGGTCACCGACGCCGACGGGGACGTGGTGCGCGCGTGATCGTGGGGGTGGGGATCGACGTGGCGGAGATCGACCGGTTCGCGCGGTCGTTGGAACGGACGCCCGAGCTGGCCGACCGGCTGTTCGTGTCGGCCGAGCTGTGGCTGCCCAGCGGCGAACGGCGCGGCGTCGCGTCGCTGGCGGCCCGCTTCGCGGCGAAGGAGGCCCTGGCCAAGGCTCTGGGCGCGCCCCCGGGCCTGCGCTGGACGGACGCCGAGGTGATCCAGTCCCACAGCGGTCGTCCCCGCCTGGAGGTCCGCGGCACGGTGGCCGCCCGCGCGGCCGACCTCGGCGTACGGACGTGGCACCTGTCCCTGAGCCACGACGCGGGAATCGCCTCAGCGGTGGTCATCGCCGAGGGCTGAGCCACCCCGAACGCCCGGGCGCGCGTGCGCGGTTCGCCCCGGGCCACGGGTGTCGCCCCGCGACGCCGCGGAACGGCCGCGCCGGGCCGTGTCGGCCGGGACCGGGATGCGGCGACGTCGTCTCACCGAGATGGTCGAGAGGGTGGTGCGGGCTCGCACGGCTGCTCCTGGCGTGTGGAACTCGCGTCTGTCGCTCGGCGACGGTGTGGGGCGGCCGGGTGGGGCGGCCGTGCCGGGTGAGCGGCTGTGCCGGGCCGGACCGGGACGCGCCGCGGAGGGCCGGGCGGCGGACCCCGACGCCGTGTCCCGGAGATGTCCGCCCAGCCCGCGCGACCGGTCGTGGCGCGGGTCCGGCGTCTGGCGTCGGTCGCCGCCGCGATGACGTGGGGTGTTGAGGGGTGACGAGCCGAGGGGTGACGAGGCGGCCGGTGCGCCGGTTCGGGGCTTGTCACGTCGCGACGCCGCGGAGCGGCCGTGTGGGGCGGTGTCGGCGGACCGGGACGCGCGTCGGCGGGCCTTGGCGCGGGTGTCCTCGCGTCGGTCGCTTCGCGAAGCCCCGGATCGGACGGCCCGTTCGAGTGGCGGGGTGGAGTCTCGCCGGGAGGCGTGGTCTCGGTGCCCCCGTCGGCACGGGGGACAGGGCACGGCCGCGCCGCGTCGTCGTGCGTCCGTCGTGCTACAGCAGTCGGGCCCACACCTCGGGCAGTGCTTCCACCACCGTCGAGGCCATGGCGGGGGGCGGGGCCAGATGGGCGGCCTCGCCGTGGAGGTAGGCGGCGGTCGAGGCCGCGTCCATGGGCGGGAGGCCCGCCGCGAGCAGGGCGCCGGTCAGGCCGGAGAGGACGTCGCCGCTGCCCGCCGTGGCCAGCCAGGGGGTGCCGGTCGGGTTGACGCGGACCGGGCCGCCGCCGGGGGCGGCGATCAGGGTCGTGGAGCCCTTGAGGAGGACGGTGGCGCCGTACCGTTCGGCCAGCGCGCGGACCGAGGCGAGCCGGGACTCCTCGACGCGCCGCCGTTCGGTGCCCAGCAGCGCCGCGGCCTCCCCGGCGTGCGGTGTGAGCAGCGTCGGCGCCGGGCGGGCGCGCACCTGCTCCGGGTCGAGCAGGCGCAGGCCGTCCGCGTCCACCAGCACCGGGACCCCGGCGGCCAGCACGTCCGCGACCGCCGCCCGCGCCTCGGGGCCGTCGCCCAGGCCGGGGCCGACGACCCACGCCTGCACCCGGCCGGCCTTGTGCGGCGGGCCGCCGGACACCAGCGTCTCCGGATACCGGGCCAGGACCATCGTGTCGGCGGGGGCCTGCCCCACGTAACGGACGGCCCCCGCGCCGCCGCGCAGCGCGCCGCCCACGGCGAGGACCGCGGCGCCCGGGTAACGGGCCGAGCCGGCCGCCACCCCGACCACCCCGCGCCGGTACTTGTCGGACTCGGCCGCCGGGCGTGGCAGCAGCGCGGACACGTCGGCGTCCTCCAGGGCCGCCACGTCGGGCTCGGCCGGCAGCTCGGGGCCGATCCCGATGTCGACCAGCCGCACCTCGCCCGCGTACTCGCGCGCCGGGTCGATCAGCAGACCGGGCTTGTGCGTGCCGAACGTCACCGTCAGCGCCGCCCGTACCGCCGGGCCGGCCACCTCGCCCGTGTCCGCGTCCACGCCGCTGGGCAGGTCCACCGCCACCACCGGCACGCCGCGCTCCGCCGCCAGCCGGGCCGGCTCCCCGGCCTCCGGGCGCAGGCCGCCGCGACCGCCGATGCCGGTGATGCCGTCCACCACCAGGCGGGCCCGCGCGATGGCGCGTTCCGCGTCGGCCGGCCCCACCACGCGCCCGCCCGCCGCCCGCAGCGCGGCCAGACCGCCCGGGTGAGCCCGTCCAGGGCTGACCGTCACCGCCGTGACCGCGACGCCGCGCCGCGCGAGCCGTGCACCGGCGTAGAGGGCGTCGCCGCCGTTGTCGCCGCTGCCGACCAGCAGCACCACGCGCGCCCCGTACCGGCGCCGGCCGAGCAGCTCGGCGCAGGCCGCCGCCAGCCCGGCCGCGGCCCGGGCCATCAGCGCGCCCTCGGGCAGCCGGGCCATCAGCGCCCGCTCGGCGGCCCGGACGGTCTCCACTCGGTAAGCAGTCCTCATGCCACAAGTCTGGCCCGTTCGCCGCGGGTCCACCTGCGACACTGGAGGGTGATGAACGACCACTCACCGGCAGAAAGCTGGCGGCTGCGCGCCGACATCGATCTCGGCGCGCTGCGCGCCAACGTCCGCGCGCTCCGCGAACGCGCCTCGGGCGGCGCGGACTTGATGGCCGTGGTGAAGGCCGACGGATATGGGCACGGCATGGTGCCGTGCGCCCGAGCCGCCCGCGAGGCGGGCGCCACGTGGCTGGGTACGGCCACTCCGGACGAGGCCCTGGCGCTGCGCGCGGCCGGGGACACCGGGCGGCTGTTGTGCTGGGTGTGGACCCCGGACGGGCCGTGGCGGCGGGTCGTGGAGGCGGACATCGACGTCTCGGTCAGCGGCCGGTGGGCCCTGGACCGGGTCACGGCCGCCGCGCGGGCGGCGGGCCGCACCGCCCGTGTGCACCTCAAGTCCGACACCGGCCTGGGCCGCAACGGCTGCCAACCCGCCGACTGGCCCGGCCTGGTCGCCGCCGCGCGGGCCGCCGAGGCGGAGGGCGCGGTCACGGTCACCGGCCTGTGGTCGCACTTCGCCTGCGCGGACGAGCCGGGCCACCCCTCGATCGCCGCCCAGCAGGTCGCGTTCGCCGAGGCCCTGGCCACCGCCGCGCGGGCCGGACTCGATCCCGAGGTGCGGCACTTCGCCAACTCACCGGCCACCCTCACCCTGCCCGCCGCCCACTACGACCTGGTCCGTCCGGGGCTCGCGGTCTACGGTCTGTCGCCGTCGCCCGAGATCGGCGCCCCCGAGGACTTCGGGCTGCGGCCGGTGATGACCCTGCGCGCCGCCCTGGCCTCGGTCAAGCGCGTCCCCGGCGGCCACGGCGTGAGCTACGGCCACGCCTACACCACCCCCGGTGCCACCACGCTCGCGCTGGTCCCGGCCGGGTACGCGGACGGCATCCCCCGGCACGCCTCGGGCAACGGCCCGGTGCTGGTGGCCGGGAAGTGGCGGACGATCGCCGGGCGGGTGGCGATGGACCAGTTCGTCGTGGACCTCGGGGGGGACACGGCGGCGGTCGGCGACGAGGCCGTGCTGTTCGGGCCCGGAGACCGGGGCGAGCCGACCGCCGAGGACTGGGCCCGCGCGGCCGGGACCATCGGCTACGAGATCGTCACCCGAATCGGCCCCCGCGTCCCCCGCGTCTATCACGGGGAGCGCGTCGAGCCCGCGGAGCGGTCGTCATGAGCTGGCCGCGCCGGATGGGCGTGGCCGGCTTCGCGCTGGGCGCCGTGGCGACGACCGTCGCCGTCGACCGCCTCACCGTCAGCCGCGCGGTGCGCCGCCAGGCGCGGCTCGCGCTGGACGCCTCCGGACCGTACGGCTCGCTGCGCGGCACCCCCGGCACCGCCGTCGCGGACGACGGCACCGGTCTCTATTACGAGATCGACGAGCTCTACGCGGTCGGGGAGTCCGCCAGGCCGGTCGACGACGGCGCCGGCGGCCCGGTCCCCGAGCCCGTCGACGTGCCGGTCCCGGCTCCGGCGCCCCCCGCGCCCACCGTGGTCTTCAGCCACGGGTACTGCCTGAGCCAGGACGTGTGGCACTTCCAGCGCGCCGCCCTGCGCGGCGCCGTGCGCGCCGTCTACTGGGACCAGCGCAGCCACGGCCGTTCCCAGCGCGGGCGCGCCCAGCGGGAGTCGGGGCGGCCGGTCAGTATCGAGCAGCTCGGCCGCGACCTGAAGGCCGTCCTGGACGCCGCCGTGCCCGAGGGCCCGGTGCTGCTGGTCGGGCACTCCATGGGTGGCATGACGATGATGGCGCTGGCCGAGCAGTTCCCCGAGTATGTGGCGCGCCGGGTCGCCGGGGCGGCGTTCGTGTCCACCTCGGCGGGGAATCTGGCGGAGGTCACCTACGGTTTCCCGGCCGCCGCCGTCCGCGCGGCGCGCCGCGTGCTGCCGGGCGTGCTGCGGGCGCTGGGCACCCAGCCCGATCTGGTGGACCTGGGCCGGCGCGCGGCGGGGGACCTGTACGCGGGGCTGGTGCGGCGGTATGCGTTCGGGGCGCCGGGCGACGTCGATCCGGGCGTGGCGCGCTTCGCCGAGCGGCTGATCGAGTCGGTGCCGGTGGACGTGGTCGCCGAGTTCTACCCGGCGTTCGGCCCGCACGAGAAGTGGCGGGCGCTGTCGCTGTTCGGCGGCTCCGGCGCGCCGCCGGTGCTGGTGCTGGCCGGGGAGCGGGACGAGATCACGCCCGTCGCGCACAGCGAGCGCATCGCCGCCGCGCTGCCCGCCGCCGAGCTGGTGCTGCTGCCGGGCGCGGGACATCTGGTGCCGCTGGAGGCGCCGCGCGAGGTCAACGACCATCTGGCCGGGTTGCTGGCGCGTAGCATCCAGACCCATGAGCCAGCTCTCTGAGGCGCCGGTGTCCTTGGCGTCGTTCACCGTCACCGGGCCCGAGCGGATGCGGGAGGTGGGCCGGCGGCTGGCCGGGCTGCTGCGCCCCGGCGACCTGGTGCTCCTCACCGGCGAGCTGGGCGCGGGCAAGACCACGCTCACCCGGGGCATCGGCGAGGGGCTCGGCGTGCGGGGCGCGGTGACGTCGCCGACATTCGTGATCGCCCGCGTCCACCCGCCACTGGCCGGGGGGCCGCCGCTGGTCCACGTGGACGCCTACCGGCTCGGCGGGGGCCTGGACGAGATGGAGGACCTGGACCTCGATGTCGCGCTGCCGGAGTCGGTGGTGGTCGTGGAGTGGGGCGAGGGCCGGGTCGAGGAGCTGTCGGAGCAGCGGCTGCACGTGGTGATCCACCGTGCGGCGGGCGGCGACGGGAGCAAGGAGGACGACACCCGCGCGGTGACGGCGACCGGTGTCGGGCCGCGCTGGGCCGGGGTCGACCTGTCGGTGCTCGGCGCCGCCGCCTGAGCGGCGCCCCTTGAGGGGCGGAAGCGGCTCAGGGCACGACCACGACCGGCACGCCCGCTGTCGCGAACAGCCACATCGCGTCGCCGTCCCGGCGGCTCTGCCGGACGCCGCCCGTGCGCTGTTCGGCCCCCGGGTCGGGCGTGGAGCCGTCCAGGGCGGCGGAGAAGCCGAAGACCGTGCCGTCACCGGCCACGTGGAAGACGACGGCGTGCTCGATCGCGACCCCGTCCGAGCCGGTGCCCTGCGCCGCCCGCGAGCTGACGGCGTACTCGCCCACCGGCGGGCGGACCGGGCTGGGGAACACCTCGTAGGTCTCGGTCACCACCTCGCCCGAGCCGTCCTCGGCGGTGTCGACCAGCCACACCCGCTGCTGCCCGAGGGCGTAGACCACGCGCTTGCCCCGGCCTGATTCGGCCGGCACCGCGGGCGGGCCCTCGGTCTCGCCGTCCGTGCCGCCCGTACCGCCGTCCGCGCCGCCGCTGCCGTCGGCGGGTGAGGAAGCGGCGGGCGGCTCGGCGGCCCGGGGGCCGTCGTCGGCCGCGGACGCCTGGTAGGCGAAGAACGCGACGACGGCGAGCGCGGCGACGGTCAGCCCGGTGACGACGGCACCGGAGCCGGAGGCTGGGGTAGGGCGCGCCACGGGTCTGCTGCCTTTCACGTGCGGTGCCTGCGCACAGGGGGGGCGGGGGGCCGACGCTACCAGGGTCCCGCGGGCTCCCCGGGGAGCCGTACCCTTGCTCCCGTGCTCTTGCTCGCCATGGACACCGCCACCCCGGCCGTCACCGTCGCCCTCCACGACGGCGCGGAGGTTCTCGCGTCCGCCGACGAGGTCGACGCCCGCCGGCACGGGGAGCTGCTGCTGCCCGCCGTGGACCGGGTGCTGGCCGCGGCGTCCCGTTCGCTCGACGACGTCACGGCGCTGATCGTGGGCACCGGGCCCGGACCGTACACCGGACTGCGGGTGGGCCTGGCCACCGCGGCGGCGCTGGGCGCGGCCCGTTCGATCCCGGTGCACGGCCTGTGCAGCCTCGACTCGATCGCCTGGGCGGCGGGGCTGGACGAGCCGTTCGTCGTCGCCACCGACGCCCGGCGCAAGGAGGTGTACTGGGCGCGCTACGCCGACGCCAGGACCCGGACCGAGGGTCCGGCCGTGGACCGGCCGGACGAGATCGCCGGCCCGGTGGCCGGGCTGCCCGCCGTGGGCGCGGGCGCGCGGCTGTACGCGGCGGCGTTCCCCCTGGCGCGCGCGGATCTGCCGGAGCACGCCTCGGCGGCGGCGCTGGCCGCGCTGGCGGCGGAGCGGCTGGCGGCGGGGGAGGCGTTGGCCGAGCCGAGGCCGGAGTATCTGCGCCGCCCGGACGCGCGCGTTCCGGCCGGGTACAAGGCGGTCACCCGGGCATGACGAACGGTGGCGACGGCCACGGGGGCGGTGTCGTGCTGCGCCGGATGCGTTGGTGGGACATCGAGCCGGTGCTCGCGCTGGAGGCGGAGCTGTTCCCCTTGGACGCCTGGTCGGAGGGGATGTACTGGTCGGAGCTGGCGGGCGCCGGCGGCCCGCGCCGCACGCGCGGCTACGTGGTGGCCGAGGACGCCGACGGGAAGCTGGCCGGGTACGCCGGGCTCAGCGTGGCCGGCGAGACGGGCGACGTGATGACGATCGGCGTGACCGGCGCCCACCAGGGCACCGGCCTCGGCGGGCGGCTGCTCGCGGAGGTGCTGGCCGACGCCAGGCGGCTGGGCTGCCGCGAGGTGCTGCTGGAGGTCCGGGTGGACAACGAGCGGGCGCAGCGGCTGTACACGCGCTTCGGCTTCCGGCGGATCGGCGTCCGGCGCGGCTACTACCAGCCGGGCAATTTCGACGCCCTGGTGATGCGGCGTGAGCTCGCCGCCGACGCGGACGAAGAACCCGGAGAAACGACGGAACATGGCTGACGAACCCCTCGTCCTCGGCATCGAGACCTCCTGCGACGAGACGGGCGTGGGCGTGGTGCGCGGCCACACGCTGCTCGCCGACGCCGTCGCCTCCAGCGTGGACGACCACGCCCGGTACGGCGGTGTCGTCCCGGAGATCGCCAGCCGGGCGCACCTGGAGGCCATGGTGCCCACCATCGAGCGGGCGCTGAAGGAGGCCGGGGTCGCCGCCACGGACCTGGACGCGGTGGCCGTGACGGCGGGCCCGGGGCTGGCGGGCGCGCTGCTGGTCGGCGTCTCGGCCGCCAAGGCGTACGCCTACGCGCTGGGCAGGCCGCTGTACGGGGTCAACCACCTCGCCTCGCACATCTGCGTCGATCAGCTGGAGCACGGGCCGCTGCCGGAGCCGACGATGGCGCTGCTGGTCTCCGGCGGGCACTCGTCGCTGCTGCTGGCGCCCGACATCACGGCGGACGTGCGCCCGCTGGGCGCGACGATCGACGACGCGGCGGGCGAGGCGTTCGACAAGGTGGCCCGGGTGCTCGGGCTCGGCTTTCCGGGCGGTCCGGTCGTGGACCGGCTGGCGCGGGAGGGCGATCCGCGGGCCATCGCGTTCCCGCGCGGCCTGACCGGGCCGAGGGACGCGCCGTACGACTTCTCGTTCTCCGGACTGAAGACATCCGTGGCGCGCTGGGTGGAGGCGCGGCGGAACGCGGGGGAGGAGGTGCCGGTGGCCGATGTCGCCGCGTCCTTCCAGGAGGCCGTGACGGACGTC
The DNA here is from genome assembly GCF_035917415.1 of Streptomyces sp. NBC_01803. NCBI lineage: Bacteria > Bacillati > Actinomycetota > Actinomycetes > Kitasatosporales > Streptomycetaceae > Streptomyces > Streptomyces sp. NBC_01803. Next base: position 3,805,877 of record NZ_CP109073.1, read on the forward strand.
CTGACCCGCAAGGCGATCCGGGCCTGCCGGGACGAGGGGGTCGACCATCTGATGATCGGCGGCGGCGTCGCGGCGAACTCGCGGCTGCGCGCCATGGCGGAGGAACGGTGCGCGACGGCCGGGATCAGGCTGCGGGTGCCGCGTCCCGGACTGTGCACGGACAACGGCGCGATGGTCGCGGCGCTCGGCGCGGAGATGGTCGCCCGTGGCCGGACGCCGTCCGCGCTGGACCTGTCCGCCGACTCCTCGCTGCCGGTGACCGAGACGCATGTGCCCGGGGGGCACCCCTGATGGCGGTGGCGCTGATGTGGGAGGCGCGGGCGGCCGGCGGCCGGGGCGGTGAGCTGCTGGCCTGGGCGCGGGCGAGGACGCTGGACCCGGCGCCGGCCCGCCGGGAGACGTTCACGGCGCCGGTGGACCGGGTGCTGGTGATCACGTGGTGGGACGCGGAGCTCTCCGCCGAGCTGCCCGAGCTCCCCGATCCGCCGGACGAGCTGCTCCACCGGGACGTCCACCGCTGGCGCTTCGAGCCGGTCCCCGGCTGAGTCCGCGCCGTCAGGCCGGGTGGCCGATCAGGACCGTGGGAGCGGTGCCGATCCGGGTCAGGAAGAGCGTGCTCGCGTGGGGCCCCGAGGGGCGCAGCCAGCTCCGGAGCTCCTCGGGGGTGACCGCGGAGCCGCGTTTCTTGATGGTCACCGTGCCGACCCCGCGCTCGCGCAGCAGGGCCCGCAGGCGTTTCACGCCGAACGGCAGCACGTCGGTGATCTCGTAGGCCGTGGCGTACGGCGTCGGCCGCAGCTCGTCGCTCGCGATGTACGCGATGGCCGGGTCGAGCAGTCGGCCCGCGACCTGTTCGGCGACGTCCGCGACGAGGGAGGCGCGGATGACGGCGCCGTCCGGCTCGTAGAGATAGCGGCCGGGCGGCCCGGCCGGTGCCGGGCGGGCGGTGCCGGTCAGGGTGTGGCCGCCGGGGAGCAGGGTGGCGCGGCGCGGGGCGGCCGGGCCGGTGCCGAACCACAGCACCGCCTCCTTCACGTCCCCCCGGTCCGAGACCCACTCCGCCTCGGCCTGGGCCGGCACCGCCTCGTGCGGCACGCCGGGGGCGATCTTCAGCGCCGCGTACGGGACCTCGGCGGCCAGCGCGACGGCCCAGGAGAGCGGTGGCGAGTACGCCTCGGGGTCGAAGATCCGGCGGCCCCCGCCCGCCCGCCGCCGGGCCGGGTCGACGAAGACGCCGTCGTAGCCCCGGACATCGGTGTCCTCGACGGCCGCGCACCGCACGGTGACGCGGTCGGCGAGACCGAGCGCCGCCGCGTTGGCCTCGGCGACCGCGCAGGCGAGCGGCGAGCGGTCCACGGCGAGGACGGTGAGGCCGGCCCGCGCGAGCGCGAGGGCGTCGCCGCCGACGCCGCAGCACAGGTCCGCGACGCGGCTGACGCCGAGCGCGGCGAAGCGCCGGGCCCGCCAGGTGGCGACGGGGGCGCGGGTGGCCTGTTCGACGCCGTCGGGCGTGAAGTACATCCGCTCGGCGTCCGGGCCGAACTTCGCGGCGGCGCGCTGCCGCAGCCGGGCCTGGCCGATGGCCGCCGCGACCAGCTCCGGCGGGTGGTCGCGGCGCAGGCGGGTGGCGACGGCCAGCTCCCGGTCCGGGTCGATGTCGCGCAGCCCGGCCAGCAGCAGTCGGCCCGGCTCGGTCAGCAGGGCGCGGAAGGCGTCGAGGGCGCCGGGGGCGTCGGGGGCGTCGGGATCTGAAGTGCGTACGGCCACAAGGGTCATTCTCCCCGTCGATCCGGAAGGGCGTCCGGGGGTGCGCGCGAGGCGATGGCAGCATCCCGAACCATGAGGATTATCGGACAAGTAGGACTAAATGATTGTCGGATTCGACGGAGGGTCCGGCGGTGCGGTGCCCTGGGCGGCGCGACGATACTGGCCCTCGTCTGTTCGGGAGCCGGCGTGCCGCCGGAGCTCCTGCCCGGCGGCGCGGGGGAGGAGGAGTACGGCCTGCTGTCCGTGGTCGACGCCGCCCCGCCCGGGTCCGGGGAGGTCGGTCTGGCACTTGGCGCGTCGCAGCGCGCCCAGGCGCGAACAGCCGCGGACGCGCTGGGTGCGTACGCCAAGAAGCTGGAACGCGCCGAGGCGCGCCGGGTCGCCGCCGCCAAGCGGTGGGGGCTGCGCCGCGTTCCGCTGCGCGCTCCCGCGCCTCCCGGGAAGAAGCCGAAGCTGACCACCGAGCCCGGTCTGGTCACCGGCACCGGCCTGCCCCCGGTGATCGTGAGCGTGCCCACCGACGAGAAGGTCGTCTTCCTCACCATCGACGACGGCGCCGAGAAGGACCCGGAGCTGCTGAAGATGATGCGCGAACTCGACGTGCCCTACAGCGGTTTCCTCACCGACTACGTGTCCCGCGACGACTACGGCTATTTCCGCGACGCCCACCGCGCGGGCGCCGGCATGCACAACCACTCCGTCAACCACCTGGAGATGACCACGCTCAGCTATGCCGAGCAGCGCGAGGAGATCTGCCGTCAGCAGGACACGCTGGAGAAGGAGATCGGCGAGCGGCCCACGCTCTTCCGGCCGCCGTACGGCGCCTACGACCGCGACACGCTGCGCGCGGCGAAGTCCTGCGGCATCCGGGCGATCCCGCTGTGGGCGGAGGAGGCCTTCCCCGACCGGATCGAATACGGCCGCGCGGACCAGGAGTTCCACCCCGGCGACATCATCCTCACCCACTTCCGCGGCGACGACGTGTGGGAGGGCGACATGGCGGACATGGTCCGGCGGGTGATCAACGCGGCGACCGAACAGGGGTTCGCCATCGCGCGGTTGGAGGACTACGTGTAGCCCCGGCGCGAACCCCGCGCCGCGCGACGCGCGCACCGGGCGGCTGGCACTCTAGTTGACTGAGTGCTAACGGCGGCCTAGTCTCGACCTGGCACTCACCATCGGCGAGTGCCAACAGCGCGACAGGCGGATCCGGCACCCGCGACGACGGGTCCTCCAAGTCGCCACCCAGCCATTGATAACCCCGTGAGATCTCCGAAGGGGGAGGTCGGATCGTGACGACCGTCAGCTCCAAGGTTGCCATCAAGCCGCTCGAGGACCGCATTGTGGTCCAGCCGCTCGACGCCGAGCAGACCACGGCCTCGGGCCTGGTCATTCCGGACACGGCCAAGGAGAAGCCCCAGGAGGGCACTGTCCTGGCCGTTGGCCCGGGCCGCTTCGAGGACGGGAATCGACTGCCGCTCGACGTCAAGGTCGGCGACATCGTGCTCTACAGCAAGTACGGCGGCACCGAAGTGAAGTACAACAACGAGGAGTACCTCGTGCTCTCGGCCCGCGACGTGCTCGCGATCATCGAGAAGTAAACGGCACCGACGCTTCAATTCCGCGCCCCGGAACCCGCGCTCATCCGAGACAGCCGGGGCCGGGGCGCGGTTTCGCTTACCGAAGAACACGCGAGGGACATCCACACCCATGGCGAAGATCCTTAAATTCGACGAGGACGCCCGCCGCGCCCTCGAGCGCGGCGTGAACCAGCTCGCCGACGCCGTCAAGGTCACCATCGGTCCCAAGGGCCGCAACGTCGTCATCGACAAGAAGTTCGGCGCGCCCACCATCACCAACGACGGCGTCACCATCGCGCGCGAGGTGGAGGCGGAGGACCCTTACGAGAACCTCGGCGCCCAGCTCGTCAAGGAGGTGGCGACCAAGACCAACGACGTCGCCGGTGATGGCACCACCACCGCCACCGTGCTGGCGCAGGCGCTCGTCCGCGAGGGTCTGCGCAACGTGGCGGCCGGCGCGTCCCCGTCCGGCCTCAAGCGCGGCATCGACGCGGCCGTGGCGGCCGTCGCCGACGACCTGCGCGCCAGCGCCCGGCCGATCGACTCCAAGGAGGACATCGCGGCCGTGGCCGCCCTGTCCGCCCAGGACAAGCAGGTCGGCGCGCTCATCGCCGAGGCGATGGACAAGGTCGGCAAGGACGGCGTGATCACCGTCGAGGAGTCCCAGACCTTCGGTCTGGACCTCGACTTCACCGAGGGCATGGCGTTCGACAAGGGATACCTGTCGCACTACATGGTCACCGACCAGGAGCGCATGGAGGCCGTCCTCGACGACCCCTACATCCTGATCAACCAGGGCAAGATCTCGTCCATCCAGGACATGCTCCCGCTGCTGGAGAAGATCATGCAGGGCGGCGGCTCCCGCCCGCTGCTGATCATCGCCGAGGATGTCGAGGGCGAGGCGCTGTCCACCCTCGTCGTCAACAAGATCCGCGGCACGTTCCACTCGGCGGCCGTCAAGGCCCCCGGCTTCGGTGACCGCCGCAAGGCGATGCTCGGCGACATGGCCGCGCTCACCGGCGCCACGGTGATCTCCGAGGAGGTCGGCCTCAAGCTCGACCAGGTCGGCCTGGACGTGCTGGGCACCGCCCGCCGCGTCACCATCACCAAGGACGACACCACGATCGTCGACGGCGCCGGCCGGTCCGAGGACATCGAGGGCCGCGTCGCCCAGATCAAGGCCGAGATCGAGACCACGGACTCCGACTGGGACCGCGAGAAGCTCCAGGAGCGGCTCGCGAAGCTGGCCGGCGGTGTCTGCGTGATCCGCGTCGGCGCGGCGACCGAGGTGGAGCTGAAGGAGAAGAAGCACCGTCTGGAGGACGCCATCTCGGCCACCCGCGCGGCGGTCGAGGAGGGCATCGTCCCCGGTGGCGGCGCCTCCCTCGTGCACTCCGCCAAGGTGCTGGACGGCGACCTCGGCAAGACCGGCGACGAGGCCACCGGCGTGGCGATCGTCCGCCGCGCCGTCGTCGAGCCGCTGCGCTGGATCGCGGAGAACGCCGGCCTGGAGGGCTACGTGATCACCTCGAAGGTGGCCGAGCTCGACAAGGGCCAGGGCTTCAACGCGGCCACCGGCCTCTACGGCGACCTGGTCAAGGATGGCGTCATCGACCCGGTGAAGGTGACCCGATCCGCGCTGCAGAACGCCGCCTCCATCGCCTCCCTGCTGCTCACCACCGAGACCCTGGTGGTGGAGAAGAAGGAAGAGGAGCCGGAGTCGGCCGGTCACGGCCACTCGCACTGAGTGCGGGCCGTCGCCCCGGCGGGTTCGTCCTGTCCCGCCGGGGCGACGGCTACAGCTCCACCAGCCCCACCTGGGCGAGCAGACCCAGCTGATCCCAATTCCACCAGGCTTCCGCGATCCGCCCATCGGTGAACCGGTGGGTGACGTGCCCGGAGATCCGCACCGGGCGGCCGGTCGGGGCCAGCCCCATGAACGCGGCGCTGTGGGTGCCGGTCGCGGTGAACCGGGTGATCACCAGGTCGCCCTCGGCCACCTGACTCTCGATGATGAACGTCGGCCGGAAGGCCCGGATGTACTTGGCGGCGTCCTCCTTGGACTCCGCGAGCCCGAGCGGATCGACGGAGCTGCCCGGGTCGTGCTCCCGGTAGTCGTCGGCGCACAGCTCGTCCACCGCGTCCACGTCACCGCGGTTCACGGCCTTGTCGAAGAAGCGCCGGACGGCCTCCTTGTTGAGCTGCTCGTCCCGCACCACGTCCAGGTCGGTGAACCGCGGCGTTCCGTCGCAGAGCGCCACCATCTCCCGGAAGACCCGATCGGTCTCCGGGAGCTCGGCGTTCCGGCGTGCCTCCTCGTACGAGGGGAACTCCACGATCTCGACGATGTGCGTGCTGTCGGCCCGGTCCCGGCCCACGATCGAGTGGGTCGCGGTCCGTCTGCCCCGGGTCCGCTCGATCCAGGTGTCCATGAGCCGATTCAGTTCATCGACCCTGCTGGTCCTGCAGTCGATTACCTGTACGAAAGTCATGGCGTGTCCGTGTCTGTGAGGGCGTCTGCATGACACGTCCAGCCTAATGCTTTATGCCTGATTTATCCGCTTCGGCCGGGTCCGTACTTCCGCCCCGCCCGTGAGGACAGCCCGCCCACCGCGCCGCGCGGGGCCAGCCGGGCGGCGCCCATGAGCACCTTGTAGCGCGCGTCGGGGATGCAGACCGTCCGGCCGCGGGCCAGGTCCTTGAGGGCCGTGTCCACCACGCGGTCGGCGTCCAGCCACATCCAGCCCGGGATGTTGTCCGTGGTCATCCCGGCCCGCTGGTGGAACTCGGTCCGGACGAACCCCGGGCACAGGGCCATCAGGCGCACGCCGCTGCCCGCGAGGTCGCGTGCCGCGCCCTCGGTGAACTGGACGACCCACGCCTTGGAGGCGCCGTAGGTGCCGCGCGGCAGGAAGGCGGCCACCGAGGCGACGTTCACCACGCCGCCGCGTCCGCGCTCGCGCATGGGCCGGGCGGCGGCCGTCGTCAGCCGCAGCACCGCCTCGCAGTGGACCTTGAGCATCGTCAGCTCGTCCGCCATCGGCACGTCGAGATAGCCGCCCTTGAGGCCGAAGCCGGCGTTGTTGATCAGCAGGTCGACCGGGCGTTCCGGGTCGGCCAGGCGCGCCTCGACGGCCGCGATGCCGTCGTCCGTCGACAGATCGGCCGACAGGACGGCCGCCTCGATCCCGTGCCGGTCGTGCAGCTCGGCGGCCTGGCGCCGCAGCGCCTCCAGGTCCCGGGCGACGAGCACCACGTCGTGCCGGTCACGGGCCAGCCGTCGGGCGAAGGCGGCGCCGATTCCCGCCGTCGCTCCGGTCACCAATGCAGTTGTCATACGAAGACGGTAGTCGTCTTCAGGGCCGGGTGTGCGCCGAGTTGGCGTTCACCAGGTCCCGGCGGGCGCGGCCGAGCAGCTCCTCGCGCTCGTCCTCGGTCAGCCCGCCCCACACGCCGTACGGCTCGCGGACCGACAGCGCGTGCGAAGCGCACTCGGAGCGGACCGGGCAGCGCATGCACACCTCCTTGGCCGCCTCCTCGCGCGCGCTGCGGGCGGCCCCGCGCTCGCCCTCGGGATGGAAGAACAGCGAGCTGTCCACCCCGCGGCAGGCCGCGAGCAACTGCCAGTCCCACAGGTCCGCGTTGGGGCCCGGAAGGCGGGAGAAATCTGCCATGACAGTGTCCCATCGATCGTCATCGAGGCTCAGAAAGTAGATGTAAATATGACTACCAGCTGAATATAGCCGTAAACACGCTGACAGGAACAAAAAGGCCTAAACAGGGCAAAAGCGGATGTTCGGCGTGTTTGCTCGGGCGCGGCGAGAGCGTCATCAGACGGTCACGTACAGTGCTGATGCTGTGCAGTTGGAGGCCGTAACTCTTTCGGGTGACCGTCGTTGAGAGGGCTGAGGCGGTTGACGCGGCTTGTCAACCGCACAGATGACGAAACACGACTGCCTGGAGGCTCAAGGTGATGCGCATCAGCTCCGGAGGGCGACCATGACATCCGTCCTCGTCTGCGACGACTCCCCGCTCGCCCGGGAGGCGCTCCGCCGCGCGGTCGCGACCGTGCCCGGTGTTGAGCGGGTCACTACGGCCGCCAACGGCGAAGAGGTCCTGCGCCGTTGGGGTGCCGACCGTTCCGACCTGATTCTGATGGACGTCCGAATGCCCGGGCTCGGGGGAGTGGAAACCGTCCGGCGGCTTCTTTCCGCCGACCCCGGCGCGCGCATCATCATGCTCACCGTGGCCGAGGATCTGGACGGCGTGGCGCTGGCCGTCGCGGCCGGCGCCCGCGGCTATCTCCACAAGGACGCCTCCCGCGCCGAGCTGCGCGCCACGGTCACCCAGGCACTCGCGGACCCCACCTGGCGGCTCGCGCCGCGCCGGCTGCGCTCCTCCGACATGGGCGCCGCACCGACGCTGACCGCCCGGGAGATCCAGGTGCTGGAGGGGATGAGCCACGGCCGCTCCAACGCCGAGATCGGGCGGGAGCTCTTTCTCTCCGAGGACACGGTCAAGACACACGCCCGTCGGCTGTTCAAGAAGCTCGGCGCGTCCGACCGCGCGCACGCCGTCGCGCTGGGGTTCCGCTGGGGACTGGTCCGCTGATCGACGGGACCGGACGGGGAGCGCGGCCGTGGCTGTCACCCCGTCCGGCAGAAGCCGGAGGCTCAAAAGCTTCGCGGGTGACGCATCCTTGAAAGCATGACGCTGCTTGGGGACGAGTCAGCCAGGTGCGAGGGGAGGGTTCGGGACATGACGCTCACCGCTCCCGCACATAACGCTTCGGTGCACAACCCGGACCGCGGTGACACGGAGCCCGCGGCCACAGTGCACCATGGACCGATGGGCGAAGACGAGACCACAGCGATCGGCGCTCTCGTTCATCGTGCCGCCGAGGGTGATGCCCAGGCCACGCACGACCTTCTGGCCCATGTGCATCCGCTGGCCCTGCGCTACTGCCGGATGCGCCTGGCGCGGCTGCCGGGGGAGGCCAGACACTTCGTCGACGATCTCGCGCAGGAGGTCTGTCTGGCGGTGCTGTGCGCGCTGCCGCGCTACCGGGACACGGGCCGTCCGTTCGACGCCTTCGTGGTCGCCATCGCCCAGCACAAGGTCGCCGATCTCCAGCGGGCCGCGCTGCGCCGTCCCGGCAGTACCGCCGTGCCCTCCGACGAGATGCCCGAGCGGCCGGACGACTCCCTGGGCCCGGAGGAGCGGGCGCTGCTCAGCAGCGACGCCGAGTGGGCCAGGAAGCTGCTGGCGAACCTGCCGGACCACCTGCGGGAGCTGGTGCTGCTGCGGGTCGCGGTCGGGCTGACGGCCGAGGAGACCGGCGCCAAGCTGGGCATGTCGCCCGGGGCCGTCCGCGTCGCCCAGCACCGGGCCCTCAGCCGGTTGCGCGCGCTGGCCGGTCGCTGAGCCCCGCCAAGGCCGGGAACGGACGTCGCCCCCGAGGGCCGTAGCATGGAGTCCCCGCCCGGGTGAACCCATGGGTCCATGGAGAGTAAACGGCGGCGGGCAAGCGGGTGAGCGGAAGGGTGCCATGACTGATTACGCGGGTGAGCTGCCGGACAAGTTCGCGGCACTGGGGCTGACCTTCGACGATGTGCTGTTGCTGCCGGGCGTCGCGGACCTGGCACCGCAGGACATCGACACCTCGTCCCGCGTCTCCCGCAACGTCCGGGTGAACGTTCCGCTGATCTCGGCCGCGATGGACAAGGTCACCGAGGCCCGGATGGCCATCGCCATGGCCCGGCAGGGCGGCGTCGGCGTCCTCCACCGGAACCTGTCGATCGAGGAGCAGGCCGTCCAGGTGGACCGCGTCAAGCGCTCCGAGTCGGGCATGGTCACCGACCCGATCACCACCCGCCCGGACGCCACGCTGCGGGAGGCCGACGAGCTGTGCGGCCGGTTCCGGATCAGCGGCGTGCCGGTGACGGACGCGGCCGGGAAGCTGCTGGGCATCGTCACCAACCGCGACATGGCGTTCGAGCCGGACCGCGGCCGCCAGGTGCGCGAGGTCATGACGCCGATGCCGCTGGTGACCGGGCACGTGGGCATCTCCGGCGAGGACGCCATGGAGCTGCTGCGGCGGCACAAGATCGAGAAGCTGCCACTGGTGGACGGCGAGGGCCTGCTCAAGGGCCTGATCACCGTCAAGGACTTCGTCAAGGCCGAGAAGTACCCCAGGGCCGCCAAGGACGGCGAGGGCCGGCTGATCGTCGGCGCCGCGGTCGGCGTCGCCGGGGACGCCTACGAGCGGGCCCAGGCGCTGATCGAGGCCGGGGTGGACTTCATCGTGGTCGACACCGCGCACGGGCACTCCCGGCTGGTCGCCGACATGGCCGCCAAGATCAAGTCGAACTTCGACCGGGTGGACGTCGTCGCGGGCAACGTCGCGACCCGGGACGGCGCCCAGGCCCTCGTGGACGCGGGCGTGGACGGCATCAAGGTCGGGGTCGGCCCCGGCTCGATCTGTACCACCCGGGTGGTCGCCGGCATCGGCGTGCCGCAGGTGACCGCGATCTACGAGGCGGCGCGCGCCGCCCGCGAGGCCGGCGTCCCGGTCATTGGCGACGGCGGCCTCCAGTACAGCGGCGACATCGCCAAGGCGCTGGTGGCCGGCGCCGACACGGTGATGCTCGGCAGCCTGCTGGCCGGCTGCGAGGAGTCCCCGGGCGAGCTGCTGTTCATCAACGGCAAGCAGTTCAAGTCGTACCGCGGCATGGGCTCGCTGGGCGCCATGCAGTCGCGCGGCGAGCGGCGTTCGTACTCCAAGGACCGGTACTTCCAGGACGAGATCGGCGACGACGACAAGCTGATCCCCGAGGGTGTCGAGGGCCAGGTGCCCTACCGCGGCCCGCTCGCCTCCGTCGTGCACCAGCTCATCGGCGGTCTGCACCAGTCGATGTACTACCTGGGCGGCCGGACCATCCCGGAGGTCAAGGAGCGGGGGCGGTTCGTCCGCATCACCGCGGCCGGGCTGAAGGAGAGCCACCCGCACGACATCCAGATGACGACCGAGGCGCCGAACTACTCGCGGCGCTGACGCGACGCACGGACACGGCGGCGGCGGATGCTGTACGCGGTCAAATTCAGCGAGGAGGCCGCCCGGGTCCGGGACGGCCTCCCGGCCGACCGCAAGGCGCTGCTGGAGCGGGGGCTGGCCGTGCTGGCCCAGGACCCCGAGCCCAAGATGTCGATCCCGATCTCCGGCGACGAGTCCACCCGCTCGCTGGCCCTGACCCCGAACATCGCCATCGAGTACGTCGTCGGCGAGGGGTTGCTGCTGGTGCTCGTCGTGCATGTCGTGGACTTCACCCACGTGCTCCTGGAGGAGTGACCCGCCGGGGGGTGTGCCTTACTCCGGTCGGGGATACTGGGGAAGGCAGACCGTACGGAAAGGTTCTTTCGTGACTGAGATCGAGATCGGGCGCGGCAAGCGCGGACGGCGGGCGTACGCCTTCGACGACATCGCCGTGGTGCCCAGCAGGCGCACCCGCGACCCGAAAGAGGTCTCGATCGCCTGGCAGATCGACGCCTACCGGTTCGAGCTGCCGTTCCTGGCCGCGCCGATGGACTCCATCGTCTCGCCCGCCACCGCCATCCGGATCGGCGAGATGGGCGGGCTCGGCGTGCTGAACCTCGAAGGGCTCTGGACCCGGTACGAGGACCCCGAGCCGCTGCTGACGGAGATCACCGAGCTGGACGAGGAGTCCGCCAACCGGCGCCTCCAGGAGATCTACGCCGCGCCGATCCGGGAAGAGCTGATCTTCCGCCGGATCAAGGAGGTGCGGGACGCGGGTGTCATCACCGCCGCCGCGCTCTCGCCGCAGCGGACCGCCCAGTTCTCCAAGGCGGTGCTGGACGCGGGTGTGGACATCTTCCTCATCCGCGGCACCACCGTCTCGGCGGAGCACGTGTCGGGGGCGGCCGAGCCGCTCAACCTCAAGCAGTTCATCTACGAGCTCGACGTGCCGGTGATCGTCGGCGGCTGCGCCACGTACACCGCCGCCCTGCACCTGATGCGGACCGGCGCGGCGGGCGTGCTCGTCGGCTTCGGCGGCGGCGCCGCGCACACCACGCGGAACGTGCTGGGCATCCAGGTCCCGATGGCCACCGCGGTGGCCGATGTGGCGGCGGCCCGGCGGGACTACATGGACGAGTCCGGCGGCCGGTACGCGCACGTCATCGCGGACGGCGGTGTCGGCTGGTCCGGCGACCTGTCGAAGGCGGTCGCGTGCGGCGCCGACGCCGTGATGATGGGCTCGCCGCTGGCCCGGGCCACCGACGCCCCCGGGCGGGGCCACCACTGGGGCATGGAGGCCGTCCACGAAGACGTGCCGCGCGGCAAGAAGGTCCACCTGGGCACGGTCGGGACGACCGAGGAGATCCTCACCGGTCCCTCGCACATCCCCGACGGCTCGATGAACTTCTTCGGGGCGCTGCGCCGCGCGATGGCGACGACGGGGTATTCGGAGCTCAAGGAGTTCCAGCGGGTCGAGGTCACGGTCGCTCGCTCGCGCTGAGCGCGGGCGCCCGGCCGGGAGCCCGTCAGAGGCGGTGCGCCGACCCGGCCGGGGTGGCGCCCCGGGTGTCGAGCAGGAGCTGCGCCTTGGCCGCCAGGCCCTGGAGGTCGTAGGTGGCGTGGTGCTGGAGCAGCAGTGTCAGGTCCGCGGCGGCGGCAGCCTCGTAGAGCGAGTCGGCGCGGTGGACCGGGCGGCCCTCCACACGCCACTCGGTCACGAAGGGGTCGTGAAAGGTGAGGTGCGCGCCCAGGGCCAGCAGCCGGGAGGCGATCTCGCGGGCCGGGGCGCCCTCCTGGTCGGCCAGGTCGGGCCGGTAGGTCACGCCCAGCAGCAGGACGCGGGCGCCGCGCGCGGACTTGCCGTGCTCGTTCAGCAGGGCGGCGGCCCGCTGGGTGACGTAGCGCGGCATCCGTTCGTTGACGTCGCGCGCGAGCTGGACGATCCGGAGCCGGCCGCCCGGGTCGACGGGGACGCCGTGGCCGCCCACGCCCGGGCCGGGGCGGAAGGCGTGGAAGCCGAACGGCTTGGTCTCCGCGCAGCGGACCACGTCCCAGATGTCGATGCCGAGTTCGTGGCAGAGCACGGCCATCTCGTTGACCAGGGCGATGTTGACGTGCCGGAAGTTGGTCTCCAGGACCTTGACCGCCTCGGCCTCCAGCACGCCCTTGGCGCGCACCACCTTGTCGGTCAGCCGCCCGTAGAACGCGGCGGCGGCCTCGGTGCAGGCGGGGGTCAGGCCGCCGATGACGCGCGGCGTGCCCGTGTAGCCGAACGTTCGGCTGCCCGGGTCGAGGCGGCCCGGCGCGCAGGCGAGGTGGAAGTCCTGGCCGGCCCGCAGGCCCGAGCCGCGTTCCAGCGCGGGGCGCAGCACGTCCCGCGTGGTGCCGGGCGGCACGGCGGACTCCAGGATGACGAGGGTGCGCGGGCGGAGCCGGGGCGCCAGCGCGGTGGCCGCCTCGCGCACGCCGCTCACGTCGGGGGCGCGGCCGGCGCCGGACGGGGTCGGCGCGCAGATCAGGGCGGTGCGGACCCGGCCGAGCACGGCGGGGTCGCTGGTGGCCCGGAAGCCACCGGAGAGCATGCGGCGCAACTCGGCGGCGGACAGCGAGCCGTCGGCGGGCGGGCGGCCCGCGTTGAGCTCGGCGGCGGTCGCGGGGTCGGAGGTGAAGCCGACGGTGCCGATGCCGACGGCGGTGGCGGCCTGGGCGGCGGGCAGCCCCAACTGCCCCAGGCCGAGAATGGCGAGATCAGCGGGCATGCGCGATACCGCTCCCTTCTCCCCCGTGCGGTCTGCTTAGGGGCATATATGACAGATGTTCGCCGATTGACCCCCGAGGCGGACCGATGGCGCGCCAAAGCGGCTGAAATGGGGGAGCATCGGTAACGAGGCGCGGGTCGCGGTGCGCGACGACGAGGCGCTCGCCGGGCCGTGGGCGGGGTGTCACGGGCGGAGCAGCGAATGAGGAGGCGCACGTGAGGACAGCCGAACTGGGGCCGGTGCGGCGGGCCGAGGCACTCGCCCGGATGGCGGAGCGGGAGCTCGACGTACTGGTGGTCGGCGGCGGTGTGGTCGGGGCGGGCATCGCGCTCGACTCCGTGACCCGGGGTCTGGCCACCGGATTGGTCGAGGCCAGGGACTGGGCGGCGGGGACGTCGAGCCGGTCGAGCAAGCTGATCCACGGCGGGCTGCGCTATCTGGAGATGCTCGACTTCGGGCTGGTCAGGGAGGCGTTGAAGGAGCGGGGACTGCTGCTGGAGCGGCTCGCGCCGCACCTCGTCAAGCCCGTGCCGTTCCTGTACCCGCTCCAGCACCGCGGCTGGGAGCGGCTGTACGCGGGCAGCGGCGTCGCGCTGTACGACGCCATGGCGTTCTCCTCGGGGCACGGCCGGGGGCTGCCGCGCCACCGGCATCTGTCGCGGCGAAACGCGCGGCGGATCGCGCCGTGCCTGAAGAAGGAGGCGCTGGTCGGCGCGTTGCAGTACTACGACGCGCAGGTGGACGACGCCCGCTTCGTGGCCACCCTGGTGCGGACCGCCGCCGGGTACGGGGCGCACGTCGCCAACCGGGCCCGGGTCACCGAGTTCCTGCGCGAGGGCGAACGGGTGGTCGGCGTACGGGTGATGGACCTGGAGGAGAACGGCGCGTACGAGATCCGGGCCCGGCAGGTCGTCAACGCGACCGGCGTGTGGACGGACGACACGCAGGCGATGATCGCCGAGCGCGGCCAGTTCCACGTCCGGGCCTCCAAGGGCATCCACCTGGTGGTGCCCAAGGACCGCATCCACTCCTCGACCGGCCTGATCTTGCGCACCCGGACCAGCGTGCTCTTCGTCATCCCCTGGGGCCGGCACTGGATCGTGGGCACCACGGACACCGCGTGGGACCTGGACAAGGCACATCCGGCGGCGTCCAGCGCGGACATCGACTACCTGCTCGAACACGTCAACTCCGTGCTGGCCGTGCCCCTTACCCGCGATGACGTGGAGGGCGTCTACGCGGGGCTGCGCCCGCTGCTCGCCGGGGAGTCGGACGCCACGAGCACACTGTCGCGCGAGCACACCGTGGCGCATCCGGTGCCCGGCCTGGTGGTGATCGCGGGCGGCAAGTACACCACCTATCGGGTCATGGCCAAGGACGCGGTGGACGCGGCGGTACACGGCCTGGACCAGCGGGTCGCGGCGTGCTGCACCGAGGAGGTGCTCCTCGCCGGGGCCGAGGGGTATCACGCGCTGTGGAACGCCAGGGCCCGCCTCGCCGCCCGGGCGGGCCTGCACGAGGCGCGGGTCGAGCATCTGCTCAACCGCTACGGCTCCCTGACGGAGGAGCTGCTGGAGCTGATCGCCGCCGACCCCAAGCTCGGCGAGCCGCTGCCGGCCGCCGACGACTATCTCAAGGCCGAGATCGTCTACGCCTGTTCGCACGAGGGGGCCCGCCATCTGGAGGACGTGCTGACCCGCCGGACCCGCATCTCCATCGAGACGTTCGACCGGGGTACGCGCAGCGCCCGCGAGTGCGCCCGGCTGATGGCGGGCGTCCTCGGCTGGACGGACGATCAGATCGAGCGTGAGATCGAGCACTACGAGAAGCGCGTCGAGGCGGAGCGCGAATCCCAGCTGCAGCCCGATGACCAGACCGCCGACGCCGCCAGGCTGGGCGCGCCCGACACCGTCCCGCTCTGATTCGCGTCGGCCGTCGTGCGGCCCACCCCCCGGCTGTCGGCGGAATGGGTGACAATGGCCGGGGAAGCCGGAGGGGACGCGACGCATGGGCCAAGACAACGGGGACATCGAGCCGCGGGACGCCACGCCCGAAGCGGTGCCGGACGACGAGGGTGCGGACGGCCGCGCCGCGGGCGGGACGCCGGATGCCGGGAGCGAGGGCACCAAGGGCCGCCTGCTGAACGGGCGGTACCGCCTGGGCGTGGTCGTCGGGCGCGGTGGCATGGGCACGGTCTGGCGGGCCAGGGACGAAGTCCTGGCCAGGTCCGTGGCGGTGAAGGAGCTTCGGCTGCCGCCGGGTGTCGACGACGGTGAGCGCAAGCGCATGATCACGCGCACCCTGCGCGAGGCCAAGGCCATCGCGACCATCCGCAGCCAGGGCGTCGTCACCATCTACGACGTGGTGGACGAGGGTGCGCGGCCCTGGATCGTGATGGAGCTGATCGAGGGCCGCTCGCTGGCCGACATCATCCGCGGCGAGGGGCCGATGCGGCCGGAGCGCGCCGCGTCGATAGGGCTCGCCATTCTGAAGGTGCTGCGCGCCACGCACGCCGCCGGGGTGCTGCACCGCGACGTCAAGCCGTCCAACGTGCTCATCGCCGACGAGGACGGCCGTGTCGTCCTCACCGACTTCGGCATCGCCAAGGTCGAGGGCGACCCGTCGATCACCTCCACCGGCATGCTGGTCGGCGCGCCCTCCTACATCTCGCCCGAGCGGGCCCGTGGCGGGGCCCCCGGCCCGCCCGCCGACATGTGGTCGCTGGGCGCCCTGCTGTACTGCTGCGTCGAGGGTCGCCCGCCCTACGACGAGGGCGGCGCGATCGCCACCCTGGCCGCCGTCATGTACGACCCGGTGCCGCCGCCGCGCCGGGCCGGCCCACTCACCGAGGTCATCACCGGGCTGCTGGTCAAGGACCCGGCCGGGCGGCTGGACGAGAAGCACACCCGCGAGCTGCTCGACCGGGCGCTGGCCGGGACCCCGGCCGCCGAGCCCGCCGACCGGACCGTGGTGGTCGGCATGCGCGCGCCCCGCGAGCCGGCGGCCGACCCGAGCCCTACCCCCGCCGAGCCGGTGGCGGCCCTGCCCGCGACCGCGGCGCCCGAGCCGCCCCCGCCGCTGCCGCCCGTCGCGGAGCCCGCGACCACCGGCCCGGTCGCGCCCCCGCCGGACGGCGTCAGACGCAGGCGCCTGATGCTCATCGCCGGCGTCGTGGCCGTGCTGCTCGCGCTGCTCGGCGCCGCGCTGGCCTCCGGACTGGGGGACGAGGACGGCGGCGGCACCGACGCCCAGACGCAGGGCGGGTCCGGCGAGGAGGACACCGACGAGCGGTCCGGCGAGGACCAGCAGGGCGCCGGGGAGTCGCCGCAGGACCCCGCCGAGGATCCGGGCGGCGAGGAGACGCAGAACCCCACCGGGACCGAGACGGGGAACGAGGACCCCGGGGACGACGGGTCGGACGCCGACGGGGACGGCCCGCGCGGCACCGAGCCGGAGACCGATCCGGACGTCTCGTTGCCCGGGACCCCCGCCGGGTACGCGCGGATCTCCGACAGCCGCTTCCACTTCCGCGTCTCGCTGCCCAGGGGCTGGGAGCGTACCGGCATCGCCGGGGCCGACTCCGGTGGTATCTACAGCGCGGCGGACGGCGGACCGCCCAAGGTCCAGATCGACTTCAACTCCAGCCCCGGCGACGACGCCGAGGCCGCCTGGCGCTCCCTGGAGCCCTCGACGGCGCGCAACAGCGACGACTACGAGCTGATCGGCATCGATTCGGTGGAGTGGCGGGGCTATCCGACCGTCGCCGACTGGGAGTTCGAGCGCGCTGAGGACGGGGTGCGCGTCCGGGTGCTGAACAGGGGATTCCGGGTGGACGACACCCACGGCTACGCCATCATGGTCACCTGTCCCGTGGACGAATGGGACGACAGCACCTGTACCACGCTCCGTGAGACCGCTTTCGAGACGTTCGAACCCTGGGACTGAGCATTATCAAGAGTTGACGGACCGTAGCCGTCTTCTGCCCGTGGCGCGTATCGTGAGGGACCGTGCCCGGTGGGGGTTCGCACGCGGTGGGGAGGCATCGTGGACACTTACGCGGGTCGGCTGCTGGCCGACCGCTATCGGCTGCCGAGGACTCCCTCCGAGGAGTTCGAGCTCATCGAGTCGCGGGCCTTCGACACGGCGAGCGGGCAGGAAGTCCTGGTGCGCCAGGTGCCGCTGCCCGAGATCGTGGACGCGGAGACGCTCGACGGCGACGGCCGCAGGGCGCGTCCGGCGATGGGCCGCGGCTACAGCGACCGCGCCACGCGCACGCCGGAGGACCCGGTGGTGCGGCGCGCGGTCGAGGCCGCCGCCGCGGCGGCGCGGCTTCCCGACCATCCCCGGCTCGACCAGGTCTTCGACGTGTTCGTGCAGGGCGACGGCCTGTGGATCGTCAGTGAGCTGGTGCCGGGCAGGCCGCTGGCCGCCGTGCTGGCCGAGGAGCGGCTCGGTCCGTACCGGGCGGCCGAGGTGGCGGCGGATCTTCTCGCGGCCCTGCGGATAGTCCACGCGCATGGCTGGACCCACCGGAACCTGACCGTTCGCACGGTCATGATCTGCGAGGACGGCCGCGCCATGCTGACCGGCCTGGCGGTCGGGGCGGCGGAGGAAGTGCTGTGCGGGTACGACCCGCTGCCGCCGCCGGCTGGTGTTCCCGACACGTTCGCCGCCGTGCCGCACCAGGAACCGCGGGGCGGACGGGAGCAGTTGCCCCCCGGCCAGGGCGCGTCCGCGCGCCTGGAGAACGGCGCGCCGCGGCAGACCCCCGCGCTGCCCGGACCGCCGGCGTACGGTCCCGGCGGTCCCGGCGAGGGCCACGACGACGTCGCCGCCCAGGTGCGCGAGCTGGGCGGCACGCCGCCCGGCTTCACACCGCGGCCCCGCCCGCACGGCGGCGCCGTGCCCGACGCCTACAAGCGCTGGGAGACCACCGCCGAGGTGCGGCGGCTGGAGGAGGAAGGCCACGACGCGCTCCCGCCCCCCGTCGGCGGCGCGGCCGATCTCGTGGCCCGGGTGCGGCAGCAGGGCGGCGTCCCGCAGGAGCCGGGCCCGCGCGGCGGTGCCGGGCCCGACCAGGGCGCGGACCCGCACGGCGAGGAGCCCGGCGCTCCGCCCCGGGGCGGGCACGATGCGCTGCCCTCCTCCTGGGACTTCGAGGGCGGCTCCGGCGGCTCCGACCAGAGCGGGCGGGCGGCCCTGGCCGCCGCCCGGGGACCCGACGAGGACCCGCCGACCACGGCCGCCGAGCGCGCGGCGCGCAGCGGCGCCATCGCGGCGTACCGGGCGGGCACGCAGGCCGGCGCGGCACACCGTTCGGGCGCGGTGAGCCCGACCGAGCTGCCCGGGACGGTGCGGCCGAGCCACCCCGTGCGCACGGGCTGGGAGGGCGCGTCGGCTCGTCCGGGCCCGCCCCCGGCCACCGGCCAGGCCCAGGCCCCGGCGCAGCCGCGCCGCGCGGACCCGGGCGAGCCGCGCCCGCCGCGCGCGCCGGGCGCGGGCGGTCCGGCGGCGGGAAGCCGTTACCGGGGCCCGGGCACCGCGCGGGCCGCCGAGCGCGCCCGGCAGGCGCGCATCACCACCGTGGGCGCCGTCACCGAGCGCTGGGCGCCGGAGCAGGCGGGCCCGGTGTACGAGCACTGGCGGCTGGCTCCGCCGGTCGGCCCGCCCGCCGACTTCTGGGCTCTCGGCGCGCTGCTCTTCCGCGTCGTGCAGGGCTACCCGCCCTACCCGGAGGAGAACGCGGCCGAGCTGACCCAGGCCGTCTGCGCCGAGCAGCCCGCGTTCGCGGAGGACTGCGGGGCACTGCGGCCGGTCATCGAGTCCCTGCTGCGGCAGGACCCGACCGAGCGGCCGAGCGCCGAGGAGCTGCGCGGCTGGCTGCGTTCCCTGCTGCGCGCCGCGCCCGAGCCGGAGGCCGGCCGCCACACGGTCACCGCGCCGCCCGCCCTGGAGCCGGGCCGGCCGGCCGACCCGCGGCGGCTGCCGGTCGTGCGGCTCCGCGGCGAGCTGGTCGGCCCGCGCCGTCGCCCGCGCCCGCGCGGCCCGGGCGGTCCGCGTCGGCTGGGGGGCATCCTGTTGACGCTGGTGTTGTTCGGGCTGGCCGGGACCGTCGCCTATGTGCTGGCTTTCATGTCCGGGGACGACACGCCGCGCCGCGGCGCGGGCGGGCCGCCGGCCTCGGAGGAGCCGACGGACCCGGCCGAGCCGGAGACCCCGCCGGATGACGAGCCGACCGATCCCACCTCCGAGCCGGAGTCCGACCCGGAGGAGAGCGAGGACCCGACCAACACCTCGCCGGCCGAGGACGGTCAGGAGCCCGCCGCGCCGCCGGACGGCTACGAGACACGCGAGGACCCCGAGGGGTTCGCGCTCACGGTGCCCGAGGGATGGCGGCGGCAGGGCATGAACGGTGACGGTCAGGTCGTCTATGGCGAGGGCGGCATCGAGATCGTGGTCGTGTCGGGGCGGGACCGCGCCCAGCAGTACGGCGACGACCCGATGCGCTATCAGCTCACCCGGCAGCCGGAGCTGGCGGACTACCGGAACTATCAGTTCGGCACGGTCAGCGGACTGACCACCACCGCGGTGGGCAACGCGACCATGGTCGAGGGCGTCTTCGGCTGGCAGGACGGCGGCGACCGGGTGGCTTACAACCAAGTGGTGCTGCTGGACGACGCTTATCACATTGTGATGGTCCGCGGTCCGGCCGATCAGCAGGACCGGATCAACGCCATTTACGACGTCACGGCGGGGAGCTACCGCATCACGGGCTGATCGGAGCGACGCTGCCAGTGATCGCTGGCGAAAAATTTTGTTACCAATGGGTAGTCAACGCTGGGCGCTCAGTCGTAATCTCCGCCTATGACGACAGCGCAGTCAGACCCTCAGGCACAGGCCGCCCGAGTAGTCACCAGCGAGCTGGTGAGCCTGCTGACCCAGGGGGTCGGGGGCAGTGGCCGTACCGCCTGCCACACCCCGTTGACCGGCGAGCGTCTCGCCGAGCTGCCCGAGGCGACGCCGGACGAGGTGGCCGCGGCGTTCGAGCGCGCCAGAGCGGCGCAGACGGCGTGGGCGGCCAGGTCGCCGCGGCAGCGCGCGGGCGTGCTGCTGCGCTTCCACGATCTTCTGCTGCGCCGCCAGAGCGAGGTCCTCGACCTCATCCAGCTGGAGACCGGCAAGGCCAGGCTGCACGCGCACGAAGAGGTGCAGGCCGTCGCCGTCGCCGCGCGGCACTACGGCCGCAAGGCGCCCGCCTATCTGCGGCCCAAGCGGCACACCGGCGTCTTCCCCCTCCTCACCCAGGTGCGCGAGCTGCGGCACCCGCGCGGGGTCGTCGGCCAGATAGCCCCCTGGAACTACCCGCTCGAACTCTCCGTCGGTGACGCGCTGCCCGCCTTCGCGGCCGGCAACGCCGTCGTCATGAAGCCCGACACCGAGACCGCGCTGACCGCTCTGTGGGCGCGGCGGCTGCTGATCGAGGCCGGGCTGCCGCAGGACGTCTGGCAGGTCGTGCTGGGCGAGGGCCCGGTCGTCGGCCCCGAGGTCGTCCGGCACGCCGACTACGTCACGTTCACCGGCTCCACCCGCACCGGCCGCGAGGTCGCCCAGGGCGCGGCGGCGCGGCTGGTCGGCGTCAGTCTCGAACTCGGCGGCAAGAACGCGATGCTGGTGCTGGACGACGCCGATCTCGACAAGGCGGCGGCCGGCGCGGTGCGTGCCTGCTTCTCCTCCGCCGGTCAGCTGTGCATCTCGGTGGAGCGGCTGTACGTCCACGCCTCGGTCGCCGACGAGTTCCTGCGCCGGTTCAGCGAGCGCACCCAGGCGCTGCGCCTGGGCGCCCCGCTGGACTACGGCACGGACGTCGGCTCGCTCGTCTCGCAGGCTCAGCTCGACGCGGTGACCCGGCACATCGAGGACGCCGTCGCGCAGGGCGCGAAGATCCTCGCCGGCGGCAAGCCGCGCCCCGACCTCGGCCCGTTCTTCCACGAGCCGACGATCCTCGACAACGTCCAGCCCTCGATGCTGGTGTGCGAGCAGGAGACCTTCGGCCCGGTCGTCTCCGTCTACCGCTTCGACGACGACACCGAGGCGATCGCCCGCGCGAACGGTACCCCGTACGGCCTCAACTCCAGCGTCTGGTCGAAGAACGGACGCCGCGCGCGCCGGATCGCCGCCCAACTCCACACCGGCACCGTCAACATCAACGAGGGCTACGCCGCCGCGTACGGCAGCGTGCAGTCCCCGATGGGCGGCATGGGCGACTCGGGCCTCGGCCGGCGGCACGGCTCGGAGGGCATCCTCAAGTACACCGAGGCGCAGACCATCGCCCAGCAGCGGCTGGTGCCGATGGAGCCGTCATTCGGCCTGGACGACCGCCGTTACGCGGCGCTGCTGACGCAATCCCTGAAAGCACTGAAGACGCTGAGGTTCCGCTGATGCGAGACAACGCCTACGACTACGACGTGGTGATCGTCGGCTCCGGATTCGGCGGCTCCGTGTCCGCCCTGCGGCTGACCGAGAAGGGCTACCGGGTCGGTGTGCTGGAGGCGGGCCGCCGCTTCGCCCGCACCGATCTCCCCAAGAACTCCTGGGACATCAAGAACTACCTGTGGGCGCCCCGGCTGGGTCTGTACGGCATCCAGCGCATCCACCTCCTGAGCAATGTCATGATCCTGGCGGGCGCGGGGGTCGGCGGCGGTTCGCTGAACTACGCCAACACCCTCTACGTGCCGCCGGCGGCCTTCTTCATGGACCGGCAGTGGCGTGACATCACCGACTGGCAGCAGGAGCTGGCGCCGTACTACGACCAGGCCAAGCGCATGCTCGGCGTCCGGCTCAACCCCACCATGACCCCGTCCGACACGCATCTGAAGGCGGCGGCCGAGCAGATGGGCGTGGGCGACACGTTCCACATGGCGCCGGTGGGCGTCTTCTTCGGCGACGACCAGGACGCCGACGGCACCCGCACCGCCCGGCCGGGCGAGGAGATCCCCGACCCGTACTTCGGCGGCGTCGGCCCGTCCCGCCGCGCCTGTACCGAGTGCGGCGAGTGCATGACCGGCTGCCGGCACGGCGCGAAGAACACCCTGAACGAGAACTACCTCTACCTCGCCGAGCGGGCCGGCGCCGAGGTGCACCCGCTGACCACCGTCACCGAGATCACCGAGCTCGACGGCGGTGAGGGCTTCCGGATCACGGTCGTCCCGACGAACGCCTCGCCGCGCAAGCGCCGCCGCGCGCGGCGCACCCTGGTCGCCCGCAAGGTCGTGGTGGCCGCCGGCACCTACGGCACCCAGACGCTGCTGCACCGGATGCGGGACACCGGCGCGCTGCCGCGCGTCTCCGACCGCCTCGGCACGCTCACCCGCACCAACTCCGAGGCCCTGGTCGGCTCCCGCACCAACCCGCGCCGCTACCGCGCCAAGCACGGCAAGGACGCCGTGCTGGACTTCACCAAGGGCGTCGCGATCACCTCGTCCATCCACCCGGACGAGCACACCCACATCGAGCCGGTCCGCTACGGCAAGGGCTCGAACGCGATGGGCTTCCTATCCCTCAAGCAGTTCCGCCAGGACGGGAAGATGCCCAAGCTCCTGGCCTACGCGGCGACCACCGTGCGCCACCCACTGCTCTTCCTGATCTCGCTGTCGAACCGGAAGTGGTCGGAGCGGACGATCATCGGCCTGGTGATGCAGACGCACGACAACTCGCTGACGACGTTCCGCAAGCGCAAGGGCCTCGGCAAGGGCCTGCTGAGCGCCGAGCAGGGCCATGGAGCGCCGAACCCCGACTACATCCCCGAGGGCGCCGAGGCGGCCCGGCGGATCGCGGACGACATCAACGGCTTCGCCGGCACGAACGTCGGCGAGCTGATCGGGACCCCGCTGACCGCTCACTTCCTCGGCGGCTGCCCGATCGGCGCGGACGCCTCCCAGGGCGTGGTGGACCCGTACCACCGGCTGTACGGCCATCCCGACATCTCGGTGGTCGACGGCTCGGCGGTCTCCGCGAACCTCGGCGTGAACCCGTCCCTCACCATCACCGCCCAGGCCGAGCGCGCCATGTCCCTGTGGCCCAACAAGGGCGAGCCGGACCCGCGCCCGGCGCAGGGCGCCGCGTACGAGTCCCTCCCGGCGGTCCCCCCGGCCAACCCGGCGGTCCCCGAGGACGCCTTCGCGGCCCTGCGCCCGCCGGTGATCCTCCCGATTCCGACCATCCCCCCGGCCCGCCCGGCCGCGGAGTCGCGGGAGGAGCCGCACACGGCGGAGGCGTAGTCCGTGAACGGACGCGGCTCCCTCGGCGCCCGCGGTGGACGTGCGTGACGGCACCGCGGGTCTCCGGGCGGTCCGGGTTCCGTTCCGCCTCGGCGCTCGTGCTCATGGACGTCTCGCCGCGGACCCGCCGGCCGGTCGCGGCTCGGTCCCGCCGGAAGACGCCACCGCCGACCGCGTCCGCCCGTCCGCCCGCCCGCCCGCCCGTCCGGCCGGACGGGCGGACGGGCGGACGCGGAACGGGGCCGCGTCGGCGGCGGACGGGCAGGAGAAAGGGGCCCGCCCCCCGGGGGATTGGGAGCGGACCCCGGTCATGGGGGAGAGCCGGCGTCAGGCCCTCGTGCGGCGGCGTCGGCGGAGGGCGAGAAGCGCGCCCAACGCCACCAGGGCGGCGGTCGTGGCGGCCAGCGCCAGGGCCGGGAAGGTGGCGGACGGTCCGGAGTCCGGCAGGCGGCCCGCCGTCGGGAGCTCCTCGAACGCGCCCATAGGAGCCAGCATGCCGCCCACCACCTCGCCGCCCGTCGCCTCACCCGCGGTGACGGCGTCGCCGTCCGCGGGCATGGCGTCGAACTCGTAATCGTTCCAGTCGGAGAGCTGGCACTCGCCCTCCGCGTTGACATACACCCCCGAGACCACCGACCAGCCCATCTCCTCGGAGATCCCGGCCGGGACCCGCGTCCGCACCCGCGCCTCGGCGTATTCGCCGGGCGCCAGCGGTCCGGTGACGGCGAGATAGCCGTTCGTCCCGGGCTCGATCCACTCGCCGTCCGCGTGCCACTCCACCGTGGCGACGACCCATGCCGCGTAGTCGCCGCCGGGGCTGGTGGTCTGCACGAAGACGAAGGGGTGCAGTGAATCGACCGGCCCGTCGAAGGTGTTGGCGGCCCGGAGGGTGAACTCCGCCCACTCGCCCGCCACCAGTGTCTCCGGCACGCCGGTCAGCTCGGTGGGCGCGGGCCCGGCGCCCGACCAGTCCGCGCAGGCGTCCTCCGCCGAGGCGTGGCCGGGCACCAGGCCGCCCGTCAGGGCGACGGCGGCGGTCACCGCCGTGGCGGGAAGAGCTCGTCGGAGCCGCATCGGTGCCTCACCCCCGTAGAAGGAACGGCCGTGAAAGGAAGTGGAAGGAAAGTGACGAGGTGACAGATCGGTTTCATCAGCTACGACCCGCCATCGCGGTGATCGGTTGTGTCGGCCTTGATCACGAAAAGGACACGACCTGCCCACATGTCGAGGGGCCCCGGCGTCCCGCGCCGGGGCCCCTCGGTCAGCACCCGGGCGACAGGGCGGCGCCGGTGCTGGTGAAGCGGCGTCCGGGGGTGACGCCGCCGTCGGCCGTGCTCATCGCGGAGCGGGCGGCCGGTCCCCGGCGTCCCGGGAACCGGCCGCCCGAGGACGTGACCGGCCTGCTGTCCCCTGCTGCCCGGCCACCGCACCGGAGCGAGGTCCCACGACACCCGGCCCCCGCCACACCGCGAGGGGCCGGAGTGTCTCATCGCCCCGGGGACACACCGTTCAACGAAGTCCGCCGCAGACCGGTCACGCTCCGTACGGGTGACTCGCTCGCGTGCGCGTTCAGGCCCGGCCGCGGCACAGTTCGAGGAGCGTCATCGCGAGCTGGGTGCCCTGGCGGCCGAGCTCGTCGCGGTAGCGGCGCAGGACCTCCATCTCGCGGGCCAGGTGGATGCGCCGCTCGCCGGCGGCGATCCGCGCCGCCTGGATCTGTTCGGACACGGTGACGCGCTCCTTGACGAGCTCGATGATCCGGGCGTCGAGGGCGTCGAGGCGCTCGCGCCCGTCCGCGACGACATCGGTGTCCGTGGTGCTGCCGGTGCTGCTCATGTGGGGTCTCCTCGATCAGTGCGGTCGGGGCCCCGGGTCCCCCTCGGCCGCCGCCCGGCCGACGAAGAGCGCCCCGGGCCGCCGCTGATGGGCCCGGGGCGCGAAGGACGTCGCTGGTCAGTGCTGTGCGCAGCGCTCCTCGTGGCGGCCGGCCGAACCGGTGCCATACATCAAGGAGCGCAGACGCGCAACGCGAAGCATGCTCGCGAGTATGCCAGCGGAACCGGCACCGGCCAACCCCGCGCCGGATCCGGCGGGCCCGGCCCGTCGGTAGACTCGGAGGCACTTCAGGGGGAAGGCGAGAAAGGCAACATCTTGGTGGCAGACGTGGCAGACGTGGCAGGCAAGGACACCGACACGGTCCTCGTCGTGGACTTCGGCGCGCAGTACGCGCAGCTCATCGCCCGCCGGGTGCGTGAGGCGAGGGTCTACAGCGAGATCGTCCCCTCCACCATGCCGGTGGCCGACATGCTCGCCAGGAATCCGCGCGCGATCATCCTCTCCGGCGGCCCCTCGTCGGTCTACGCCGAGGACGCCCCCGGCATAGACCGCGCCGTCTTCGAGGCCGGGGTGCCGGTGCTCGGCATGTGTTATGGCTTCCAGCTCATGGCCCAGGCCCTGGGCGGGCGGGTCGACAACACCGGCGCTCGCGAGTACGGGCGGACGGCGCTGACCGTCAGCAAGACCGGCTCCACCCTCTTCGAGGGCACGCCCGCTGAGCAGCAGGTGTGGATGTCGCACGGCGACGCCTGCTCGGCCGCCCCCGAGGGCTTCACCGTCACCGCCTCCACCGGCACCGTCCCGGTGGCCGCCTTCGAGGACGACGAGCGCCGGCTGTACGGCGTCCAGCACCACCCGGAGGTCATGCACTCCACTTACGGGCAGCAGGTGCTGGAGCACTTCCTCTACCGGGGCGCGGGCATCGCCCCGGCCTGGACGACCGGCAGCATCGTCGAGGAGCAGGTCGCCGTGATCCGCGCCCAGGTCGGCGGCAAGCGCGCGATCTGCGCGCTCTCCGGCGGGGTGGACTCGGCGGTCGCCGCCGCGCTGGTGAACCGGGCCATCGGGGACCAGCTCACCTGCGTGTACGTGGACCACGGGCTGATGCGCAAGGGCGAGACCGAGCAGGTCGAGAAGGACTTCGTGGCCGCGACCGGCGTGCGGCTCAAGGTCGTGGACGCCGCCGACCGCTTCCTGGAGGCGCTGGCCGGTATCTCGGACCCGGAGCAGAAGCGGAAGATCATCGGCCGGGAGTTCATCCGGGTCTTCGAGCTCGCCCAGGCCGAGCTGGTCGCCGAGGCGGGCGCGGCGGGGGAGGACGTGGCGTTCCTGGTCCAGGGCACCCTCTACCCGGACGTGGTCGAGTCCGGCGGCGGCACCGGCACGGCCAACATCAAGTCGCACCACAACGTGGGCGGGCTCCCCGAGGACCTGGAGTTCGAGCTGGTCGAGCCGCTGCGGAAGCTGTTCAAGGACGAGGTGCGGATGGTCGGGCAGGAGCTCGGCCTGCCGGAGGAGATCGTCCAGCGGCAGCCGTTCCCCGGCCCGGGGCTCGCCATCAGGATCGTCGGCGAGGTCACCCGGGAACGGCTGGACCTGCTGCGCGAGGCCGACGCGATCGTCCGCGCGGAGCTGACGGCCGCCGGGCTCGACCGGGAGATCTGGCAGTGCCCGGTGGTCCTGCTGGGCGACGTCCGCAGCGTCGGCGTCCAGGGCGACGGCCGCACCTACGGCCACCCGGTGGTGCTGCGCCCGGTCTCCTCCGAGGACGCGATGACCGCCGACTGGTCGCGGCTGCCGTACGACCTGCTGGCGAAGATCTCCACCCGGATCACCAACGAGGTCCCCGACGTCAACCGCGTGACGCTGGACATCACGAGCAAGCCGCCGGGGACCATCGAGTGGGAGTGAGCCCTCGGCTCACTCCGCCAGGGCGCGGCCGGTGCGCGGCCTGATGTGGCCGGGCAGGGCGGCGGCGGTGTCCCCGTCGTCGCCGGTGGTGACGGTGCCGGTCGGCTCGAACATCAGGATGGCCGCGCCGTCCGCCGAGGACGGCCGGTGCTCGGTGCCGCGCGGCACGGTGAAGACCGCGCCGCGCGAGAGGGTGACGGTGCGCTCGGCGCCGTTCTCGCGCAGGCCGATGGTCAGCTCGCCGTCGAGGACGAGGAAGAACTCGTCGGTGTGCTGGTGGGTGTGCCAGACGTAGTCGCCGCGCACCTTGCCGATGCGGACGTCGTAGTCGTTCACGCGGGTGGCGACGCGCGGGTCGAAGATCTCGTCGAACGTGTCGAGTGCGGCGTACAGGTCGACCGGCCTGGCCGGTCCGTCGTTCCTGGTGGTCATGCGGTCATCGTCCCGCGCCGCGCGGCGCGGGACGAGTGATAGGAATCGCATATGCCGCAAGAATCCTCGCACTCCCGTCCGCACCGCGTCGTGATGATCGTCGACGAGGGGTCCAACCCGTTCGAAATGGGTGTGGCCACCGAACTGTTCGGACTGCGGCGGCCGGAACTGGGCCGCCCCTGGTACGAGTTCACGCTGTGCGCCGCCCGGCCCGAGGTACGGATGCACGCCGGATTCTTCACGCTCTCCGGCGTCGCCGGCCTCGACACCGCCGCCGAGGCGGACACCGTGATCGTCCCCAACCGCCCCGATCCGCTGGCCACGCCCGCGCCCGAGGTCCTGACGGCCGTCCGGCGGGCCGCCGCGCGCGGCGCCCGGCTGCTCAGCTTCTGCACCGGCGCCTTCGTGCTGGCCGCCGCCGGGGTGCTGGACGGTCGCCGCGCCACCACGCACTGGCACTGGGCCGGGCAGCTCGCCGCCCGCCACCCGGCGGTGAAGCTGGAGCCCGACGTGCTGTTCGTGGACGACGGCGACGTGCTGACCGCCGCCGGGAGCGCGGCGGCGCTCGACCTGTGCCTCCACCTGATCCGCCGCGATCATGGTGCCGAGGTGGCCAACGCGGTCAGCCGGCGGCTGGTCTTCGCCGGTCACCGGGACGGCGGCCAGCGGCAGTTCGTCGAACGGCCGGTTCCGGCCGTGCGCGACGGCTCGCTCGCCGCGCTGCTCGCCTGGGCGCAGGAGCGCCTCGACCAGCCGCTGACCGTGCCCGACCTCGCGGAGCGGGCGGCCGTCAGCCAGGCCACACTGCACCGCAGATTCCGCGCCGAGCTGGGCACCACGCCGCTGGCCTGGCTCACCGCCGAACGGGTCACCCTCGCCTGCCGCCTGATCGAACGCGGCGAGCCCCGCCTCGATGTCGTGGCCCGCTCCTGCGGGCTGGGCACGGCGACCAACCTCCGCCTCCAGCTCCGCCGCCACACCGGGCTGAGCCCCTCGGCCTACCGCCGCCGTTTCGCGCGCCGCCCCTGACCGGCGGCCGGGGTCAGACCAGGCGGCGGGCCGTGGCCCAGCGGGTGAGCTCGTGGCGGTTGGAGAGCTGGAGCTTGCGCAGCACCGCCGAGACGTGGCTCTCGACCGTCTTGACCGAGATGAACAGCTCCTTGCCGACCTCCTTGTACGCGTACCCGCGCGCGATCAGGCGCAGCACCTCGCGTTCCCGCTGGGTCAGGCGGTCCAGGTCCTCGTCGACCGGGGCGGCCTCGGAGGAGGCGAAGGCGTCGAGCACGAAGCCGGCCAGGCGCGGCGAGAACACCGCGTCGCCGTCCGCGACCCGGAAGATCGCGTCCACCAGGTCGGAGCCGGTGATCGTCTTGGTGACATAGCCGCGGGCACCGCCCCGGATCACGCCGATCACGTCCTCGGCGGCGTCCGACACCGACAGCGCCAGGAAACGCACCGGCCGCTCGGGCGCGGAGAGGAGCTCCGCGCTGCGGCGCAGCACCTCCACCCCGCCGCCGCCCGGCAGGTGGACGTCGAGCAGGACCACATCGGGCCGGGTGGCCTTGATGACGCTCACCGCCTGGTCCACGTCGCCCGCCTCGCCGACGACCTCCACGCCCGTCTCCTCGGTGCGGCCGATCTCCGCCCGCACCCCGGCGCGGAACATCCGGTGGTCGTCGACCAGGACGACGCGGGCTCCGCGCTCCTCGGGCAGATCTCGCGTCCCGGTGCCGTTCATTCCGCTCGCTCCATCGTCAGCTCCACCTCTGTGCCCTCGCCTGGTATGGACCGTACCCGCGCGGAGCCGCCGTTGCGCCGCATCCGGCCGACGATGGACTCCCGCACGCCCATCCGGTCGGCCGGCACCGCGTCGGGGTCGAAGCCGGGACCGCGGTCGCGGACCGACACGAAGACGGTACGCCCCTCGACCTCCGCGAAGACCCGCACCGGACCGCGTTCGTCCCCGTACTTGGCGGCGTTCACCATCGCCTCGCGGGCCGCCTGGAGCTGCGCGGCCAGCCGCTCGTCCAGCGGGCAGTCGCCCACGCAGACCACCTCGATCGGAACGCCGTGGTGGTCCTCGACCTCGGCGGCGGTGGCGCGGACCGACTCGGCGAGGCCGGCCGGCTTGTCCTCCTCCTCGGTGGGTCCCGAGCGCTCGGCCGGCTTGTACAGCCAGGCGCGCAGGTCGCGTTCCTGGGCGCGGGCCAGGCGGGCCACCTCGCGCGGGCTCTCCGCGTTGCGCTGGATCAGGGTGAGGGTGTGCAGCACCGAGTCGTGGATGTGGGCCGCCACCTCGGCGCGCTCCTGGGCGCGGATGCGCATGGTGCGCTCCTCGGACAGGTCCTGCACGATGCGCACCAGATACGGCCCGGCCAGCAGCGCGATCCCGACCACGACGGCGACCGCCGCCTGGAAGACCAGGCTCAGGCTCTGCGTCGCCTCGGCCGGGTGCTGCCCGATCACGAAGGTGCCCACGCCCAGGCACACCAGCACGGCACCGGCGGCGCTGCGCAGCAGCGGCAGCCAGCGGCTGTCCCGGGTGGCCGCCGCCCAGTGCGCGCGGCGCGAGTTGTCCGCCTGCCGCCATACGACGGCCGCGCCGACGCCGATGATCAGCAGGGGCCACAAGTACCCGCCGCTGATGGGGAACTGGACGTTCGTGCCGAGCACGCCGAGCGCGCAGGCCAGCACCAGGAACGCGAACAGCCGCCGCTTGTGCGGGCGGCGCAGCAGCCGGCGGCGCAGCGGCGGCCCGGCCGGCGCGGCGGCGGTCGTGCGCGGGGCGCCGAGCGGGACGACGAACCAGAAGATGGCGTACAGCAGCACGCCCAGGCCGTTCGCCAGGATCAGCACGAAGAAGACGATCCGCACCCACGACACCGGCAGCGCCAGGTGCCCGGCCATGCCCTGTGCCACGCCGCCGAGCCAGCGGCCCTCCGCGCTGCGGTACAGCTTGCGCGCGGGCGCCTCGTCCGGGGCGGCACCGGCGGCCGGGGTGGCGGTGGTCATACTCCGATCGTCACATGTCCGGACGGCCCGCCACATCAGGGTTGGTCCCTGAAGGAAAGCTCAGGGACCACTGGGGGACGGACCCGGATTCCCGCCCGGTCCGGCTGCGTCACCATGGTGTGCATGACCGACGACCTCATCACCGAGCCGGCGGCGGAGCGGCGGCCCCCGCCGGTCGACGGGCCGACCCGGAGCCGGCGCCACAAGGTGATCGGCGGCGTCTGCGGGGGGTTCGGCCGGTACTGCCACCTCGACCCGGTGATCTTCCGGGTCCCGCTCGCGGTGCTGTCCGTCGTCGGCGGCCTGGGCTTCGTCGCCTACGGCCTGGCCTGGCTGCTCATCCCGTTCGAGGGCGAGGAGGAGAACGAGGGCCGCCGGCTGCTGTCCGGGCGCGTGGAGGGCCCGGGACTCACCGCGCTGCTGTTCATCGTGGCCGGCTGCGGGCTGCTCCTGGCGTCGCTGGGGAACCAGGGCCCGGCCACCTGGTTCTCCGTCATGATCCTGGTGGTGCTGGCCGCCGCCGCCCACTGGTCGCGGCGGCGTGGTGCGGCGGGCGTGGGCCAGGCCGGCGGCGCGCAGGTCGTCGCGGAGGCGCCGCCCGAGGCCCAGGCGCCGCCCGCGCCGCTGGGACCGTCCTGGTGGCAGGGGTCGGCGGCGGGCGGCTATCTGTGGGGCCCGGCCGACGCCCGGCCCGGCGACTTCGGGCCGACGCCCGGCCTCGCGGCGCACGACGGCGCGGCGGGCGGCGGGTGGGCGCCGCGCGAGCCCCAGGCGCCGCCCGCGCCGGCCGCCGGGCGGCGCGAGCTCCGCCTCGGCGGGCTGGTGCAGCTGCTGGCCTCGATCGCCTGCGTGACCGGCACCGCCCTGACCTGGGACGAGCCGCTGGGCACCGCGCTGGTCGTCGGCCTGTCCGCCGCTCTGGCGGTCTACGGCGTCGGGCTGGTGGTCAGCGCCTTCGTCGGCCGCCTCGGCGGCGGCACGGTCGTCGCCGTGGTGCTGACCGGCGGCATGCTGGCGGGCGCGTCGGCGCTGCCGGACAGCATCACCACCGGCTGGTCCAGCCCCGAGTGGCGGCCGACCGAGGCGTCGGCGGTGCGGGCGGCCTACGAGCTGGGCACCGGTGACGCGGTGCTCGACCTGTCGGCGCTCGATCTGCCCGCCGACCGGACCCTGCGCACCGCCGTGGAGGCCGGGGCCGGAGAGATCAGGGTGGTCGTGCCGCACGACGCGAGGGTGATCACGCACACGGAGATCGGCGCGGGCGCGTTCCACTACGAGGCGCTGTCGCCGGCCCTGGTGGGCCGACCGGACGATTCCTGGGGCGGCCTCGGTGAGGAGCGGACCGACACCTATGGACCCGAGCCGGGTGTCGAGCCCGGCGGGACGCTGGAGTTGCGCGTGGAGATGGGCATCGGGCACGTGGTGGTGGAGCGGCCGTGAACGGGAGGAACGCGCTGTCGCGGCGGCACCGCTTCGAGCCGGCGCGGCTGGTCCTCGGGCTGGCGCTGATCGCCGTCGCCGCCGTGCACCTGCTGCGGGCGACCGGGCGCGGCGACATGCCGCTGCCCGTGCTCGCCGCGCTGCTGCCGGCCGCGCTGCTCCTCGCCGCCGTGGTGGCCGTGGTCGTGTTCGCCGCCCGCCGCGCCCGGGCCCGCGCCCGGTCCGGTGCGGCGGCGCGGGCCGGTCGCGCCGCCGGTGCTCCGGGCGACTCACGCGGGGCGGGTGGCGGCGGCGATCGGCATGGAGTCGACGGGGGCCAGACGGACCGGGGTGCCGGGCCGTGAGGCGTGGATGATCTGGCCGTTCCCGACGTAGATGCCCACGTGGCTGATCCCCGAGAAGTAGAAGACCAGGTCGCCCGGGGCGAGTCGCGCGCGCGGCACCCGGGTGCCCGCGCCGACCTGGCTGTAGCTGGTGCGGGGCAGCGCGACCCCGGCGGTCCGCCAGGCGGCCTGGGTGAGCCCCGAACAGTCGAAGGCGTCGGGGCCGGTGGCGCCCCAGCCGTACGGTTTGCCGAGCTGGGCGTAGGCGAACGCGACGGCCGCCGCGGCGCGTTCGGTCGGGGCGGCGGCCGGGTCCGCCGCGCGCGGGGTGGTGGAGCGGTCGGCGCGGCCGGTGCCGGGGGCCGTCTCCTCGTCCAGCAGGCGCTCGCGCTCCTCGGCGGTCCGGGTGGCCAGCAGCTCCTCGGCCTCGGCGAGCTTCGTCTCGACCGTCTCGCGCTGGTCGTCGGCCCGCTCCCGGGCGTCGGTGAGGGTGTCGGCCTGCGCGGACGCCTCGGCCCGCAGCCGCCGGATGTCCAGCAGCCGGCCCTCGATGTCCCGCACGGCGCGGGCCTGTCGGCGGCCGGTGCGGTCGATCAGCGCGACCCGGTCCAGGAAGTCGTCCGGGGCCGAGGACAGGGCGAGCTGGAGGGACGGCGGCAGCCCGCCCGCCCGGTACGCGGCACCAGCCTGGGAACCGAGCGCGTCCCGGGCGGTGTTGAGCTCCTCGGTACCGCGTGCGGCCCGGTCGCGCAGCCGGTCGAGCCGCTCCTCGGCGCGCCGGACGGCCTCGGCGGCGGCGTTGTACTCCTCGGTCGCCTCCTCCGCCTCGCGGTGCAGGGTGTCCACCCGTTCCTCGATCTCGGCGAGCGAGGGCTCGGGGTCGGCGGCGGCGGTCCCGCCGAGCGCGGCGGCGGACGCGGCCCCGGCGAGGGTGAGGGTCGCGGCGGTGCGGAAGGCGCCGGGCACGGCCGCCGGGGGCGACGGCTGAGGTTTCTTCCGGTGGCCGGTCCTGCGCCAGGGGCGCTGCTTACGATGCTGAGCCATGGCCCCGCAGGCTAAACCGGGCGGCCCCCCGGACACGGCCACCCGACCGGCATTGGTGGCAATTGTCCGCAGAAGGGGTAAAGGTGACCGTTTGCTGCTCCTTCGGCAGTGGTCGTTGACGGCTCCTGATCAGTCTGCGGAGTCCTCTTCGGCTGCCCCGGCGAGCTGGTCGATGATGTCCCGGAAGTCCTCGACGGGCCGGGCTCCCTGGAGCGCCTGGCCGTTGATGAGGAACGCGGGGGTGGTGGTGACGCCGAGGTCCAGCGCCTCCTCCGCGTCCCGGCCCACGGCGTCGCCCGCCTCCGGCGACTCGGTGTCCTCGGCGAACCGGTCCAGGTCGGGAACGCCGGCCTCGGTGGCGAGCTCGCGCAGGCCGTCGGCGGAGAACCGGCCGCTGTCGTGGTTGAACTCCTCGCCGAACGCGACCGCGGAGAACTCCCAGAACCTCCCCTGCCGCCCGGCCGCCCAGGAGGCCCGCGCGGCGGCGTCGGACTCCGGGCCGTTGACCGGGAAGTTGCGGAACTCGATGCGCAGGACGCCGGACTCGACGTACTCCGCGACCAGGCTGTCGTGGGTGTCGCGGGCGTGGATGCCGGCGAAGGCGTCCTGGAAGTCCGCGTACTCGATCATCACCACCGGAGCGTCGGTGTCCCCGATCGCCAGCGGATCACCGTCCTCCCGGCGGGCGAGTGCCAGCGCCGGGTGGTCGGACGGCAGCGGCTCGACGGTCGGCCCGTCCCCGCCGCCGGCCGGGTCGTCGCCGCCGGAGCCGGAGAGTGCCGACAGCGCGCCGATGACCAGCACGCACACGAGCGCCAGGGCCAGCGCCCCGGCCGCGAGCCGCCGTCCACCGGTCGCCGCACCGGGCTCCCGGGGGGCGCGCTTGTCCGCGCGGCTGTCCCTGGCCGCGGCCTTGGACTTGTTCCTGGGCTTCCGGGTCCGGGATACGGGCATGCCGCAAGCCTAGGGCCTGCCTTGCGGGCCTTCCTGGACCAGGTCCTGGTGGTACGTGGTCGCCCGTCGTCGCGTGGTCGTGCGCGCGTGGTCGTGCGCGCGCGATGCGGCGGAGCGGCCCGGGACTCCTCCCGGACGGGTCGGGAGAAGGACGCCCAGGGGTATCGCGCGGTCCTCCGGGGCGGGGGAAGCCCGTAACGGGCCGCCGGTACACTCCGCGCCATGGACACGCTGATCAACGTATTCGTCGTTTTACACTTCATCGGCTTCATCGTCCTGCTGGCCGATATGGCGGTCCAGTTGCCCGCCGCCATGGCCGGCAAAGCGCGGATGAGACCCGCGATGCGCCTCGGCGCGGCGGCGGCACTGCTGACCGGCATCGTGCTGGTCGCCCTGAACCAGGCCGACGATCAGGACCTCAACAACGTCAAGCTCGCCGTCAAACTCGGCGTGGTCGTCATCATCCTGGCGCTGATCTACGTCAAGCGTGACGAGGAGAAAGTCCCCAACTCGCTGTTCGGCGCGGTCGCCGCGCTGACCGTCGGCAACATCCTCGTCGCCGCGCTGTGGTGAGAGGGAGGGCGCCCCGGCCCGCTCAGGCGGGCCGGACCGCGCTGTGGAACGGCATGTAGTCGATCGACTCGACCTTGACCACGTCGCCCGGCTTGGGGGCGTGGATCATCAGACCGTCACCGATGTACAGGCCGACGTGGCTGATGTCGGCGTAGAAGAAGACCAGGTCGCCCGGGCGGAGGGCGTCCCGGGAGACCGGGGTGCCGATGTTCACCTGGTCCCAGGTGACGCGCGGGATGCTCACACCGGCCGCGCGCCAGGCGGCCTGCGTCAGCCCTGAACAGTCATAGGAATTCGGCCCGGTGGCGCCCCAGACGTACGGCTTGCCGAGCTGGGTCTCCGCGAAGGCGATCGCCGCCTCCGCCTGGCCGGAGACCTCGCCGCCGCCGATGTCCGCGGCCTCGCCGCCGGTTCCGCCGTCCGCGGCCTGCTCCGCCGCCGCGCGTTCCGCCGCCTCGCGCTCCTCCTGCGCCCGGCGCGCCTCCTCGGCCAGACGCTCGGCCTCCTCGCGCTCCAGCCGTTCCAGCTCCGCGAGTTCGGCCTCCTCCTCGTCGGTGAGCTGGTCCAGCAACTCGCGGGCCTCGGTCAACTTCCCCTGGACCGTCTCCTCCTGCTCGGCCCGCTCGGCCTCGCTCGCCTCCAGTTCGGCCAGCGCCTCGGACGCGTCGGCGCGCTGCGCCTCCGCGTCCTCGCTCCGCTCGGTGAAGTCCGTGACGGCCTGTCGCTGCGCCTCGGTCAGCCGGTTGAGGGT
The DNA here is from genome assembly GCF_035917415.1 of Streptomyces sp. NBC_01803. Classification (NCBI taxonomy): domain Bacteria; kingdom Bacillati; phylum Actinomycetota; class Actinomycetes; order Kitasatosporales; family Streptomycetaceae; genus Streptomyces; species Streptomyces sp. NBC_01803. The sequence continues at coordinate 3,841,569 of NZ_CP109073.1, forward strand.
GTTCCTGGTGTCGAAAAAGCTCCTGACGTCCGGCGCGAGGAGCAGCGCGGCGGTGTCCGAGAGCCCGCCGCCGAGCCGGTACTGAGCGGTGGCGAACGTGCCCAGCACCTGGCGGGCCTCGTTCACCTGCTCGCTCGCCGCCGCGGCCTCCTCCATCAGCTCGTCGGCTATCTCCTGCTGCCGGTCGGTGGCCTCCTGGGCGGCGTTGTAGTGCTGGGTGGCGGTGCCGGCCTCCCGGTACAGCTCGTCGACCCGGTCCCTGACCTCGACGGCGCGCTCGTGCGCCTCGTCGGCGCGGTCGCGCTGTTCCTCGACGGAGGAGGCGTCGTCGTCCGCCCGCGCGGTCGAGCCGAACAGCGTCGCCGAGGCGAGCGCCAGCACGCCCACACCGACGGCGCCGCGGCGCGTGGTGAACCCGCTGAGAAAGCCGACGCGCGGCTTGCGGTGAGATCCCAAGGCCGGTCCCTCCTTCGCTTGTTTACGGGGCGGTAACGAAGCGCTTGGCGCTGCACGCTAACCACTCGCGGCGGTGTTTGGGAAGGCCGATGCGCGATGTGACCGAAACCAATTCGTGACCGGAGTCCGGGGTTTGGCGCGTTCCACGCCGTTTTCTGTGGCGCTTCTCACAGCCGGACGGCACGGCCGGGACCGCCTGCGCCGTCCCGGCCCGTCGGCCCGCCCGGCGGCCTAGACTCGGTCAGCGATGAGCGGCCTATTCGATGACAACGCGCTGGCGAACCTCACCCCCCTGCCCGTCATGGGTGACGAGGAGCCGCCCCCCGAGTCCGGCTACGAGCCGGAGCCCGACGCGGCGCCGGACGACATCCCGGACGACCTGTTCGCCGGGACCTTCGCCGAGCCGAAGCGGGCGGACGAGGACGCCTTCTACCGCGACGGCGCCCGCAAGCCCGTCACCGATGCCGCCGCCCTGCTGGCCGGGCTGAACGAGCAGCAGCGCGAGGCCGTCACCCACAGCGGAACGCCACTGCTGATCGTGGCGGGCGCCGGCTCCGGCAAGACCCGGGTGCTCACCCACCGCATCGCGCACCTGCTGGCCGCCCGCTCCGCGCACCCCGGGCAGATCCTGGCGATCACCTTCACCAACAAGGCCGCCGGCGAGATGAAGGAGCGCGTGGAGGAGCTGGTCGGCCCGCGCGCCAACGCGATGTGGGTGATGACGTTCCACAGCGCCTGTGTGCGGATCCTGCGCCGCGAGAGCAAGCTGCTGGGCTTCACCTCCAGCTTCTCGATCTACGACGCGGCCGACTCCAAGCGGCTGATGGCCCTGGTCTGCCGCGACCTGGACCTCGACCCCAAGCGGTTCCCGCCCAAGTCGTTCAGCGCCAAGGTCTCGAACCTGAAGAACGAGCTGATCGACGCCGAGGACTTCGCGGCGATGGCGAGCGACGGGTTCGAGAAGACCCTCGCCGAGGCGTACGGGATGTACCAGTCGCGGCTGCGCGAGGCCAACGCGCTGGACTTCGACGACATCATCATGACCACCGTGCACCTGCTCGACGCCTTCCCCGACGTTGCCGAGCACTACCGGCGCCGCTTCCGCCACGTCCTGGTCGACGAGTACCAGGACACCAACATCGCGCAGTACACGCTGATCAAGCACCTGGTGGGCGCCGACGGACGGGACGCCGACCCCGCCGAGCTGTGCGTCGTCGGCGACGCCGACCAGTCGATCTACGCCTTCCGCGGCGCGACCATCCGCAACATCCTCCAGTTCGAGCAGGACTATCCGGACGCCACCACCCTGCTGCTGGAGCAGAACTACCGCTCCACGCAGACCATCCTCTCCGCCGCCAACGCCGTCATCGCGCGCAACGAGGACCGCCGCCCGAAGAACCTGTGGACCAACGAGGGCGCCGGCGCACGCATCACCGGCTATGTCGCGGACACCGAGCACGACGAGGCGCAGTTCGTCGCCGACGAGATCGACCGGCTCTCCGACACGGGCGACGCCCGCGCCGGCGACGTCGCCGTCTTCTACCGCACCAACGCCCAGTCCCGCGTCTTCGAAGAGGTCTTCATCCGCGTCGGCCTGCCCTACAAGGTCGTCGGCGGCGTCCGCTTCTACGAGCGCCGCGAGGTCCGCGACGTCCTCGCCTATCTGCGGGTGCTCGCCAACCCCGAGGACACCGTGCCGCTGCGCCGCATCCTCAACGTGCCCAAGCGCGGCATCGGCGACCGCGCCGAGGCCATGATCGACGCGCTGGCACAGCGCGAGCGGATCTCGTTCCCGCAGGCGCTGCGCCGCGTGGACGAGGCGTACGGGATGGCCGCCCGCTCGGCCAACGCGGTCAAGCGGTTCAACGTCCTGCTGGAGGAGCTGCGCACGGTCGTGGAGTCGGGCGCCGGACCGGCCACCGTGCTGGAGGCCGTGCTCGAACAGACCGGGTATCTGGCCGAGTTGCAGGCATCGACCGACCCGCAGGACGAGACCCGGGTGGAGAACCTCCAGGAGCTGGCGGCCGTCGCCCTGGAGTTCGAGCAGGAGCGCCAGGGCACCGACAGCCCCGGCACGCTCGCGGACTTCCTGGAGCGGGTGGCGCTCGTCGCCGACTCGGACGAGATCCCCGACGACGCGGACGACAGCGGCGGCGTGATCACGCTGATGACGCTGCACACCGCCAAGGGCCTGGAGTTCCCCGTCGTCTTCCTGACCGGCATGGAGGACGGCGTCTTCCCGCACATGCGCAGCCTCGGCAAGACGAAGGAGCTGGAGGAGGAGCGCCGGCTCGCCTACGTCGGCATCACCCGGGCCCGGCAGCGGCTGTACGTCACCCGGTCCGCGCTGCGCAGCGCCTGGGGGCAGCCGCAGCACAACCCGCCGTCGCGGTTCCTCGACGAGATCCCGGAGCAGTACGTCGACTGGCGCCGCACGGGCGCGACATCGGCGGTGCCCGCGCCCTCGGCGGCGTCGTCGGTGCTGGCGCCTCCGGCCGGAGCGCGCGGGCGGCGCGGCGCGGGCGGGTTCGCCACCGGACGGATGGCGGACCGGCCGGTGGTGGCCCTCGCGCCGGGGGACCGGGTCACGCACGACAGCTTCGGCATGGGCACGGTCGTCTCCGTCCAGGGCGGCGGCGACCGGGCGGAGGCCACGATCGACTTCGGTGGCGAGAAGCCCAAGCGGCTGCTGCTCCGTTACGCCCCGGTGGAGAAGCTCTGATCACTACCCTGTAGTGTCGCCGCTATGTCACAGCCCGGGGAAAAGGCTTGTGGTGCGGGCCCGGGGGGCGATTAGCTGCCAGGTGGCAATGTGCGTACTCCACGCTCGCCGGTCTGTCCCCGGAGTACGTACGACCTGAGATTCCCAGGGGGAACACACCATGAGCCAGCCCTGGCAGCAACAGCCGGACGGATACGGTCAGCAGCCACAACAGCCGGGCGGCTATGGCCAGCCGCAACCCTACGGACAGCCTCAGCCGTACGGACAACCGCAGCCCTACGGCCAGCCGCCGCAGCAGGGTTACGGCTACCCGCCGGCCCAGCCGCAGCCGTACGGCGGCTACCCGGCGCCCCCGCCCGCCGGCCGCCGGTCGAACGTGCCGCTGGCGATCGTCGCCGCCCTCGCCGCCGCGATCATCGCGGGCATCCTCTACGGGTTCATCTACAACGGGATGTTCGACGAGGAGAAGGGCGAGTTCACGCAGATCAGCTACATCTCGCTGGCCATCGGCGCGGCCGTGGGCGTCGGCCCGGCGTTCCTCGCCCGGGGGAACTGGGGCGCGTACCTGGTGGCCGCCGCGCTCGGCCTGGCGGCGGCGATCTTCGGTGAGCTCTACGGCACGGCCATGGTGATGAGCGAGTACATCTACACCGGCGGCGTGGACCCGTTCACCGGCCTGGAGGCCGAGAAGCTGAGCGGCATCGAGGTCCTGTTCCAGAAGTTCGGGGACACCTGGGACATCTGGGAAGAGACCAACGAGGCCGCCAACTACCTCTTCCTCGCCCTCGCCCCGGTCGGCGCCATCGCGCTGTGCACGGGCGTGCAGCGCAGGCGTTAGCACGGGGCCACTGACGACCGGAAGAAAAGGGCCCGGCGCTCCGAACAGGAGCCGCCGGGCCCGTTCCGCTATAGAGGGGTGCCCTTATGCCTTATATGAGGGGTGCCTTCCGCTGTGCGGGGCCCTCGGTCAGGGGCGATGGCCTCAGGTGGGCTCCAGCCCGTTGCCGCGCAGCCAGGGCAGCGGGTCGACGGGGGAGCCGCCGTAGGGACGGACCTCGAAGTGCAGGTGCGGTCCGGTGGAGGTGCCGGAGTTCCCCGAGTACGCGATGACGGTGCCGGCCTGGACCGAGCCGGAGGTGTAGGCCGTGCTGCTCAGATGCGCGTACCACGTCTCGGTGCCGTCCGGGGCGGTCAGGATCATCATGTTGCCGTAGCTGGGGTGCCACTGGGTGCTGATCGTGCCGTCGGTGGCGGCCCGGACCGGGGTGCCGTAGCCGACCGGGAAGTCGATGCCGGTGTGCGTGGACATCCAGTTGATGCCGGACTGCCCGAAGTAGGCGCTGAGTCCGTGCTGTTCGACCGGGAGGAAGAACTTCTGCCGGGCGGCCTCGCGGCGGGCCGCCTCCTCCGCCGCCGCCTGCTCCTCGGCCTCCTGCTGCGCCTCCAGGTCGATCCGGCCCTGGGTCCGGCTGGCGCGCTCCGCGTAGTCGTCGGCGGCGGCCGAGAGACTGGTGAGCTGGGTGTCGAACTCCTCGTTGGCGGCGACCGTTTCTGCCTCGCCCGGATCGGGCGCGGCGACCGGGGCCGGTGCGGGCGCGGAGCCCGGGCCGCCGGAGACCGTCGCGGCGGTGGCGACGGCGGTGACACCGAGGACCGCCAGGGAGGGCGCGGCGACGCTCAGGAACGCGGACCGGCGCGGACGCATCCGCGACGCCCGCCGCCGCCTGCCGCGCTGGGCGCGCGGTCCGGGGACGGGAACCGGAGCGGGAACGGCCTCGGGCTCCGGGGCGGACCCGGTCGCGGCTTCCGGATCGGTCTCCGGCTCCGGTTCGGCCTCGGGCTTGGGGTCCGGCTGGTATCGCGGCTCGGGAGCCTGGGCCACCGGCTCCTGGTAGGCGTACCCGGCCTCGTGATAGCCGTCGTACGCGTGGGCTGGGTCCGGGTCCGCCGCGAAAGGCTGTCCGGCGTCCCAGCCGTCGGTGCCGTAGGGGGCGGGCCGCGGGTGTTCCCCGTACCACTCGGTGGCCTGACCCTGCTGGCCGTAGCCCGTCCACTGCTGGTCCATCGTCCCCCAGTAGTGGGTGGTGGCCTGATGGTCATGGCCGTATGAGGGGTCGAGCGGGTCGTAGGCGGCGTAAGAGCCGATGCCGGAGTGATCCGAGTGGTCGGAGACTTCCGACAACAGACGATCGCTCACCGAATACGCCTTTCGGCTCGACAACAGGAGCAGGGGTGGGGGCCCGGCGCTGTAGTGCCGCGACTGTACCTGGCAGTACGCTTCGGCCACAATCTTTCGCGGGCTGTTCGCGGGTTTCGAGCACCAGGAACCGGGCAATAGGCCGCCTTTCGGCGGGCGCGCGCATCATCACGTCACAACTCGTTCGGTAATCGTTCGAATTGAGTGCCGGATGTCCCGCGGGTGTGATTTCCCCCTCTGAGTCTGCCGCGAGCCCGGTGGTGTGAGAGATCCTGGTGTCATCGTCCTTGGGAGGCTTCAGATGGGTGTTTCGGGTCCGATCCGTGTCGTGGTGGCCAAGCCCGGTCTCGACGGTCACGACCGTGGGGCCAAGGTCATCGCCCGGGCGCTGCGCGACGCCGGTATGGAGGTCATCTATACCGGGTTGCACCAAACCCCCGAGCAGATCGTGGACACCGCGATCCAGGAGGACGCGGACGCCATCGGCATGTCCATCCTCTCCGGTGCCCACAACACGCTCTTCGCGCGCGTCATCGAGCTGCTGAAGGAACGGGACGCGAGCGACATCACGGTCTTCGGCGGCGGCATCATCCCGGAGGCGGACATCGCTCCGCTGAAGGCGGCGGGCGTGGCCGAGATCTTCACCCCGGGCGCGGGGACCGGCGAGGTGGTGACCTGGATCCGGGAACACGTCCGCGGGTAGCCCCGGCCCGGGCGCCGAGGGCGGGCGCGTCCTCTCCCTCTTCCCGTCCGCGCTTCCCCTGCGCGAAGGGGAATGGAGGAGGGGAGCGGTGTGCCCGCGCCCGGTGGGTGCCCCCGGTCCGCCGCCGTCGGCGGCGGGGCAGCCGGGCCGGTGGGACTGTGACAGGTCTCACCACTCAGGTGTGACCCACGATTTATGCGCCTTCGCGGCCCCCCGATACGCTCATCTCCGGACTTGCCGCGTGCGCGCGGCCTCGCGGCACGCCCACCGCTGTAAACGATCCGCGATACCACTGATGAGGGACGGACGCGCGTGGACCTGTTCGAGTACCAGGCGAGGGATCTTTTCGCCAAGCATGGCGTACCGGTGCTGGCCGGTGAAGTCATCGACACCCCCGAGGCGGCGCGTGAGGTGACCGAGCGACTCGGTGGTCGCGCGGTTGTCAAGGCGCAGGTCAAGACCGGCGGGCGGGGCAAGGCCGGCGGTGTGAAGCTCGCCTCCGACCCCGAGGACGCCGTGGCCAAGGCCGGCGCCATCCTCGGCATGGACATCAAGGGCCACACGGTCCACCGGGTGATGCTGGCCCAGACGGCCGACATCGTGGAGGAGTACTACGTCTCCTTCCTCCTCGACCGCACCAACCGCACCTTCCTCGCCATGGCCTCCGTCGAGGGCGGCGTGGAGATCGAGGAAGTCGCGGTCAACAACCCCGAGGCGCTGGCCAAGATCCCGGTGGACGCGATCGACGGCGTGACCGAGGAGAAGGCCCGCGAGATCGTGGCGGCAGCCCGCTTCCCCGCCGAGATCGCCGACCAGGTGGTCAACGTCCTGCAGAAGCTGTGGGCCGTTTTCATCGCCGAGGACGCGCTGCTGGTTGAGGTCAACCCGCTGGTCAAGACCGGCGACGGCCGGATCGTCGCGCTGGACGGCAAGGTGTCGCTGGACGCCAACGCCGAGTTCCGCCAGCCGGACCACGCCGCCCTGGAGGACAAGGCCGCGGCCAACCCGCTGGAGGCCGCCGCCAAGGAGCGCGGGCTGAACTACGTGAAGCTCGACGGCGGCTCGGTCGGCATCATCGGCAACGGCGCGGGTCTCGTCATGAGCACCCTGGACGTCGTCGCCTACGCGGGCGAGAAGCACAGCGGTGTGAAGCCGGCCAACTTCCTGGACATCGGCGGCGGCGCGTCCGCCGAGGTGATGGCCAACGGCCTGGAGATCATCCTGGGCGACCCCGAGGTCAAGTCCGTCTTCGTGAACGTCTTCGGTGGCATCACCGCGTGCGACGCCGTCGCGAACGGCATCGTGCAGGCCCTGGAGCTGCTGAAGTCCAAGGGTGAGGACGTCACCAAGCCGCTGGTCGTCCGGCTGGACGGCAACAACGCGGAGCTCGGCCGGAAGATCCTGACCGACGCCGACCACCCGCTCGTCGAGCAGGTGGACACGATGGATGGAGCGGCCGACCGGGCCGCCGAGCTGGCTGCCAAGTAAGGCCGAGTAAAGGAAACCGAACACCACCATGGCTATCTTCCTCACCAAGGAAAGCAAGGTCATCGTCCAGGGGATGACCGGTTCCGAAGGCCAGAAGCACACCAGGCGCATGCTGGCGGCCGGCACCAACATCGTCGGCGGCGTGAACCCCCGCAAGGCGGGCCAGAAGGTCGACTTCGACGGCACCGAGGTGCCCGTCTTCGGCGGTGTGAAGGAGGCCGTCGAGGCCACCGGCGCCGATGTGACCGTCATCTTCGTCCCGGAGAAGTTCACCAAGGACGCGGTCATCGAGGCGATCGACGCCGAGATTCCGCTCGCCGTCGTGATCACCGAGGGCATCGCGGTCCACGACACCGCCAACTTCTGGGCGTACGCCGGGAAGAAGGGCAACAAGACCCGCATCATCGGCCCCAACTGTCCCGGCCTCATCACCCCGGGCCAGTCCAACGCGGGCATCATCCCGGCCGACATCACCAAGCCGGGCCGCATCGGGTTGGTCTCGAAGTCCGGCACGCTGACGTACCAGATGATGTACGAGCTGCGTGATCTGGGCTTCAGCTCCTGCGTCGGCATCGGTGGCGACCCGATCATCGGGACGACGCACATCGACGCGCTCGCGGCGTTCGAGGCGGACCCCGACACCGACCTGATCGTGATGATCGGCGAGATCGGCGGCGACGCCGAGGAGCGGGCGGCGGACTTCATCAAGGCGAACGTCACCAAGCCGGTCGTCGGCTACGTGGCGGGCTTCACCGCGCCCGAGGGCAAGACGATGGGCCACGCCGGCGCCATCGTCTCCGGCTCGGCCGGCACCGCGCAGGCGAAGAAGGAGGCCCTGGAGGCCGCCGGGGTGAAGGTCGGCAAGACCCCCTCCGAGACGGCGCTCCTGGCCCGCGAGCTGCTGGGCACGGGGGCCTGAGACCCGGCGCCCCGACGTCCCGCCCGCCCTTCCCCGTCCCGGGGAGGGGCGGGCGGCTTTCGCCGCCCGGCCGGCGGCTCACCGCGCCGGCAGCGGCGTCGCCGTGCCCGCGGCCATCGTGGCCACCCCCAGCAGCACCGCCGCCGAGGCGGCGAGCGTCAGCCGCCGCCTGGCACGTTCGCTCGTCGCGCGGATCACCCGTGCCGGAACGGGAGCGGACCGGCGGGTCCGCCGCGAGGCTCGGTCAGCAGCTCGGTCAGCAGCTCGGTCAGCAGCTCGGTCAGCACGGAAGCCCGCTGCTCGTCCCGGCAGGCGGTGAGAAGAGGGACATGTGCGCATATCGAGCGACACCACGGTGAAACCCCGTTACCCGCCCCCGCCGGCTGTTGTTGGCAGCATGGCCGCGTGCGACACCCTCTCCGATGGCTTCTCGAAGGGCTGCTGGCCGCCGGTCTCGGGCTCGGCGCACTCGCCGCGCTCGTCCTCCTCCTGTGGACCCTCTCGCCCTACCCCGACAGTGGCGCCGACGGTGCCCTCCGCGTCGCCACGGACCTGTGGCTGCTGGCCCATGGCACGGAACTGCTGCGCTCCGACACCCTCGGCGGCACCCCCGCCCCGGTCGGGCTGACCCCGCTACTGCTGTGCGCGCTGCCGGGCTGGCTGCTGCTGCGCGCCGTCCGCGCCGTGGACTGGGGAACGGAGCCGGCCGGGGCCACCCGCGCGGCGCTGTGGATCACCGGCGGGTACCTGCTCGCCGGGGCGGCGGCCGTCCTCCACACCCTGCCCGCCCCGATCGACGCCAGACCGCTGAGCGCCGCCGTGCATCTGCCGCTGTTCGCGTTGACGGTCACGCTGGCCGGGGCCTGGGCGGCGTGGGGCCCGCCCGCGCCGTGGCCGTTCCGCCGGCTGCCACCGGGGGTGCTCGCCGCCCTCGACCGACGCCGGCTGCTGGCCGCCGGCCGGATCGCGGCGGCCGGGACCGCCGCGTACTGCGCCGCCGGGGCGCTGCTCGTGGCGGGGGCGCTGGTGCTGCGCGCGTCGGCCGCGCAGGACGGCTTGGGGCAGCTCAGCGGCGAGTGGTCGGGTCGGCTGGCGGTGCTCCTGCTGGCCCTGGCGCTGGCCCCCAACGCGGCGGTGTGGGGGGCGGCGTACGGACTCGGCCCCGGGTTCACGGTGGGCGGCGGCACCGCGGTCGCGCCGCTGGGCGTCAGCGGCGCCCCGGACCTGCCGCCGTTCCCGCTCTTCGCCGTGCTGCCCGCGCAGACGCCCCAGGGTCCGGCCCTGTGGACGGCCGCCCTGGTGCCCGCCGCCGGGGTGGCGGCGACCGCGTGGTTCGCCGCCCGCGCCGCCGTGCCCGTGCGCGGCGAGCGGGTCACCGCGTCGGGTCGGCAGGGCACCGCGCTCACCGTGCTGCTCGCGGCCTGCGGCACCGGCGTGGCCCTCGGCCTGCTGGCGACGCTGGCCGGCGGGCCGCTGGGCAGCGGCGCGCTGGCCGAGTTCGGACCGGACGGCCTGCTCGTGGCCCCGGCCGCCGCCGGCTGGACGGCCGTGCTCGGCACCCCGCTGGCCCTCGCGCTGCGGTCCCGGCGGCTGCGCCGGCCCCGGTGGCTGCGGCAGTGGGTCACGGCGCGCGTCGCGCGGGCCGCCGTCGTCGTCCGCCCGCGTGGGCTCCCGCGCGCCCCGCGCCGCCGCCCGGCCCCCGGGGGAACGGACGACGCGGACACGTGGCACGCCACGGGCGCCCGCAGAACACGCTGGGCGGCCCTGAAGAAGACCTCCGGCGCGCTGGTCCCCGAGATCCCCCGGACCCCGGACCAGCCGCCGGAGAAACGGCCCGGACCGTAGTTCTCCGTTCTCGGCCCTCAGTCCTCCTCGCCCAGCACCCGGCGGAGCCGGTCGGGGAGGAGGTCTTCGCACGACTCCCTGGACGGGGAGGTCAGGGCTTCGTCCACGCAGTCGAAGTAGTCCTTGTAGACCAGCTGAACGGTGTAGGTCGTCGCCACGATCACCAGTGCCGCCGACGCCAGCACGATCCCGGAGATCGCCGCCGTGAGCTGCGGCCGGGCCGGGCGGCCGGCCGGGGGAGCGGGGGCGGCGGGGGGCGGTGGCTTGCCCTCCAGGGCCTCCAGGCGGCGGTTCCTCGGCTCTCCGTCGGGCTTGGGGCCGCCGCGCAGCGCGCTCACGCCCCAGTACAGCGCCAGGGCGCCGAGCAGCAGGGCCAGCCATTCCCAGCCGAGCAGTCCGCTGAAGACGCCCCACATGCCCGCCAGCACCGCGTACCGCGCGTGCCGCTGGGCCGGATCGGCCGGGTCCCAGCGGCCCCGGGCGCCCGGGCCGTCGCCCGCGCCGGGGCCGCCACCGCTCTCGGGGTCGCGCCGCGGCGGCTCGCCGAAGGCGCCGCCGTCCCGCTTGGGCTGGCGCCTGCTCCACTGGCTGCCCCAGCGCTGGCGTTGCTCATCCTGCCCGGCGTCGCCGCCGGCTCCCCCGGACGGCTCCGGGTGACGCGGTCGCCACGGCCGGTCGGGCTCTCCCTCGGGCGGCGGGGCGAAGGGGTTGTCCTCCTCGCCCGGCCGCTCCTGCTGGCCGGAGGCACGGCGTCGGTCCGTCATCGTGGTCGTCGAATCTCCCTCGTGGCTGCGGATGGGTCCGGTGCCTTCGACCGTACCTGGCCCGGGCGGCCCCACGGCACGGGGGGAGCGGGGCATGCCGGTATCGTGGCGGCAGACCGTCCCCAGAGAAAGACCCCCATCGTGGCCGCTCCCACGGAGCCTTCGTCTCCGGCCCGCGTCGTCGTCCTCGTCTCAGGATCGGGGACCAATCTCCAGGCACTGCTGGACGCCACCGCCGAAGGCGGCCCGGCGTACGGCGCCGAGGTGGTGGCGGTGGGCGCCGACCGGAGCGGCATCGAGGGACTGCGCCGGGCCGAGCGCGCCGGGCTGCCGACGTTCGTCCGCCGGGTCGCGGACTTCGCCTCGCGCCCGGAGTGGGACGTGGCGCTGGCCGACGCGGTCTCCGCGCACCGGCCGGACCTGGTGGTCTCGGCGGGCTTCATGAAGATCGTCGGGGCGGAGTTCCTGGCGAGGTTCGGCGGCCGGATCGTCAACACGCACCCGGCGCTGCTGCCCAGCTTCCCCGGGGCGCACGGCGTGCGCGACGCCCTCGCCTACGGTGCGAAAGTGACCGGCTGCACCGTCCACTTCGTGGACGACGGCGTGGACACCGGGCCGGTGATCGCGCAGGGGGTCGTGGAGATCCGCGACGAGGACGACGAGGCCGCGTTGCACGAGCGGATCAAGGACGTGGAGCGCAGGCTCCTGGTCGACGTCGTGGGCCGGCTCGCCCGCGACGGGTACAGCATCAAGGGACGAAAGGTGTATATCCCGTGACCGCCGAAGAGACCGCCCGAACCGCCCGCGAGGCGAAGCGGCCCATCCGACGTGCGCTGGTCAGCGTCTACGACAAGACCGGTCTGGACGAGCTGGCCCGGGGCCTGCACGCGGCGGGGGTGCGGATCGTGTCCACCGGCTCAACGGCCGGGAAGATCGCCGCCGCCGGGGTGCCGGTCACCCCGGTCGAGGAGCTGACCGGCTTCCCCGAGTGCCTGGACGGCCGGGTGAAGACCCTCCACCCGCGCGTCCACGCGGGCATCCTCGCCGACCTGCGCAAGCCGGAGCACCGGGCGCAGCTCGACGAGCTCGGCGTCGAGCCGTTCGACCTGGTGGTGGTCAACCTCTACCCGTTCCAGCTCACCGTCGAGTCCGGCGCCTCGCCCGACGAGTGCGTGGAGCAGATCGACATCGGCGGCCCCTCGATGGTGCGCGCGGCGGCGAAGAACCACCCGTCCGTCGCGGTCGTCACCGACCCCGAGCGGTACGCGGACGTGCTGGCGGCCGTGGCGGACGGCGGGTTCACACTGGCGGAGCGGCGGCGGCTGGCCGCCCGCGCCTTCCAGCACACGGCGGCGTACGACGCGGCGGTGGCCGGCTGGTTCACGCAGCTCGACGCCGTCGAGGCGGCGGACGCGGACGAGACGGCCGAGGGTGAGCTGTTCGTCGAGCGGGCCCGCCTGACGTTCGGCCTCGAACGGGTGTTGCGCTACGGCGAGAACCCGCACCAGGCCGCCGCGCTCTACACCGACGGCGGCGGCACCGGCCTGGCGGCGGCCGAGCAAGTGCACGGCAAGGAGATGTCGTACAACAACTACGTGGACACCGAGGCCGCCCGCCGGGCCGCCTACGACCACGAGCCGCCGTGCGTGGCGATCATCAAGCACACCAACCCGTGCGGCATCGCGATCGGCGCGGACGTCGCCGAGGCGCACCGTAGGGCGCACGCCTGCGACCCGCTGTCCGCGTTCGGCGGGGTCATCGCCGTCAACCGGCCGGTCTCGGTGGCCATGGCCGAGCAGGTCGCGGACATCTTCACCGAGGTCATCGTCGCGCCCGCGTACGAGAACGGCGCCGTCGAGGTGCTGGCCCGCAAGAAGAACATCCGGGTGCTGCGCTGCCCCGAGCGGCCCGAGGCGGTCACCGAGTACCGGCCGATCGACGGCGGCACGCTGGTCCAGGTCACCGACCGGCTCCAGGCCCCCGGCGACGACCCGGCCGCCTGGCGGCTGGTGACCGGCGAGGCGCTGGACGCGGACGGGCTGGCGGATCTCGCCTTCGCCTGGCGCGCCTGCCGGGCGGTGAAGTCGAACGCGATCCTGCTGGTCAAGGACGGCGCCACGGTCGGCGTCGGGATGGGCCAGGTCAACCGCGTGGACTCGGCCAGGCTGGCGGTCCAGCGGGCGGGCGCGGAGCGGGCGGCGGGGGCGTTCGCGGCCTCGGACGCCTTCTTCCCGTTCCCGGACGGCCTGGAGGTGCTGACCGAGGCCGGCGTCAAGGCCGTGGTGCAGCCGGGCGGTTCGGTCCGGGACGAGCACGTGGTCGAGGCCGCCCGGGCGGCGGGGATCTCCCTCTACCTCACCGGGACCCGGCACTTCTTTCATTGATCGTGGAGGGGCCATTGATCGTGGAGGGGCCATCGCTGGCGGAGGGGCCATTGACCGAGGACGCGCCACCGGTCCCGGCGGCCGGCGTCAGCGGCGGGCGGTGCAGGAGGTCGACGACCACCTCGTGCACCACCTCGTGGTCGCGCGGGTCGTACAGCGTGTACGGCCCGCCCTCCGGCGTGTACCACTCGTCGGCGCCCGCGTAACGGACCCTCAGCGTCAGCGCGCCGTCCGGCCCGGCGCTGCTGTGCAGCTCCAACTCGCCGGTGATCACGCCGACTTCCTTGGTCATCACGCCGCCGCGAGGCGCGGTGAAGACCGAGTACCTTTCGCTCATACCGGATATTCGACCACGGACACCCCGTGATCGCCCCTCAACGCCGCGTCCGCGCGCCGGGCTTGACGGCCCGGGCGCGCGGACGGCGGCGGTGCGGTGAACCTCAGGCGACCAGCGGGAGCTGGGTGCCCTCCGGAGGGTTCCGGTAGTGGGTGTTGATCTTGTTCAGCTCGGACTGGTAGTAGATCGTGTGCGTCCCGAGCAGGATGTACAGCAGGATGCCGAGGCCGCCGCTGCACGACTGCGGCAGACCGGCCGCGCGCTGGGCGGCCTGGATCCGGGTGGCGGTGTTGTAGACCGAGACGAACGGCGGGACGACGATGTACGCGCCGGGGAGGAACGCCAGCACGCTGACCCCCGGGTTGACCACGATCCGCCGGTCGAAGAGGCCGAGCTCCTTCTGGATCTTGAACCACCACACCAGGCCGTAGATGCCGAGGGTGATGAGGGTCAGGCCCCAGACGCCGAGCGGATTGCGCGTCTTCATCGCCAGCCCGAACCCGGCGGGAGACACGGGCATGCCGGGCGGTACGGGCCCCGGCGTCACCGGGTACGCGCCCGGCTGCGGCGCGCCCTGCCCCGGGCCCGGGTACGCGCCCGGCTGCGGCGCGCCCTGCGGCGGGTAGGGGCCGGGCTGCCCACCCGGGTAAGGACCGGGCGCTCCCCCTGGGTAGGGGCCGGGCTGTCCGGGCCGACCGTCCTTCTGGAGGCCCTGGCCGGGGACGCCCTGCGGCGGATACGGACCCGGCTGCCCGCCCTGCGGCGGCTGCCCGGGGGGCGTCTGATAGTTGCTCACGTCTGTGGGCTCCTCGTGATTCGTCTGCTCTTGTCCGGGTGCGGGGACGGCCGCGGCCGTGGTCTGCGGCCGGGCGAAAGGGCCTGGGAAGCAGAGGCTGTGAGGACGTGTGCGTGACGACGCCGTAACCGCGCGCGCTTCCCCCCGGGGCGGCACCAGCGGGTCATTTCATCCTTTGGTCGGTCCCGCTGTCCAGCCGGGCGCAAGGACTGTGGCGAAGCTGCAACATGCCCCCGGCCCGGCCGGGGGCTGATTGGTGACCTGGGGCCCCCATCCGCGAGGATAGGGGGCATGAGCGCCCAGATTCTCGACGGCAAGGCAACCGCCGCCGCGATCAAGTCCGATCTGTCCGTCCGGGTCGCCGCCCTCGCGGAGCGCGGCGTGGTCCCGGGCCTCGGCACGCTGCTGGTCGGGGAGGACGTCGGCAGCCAGAAGTACGTGGCCGGCAAGCACCGCGACTGCGCGGCTGTCGGGATCGCCTCCATCCAGCGGGAGCTTCCCGCGACCGCGACCCAGGAGCAGATCGAGGCCGTCGTCCGCGAGTTGAACGAGGACCCGGCCTGTACCGGGTACCTGGTGCAGCTCCCGTTGCCGCGCGGCATCGACGTGAACCGCGTGCTGGAGCTCATCGACCCGGCCAAGGACGCGGACGGACTGCACCCCACCAACCTGGGCCGCCTGGTGCTGGGCGAGCCCGCGCCGCTGCCCTGCACGCCGAACGGTGTCATCCACCTCCTGCGCCGCTACGGCGTGGAGCTGGCCGGCGCCCACGTCGTCGTGGTCGGCCGGGGCGTCACCGTGGGCCGGTCCCTCCCGCTGCTGCTCACCCGCCGCACCGAGAACTCCACGGTCACCCAGGTCCATACCGGCACCCGCGAGCTGTCCGCGCACCTGCGCGACGCCGACATCGTCGTCGCGGCGGCCGGTGTGCCGCACCTGGTGAAGCCCGAGGACATCAAGCCGGGCGCCGCCGTCCTCGATGTCGGCGTCAGCCGGGACGAGCACGGCAAGATCGTCGGCGATGTGCACCCGGGCGTCGCCGAGGTCGCCGGCTGGCTCTCCCCGAACCCCGGTGGCGTCGGGCCGATGACCCGGGCGATGCTGCTCCAGAACGTGGTCGAGGCCGCCGAGCGCGCGGCGGCCGGGTGACGGACGGGCCGGCGAAGGAAGGGGAACGGCGATCCATGGGGGCGAACGGCACGACATGGCGCGGGCGCAGGCGGATCCGGGACAAGTACCCCACTCGGGGAACGGCCCGGCCCGAGGGCGGGCAGCGCAGCGCCGGCGGCGACGCGCCGGCCCCGATACGCCAGTGGCCCCTGCTCGCGGTGCTGGGGGCCACCGTCGCCGGGCTGCTGATCACCCTGGCGGACTTCCGTATCGGCCTGCTGACCGTCGGTCTCGCGCTGCTGGCGGGCGCGCTGCTGCGCGGCTGGCTGCCGGCCGTGGGCATGCTGGCGGTGCGTTCGCGCTTCACCGATGTGCTGACCTACGGGGTGCTGGGCGGCCTGATCGTCCTGCTCACGCTGATGGCGGAGCCCAACCCGTGGCTTGAGGTGCCGATCCTCAGCGACGTGCTGCGTTTCTCGGCGGGGTGATCCGGCCGGCCCCGCCGCCCCCACCGGCGCCGCCGCCCCCACTGACTCCGCCGCCCCGGTCGGCCCCCGGCGTCGGTCAGCCGCCCGCCAGCCAGGAGGCGACGGCGTCCGGGTGGTCGGTCACCCACCGCTCGGCGGCGGCGGCCGGGGAGAGGCCCTCGTTGGCGATCAGCTCGGCCACCGCGTTCTGGTCGTCGGCGGTCCACGAGAAGTTCCGCAGGAACACGGCGGCCGGGCCGCCGTCCGCCGCGAAGTCGGCGTTGAGGTATTTCCGCAGCTCTATGCGCGGGTAGTAGCCGGGGAGGTCGACCTCCTCCAGCTCGACCTCGGTGGCCAGCCAGTGCGGCTGCCAGAAGTACGTCAGCAGGGGCGCGCCGCCGCTGCCCGCCCGGTATATCTCCTCGACCAGCGCGTCCTCGCTGCCCGCCGCCACGGTCCGCAGGTCGAGCCCGAGCTCCTCGATGATCGCCTCGTCGCGGGTGGCGTCCTGCGGATCGCCCTGGAGCACCGCGCCGCCGAGGAGGTCGGCGAAGTCGTTCAGGTTGCGCCACTGGAGGGCCCGCGGATGCGCCTCGGCGAAGTCCGCCGGGACGAACCAGCCGACGTGCCCGGTGATCCCGAGCCCGCCCGCGTCCACCACGTCCTTCTTGTGCTCGACGTGCAGCTCGGTCTTGTCCGGCAGCGCGCCCCAGTCCTCCAGGATCGCCTGTATCGCGCCGTCGCCGATCGCGTCCCAGGCCGTCGCCTGGTCGGTCGGGTAGGTCACGACGTCCACGCCCAGCTCGGCCTCCAGCACGTGGGCGGCGACCGCCGCGTTGGCCTGGCCGCCCGGCCAGTCCGGCATCGCGATGTAGACCGGATCGGCCTCCGCGCCGCCCGTCACCCTCCCGGCGACGCTGCAGGCGCTCGTCGCGACCAGACACAGGGCGCCCACTCCGGCGAGGAGAGGGTGACGTTTGGCCATGGTGTGGCTTTCCTTACGGCTTCCGTGCGGTGGGTCCCGGGGACGGGTGTGGCCCCGACAGCGAATGTGTGGGGGCCACAGATGTGACGATATTACGTCCCCGGCGTCCCGGGTGAGGGCGCTCGGACGAGAGCTCAGATGAGACCGAGTCCCCGGACCGCGTCGCGCTCCTCCGCCAGCTCCCGCACCGAGGCGTCGATGCGGGGGCGGGAGAACTCGTTGATCTCCAGGCCCTGGACGATCTCGTACGAGCCGCCCGCGGTGGTCACCGGGAAGGAGGAGATCAGGCCCTCGGCAACGCCGTAGGAGCCGTCGGACGGGATGGCCATCGAGGTCCAGTCGCCCTCCGGGGTGCCGTTCACCCAGGTGTGCACGTGGTCGATGGCGGCGTTCGCGGCCGAGGCGGCCGAGGACGCGCCGCGGGCCTCGATGATCGCGGCGCCGCGCTTGGCGACCGTCGGGATGAACTCGTCGGCCAGCCACTTCTCGTCGCCGACGGCCTCGGCGGCGTTCTTGCCCGCGACCTCGGCGTGGAAGACGTCCGGGTACTGGGTGGCGGAGTGGTTGCCCCAGATGGTGAGCTTCCGGATCTCGCTGACCGGGACGCCCGTCTTCTTGGACAGCTGCGACAGCGCCCGGTTGTGGTCCAGGCGGGTCATGGCGGTGAAGCGGTCGGCCGGCACGTCGGGCGCGGCGGCCTGGGCGATCAGCGCGTTGGTGTTGGCCGGGTTGCCCACGACCAGGACCTTGACGTCGTCGGCGGCGTGGTCGTTGATGGCACGGCCCTGCGGCTTGAAGATGCCGCCGTTGGCCTCCAGCAGGTCACCGCGCTCCATGCCCTTGGCGCGGGGGCGGGCGCCGACGAGCAGCGCGACGTTGGTCCCGTCGAAGGCGACGTTCGGATCGTCGGTGATGTCGATGCCGGACAGCAGCGGAAAGGCGCAGTCGTCGAGCTCCATGGCGGTGCCCTCGGCGGCCGGCAGGGCCGGGGTGATCTCCAGCAGCCGGAGCTTCACCGGGGTGTCGGGGCCGAGCAGGTGCCCGGACGCGATGCGGAAGAGGAGCGCGTAGCCGATCTGGCCGGCGGCGCCGGTGACGGTGACGGTGACGGGGGTGCGGGGCATTGTGTCTCCGGATTCGGACGATGACTGCCGGGTCGCTTACGTGTCCGAGGTCCTCTCCACGTCAAGAGACCCGGGGGGCAGGTTATCTGACGCCGTTCCGGGCACCCCGCCCAGCTGGAGGCGGGGCGGGACGCCCGGGACACGGCGTCGGGGGCGCGTCAGGTACGCGCGATCTCTTTCCTCAGGCTCTCGTCGAGCGCCGCGAGGAAGTCCTCGGTGGTCGGCCAGGGCTGGTCCGTGCCGACGCGGCACGTCGCTCATGATGATCGGCTCGCGGGAGAAGACGCCGCCGGGGATGTTCCGGATCGTGCCGTTCGGGGAGCGGTACATCCGCTTCGGGCCGAACTCCTCGACCCTCGCCTCGTCCGGCGAGACGGTGGCGCGCGTGACGCCGACGCCGTGCTCCCTGATCGCGTGCGCCGCGTCGACCGTGACCTGGTCGTCCGTCACGTCGCGGTGCTCGATCCCCAGGTCGTCGTACTCCGGGTCGACATCGAGATACGGAAGGATCAGCCCGTCCGAGATGAACCGCCGGATGACGCGGGTCATCTCGTCCCCGTCGAGCTTCATGACGGGGTTGGCTACCTTGGTCGTGGCCATGAGCGCGGTCTTTCCCTCTCCAGCGGCCGGGTCCGGGCACCTTGATATCTCGTCATCAAGATACCCGGGGTCCAGGGTAGCCGCCCGGGTTTCCGGGGACCGCACCCGGCCGGTCCGGGCGCGGCACCGGGGCGGCAGACACGGACGGGTTACCTGAGACAATGACGGCATGGCTGCTGAACGTCCTCGCGTGCTCTCCGGAATCCAGCCGACGGCTGGCTCGTTCCACCTCGGCAACTATCTGGGCGCCGTCCGCCAGTGGGTGGCGCTTCAGGAGACGCACGACACGTTCTACTCGATCGTCGACCTGCACGCGATCACCGTTCCGCAAGACCCGCGCGCGCTGCGCGAGTCCAGCCGGCTGGCCGCCGCCCAGCTCCTGGGCGCCGGGCTCGACCCCGCGCGCTGCACCCTCTTCGTGCAGAGCCAGGTGCCCGAGCACGCGCAGCTCGCCTGGGTGCTGAACTGCGTCACGGGCTTCGGCGAGGCGTCCCGGATGACCCAGTTCAAGGACAAGGCCGCCAAGCAGGGCGCCGAGGGCACCACGGTCGGACTCTTCACCTACCCGGTGCTCCAGGCCGCCGACATCCTGCTCTACCAGGCGGACCTCGTGCCGGTCGGGGAGGACCAGCGCCAGCACATCGAGCTGACCAGGGACCTGGCCGAGCGGTTCAACGGGCGCTTCGGGCGGGCGTTCACCGTCCCCGGGCCGTACATCCTGAAGGAGGGCGCGAAGATCTACGACCTCCAGGACCCGTCGATCAAGATGAGCAAGTCGGCGTCCTCGCCCAAGGGCATCGTCTGGCTGATGGACGACCCGAAGACGTCGGGCAAGAAGTTCCGCGGCGCCGTCACCGACACCGACACGGTGATCCGGTACGACCCGGAGACCAAGCCCGGCGTGAGCAACCTGCTGACCATCTACTCCGCGCTGACCGGGATCGGCGTCGGGGAGCTGGAGGAGAAGTTCACCGGCCGGCTCTACGGCTCGCTGAAGACCGAGCTGGGCGACGTGTTCGCGGACTGGGTGGCGCCCTTCCGGGCCCGCGTCCAGGAGTACCTGGACGACCCGGCCGAGCTGGACCGCCTCCTGGCCCGGGGTGCCGAGAAGGCCCGCGCCATCGCCGCCGGGACACTGGCCGACGTGTACGAGAAGGTCGGTTTCCTGCCCGCGGGTGCACACTGACTGAGGGACGATTCCAGGACGGACCGAGGACATTCCGCGGACGAACGACAGGGAGAGTCGACAGGGACATGGAGCACGTGGGGACCGTCACGCTCGGCGTGTCGATCGCGGTCCCGGAGCCGCACGGAAGCCTGCTTCAGCGCTGCCGTCTCGGCTTCGGAGACGCCGCCGCGGCCGGCATCTTCACCCATGTGACCCTGCTGCCGCCCACCGAGGTGGACGCGGCGTGCCGACCGGTGATCGACGAGCACCTGGCGGGCATCGCGGAGGCGGCCCGGCCGTTCCGCATGCGGCTGTGCGGCACGGGCACCTTCCGGCCGCTGTCCCCCGTGGTCTACGTGCGGGTGGTCGAGGGTGGCCTGGCCTGCGGCCGGCTCCAGGAGCGTGTCCGCGAGCGCGGCGGGCCGCTCGCCCGCGAGCTCCAGTTCCCCTACCACCCGCACGTCACGGTCGCGCACGGGGTGGCGGAGAGCGCGATGGACAGCGCGCAGGCGGAGCTGGCGGACTACGAGGCCGCCTGGACCGTGAACGGCTTCTCGCTCTACGAGCAGGGGCCGGACGGGGCCTGGGAGCCCCGCCGGGAGTTCCGGTTCGCGCCCTATCCGCGCCAGCGCAGGCCGCGGCCCCGGCAGTGGGCGCCCGAGGCCGCGTGAGCGGGGCGGCGCGAGACAGCTCCCCGGCGCGTGTCACGTGCGGGATTCGGGGCACCCGGTCCTAGCGTGGCCGACGTTATGCAGCGACTGACCCGGGTGCCGAGGATCGGCGCCGTGGTGGCGTGGTTCTTCCGCAGCCGTGGGTGGCAGGTGTACCAGCACCTCGACGCGCGACAGTGGACGCGGCTGGCCGCCGCGATCACGTTCACCAGCTTCGTCACGCTCTTTCCCGCGCTCGGTCTCGCCGCGGCCATCGGCGCGGTGCTGCTGGACGAGCGGCGCCTGGACGACGTCGAGCGGTGGTTCTCCGACCAGGTCCCCGGCATCTCCGACCAGCTCGACCTGGCGGCGTTCTTCGACCACGCCGGGACCATCGGATTCGTCTCGGCGCTCCTGGTGATCTCCACCGGCGCCAACTGGGTGGACGCGCTGCGCGGCTGCCTGCGCGCGGTGTGGGACCTGCCGGAGCCGGAGGAGAACTTCATCCGGCGCCGGATCACGGACGTGGGCGTGCTGGCCGGGCTCGGCGGCGTGACCTTCGTGTCGCTCGCCGCCTCCGCGCTGGGCATGAACGCCTTGCACTGGGTCACCCGCTGGCTCGGCGCCGCGATCCTCTTCCAGATCGTCGTCTATCTGCTGGCGATGGTCGTCACCTTCTTCCTGCTGGCGTACATGCTCGTCTGGCTGCCCGCCGTCCGGCCGCCGCGGCAGGCGGTGATCACCGCCTGCCTGATCGGCGCGGTCGGCTTCGAGTTGCTGAAGCTGCTGCTCGGCAGCTATCTGACCGATGTCGCCGGCCGGAACGTCTACGGCGCCTTCGGGGTGCCCATCGCCCTGCTCATCTGGATCAACCTGATGGCGAAGCTGCTGCTGCTGTGCTGCGCCTGGACGGCCACCGCCGTCACCCCGGAGGAGCGCTCCCGCGTCGACGCGCTGGACGTGGAAGAGGCCGAATCGGAAGCGGATGCCGACGATGGAACACATACGCCCCGGCCGCCAGCAGTGCCGCACCTGAGGCCGTGACGCCGAGCACGACGACGCCGCTGGCGGAGCCGCCGCCGTCCGACGGCCCGGCCGCGCCGTTGAGCGCGGCCTCGTCGTCGGCGTTCTTGCCGCCGTCCTCGGTGGTCTCCGCGACCTCGGGCAGCTCGTCGAGCGGCGGCACCAGCTCGCCGACGGGCTCCACCGTCCCGGCCGCCTCGAAGCCCCAGTCCAGCAGGTCGGCGGCCTCCCGGTAGACGGCGAGGCTGTCGTCCTCGTCGGGGTGCATGACGGTGACCAGCAGCACGCGGCCGGCCCGTTCGGCCACGCCGGTGAAGGTGTGGCCGGCGGTGGAGGTGTAGCCGTTCTTGACGCCGGCGATGCCCTCGTAGGGCTCCAGGCCGGGGGCGCCGACCAGAAGCCGGTTGGTGTTCTGGATCGCGTAGGACTCGCGGTCCTCGCCCTCCCCGGCGCCGGGGAACTCGGCGTGGGGCGTGGCGGCGTACTCGCGGAAGTCCGGGTTCTGCATGCCGGACCTGGCGAAGAGGGTCAGGTCGTAGGCCGAGGACGTCTGACCGCGCGCGTCGTAGCCGTCCGGGTTCACCACGTGGGTGTCGCCGGCCCGCAACTCCTCGGCGCGCTCGTTCATTTCGGCGACCGTGTCCTCCTTGCCGCCGTTCATGGCGGTGAGGGCGTACACCGCGTCGTTGCCCGAGGCGAGGAAGACGCCGCGCCACAGGTCCTCGACGGTGTACGTCTGGTAGTCCGCGATGCCGACCGCGCTGCTGCCGGGGCCCATCTCGGCGAAGTGCTCCGGACGCGCCCGGTACAGGTCCTCGCGGTCGAACTTCGGGATCACCGTGTCGGCGAACAGCATCTTGAGGGTGCTCGCGGGCGGCAGGGGCTTGTGGGCGTTGCGCGCCGCGAGCACCTCGCCGCTCTCGGCGTCGGCGACGATCCAGGACTTCGCGGTCAGGTCCTCGGGCAGCTCCGGCACCCGGCCACCGGAGTGGACCTGGGTCCCGGGTCTGCCCAGCAGTTCACCGCCGACGGTCGACATCCGCGGCGGGTCGTCGGCCGCGGCGGCGGGCGTGAGCAACGTGGGGGCGAGGGGGATTATCGCGAGAGCGAGCGCGCGAACGGACATCCGAAGAAAGGACGAGCGATTGAACGGCACACGGTGAACTTACCGTTGCCCCCCGGAGCGCCCACCAGCGGAGCGGACCAAACCGGTGAGGACCCGGGTCAAATGGGGGACGGGCATCCCGGATACTTGCGGTGGGGGACGACTGACAGCACAGAGGGGAACTTCATGCTTATCGGCGCGGCCGTCGTCTTCTCACTTTTGCTCACGGGAACGCACTGGTATCTGTGGCGGCGCCTCGTGCGCGACGTCTCGGCCCCCGGCGGCTGGTACCGCCGGATAGGCACGGCGGCGGTCGTGGTGCTGCCGCTGCTGTCGATGCTCGCCACGACGGGCCGCGAGATCGGCATCCCGTTCGGGGTGCTCCAGGCGCTGGCCTGGCCGGGCAACTACTGGCTGGCCATGCTGCTGTACCTGATGCTGCTCCTGGTCCCGGCCGAGCTCCTGCGCTGGGCGCTGCTCCGCCGCACGCGGACGCCCGTGCCCGCCACCGCCACCGCCACCGTCCCGGACGCCGAAGCGGCGCGGAGCACGGAGCCCGTGGCGGTCGGTGCGGCGGCGGGTGTCTCCGGGGCCGGCGCCGGGGGCGGTGCGGCGGTGCCGGACGAGGAGCCGGAGATCACGGCCCCGCCCGGGGCCGGGGCCGGGGACGCCGCGCGCGAGGCGGACGCGCTCAGCCGCCGGCTGCTTGTCTCGCGAGGGATCGCCGTCGGGGCCGGGGTGGTCGCGGCCGGGGTCGTGGGGTACGGGTCGTACGCCGCGCGGCGGCTGACCACCAAGCGGGTCGGGATCACCCTCGCCAAGCTGCCGCGCGCCGCGCACGGCTACCGCATCGCCGTCGTCAGCGACATCCACCTCGGGCCCATCTTGGGCCGCGCCCACTGCCAGAACGTGGTGGACCACATCAACCGCGCCCAGCCCGACCTCGTCACCGTCGTCGGCGACCTCGTCGACGCCGAGGTGGACGACCTGCGGTCCGCCGCCGCGCCGCTGGCCGGGCTGCGGGCCAGGGACGGGGCCTACTTCGTCACGGGCAACCACGAGTACTACCTCGACACCCGAGCCTGGGTGGACCACGTCCGGGAGCTGGGCCTGACGCCCCTGGTCAACGCCCGGGACGAGCTGCCGTACTTCGACCTCGCCGGGGTCAACGACGCCGACGGCGAGGGCAGCGACTTCGGCGGGCCCGACTTCGAGGCGGCGCTCGGCGACCGCGACCGGCGGCGGGCCACCGTCCTCATGGCGCACCAGCCCGTGCAGATCCACGACGCCGTGGACTACGGCGTCGACCTCCAGCTTTCCGGCCATACCCACGGCGGCCAGCTCTGGCCGTTCACCTACCTGGCGGACCTTTCCAACCCCACCCTGGCCGGTCTCGAACGCTACGGCGACACCCAGCTCTACGTCACCCGGGGCGCCGGTGCCTGGGGGCCGCCGGTGCGCGTGGGCGCCGACCCCGACATCACGATCATCGAACTCGCGTCGGCGCAGGCGTGATCCACGTGACAGGCATATGAACGCCTCGCTGTCCGGTTTTTGACCCGGGCTCTCTTCCGGGTCAACTATTCGGGCCAAGCTGGTGTCCTAGATAACGGCTGGAGAACAAACTGGCAGCGTGACGGGAACACGGACCGCGGTGACGGAGGAGTGCGGGGATGACGGACGAGTCCGGGGCGGAAGCCCTCATCATCCGGGGCCAGGTGCGTGACTCGCTGGGAGTCGCGTTGCCGCGGGCCGTGGTGACGCTCACGGGCGCCGAGGGCGGCCGGAATCTGATGAAGACGCGCAGTGCCGACGACGGCGGCTTCACGGTGATCGCGCCGGGCCACGGTGACTATCTGCTGGCCGCGTTCTCCCCGCAGCTCGGCACTCAGAGCATCCTGGTGAGACTGGACGGCCGCCCCGTCGAAGTGGAATTCCGGATGGATGTTCCCGGCGCGGTAGTGGACTGATCACCCCGCGCGTTGTGGCCGGTCCGTTGCCCCCTGTGTAATGCGTGGGATATGGCCCTGTGGTTGGCTGGCCCGCGACACAGCATGGGAGAAGGGGCGCGGGGAGTGCGACGAATCCGGGCCAGAGGGGCCATAGGCATCGGACTGGCCGTGGCGGTGGTGGTCGGCGCGATCGGCGGCTGGATGGTCTTCCGGCCGGACGGCGGTGACAAGGAGCCGATCGTGGTCGGCAGCACCGCGACGCCCACCATGGTCGATCCAGGCGGTGCCTATGACGCCGGCGCCTGGTCGCTGATGAGCAACCTCTACCAGTCGCTGCTGACCTTCACGCCCGGGCAGGAGAAGCCCGTTCCCGACGCGGCCGAGAGCTGCGGGTTCACCGACAACGAGCTCACGGTCTTCCGCTGCCGGCTCCGCGACGACCTCACGTTCAGTGACGGCGACCCGGTCACTCCCGAGGACGTCAAGTTCTCCTACGACCGCGTCCTCGCCATGGCCGCGCGCGCCGAGCGGGAGGCCGGCGACGACAGCATCCCGGAGGAGGACAAGTTCGTCTACGCGGGTCCGGCCGCCCTGCTGGCCTCCCTGGAGGCGGTGCGGATCGACGGCCGGGACATCGTCTTCGAGCTGAACCAGCCGGACGCGACCTTCCCCTTCATCGTCGCGGGCAGCGCCGGGGCCATCGTCGACCAGGACAGCTACGAGGAGCTGGAGCCGCGCACGGACGGACGGGTCGTCGGCTCGGGACCGTATCTGCTCGTCGGCTACCAGGAGGGCGTTCTCGCCGAGCTGGAGCCCAACCCCGCCTACCGGGGCGCCGCCGAGGTCCCCGAATTCCCGGTCACCGTCCGGTACTTCAGACAGGCGGAGGACGGCACCCCGGCCGAGCGGCTGCTGGCCGAGGCGTGGGAGGCCGGGGAGCTCGACGTCAACGACGGCAAGATGCCGCCCCAGATGATGGCCGAGATCAACATCAGCGACCCGGACTTCCGCTTCTCCGAGTCCACCGACGGCTCCATCCGGGTGCTGGCCTTCAACACCCGCGAGGGCGCGCCCATGGCGGATGAGACCGCCCGCGAGGTGGCCGCCTCCCTCCTGGACCGCGAGGCGATCAGCCGCCATGTGCAGCAGGACACCGTCGAGCCCCTCTACTCCCTGATCCCCGTGGGCTTCACCGGGCACGGCACCCCGTACTACGACCGGTACCGCGACCGCGACCCCGACGAACTGCGCGACGCGCTGGAGAGCGCGGGCCTGGAGGTGCCGGTCGCCTTCCACCTCGCCTACTCGCGCGGCGTCGCCAGCAACGAGGAAGCCGACCTCATGGAGCGGCAGCTGGAGGCCGACGGCCTCTTCGAGGTCCAGATCCAGTACTACGACTGGAGCCAGTTCATCCCCACCGTGTACGGGACGCACCCGTACGACGCCTACCTCGTCGGCTGGAGCCCGGACTTCCCCGATCCGGCCACGTTCACCGCCGCGCTCCTCGGCCCCGGCGACGGCCTCAACACCGGCTACCACAGTGACACCATCGACGAGCTGATCGCCCGGACCCAGACCGAGTCCGACCGGGGCCGCGCCGCCGAGGACTTCCGGACCATTCACGAACACGCCGCCGACGAAGCGCCGATCATCCCGATCTGGCAGGCCAAGCAGATCACCATCAGCCGGTCGGACATCACCGGCATCCAGCATCTGTCGACCCACAGCGGCGTGTGGCGCCTGTGGGAGCTGCGCCGCATCTGACCGGTACGGCAGGATGCGGGAGTATGGCACGACTACGGCACACGATCGTTCTCGAACCCATCGGCCGCCGCCGCGTCGACAGCGCCGTCGGCGTGGTCCACGACATCGCGGAGAGCGTGAGGGCGGACGGCGACGGCACGCTGATCGCCGGGGACGGCCGGCCGGTCGTCGAGGTGACGCTCACCGACGGCGAGCATCTGCGGCCGGGCGCCCGGTACGGATTCACGGCCAGCGGCACGTACCTCGCCGCGGCGGAACTCCTGACCTGGGACCGGCGGCGGGAGACCGGCGTCCGCTTCGACATCACCGAGCCCCCGTACACGGTGCCCGAGGGCGGCGAGACCTCCGGCGCCGTCGTCTCCTCCGTGGTCCGGCTGCGCAGCGCGGAACGGCCGGAGCACGTCGAGCTGACCGTGGACGGGGCGCTGACCCGCCCGGACGGGCGGCGCAGGCGGTTGCGCTGGTTCACGCTGCACGGCGGACTCGACCTGGCCCGCTGGTGGGACGCGGTGGGCGGGAAGCCCGGCGGCGCGGCCCCGGGCGCTCCCCCGCTGACCCTGGACATCCGCCACCCGATACTGCGCGCCGGGGTGACGGCCGTGCCCCGCGTGGACGCGGCCGACGGCACGTGGCGGCTCGACGTGGTCATCACGCTGCGCGGCCGGGGGCTGGCCCGCCCGGTGGCGGCCGTGCCGCTGCTGGTGACCCGGCGGGTGCTGTACCGGGCCATCGGCCAGGCCCTGGACCGGCTGGCGGACGACTGGCGCGCGGTGCTGCTGCCCGAGATCGACCGCGAGCCCGCCGAGTTCCGGCGGCGGCTGCTGGACGAACTGTGCACGGGGTCCGTCGACTGAGCCCGCGGGCGGCCGGGCCTCAGAACACCTTGCCGGGGTTGAGGATGCCCAGCGGGTCGAAGACCCGCCGCAGCGAGCGCTGGAGCTCCAGGCCGACCGGGCCGAGTTCGCGGGCGAGCCACTCCCGCTTGAGCAGCCCGACGCCGTGCTCACCGGTGATGGTGCCGCCCAGCTCCAGTCCGAGCGCCATGATCTCGTCGAACGACTCCCGGGCGCGCCGCGACTCGTCCGCGTCGGAGGCGTCGAAGCACACGGTGGGGTGGGTGTTCCCGTCGCCCGCGTGCGCGCACACGCCGATGGTCAGGCCGTGCCGTTCGGCGATCCGCGCGACGCCTTCCAGCAGGTCGGCCAGCCGGTCGCGCGGCACGCAGACGTCGTCGATCATCGTCGTGCCCTTCACCCCCTCCAGCGCGGGGAGCGCGGCGCGCCGGGCGGCCAGCAGCAGCTCCGACTCGGCCGCGTCGTCGGCCGGGACCACCCCGGTGGCCCCGGCCGCACGGCACACCGCGGCCACCGCGGCCAGGTCGGCGGCGGGGTCGGCGGTGTCGAACGCGGCCAGCAGCAGCGCCCGCGTCGACTCCGGCAGGCCCATCCTGGTCATGGTGTTGACGGCCTTGACGGTGGTGGCGTCCATCAGCTCCAGCAGCGAGGGGGTGTGCCCCGCGGCCATGATCCGGCACACGGCGTCGCCGGCCGCCGCCGTGGACGGGAACTCGGCGGCCAGCGCCAGGCTGGGCGGTGGCGCGGGCCTCAGCGCGAGCACCGCCCGGACGACGACGCCGAGCGTGCCCTCGGAGCCGACGAAGAGGCGGGTGAGGTCGTAGCCGGCCACCCCCTTGGCGGTGCGGCGTCCGGTCGACAACAGCCGCCCGTCGGCCAGCACCACGTCCAGCCCCAGCACATACTCGGCGGTCACGCCGTACTTGACGCAGCACAGCCCGCCGGAGCCGGTGCCGATGTTCCCGCCGATGGTGCACTGCTCCCAGCTCGACGGGTCCGGGGGATAGGCCAGGCCGTGCGCGGCCACCGCCTTGGAGAGGTCGGCGTTGACGACGCCGGGCTCGACCACCGCGATCCGGTTCACCGGGTCGATCTCGATGATCCGGTTCATGCGGACGAGGGAGAGGACGACACAGCCGTCCACGGCGTTGGCCGCCCCCGACAGCCCGGTCCGCGCGCCCTGCGGCACCACCGGCACCCGCAGCTCGCTCGCCGTCCGCATCACGTGCCGCACCTGCTCCGCGGTGCGCGGCAGTACCACGGCGGCGGGGGCGCCGGCCGGGCAGAAGCCGGCCATGTCGTGCGCGTAGGAGGCCGTGACATCGGGATCGGTCAGGACCGCCTGGACCGGCAGCCCCTCGTGCAGGCGCGCGACAAGAGTGCTCATGCCAGCAGTTTCACATCTCGGTAGGGAAAATCCTATAGGCGGAAAACGCCTGGTCGGCGCCGCGCCGCTGGATGCCGCCCGCTGGATGCCGCCCGCGCGCGGGCGCGCGGGCGGCCGGGGTTTCGTGGCGCCGGTGTCGCGGGTCAGAAACGACGGGTGATCAGGGCCTGCTTGACCTCCTGGATCGCCTTCGTCACCTCGATGCCGCGCGGGCAGGCGTCCGTGCAGTTGAACACCGTGCGACAACGCCACACGCCGTCACGGTCGTTGAGGATCTCCAGCCGCTGCTCGGCGCCCTCGTCGCGGGAGTCGAAGATGAAGCGGTGGGCGTTGACGATCGCCGCCGGGCCGAAGTACTGCCCGTCGCTCCAGAACACCGGGCACGACGAGGTGCACGCCGCGCACAGGATGCACTTGGTGGTGTCGTCGAAACGCTCCCGGTCCGCCGCGGACTGACGCCGCTCGCGGGTGGGCTCGTTGCCCTTGGTGATCAGGAACGGCATCACGTCCCGGTACGCCTGGAAGAACGGGTCCATGTCCACGACCAGGTCCTTCAGGACGGTCAGACCCTTTATCGGCTCGACGGAGATCGGCTTGGTGCTCACGCCGTTCTTCAGGCTGGCGATGTCCTTGATCAGGGTCTTGCACGCCAGCCGGTTCTTGCCGTTGATCCGCATCGCGTCCGAGCCGCAGATGCCGTGGGCGCACGAGCGGCGGAACGTCAGCGAGCCGTCCAGCTCCCACTTGATCTGGTGCAGCGCGTCCAGGACGCGCTCCTTCGGGTCGATCCTGATCTCGAAGTCCTGCCAGAACGCCTCGGCGGCCTCTTCCGGGTTGAACCGGCGGATCCGGAAGGTGACCGTGACCAGGTGCTCGCTCGGGTCCGGGGCCGGGCGGTCGGTCTTCTCCAACGTCGGGGTAGCCATCAGTACTTACGCTCCATCGGCTGGTAGCGGGTCTGGACGACGGGCTTGTAGTCCAGCCGGATCGACTCGTTGCCGTCGGCGTCCACCTCGCGGTAGGCCATGGTGTGCCGCATGAAGTTGACGTCGTCGCGGTTCGGGTGGTCCTCGCGGTAGTGACCGCCGCGCGATTCGTTGCGGGCCAGGGCGGAGACGACGAGCACCTCGGCCAACTCCAGCAGGTTGCCCAGTTCGAGAGCCTCCAGCAGGTCGGTGTTGAACCGCCTGCCCTTGTCCTGGACCGACACGTCGCGGTAGCGGGCGCGCAGCTCCGCGATGTCCGCCAGGGCCTCCTTGAGGGTCTGCTCGGTGCGGAAGACCATGGCGTTCTTGTCCATCGTCTCCTGGAGCGCCTTCCGGAGCACCGGGACGCGCTCCTCGCCCGTGGCGTCCCGCATCCGCTCCACCTCGGTGGCCACGAACTTCTCGGGCTCCGGCGGCAGTTCGACGTAGTCGGCGGTGGCGGCGTACTCGGCGGCGGCGATGCCGGCCCGGCGGCCGAAGACGTTGATGTCCAGCAGCGAGTTGGTGCCGAGCCGGTTGGCGCCGTGCACGGAGACGCAGGCGACCTCGCCGGCCGCGTAGAGGCCGGGCACCACGGTCGTGTTGTCGGCCAGCACCTCGCCGCGCACGGTGGTGGGGATGCCGCCCATCGCGTAGTGCGCGGTCGGCTGGATCGGGATCGGGTCGGTGTACGGCTCGATGCCCAAGTAGGTGCGGGCGAACTCGGTGATGTCCGGCAGCTTCGCGTCGAGTTGCTCCGGCGGCAGGTGGGTGAGGTCGAGGTAGACGTGGTCGCCGTCGGGGCCGCAGCCGCGTCCCTCGCGGATCTCGGTGTAGATCGAGCGGGAGACGACGTCGCGGGAGGCGAGGTCCTTCATGACCGGCGCGTACTTCTCCATGAAGCGCTCGCCGTCCTTGTTCCGCAGGATGCCGCCCTCGCCGCGCGCGCCCTCGGTGAGCAGGATGCCCATCTTCCAGATGCCGGTCGGGTGGAACTGGAAGAACTCCATGTCCTCCAGCGGCAGTCCGCGCCGGAACGCCGCCGCCTGGCCGTCGCCGGTCAGGGTGTGGGCGTTGGAGGTCACCTTGTAGAACTTGCCGTTGCCGCCGGAGGCGAAGACCACGGCCTTGGCCTGGAAGACGTGCAGCTCGCCGGTGGCCAGCTCGTACGCCACCACGCCGGCGGTCCGCTTGACCCCGCCGGTCTCGCTGAGCAGCAGGTCCAGGACGTAGAACTCGTTGTAGAACTCCACGCCCTCCTTGACGCAGTTCTGGTACAGCGTCTGGAGGATCATGTGCCCGGTCCGGTCGGCCGCGTAACAGGAGCGGCGCACGGGCGCCTCGCCGTGGTTGCGGCTGTGCCCGCCGAAGCGGCGCTGGTCGATCCGGCCCTCGGGGGTGCGGTTGAACGGCAGGCCCATCTTCTCCAGGTCGAGGACGGAGTCGATGGCCTCCTTCGCCAGGATCTCGGCGGCGTCCTGGTCCACCAGGTAGTCGCCGCCCTTGATGGTGTCGAAGGTGTGCCACTCCCAGTTGTCATCCTCGACGTTGGCGAGGGCCGCGGCCATGCCGCCCTGGGCGGCGCCCGTGTGGGAGCGGGTCGGGTACAGCTTGGTCAGCACGGCGGTGCGGCTGCGCTTGGTCGCCTCGATGGCCGCGCGCATCCCGGCGCCGCCGGCGCCGACGATCACGGTGTCGTACTTGTGGATCTGCATTGGCTCGTCTGCCCCGCTGCGCTAGCTGATGTTCGGGTCGAAGGTGAAGATCACCAGGGTGCCCAGCAGCACGGTGAAGACCGTGGCCGTGTACAGGAGCATCTTCAGCCAGAAGCGCGTGGTGTCGCGCTCCGCGTAGTCGTTGATGATCGTCCGCAGGCCGTTGCCGCCGTGCAGCATGGCGAGCCACAGCATGATCAGGTCCCACGCCTGCCAGAACGGCGAGGCCCAGCGGCCCGCGACGAAGGCGAAGCTGACCTTGCTGACGCCGCCGTCCAGCACGAGCTGGATCAGCAGGTGGGTGATCACCAGCACCACGAGCAGGATGCCGGACACCCGCATGAACACCCAGCCGTACAGCTCGAAGTTCGTGCGGGTGGTGCGCGGGGACCTGCCGGTGCGGGCGCGGGGCGGTTCGATGACCGGCGCGGGGTGGTCGGGCCCGTAGGTCGCGTCGGCGGGGTCGGTGGTTTCGATGGCCATGATCATCAGCTCCCGAACAGCTCACGGAGGGCGTGCCCGAGCACCGGATACGCCGCCCCGGCCATGGTCAGGGCCCACAGGCCGACCACGGTCCACAGCATCTGCCGCTGGTATCGGGCGCCCTTGGCCCAGAAGTCGACGGTGATCACCCGGAGCCCGTTGAGGGCGTGGAAGAGGACGGCGGCGACGAGGCCGTACTCCATCACGGCGACGATGGGTGTCTTGTAGACCGCGATCGTGTCGTCGTATGCCTCGGGCGAGACACGGACCAGCGCGGTGTCCAGCACATGGACGAACAGGAAGAAGAAAACGGTGACACCGGTGACGCGGTGCGCCACCCATGACCACATGCCTTCCCGGCCGCGGTACAACGTTCCTGCCGGCACGGAAGAACCCTTCACAAGCGTTTCAGGAGGGCCGGCCGGCAGCTCCTCGCTTCTGACGGATGTCGGTCTGGCCCGGCCGGGTACGGTCCACCGGCCGCGCACATGGTATCGACGGGGTACACCTACTTCAGCCGGGGGGGGCCGGGGTGTGAGCAATCAGGCACCCGCGTCATCCGTTTGCCCGGGCTTGCCGTGCCAGGGCCAGCGGTTACCGTCGAGGTATGCGACGTGTGCC
The DNA here is from genome assembly GCF_035917415.1 of Streptomyces sp. NBC_01803. Classification (NCBI taxonomy): domain Bacteria; kingdom Bacillati; phylum Actinomycetota; class Actinomycetes; order Kitasatosporales; family Streptomycetaceae; genus Streptomyces; species Streptomyces sp. NBC_01803. The sequence goes on from NZ_CP109073.1 coordinate 3,874,153, forward strand.
CTGGCGAATACTCGCACTGGCCGCGGCTGTGCTCGTGTTCGCCACGGCCGCGGTGGTCGCCGCCGTCCGCTGGGCGGACGGGGAGGCCGGGACGGATCGCGCCGGCGCGGTCGGCCGGTCGTCGGCGGCCTCCACGCCCCGGGCCGGCCCGAGCCCCACGCCCTCCCCGTTGCCCACCGGCCCCACCGGGGAGCCGGCCACCATTCCCGCCGTCCGCTCCTTCGACGCCGAGCCCGGCCCCGGCTGGGCGCCGGCCGACGCCACGCGCGTGGTCGCCGACCCCGACGGGCCGCTGGACGACGAGGCCGACCGGCTGGCCGGCGAGCTCGGCGCCGGCCGGGCCGCCGGGGCCGCCCGCGCCGGGGACGTCGAGCTGGCCCTGAACCCGGACGCGGACACCGGGGACGAGGGCTACACCCTGGTCACCGACGATCAGCGGGTCACCATCACCGCGCGGACCGACGCGGGCGTTTTCTACGGCACCCGGACCCTGGCGCAGGCGGTCGACGGACGCGGCGGCCTTCCGCAGGGCACCGTCGAGGACCGCCCTGACCGGCCGCAGCGCGGCCTGTCGCTGGACATCGCTCGCAAGCACTTCCCGGCCGACTGGATCGAGGACCGGCTGCGCGAGATGGGCGACCTCAAGCTCAACCAGCTCCAGCTCCACCTCAGCGACGACCAGGCGTTCCGCGTGGAGAGCGACAGCCACCCCGAGATCGTCTCCGACCCGCACCTGACCAAGGACGAGATGCGCGGCATCGTGGACCTGGCCGCGTCGCTGCACATCGAGGTCATCCCGGAGTTCGACTCGCCCGGCCATCTGGGCGCCGTGCTCGACGCCCACCCCGAGCTGCGGCTGACGCGCGCCGACGGCAGCGTGGCGGAGGGCGCCATCGACATCGCGGACCCGGCGGCCGGCGAGCTGATCGACGACCTGCTGCGCGAGTACGACGACCTCTTCCCCAGCCGCCTGTGGCACCTGGGCGGCGACGAGTACGTGGCGCTGTTCAGCTCGGACCCGGAGGCCACCTATCCCGGGCTGGCCGAGGCGGCGCGCGACCGGTACGGACCGGAGGCCACCGTCCGGGACCTGGCCACCGGCTGGCTCAACGACCGCGCGGAGACCACCCGGGAGCTCGGCCGGACGCCGCAGGTGTGGAACGACGGCATGCACCGGGGCGGGACCGTCGCTCCGGACCGAGACCGGCAGGTCACGTACTGGACGGGCCGCGAGTACGGCGCCAGGGAGCCCGTGGAGTACCTGGACGCCGGGTACCAGGTCGTCAATCTCAACTCCGAGTACCTCTACTACGTCCTGGGCGAGGCCAACGGTTTCGCCTACCCGACCGGCGAGCGGATCTACCGGGAGTGGACGCCCGACGTGCTGCGCGGCTCCGCGCCGGTGCCGGACGAGTACGCCGGTGCCGGGCGGATCCCCGGCGGGCGGCTGGCCGTGTGGTGCGACATCGCCGACGCGCAGACTCCGGCCGAGGTGGCCGAAGGCATCCGCATGCCGCTGCGCGCGGTGGCGCAAAAGCTCTGGGACCCGGGCGACCCCGAGCTGGGCTGGGAGGAGTTCACGGCCCTCGCCGACGAGGTGGCGGGGACCGGGGACTGACCCGGACCGGACCGCCCGGCGGTCGGCGCGGGCCGCCCGGGTCCGGTCGGCCAGGTGCCCTGATCTGGCCGACCGGCGGCGAAGCATGAACAGCCGGGGCCGCCACCCCCCACAGGAGAGACCCCGGCTGCCGCCGGACGGGAGCTTGACGGAGCTGCCGTCCGCATCCTCTTCAGCGCCATGGAACAGGTTTCTGTTACCGAGCGGATACGTCCGGATGCGCCATGGACTCAGCCGTCCAGAAAGCGTAGCGTTCAGACGCTAGAGACTCACAGTCACCAGCCTTGGGAGAATGCGGTGCCAGCCGCAAAGGGGGGCCGGGAGTGCAGGGGGCAGACATCGACCTGACCGCGGCGGTGCTCGCGGCTCAGGAAGGGGACGAGACCGCGTTCCGGACGGTGTTCAGGGCCGTCCACCCACGGCTGCTCGGATATGTGCGCACCATCGTCGCCGAGCCCGACGCCGAGGATGTCACGGCCGAGGCGTGGCTGCACATATCGCGGGATCTGGGGAGATTCAGTGGTGACGCCGACCGCTTCCGTGGCTGGACGGCGAGGATCGCGCGGAACCGGGCGCTGGACTACCTGCGGGCGCGCGGTCGGCGCCCCCAGGAGTGCGGCACCGAGGAGGCCGGGCTGACCGACCTCGCGTCCTCGGCCGACACCGCGGAGGAGGCCTTAGCCGCGCTGTCCACCTCGCAGGCGTTCGCGCTGGTCGCGAAGCTGCCGCAGGAGCAGGCGGAGGCCGTGGTGCTGCGGACGATGTTCGGTCTGGACGCCAAACGGGCCGCCACGGTCCTCGGCTGCCGCCCCGGCGCGGTGCGCACCGCGAACCACCGGGGACTGCGCCGGCTGGCCGAGCTGGTCGAGCTCTGGGACGACGGACGGCTGTGACGGAAGCTGTAACGGAAATCGAGGCTACGGCGCAGTAAGAAGCAGGCCGACTGGTCATCGGCCGCGGGGTATTCCCGAGGTCCCCCCCGTACCTCAGGGAACCCCAGGCGCGGGCGGGGCGGCTTTCCCCCTAGCCCCGCCCGCGCACCCTTCACCGTCTCCGCCCGCTCGCCGGGTTGTGACGCTTCTCCCAGCCACGCCCCCTCCCACCGGGAGGATGCTCCTCGCTACAGTCCGTTGCGGCAGGGGCGCGAAGACGCGGGAGGCTGACCACATGACGCGAGAGTCCGAATCCGGAAAGCCCATCGAGCCGGTGTACGGTCCCGAAGCGCTCAAGGGCTGGGACCCCCGGGAGAAGCTGGGTCAGCCCGGCGAGTATCCGTACACCCGGGGCGTGTACCCGTCCATGTACACGGGCCGGCCGTGGACGATGCGGCAGTACGCGGGCTTCGGCACGGCCGTGGAGTCCAACGCCCGGTACAAGCAGCTGATCGCCAACGGGACGATGGGCCTGTCCGTCGCGTTCGACCTGCCCACCCAGATGGGGCACGACTCGGACGCGCCGATCTCGTCCGGCGAGGTCGGCAAGGTCGGCGTGGCGATCGACTCCGTGGACGACATGCGGGTGCTCTTCGACGGCATCCCGCTGGGCAAGGTGTCCACGTCGATGACGATCAACGCGCCCGCCGCGCTGCTCCTGCTGCTGTACCAGCTCGTCGCCGAGGAGCAGGGCGTCGGCGCGGACCAGCTCACCGGGACCATCCAGAACGACGTGCTGAAGGAGTACATCGCCCGGGGCACGTACATCTTCCCGCCCAAGCCGTCGCTGCGGCTGATCGCGGACATCTTCAAGTACTGCAAGGCCGAGCTGCCCAAGTGGAACACCATCTCCATCTCCGGCTACCACATGGCCGAGGCGGGCGCGACGCCCGCGCAGGAGATCGCGTTCACGCTGGCGGACGGCATCGAGTATGTGCGCACCGCGGTGGCCGCCGGGATGGACGTGGACGACTTCGGGCCCCGGCTGTCGTTCTTCTTCGTCGCCAGGACCACTCTGCTGGAGGAGATCGCCAAGTTCCGCGCGGCCCGGCGGATCTGGGCGCGGGTGATGCGCGACGAGTTCGGCGCGAAGAACCCCAAGTCGCTCATGCTGCGCTTCCACACCCAGACCGCGGGCGTGCAGCTCACCGCGCAGCAGCCCGAGGTCAACCTGGTGCGCGTCGCCGTCCAGGCCCTCGGCGCGGTGTTCGGCGGCACCCAGTCGCTGCACACCAACTCCTACGACGAGGCCATCGCGCTGCCGACCGACAAGTCGGCCCGGCTGGCGCTGCGCACGCAGCAGGTCCTCGCGTACGAGACGGACGTGACGGCCACCGTCGACCCGTTCGCCGGGTCGTACGTGATCGAGACGATGACCGACGACATGGAGACGGCCGTCGTCGAGCTGATGCGGCAGGTCGAGGACCGCGGCGGGGCCGTCAACGCGATCGAGCAGGGCTTCCAGAAGTCCGAGATCGAGCGCAGCGCGTACCGCGTGGCGCAGGAGACGGAGTCCGGCGAGCGGATCGTGGTCGGCGTCAACCGGTTCCAGCTCGACGAGGAGGAGCCGTACGAGCCGCTGCGGGTGGACCCGGCCATCGAGGCGCAGCAGGCGGAGCGGCTGGCGCGGCTGCGAGCCGAGCGGGATCAGGAGGCGGTGGACGCGGCGCTGGCCGCGCTGGCCGCCGCCGCGGCCGGAGACTCGGAGAACGTGCTCTATCCGATGAAGGAGGCGCTGCGGCTGCGCGCCACGGTCGGCGAGGTGTGCAACGCGCTGCGTGACGTCTGGGGGGCGTACGTGCCCTCGGAGACCTTCTGAGCCCGTCCGGCTCCGACATCCCCCGGCAGGTGACCACACGTCGCCCACCGGGGGATTTCTGTCTCGGAGCGCTGGAATCGCCGGGTTTCGCGGGGCCCTGTGCGGGCTGGGTGAACCGAGTTGGTTTTAACGTGTCATGCTGTTAACTGGTTGTTGTGACTGAGTTGGCCCGGCACTCGATACCGCTCCCTAGCGTGGGAGGCGTGCCCGTTCCATCCCCCACCCCACTGCGTGTGGCCGTGCTGGCGGATTCCGATACCCGGTGGAAGTGGGGCGCGCTGACCGCGCGCCGGATCGCCCCGGAATCGACCGTCCATGGCTATCTGCTGTGGGGTCGTGCCACGCCGACCGAGCGGCAGCTCGCGGAGATCGGGGCCGAGGCGGATGTCCTGCACGAGGTCAGCGCCACGGACTTCCTGGCCGACCTCGGCGAGCGCGCCCACGAGGACAGCGGCAAGGAGCCGATCGATGTCCTGATCCTCGCCTGCGTGGGGGGCACCATCCAGGCCATGCTGCACGGGCTGGCCCGAGCCTGGCGCACCGCCGACCGGCGGCCCGTCGTCGTCACCGGCTATGTGGGCGTCGTCTACGAGAAGCTGCCCGACGGGCTGCTGCTGCGCCACGGCGCCGACCTCGTGCTGGCGAACAGCCCCTTCGACGCGCGGCGCTTCCGCGCGATCTACGACGGCGTCCGCGCCGACAGCTCGTCCGTCACCGAGTGCGCCCTGCCGTTCCTCGACGGACGTGCGTACGACCCGGGCCCTGCCCAGCGCGGTGAGCGGCCCTACCGGGTGGTCTTCGCCGTCCAGCCCTCGGTGCCCGACAGCCGCAAGGACCGGGTCTACCTGCTGGACCGGGCCGTCGAGCACGCCCGCAGGCACCCCGAGCGGGAGGTCGTGCTCAAGCTGCGCAGCAAGCCCAGCGAGCACACCACGCACATCGAGGAGCTGCCCTACCAGCGCCTGGCCGAGCGCGCCAAGGAGGAGCAGCCGCCCAACTTCCGGCTGGCCTACGGCAACATGGGCGAGGTCCTGGACGAGACGGACCTGCTGGTCACGGTCAGCTCCACCGCCGCGCTGGAGTCACTGCACCGGTCGATCCCCACCGCGGTCCTCTCCGACCTCGGTGTCCGCGAGGCCCTCGGCAACCACTACTTCATCGGCTCCGGCTGCTTCGCCTCCTGGGACGAGCTGGACTCGGGCCACCTGCCGGAGCCCGACCCGGAGTGGCTGGCCGACCAGGGCGTCGCCACCTCGCACGAACGGGCGTTCGCCGTGGCGCGCGGCCGGCTCGACGCGCTGCTCGAAGCGCGCGCGGAGAAGGGGCTGCCGCCCCTGGCCCCCTACTACACGGCCCGTACCGCCCCCGGATATCTGCCCGGCGTCCTGGGCCGCCACGGCCTGGACGCCGAGGGCGAGCCCGTCGCCGGACCCCAGGCCCCCGCCCCGCAGGCGGGCATGCGCGCCGCCTCGCGCCGCCTGCTGCGCCGCACCGCGCGCGGTGCCTACCGGGCGGGTGTTCAGCGGGTGGCGCCGCTCATCCGGCGCTGGGGGCAATTGTGAGCGAGATTATAAGTATGTGTGCGCAACGGATGGCGGAGCCCGCGTGTCCTTGTGTACGAGAGCCGAAAAACGACTTCCGAGGCAAGGCATGACCATGAGTACGGTGCTGGCTGTTATCCCCGCGCGCGGGGGCTCCAAGGGAGTGCCCGGAAAGAATCTCGCGCAGGTCGGTGACGCCCCGCTGGTCACCCGCGCCGTCCGCGCGTGCCGCGCCGCGCGCCTGCTCACCTCCGTCGTGGTCTCCACCGACGACCCCGGGATAGCCGCCGCCGGGCACGCCGCGGGCGCCGAGGTCGTGGAGCGCCCCACCGACATCGCCGGGGACACCGCCACCAGCGAGGCCGCGGTGCTGCACGCCCTGGACACCTACGAGCGGCGGCACGGCGTGACGGTCGACGTCGTCCTGCTCGTGCAGTGCACCAGCCCGTTCCTGACCCGCGAGGAGATCGACGGCGTCGCCGCCGCCGTCCTCGACGGCGCCGACACCGCCCTCACGGCCGCCCCGTTCCACGGCTTCCTGTGGCGCGAGACCCCGCACGCCGGCGGGCACGGCGTCAACCACGACAAGGCGTACCGGCCGCGTCGCCAGGACCGGCCGGAGGACCTGCTGGAGACCGGCGCCGCCTACGCGATGCGCGCCGACGGCTTCCGCGCGGAGCGGCACCGCTTCTTCGGCCGTACCGAGCTGGTCCGCACCGACCCCGCGCGCGTGCTGGAGATCGACGACCCGCACGACATCGCCCGCGCCCGCGCCCTGGCGCCGCTCTTCGACGGCGGCGAGGCGAGCGCCCCCGCCGGGCCCTTCCCCGATTACCTGCCGACCCGCGCCGACATCGACGCGGTCGTGCTCGACTTCGACGGCACGCAGACGGACGATCACGTGCTCGTCGACTCCGAAGGACGGGAGCTCGTCGCCGTGCACCGCGGCGACGGGCTCGGCATCTCCGCGCTGCGGCGGGCCGGTCTCCCCCTGCTGATCCTGTCCACGGAGGAGAACCCGGTCGTCGCCGCGCGGGCGCGCAAGCTGCGCATTCCCGTGCTGCACGGTGTCGACCGGAAGGACCTCGCCCTCAAGCAGTGGTGCGAGGAGCAGGGAATCGCGCCGGAGCGCGTGCTCTACGCGGGCAATGACGTCAACGACCTGCCGTGCTTCGGCCTCGTCGGCTGGCCGGTCGCCGTCGCCAGCGCCCAGGACGTCGTACGTGGCGCCGCGCGCGCGGTCACCTCCGCGCCGGGTGGCGCAGGCGCGATCCGCGAGATCGCCTCGTGGATCCTCGGAAAGGAACTGACCACATCATGACCCAAGGCAACCGTCTTCGTGATTTCGGCGACCGTGTCGTGGGCCCGGGCCGCCCCGTGTACGTCACCGGCGAGATCGGCATCAACCACAACGGTGATCTGGAGAACGCCCTCGCGCTGATCGACGCCGCCGTCGAGGCCGGCTGCGACGCGGTGAAGTTCCAGAAGCGGACGCCGGAGATCTGCACTCCGCGCGATCAGTGGGACATCGAGCGGGACACCCCGTGGGGCCGGATGACCTACATCGACTACCGGCACCGCGTCGAGTTCGGCGAGGACGAGTACCGGGCCATCGACGAGTACTGCAAGAAGCGCGGGATCCACTGGTTCGCCTCGCCCTGGGACACCGAGGCCGTCGCGTTCCTGGAGCGGTTCGACCTGCCGGCCCACAAGGTCGCCTCGGCGTCGCTCACCGACGACGAGCTGCTGCGCGCGCTGCGCGCCACGGGCCGCACGATCATCCTGTCCACCGGCATGTCGACGCCCCAGCAGATCCGGCACGCGGTGGAGGTGCTCGGCAGCGAGAACATCCTGCTCTGCCACGCCACCAGCACCTACCCGGCCAAGGCCGAGGAGCTCAACCTGCGGGTGATCCACACCCTCCAGGCCGAGTACCCCAACGTGCCCATCGGGTACTCGGGCCACGAGACCGGCCTGCAGACCACGCTGGCCGCCGTCGCCCTCGGCGCCACCTTCGTGGAGCGGCACATCACCCTCGACCGTGCCATGTGGGGCTCGGACCAGGCCGCCTCGGTCGAGCCGCAGGGCCTGTCCCGGCTGGTGCGCGACATCCGCACCATCGAGGAGTCCCTCGGTGACGGCGTCAAGCGCGTCTACGACAGCGAGCTGGGCCCGATGAAGAAGCTGCGCCGCGTCAAGGGCGAGGTTGCCGAGCGCGAGGACGCGGGCGAGCCCGCGACCGCCGCGGTCTGAGCCCTCGGTCACCGGCACACGGGCCGGTCACCGGCAGATGGGCAAGGCCGGCCCCCGAGGGTCGGTCCGGAGGATAAGGACTGGGACGGTACCGCATGACCGATGACGCGTGTGGGCAGACGCTGGCGTTCGCCGAGAGCCCGGTCCAGTTGCTGAACACACTGGAATGGGCCCACACGAGCGGTCCCGGCGGCTTCACCGTGATCATCCTTCCGCCCCACGACCCGACCAGCAGAGGGCAGCTGCGCCGCATGGCGCAGCTCGCCCGGGACTCCGGCTGCCGTGTGCTGTGGCGCGAGGCCCGTGGCGGCGCCATGACGCCGTCGCGGGCGCTGGCGTCCCTGGCCGGGCCATTGCGCCGGGCCAGGCGGCTGGTGATCGGGGACCCGTTCTCCCACTATCTCCAGCTCCTGGTCTCCATGGCCAGGAACCGCGATGTCGTGGTCGTGGACGACGGCACGGCGACCATGGAGTTCACCGCCCAGCTCGCGCGCGGAGAGCGGCTGGTGCGCTGGCACCGCCCCAGCGCCAGGGGCCCGCGCGCCCTGCTCTTCGCGCCCGTCGCGCGGCGCGCGGTGCGGCGGCTCAGCCCGGCGGCCGGGCGTTCGGTCGAGGTGTTCACCGCCATGCCCGTGGTGGCCATGGAGGGGATCACCGTCTCGGCCAACACCTTCTCCTGGACCAGGTCTCGCTTCGGGGCGCCCCGCCTCACCGGCGGCGCCGACCTGGTGGGCACCTCGCTGGTGGAGACGGGTGTGCTGCACGAGGACGGCTACACGGCCGCCGTCGCCGAGCTCGTCAAGGAGCACGGCATAACCCGGTACTTCGCGCACCGCAAGGAGAGCGGCGAGAAGCTGCGCCGGCTGAGCCGGGAGGCGGGCGTGGAGATAGTCAGGCCCGATCTGCCGCTGGAGCTGGTGGCCCGGCGCGGCCCGATCGGGTCCAAGATCCTCAGCTTCCCGTCCACGGTCGTGCACACGCTGCCGCACGTGCTGGCGGACACCGCGGTGGAGGTCGTCGTGTGCGACGTCGCCGAGTCCCTGTTCACCGACCGGGTCACCGAGCGCGCCAGCGGCTTCCTGGCCGCCGTCACCAGCACGGCGCGTGCCACGCACAGCCTGGCCGCCCCGCCGCCCGCGCCGAAGTGAGTGACGCGTGCCACACGCGGGGCTGAATTAAGCAGTCATACCCAGTCACACTCGGTCTTATGCGAGCACAGGGTCGTCTCGGAGTATGAACTTTCTCCGGTGAACGCCCTGTTGACCGCCGTTCGGGGCTAGGCTCGATCACGTGAGTGATCTGCTGTCTCCGGAGCCCGCCCAGTCGCCGTCTCTCGACGAGGCGCTGCGGGTCGAGCTCATCGCCTTCCGCCGGGATCTGCACATGCATCCCGAGCTGGGCAACCAGGAAGTCCGTACCACCGCGGTCATCAGGGAGCGTCTGGAGCGCGCCGGTCTCGCACCCCGCCTTCTCGACAGCGGCACCGGACTGATGTGCGACATCGGCTCCCCGGGCGCCGACGGCCCGATCCTCGCGCTGCGCGCCGACATCGACGCGCTCCCCATCCCGGACACCAAGACCGTGCCGTACCGCTCGACCATCCCCGGCCGGGCGCACGCCTGCGGCCACGACGTGCACACCACGGTCGTCCTCGGCGCGGGGCTGCTGCTGGCCCGGCTCGCCGAGCGGGGGCTGCTGCCGCGCCCGGTCCGGCTGATCTTCCAGCCCGCCGAGGAAGTGCTGCCCGGCGGCGCGCCCGACGCCATCGAGTCCGGTGTGCTGGAGGGCGTCGCCCGCATCCTCGCGCTGCACTGCGACCCCCGGCTGGAAGCCGGCCGCATCGGCGTGCGCACCGGCGCGATCACCTCCGCCTGCGACCGCATCGAGGTCAAGCTCGCCGGTCCCGGCGGCCACACCGCCCGCCCGCACCTGACGACCGACCTGGTCACGGCCGCCGCCAAGGTCGCCACCGAGGTCCCGGCGCTGATCGCCCGCCGGGTGGACACCCGCGCCGGCCTGGCCATCACCTGGGGCCGGCTGGAGACCGGGCACGCGCCCAACGTCATCCCGCAGACCGCCGAGCTGTCCGGCACCATGCGATGCCTGGACCTGGACGCCTGGCACGCCGCCCCCGACCTGGTGCTCGCCGCCGTGGACGAGGTGGCCACGATGTACCGGGCCAAGCCCGAGATCCAGTACGTGCGGGGCGTGCCGCCCGTGGTGAACGACGCGGCCTCCACCGCGCTGCTCGCCGAGGCGATGACCGCCCGGTTCGGCGCGGACGCGGTGACCGGCACCGAGCAGAGCCTCGGCGGTGAGGACTTCTCGTGGTATCTCCAGCGGGTGCCCGGCGCCATGGCCCGCCTCGGCGTGCGCCCGCCGGGCGACCCCTCGGCGGCGCCGCGCGACATCCACCAGGGTGACTTCGACGTGGACGAGCACGCGATCTCGGTCGGCGTCGAGCTGCTCACCCAGGCGGCGTTGCTCAGCCAGTAGCCCGTCGGCGCCGGACAGTGGGGGACCAGGTGTGCGGCCGGTGCGGATGTTGCGTACAGGTTGCGTTAACACCGATCTGATAACAGGACGAACTGTGGGGTTCGCTGCCGGTCTACGCGCGTTACGATCGGCCCAGCAGCGCCGTAAGAGGCGCTTTCGACCGAAGGGACAGCCCTCTTGCGCCGCGTATCCAGGTTTGCAGCAACGGTCGCCGTTTCGGCGGTCCTGGCGCTCACCGCCAGTGCCTGTGGTGAGAGCTCCACCGAATCGAACGAGAACGACGGCAACGAGACCGGTGACTCCTCGCACGGCGTCGGCATCGCCTTCGACGTCGGCGGCCGGAACGACCACTCGTTCAACGAGTCCGCCGCGCGCGGTGGCGACCGGGCCGAGGAAGAGCTCGGTGTCCACGTCGAGTACCAGACGGCCCGCAACGGCGAGACCGACGCCGACCGTGTCCAGCGCCTCACCTCCCTGGCCCAGGAGGGCTACAACCCGGTGATCGGCGTCGGCTTCCTCTATGGCAACGCCATCGCGGAGGTCGCCGCGGACTTCCCGGACACCACATTCGGCGTGGTCGACTCGGCCCCCGAGGGCGACAACGTCTACGGCATGGTCTTCGCCGAGCACGAGGGCTCCTACCTGGCCGGCGTCGCCGCCGCCCTGAAGACCGAGTCCGACACCGTCGGCTTCATCGGCGGCGTGCAGATCCCGCTGATCCAGAAGTTCGAGGCGGGCTTCGTGCAGGGGGTCGAGGACACCAACCCGGACGTCGAGGTCGAGGTCAACTACCTCTACCGCGACGACGACCGCGGCTTCAGCGACCCGGCCCGCGCCGCCGAGCAGGCCAGCGGCATGCTCGACCGCGGCGTGGACGTCATCTACACCGCGGCCGGCTCCTCCGGCCAGGGCTCGATCGAGCAGGTCGCCGGTGTCGAGGGCGCCTGGGCGATCGGTGTCGACTCCGACCAGTACGCGCAGCCGGGGCTGGCCGAGTTCCAGGACTCGATCCTCACCTCGGTGGTGAAGGGTGTGGACGTGGCGGTGTTCGACCTCATCGAGGCGGTCGTCGGCGGCGAGGCCCCGTCCGGCGTCCACGAGTACACCCTGGCCGAGAACGGCGTCTCGCTGGCCACCTCGGGTGGCTTCGTCGATGACATCCAGGCCCAGATCGAAGAGGCGACCCAGAAGATCATCGATGGCGAGGTCGTCGTCAACGACACCCCGTAGGTCCCGGTTCCCGGGCCCTCGGCCCCGCCCCGCACGGTGGCCGGCCGGGGCGGCTCCGGACCGTCGCGAGACCCGCGACGGTCCGGACGCCGCTCCGGCCGGCCCCGGCGAGCGGTCACGCGGGGGTCGCCCGCGGCGACACCCCCGGTGGCTCCCGACCTGGCCCCACGGCCTGCCGCCCAGCACGGTGGCCCCCGGCGCGATCCGCGCGGAGGCCGGCCCGGGGCCCGCGCCGGCGGGACGCCCGGCTCCGCTCGGATCGGTGAGGCGGCCTCACCGGCCCGTTCCGCGCCTGTGATCCCTCGCGGATCGCGGGCCCCCGGGTCGGGCACCGTCTCGGTGCCGCTCGGTCGGACGGGACTCTCTACGCGGGTAGAAATTCCGGTGGACCCCGTCCGGTCAGCCGCCGGGCGCGGTAGCGTTCGGCTGACTCAAGCGCCCACGCCCGGCTTCGCTCCTTAAGCTTCGAGGAGAGTGCGTCATCCCAGCCCCCAGCAGCCGAGCACAGCTCGGCAAGGACCCCGGCGTCCCGGCCGTCGCCCTGCGCGGCATCACCAAACGCTTTCCCGGCGTCGTCGCCAACCACGACATCGACATCACCGTCAAACGCGGCACGATCCACGCCCTTGTCGGGGAGAACGGCGCCGGCAAATCCACCCTGATGAAGATCCTCTACGGCATGCAGCGGCCGGACGAGGGCACCATCACCATCGACGGTGAGCAGGTCGCGTTCCGGAGCCCGGCCGACGCGATCGCGCGCGGCATCGGGATGGTGCACCAGCACTTCATGCTCGCGGACAACCTCACCGTCCTGGAGAACGTGGTCCTCGGCGCCGAGAAGCCGCACGGTATCGGCGCCCGCGCCCGCCGGCGCATCGTGCAGCTCTCCGACGCCTACGGCCTGGGCATCCGCCCCGATGTGCTGGTCGAGGAGATCGGCGTGGCGGACCGGCAGCGGGTGGAGATCCTCAAGGTTCTCTACCGGGGTGCCCGGACCCTGATCCTGGACGAGCCGACGGCCGTGCTGGTGCCGCAGGAGGTCGACGCCCTGTTCGGCAACCTGCGGGAGCTGACCGCCGAGGGCCTGACCGTTCTCTTCATCTCCCACAAGCTGGGTGAGGTGCTGTCCGTCGCCGACGACATCACCGTGATCCGGCGCGGCACCACGGTCGGCACGGTGGTGCCGTCCGGGACCACGCCCAGGCAGCTCGCCGAGCTGATGGTCGGCAGCGAGCTGCCCACGCCGGAGACCCGCGAGTCGACCGTCACCGACGAGCCGGTGCTCACCGTCTCCGGGCTGCACCTGTCCGGCCGGGACGCCGACGGCCTGCTTCGTGAGGTCCTGACCGGCATCGACCTCACCATCCACAAGGGCGAGGTGCTGGGCATCGCCGGCGTGGAGGGCAATGGCCAGGTCGAGTTGGTCGAGGCCATCATGGGCATCCGGCGCCCGGACTCCGGGCGGATCACCATGAACGGCGCCGACATCGCGCACGCCTCGACCCGCGTGCGCCGCGAGAGCGGCATCGGGTACATCCCCGAGGACCGGCACCGGCACGGCCTGCTGCTGGAGGCCCCGCTGTGGGAGAACCGGATGCTGGGCCACGTCACCGAGCCGCCCAACAGCCGGGGTCCGCTGCTGACGGCCCGCGAGGCGCGGGCGGACACCCGCCGGATCGTCGAGGAGTACGACGTCCGCACGCCCGGCATCGAGGTCACAGCCGGCTCCCTGTCCGGCGGCAACCAGCAGAAGCTGATCGTGGGCCGCGAGATGAGCCACCGCCCGAAGGTGCTGATCGCCGCGCACCCGACGCGCGGCGTGGACGTCGGCGCGCAGGCGCAGATCTGGGACCACATCCGTGAGGCCCGCCGCGAGGGGCTCGCGGTGCTGCTCATCTCGGCGGACCTGGACGAGCTGATCGGACTGTCGGACACCCTGCGGGTGATGTACCGGGGCCGGTTCGTCGCGGACGCCGACCCCGCCGCCATCACCCCCGAGGAGCTGGGAGGGGCCATGACCGGCACCGCGACCGGCCATCTGGAGCCCGGGACGGAAGAGGAGGCCCCGTCGTGAACGCCCTGCTGCGCCGACTGGACCGGGAGAAGCTGGTCCTGGCGCTGGCCGCGCCCCTGCTGGCGATCGTGACGGCGCTGGCCATCACCTCGGCCATCATGGGCATCACCGGCGACAACCCGTTCCGCGCGTTCGAGGTGATGCTCGACTACGGCAGCAAGAGCGACAGCCAGGTCTGGATCGTCAACAAGTCGATCCCGTACTACCTGTCGGCGGTCGCCGTCGCCATCGGCTTCCGGATGAACCTGTTCAACATCGGCGTCGACGGCCAGTACCGCGTCGCCGCCTTCTTCGCGGCCGTGGTCGGCGGCGCGCTCAGCCTGCCGGGCATCGTCCAGATCCCGGTCATCCTGCTGACCGCGATGGTCTGCGGCGCCATCTGGGCGGGTATCGCCGGCTATCTGAAGGCGACCCGGGGCGTCAGCGAGGTCATCACCACGATCATGCTGAACTTCATCGGCGGCTCGCTCATCGCGTACTTCCTCCAGGAGGGACGCCTCGCCGAGCGCGACGAGAACATCATCCACACCGAGGACATCCCCGGCTCCAGCTTCTTCTTCGAGTTCCCCACCACCCCCGACCCGGTGTACGGCACGATCCTCGTCGCCGTCGCGGTCGGCCTGCTCTACTGGTTCGTCCTGGGCCGCACCCGCTTCGGCTTCGACCTGCGGGCCGTGGGCCGTTCCGAGCCGGCCGCCGAGGCGAGCGGCGTCAGCGTCAAGCGCACGGTGGTCACCGCCATGCTGCTGTCCGGCGCGGTGGCCGGTCTGGTCGGCATGCCGACGCTGCTGAACGAGTCGGGCAACTACGGCAACGACTTCCCCGAGGGCATCGGCTTCACCGGTATCGCCATCGCCCTGCTGGGCCGCAACCACCCCATCGGCATGGGCCTGGCCGCCCTGCTGTGGGGCTTCCTGGAACGGACCGGCACCCAGCTGGAGTTCGAGGGCTACGACCAAGAGATCGTCGGCGTGATGCAGGGCGTCATCGTGCTCTCCGTCGTCGTCGCCTACGAGATCGTCCGCCGCTGGGGCATCAGGCGCCAGCAGCGCCAAGTGGGCGAACAGCTCGCCGCCCAGTCCCGCAAGAACGACGCGGCGGAGGTGCCCGCGTGACCACCACCCTGTCCACCACCACCGACAAGGTGCCGCCGAGCAGCGGCCCGGCGCGCGAGAGCCGCCGCCGGCTCACGTATCCGGTGGTGCTGCTGATCCTGGCCGGCGCGCTGCTGCTGCTCTCCGCCGTCCGCGCGATCACCGACCAGGCGAGCCTGACCTCCACCGCCCAGTGGGGCGCGGCCATGGGCTTCGCCGTCCCGATCGGCCTGGCCGGCCTCGGCGGCCTGTGGGCCGAACGGTCCGGCGTGGTCAACATCGGCCTTGAGGGCATGATGATGCTCGGCCTCTTCTCGGCCGGCTGGATGGGCTGGCAGCACGGGCCGTGGGCGGCCGTGCTGGCCGGCGTCGTCGGCGGCGCGCTCGGCGGCCTGATCCACGCGGTGGCCACGGTCACCTTCGGCGTCGACCACATCATCTCCGGCGTCGCCATCAACATCCTGGCCCTCGGCGTCGTGCAGTACCTCGCGAAGCTGTGGTTCGCCGCCGAGAACAGCGAGGCGGCGGCCCGGGGCGGCAACGACAAGCAGTCCCCGCCGATGGAGCGGATGGAGCCGTTCACCGTCCCCGGCGTCTCGGACTGTCTGGGCGACCTGGCCGACAAGAAGTGGTTCCTGATCTCGGACCTGGCGGGCATCCTGCGCGCCACCGTCCACGAGGTCTCCTGGCTGACGCTGCTCGCCGTCGTCCTCTTCGTCGGCACGTACCTGGTGCTGTGGAAGACGCCCTTCGGGCTGCGGCTGCGCTCCTGCGGCGAGAACCCGCAAGCCACCGAGTCCCTCGGGGTCAACGTCTACCTCTACAAGTACGCCGCGCTCACCGTCTCCGGCGGCCTGGCCGGTCTGGGCGGCGCGTACCTGGCGGTGCTGATCCGCATGTACCAGGACGGCCAGACGGGCGGTCGTGGCTATCTGGGTCTGGCCACCATGATCTTCGGCAACTGGCGCCCCGGCGGCGTCGCGGCCGGCGCCGGGCTCTTCGGCTTCATGGATGTCCTCCAGACCCGCGACCGGCCCGTCGTCCACGCCACGCTCCTGCTCTTCGCGCTCGGCCTGGCCGCCGCGGCGGTCTGGCAGTTCTACCGGGGCAAGCGCGTCCAGGCGGTGATCGTGGCCGCCACCGCCGTGGCGCTGTGGGCCTGGTACGTCACGACCGACACCCTGCCGCTCGAACTGGTCACGGCCAGCCCGTACCTGACGACGCTGCTGGTCCTCACCCTCTTCGCGCAGCGGCTGCGCATGCCCAAGGCGGACGGCAGGCCGTACCGCAGGGGACAGGCCACATGACCGGCACGACGCCCGACTGGGAGGCGTTGCGCGCGGCGGCCCGGGATGCCATGTCCCGGGCCTACGCCCCGTACTCGCGATACCCGGTGGGCGCCGCCGCCCTGGTGGACGACGGGCGGACGGTGACCGGCTGCAATGTGGAGAACGCCTCCTACGGCCTCGGCCTGTGCGCCGAGTGCGGCCTGGTCTCCGCCCTGCACGCCACCGGCGGCGGCCGGCTGACCCACTTCACCTGCTGCGACGGCCGGGGCAACGTGATCACGCCGTGCGGGCGCTGCCGCCAGTTGCTGATGGAGCACGGCGGCCCGACGCTGCGGGTGGACACGGCGGACGGCATCCGGCCGCTGTCCGACCTGCTGCCCGACGCCTGGCACCTCGACTAGTGGAGAGCCGCACACCCATGGACGCCATCACCATCATCCGCGCCAAGCGCGACGGCGGGGTCCTGACCCCGGAGCAGATCGACTGGATCATCGCCGCCTATACGCGGGGGGACGTCGCCGACGAGCAGATGGCGGCGCTGGCCATGGCCATCCTGCTCAACGGCATGACCCGCCCGGAGATCGCCCGCTGGACGGCGGCCATGATCGCCTCCGGCGAGCGCATGGACTTCTCCCGCCTGCCGCTGCCGACGACCGACAAGCACTCGACGGGCGGCGTCGGGGACAAGATCACCCTGCCGCTGGCTCCGCTGGTGGCGGCCTGCGGCGCGGCCGTTCCGCAGCTGTCCGGGCGGGGCCTGGGCCACTCGGGCGGCACGCTCGACAAGCTGGAGTCCATCCCGGGCTGGCGGGCCTCGCTCAGCAACGACGAGATGCTGGGCGTGCTGCGCGAGGCCGGGGCCGTGGTGTGCGCGGCGGGCGCCGGGCTGGCCCCGGCGGACCGGAAGCTGTACGCGCTGCGGGACGTGACCGCGACGGTGGAGTCGATCCCGCTGATCGCGTCCTCGATCATGTCGAAGAAGATCGCGGAGGGTACCGGCGCGCTGGTGCTGGACGTGAAGGCGGGCTCCGGCGCGTTCATGAAGACGGTCGAGGACGCCCGTGAACTGGCCGAGACCATGGTCGAGATCGGCACCGACCACGGCGTGCGGACCGTCGCGCTGCTGACGGACATGAACACGCCGCTGGGCCTGACGGCCGGCAACGCGCTGGAGGTCCGGGAGTCGGTCGAGGTGCTGGCGGGCGGCGGGCCGACGGACGTGGTGGAACTGACGCTGGCGCTGGCCCGCGAGATGCTGGACGCGGCCGGGCTGACCGACGCCGACCCGGCGCGGGCGCTGGCGGACGGCTCGGCGATGGACCGCTGGCGCCGCATGATCACCGCTCAGGGTGGTGACCCGGACGCGCCGCTGCCGACCGCGCGCGAGCGGCACGTCCTGGCCGCGCCGGCCTCCGGGGTGCTGACGAGGCTGGACGCCTACGCGGTGGGGGTGGCGGCCTGGCGGCTGGGCGCGGGCCGGACCCGTAAGGAGGACCCGGTGCAGGCGGGCGCGGGCGTGGAACTGCACGCCAAGCCGGGGGACAAGGTGACGGCCGGGGCGCCGCTGCTGACCCTGCACACGGACACCCCGGAACGGTTCGACGCGGCGCTGGCGGAGCTGGCGGGAGACGCGATCCGGATCGAGGAGGGAGCGGACGTGCGGGCGACTCCGACCGTGCTCGGTCGGATCGCATAGCGTTTCCGACACGTCTGTTCAGCGACTCGAAACGTTCATGCCAAACACATCACCGACTGTCCATAATGTCGGAATTTTTGCCATGATCGTTGCTGATGCCTTGTACCCTGAAGAACGGTTTTGGCGGACCGACACGGCAGGAGGTGAGACTGCGATGCGCAGCGAACCTCCCAGCCATCCCCCGCGCCGCGTCATCCCGCCCAGGTAGCCGAGCGGCCTGGGACGGCAGGCGTGTGCGCGCACTCCGGATGCCCGTGATCGCCTTCCGTCTCCTGGGGGTTCCCTCGTCATGACCCACCTGCCCGCCCTGTTGGAAGAGCACGACCTCGCGGGGGCGCTGGAGTGGCTGGAGACGCAGCCGCCGTACGCCATCGCCGACGAGATCGCCCGGATGGACGCCGTGGAGTCGGTGATCACCTTCCGACTGCTGGACAAGGACCGCGCCCTCGAGGTCTTCGAGGAGCTCGACCCCGTCGACCAGCAGCAGATCCTCCAGGGCCTGCGCGACCAGGCGTTCCGCGATCTGGTCGAGAACATGGACCCCGACGACCGGGCCCGGATGCTCAAGGAGGCTCCGGCCAAGGTCGCCCAGCGGGTGCTGGCGGGGCTGAGCGCGCACGAGCGGCAGATGACCGCCGCGCTGCTGGGCTATCCCGAGGGGTCCGTCGGCCGCTTCATGACGCCGGAGACGGTCGCGCTCCAGCAGGACCTGACGGTGGGGCAGGCGCTGGAGGTCGTCCGCCGCCGGGGCGCCCATGCCGAGACCATCTACACCCTCCCGGTCGTGGACCGGGGCCGGCGGCTGACCGGCATCGTGGAGCTGCGCGAGCTGGTGCTGAGCGAGCCGACCGCGATGGTCTCCGACCTGGTGGTGACCGAGCCGCCCATGGCCAGGGCCACCGCCCGCGCCGAGGACGCGGCGCGGCTGATGCGCGAGACCAACGTGCTCGACCTGCCGGTGGTGGACAGCGAGGACCGGCTCGTCGGCCTGCTCACCAGTGACGACGCCTTCGAGGTCATCGAGGCGGCGGACACCGAGGATGTGGCCCGCCAGGCGGGCGCGGAGCCGCTGGAGCGGCACTACATGTCCGCCAGCGTCTTCCAGCTCTCCCGCACCCGGATGATGTGGCTGATGCTGCTGCTGGTGGCGGCGACGCTGACCGTCTCCGTCACACAGATGTATGAGGGCGAGCTGAACGCGGTCACCGATCTCGCCCTCTTCGTCCCCCTGTTGATCGGCACCGGCGGCAACGCGGGCGCCCAGGCGGCCACGGCGGCGGTCCGCGCCCTGGCGGTGGGCGAGGTCCGCACCTCCGACCTGATCCGGGTCATCTGGCGCGAGTGCCGCACGGGTCTGCTGCTCGGCTGCATGCTGGCGGGCGTCGGCTTCGTCGTCGGCGCGTTCTTCGTCGGGCTGGACGTGGCAGCCGTGGTCGGCCTGACCCTGGTGGTGATCTGCGCCTGGGCCTCGACGGTCGGCGGCACGATGCCGCTGCTGGCGAAGAAGCTGCGGATCGACCCGGCGGTGGTCTCGGCGCCGATGGTCACCACGCTGGTCGACGCGACGGGCCTGGTCATCTACTTCTCCATCGCCAAGGTGATGCTGGGCATCTGACGGCGACAGTGGTGAAGCCGGGAAGCGGGGAAGCCGGACATGTCGTGATCGCCTACGCTGGGCGGCATGGCTGAAACAGAGATTCACGACAGCCCGACGAGCTGGGTGAGTGATCATATCCGGCGCTACGTCGAGACGGACGGCCGCGAAGGTCACCTCTGGCGCGACGGCGTCCCGACGCTGCTCCTGACCACCCGGGGCCGCAAGTCCGGCGTGCTGCGCCGCACGGCCCTGATCTACGGCCGGGATGGCGAGGACTTCCTGATCGTCGCCTCGCAGGGCGGCAAGCCCGATCACCCCGCCTGGTATCACAACCTGGTGGCCGACCCCGAGGTCCGACTCCAGGTCGGCGCCGACAAGTTCACGGCCAGGGCCCGCACGGCGACCCCGGAGGAGCGGGCCCGGCTGTGGCCGCGGATGACCGAGATCTGGCCCGACTACGACGACTACCAGACGAAGACGTCCCGGGAGATCCCGATCGTCGTCCTGACCCGCGTCTGAGCGGGCGAGCGCGCCCGGCCGCGGTGTGCGCGGCGGGCGCGCTCCACCGCGTCCGGGCTCCGTCGGCGACTGGCCGGCCACCTGGTGCGCCGGGCCCGGCTTCCGGGGCCGCGCCTTCGTCCACGCCTTCGGGGAGTTGGGCGCTTCGTCTCGGACGCCGTGGTCCGCGCCGCCCGCGACCACCAGCGCGCGCCGCGGGAGCACCTCGCCGGTCTCGTCGACAGCCCGCGGGTCGGCGATCCCGCGGCGCTGACCCCGTGGGCGCCGCTCCTGGTCGAGGGGGCGATCACCATGGCCGCCATCGACGGCGACCCGGCCCCCGCCCGCCGGGCGCGCGGCGGCCGAGGCCCTGATGGCGACGGCGCGGACGGGGTCGGCGGGCGCCGGTCCGCGCAGGCGGCCGGCGGGCGGCTCAGGAGGCTCCGGAGAGGACCGCGGGGACCGGCTCGCGCCATGCGGCGAGGCGTCTCACCGTGTGACCGGCCTGGAGGAGCCGGACGGCCACCGAACCGCCGATGTAACCGGTCGCACCGGTGACGAAGACCTTCACCGGGCTCCTCCCGTCGGGGAGTCGGCCGCGCTCCCTTTGTTGTGTGCGCCGAATATGTCCTCTCACGGGTTACCGCGCGTGCAAGCTCGGTCAGGCGGACGCCCGGTGGCCTTCGGCCATCTCCAGCAGCGCCTGGTCGAACGGCGTCGGCTTGACCCCGAGCACCCGCTCGGCCGCCTCCGCATTCACCACCAGCGGGCGCCGGTCGAGGTAGAGGATCTCGGGCAGCTCGGCCACGATCGGGTCGGCCAGCCCCGCCTGGGCGACCTCCTCGTCCGTCATCTCGCGCAGCCGGGGCGCGGGAGAGCCGGTCAGCCCGGCCAGGCGGGCGGTCAGCTCCCGGGCCGAGGCATGGGAGGTGGACGGGGCGTGCCAGGCACGGCCGAAGGCCTCGTCCGTCCTGGCCGCCGCCACCAGCGTGGCGGCGGCGTCGCCGACGTGGGTCCAGGCGTGCGGCGCGTCGAGGTCCGCCGGGTAGGCGGCGGGCTCGCCGGCCAGGATGTTCGCGGTGATCATCAGGTTGTAGAGCGAGCCCGCGCCCCGGCCGAGGAAGTCGCTGGCCCGCACCTCGGTGGCGCGCAGCCAGCCGGCCTCGTGCGCGGCCAGCGCGTCCTCCCACATCCGCACCCGCACCTGGCCCTTGCGCGAGGTCGGCGCCAGCGGCAGGTCCTCGGTGAGCGGCCCGTCCACCGGGCCGTACCCATACAGGTTGCCCATCAGGACATAGCGCGCCCCGGTGCGCTCGGCGGCCGAGATCGCCGCGTCGGACAGCGGCGGGAACTCCTCGGGCCAGCGGTTGTAGGGCGGCGCCGCGCAGTTGAACAGGGTGGTGGCGTCGGTGGTCAGCTCCGTCAGCCGGGCGGCGTCGGTCGCGTCGGCCGCCACCCGCTCGACCGACGGATGGTCGGGGCCGCCGCCGCCGCGGGTGACGACGCGGACCCGGTCGCCGGAGTCCGCGAGCAGGCGGGCGACGCCCGAGCCGATGGGGCCGGCGCCGATGACGACATGCGTGGGCATGGGTGTACTCCTGGGGACGACAGGGAGGCTGACCCGGACGGGAATATCCGGTGCCCCACTCTCCGTTCGCCCGGCGGGCTCACGGTAGGGGCCCGCGTGCCAATCATCCGGAGGTTCGGGCCATGGCCGAGACCCCGCACCGCGTCGCCGTCGTCGCCGTGCCGCCCGTCACGACATTCGATCTCGCCATTCCGGGATTCGTGTTCGGGGAGCTGGGCCCGGCGGGCCGGCCCGCCTACGAGGTGCGGGTCTGCGCCGTGCGGCCCGGCATCATCCAGGGGCTCGGCGGCCTGGACGTCGTCGTCCCGCACGATCTGGGCGTGATCGCGGAGGCGGACACGGTCGTCGTCACGGGCATCGGCGAACGGGAGGAGACCGACACCCGGGTGCTCGACGCGCTGCGCGAGGCCGCGGCGGCGGGCAAGCGGATCGCGTCGATCTGCTCCGGCTCGTTCGTGCTGGCCCAGGCCGGGCTGCTGGACGGGCGCAGCGCGACGACCTACTGGGCGGTCAGCGACGAGTTCCGCCGGAGGTTCCCTGATGTGGACCTGGTGGGCGACGTGCTCTTCGTGGACGATGGGCAGGTACTGACCTCGGCCGGCGGCTCGGCCGGGGTCGATCTCTGTCTGCATCTGATCCGCGCCGATCTCGGCGCCGCCGTGGCCGGTGAGGCCGCCCGCCAGCTGGTGGCCGCCCCCGCCCGGCCGGGCGGACAGGCCCAGCTCGTCCGGGACCCCGTGCCGCCGGAGAGTGGGCTGTCGCTGGCGGCCACCCGGGAGTGGGCGCTGTGCCGGCTGGCGGAGCCGCTGTCGCTGACCGATCTCGCCGCCCACGCGAGCACGAGCGTCCGCACGCTGACCCGCCGCTTCCGGGCGGAGACCGGGCTCAGCCCGCTCCAGTGGCTGCTGCACCGGCGCTTGGACCGGGCCCTTGAGCTGCTGGAGACGACGGATCTGCCGATGGATCACATCGCCCACCGCAGCGGCATCGGCACCGCCGACTCGCTGCGCCGCCACCTCGCCCGCCGCACCGGTCTCACGCCGCGCGCCTATCGCGCCGCCTTCGGCCGCGCGCCCGCGGCGTAGGAAGAACGCCACGGCGACGACGGCCGACGGCATGAGCGCCGTGGCGCCGGCCGTCGCCGGGCGGAAGGCGACGGGCCCCGGAACCGTCCGCCCGTCCGGCCCAGGGAATGCGGCGAGGCACGACCTCGCTCCGGCGCCGGACGAGATCGAGGGCGAGGAGGGCGAGACACTCGGCGAAAGGGAGAGCCCGATCATGTGCGCCGGCTCCGGGAGCCTTGTCCCACCGGGGCGCGGCCCCGAGCCGACGGCGGAGCCGGGCGGCACACCGGGCGCTCCGGCGATCCGCCGGAGCCCGGCGGGCGGCGGAGGCAGGCCGGTGACGCGCGCCGGCCGGCGGACCCGGCGGCGCGGTGCGGCGGGGGAGACGGGAGGGGGCGGAGCGGGAACGGGTGACGGTGCCATGCGGACTCTCCCGGTGCGGGCGTGTGGTGCCCTCCCAGGATCGGCCGGGACCCGGCCGGCTCGCGTCAGACTCAGGTCGCGTCTTGATCAACACTTCGGCGTACCCCGGCATCACACCCGAGGCCGATGCCTGACGCCCCCTCAGGCGCTGATTCCGGTGAGCAGCGTGTCCGCCAGCGTCGTGGAGAACTCACGCAGCGGCGTCGGCGGCTCCTCCTCCCAGAAGCAGTGCAGGAACGCGCGCTGGAAGCAGGCCCCGAGCAGCAGCGACGCGGTGGCGGCGGGGTCGGCGCCCCGGCTGACGCGGCCTCTTCGCCGTTCGCCGCGCAGATAGGCGGTCAGCGCGCGTAGCAGCTCCTCCGGACCGGTGTCCATCTCGCGCAGCGCCGCGCGGTGCCGGCGCAGCAAGGCGGGCTCGGCGAAGAGGGAGAAGGAGATGGAGCCGACCGACAGGTAGAACTCGACGGCGTGCTCGGCGATCTCGGCCAGGCACTCGGCCAGGGAACGGTCGCCCGGATCGTCGGCCAGCCGCGCCAGCAGCGGGCCGATGTGCGGCAGCCGCTCCTGGAGGACCCGGACGAAGATCTCCTCCTTGCTCCCGTAGTGCTTGTAGAGCGCGGCCTCGGAGCAGCCCGCCGCCTGCGCGATCGCCTTGGTGGTCGTGTGCGCCAGGCCGGTGGTGCGCATGAGCTGCTCGGCGGCGTCGAGGATGCGGACCCGGGTGGCGACGGGAGCCGAAGACTGGAGTGACACGCGGCGGAGTTCCTTCCGGGCGGAGCGGGTGTGAGTGATTACTTACCCACATCAACGGGGTCCAGAGGGGAACCGGAGATCGGAGGGGCACCGGAGTCCATGGGGCTCGATCCCCCGAGGGCACGTGACGGGTGTGGCGTTCCCCGCGCTCCCTCTCCTCGGCGGGGTGAGGAGGGTCCCCGGAGCGCGGGGAACGCGTCCGGGAGGGGCTAGAGGAGCGGGTTCCGCTTGGGCTGCTTGTGCAGGCTGAAATGGCCCGTCTCCATCAGCCGCGCCACCTCGCGCCCGGCCGGGGTGAGGGTCAGCGGGGAGCGGGTCTCCAGCATCCACGCCTGGAAGCTCTTGCCCGGCTCGCTCTCCGGGCCCTGCTGGGTGATGCCCTTGGGCGTCCACAGCATCGTCCCGGCCTGGTTCACCGCGCCGAAGGCGCCGGGGCCGGCGGTGTAGAGGATCACCTCGTCGTAGTCGGCGTTGCGGTGGATCTGCGGGCGCTCCAGGCCACGGCCACCCACCGAGTAGAGGCGGGCCAGCTCCCCGTCGTCCGCCAGCAGGCACACCGGCAGGGCCGCCCCGCCGGTCCCCACGGCGGACTGGTGGACGTCCCGGAGGTTGAACCGCCGCACGACCGGCTCGCCGTCCGTCTTCAGACAGGCCATCGGGTCGTAGTCGTAGAAGTACGACGTCAGCTCGCGGCCGTGCCGGATGACCAGCTCGAACTCGTCCTCCACGACGGCCGGCGAGCCCTGCGGGGCCGGGATGTCCACGTGGCGGCGGGTGTCCAGCACCCGGGGCCGGTCGTCGGTGCGGAACGCCAGCGCCTCGTCGCTGACGACGATGATCTCCTGGAGCGCCTGGGTGATGGCCGTCAGCCGGTAGGTGACGGCTCGGGGGAGGAGCACGAAGTCCCCGGCACGCAGGTCCAGGACGCCGAAGTCGGTCTCCAGCCGGGCGCTGCCGCGCAGCACGAAGTGCAGCTCGTCCGCCGTGACATTGCGCAGGGCGAACGGCATCGGCTCGATGCGCCAGCTGCTCTCGATGCTGACGCCCTGGCCGCCGAGCACCGGCACGGGCAGCCCGCGCCGCTCGTGCCAGACGTCGTCGGCGAGGTGGTTGAGGTTGACCCGGTGCGGGGCGTACGAGCCGCGCACGCGGGTGTAGGGCGGGGTGTACTGGTCGCGGTGGACGGAAGCCGCCGGTCCGGCCAGGCCGTTCCGGGTGTAGAACTCGACGTGCGGCTGGTGGGGTGCGTTCGACGACGTCACGGCTGGTTCCTCCTCGAATCCAGACCAAGGGAAGAGCGAGAGGGGTGGGTGAGCACTCACTCACCCCTCTCGGGTAAGTAAATACTCACCCCTTCGATCTCGCAAGGCGGTGGACCGCGGCGAGTTCTCCGGAGGACCCCCGCTGGCGGATCGCAAGACCCTCACGGGAGAAAGGTCCGCCACCGGCCGGGCCCGGGAAGAGACCGGAGCCCGCCGATTCGGGTGATCAGTGCCGCCCGCCGCCCGCCGCCCGCCCGTTCAGGCGGGCACGGCCGCCGCGCCCCGGCGCTCCGACACCCGGGCCTGGCGCGTGGCGTACAGCGTGATCGCCGCGGTCATCAGCAGGGCGGTCAGGCCGAACACCACCAGCCCGCCCCAGGCCGCCCGGTGGAAGATCACCGCGCCGGCCGTGCTGCCGAGGCTCGCCCCCAGGTAGTAGGTCACCTGGTACAGCGCCGACGCCTGAGCCTTCCCGTCCGTCACGCTCCGGCTGACCGAACCCGAGGCCACCGCGTGGCCGAAGAAGAACCCACCGGTGATCAGCACCAGCCCGGCCAGCACCGCGATCAGGCTGTCCACCAGGGTCAGCAGCAGCCCGGCCACCGCGGTGCCGATCGCCGCGTACAGCGCGCCACGCCGGCCCAGCCGCTCCATCAGCGGCCCGGTCGCGGACGACGAGACCGTGCCCACCAGATAGATGACGAAGACCGAACCGGCCAGCCCCGCCGAGAGGCCGAACGGCTCCTCGACCAGCCGGAAGCCGATCACCGTGTACGTCGCGCTGAACGCCGCCATCAGCAGCATCCCGATCCCGTACAGCCGCAGCAGCAGCGGCCGGGAGAGGTGGCCCGCGACCGTGCGCAGCATCAGGCGCGGCTGGAGGGAGACCGGCGTGAAGTGGCGCGCCGGCGGCAGCAGGCTCCGGAAGACCACGGCGGACAGCAGCCCGAGCGCGGCCACCGCGCCCAGCGCGGCCCGCCAGCCGGCGCCCTCCGCGACCCAGCCGGTCAGCACCCGGCCGGACATCCCGCCCACGCTGTTGCCCGCGATGAACAGGCCGATCGAACCGACCGTGGCCCGCGCGGGCAGCTCCTCGGCCAGATACGCCACCGCCGAGGCGGGGATGCCGGCGATCGCCGCGCCCTGGAGCACCCGCAGCGCGATCAGCGTCCGCAGGTCCGGCGCGAACGGGATCACCAGCGCCAGCGCGACGGCCACGCCGACCGACGCCGTCATCATCCGCCGGCGACCGAACCGCTCGGAGAGCGTGCTCAGCGGCAGCACCGCCAGCGCGAGTCCGATGGTGGTCCCGGAGACGGTCCAGCTCGCCCGGCCCGGGCTGACGCCGTAGGCCGTGGCGATGTCGGGCAGCAGCGCCTGGGTGGAGAAGAGCATCGCGAACGTCGCCATGCCGATGGCGAAGAGCGCGAGGTTGATCCGCTGGTGGGCGGGGTGGCCGGGGGAGGAGGTCGGGGGTGCGGACGGCGGCGGCGCGGCGGAGGCCCTCGCTGTGGCGTGAGCCCCAGTAACTGCTGTGGGCATGCGTCCAACGTAGGTCGCCCCTTTTCATGCGTCCAATGCATGAAGAGGGCATAATCGTTCCTTTCACGCATGAATAGAGGTGAGGAGTGGGTGTGTCACCTCCGGGCAACGGAAAAGACGTCTCCGTAACATCCGTCACACCGGCCGCGGCGGCCACGGCCGACCTGTCCCCCGCGTCGTGGGCCGCGCTGCTCACGCCGCGCCTCGCCTGGTTCGCCGGCGTCGCCCGGCACGAGCACATCACCCAGGCCGCCCGCGACCTGGCCGTTCCCCAGTCCACCCTGAGCCGCGCCATGGCCCGGCTGGAGGCCGACCTCGGCGTCTCGCTGCTCGCCCGGCACGGCCGCGCCATCTCCCTGACCCCGGCGGGTCGTTCGTTCGCCCGGTCCGTCGAACGCGCTCTCGGCGAGGTGGAACGTGCCGCCGAGGCCGTCCGCACCGACGCCGACCCGGCGGCGGGCAAGGTCGCGTTCGGCTTCCTGCACACCATGGGCCCGGAGACCGTTCCCGGGCTGCTGCGCGCCTTCCGCGTGGACCACCCGCGCGTGCGCTTCGCGCTGGTGCAGAGCTACGGCGAGGACATGATCGAGCGCATGCGGACCGGCGAGCTGGACCTGTGTCTGACCTCGCCCATCCCCGAGGCTCTGGACCTGGTCACCCGCCGCCTGGACGAGCAGCGCCTCTTCCTCGTCGTTCCGGCCGACCACCGGCTCGCCGGCCGCCGCCGGGTCCGCCTCGCCGAGGCCGCCGAGGAGCCGTTCGTCACCCTCGAACCCGGCTACGGGTTGCGGCGGCTGACCGAAGCGCTGTGCGAGCGGGCCGGGTTCCGGCCGCGCGTCGCGTTCGAGGGCGAGGAGCCGGAGACGCTGCGCGGCCTGGTGGCCGCCGGGCTCGGCGTCGCGCTGCTGCCGCCGCCGACGATGCCGAGGCCCGGCGTCCGCGACCTGACCGTCACCGCGCCCCGGGCGGTGCGGGAGATCGGCCTCGCGTGGATGGCCGGCCGACCCGACACGCGCCCGGTCGCGGACTTCAAGCGGTTCCTGCTGAGCCGCAGGGGCCGCCTGGTCGGCGAGCCCGGCCTCCCGGCGGTGCGGGGCGAGGACGACGCCCGGTGACGACGCGGGCCGCCGCCCCCTCGAGCCGGGATCCGTCGAGCGGACGGTCCCGGTGGCCTTCGGGGTTGCTCCATCCCGTCATCCGCCCGGGCGGCGCTCTGGCCCGATCGCCGGACGCCAGGTGCTCTACGCGCGTAGGGGTTAGAGTGCCGGGGTGACCCCGAGTGAGACTACGCCCAGTGAGGACCAGATCCGGCGCGCCCCCAAGGTGCTGCTGCACGACCACCTCGACGGCGGGCTGCGGCCCGCCACCATCGTCGGGCTCGCCCGCGAGCAGGGCTACGAACGGCTGCCCGAGACCGACCCCGAGCGGCTGGGGGCGTGGTTCCGCGAGGCCGCCGACTCCGGCTCGCTCGTACGGTACCTGGAGACGTTCACGCACACCTGCGCCGTGATGCAGACCGCCGGGGCGCTGGCCCGGGTCGCCGCCGAGTGCGTGCTCGACCTGGCCGCGGACGGCGTGGTGTACGCCGAGATCAGGTACGCGCCCGAGCAGCACCTGGAGCGCGGGTTGACGCTGGAGGAGGTTGTCGAGGCCGTCAACGACGGCTTCCGCGAAGGGGAACGGCTGGCCGCCGCCGAGGGCCGGCGCATCCGGGTGGGCGCGTTGCTGACCGCGATGCGGCACGCCGCCCGGGCCCTGGAGATCGCCGAACTGGCCAACCGCTACCGGGACCTCGGCGTGGTCGGCTTCGACATCGCCGGCGCCGAGGCCGGCTTCCCGCCCACCCGGCATCTGGACGCCTTCGAGTTCCTCAAGCGGGAGAACAACCACTTCACCATCCACGCCGGTGAGGCGTTCGGACTCCCGTCCATCTGGCAGGCGTTGCAGTGGTGCGGCGCCGACCGGCTCGGGCACGGGGTGCGGATCATCGACGACATCAAGGTCGCGGAGGACGGCTCGGTCACGCTCGGGCGGCTGGCGGCGTACGTCCGCGACAAGCGCGTCCCGCTCGAGCTGTGCCCGACGTCCAACCTCCAGACGGGCGCCGCGCCCTCGTACGCCGAGCACCCCATCGGCCTGCTGCGGCGGCTGCACTTCCGGGCCACGGTCAACACGGACAACCGGCTGATGAGCGCCACGAGCATGAGCCGCGAATTCACCCATCTGGTGGAGACATTCCAGTACACGCTGGACGACCTTCAGTGGTTCACGGTCAATGCGATGAAATCCGCGTTCATTCCTTTCGATGAACGTCTGGCGATGATCAATGACGTGATCAAGCCCGGATATGCGGCGCTGCGCTCGGAATGGCTGTTCCCCCAGGGGCGGTCCACGCCCCTCTGACCAGGCCGGATGCCGGGCGCGGCGAGTGGGCGCCGTGTCCGGTACGACGAATCCCGCCGGGTGGGTTACGGGCGACGGCGCGCATTTCGATTCATTGCGGCTTCGGCTTCGCAGTGGTTACCTTCGGCTCGCCGCTCGAAACCCACAAAGGACGTAGTTACTGATGAAGCAGGCAACTCAGAAGACCCTCGGCGTCGCCGCCCTCGGTGCCGCCCTCGTGGCCGCCGCGGCGGGCACCGCTTCCGCCTCGGTCACCGACGATGTCGGGCAGACCACCGGCGACGTGGTGAACACTCTCCCGCTGCACGAGACGGCGGACAAGCTGCCCGGCGACAGCGGCGAGGTGGTCAGGACCGGTACCGACGTGCTCACCGGGGAGACCGAAGCCCTCCCGGTCGCCGACCGGACGCTGTCCCACACCACCTCCGACGGGCTGATCCAGCCGGCCACCGAGCTGCTCGGCGGCATGCCGGTCGACCCGACCTCCGAGCTCGGCATCCCCACCGACAACCTGCTCGGCAGCCTGCACCTCGGTAGCTGAGCGGACAGCGCACAGGCAGGCAGCACGAGGGCCGTCTCCCCGCGACGATCTCGCGGGGCGCGGCCCTCGTCGCGTGTCGCCCCCACCGGGGGCCCGGCGGCCGGCGGTCGGGCGTCAGAGCTGCGACAGCGACGCCCAGACCCGGCGGGCCTGGCGGACCTGGCCCCTGGGACGCCGCCGGACCAGGTGCGGGCAGACCCGGGCCGTCCCGCGCGACGAGCTGGCGCGCGGTCCGCGCGCGGTGGCGGCGCGCAGCGGCCCGTAGCAGAGCAGGTGCGCCAGGGCGACGCCGGCGGTGTTGAGGATGATGGAGTCCACGTCCGCGACCCGGCTCGGCAGCAGCGACTGCCAGAACTCCAGGGCCAGCGAGAGCATCCCGCCCACGAACACCGTGCGCCGGAACGAGGTGAACCGCGGCCCGCCCAGCCGCCGGCCCAGCAGCGGCAGCAACACCCCGAGCGGGGCCAGGCGCAGCAGCCCGGCGCCGACGGTGCGGCCGGCCTCGGCCGGACCCCGGGCGATGTCGGCGCGGATCGTGGCGAACGGCTCCAGGTTCGCCGGGGAGACCCACAGCACTTCCAGCGGACGGAGCGCCAGCCCGGTGACGCACACCAGGTAGGTGATGAGGAGAACGAGAGCCGTCACCCGCAGTCTCGGGTGTACGCCGGGCCCTGGCGAGCCCGCAGGATGATGCCGCACGGGGATCAGGACGCCCGGCGCGGCGGGCCCGGTTCCCGCCGCTGGTGTGATCCGGTCCCGGTGTGACCTGGGTCTTACGGCCGGGGTCGGCCGGCGCCGTGGCTCAGGGCGGGCTGAGCGGTGAGCGCCCGGTCTCGGAGATGGTGCGCATCGCCGTGGCGCAGGAGTACATCCTCGGCTGGCCCAGTGAGGAGTCGGCGGGACCGCCCAACATCACGGTCTCCCCGGAGCTGCCGAGCGCCTCGTCGTTGGCGAAGGTGCAGACGATCTGGGCGAGTCCGACCCGTGACAGGTCGCCCGGCCGCTGGCTGAGCCGCAGCGCCGGCACCGGGTCGTCCGCGACCGGCCCGGACACCTCCAGGCCGGCCGGGACCTCACTGCTCAGGCCCGCCGCCTGCTCGTCCGGCGTCGGGTCGGCCCGCAGCTCGGCCAGCAACGCCTCGGCGACGGCCACCCGGTCGTCGTCCGCGGTCCCGTTCCCGTCGCTCTCCGGTCCCCTCCCGTCGTCCCCGTCGTCCCCGTCGTCCCCGTCCGCCGGCACGGTCCGGCTCACGGCCTGCACGCGCGAGCCGCACACCAGGTAGATCTCGCTGCCGTCCCCGGCGGTGTCCTCGGTGGGGATGTCGCAGCTCGCCCGGGTCGGCGCCGGGCCCGCGTCCACGGGGACATCCGTCGCCCTGATCCCGCATCCGGCGGCGGCAGCGGCGGCGGTGGCGGCGAGCAGGACGGCGCACGCGCGCCGTGCCGCGTTTCCCGCGCTCACCGCGCGTCTCGCTCGGTCGTGCCCGCCGCCCGCCGGCCGCTGTCGCTTCCCGGCAGCTGCTCCTCCTCCGGCGGGCTCGCCTCGCGCGGCAGCCGGAGGGTGAACACCGCGCCGCCGTCCGGGCCGTTGCGGGCCGCGATGTCGCCGCCGTGCAGGTGGGCGTTCTCCAGCGCGATCGACAGGCCCAGACCGCTGCCGTCCGAACGCGGCCGGGAGGCGCTGGCCTTGTAGAACCGGTCGAAGACGTGCGGCAGCACCTCCTCCGGGATGCCGGGACCGTGGTCCGCGACCTCGACCAGCACGTCCGAGCCCTCCTCGGTGATCGTGACCCGCACCGGACTGCCGCCGTGCTTGAGGGCGTTGCCGATGAGGTTGGCCAGGATCACATCGAGCCGGCGCGGGTCCAGCAGCGCCAGGACGCCGCGCGGCGCGTCCACATGGACCGCGTCGAGCCAGGCGCGGGCGTCGATGCAGGCCGTCACCTGGTCCGCCATGTCCACCTCGTCCAGCACCATGCGGGCGGTCCCCGCGTCGAAGCGGGTGACCTCCATCAGGTTCTCCACCAGGTCGTTCAGCCGCCGTGTCTCGCTGACCACCAGCTGGACGGCGGGCGCGATCATCGGGTCGAGGTTGTCGACCTCGTCCTCCAGCACCTCGGTCATCGCGGTGATCGCCGTCATCGGGGTGCGCAGCTCGTGCGACATGTCGGCGACGAACCGGCGGCTGGCCGCCTCGCGCGCGCTGAGGTCCTGCACGCGCCGTTCGAGCGACGCGGCGGCGTGGTTGAAGCTCCGCGTCAGCTCGGCCAGTTCGTCCGCGCCGCGCACCTGGAGGCGGGTGTCGAGCTCGCCGTCGCCGAGTCGCTGCGCGGCGTCGCTCAGG
This sequence comes from Streptomyces sp. NBC_01803, assembly GCF_035917415.1. NCBI lineage: Bacteria > Bacillati > Actinomycetota > Actinomycetes > Kitasatosporales > Streptomycetaceae > Streptomyces > Streptomyces sp. NBC_01803. The sequence goes on from NZ_CP109073.1 coordinate 3,906,210, forward strand.
CGCTGCACCGGCCGCAGCACCATGGTGGCGGCGGCCTGGGCGAGCAGCACCGAGCCGATCACGGCCAGCGCGGTGGCGATCCCGAGCGACCAGGCCAGCGAGTTGAGGTCGTCGCGCTCCGGGGCCAGGGAGGCGAGCATGTACCCGGTCGGGCCGCCGTCCATCACCTGCCCGCCGCCGATGAGATACGGATCGCCGTTCAGCGTGATCCGCTGCCAGTACATGTGGTAGGTCGTGGAGCCGTCGCCCTCGCGCGGCTCGCGCACGGCGTCCATCAGCGAGTCGGGGATGGTCTCCAGCCTGAACGCGGACGGATTGGACTCGGCGGTGCATATCAGCCCGTCGTCCCCGTCGGAGACGAGCACCACGAGGTAGTTGAGCGTGTTGTTCGCCACGTCGTGGGCCATGCCGCGCAGATCGTCGCAACTCGGCGCCTCGGGCAGCGCGCTCGCCTGGTCGCCGAGGGAGTCGCGGAAGTCGCGGAGGGCCGCGTTCTGGGCCCGGGTCAGCACGGCGTCCCGGTTCAGCCAGTACGCGATGCCGGACACCGAGACGGCGGCGACCAGCGCCACCACGGCGAAGACCGTCACCAGCCGCAGTCGCAGACTGGTCAGCCGCAGCAGGCGACGCAGCCAGCCGCGCACCCGGGCCTCCGCGGCATCGCTCACGAAGGGGCGTCCAGCCGGTACCCCACACCACGCACGGTGCGGATGAGCTTGGGCGACGAGGGCACGTCCTCGACCTTCGCGCGCAGCCGCTGGACACAGGCGTCGACCAGGCGGGAGTCGCCCAGATAGTCGTGCTCCCACACCAGGCGCAGCAACTGCTGGCGGGACAGGGCCTGGCCGGGACGGCGGCTCAGCTCCAGCAGCAGGCGCAGCTCGGTGGGGGTCAGTTGGAGGTCCTCGCCGTTCTTCGTCACGGTCATGGCGGCCCGGTCGATGATGATCGCGCCGAACGTCGCCGCGTCGTTGGACTCCCGCTCGCCGCGCCGCATCACCGCGCGGATACGGGCGTCGAGGACCCGGCCCTGGACCGGCTTCACCACATAGTCGTCGGCGCCGGACTCCAGGCCGACGACGACGTCGATGTCGTCGCTGCGCGCCGTGAGCAGGATGATGGGGAGCTGGTCGGTGCGGCGGATGCGCCGGCACACCTCGAAGCCGTCGATACCGGGCAGGTTGACGTCCAGCACGATCAAGTCGGGCCGCTGTTCTCGCAGGTGCTTCAGGCCGTCCTCACCCGTCGCGGCGGTCACGACACGGTGCCCTTGGCGCGTCAGGCTCAGCTCCAGGGCAGTCCGCACCGCCTCATCGTCCTCGATCAGCAACAGGAAAGCCACGCTGGTCATTGTGTCCTATGGATCGGGCGGAGTTCGACTCTCTGTTGATTGAAGCGTCCCCGTCAGCCTGGCCCCTTCCCGCCCGGGTGCGGCGGTCGCTGTGACACCGCTGTGACAGACGGGGGACTCCGTCATGAAACTGGCCCGGCAGTGTATTGCCCAGCGCACGACACGGACGGCCTTCACGAGGGGGAGCGGGATGAGCGCAGTGCACAGCGTCACCGGTACGGCGGCGAGTGAGACGCGCCAGACCGCCGGGATGGTTCCCGTCCGGTACGGGGAGAAGTCCGGGGCCGCGCACCGGCTGGGGGGCCGGCGGGGCATCGGGCATCAGCGTTCACCGCACCTGACCGCGGTGGACGTGAAGGGGGGACGTACCGGGAGCGTGCGGCGCCAGGGGGGCACGGAGGCGGAGTTCACCGCCTACGTGCGCGAGCGCCGCGCCTCCCTGTACGCCACGGCGTACCACCTGACCGGTGACCGGCACGAGGCGGAGGACCTGCTCCAGAGCGCGCTGCTCTCCACCTACCGCGCCTGGGACCGGATCACCGACAAGGCGGCCGTCGGCGGATACCTGCGGCGGACGATGACCAACCTGCACATCAGCGCCTGGCGGCGGCGGAAGCTCAACGAGTACCCGACCGAGGAACTGCCCGAGGCGCCCGGTGAGCAGGACACGATGCGCGGCACCGAGCTGCGGACCGTGCTCTGGCAGGCGCTGGCGCGGCTGCCGGAGCAGCAGCGCACGATGCTGGTGCTCCGCTACTACGAGGGGCGCACCGACCCGGAGATCGCCGACACGCTCAACATCAGCGTCGGCACGGTGAAGAGCAGCATTTGGCGCACGCTGCGCCGGCTGCGCGAGGACCGGACGCTCAGCTTCGGCGAGGACGTGGAGGAGTCCTTCGGCGAGCTGGTCGCCTGACCGACGGGGAGCCCGAGGGGAAGGGGAGCGGGGGACCGGGGGAAAGACGGGGGGACCAGGGGGAACGGGGGGAGTGGGGGGAGTGGGGGAGTGCGGGTCCGGCCGGCCGGGGGGTTCGGCCGGACCCGCACGCCTTCGCGTCGTCTCCCGCTCGCGCGCTCAGACGCCCATGGGGTGCCAGACGGTTTTCGTCTCCAGGAACGCGAGCAGGCGGCCGGTGCCGGGGTCGGCCGTCCAGTTCTCGGCGGAGCGGCGCGGGCGGCGGACCCGTTTCAGGTTGTCGGCCGCGCTGATCTCCAACTCCCTCGCCAGCTCCGGGTCCGCGCCCGTGAGGTCGATGGCGTTGACGTCCTGGTGGGCGGCGAGGGTCGGGGCCAGCTCGTCGGTGTGGCCGGAGAGGATGTTGACCACGCCGCCGGGGACATCGGAGGTGGCCAGGACCTCGGCCAGGGTGAGGGCGGGCAGCGGGGAGCTCCGCGCGGTGACCACGACGGCCGTGTTGCCGGTGGCGACGACCGGGGCGATGACCGAGCCCAGGCCGAGGAACGACGACTCCGGCGGCGCCACCACGGCCACCACACCGGTCGGTTCCGGGGTCGAGAGGTTGACGTAGGGGCCGGCGACCGGGTTGGCCGCGCCGGCGATCTGGGCGACCTTGTCCGTCCAGCCCGCGTACCAGACCCAGCGGTCGATCGCCGCGTCGACCGCCGTCCGGGCGGCGGGCCTGGACAGGCCCTCGGCGGCGGCGACCTCGGCGCGGAACTGGTCGGCGCGGCCCTGGAGCATCTCGGCGACGCGGTAGAGGATCTGGCCCCGGTGGTAGGCGGTGGCCGCCGACCAGCCGGGGAACGCCTTGCGGGCGGCGGTGACGGCGTCGCGCGCGTCCTTGCGGGAGGCGCGCGGCGCGTTGGCCAGCCAGCGGCCCTTGGCGTCGGTCACCTCGTACACCCGTCCGCTCTCGGAGCGGGGGAACTTCCCCCCGATGAACAGCTTGTAGGTCTTCAGGACCGGGATCGCCGGCGCGGACGACTCAGACATCGAGGTAAGCCTCCAGTCCGTGGCGGCCACCCTCGCGGCCGTAGCCCGACTCCTGGTAGCCGCCGAAGGGCGAGGTGGGGTCGAACTTGTTGAAGGTGTTGGACCAGATGACCCCGGCGCGCAGCCGTTCGGCCATCCACAGGATGCGGGAGCCCTTGTCCGTCCAGATGCCGGCGGACAGGCCGTAGGGGGTGTTGTTGGCCTTGGCCACGGCCTCGTCGGGGGTGCGGAAGGTCAGCACGGACAGGACCGGGCCGAAGATCTCCTCGCGGGCGATCCGGTGGGCCTGGCTCACGCCCGTGAAGAGGGTCGGCGCGAACCAGAAGCCCGTGTCGGGCAGGTCGCAGGCGGGCGACCAGCGTTCGGCGCCCTCGGCCTCGCCCGCCCGCGCGAGGTCGCGGATGCGGGCGAGCTGGGCGGCGGAGTTGATCGCGCCGACGTCGGTGTTCTTGTCCAGCGGGTCGCCCACGCGCAGGGTGGTCATGCGGTGCTTGAGGGCGGTCAGCACCTCGTCCGCGACGGACTCCTGGACCAGGAGGCGGGAGCCGGCGCAGCAGACGTGGCCCTGGTTGAAGAAGATGCCGCTGACGATGCCCTCGACGGCCTGGTCGAGCGGGGCGTCGTCGAAGACGATGTTGGCCGCCTTCCCGCCGAGTTCGAGCGTGAGCTTCCTGTCCGTACCGGCCAGGGTGCGCGCGATCGCGCGGCCGACCTCCGTCGAGCCGGTGAAGGCGACCTTGTCCACGTCCGGGTGCCCGACGAGGGCGGCTCCCGCGGTGCCGTCGCCGGTGACGATGTTGACCACGCCGGACGGCAGGCCCGCCTGGCGGCAGATGTCGGCGAAGCGCAGGGCGGTGAGCGGGGTGGTCTCGGCCGGCTTGAGGACCACCGTGTTGCCGCAGGCCAGGGCGGGGGCGATCTTCCAGGCGAGCATCAGTAGCGGGAAGTTCCACGGGATGACCTGGCCGGCGACCCCCAGCGGCTTCGGGTCGGGGCCGTAGCCCGCGTGGCTGAGCTTGTCGGCCCAGCCCGCGTAGTAGAAGAAGTGCGCGGCGACCAGCGGGAGGTCGACGTCGCGGGACTCGCGGATCGGCTTGCCGTTGTCCAGGGACTCCAGCACGGCCAGCTCGCGGGAGCGCTCCTGGACGATCCGGGCGATCCGGAACAGGTACTTGGCGCGCTCCGCGCCCGGCAGCGCGGACCAGCCGGGGAACGCGGCGCGGGCGGCGGCCACGGCGGCGTCCACGTCCTCGGCGCCGCCCTGGGCGACCTCGGAGAGGACTTCCTCGGAGGCGGGCGAGATCGTCTTGAAGACCGTGCCGTCGGCCGCCTCGCGGAACGCGCCGTCGATGAACAGCCCATAGGACGGCGCGATGTCGGCGGTCGCCCGGGACTCGGGCGCGGGTGCGTACTCGAACTTCATGGCAGCCTCAGTCCACCGTCACGTAATCGGGACCGGAATACCGGCCGGAGCTCAGCTTCTGGCGTTGCATGAGCAGGTCGTTGAGCAGGCTGGAGGCGCCGAAGCGGAACCAGCGCGGGCTCAGCCAGTCCTCGCCCGCCGTCTCGTTCACCAGCACCAGGTACGTGATCGCGTCCTTGCTGGTGCGGATACCGCCTGCGGGCTTGACCCCCACTTGGACGCCGGTGGCGGCGCGGAAATCGCGCACGGCCTCCAGCATCAGCAGGGTGTTGGCCGGGGTGGCGTTGACCGCGACCTTGCCCGTCGAGGTCTTGATGAAGTCCGCGCCCGCCAGCATCGCCAGCCAGGACGCGCGGCGGATGGCGTCGTAGGTGGCCAGCTCGCCGTTCTCCAGGATGACCTTGAGATGGGCCTGCCCGCAGGCTTCCTTCACGGCGGTGATCTCCTCGAAGACCTCCAGGTAGTGGCCCGCGAGGAACGCGCCCCGGTCGATCACCATGTCGATCTCGCCCGCGCCCGCCGCGACGGCCTCGGCGACGTCCGCCAGCTTCACCGAACGGGCCGCACGGCCGGCCGGGAAGGCGGTGGCGACCGAGGCGACCGACACCCCGGTGCCGCGCAGCGCCTCCACGGCGACGGCGGCCATGTCCGGGTAGACGCAGATCGCCGCCACGGACGGCACGGACCGGTCCCCCGGATCGGGCCGGATGCCCTTGGCGCACAGCGCCCGCACCTTGCCCGGGGTGTCCGCGCCCTCCAGGGTGGTGAGGTCGATCATCGAGATCGCCAGATCGATGGCGAACGCCTTCGATGTCGTCTTGATCGAACGAGTCCCCAGAGCCGCGGCGCGGGCTTCGAGCCCGACCGCGTCGACTCCGGGCAGACCGTGCAGGAAGCGGCGCAAGGCCGCGTCGGTCGCGGTCACGTCGGCCAGGGGCAGTGCCGGTGCTGTGGATGGCATGGTCACCAGATCAGCATATCTACGCGCGTAGTGGCCTGTCACGTCCGAGGCGGGAAGTGGCTTGTTCGCGCGTGGGCCGGTCGCTTCCGGGCCGGGCGGGGGGCCGTGGCGTGCGGGGGAGTGGCCGGAGGGGGATGTCGGGCGCGGGTACGGCGTGGTCGGCGGATGGTGTGCCACAGACCTTCGGGGCCGCGCCGTCGGGAGGTCGGCGCGTCGGTGCCGTCCGCGCCGACCCGGTGAGGCGTTCGGCGGCTCCGGGTGGGGGCGACCGGCGTTTTCCGGCCGAGGGGTCCGGCAGAATCGGACGCATGAGTGAGCCCCAGAAGTACGCGGATCGCGTCTACCGCTCCCCGGCCGCCGTCGTGGCGGGCTGCCTGCTGCTCGGCCTCGGGGGATGGCTGGGCGGGGACGCGATCCTGCGTGGCGAGGGCCGTGAGCCCGCGACCGCCGCGTCCGTGCTGCTCTTCGTGGTGCCGCTGGTCGTGGCCTTCACCTTCCGGCCGGCCGTGTTCGCCTCGGACGAGCGGCTCCGCGTGCGGAACCCGTTCCGCACCATCACGGCGCCCTGGGGCGCGGTGGAGGCGATCCGCGCGAGCTATTCGACGGAGCTGCTGGCGGCCGGCGCGAAGTATCAGCTGTGGGCGATTCCGGTCTCCCTGCGGGCCCGTTCGAAGGCGAACCGGCACAACGAGCAGGCGGCCGGCAGTCAGCCGCGCCGTTCGGGCCTGATGGGCGGCCTCGGGCTCGGCGGCGGGACGTTCGACGTGGGGAACGACCCGGGGCCGAAGACGGCGCCCGGCGACGCGGCCGTGGCCGAGCTGCGCGAGCTCGCCGAGCGGCACGCGGCGGACGAGGCCGCGCAGGGCGGGGTCGGGGTCCGGTGGAGCTACGAGATCCTGGCGCCACTGGCCGTCGGCGCGGTGGCGCTGATCGTCCTCCTCCTGACGCGCTGACGCGCTGACGCGCTGACGCGCTGACGCGCTGACCGGTCCCCGTCGCCCGTGCCGGGGCGGACTTCGGCCGCCGTCTCGACGACCGGGGCCCTGGTGCGGGCGGCGGGGAGGTCGCCCGGTCGCTGGCGCCGCGAGGCCCGGGTGCTGGGGCTGGGCGTGGTGTTCTCGGGCCCGCGCGCCGTGCCGGATCGGTTCTGCGTCGGGACGGCGGGCGGGTCGGCCGTTGCCGCCGTCCCCGCCTGGGGCTGGGTGGGTCGCTCGGCCGTCGGCGTTGTCCGAGCCCCGGTGGTGCGGGGTGCTTGCCGCCCTGTGTGGCGTGCCGGATCGCCGGTCCGCCCGGCTCCCGCCGCCCGTGCGCCGGGGTGCTGGGCAGGGGCGGCGGGGCGGGGGTCACAGGCCGGCGTGGTGGGCCAGGTCCTCCTTCAGGCGGGTCAGGACGGCGGCGGCCCTGGTGCGGGCCGTCGGCAGGTCGGCGGTGGTGGGGGCCGGGGTGATGACCTCCAGGTAGCACTTGATCTTCGGCTCCGTGCCGCTCGGCCGGACGATCACGCGGGCCGAGGTGATGGCGTCGGACCCGGCGAGGGTGTAGCGCAGGCCGTCGGTCGGCGGCAGCGTCTCCGTGCCCCGGCCGAGGTCCTCGGCCGTGGTGACCGGCAGGCCCGCCAGTTCGGTGGGTGGCGCGGTCCGCAGCCGTCGCATCGCGTCCGCGATCAGCGACAGGTCCGCGACCCGGACCGAGAGCTGGTCCGTGGCGTGCAGGCCGTGGGTCACGGCGATGTCGTCCAGCAGGTCCGTCAGGGTCCGGCCCCGCGCCTTCAGCACGGCGGCCAGCTCGGCCACCCGGAGGGCGGCGGTGATGCCGTCCTTGTCGCGGACGCCGACCGGATCGACGCAGTACCCGAGGGCCTCCTCGTAGGCGTACGCCAGATCGGGCACGCGGCCGAGCCACTTGAAGCCCGTGAGCGTCTCCTCGTACGGCAGCCCGGCCGCCGCGGCGATCTTCCCGGTCAGGGAGGAGGAGACGATCGACGCCGCGAACGTACCGCGCGCGCCCTCGCCCACCAGGTGGGTGGCCAGCAGCGCGCCGAGTTCGTCGCCGCGCAGCATGCGCCAGCCGCCGTCGGCCGCCGGGTCCGGGACGCCCACCGCGCAGCGGTCGGCGTCGGGGTCGTTCGCGATGACCAGATCGGGCCGCGGCGCGGCGGCGCGGGCCGCGGCGAAGGCCAGGTCCATCGCCCCGGGCTCCTCCGGGTTGGGGAAGGCCACGGTGGGGAAGTCGGGGTCGGGCTCGGCCTGTGCGGCCACTTCGATCGGCGCGGGGAAGCCCGCGCGGGCGAACGCGGCCGTCAGCACCGACCGGCCGACGCCGTGCAGCGGCGTGTAGACGGCCGTGGTGGTGCGCGGCGAGTCGGCCGAGAGCGCGGCGTCCGTGCGGGCCAGGTAGGCGTCCACGATCTCCTCGCCGAGCACCTGCCAGCCCTCCTCGGCGCGGGGGACGGTGTGCAGCGGGCCGACGGCGGCGATCTCGGCGGCGATCTCCGCGTCCGCCGGGGGCACGATCTGGCTGCCGTCGCCGAGGTAGACCTTGTAGCCGTTGTCGCGCGGGGGGTTGTGGCTGGCGGTGACGGTCACTCCGGCGACCGCGCCGAGGTGCCGGATCGCGAAGGCCAGCACGGGCGTGGGCAGCGGGCGCGGCAGCAGCGCGGCGCGCAGCCCGGCGCCCGTGACCACGGCGGCGGTGTCGCGGGCGAAGGTGGCGCTCTTGTGCCGGGCGTCGTAGCCGATGACGACCAGGCCGGGGGAGCGCCGGGCGAGGTAGGCGGTCAGGCCGGCGGCGGCGCGGATGACGACCGCGCGGTTCATGCGCGCCGGGCCGGCGCCCATCTCTCCGCGCAACCCCGCCGTGCCGAACTGGAGCGTCCCGGCGAACCGTTCGGCGAGCGCCTCGGTCGCGCCCTCGGCGATCAGGCCCGCCAGCTCCTTGCGCGTGTCCGGATCCGGGTCCTCGGCGAGCCAGTCCCGGGCGCGGGCGATCAGCGCCGAGCCGTCCTCGGTCTCCTGGGGCATCGTTTCCTCTCCTCCCGTCGCGATGGCGTCGCGGTCAGATCCGTCCTAGCACCTGGGAGAGCAGACCGCCCATCCGGGCTGCGGAGTCGCGGCCGGCCCGGAGGACCTCCTCGTGGTTCAGCGGCTCGCCGGTGATGCCCGCGGCGAGGTTGGTGACCAGCGAGATGCCCAGCACCTCGGCGCCCGCCTCGCGGGCGGCGATGGCCTCCAGCACGGTCGACATGCCCACCAGATCGCCGCCGATGGCGCGGACCATCCGGATCTCGGCCGGGGTCTCGTAGTGCGGCCCGGGGAACTGGACGTACACGCCCTCTTCGAGGCTGGGGTCGATCTCCTTGCACAGCGCGCGCAGCCGCGGCGAGTACAGGTCGGTCAGGTCGACGAAGTTGACGCCGTTGATGGGCGAGGCGGCGGTCAGGTTGATGTGGTCACCGATGAGAACCGGCTGGCCGGGGCGCATGCCCGCGCGGAGACCGCCGCAGCCGTTGGTGAGCACCACGACCTTGCAGCCCGCGGCGACGGCCGTGCGCACGCCATGGGCCACGGCGACGACATCGCGTCCCTCGTAATAATGGGTGCGGCCGAGGAAGACCAGTGCCTGCTTCTCGCCCACCCGGTAGGAGCGGATCCGGCCCGCGTGCCCCTCGACGCTGGGGGCCGGGAAGCCGGGCAGTTCGGTGAAGTCGAACTCGTGCCGCGGCTCCCCGAGCTGGTCCGCCGCCGGCACCCAGCCGGAGCCCATGACCAGCGCGACGTCGTGGCCGGCGACCCCGGTCAACTCCCGGATGCGGGCCGCCGCGGCGTCGGCCGCGCCCTCAATCTCAGATGCGTTCACGCGCTGAGCCTAACCGGTATTTGCCTACGCGCGTAGACGCTCGCCGGGTGCAAGAACGCATCACAGCCAACATCAGCCGCGTCGCGCGACCCCCGCCGCCCGCCTCAGCAGGGGCGCTTGCGCAGCTCCATCACGTAGTCGTGCGGGGCGCCCGCCGACTCCGCCGCGTCGGCGACCTCGCCCAGGTAGCGGGCGGAGGGCAGGCCGCCCTCGTAGGCGTTCAGCACATACACCCAGGCCGAGACCGTGCCGTCCAGCGTGTGGACCTGGACGCGGGTGCGGCGGTAGATCCCCAGGCCGACGCCCTCCCAGCGGTCGAGCGCGTCCTCGTCCATCGGCGCGATGTCGTAGAGGGCCACGAAGACGTCCGACGCCGGCTGGCCGGCCGATTCGACGATCGTGGCCAAGGCGCCTTCCCAGCCCATCTCCTCGCCGCCGAACGTGAGTCGCCAGCCGGTGATCCAGCCGGTGCCACGCAGGGGGGAGTGCGGTGCGCGACGGGACATCAGCCGGGGGTCGAGGTTTCCGGCGTATGCGGCGTAGAGGGACATGGGACTGAGCGTACGGGAGGGGTGGCGGTGGCGGTCGGTCCGGCACCACCTGCCCCGGGGGCGAGATCGGGCGAGTGGTGCGAGACACTGGAAAGGTGACTCGGATCGTGATTATTGGTGGCGGACCTGGCGGCTACGAGGCAGCGCTGGTGGGCGCGCAGCTCGGTGCGGAGGTGACCGTCGTCGACCGGGACGGACTGGGCGGTGCCTCGGTGCTCACCGACTGCGTGCCGTCCAAGACGCTGATCGCGACGGCCGAGGTCATGACGGGTTTCGACTCCTCGCACGAGGAGCTCGGTATAGAGATCGACCACGACGGGGACGGCATCGGCGACGAGGTGCGCGGCATCGGCGTCGACCTCGGCAAGGTCAACCGCCGGGTCAAGCGGCTCGCGCTCGCCCAGTCGCACGACATCAACGCCTCCGTCACCCGCGCCGGGGTGCGGGTGCTGCGCGGGCACGGCCGGTTGGAGCCGGACCAGGCGCCGGACGGCTCGCGCCGGGTCACGGTCACCGACACGGAGGGCGAGACCCGGAGCCTGGTGGCGGACTGCGTGCTGGTCGCCACCGGCGGCCACCCGAGGGAGATCCCGGACGCCCGGCCGGACGGCGAGCGGATTCTCACCTGGACCCAGGTCTACGACCTCGGGGAGCTGCCCGAGGAGCTGATCGTGGTCGGCTCCGGGGTCACCGGCGCGGAGTTCGCCGGGGCGTACCAGGCGCTGGGCTCCCGGGTCACGCTGGTCTCCTCGCGGGACCGCGTGCTGCCCGGCGAGGACCCGGACGCGGCGGCCGTGCTGGAAGACGTCTTCCGCCGCCGGGGGATGAACGTGATGGCCCGCTCGCGGGCGGCGGCGGCCAAGCGCGTGGGGAACCGTGTGGAGATCACGCTGGCCGACGGCCGGGTCATCTCCGGCACGCACTGTCTGATGGCGGTCGGCGCGGTGCCGAACACGACGGACATGGGCCTGGAGGAGTCCGGCGTCAAGCTCAGGGACTCCGGGCACATCTGGACCGACAAGGTCTCCCGCACCACGGCCCCCGGCGTCTACGCGGCCGGGGACTGCACGGGCGTGCTGGCGCTGGCCTCCGTCGCCGCGATGCAGGGCCGGATCGCGATGTACCACTTCCTCGGCGACGCGGTGGCGCCGCTCGACCTGAACACCGTCTCGGGGAACATCTTCACGGACCCCGAGATCGCCACCGTCGGCTACTCCCAGGCCGATGTGGAGGAGGGCCGGATCGACGCCCGCGTGGTGAAGCTGCCGCTGCTGCGCAACCCCCGGGCGAAGATGCAGGGCGTGCGGGACGGCTTCGTCAAGCTGTTCGCCCGTCCGGGCACGGGGATCGTGGTCGGCGGCGTGATCGTCGCCCCGCGCGCGAGCGAGCTGATCCATCCGATTTCGATCGCGGTCGACAACAGCCTGACCGTGGAACAGATCGCAAAAGCGTTCACCGTGTACCCGTCTCTGTCCGGCTCGATCGCCGAGGCGGCCCGGCAGCTCCATACACGGAAACTCTCCGCTGACCAGTAGGCACTGGTCAGCGCTGGGATCGCAGGCATGCGCCCCTGGCATATAGCACGCCGGGGGCGTACGCACAGACAACTTCGGTAATTCTGCGCAACCGGCTGAAAGCAGATGGTCGTTGGGGTTACTGTCGGTTCCGTGTTCGCTGCAGAACGTCGCCAGATGATTCTCGAAATGGTGCGTGCCAACGGAGCCGTGTCGCTCCGGGAGCTCGCCCGCGTCGTCCAGACCTCAGAAGTGACCGTGCGGCGCGATGTCCGCGCCCTGGAGGCAGAAGGACTGCTGGACCGCAGACACGGTGGCGCGGTCCTCCCGGGTGGTCTCACCCGCGAGTCGGGTTTCCCCCAGCGGGCCCTGGCCGCGACGGCGGAGAAGACCGCCATCGCCGAGTACGCGGCCGGCCTGGTCCGGGAGGGCGAGGCCATCGTGGTCGGCGCCGGCACCACGACCCAGGAGCTGGCCCGCCGGCTGGCCCGGGTGCCGGGGCTCACGGTGGTCACCAACTCCCTGCTGGTCGCCCAGGCGCTCGCGCACGCCAACCGCGTGGAGGTGGTGATGACCGGCGGCACCCTCCGCGGGTCCAACTACGCGCTGGTGGGCAGCGGCGCCGAGCAGTCGCTGCTCGGGCTGCGCGTCAGCCGGGCCTTCCTCTCCGGCTCCGGGCTCACCGCCGACCGCGGTCTGTCCACGTCCAACATGCTGGCCGCCAGCGTGGACCGGGCGCTGGTGCGCGCGGCCGGTGACGTGGTGGTGCTCGCCGACCACACCAAGCTCGGCGCGGAGACGGCCTTCCAGACCGTGCCCACGGACTCGATCACGCAGCTGGTCACCGACCAGCCGCCGCCCGAGTGCGAGCGCGCGGGGATGGAGCTGGAGGCGCTGGCGAATCAGGGGGTGCGTATCTCCGTCGTGGGCCCGTGCGCCACCGGCGGCAAGCCGGGGTCCGAACGCGGCGGCGACCCGCCGCGGCGCGGAGACGCCCCGGTGCCGCCGCCGCGCGGCGGCGCGCACCCGGGGCTGGCCGGCCCCTCGCCGCTGGGTCAGCGGATCTCGGACCTGGCTCCGTCGCGCCGCAGATAGCGGCACGGCACATGCCACGGCCGCCGCCCGGAAGGCGGCGGCCGGGCCCGGGCCTCGGAAGAGGCGCCGGATCAGTCCTTGATCTCGCAGATGACGGCACCGGAGGAGACCGAGGCGCCGACGTCGGCCTTGAGGCCGGACACGGTGCCGGAGCGGTGCGCGTTGATCGGCTGTTCCATCTTCATCGCCTCCAGGACGATGACCAGGTCACCTTCCTCGACCTGCTGGCCGTCCTCCACGGCGACTTTGACGATGGTGCCCTGCATGGGAGAGGCGAGGGAGTCGCCGGTCGCCGCGGCGCCGGCCCGCTTGGCGGGCTTGCGGCGGGCGGGACGCGCGCCGCCCGCGACGGCCGCCCGCGCCAGGGGCATGGCCAGCGTGGCGGGCAGCGAGACTTCCAGGCGCTTGCCGCCGACCTCGACGACGACGGTCTCGCGGATGTCGCCTTCCTCGCCGTCTGCGCCGCCCGTGGGGTCGAACGGCTCGATCGTGGCGGCGAATTCCGTCTCGATCCAGCGGGTGTGGACGGTGAACGGCTCGCCCTCGCGGCCGTTGACCTCGGGCGCGAACGCCGGGTCCTTGACGACCACCCGGTGGAACGTCAGGGCGGTGGCCATGCCCTCGACGCGGAACTCCGCCAGGGCCCGTGCCGCGCGCTCCAGAGCCTGCTTGCGCGTGGCGCCGGTGACGATCAGCTTGGCCAGCAGCGAGTCCCAGGCGGGGCCGATGACCGAGCCGGACTCCACGCCGGCGTCCAGGCGGACGCCGGGGCCGCTGGGCGGGGCGAAGGTGGTCACGGTGCCGGGCGCGGGCAGGAAGCCGCGGCCGGGATCCTCGCCGTTGACGCGGAACTCGAACGAGTGGCCGCGCAGCGGCGGGTCGTCGTATCCCAGCTCCTCGCCCCCGGCGATGCGGAGCTGCTCGCGCACCAGGTCGATGCCGGAGATCTCCTCGGTGACCGGGTGCTCGACCTGGAGGCGGGTGTTGACCTCCAGGAAGGAGATCGTCCCGTCCTGCCCGACGAGGAACTCGCAGGTGCCGGCGCCGACATAGCCGGCTTCCTTCAGGATGGCCTTGGAGGCGCTGTAGAGCTGCTGGTTCTGCTCGGGGGTGAGGTAGGGCGCCGGGGCCTCCTCGACGAGCTTCTGGTGGCGGCGCTGCAGCGAGCAGTCGCGGGTGGAGACGACCACGACGTTGCCGTGCTGGTCGGCCAGGCACTGGGTCTCCACGTGCCGGGGCCGGTCGAGATACCGCTCGACGAAGCACTCGCCGCGGCCGAAGGCGACGGTGGCCTCGCGGACGGCCGACTCGTACAGCTCCGGGACCTCGTCGAGGGTGCGCGCGACCTTCAGGCCGCGACCGCCCCCGCCGAAGGCCGCCTTGATGGCGACCGGCAGACCGTGCTCCCGCGCGAAGTCGAGGACCTCGTCGGCGCCGGAGACCGGGTCGGGGGTGCCGGCGACCAGCGGGGCGCCGGCGCGCTGCGCGATGTGGCGGGCGGCGACCTTGTCGCCCAGCGAGCGGATCGCGTGGGGCGGCGGGCCGATCCAGGTCAGGCCCGCGTCCAGCACGGCCTGCGCGAAGTCGGCGTTCTCCGAGAGGAATCCATAGCCGGGATGAATGGCGTCGGCCCCCGCGTCGGCGGCGGCCTTGAGGACTTTCTCGATGTCCAGGTAGCTCGCGGCGGGGGTGTCACCGCCCAGCGCGAACGCCTCGTCCGTCGCCCGGACGTGCACCGCGTCCCGGTCCGGCTCGGCGTAGACGGCCACACTGGCGATACCGGCGTCCCGGCACGCCCTGGCGACCCTGACGGCGATTTCGCCGCGGTTGGCGATGAGCACCTTGCGCACGATGACTCCTTCCTTGGAACAAGGCGAGTTTAGGTACCGGCGACACCTCGCAACGAGTCGCCCACAGGGGTGACCTTGCCCACACGCACTGTGAGGGGCACCGCCTCGGTCGGCTCACTTGCCTTGCTGTCCCAAGGTACGCGCCCCGCTGCTGTTTACCTTAGGCAACGGGACGGGGTCCCAGTCTCCGGCGGCCTGACACAGGGTGGCTCAACGGACCTTGTAGGAAAGGGACAACGACCCAGTATTCGCCTGGGTCGTGAAGCCCGTTCCGCTGTGGGGGTTGTGAGGAGGCTTACTCGGCAGTAGCGTGCGCGACGTGAACCGGGGCAGACGAAGTGTGGCCGCGGTGGCGGCAGTGCTGGTATGGGGAACAGCGGTGGTCCTGGGGCTGCTGAACTGGATTCTCGGAATAGCCGCGGACAAACAGGACATGTCCGTCGGCGGGGTCTCGGCGACGACGATCAGCGTGTCCTCGTGGGTGGTGGGCGGACTCCAGTCCGCCTTCCTGCTGTTGTGCGGAGTGCTTCTTGTGCGGATGGCGGTGGGGAACCGCCCGCCGCGCCCGCTGGGGCGTGTCGCGCTCGTCTCGGCGGCGGTCCTGCACGCGGTGCTGGCCGCCCTCGCGGTGGGTCTCGCGGGCTGGGTGGCGTTCACCGGGCTGATGGTGGGATTCGTCTTGGTGATGCTGGCGCTGAGCCTGTATCCGCCGGTCGACGGTCCCGGTCCCGGTCCCGTGTCAGACCCACAGGTCGGTGATGCCGGTCCCGACCCGGGCGAGCAGCGCGCGCAGGAGTGGCAGGGACAGCCCGATGACGTTGCCGGCGTTCCCGTCGATCCCTTCGACGAACGGGGCCGAGCGGCCGTCGAGGGTGAACGCCCCCGCCACGCGGAGGGGTTCGCCGGACGCGACGTAGGCGGCGATCTCCTCGTCCGTGGGCTGGCCGAACCTGACCGTCGTTGACGCGGTGGCCGAGGCGCGCGCGGGCACGTCGCGCGCGGGTACGTCCCGCGCCGCCGGGCCGGCCGTCGTGTCGATGACGCAGTGACCGGTGTGCAGCAGGCCGGAGCGCCCCCGCATGGCCTTCCAGCGGGCGATGGCGTCCTCGGCGTCGGCCGGCTTGCCGTACGCGCGCCCGTCGAGCTCCAGCACCGAGTCGCAGCCCACGATCAGGGCCCCGGCCGCCTCGGGCCGCGCCGCGACCGCCGCCGCCTTGGCCTCCGCCAGCACCCGCGCCAGCTCGGCCGGGGTGTCCGCGCTCAGCGCGTCCTCGTCCACCCCGCTGACGATGACCTCGGGCGCGAGCCCGGCCTGCCGCAACAGCCCCAGCCGAGCAGGCGATTGAGAAGCGAGGACCAGCCGCCGGACGGGCTGGGAGAAAGGCGAGGTCGGTGCGGCGCTCATGCGCGTCAGCGTAACGGCCCCCGCCTCCGGTCGGCGGGTTGGGCCGGGACCGGAGGCGGGGGCGTCCAGGGGTGGGGTATCAGTCGGCCGCCGGGCGGTCGGTGACCGTGATCTTCCCGCGCGCGATGCGCGCCAGCCGGTCGGCCCGGCGGGCCACGGCGCTGTCGTGGGTGACCATGATGAACGTCAGCCCCAGCTCCTTCCACTGCCTCTCCAGCACCTCGATCACCTCGTCGCGGGTCGACTCGTCGAGATTTCCGGTGGGTTCGTCGGCCAGCAGCACCTGGGGCCGCTTGGCCAGCGCGCGGGCGATCGCGACGCGCTGCTGCTGACCGCCGGAGAGCTCGCTCGGCAGATGGCCGGCCCGTTCGGCCAGCCCCACCGATGCGAGGGCCTCGGCGGCCTGCCGGCGGCGTTCCGAGGTCTTCAGGCCGAGCGGGACGAGGGCGGTCTCCACGTTCTCCTGGGCGGTGAGGGTGGGGATGAGGTGGAAGCCCTGGAAGACGAAGCCGATCCGCTCCGCGCGCAGCTTGGTCAGCTTGGCCTCGGAGAGCCGGGAGAGGTCGGTGCCGTCGAGCACCACGCTGCCGGCCGTGGCCCGGTCGAGGCCGCCGAGGAGCTGCAGGAGCGTGGACTTGCCGCCTCCGGTGGGGCCCTGGATGACGAGTCTGCTGCCGGTGGGCACGGACAGCGAGACGCCGTCCAGGGCGGCGATGGTGGCCTTGCCGCGCCGGTACTGCTTGGTGACGCCGGTGAGTTCGTACACGGGAGGTCTCCGGGAGGGTCAGGCGACGCGGCTGAGGGCGTCTGCGGGGCGGAGGCGGGCGGCGCGCCAGGCGGCGAACGCGCCGGCGACCAGGCCGCCGGTGACGGCCAGGGCGATGGCGAGGAGCAGGACGTTCGTGCTGACGGGGGCGGTGAGGCCGATGTCCAGGCTCTCGGCCGCGGTCTCGGTCGCCTCACGCACGAACCCGCCGCCGCGCGGTCCGGCGGCCTCGGGGCCGCCCGTGCCGCCCAGCTCGGCGGTGAGGTCGGGGCGGACGGTGTTGATCGTCCAGGCGGCCAGCAGCCCGAGGCCGAGGCCGAGCGCGCCGCCGAAGAGGCCGGTGGCCAGGGACTCGCTCATCACCTGCCCGGTGATCCGGACGCGGGTCCAGCCGAGCGCCTTCAGCGTGCCGAACTCCCGGACGCGGCGGCTGACGGCGGAGGACGCCATCAGACCGGCGACGAGGAACGAGACGGCGAGGACCAGGTACGACAGCCACCTGCCGACGCCGTCGGCCAGGTCGGCGGCGGTCGACAGCGAGCCGGACACCTGGTCGGCGAGGTCGTCGGCGGTGGTGACGTCGACGTCCTCCACCACGTCCGTGATGGCGGTCTCGATCGCGTCCAGCCGCTGGCTGTCGGTGGCCTGGACGTAGACCTCGCTGAGCTTGTCCGCGTTGTCGGACAGCTCCTGGGCGCGGGCCAGCGGAAGGTAGACGTCGCCGGCGGCGTCGCCGGTGGTGGCGGTGACGAGGCCGACGATCTCGAAGTCGGTCTCCTTCAGGGTGATGGTGCCGCCGACGCCCAGGTCCTCGCTCGTCGCGTAGTCGGTGTCCAGGACGGCCACGTCGGCGTCCACGTCCTCCGCCGTGAACGCGCGCCCTTCGGTGACCTCGGTGCCGCTGAGCGGGCCGATGCCGGGCGCGGTGACGTCGGCGCCGTAGACGGCGAACTGGTCGACGCCGAAGTCGGCGCCGCCGCCCCCGACATCCATGCGGCCGGTGGCTCCGGCCCCGTCCTCCCCGGGATCCACCGGACGGACCTCGCCGGGCTCGAAGGACCCGGAGACGGTGAGGTCGCGCAGCTTGAGCCCGCCGACGGCGCCGGCCACGCCGTCGATGCCGGCGATCTCGTCCACGTCGGACTCGTCCAGCGTCTGGAAGCCATCGAGGACCAGCTCGTCACCGCCCTGCTCGGCGCCCTCCTCGGCGTCGAACCGGAAGCGCGGCCCTTGTACCGCCCCGCCCCCCTCGCCGTTCTCTATCTCCTCGGGGGTCGGCGCCGACTTGCTGACGGTCATGTCGGTGCCGAGCCCGTAGAGGGACTCCAGGACGTCGTCCTGGGCGCGCTGCATGCCGGAGGAGACCGCGTTGACGACGACGACGAGCGCGATACCGAGCGCGAGCCCGGCGGCGATCACGAGCTGTGCCTT
Organism: Streptomyces sp. NBC_01803; assembly: GCF_035917415.1. NCBI lineage: Bacteria > Bacillati > Actinomycetota > Actinomycetes > Kitasatosporales > Streptomycetaceae > Streptomyces > Streptomyces sp. NBC_01803. Next base: position 3,924,366 of record NZ_CP109073.1, read on the forward strand.
GCGGCGGCGGCGCAGCTCCCGTCGCAGGTAGGTGAAAATCATGCGGCGGACGCTAGGGACGGGCGGTGAGGGCCTGGTGAGGAGCCCATGAGAGCCGCATGAGAATCGCCGGGCCTCCGCGGCGGCGCCCGGCCGGGGACCCCCGGGCCCCCGGAGCGCCGCCTGGTCCGGCGGGGCCCCGGGGGCCGTGGACGGGTCCGGTGGGTCCGGTCAGCTCGGCCAGTAGCTCGTGGCCCACGAGCGCGGCCCGGGGGCCGGCACGGCGCGTGGCACGACCCGGACCGGGTCGGACCACTGGGAGACCGGGCCGGAACGCCCGCCCCGCCCCGCCGACGCCGCCGCGGCGCGCGCCTGCATGACCGCGATGGCGGCGGCCAGCTCCTCCGGGGTCGGATTGCCCCGGACCACCTTGAAAATCACGGAAGACCTCCTGCGGACTCGGAGCCTCGGGACTACAGCGGGATGTTGCCGTGCTTCTTCGGCGGGAGCTGCTCCCGCTTGGCCCGCAGGGCGCGCAGCCCGCGCACCACGTAACGGCGGGTCTGCGAGGGCGTGATGACCGCGTCCACATAGCCGCGGTCGGCGGCGGTGTACGGGTTGAGCAGCGTGTCCTCGTACTCCTGGGTCAGACGCGCCCGTTCGGCCTCGCGCTCCTCGGTGGACTCCAGCGCCGCCAGGGTGCGGCGGTGCAGGATGTTCACCGCGCCCTGCGCGCCCATCACCGCGATCTGGGCGGTGGGCCAGGCGAAGTTGAGGTCGGCGCCCAGGTGCTTGGAGCCCATCACGTCGTAGGCGCCGCCGAACGCCTTTCTGGTGATCACCGTGATCAACGGCACCGTCGCCTCCGCGTACGCGTAGATCAGCTTGGCCCCACGCCGGATGATGCCGTTGTACTCCTGGTCGGTGCCCGGGAGGAAGCCGGGCACGTCCACGAACGTCAGCACCGGGATGTTGAAGGCGTCACAGGTCCGCACGAAACGGGCGGCCTTCTCCGAGGCGTTGATGTCCAGGCAGCCGGCGAACTGCATCGGCTGGTTGGCCACCACGCCCACCGGGTAGCCCTCGACCCGCCCGAAGCCGGTGATGATGTTCGGCGCGAACAGTGCCTGTGTCTCCAGGAACTCCCGGTCGTCCAGGACATGTTCGATGGCCTCGTGCATGTCGTACGGCTGGTTCGCCGAGTCCGGGACGAGCGCGTCGAGCTCCTCGTCCTCCGGCGAGACCTCCAGGTCCGACTCCTGCGGGAAGGCCGGCGGCTCGGAGAGGTTGTTGGACGGCAGGTAGGACAGCAGCGCCTTGACGTACTCGAAGGCGTCCTTCTCGTCGCCCGCCATGTGGTGCGCCACGCCGGAGAGCGTGTTGTGGGTGCGCGCGCCGCCCAGCTCCTCGAAGCCGACGTCCTCGCCCGTGACCGTCTTGATCACGTCGGGGCCGGTGATGAACATGTGCGAGGTCTGGTCGACCATCACGGTGAAGTCCGTGATCGCCGGCGAGTAGACCGCGCCACCCGCGCAGGGACCGACGACGACCGAGATCTGCGGCACGACACCGGAGGCGTGCACGTTGCGTCGGAAGATCTCGGCGAACAGGCCGAGCGCCGCGACGCCCTCCTGGATGCGGGCGCCGCCGCCGTCGTTGATGCCGATGACCGGACAGCCGGTCTTCAGCGCGAAGTCCATCACCTTCACGATCTTCTCGCCGTAGACCTCGCCCAGCGAGCCGCCGAAGACGGTGAAATCCTGGGAGTAGACGCACACCGGTCGGCCGTCCACCGTGCCGTAGCCGGTGACGACACCGTCGCCGTAGGGACGGTTCTTGCCGATGCCGAAGGCGGTCGCGCGGTGCCGGGCGAACTCGTCCAGTTCGGTGAACGATCCCTCGTCGAGCAACAGATCGATGCGCTCGCGGGCCGTCAGCTTGCCCTTCGCGTGCTGCTTCTCGACCGCCCGGGCCGAGCCCGCGTGTGTGGCCTCCTCCATCCGGTGCCGGAGATCAGCGATTTTGCCCGCGGTGGTGTGGATATCTTCGGCCACGTCAGCGGCTCCTACTCATCCTCGGGTGGCTACCGCTCCGTAGGTTAACGGCGTTCGACGTCAGCGGGGGTGCGGCGTTGGCCACACCCGTAGGCTGACGCCATGACCACTTCGCGCGGCCGCTGGTCCGATCTCGACCGTCCCCCGCTGGGCGTCCGGGCGCTGCGGGACGCCCTGATCCGGCCGGCCGGCCTGTGGACGGCCCTCGATGTCGTCGAGGTCACCGGGTCGACCAACGCGGATCTCGCCGACGCCGCCCGCGCGGGCCGGGTGGGCGCGGGCGCGGTGCTGATCGCCGAGGAGCAGACCAGCGGGCGCGGACGGCTCGGCCGGACCTGGAGCGCGCCCGCCCGGTCGGGCCTGTTCTTCTCCGTGCTGCTCCGGCCGGAGCGGCACGTGCCCGCCGCGCGGCTGACCTGGCTGCCGCTGCTGGCCGGCGTCGCCGCCGCCACGGCCCTGTCCCGCGCGGCCGGCGTGGACGCGGTGCTGAAGTGGCCCAACGACCTGCTGGTGCGGGTGGCCGGGGAGGAGCGGAAGTTCGGCGGCATCCTCGCCGAGCGCGTCGCGGACGCCGACGGCGGCGCGGTGGTCCTCGGCATCGGCCTCAACGTCTCGCTGCGCGCCGAGGAGCTGCCCGTGCCGGGGGCCGGCTCGCTTCTGCTGGCGGACGCCGTCTCCACCGACCGTGACCCGCTGCTGCGGGCGGTGCTGCGCTCACTGGCCGAGTGGTACACGCGCTGGACCGAGGCGGGCGGCGATGCCGAGGCGGCCGGCCTGCACGCGGCGTACGAGAAGTGCTCGGCCACGCTGGGCCGCCGGGTGCGCGCGGAGCTGCCCGGCGGGGGCGAGACGAGGGGCGAGGCGGTGGCCGTCGACGACGAGGGCAGGCTGGTCATCGCGGCCGACGACGGCACGCGGCAGCCGGTGGCAGCGGCTGACATCATCCACCTCCGGGCGGCGTGACACACGGCACACTGCCGTAGGGTGGGGCGTGGGAAGCGCGCGGATGGCGCGGCGGAGCGGGAACGGTAGGGCAGTGCGCAGCGAAGGGATTCCTCCCCTGAAGGCGGGCGATGACCGTGGCCGGGGCTGAGCCGGGCACGCCCGCGCCGGAGCCGGAGGACGTGGACGCCCCCGGCACCGACGATCCCGAGGACGACGCGGAGAACATCGCACTGCGCATGGAGCGCCTGATCCTGGGCGCCGAGCGGCAGTACACCCCGTTCCAGGCGGCCCGCGCCGCCGGGGTCCCAATGGACCTGGCGTCCCGCTTCTGGCGGGCGATGGGCTTCCCCGACATCGGTCAGGCGCGGGTGCTGACCGAGGCGGACGTGCTGGCACTGCGGCGGCTGGCGGGCCTGGTCGAGGCCGGGCTGCTGAGCGAGTCGATGGCGATCCAGGTGGCCCGCTCGACCGGGCAGACGACCGCGCGGCTGGCGGACTGGCAGATCGACTCGTTCCTGGAGGGCCTGACCGAGCCGCCCGAGCCGGGCATGACGCGGACCGAGGTCGCCTATCCGCTAGTCGAGCTGCTGCTCCCGGAGCTGGAGGAGTTCCTGATCTATGTGTGGCGGCGGCAGCTCGCGGCGGCCACCGGGCGGGTGGTGCAGGCGCAGGACGACGACGAGATGGTGGACCGGCGGCTGGCCGTCGGCTTCGCGGATCTGGTCGGGTTCACGCGGCTGACCCGGCGGCTGGAGGAGGAGCAGCTCGGCGAGCTGGTGGAGGCGTTCGAGACGACGGCCGCCGACCTGGTCGCCGCCCAGGGCGGGCGGCTGATCAAGACGCTGGGCGACGAGGTGCTGTTCGCGGCGGACGACGCGGGAATGGCCGCCGGCATCGGGCTGCGGCTGGTGGAGACGCTGGGCGACGACCCGATGATGCCGGAGCTGCGGGTGGGGATCGCGTTCGGCACGGTGACGACCCGGATGGGCGACGTCTTCGGCAACACGGTCAACCTGGCCAGCCGGCTCACCTCGATAGCGCCGAAGGACATGGTCCTGGTGGACGGCGCGATGCGGGACGAGCTGACGTCGGCCGGGCTGGCCCCGCAGTCGGAGAAGGCGGCCGACGCGGGCGGGGGCCGTGCCGCGGCGTACCGTTTCGCGCTCCAGCCGCTGTACCAGCGCCCCGTCCGCGGCCTGGGCATCATCGAGCCCTGGCTGCTGACCCGGCGGGGCTGAGCCCGCTCCGGGCCCGCCGCCGCGCTCTAGAGCGGTCCGAACACCCACATGAGGCCGAGCGCCACGGCGAGCATCAGCAGGGCGGCCGGAAGGGTGATCGCCACCGCGGTCGCGATCGCTCCCCCTATGTCGCGCCTGGTCCTCGCGCGCCGACGCGCCCTCGCTTCGGCGCCGTCGTCCCCGCCGTCGTCCCCGTCCGCCCCCTCGGCCATGCCTCATCGTAGCGGCGGGCGCGTCGCGCGGACCCTGGGAGTAGCCGAACGATCCACGCCGGGCGGAACGCTCCTAGCCTGAGCGTATGGGTGACGAGAGTCGGCTGCGGGCCGTGGTCGAGCTGGCGCAGGGGATGGCCGCCGCGCAGGGACTGGCCGAGCTGGCGCGGGCCGCCGTGGACGGGGCCGGTGCCGCGCTGGGCGGGTCCGCCGCCGTCCTGTCCGTCTGGGAACGGGAGCGCGGCCGGTCGCGGGTGCTGGCGGAGACGGGCGAGCCGTCCGCCGGGGAGGAGCGGCCCGGGCCCTGGGCGTCCGGCGATGAGCCGTGTGTCCGGACAGACGCCGGGGGGCGCCGGATGGTCGTGCCCGTCGTGCTGGACGGCCGGGTCTGGGGCGAGCTGTCCGTCACCCGCGACGCGGGCGCCGAGGCGTTCGGGCCGGGGGAGCGGGACTTCGCCTCGGTGCTGGCCGCCGTGATCGCGGCGGGCATCGTGCAGTACGAGCGGCTGGCGGAGGCCAGGCGGCTGGCGTTCACCGATCCGCTGACCGGGCTCGCCAACCGCCGCGCGGTGGACATACGCCTGGACGAGGCCCTGGAGGAGCACCGGGCCACCGGCGCCGTGATCAGCCTGGTCGTCTGTGACGTCAACGGGCTGAAGAAGGTCAACGACACCTACGGCCACGCCACCGGGGACCGGCTGCTGGAGCGGTTCGGCGCGGTGCTGTCGCGGTGCGGGGCCGCCGTGCCGGGGGCGTTGGCCGCGCGGCTGGGGGGTGACGAGTTCTGCCTGCTCGCCGTCGGCACCCGGGCCGCCGAGGTGGAGCGGGCCGCCGAGGAGGTCTGCCGCCGGGCCCAGGAGCTGGACCTGGGCGAGGGCGTGGCGTGCGGGGTGGCGTCGACGGGCGAGGCGATCGGCCGGCCGCTGTCGGCCCGCCGCCTGTTCCGGCTGGCCGACGCCGCCCAGTACCGGGCGAAGGCCGCGCGGTCCCCGGTGCCGGTGGTCGCCGGGCGCGGCGGGCGGTACGACGTGGTGGTCGCGCTCGCGGACGCGCCCGCGCGGCGGGGTGGCGAGCGGCGCCGCTTCCGGGGCCGGCGGCCGGGCGCGTAGGGCCGGTGGGGCCCGGGGGCTACTGGTCCTGGTCGAGCCCGGCCTGCGGCTGCTCGACGGGGATGACACCGCCGGTGCCCGCGCCGTGCTCGCCGTCGCCGTAGGCCGAGGGCAGCAGCCAGACGGCGCAGAGCGCACCGGTCGCCACCAGCAGGCTGATCAGCGTGCGGCGATTGACAGTGCGGGGGTGACCGTCCACGGGTGCTCCGGGTTTGCTGCGTATCGGCGGCGTGGAGTGCGATGTTACGGGCCGGTGCGGGTCGCGGGGAAGGGGCGGCACCCCGGCGCCTTACTCTCCCCGTCATGACTGATGAACTGAGCGGCGAGGTCCGGCATGTGCGCGTCCGCGTCGAGATGGTGCTCGAAGTGGCGGAGCCGGATGAGCTCATCCGGGCGGCCTGGGCCCGGATCGAGGACGACGAGCTGATGCCGCCAGAGGAGCGCGACCAGGCGGCGCAGGCCGTCTCCCGGGACGAGGCGGAGGCTGTGGCCTATCTCATCGACCCGATCGACCTGGTCGGCGAGGTGCCGGGAGTCGTGCTCGCGCGGGCGTCGTGGAGCAGTGAGCTGGCCGACTACGATCCGGAGGACAGGTGGGACAGCGACGACGAGGACGACTGACCCACGGATTCGAACGTGCGGCCTAGGACGCGGATTATCCTAAAGTGGAACCGGCTGCCGCCGTATCACGTTCTCTCCCTTGTGTCCTGTGGGGGACGCGGCAGTGGGGACGAGGTTTTCTATCTGATGAGGGACGGCATGCGGCGCAAGGGCCTGAGTGCGGCGGCGGCGCTGCTCTGCGGAGTGCTGACTTTGTCGGCTTGCAGTGGCGGCGGGGACGACTCTTCGGAGAACGAGGGCGGCGGTGGCGGCGGCACCGAGCAGACGGACGCCGACCGCGCCGCGGAGGACGCGGACACCTCGACGGCGGTGATATCCATCACGCCCGAGGACGCCGCCGACAACGTCGGGATAAATGACGACGTGGAGGTCACCGTCGAGGACGGCGCCCTCGACGAGGTGGTCATGACGGCCGTCGAGAGCGGCACCGAGATCACCGGCGCGATGTCCGAGGACGGGACGAGCTGGCACCCGGACATCCAGCTGGAGCGAGCCACCCAGTACGAGCTCGAGGTGCAGGCCAGCGACAGCCAGGGCCGGGAGGCGCACGAGAGCGCCACGTTCACGACCGTCTCGCCGGAGAACAGCTTCATCGGGTACTTCACGCCCGACGAGGGCGTGACCGTCGGCGTCGGCATGCCGGTCTCCCTCAACTTCGACAAGCCGATCACCAACCAGGCCGAGGTCGAGGCGGCGGTCGAGATCAACTCGACCAGCGGCCAGGAGGTCGTCGGCCACTGGTTCAGCGACACCCGCCTGGACTTCCGGCCCCAGGAGTTCTGGGAGGCCGACTCCGAGGTCACCGTCGAGCTGAACTTCGACGGCCTGGAGGGCTCCCCCGGCGTCACCGGCGTGCAGGACCGCACGTTCAGCTTCGACATCGGCCGCAGCCAGATCAGCACGGTCGACGCGGAGAGCTACCAGATGGAGGTCGTCCGCGACGGCGAGACGATCCGCACCATCCCGATCTCGGCGGGCAGCGCGGAGAACCCGACGTACAACGGGATGATGGTGATCTCCGAGAAGCTGGAGGAGACCCGGATGAATGGCGCCACCGTCGGCTTCACGGACGACGACGGCGAGGGCGAGTACGACATCCCGGACGTGCCGCACGCGATGCGGCTGTCCACCTCGGGGACGTTCGTCCACGGCAACTACTGGGCGTCCTCGGGCACCTTCGGCAGCGCCAACACCAGCCACGGATGCGTCGGCCTCGCCGACGTCCAGGGCGCGGGCGACCCCGAGCAGGACGCCGCCTGGTTCTTCGACGAGTCGCTGATCGGCGACGTGGTCATCGTGGAGAACTCCCCGGACCGCCAGATCCAGCCGGACAACGGGCTCAACGGGTGGAACATGAGCTGGGCCGACTGGCAGGCCGGCAGCGCGCTCTGACCGATCCCGGTCCACCGGGCGAAGCGCCACCGCACAGGACCGTGCGGTGGCGCTTCGCCGTTTCGCGCGGCGCTACGGCCGTCCGGCCGCCACGGCCGCCGCCTCGCGCTCCGCGCCCAGCTCGACGGCACCCTGGTCAACGTCGGCGTCTCGGAGAACCCCGCGCCGGTCGGGATGTTCTCGCCGATCACCGGCCGCGAGTCGCTGGCCGGCTCGATGATCGGCGGCATCGCCAAGACGCGGGAAATGCTCGACTCCGCGCCGCGCACGGCATCGGCGCGGAGACGAAGTGATCGGGGCCGACCGGATCAACGAGACGTACGAGCGGGTGCTCGCCAGCGACGTGCGGTACCGCTTCGTCATCGACGCCGCCACCGTCGCGGCGGCGTAACGCCCACCCGGCGCGCTCGCGGGCGCCGCGCCGCCGTACTGTCACCCTGTGACGACGACCCTCATCCCGTTCGACGGCCACCGGCTGGAGCTGGCCCCGGGCGCCTGGGTGGCGCCCACCGCGACCGCCATCGGCGCGGTGCGCCTCGGCCGTGACGCCTCGCTCTGGTACGGCGCGGTGGTCCGCGCCGACGCCGAGCGCGTCGAGATCGGTGACGGCAGCAATGTGCAGGACGGCTGCGTCCTGCACGCCGACCCGGGCTTCCCGGCCCTCGTCGGCGCGGGCGTCTCCATCGGCCACCGGGCGGTCGTCCACGGCTGCGTGGTGGAGGACGACGTGCTGATCGGCATGGGCGCCGTGATCCTCAACGGCGCCCATGTCGGCCGGGGTTCGCTCATCGCGGCCGGGGCCGTCGTGCTGGCGGGCACCCAGGTCCCGCCGGGCTCGCTGGTGGCCGGTGTGCCGGGCAAGGTCCGCCGCGAGCTGGGCGAGGACGAGACCGCGCTGATCCGTCTCAACGCCGACCACTACCGGGACCTGGCCCGGCGCCACGCCGGGCTCCCGGCCGCCGGGGCCTGACGGGCCCGGTCCCGGACGGATCGGTCGCCGGCGGCTCAGGCCCGGACGGATCGGTCCCCGACGGATCGGTTGTCGGCGGCTCAGGCCCGGACGGATCGGTCGCCGACGGCTCGGGCTCTAACGGCCCAGGTAGAAGCGGACGGTCGTGCCGGCGGGGCCGGTGTGGACGCGGGCCAGGTCGGCGACGCAGTGCACCAGCAGCAGTCCCCGGCCGCCGATCTGGTCCCGGGCGGGCGGGCGGCGCCCGGCCAGCGGGTCCTTGAGCTCGCCCGCGTCGCTGACCTCGCACACCACCTGCCGGTCCTCGGTCCAGATCCGCAGCGTGCCCGTGCCGCCGCCGTGCACCACGCTGTTGGTCGTCAGCTCGGCGACGGCCAGGGTCAGATCCGCCAACCGCTCCCCGGCCAGCCCGTGCTCTGCCGCCCGATCGGTCGCGAAGTGCCGGACGTCCGACAGCCGTTCGGCGTCGAAGGCGAAGGCGGCGGCTTCCGCCGGGGGCGTCAGCGGCTCGTTGTAGCGGGCCACGATCCGCTCGGGCGCGTAGGCGTCGCTGGTCAGCTCGACCCCGTCCTCGATGACGACGGGGTGCGTGGCCCGCGCGTCCGCGACGACCAGCGGGTCGAGCGCGGCCACGTCGTACGGGCACAGGATGGTGACGGACCTGCCGGTGAAGGCGTGGTTGATCAGCGCCTCGTGCTGGGCACAGGCCGGGTACTCCGTCCCGGTGCGGCTCGCCCAGATCGGCTCGCCGATGATCCGCACCCGCCCGTCGCCGGGGTGCGCGTCGGCGAAGGCCCGCAGCACGCGCGGGATGATCCGTCCCGGGTTCCGGCCGGCCTCGGTCATGTCCAGCAGCTCGACGCGGCGGGCGTCGTCGCCGAGCTCCGCGCGGAGCAGCGACAGGTTCTCCCCGGGCACGGCGACGGCCACCGGCTCACCCGCGGCCAGACCCGCCAGGACGAAGGGCACGGTACCCGCCAGGTACTCCCGCCGGCTCCGGTAGAACAGCGCCGGATGAACGAACGGCTCGGCAGCGGCCGACATGGTCATCACCCCCTCACCTCGATCGCCGTCAGGTCGGGCCAGAAGATCCGCAGCGCCCGCCGCAGCGAGGACGGCGGCCGGTCCACGACGATACGCCGCCCGGCGCCGAGCCGCTGCGCGGCGACGGCGAGCTCCGAGGCCGCGGCCACATCGACGAACGTGATCCCGGACAGCTCCAGGTACACATCTCCGTCCTGGCGGGTCAGACGCTCCAGGACATCCCGCCACTCCGTCCGCGCGCGCAGGCCGATCTCGCCCGCCGCCCGGGCACCGAGGCGGTCGGTCAAGGGGACGATCGTGAGCGACCCACCCATCTGACCGACCACCTCCCGCCGCACCATGTCCTACCCCCGGACACCTCTTCCAGCTCCCCAGTATCCACCGGTCCACCGTCGTCACCGCTCCTGTTTGGGGGGACGGGACGGGGTCATACGACCCGGAGGGTCCCCTGCGGACACAGCGACAGGACAGCGGAGAGAGGAGCAACAGCCTTATGAACTGCACGAGATGCGGGTCTCCGGTCATTCAGGGACCGCGTGGTGACTGGAGTTGCAACAACTGCGGGCACTCGGGATGACCCGGCCTTCGCGGGACCTTCTCGAAATTCACCGCATGCATTCCGGATGAGCGGGCAGAAGCGGGGCTAGCGCAGACAGCAGCAGAGCGGAGGGAGAGGGCCCGTGAACAGCACGACCGTGACGGTCTCGACCAAGCCCGGCATCCGGAGCACCACCGAGATGCCCCTGCCCCATGTCCCGGACGCGGGCAAGATCGCGCCCCGGGACGCCAGGGAGCTGACGAAGCTGTTCCTGAGCCGCCTGTCGGTGCTCGAAGAGGGCACCCGCGAATACCAGTACGCGCGGAACACGCTGATCGAGATCAACCTCTCGCTCGTCAACTTCGTGGCCGGCCGCTTCCGGAATCGCGCCGAGCAGATGGAGGACATCCTCCAGGTCGGCACCATCGGCCTGATCAAGGCGATCGACCGGTTCGACCTGTCCCGCGAGGTGGAGTTCACCAGCTTCGCCGTGCCGTACATCAGCGGCGAGATCAAGCGGTTCTTCCGGGACACCAGTTGGGCCGTCCACGTTCCCCGGCGCCTTCAGGAGCTGCGCGTCGACATGGCCAAGGCCAGCGACGAGCTGTCCAGCCGCCTCGGCCGGCTGCCCACCACGAAGGAGCTGGCCGACCTCCTCGACCTGAGCCTGGAGGAGGTCGTCGAGGCGCGGATGGCGTGCAACGGCTACACCGCCAGCTCCCTCGACGCGCCCGGCGGCGACGACAGCGGCGGCTCCGACACCGCGCGGCCGTGGGCGGAGCGGCTGGGCAGCGTGGACGCGGACCTGGAGAAGGTCGAGAACCTGCACGCCCTCAAGCCGTTCCTGCGCAAGCTCGGCGAACGCGACCGGCGGATCCTGCGGATGCGGTTCGGTGAGGAGCTGACCCAGGCCCAGATCGCGGCGGAGCTGGGCATCTCCCAGATGCACGTCTCGCGGCTGCTCAGCCGCGTCCTGACCCGGCTGCGGGAACACCTGCTCACACAGCACTAGACCGGTGCCGTCCCTCGGCCGGACGGCTTCCACCCCCTGCGCGCCGGGCCGGCGGGACGCCCGGCGCTCAGGGCTGTGGCGTGTCCGCCCCCCACCGACCCCGCGCGGCGGCGATCGCGTCATGCCCCGATGTGCGCCGTTGGCGCTCACCCGTCCGGGTGGCCATAGGCGAGCCTTCACCATTATCGTCCGATAGGCGGCCATTGTGGCGGCCCGTCAGCACTACGTGATCACGTGCACAGACGGGCAGGTTCTTCGATGGATCTCACGAGACGCCGACTTCTCAGCACCGCCGGCGCCGGGGCGGCGACACTCGGACTCTACGCCGCCGGATTCACCTCCGGTTCCGCCTGGGCGGCTCCCAGTTTCGCCGCCGACCCGTTCAGTCTGGGCGTCGCCTCGGGCGATCCGCTGCCCGACGGCGTCGTTCTGTGGACGCGCCTGGCGCCCGACCCGCTGGCGCTGGACGGACTCGGCGGTATGCCGCCGGAGTCGGTCACCGTGGAGTGGGAGATCGCCCGCGACGAGGCGTTCGCCGACGTCGTGCAGCGCGGCGAGACATCCGCCGTGCCGGAGCTGGGGCACTCCGTCCACGCCGAGGTGTCGGGCCTGGAGCCGCGCCGCGACTACTTCTACCGCTTCCGGGCGGGCACCGACATCAGCCCGGTCGGGCGCACCCGCACCGCGCCCGACCCGCAAGAGGCGGACACGGCGGCGGAGCTGTCGTTCGCGTTCGCCTCCTGCCAGTGCTGGTACGAGGGCTTCTACACCGCGTACCAGCACATGGCGGGCGAGGACCTGGACTTCGTGGTCCACCTCGGCGACTACCTCTACGAGTACGGCGTCGGGCCCACCGGCGGGGTGCGCGGGATCAGCCTCGACGCCTCCTTCCAGCGCGAGACGTACACCCTGTCCGAGTACCGCAACCGGTACGCCCTCACCCGCCTCGACGCCGACCTCCAAGCCGCGCACCTGGCGTTCCCCTGGGTGCTGACTTGGGACGACCACGAGGTGGAGAACAACTGGGCCGGGGACATCGCCCAGTCGGACAGCGATGGCTTCCCCGACAGCGACGCGGACAGCTTCCGCGCCCGCAAGGCCGCGGCGTTCCAGGCGTACTACGAGCACCTGCCGCTGCGGCTGCCGCAGAAGCCCGAGGGCGCCGAGGTCGCCATGTACCGGCGGCTGCGCTTCGGCCGCCTGGTGGAGCTGCACGTCCTGGACACCCGCATGTACCGCGACAACCAGGTGTGCGGCGACGGCACCGAGTCCGGGTGCGACGCCGAGCGCTCCGACCCCTCGCGCACGATCCTCGGCGACACCCAGGAGCGCTGGCTGCTCGACGGCGCCGCCGCCACGGACGCGAGCTGGAACGTGCTGGCCAACCAGACCCTCGTCGCCCAGGTCGACCAGGACCCCGACCCGGACGTCGTCTCCTCGGGCCTGGACATGTGGGACGGCTACACGGCCGCCCGGGACCGGCTCCTGACCGGCCTGTACGAGAGCGGCGCCAACAACCCCGTGGTGCTGACCGGTGACATCCACCGCAGCGTGGTGGCCGACCTCAAGCTGGACTTCGCCGACGAGTCCTCGCCGGTCGTCGCCACCGAGTTCGCCGGCACCTCGATCAGCTCGGGCGGCGATGGCGCGCCCATGGACGACAAGGGCTACGACTGGATGGCGGCCGGCGTCAACCCGCACCTGAGATGGCACAACTCCCAGCGCGGCTACACCGTCATGCGCGTGTCCCACGAGGAGATGCGCGCGGACTACCGTGTGCTGCCCCACGTCACCACCCCCGGCGCCGGTGTCCAGACGGTCGCCGGATTCGCGGTCGAAACGGGCAACCCGGGCGCTTACTGGGCCTGACCGCCCCCCCGCGAGGCGCGGCTCCCGCCCGTCCACCGGCCCGGCCGGGAGCGGTGCCCCCCGGGGATGGCATGCTGGAAGCCCAGCTCCGGGAGGGGAGATGGCGTTGGACGCACTGGTGGTGGCGCGGCGGGCGGCGCCCTCCATCACGGCGGCGGTCGGGGCGTACGGCACGGCGGCGCTGTCCCTCCCCCAGGCCCCCGGGGTGCCTGGGAGGTGCCCCCAGGCCGACGCCGGAGTCGACTCGACCCTCTCGGTGGGGCAGCGCGTCCTGCGCCGGATCTGGCATCGGGAGGAGAGCCGGGACGGCATCGAGGACGCGGTCCGCGATCTCGCCGAGGCCCCGGGGGACGAGGACTTCCAGGCCGTGCCGCGCGCCCGGTTCAAGCGGGCGCTGCTCGACGATCCCGAACTGACGGCGGATCTCGCCCGGTTGCTGCCCCCCACCGCCGACGGGACGACGTTCACCGCCACCGCCACCGCCACCGGCGCCGTCGCCGTCGCCGGCGCCGTCGCCGGCGCCGTCGCCGTCGCCGTCGCCGTCACCGCCACCGTCGCCGTCACCGCCACCGGCGCCGTCCAGGAGAACTCCGGGATCACCGGCACCGGCGACCAGAGCACCATCACGGGGCGATGACCGAGGCGTCCGGGGCCGGGGCCGTCGCCGTCGGGGTCCACCACGGCATCGTCAGCACGGGCGACGGCGCCACCATCCACCACCGCGCCGTCCACCTGCCGGGCGAGGCGGTCCGCCCGCCCGCCGACGTGCAGGCGCCACCCGGCCTCAACAACCTGCCCGCGCCCGGCAGCGCCGTCTTCCTCGGCCGCGAGGAGGACATGGCCCGCCTCGCCGCGACGCTGGACGACGGCCCCGCCGCGTCCGCGGTCCTGCACGGCCTCGGCGGTGTCGGCAAGAGCACGCTCGCGCTCCAGTACGCCCACCTGCACCGGGACCGGTACAACCCCATCTGGTGGATCCCGGCCGAGACCCCCGACGGCATCGTTCTGGCGCTCGCCGACCTTGCCGCGCACCTCCACCCGTACGCCGACCTCGCCTCGGCGGCCAGCACCGAGGGCGCGGCCTGGGCGACGACCTGGCTGCGGTCCCACCACGGCTGGCTCCTGGTCTTCGACAACGCCGAGACCCCGGGCGACCTCGCCCCGGTGATCGGTCCGCTCGGCACCGGCCGCCACCTCGTCACCAGCCGCCGCTCCACCGGCTGGCACCACCTGGCCCGCCCCCAGCGGCTGGCCACCCTCGCCCCCGACACCGCGATCGATCTGCTCACGCGCGTCAGCGGCGGCGGCGACGACGAGACCTGGGCGAAGCTGGCGGCCGAGCTCGGCCACCTCCCGCTCGCCCTCGAACAGGCCGCCGCCTACATCCAGCACACCGTCATCACCCCGGCCGCCTACCTGGAACGGCTGCGCCGTTACCCGGCCCGGATGTTCGCCGCCGCGCCCGACGGCCAGCAGCGGACCGTGGCCCGGGTCTGGCAGCTCTCCCTGAGCGCGGTCGCCACCCGGCAGCCGCTCGCCCTCGACATCCTGCGGACGTTCGCCTGGCTCGGCCCCGACGACGTCCCGCGCGACCTGGCCTACGCGCTGGCCGACGACCCGGTCGCCGTGGACGAGGCGCTGGCGGCGCTGCACGCCTACAGCCTGATCACGCTCGCCCCCGAGACGTTCGCGATCCACCGCCTGGTCCAAGGCGTCGTCCGCGACGGCCCGGCGGAGGCCACCGCGCACGCGCGGCGGCAGGCGATCGTCCTGCTGGGCGCGGCGCTGCCGGGCGACCCGCTGTTCAACGTGGCCGGCTGGCCGCGCTGGCGCGCCCTGCTGCCGCACGTCGAGGCGCTCGTCGGGCTGCTCGACCCGGCCGAGGACGGCGAGTGGACCGAGGGCATCCTGCTGGCCGCGTCGACGTTCCTTCTCCAGGAGGGCCGTCCGGAGCGGGCCACGGAGTTCGCCGAACGCTCGGCCGCCGCCTCCGAGCGCCTCCGCGGCCCGGACCACCCGCGCACCCTCGCCTCACGCGGCGTCCTGGCCAGCGCCTACCGCGCGAACGGCGACCTGGCGGCGGCGACCCCGCTGCACGTCGGGAACCTGGCCGACTGCGAACGGGTCCTGGGCCCCGACCACCCCGATACCCTCGCCTCGCGCGGCCACCTCGCCCACCTCCACGGCCTGACCGGCGATCTGACTCGCGCCACCGAGCTGCACGAGCGCAACCTCGCCGCCTACGAACGCACGCTCGGCCCCGACCATCCCCACACGCTGGTCTGCCGGAGCAACCTGGCGAGCACCTACCACGTGGCCGGCGACCCGGCCGCCGCGATCCCGCTCCACGAGCGGAACGTCACCGAGTACGAACGGGTCTTCGGCCCCGACCACCCCGAGACGATCACGGCCCGCGGCAACCTGGCCTACACCTACCAGCTGACCGGCGACCTCCCCCGGGCGATCCCCCTGTACGAACTCACCCTGACGGCCCGCGAGCGCGTCCTGGGCCCGGCCCACCCCCACACGACCCTGGCCCGCGACCTCCTGACGAACGCCCGCGAGGCCCTGCGGGACGGCTGACGTCTCCCCGGCCCGCGCCGCGCCCTGGTTGCCTTCGCACCGGGGGCGGGCTAGCGTCTGAACCGATCAAATCGGACTATTTGGACGTGCTTCTTCGTCCGTCCGTCCAGGAGGTCGCCATGTCGCATCCCGAGAGAAAGTCACACCAGCTCGAAGTCGGGTGCCGGTCGGCAACGTCGCCGCGCTCCACGACGCCATCGGCAAGCTGAACCCGATCCTGCGCACCGCGCTCGAAACCCGCGCCGGCGGGAACACTCCCACGGTGATCGCCGGCTACGACCGGCTCACGTTCAGCAGGAGCCGGAACCCCGAGAACCCACCGATGTGAGCCGGGACGTGGACGCGCCGTCGGTCTCCCACATCCGCAAGGTCGCTTCCCGGTGCAGTCTCAACTGCACATACTGCTACGTCTACAACAAGGCAGACACGACCTATGAGGCGCGTCCGCGGATCATGGACCCAAAGACCGCCAGGGCCGCCCTCGGCCGCATCACGGCCTACGCGGCACGCCACCGGGTCCCCGAGGCGATCATCGCCCTGCACGGCGGCGAACCCCTGCTGGTCGGCAAGCCCTGGATGGCGCGTTTCCTGGAGGACGTCCGGTACGCGACCCCCGACGGGCTCCGCCTCTCGCTGACCGTCCAGACCAACGGCACCCTCCTCGCCCCGGAGCGGATCGAGCTGTTCGACCGCCACGGCGTGCAGATCGGGGTGAGCCTGGACGGCCCGGCCGCGTGGAAGGTCTCGTCCACGAGTCGATCCACGGCCTGCTGTACATGCTGGAGCTCCGGACCCCCCTGGGCGCGGGGCGACCGCCTCTTCGACCCGAGACCGTCCGTCCGCTCCCCCTGGACGGGCCGCCTCCTGCCGATCAGACCGTTCCTCCAGGCCACGTTCGTCTGGTACGGCCTGCTCCACTTCTGGTCCCTTGCCCTGGCCGCCGGCGCCTTCCCCACCGCACGCGCCGAGGAACGCCGCGAAACGGCCCGCCGCGGCTTCCTGCGCACCCCCCTGGCCGAGCTGATGACCCCCTGCCGCCCCCACCTGAGCGACGACGTCGCGGAGACCATCACGACACTCCAGAACCGGGCGACGGCCACCCACTGACACCGGGCCGCGCCCGGGGAAGGTCAGTCCCCGGCCTTCGCCACCCCGACCGGGCAGCTCAGGCCGGTGCCGCCGAGACCGCAGTAGCCGGCGGGGTTCTTGTCCAGGTACTGCTGGTGGTAGCCCTCCGCCGGGTAGAACGCGCGCGGGGCGGCGGGGAGGACTTCCGTGGTGATCGTGCCGTAGCCCGAGGCCGCCAGAACGTCCTGGTAGGCCGCGCGGGAGGCTTCCGCCGTCGCGTGGTGGGCGGGGGAGTGGGTGTGGATCGCCGAGCGGTACTGGGTACCGACGTCGTTGCCCTGGCGGAAGCCCTGGGTCGGGTCGTGGGACTCCCAGAAGATCTTCAGCAGATCCTCGTACGAGACCTTCGCCGGGTCGAAGACGACGCGGACGGCCTCGGTGTGGCCGGTCATGCCCGAGCAGACCTCTTCGTAGGTCGGGTTCGCCGTGATGCCGCCCTGGTAGCCGACCAGGGTCGTCCACACGCCCGGGGTGCGCCAGAAACGGCGCTCGGCGCCCCAGAAGCAGCCGAGGGCGAAGTCCGCCACCTCGAAGCCCTCGGGATAGGGGCCGAGGAGGGCGGTGCCCAGGACGGTGTGCTTCTCGGGGACGCGGAACGGCGGTTCCGCGCGGCCGGGCAGGGCTTCCTCCGGGGTGGGGAGGCGCGTCTTGAAGGCGTACAACATGCGTCTCGTCGTCCTTCCTCGGTCCATCACTGTCCGGCGATCGCCATGGCGCGGTAGGCGGCGTACTCGCCGGCCGGATTGTCGCTGTCCACCCACGGGATCGCACCGACATAACCGTCGATCGCCCGCACCTGTTCCGCCGCCTCCGGGTACCGCTCCGCGCGGACCAGGAAACACAGCAGCAGGTGGCGCACGTGCGGCTCCACCGGGTGACCGGCGCGCACGGTGGCCACGGCGAACTGCGCGGCCTCGATCGCGTCCCGGATCACCGCGCCCTGATACATGCCGGGCGAGAGCTGCACGTCGGGCAGGTGGTCGTACACCGCGAACAGCGGCAGGGCGGCCAGCAGGCTGCCCTCGGGGGCCCCGGCCGCCGCGGCCGTGGCGAAGGCGTCGGCCTCGGCGCGCGAGCCGTGCCACTTCTCCGACAGATACGGCAGCGCGGCCAGGTGCGCGCCCATGTGCCGGTCGTCCCGCTGGGTGATCTTCTCCCACAGCGCGTCGAAGTCCGACCGCCGGTAGCTGAGGCCGCGCGCGATGAACAACTCCGTGATGTACGGGATCGGGTCCGCCGGCGCCAGCCGGGCGGCCTCGCCGCACACCGTCCGCGCCTCCTCCAGGATGATCCGGTACTCCGCCGCGCCCGGGTCGGCCATCGCCTGCCACACCAGGAACTGCGCGTACACCTGCGCGCCGCCCGCGTCGTTCGGCTCGTCGGTCCGCCAGCGGCGCAGCCAGCCCGCGTCCCGCGCACCGGACTGGCCGGCCTGGTCCGCGGCCCGCCAGTGCGCCAGCTCCATCGCCGCCGCCCCGGCCAGCGACTGCACGCGCTGCCAGCGCGGCTCGGCGTCGTCCGTCAGCGCCAGGAGTCGGCCCGCCGGCCGCCAGTCCTGGGTGCGCCGGGTCTCCTCCAGGGCCGCGACCAGATCGGGATCGGGGCCGGGCAGCCGCACGTCGAGCTGGTCGACCGGGACCAGCCCGCCCGCCGGCCGGCCGCCCTCCTGGCCGGGCCTGCCGGGCTTGCCGAGCGACACCCCGTCCGGCGTCCGTCCCCCGGGCCCGGTCCGCTCCTCGGCCGCTGAGGCGGCCCGCTCGAACTCCTGCCGCTCCCGGCGCCGCCGCAGAAGCGGCAGCACCACCACGCCGAAGACGGCGATCAGGGCGAAGAGCAACCAAAGAGCTTCCATGGCGGCGCGGCTCCCCCTCGTTCGAATGACTGTGAACACCTTATGACGCTTGGCGCGGCACCCGTGGCCAGGCGACGGGTCCACCGCCGGGCGCACTACCGTGGTCCGTATGAGCGAGCAGCACAGTCGTCAGCGTTTCGAGACCGTGGCCATCCACGCCGGGCAGGAGCCCGACGCGGTGACGGGCGCGGTGGTTCCGCCGATCCACCAGGTCTCCACGTTCAAGCAGGACGGCGTGGGCGGTCTGCGCGGGGGCTACGAGTACAGCCGGTCCGCCAACCCCACCCGTACCGCCCTGGAGGAGAACCTGGCCGCGCTGGAGGGCGGCACGCGCGGGCTGGCGTTCGCCTCGGGTCTCGCCGCCGAGGACTGCCTGCTGCGCACCGTGCTCAGGCCGGGCGACCACATGGTGATCCCGGACGACGCCTACGGCGGCACCTTCCGGCTCATCACCAAGGTCGCCGAACGCTGGGGCGTGGCCTGGTCGGTGGCGAACACCTCGGACGCGGCCTCGGTGCGCGCCGCGCTGCGCCCGGAGACCAAGCTGATCTGGGTGGAGACCCCGTCCAACCCGCTGCTCGGCATCACGGACATCGCGATCGTCGCGGACATCGCCCGGTCCGCCGGGGCCCGGCTGGTGGTCGACAACACCTTCGCCAGCCCCTACCTCCAGCAGCCCCTGGCCCTGGGCGCGGACGTGGTGGTGCACTCGACCACCAAGTACCTCGGCGGCCACTCCGACGTGGTGGGCGGCGCGCTCGTCACCTCGGACCCGGGGCTGGCGCAGGAGCTGGCGTTCCACCAGAACGCGATGGGCGCGGTCGCGGGCCCGTTCGACTCCTGGCTGGTGCTGCGCGGCATCAAGACGCTCGCCGTGCGGATGGACCGGCACAGCGCGAACGCCGCCCGGATCGCGGACACGCTGGCGGCCCATCCGAAGGTGACGCGGGTGTACTACCCGGGATTGACCTCGCACCCGGGCCACGAGACCGCCGCCAAGCAGATGCGGGACTTCGGTGGGATGGTGTCGTTCCAGGTCGCGGGCGGCGAGCGCGCGGCGGTCGAGGTCTGCGACCGGGCGCGGCTGTTCATCCTGGGGGAGTCGCTCGGCGGCGTGGAGTCGCTGATCGAGCACCCGGGCCGGATGACGCACGCCTCGGCGGCCGGCTCCGCCCTGGAGGTGCCGGCCGACCTGGTGCGTCTTTCGGTCGGGATCGAGGCCGTGGAGGACCTGCTGGCCGATCTCAGCCAGGCTCTGGGCTGAGGCTCGCCGGGATGATCGCCCCCGTGTTCGTCTGCATGCGGGAGATCGCGGAGTTGAAGCGAGTGAGGAGCGCGCAGAAGCTGTCGCGCTCCTCCTCCGTCCAGTCCGTGGTGAGGGTCGACACGAGCCTGCGGCGCGAGGTGCGGACCTCTTGGAGACGGTCGCTGCCCCGCTCCGACAACTGGAGCACGACCGCGCGGCCGTCCTCGGGGTCCGCGGTGCGGCTGACCAGGCCGGAGTCGACGAGCGGGGCGACCTGCCGGGTCACCGTCGACGAGTCGATGCCCATCCCGGCGGCGAGGGCCTTGACACCCGTCGGGCCCTGCTGGTCGAGCCTGCTGAGCAGGAGGTAGGCGGCGCGGTCCATCGAGTTGCGGGCCGGACCGAGGCCGCCGAGGCGGGTCTGCTCCGCCCGCCGGGCGAAGACCGCCACCTCGTGCTGGAGCGCGTCGAGGAGGTCGGATTCGGGGGCGGCGGTGGTGACTTGGGTGGGTTCAGGCGTCATTTCCGGTCTAGGGATCGGTGAGGGTGCGGGTGGGGATCGGTGACAGGGGGTGGCCCCCCGGTCGCGCCTCAGCGTACGCCGCCCGGCGGGTGCTCGGACGTGCATTGCGCGATCCCGTCGCAGCGACCGGGCGCGCGTCCGGGACCGCGCGCGCCGGGTGAATTCACGCCTGCGACACTGGCGGCATGCCTGCGAACCACCGGCCCGGGCTGGACGACGTTCTCGCCGCCCAGAAGACGCTCAGCGGCGTAGCCCGGGTGACAGCGCTGGAGGGCAGCCGGTACCTGAGCCGGCTGCTCGGCGCCCCCGTCCACCTCAAGTGCGAGAACCTGCAGCGCACCGGCTCGTTCAAGATCCGCGGCGCCTACACCCGCATCGCGGGCCTGAGCGAGGGCGAACGGGAACGCGGCGTGGTCGCGGCCAGCGCGGGGAACCACGCGCAGGGCGTCGCCCTCGCCGCCCGGCTGCTGGGCGTGCGTGCCACCGTGTTCATGCCGGTCGGCGCCCCGCTGCCAAAGGTCGCCGCCACCCGGGAGTACGGCGCCGAGGTACGGCTGCACGGACAGGTGGTGGACGAGACGCTGGCCGCCGCCAAGGAGTACGCGGGGACCACCGGGGCCGTGCTCATCCACCCCTTCGACCACCCGGACGTGGTGGCCGGGCAGGGCACGCTCGGGCTGGAGATCCTGGAGCAGTGCCCCGAGGTGCGGACCATCGTGGTGGGCGTCGGCGGCGGCGGGCTGGCGGCGGGGGTGGCGCTGGCGGTGAAGTCGCTGCGGCCGGACGTCAGGATCGTCGGGATACAGGCGGCGGGCTCGGCGGCGTATCCGCCCTCGCTGGCCGCCGGCCACCCGGTGGCGCTGCCGCAGGTCGCGACGATGGCGGACGGGATGAAGGTCGGCCGGCCGGGGGACGTGCCGTTCGGCATCATCAAGGAGCTGGTGGACGAGGTCCGCACGGTCTCCGAGGACTCGCTCTCCGCCGCGCTGCTGCTCTGTCTGGAGCGGGCGAAGATGGTGGTCGAGCCGGCCGGGGCGAGTCCGGTCGCGGCGCTGCTGTCGGAGCCGGCGGCGTTCACCGGGCCCGTGGTCGCGGTGCTGTCCGGGGGGAACGTCGACCCGGTGGTGCTGGAGCGCAGCCTGCGGCGCGGCATGGCCGCGGCCGGGCGCTACCTGTCGCTGCGGCTGCGGCTGCCGGACCGGCCCGGGGTGCTGGCGGCGCTGCTGGGCGAACTGTCGCTGGCCGACGCCAACGTGCTCGCCGTGAACCACGTCAGGACCGATCCGCGGCTCGGGGTGGACGAGGTCGAGGTGGAGGTGCGGC
Source organism: Streptomyces sp. NBC_01803 (assembly GCF_035917415.1). NCBI lineage: Bacteria > Bacillati > Actinomycetota > Actinomycetes > Kitasatosporales > Streptomycetaceae > Streptomyces > Streptomyces sp. NBC_01803. Next base: position 3,946,004 of record NZ_CP109073.1, read on the forward strand.
TGGAAACCCTGGGCCCCGAGCACTGCGCGGAGGTGTCCCGGGCGCTGCGCGCGGCGGGCTACCGGATTCTCGGCTGACCCATCCGGGTGGCTCAAAAAAAGAAGGCTATCGCGATACATCGCGATAGCCTAGGCTGGTGGCCGCGCGGCGCGGACGCCACGCCGCGGTCCCTCCTTCGACCCCCCTCTGACACTCGCCCGTCGACCTTGGGAGATCCTCATGCCAGGCGCCATCTGGGCCGAAGGGCTCGTGAAGACCTTCGGCGACGTCAGGGCACTGGACGGCGTGGACATCGACGTGCCGGAGGGCACCGTGCTCGGCCTCCTCGGGCCGAACGGCGCGGGGAAGACGACCACGGTGCGTGTCCTCACCACCCTGATGCGGCCCGACAAGGGCCGAGCCGAGGTGGCCGGTCTCGATGTGCTCAAGTATCCGAACGAGGTGCGGCGCTCCATAGGGCTCTCCGGCCAGTTCGCCGCCGTCGACGACTATCTGACCGGCCGGGAGAATCTTCAGATGGTTGGTCGGCTCTACCAGCTCTCCGCGCGGGACGCGAAGCGCCGAGCCGACGAGCTGCTGGAGCGGTTCAACCTGGCGGACGCCGCCGACCGCACCGCCAAGACGTACTCCGGGGGCATGCGCCGCCGCCTCGACCTGGCCGCCGCGCTGATCACCAGCCCGCCCGTGATGTTCATGGACGAGCCGACCACCGGCCTCGACCCGATGAACCGGCAGGCCCTGTGGGAGGTCATCGAGGAATTGGTGGCCGGCGGCGCCACGCTGCTGCTCACCACGCAGTATCTGGAGGAGGCCGACCGCTTGGCCGACACCATCGCCGTGGTCGACAGCGGCAGGGTCATCGCGCGAGGCACCTCCGACGAGCTGAAGAGCCAGTCCGGCGGTGACGTGGTCGAAGTCGTGGTGCACGACCGGACGCGCCTGGCCGAGGCCGAGACGGTGCTGCGGCGCCTGGGCGACGGCGAGACCACCCTGATCGAGCACACCCGCAAGCTCGGTGTCCCGGCCTCCGGCGGCGCCAAGACGCTGGCCGAGGTCATCCGCGAGCTGGACGCCCTCGGCATCGAGATGGACGACATCGGTCTGCGCCGCCCCACCCTGGACGACGTCTTCCTCTCCCTCACCGGCCACGCGGCCGGTACGGACGGAGCGACCGGGACGGGCGGGAAAGGCGGGGCGGGCGGGGTGGACGGGGCCAAGGGCCCGACGAAGACGGAGAAGAAGGACAAGAAGAGCAAGAAGGAGAAGAAGGAGAAGGTGACGCGATGACCAGCCCCCTGTCCGCCGCGCGCCAGCCGATCGGGCCACGGCACGCGGCGCGCCCGGACGACCAGCGGATCGGCTTCCGCCAGGGCTTGCGTGACTCCATGATCGTCGCCAAGCGGAATCTGCTGCGGATGCTGCGCATCCCCGAGATCGTCGTCTTCGGCATGATCCAGCCGATCATGTTCGTCGTCCTGTTCTCCTACGTCTTCGGCGGCTCGATCAACATCCCGGGCGCCGGTCTCGACCCCGAGGCGTACCGGGAGTTCCTGATGGGCGGCATCTTCGCGCAGACCGTCACCTTCGCCACGGCGGGCGCGGGCGCGGGCATAGCCGAGGACATGCAGAAGGGCATCATCGACCGTTTCCGCTCGCTGCCCATGGCGCGCGGCGCCGTCCTGACCGGGCGCACCTTCGCCGACCTGGTGCAGACGGCCGTCATCCTGGTCGTCCTCGCCATCGTCGCCTTCGCGGTCGGCTGGCGCACGCACGAGGGACTGCCCAAGGCGCTGGCCGCCTTCGGGCTGCTGCTCCTCTTCGGCTATGCCTTCACCTGGATCGGTGCCCTGATCGGCCTGTCGGTCCGCTCCCCGGAGGCGGCCACCTCCGGCGGCCTGGTCTGGCTGTTCCCGCTGACGTTCATCTCCATCGCCTTCGTCCCCTCGGAGAACATGCCGGGCTGGCTCCAGCCGGTCGCCGAGTGGAATCCGTTCAGCGCCACGGTGCTGGGTGTCCGCGAGCTCTTCGGGAATCTGCCGCCGGGCTATCAGGCGCCGGACTCCTGGCCCATGCAGCACCCGGTGCTGGCCTCCGCCTTGTGGTCGGTGGCGGTCATCCTCTTCTTCCGCAAGCAGGCCGTGCGCAAGTACCGGCAGGCCACCGGCTGACGGCCGCCCGCCCGCGCGCGGAGGAGGCCCCCGCCGATCGGCCGGGAGCCTTGTGTCGCCGTCCGGTGCTTGCGCTTTCCGCCGCCTGTCCCGAATATTCGCCCATGTGCAACGACTCGGCCGAATTCAGCGTGATAGATGGCGGGTTGAGCGGCATGTCGACGGGTGATGGGGGAGACGGATGTCGGTACCGGTACGGACCGAGCTGAGCGAGCGGCACCGGGCGGAGGTGGACCGCATGCTGGCCGAGGCGGTCGAGGAGGAGGTGCGCCGCTCCGAGGGGCGTGTCGACGGCGCGCAGCTTCTGCGGCGCGCCCGGGGCGCGCTCGACGAGATCGCGCGGCCGGCCCACGAGGAGTACACGGCGTACCGCCAGGCCGAGGCCGACAGCGCGCCCGGCCGACTGCTCGACCGGTTCGGCAGGGAGGCCCTCGGCGGCCTCGCGGGCGCGGCGGGCGCCGCCGCCCTCGCCACCCTGCTGCTGGTCGCCGGCCGCGACGAGTCCACCGCGACGGCCGTCCGGGACGCCGGGCTGGTCGCCCTGGCGGCCGTGCTCGGATTCACGCTCCGGGCCGTGGCCGCCCACCTGTGGTCGGCGGAGCGGCAGGCCGGCAGCCGTCACCAGCCAGGCGGCGTCGACCAGTTGCGGCTTGCCTGGCGCTCCGCCCTCGACGTGCGCGGTATCCGCCCCTATCTGGAGCAGCAGCGTGCCCTCGCCCCCCGCCGCGACGCCACCGGCAGGGAGAGCCGGGAGCGGCCGGGCGACCGCCGCCCGGCGTCCCGCTCCCGGGACCGGTCGGGCCAGGCCCGCACCCGTTCGGTGCTGGCCCGTTCCTTCGACCGGCTGCCCGACCGGGGCCATCCGTTCATCGGCCGCCGCAGCCAGCTCACCCAGCTCACCCAGTGGGTCAACCGGGACCGCGCCCGCACCGACACCCGGCCCACCGTCGTCGTGCTGCACGGCCCGTCCGGCTCCGGGCGCACCATGCTGGCGCGCTGGGCCGCCCATGAGACCCGCGAGCTGTTCCGGGGTGCCTGCCTGGTGGACCTGCGCGGCCAGAGCCAGGACCCGCTTCCCACCCGCGACGCGATCCTCCACCTGATGAACCGTCTCGGCGCCCCCCGCGAGCAGCTCCTGTTCCGCGAGAACACCGGCCGGGACGCCGACCCCGCCCAGCTCCGCCGGCTCGTTGAGGCATATCACCAGCACCTGGCCGGTCTGCCGGTCGTCATCATCCTCGACGACGCCACCGACGCCGAGCAGGTGCGCACCCTCATCCCCGAGCGTTCCGACTCCCTGATCCTGGTCACCGCCGCCGAGCCGCTGGCGCTCGGCGACGACCTGCCCGCGTCCGTCCACCACCTGGAGCTCGGCCCGCTCGACCAGGCCGCCGCCGAGGAGCTGCTGCGCGCCTCCGTGGCGGACGGCGCCACCGTCGCCCCGGTGCCCTACGACGAGGTGAGCTGGCGGCGCGTCACCGAGCTGTGCGACGGCCGCCCGCTGCTGCTGCGCATGGCCGGCTCCGCGCTGGACCACCGCTCCCCGGGGCAGCTCGCCGACGACCTCGCCGCCTGTGGCCCCCCGGACGGCGGCCCCGACCCGGCCGAGCGCGCCCCGCGCCTGCGTTACGCCGACCAGCCCGAGGCCGCCCGCCGGCTGCTGCGCCGCCTCGCCCTCGTCGGCCGGGCCAGCCTCGGCCCCAGCGCCGCCGCCGCGCTCCTCGACGTCGGCCGCCAGGAGGCGGCCCGCCGGCTGGAGGAGCTGACCCGCGCCGGCCTGCTGCGCACCACCCACGGCGACCGGTACCAGCTGCACGACCTGGTGCGCCGCTTCGCCCGCGCCCGCCTGCACGAGGAGGAGAGCGACGCCGACCGCTCGGCCGCCCAGGAGCGGCTGATCCGCAGCTACGCCGAGCTGGCCGACACCGTCATCCGGCTGGTGGACGGCAAGACCTCCACCCGCGCCAACGTGCTGCCCGCCGCGGCCGGCGGCCACGGCTTCCCCTCCCTGGACGCCGCGCTGCGCTGGCTGGACGACGAGACCAGCTTCATCACCGCGACCCTGCGCCACGCCGATGAGCGGGTCGACCGCGAGGCCGTCCAGCACCTGCTGGGCGCGCTGTGCGACTACTGCCTGCTGCGCGGCGACCTCTACCGGCTCGGCGAGCTGAACGAGCTGACCCAGGCGATCAACCAGGGCCTGCTCACCCGTTCGGTGCAGTGGCGCACCGGTGTCGCCGCCCGCCAGCTCGGCGAGCTCGACAAGGCCCGCTCCACGCTCACCTCCGTGGTCACCCTCTACCAGCAGGCCCACAACGAGGCGGGCACCGCCCGCGCCCTGCGCGACCTGGGGATCACCCTCCAGCACCAGGGCCGGCTCACCGAGGCGGGCGCCAAGCTGCGCGAATCCCTGCGGCTCCAGTCCGGCGAGCACCTCGACGGCGACCGCGCCTGGACCCTGCACGCGCTGGCCGCCCTGGAACGCGAGTGCGGCCGGATCGTGCCCGCCCGCGCGATGCTCGCCGAGGCGCTGGAGCTGCATCAGGGCAGCGGCAGTGTGCACGGCGAGGCGTGGACCCGCTTCCAGCTCGGCCAGACCCTCCTGTACGGCGGCGACATCCCGGCCGCCGAGCGTGAGCTGCGGCTCTCCCTCGACCTGTACGAGCGCTCCCGCGACGGGCGCGGCGTCGCCTGGGCGCAGACGGTCCTCGGTCTGGCCCGGGTCTACGCGGGCGACCCGGCCGCGGCGCGGGAGCAGCTCGACGCGGCGCTCGCCCGGCACCGCGACACGGAGGACGCCCGCGGCGAGGCGTGGGCGCTGTACAACCTGGGCCAGGCCCTGGAGGAGGCGGGCGACGCCGGGAGCGCGCTGCGCACCCACGAGCGGGCCCGGTCGATGTTCAGCCGGATGCGGGACGTCTACGGCCTGGCCTGCACCCGCCACCACTCCGCCCGGATCAGCCGGGACACCCGCGCGGAGAGCACCGGCTCGCTGCGCAACAGCGGCTTCGCCCGCCAGCTCCTGACCGACGCCCGCCGGGACTACCGGCGGGCGGGCGTCCGGCACGGCGAGGCGTGGTCCTGCCTGGAGCTGGCGGTGATCGAGGCGGGGAACGAGCGGCTCGGCCAGGCATTGGAGCTGACCGACCAGGGCCTGCGGCTGTTCACGGAGGGCTACGGCGACGGCCGTCCGGACGCGCGCGGCGCGGACTGGGCGGCGTTCCTGCGCTGCACCCTGCTGCCGCTCGCCTCGCCCGGCGGCTCGGAGGTCGGGCAGGCGGTCGCCCAGGAGGAGCTCACCGATCTGCTGCGCGCCGGGCACCCGCTGCGCGACCCGCGCCTGACGGACGCCGCGCGGTCGTACGCGCACCTGCTGGAGCGCGGCCAGGGCCCGGAGTCGGGCTGGCCGGCCTGGCGCCTGGGCATGGTGCCCCGCCGCGGCGCGCGTGACGTGATCGGCGGGCCCGGGCGGTGAGCGGCCCTCCCCCGCCCCGGGCGGGGGAGGGGGTCACGAGCGCGAGGACCCGCGCTCGCCCTCCCGGCCGGCTCCGGCGGGGACGCCCTGCTGCTCCTGAGCCTCCAGCACGGCGATCCTTCTCAGGTGCTTGCTCATGGACTTCAGCAGCAGCCAGACACCCAGGCCCAGCACGGCGAACACGATGAAGCCGAGCACGCCCGGCGTCACGGTGTATTCGTTGAGCTCCTTGGCGGCAAGAGGCAGCAAGTCAGTCATCTCTCAATTCTGGCGGATGCCGGCGAACAGGTCCGACTCGGGGAGCGAGGTATCCACGCGGGAGCGGGTCAGCTCGTAGTCCTCGGTCGGCCAGACTTCCTGCTGGACGTCCATCGGCACCTTGAACCAGCCGCCGTCCGGGTCGATCTGGGTGGCGTGCGCGATCAGCGCCTTGTCCCGGACGGGGAAGAACTCCGCGCACGGCACTCGCGTGGTGAGCTGCCGGTCGGGCCAGTCGGCCTCGTCCCAGCGCTTGAGCCACTCCGCGTACGGCGACTCCAGGCCCCGGTCCAGCATGGCCTGGTGCAGGGCGACGGTGCGCGGCCGGGAGAAGCCCTGGTTGTAGTAGAGCTTCAGCGGCTGCCACGGCTCGCCCGCGTCCGGGTAGCGCGCGTGGTCGCCCGCGGCCTCGAAGGCGACCATGGAGATCTTGTGGGTCATGATGTGGTCCGGGTGCGGATACCCGCCGTTCTCGTCGTACGTGGTGATCACGTGCGGCCGGAAGGTCCGGATCAGCCGCACCAGCGGCTCGGCCGCGGCGTCCACCTCCTGGAGGGCGAAGCAGCCCTCGGGCAGCGGCGGCAGCGGGTCGCCCTCCGGCAGCCCCGAGTCGACGAAGCCCAGCCACTCCTGCCGCACGCCCAGGATCGCCCGGGCCTCGGCCATCTCCCGGGCCCGCACCTCGTGGATGTGCTCCTCCAGATAGGGGTCGCCCTGGAGCTTGGGGTTGAGGATGGAGCCACGCTCCCCGCCGGTGCATGTCGCCACCAGGACGTCCACACCCTCTGCCACGTATTTGGCCATGGTGGCGGCGCCCTTGCTGGACTCGTCGTCCGGATGGGCGTGCACGGCCATGAGCCGGAGCTGCTCGGTCAACGCTCGGTCCTCGTCCTCGTCCTCGTCCGTCAGGTCACTCGTCGGCGTGGGGCACACGCCTTCTATAGTGACTGATGGACCGCAGCCGCTATTCCGAGTTTCCGAGTATCCGAGTTTCCGAGGACCGAGCGCCATGGCTGAAGTACGAGCGGACCTGCCCGAGGGGCGGTACGGCCGTTCTGGCACGGCCGATGCCCGTACTGACCGGCGGCTCAGGATCATCGGCGCCGTGCTCGGGGCCGCGCTGGTCGGCTTCGTGGTCTGGGCCGGGGTGTCGTACATCTCCGACCAGAAGGTCACCGGCGAGCTGACCGGCTTCGAGGTGGTCTCGGACGGCGAGATCGAGGTGAACATCGCGGTCCGCAAGCCCTCCGGCACCGACGGCGTGTGCACGGTGCGCGCCCAGGCCGAGGACGGTCTGGAGGTCGGCCGCGCCGATTTCCGCTTCGACGAGGACGCCGGTAGTGTGCACCGTTCCGTGACGCTCAGGACTACCGAGCGTGCCACCGCCGCCGAGCTCATGGGCTGCACGGAGGCCACGTCAGCGGCACGCTGAGTGGTGGCGGGTTTGTCCATGGCAGCGGAGGGTAATGTCTCCGCACACATCGGTCGTCGTTGTGAGAGTCGATTTTTCGATCGATGTAACGCCCGCCCAGGAGCGCACCGAGTCCGGGTCGGGCGCCTTGTTTTTATCCCCCTCTCTTTTCACCCGAGGAGCACCTGTGACGCAGACCAGCGACACTGTCACCTGGCTGACCCAGGAGGCGTATGACCAGCTCAAGGCGGAGCTGGATCATCTGTCGGGTCCTGCCCGCGTCGAGATCGCGAAGAAGATCGAGCAGGCGCGCGAAGAGGGCGACCTCAAGGAGAACGCCGGGTACCACGCGGCCAAGGAGGAGCAGGGAAAGATGGAGGCGCGCGTGCGCCAGCTCACCCAGCTTCTGGAGAGTGCCCAGGTCGGTGAGGCCCCCGCGGACACGGGCGTGGTGGCGCCCGGCATGGTGGTGACGATCGCCTTCGACGGCGACCCGGACGACACGATGACGTTTCTGCTCGCCTCGCGCGAGTTCGCCACGTCGGACATCGAGACGTATTCGCCGCAGTCGCCGCTGGGCAGCGGCGTGAACGGCAAGAAGGTCGGCGAGGAGGCCGAGTACACGCTGCCCAACGGCAGCGTCGCCCGCGTCAAGGTGCTGGAGGCCAAGCCCTATCAGGCGGCCTGAGCCCGCCGCGCGGTGCAAGATGGTCCCATGGCCAATCGACTCGCCGCCGAGACCTCGCCCTATCTGCTTCAGCACGCGGACAACCCCGTCGAGTGGTGGCCGTGGCGCGCCGAGGCGTTCGACGAGGCGCGGCGGCGGGACGTGCCCATCCTGCTGAGCGTCGGATATGCCAGCTGTCACTGGTGCCATGTCATGGCCAGGGAGAGCTTCGAGGACGAGACGGTCGCCGCGTATCTGAACGCGCGCTTCGTCCCGGTGAAGGTGGACCGGGAGGAGCGGCCCGATGTCGACGCGGTCTACATGGACGCGGTCCAGGCCGCGACGGGCCAGGGCGGCTGGCCGATGACCGTGTTCATGACGCCGGACGGCGAGCCGTTCTACTTCGGCACCTACTTCCCTCCCGAGCCGCGCTCGGGCATGCCGTCGTTCGGGCAGCTCCTGGAGGGCGTGCACACCGCCTGGACCGACCGGCGGGGTGAGGTCGCCCAGGTCGCCGCCCAGATCACGGGCGAGCTGGCGGACCGGCGGTTGTCGTACGACACGCCCGGCCCGCCCGGCGCGGATGACCTGGCCGTGGCCGTGAGCGTGCTGGACGGCGAGTTCGACGTGGCGCACGGCGGGTTCGGCGGGGCGCCGAAGTTCCCGCCGGCCATGGCGCTGGAGTTCCTGCTGCGCCACCACGCGCGCACCGGCTCGGCCGACGCGCTGCGGATGGCCGAGGCGACCTGCGAGGCGATGGCGCGCGGCGGCATCTACGACCAGCTCGGCGGCGGCTTCGCGCGGTACGCGGTGGACGCGACGTGGACCGTGCCGCACTTCGAGAAGATGTTGTACGACAACGCGCTGCTCGGCCGCGTCTACACGCACCTGTGGCGGACCACGGGGTCCGTCCTGGCGCGGCGGATCGCGCTGGAGACGGCGGACTTCATGGTGCGCGAGCTGCGCACCGCCGAGGGCGGCTTCGCCTCGGCGCTGGACGCCGACAGCGAGGTGCCGGGCGGCGGCGGGCACGCGGAGGGCGCGTTCTACGTGTGGACGCCCGAGGAGGTGCGCGCGGCGGGCGCGGAGGCGGCGGCCGAGGCGTACGGCGTCACGGCGACCGGCACGTTCGAGGCGGGCGCCTCGGTGCTGCGGCTGCCGGGCGCCGAGCCTCCGGCCGGGCTGCGCGAGCGGCTGCTGACGGCGCGCGACGCGCGGCCGAGGCCGGAGCGGGACGACAAGGTGGTGGCCGCCTGGAATGGCCTGGCCGTCGCCGCGCTCGCCGAGACCGGCGCCTGCTTCGACCGCCCCGACCTGATCTCGGCGGCGACGGACGCCGCCGAGCTGCTGGCGCGCGTCCACCTCGGCGCGGACGGCCGCCTGACGCGCACCTCGCGCGACGGCCGGGCCGGCCCGAGCGCGGGCGTGCTGGACGACTACGGCGATGTCGCGGAGGGCTTCCTCGCGCTGTACGCGGTGACCGGCGCTCGGCCGTGGCTGGACCGGGCGGGGTCCCTGCTGGAGACGGTGCTCACACGCTTCACGGGCGAGGACGGCGCGCTGTTCGACACGGCCGACGACGCGGAGGAGCTGATCCGCCGCCCGCAGGACCCGACCGATGGCGCGACGCCGTCCGGCTGGACGGCGGCGGCCGGGGCGCTGCTGTCGTACGCCGCGTACACCGGGAGCGGCCGGCACCGCGCGGCGGCCGAACGGGCGCTGGGCATCGTCACGGCCCTGGGCACCCGCGCGCCGCGCTTCATCGGCTGGGGTCTGGCGGTGGCCGAGGCGGCCCTCGACGGACCGCGCGAGGTGGCGGTCGTCGGCCCCCGGCACGATCCGGCGACGGCGGAGCTGCACCGCACGGCTCTGCGCGCCACGGCCCCCGGCGCGGTGATCGCCCTCGGCGAGCCGGACACCCCCGACGCCGCCCCCCTCCTGGCGGACCGCCCGCTGCGCGACGGCCGGCCGACGGCGTACGTCTGCCGCGGCTTCGTCTGCTCGGCCCCGACCACGGCCCCGGCCGACCTGGCGGCCCAGCTCCGCTGAACGGCGCCGCAGGCCCGAGCGCGGTTCCGCCGGCGGGTGAGCGGGACCGGCCGCGGCCGGTCCCGTTCGGGACGCTCGGGCTCCGTCAGCCCTGGTCCGCCAGGTTGGTCCGCATGGTGGCCACCGCGCGGTCGATCACGTCGGTCAGGTCGTCCCGCAGGTCGTGGGCGACCCAGTAGATCAGCGCCGCGCGCAGGCCGCCGAGGATGGCGCTGATGAAGACCTGGATCTCCAGCTCGTCGGGGGAGCGGCCCAGGCGGGTGGCGAGGGTCGCGGCCAGGAGGCGGCCGGAGGCCGCCATGCTCTCGTCCAGGCGGGCCCGGACGGCGGGGACCGTGGCGACCAGCCGCATCCGCACCCGCACCTCGGCCAGTGCCTCGGGCGTGGTGTACGCCTGCCGGAGCGCCGTGCGGATGGCCTCCCGCAGGGCCGTCAGCGGTGGCTCGTGGGCAGGGCGGGCGCGCAGGGCGCTGTCGAGAACGGAGTCCTCCTCGTCCGTGAGGACGATGTCCTCCTTGGTCGGGAAGTACCGGAAAACGGTGCTCGGCGAGACCTCCGCGGCCTCCGCGATCTGGTCCACCCGGGTGGCGTCGTAGCCCTGCTCCGCGAACAGCCGGTACGCCGCGCCACGGATCGCCCGCCGGGTGCGGATCTTCTTGCGTTCGCGGAGGCCCGCCTTGGCGGTGGGAGCGGAGGGCACGCGGGTCATTCTCGGACATCTCCCTCGGCCGCGACCAGGGTTGTCACCCCTGGCCGGTCCGCGCGGTGCTGCGGCAGCAGCAGTCCGGCCAGCAGGGCGCCGCCGAGCGCCGCGAGGGAGCAGACGTAGAGCGTGACGCTCATGCCGTGGGTGAACGCCCAGTCGGCGGAGTCGGTCAGCCCCGGGGCGCCGGTGTGCTCGGCGACGGAGTGCGCGGCGACGACCGACTCGCGGGACGCCTCGGCGGCCTGCGGCGGCAGGCCCTCGGTGTCCAGGCGGTCCCGGTAGACCTGGGCGAGCAGGCTGCCGAGCACCGCGACGCCGATGGCGCTGCCGACGTGCCGCAGGGTCAGCAGCAGCCCCGAGCCGGTGCCGGAGTGGTCCGGCGGCAGCGCGGCGATCGCCGCGTCGGTGGCCGGCACCAGTGCCAGCCCGGCACCCAGCCCGGTGACCGTCAGCCAGATGGCGGTCAGTCCGTAGCGGGACCCCACCTCGATGGTGCTGCCCTGGATGCCGGCGAACGACAGCAGCGCGAGCCCGGTGGCGACGACGCCGCGCGGTCCGAACTGGCGCACCAGCCCCTGGCAGCCCCGGGCCGCGACGAGCACCCCGGCCAGCAGGGGCAGCAGCCGCAGCCCGGTGCCGAAGGCGTCGTGGCCGCGGACCGCCTGGAGGTACTGCGGAAGCAGGAAGATCAGCCCGGCCAGGATGAAGCCGATCAGCGCGCCGATCAGGGCGTTGCCCCCGAAGACCGGATCGCGCAGCAGACCGAGCCCGAGCGGCGGGCCCTCCCGCCGCCGCTCCCTGGCGATCAGCAGGAGCAGCAGCGGCAGGGAGGCGGCCCAGGCCGCCAGGACCAGCGGGTCGCCCCAGCCGCGGCTGGGCCCCTCGATCAGCCCGTACACCAGCGCGCCGAGCGCGCCGGCCACGCAGGCCGCGCCCAGCACGTCGACCCGGGGCGCGCCGCGTTCCCTGGTCTCTGGCAGCAGCGCGCAGCCGGCGAGCGCGACGGCGACCAGCGGGACGTTGACCAGCAGGACCGAGCCCCACCAGAAGTGGTCGAGGAGCCAGCCGCCGACGAGCGGGCCGAGGGGCAGCCCGGCGGTGAACGCGGCGGTGAGCGCGGCGATGGCCTTGGCGCGCTCGGCCGGGCCGAACAGGGCGGGCAGCACCGCGACCGTCAGCGGGCTCACCAGCGCGGCGCCCAGGCCCATGACCGCGCGCCCGGTGATCAGGAGCCCGGGGCCGCCGGCGAGGGCGCCGAGGACCGAGCCGGCCAGCATCACGGCCAAGCCGGTCACCAGCGTCAGGCGGCGGCCGAACCGGTCGCCGACCAGCCCGGCCGGGACCATGATGGCGGCGAAGACGACGAGGAAGGCGTCGACCATCCACTGCTGCTGGCGGGTGCCCACCTTGAGGTCGGCGGCGATGGACGGCAGGGCCACGTTGAGGATGGTCATGTCCAGGCCCAGGACGAGCGTCGCGACGGCGAGCGCGCTCAGGGCCCACCAGCGGCGCGGGCCGAGCCGTGGGTCCATGTCCAAGACACACCTCCGAGAGCCACCGCTAAATGATAGTGGCTCTCAAAAGTGAGTCATTTCGATATGTGGGGGACTCCGTGGAGCGTCAGGTGATCGGCCGGTAGGCGATCAGCGAGATTCCCACGTAGTGCACGGCGAAGGCGGCCAGGGTCAGGGAGTGGAACAGCTCGTGGAAGCCGAACCATTTCGGCCATGGATCGGGGCGCTTGAGGCCGTAGATCACCCCGCCGGCGCTGTAGAGCACGCCGCCCACGACGACCAGGATCATCACCGCGATGCCCCCGGTGCGCAGGAAGTCCGGCAGGAAGAAGACGGCGGCCCAGCCCAGGGCGAGGTAGCAGGGGGTGTAGAGCCAGCGTGGGGCGCCGACCCAGAAGACGCGGAAGGCGATGCCGGCGACGGCGCCGGCCCAGACGCACCACAGCAGGAGCTGTCCTCGCGCGCCGTCGAGCAGCAGGATCGTGAACGGGGTGTAGGTGCCCGCGATGATCAAGAAAATATTGGCGTGATCCAGCCGTCTCAGCACGGCCTCGGCGCGCGGCGTCCAGTGGCCGCGGTGATAAAGGGCGCTGACACCGAACAGCAGGCAGGCGCTGAGGGTGTAGACGGCGCAGGCCACGCGGGCTCTGGGGCTTTCCGCCAGGGCGGTGAGGAAGACGCCCGCTATCAGCGCCGCGGGGAACATGCCGGCGTGCAGCCAGCCGCGCAACCGGGGTTTTGCCGACAGGGTCATGGGCAGATGGTAGCGAGCGGCGGGCCGCGCTCACATGAGCCCAACTAGACACAGAAGAGAAGTCGGGGCACTATCAGATGAGCGCCCAATCCCTACGGATGAGCGACTCGCACGTAAAACCCTCAACCCTCTGGAGCGAACGTGACGCTGATATCAGCCGCTCCCGTCGCCGCCAACGCCCCGACCCGCCACCACAAGCTCATCGCCTGGGTGGAAGAGATCGCCGCGCTGACCGAGCCCGACCAGGTCGTCTGGTGCGACGGATCCCAGGAGGAATACGACCGCCTCAGCGCGGAGCTCGTGGCGAAGGGCACGTTCATCAGGCTGAACCCTGAGAAGCGGCCCGACTCGTACTACGCCGTGTCCGACCCGACCGATGTCGCCCGGGTCGAGGACCGTACTTTCATCTGCTCCGAGCGGCCGGAGGACGCCGGTCCCACCAACCACTGGATGGACCCCGCCGACATGCGGGAGATCTTCACCGGTCGGCAGGGGCTCTTCCGGGGCTCCATGCGTGGCCGGACCATGTATGTGGTGCCGTTCTGCATGGGCCCGCTGGGCTCGCCCCTCTCCGCGCTCGGCGTGGAGATCACCGACTCCGCGTATGTCGCCGTCGCCATGCGCACCATGACCCGGATGGGCACCGCCGTGCTCAAGGAGCTCGGCGAGGACGGGCATTTCGTGCGGGCCGTCCACTCCGTCGGCGCTCCCCTGGCCGACGGCCGGGACGACGTGCCCTGGCCGTGCAACCCGGTCAAGTACATCTCGCACTTCCCCGAGACCCGCGAGATCTGGTCCTTCGGCTCCGGCTACGGCGGGAACGCGCTCCTGGGCAAGAAGTGCTACGCCCTGCGCATCGCCTCCGTCATGGCCCGCGACGAGGGCTGGCTGGCCGAGCACATGCTCATCCTCAAGCTCACCCCGCCCGCCGGGGAGGCCGCCCGTGACGGAGGAGCCAGGAGCCACTACGTCGCCGCGGCGTTCCCCTCCGCATGCGGCAAGACCAACCTCGCGATGCTCCAGCCGACGCTGCCCGGCTGGAAGGTCGAGACCGTCGGCGACGACATCGCCTGGATGCGCTTCGGCGACGACGGCCGGCTCTACGCCATCAACCCCGAGGCCGGCTTCTTCGGTGTCGCGCCCGGCACCGGCGACAAGACCAACGCCAACGCCATGCGCACTCTGTGGGGCAACTCGGTCTTCACCAATGTCGCCCTCACCGACGATGGTGATGTCTGGTGGGAGGGCATGACCGAGGAACCCCCCGCCCACCTGACCGACTGGCGTGGAAACGACTGGACCCCCGACGCCGAGACCCCCGCGGCGCACCCCAACGCCCGGTTCACGGTGCCGGCGGCCCAGTGCCCGACCATCGCCCCCGAGTGGGAGGACCCGGCCGGGGTGCCGATCTCGGCCATCCTCTTCGGCGGGCGCCGCGCCACCGCGGTGCCGCTGGTCACCGAGTCCTTCTCCTGGCAGCACGGCGTCTTCCTCGGGGCCAACGTCGCCTCCGAGAAGACCGCGGCGGCCGAGGGCACGGTGGGCGAGCTGCGCCGCGACCCGTTCGCCATGCTGCCGTTCTGCGGCTACCACATGGGCGACTACTTCGGCCACTGGCTGAAGACCGGCGCCAAGGCGGGCGACCCGGAGAAGCTGCCGAAGATCTACTACGTCAACTGGTTCAAGAAGGACGCCGACGGCGCCTTCGTGTGGCCGGGTTTCGGCGAGAACATCCGGGTGCTGAAGTGGATTGTCGAGCGGCTTGAGGGCCGGGCCGAGGGCGTCGAGAGCCCCATCGGGGTCCTCCCGACGCCCGAGGCGCTGGACACCGAGGGCCTTGGCATCACCCGGGAGCAGCTCGAATTCCTCCTGGAGGTGGACCCGGAGATCTGGCGCCAGGAAGCGGCTTTGATCCCCGAGCACCTGCGCGCCTTCGACACCCACACTCCCGAGGAGCTGTGGGACGAATACCGGGCCCTGACGGAACGGCTGGACCGACTGGGCTGAGGGAAGGGCCCCGCACAACGGCGTGCGGGGCCCGCGGGCGTCTTGGCGCTCGCCGGCGCTCAGTACTGGTTGTAGCCGTCCAGGAACGAGCCGATCCGCTCCACCGCGTCGGCCAGCTCGCTCGCCTGCGGCAGCGTCACGATGCGGAAGTGATCGGGCTCCGGCCAGTTGAACCCGGTGCCGTGCACGATCATGATCTTCTCCGACCGCAGCAGGTCGAGGACCATCTGCCGGTCGTCCTTGATCTTGTAGACCTTCGGGTCCAGCCGGGGGAAGGCGTACAGCGCGCCCTTCGGTTTCACGCACGTCACGCCCGGGATGCTGATCAGCTTCTCGTACGCCACGTCCCGCTGCTCCTTGATCCGGCCGCCCGGCAGCACCAGCTGCTCGATCGACTGGCGGCCGAAGAGCGCGGCGGCCACCGTGTGCTGCGCCGGCATGTTGGCGCACAGCCGCATGTTGGCCAGGATCGTCAGACCCTCGATGTAGCTCGTCGCGTGCTCCTTGGGCCCGCACACCGCCAGCCAGCCGCAGCGGAAGCCGGCCACCCGGTAGTTCTTCGAGAGGCCGTTGAACGTCAGCGTCAGCAGGTCCGGGGCGATGGCCCCGGTCGGGGTGTGGACGGCGCCGTCGTACAGAATCCGGTCGTAGATCTCGTCCGAGCAGACCACCAGCCGGTGCCTTCGGGCGACCTCCGTGAGCTGCCGCAGCATCTCCGCGTCGTATACGGCCCCGGTGGGATTGTTCGGGTTGATGATCACCAGCGCCTTGGTCCGGTCGGTGATCTTGCGCTCGATGTCGGCGATGTCGGGCATCCAGTCGGAGCCCTCGTCGCAGCGGTAGTGCACGGCGGTGCCGCCGGCCAGCGCGACCGAGGCTGTCCACAGCGGATAGTCCGGCGCCGGGACGAGCACCTCGTCGCCGTCGTCCAGCAGCGCCTGCATCGACATCTGGATCAGCTCGGAGACGCCGTTGCCCAGATAGATGTCCTCGACCGACAGGTCGATGCCCTTGGTCTGGTAGTGCTGCATCACCGCGCGGCGGGCCGAGAGCAGGCCCCTGGCGTCCCCGTACCCGTGCGCGGTGCCCACGTTCCGGAGGATGTCCTCCAGGATCTCCGGCGGGCATTCGAAGCCGAACGCCGCGGGGTTCCCCGTGTTGAGCTTCAGGATGCGGTGGCCCGCCGCTTCCAGCCGCTGCGCCTCTTCGAGCACGGGACCACGGATCTCGTAACAGACATTCGCGAGCTTCGCCGACTGGATCACCTGCATGCACGCCACCTTACGGCCGTGTAACGCGGGGCGCCTTGTGTTTTCGCCCACGCGGGTGGTGAGCGGCCCGCGCGGGCTTGGTCCGGTGACCCCGCTCGGCGATCGCGCTCCGTTGACCATCTCCATACTCGGTGCTAGGTAGGGTCGGGGATCCCGTTACCCCGCCCGTCCGATGTCGCTCGGCCACCCGGAGTCGCCATGCCCACCGCGTTCGACACGCTCGCCGACGAGATCGTCGATCACCGTTTCAAGGGCTTGCCGCCCGACGCGGTGGGGCGCACGATCGGGGAGCTGGCGGCGGAGCGGCGCGATCTGTACACCGGCGGATTCACCACGCCGGTCCTGACGCTCTCCGCCGAGGCGGTGGAGCACAACCTGACGTGTATGGAGCGGTTCGTGGGGCGCCACGGCCTGGTGCTCGCGCCGCACGGCAAGACCTCGATGGCGCCGCGCCTCTTCCAGCGCCAGCTCGACCACGGCGCCTGGGGCATCACCGTCGCGGTGCCGCACCAGGCCCGCGTGGCGCGGGCGTTCGGCGTGCGGCGGATCTTCCTCGCCAACGAGGTGGTCGACCCCGCCGCCCTGGCCTGGCTCGCCGGCGAGCTGGACGCCGATCCCCGCTTCCGCTGCGTGTGCTACGTGGACTCCGCGCGCGGCGTGGAGCTGATGGACGCGGCGTTGCGCGCGGCCGGGGCGAGCCGCCCGCTGGAGGTCGTGGTCGAGCTCGGCGTGCCCGGCGGGCGCGGCGGTGTCCGGGACGAGGCGCAGGCGACGGCCGTGGCCGACGCGGTCGCCCGCACCGCCACGCTGCGGCTGGTCGGCGTCGCCGGGTACGAGGGTGAGATACCGGACGCCGACGCCGTCTCGGTGCGCCGCTGGCTGGACGGACTGTGCGCGCTGGCCGTGGAGTTCGACAAGGCGGGCCGGTTCGCCGGGCTCGGCGAGATCATCCTGAGCGCGGGCGGCAGCGCCTGGTTCGACGCGGTGGCGGGCGCGTTCACCGCCCTGCCCGAGCTGTCCCGGCCCGTCTGCAAGATGCTGCGCGCCGGGGCGTATGTCAGCCACGACGACGGCCGGTACCGGGACGTCACCCCTTTCAACCGGGCGCCGCTGGAAGGCTCGTTGCTGCCCGCCTTCCGGCTGTGGGCTCAGGTCGTCTCCCGGCCGGAGCCCTCCCTGGCCCTGATCAACGCCGGGAAGCGGGACATGGCCTACGACCTCGGCCTGCCGGAGGTGCAGGCCGTACGCACCGTGGAGGGCCGGGTGCGCGGCGGGTACGGCCTCGTCGTCAGCAGACTGGCCGACCAGCACGCCTTCGTCGAGGGCCCGTCGGCCGACGGCGCCCGCGCGGGTGGCGGAGTGCTGCCGCAGGTGGGTGACTGGGTGGCACTGGGTATGTCGCATCCGTGCACGATCTTCGAGAAGTGGCCCCTGATTCCGCTGGTGGCGGGTGACGGCACGGTCACCGACTACGTCCGCACCTTCTTCTGAGGTGTGCGGTCTCCGTTCCGTGCTGTTCCCCCACGCGGCGGAGTCGATAAGCTGCCCAACTGGCGGAGTCACCATACGAGACGGGTGTCCAAGGGCCCGGGGGGAGCGGCATGCCGATTGCCATCGCGGTCACCAGCGCCGACCTCGTGCTGCCGCCCACCGACCAGCACACGCCCAGCGCGCACGTGCTGACCCCGCCGGAGCGGCAGGACTTCCCGGCCGCGCTCGCCGAGATCAGCGAGCTGCTCAGCGGCCACGGTCACCTGATAGTGCTGTACCCGACCACGACCCCGCTGCCGTACGTCCAACGGCTGCACGCCGTGCGCGCCATGCTGGAGTCCGACCGCGTCGCCCTGCTGCCCAGCGCCCTGCCGCCGCTCGGCACCGCGGTGCTGGTCCGTCAGCTCCGTCAGCTCTCCGCCTGCGACTTCACCCCCGGGGTGCTCGGTGCCTCCGCCCGGCTGCTGGCCCACTACATCTACGCGGGCGCGCTGCTCGGCTCCGGCACCCGCCTGGACCGGGTCCCCGTCACGCTCCCGGCGACCAACGGCACCCGGCAGCCGGGCGGCCAGTGCGCCGTGCTGGCCGGGCCCACCCCCCAGCTGGTCCGGGCCGACGGTGATGTGTCCCTGGCGGGCCCGCAGTTCGCGACCACCCTCACGTACGCCCCCGGCGCCCTGGACAGCGCGTGGGTGACCCGCCGACTGGCCGGGCAGTGGCAGGTCCAG
This sequence comes from Streptomyces sp. NBC_01803, assembly GCF_035917415.1. NCBI lineage: Bacteria > Bacillati > Actinomycetota > Actinomycetes > Kitasatosporales > Streptomycetaceae > Streptomyces > Streptomyces sp. NBC_01803. The sequence goes on from NZ_CP109073.1 coordinate 3,964,503, forward strand.
GCCCTGCACCCGGTGCACCTGCCGGCCGAGTCGGCCGCCTGGTGGGCCACCGCCAAGCTGGTGGAGTTCGCCGCCGCGATACCGGACGTCTCGCTGCTCTACCAGATGGTGAGCTCGATGCGGCAGGAAGCCTGCCACTGGTGCGGCCTCACGCTGATAGGCGACCGCTGCGCGTTCTGCTCGGCCCCCGTGGTGTCCCAGGAGCGCGCGCCGCGCGCGATAGGAACGTCGCGGCGCAGGGCACTCGCCCCGGGCGCGGGATGACAGCGACCACGACGGAGAGGGTAGACACGCTTCATGAACGCTCGCCAGCGACGCGGCCTGCTGCTGCTGTTCGCCTCGGTGTTGCTCGCCCTCGGGGCGTTCGCCGGGGTGCTCGCGGTGATCAACGACGTCGAGTCGAAGGTCGGTCCGGAGACCACCGCGTACGAGCTGAGCGAGGACGTCGACCCCTATGAGGCGGTGACCGCCGACAAGCTCCGCGAAGTCAGCATCCCCGAGCGGTATGTGCCGGACTCGGCGGTCCTGGACCTGGCCGAGGTCGAGGACCGGGTCGCCGTCGGTCGGCTGCGCGAAGGGTCGCTGCTCCAGAGCGACATGCTGGCCGCGCGGCCCGAACTGGACCCGGGTCAGGTGGAGATCGCCGTGATGATCGACGCCTCGACCGGCGTGGCCGGCAAGATCCGTCCTGGCGCGACGATCAACATGTACGCCGCCTACCGGATCCGGCAGCAGGGCGCCCAGGGCAACGATGAGGAGGACACGGCCGAGATCGTGCGGCTGATGGTCAACAACGCCGAGGTCATCGAGGTCGGCGACCTCACCGAGGTCGAGGACGACGAGAGCAACGTCACCGCGGCCGTCCCGATCACCTTCGCCCTCGACAACACGGACGCACAGCGCGTCACCTTCGCGGAGGCGTTCGCCGAGCAGGTGCGGCTGGCGCTCGTGGCCCCCGGTGACGAGCGGGAAATCCCGGAGGACGAACGGACATACACCATCATCGGGGACATCCTCGGCGACCCCCACGCCGAACTCGGCGGGGTCCTCCCCTAAGGAAGCAGGTGGACCGATGACGACGCGCATTCTGCCCGCGGTGGGTGATCCGGACACCGCCCGTTCGCTGATCACCCTGCTGAGCCAGCTCCCCGACAGCGAGCCGATGCGCTCCGTGCCGGACTCCGGCACGCTGCTGGACACCCTCGCCTCCCTCACCCACGAGTCGGTGGCCGAGCTGCCCGACGTCGTGGTGATCCACGAGCACATCGGGCCGCTGCCCGCCCTGGAGCTGATCCGCGAAGTCGCCCTTCGCTTCCCGGCCGTGGGCGTGGTGCTGGTGTCGGCGGAGCCCACCGCCGGGCTGTACTCGGCGGCCATGGACGCGGGCGCCCGCGGCCTCGCCGGACTGCCGCTGACCTACGACGAGTTGGGCGCCCGGGTGCTGGCCGCCGCCCAGTGGGCCGCGGGGATGCGCCGCCACCTCGGCGCGGGCGAGACCGTCGCGCCCGGCCCCGGCGGCCGGATCATCACCGTCTCCGGCGCCAAGGGCGGCGTCGGCGCCACCGTGCTGGCCACCCAGCTCGCGCTCGCCGCGCAGACCGCCGGGCCCTTCGAGCGGGGCGCGATCCTCATCGACCTCGATCTGCTGTGCGGGGATGTCGGCTCGTACTTCGACGTCCAGTTCCGCCGCTCGGTCGCGGACCTGGCGGGCATCGCCGACATCACCCCGCAGGTGCTGGCCGAAGCGGTCTTCACGCACGAGACGGGCCTGTCCATGCTGATCGCCCCGGCCGAGGGCGAGCGTGGCGAGGACGTCAGCGACGCCACCGCCCGGCAGTTGCTGACGGCGGTCAGGTCGCGTTACGACGTCGTCGTGGTGGACTGCGGGTCGCACATGAACAGCGCCAACGCGGCGGCCGTCGAGATGGCCGACATCGCCGTCCTCGTCACCACCCCGGACGTGATCGCGGTCCGCGCCGTCAACCGTATGGTCCGGATGTGGGACCGGCTGCGCATCCGCAAGGCCGCCGACACGCTCACCGTCGTCAACCGCCTCGGGCGCACCAGCCACATCCAGCCGCAGCTCATCTCCCGGATCACCGGCACGCATGTCGCGCGCAGCGTGATCCCGGCGGGCTTCCGGGAGTTGCAGGAGGCGCAGGACGCCGGCCGCATCCAGGACCTCGACGTCCGCGGCCAGGTGCGGCGCGCGATGTGGGCGCTCGCCGTCGAACTCGGCCTGATCGCCCCGGAGCCGGCCGCCGCCGGAGCCGGCAGGCGCCGGGGCAGGCGGCCGTGATACGCGGGGCGGCGCGGAAACGGGACCGCGACCGGGGCGCGCTGCTGGTGGAGTTCACCGGCATCTTCCCGCTGATCCTGGTGATGCTGGCCCTCATCTGGCAGTGCATCCTCATCGGCTACACGTTCTCCCTGGCGGGGAACGCCGCCGACGAGGGCGCGCGGGCGGCGGCCGGTGCTGACGGCGACGCCGAGGCCGCGTGCGAGACGGCGGCCAGAGAACACCTGCCGGACGCCTGGCAGGCGGACATCTCGTGCCCCCTGGTGGGCAACATCCGCCGCGCCGACATCGACCTGGAGGTCCCCGTCCTCTTCCCCGGCGCGCTCAACCTGCCCATGACGATCTCCGGCTCGGCCGGCGCGGCGGAGGAGGGCTGACCATGGCCGGACGGCTTCGTCGCCGGGACCCGCGGACCAACGACCGCGGCGTCACCGCCGTCGAGTTCGCGGGCTGGCTGCCGCTGCTCGTTCTCGTCGCCCTGACCGCGCTTCAGCTCGGACTCGTCGGGTATGCCGCACAGCAGGCGGGATCCGCCGCCCGGGCCGCCGCCAGGACCGCCGCGCAGGAGGAGATCGAGGACGAGTACGCGGCGGCGGGACAGGCGGCCGTCAGCGACTGGCTGACCGTGGCCGTCACCGCCGACCAGTCGTGCGGCGACGAGGCCACCGTGACGGCGCGCGTCACCGTTCCCTCGGTCCTGCCGTTCATCGATCTGTTCGGCGAGGCCAGCAGGACCGTGACCATGCCGTGCGACTGAGGCGGTCGGCGGCCGGGCCGGAGCCGTCGACGAGGACGGCGCGGTCGACGAGGACGGCGCGGTCGACGAGGACGGTCGATGAGGAAGGCGCGGTCGGCGAGGACGGCGCGAACGGCGGACGAAGACAGCGGGCAGCACCGGAACAGCGAGGTAAGGAGCGAGCGATGGGCCTGAGATCCCGAGTCCACGCCCCCGACGAGACCGCCGACGCCGGACCCGGCGACAGTCGGCTCGTCGCGACCTACCGCGCCAAGCTGCTGGAGGAGATCGACCTCGCCGAGATGTCCTCGCTCGGCACGAGCGACCGCCGCGACCGGCTGGAGCGCGTCCTGGGGCACATCCTCAGCCGCGAGGGCCCGGTCCTGTCCACCCAGCAGCGCGCCCTGCTCATCCGCCGCGTCGTGGACGAGGCCTTGGGCCTCGGCATCCTCGAACCCCTCCTGGAGGACGCCTCCATCACGGAGATCATGGTCAACGGCCCCGACCAGATCTACGTCGAACGCTCCGGCCGGGTCGAGCGGCTGCCGCTGCGCTTCGCGTCCGAGGAGCAGCTCATGCAGACCATCGAGCGCATCGTCTCCACGGTCAACCGCCGCGTGGACGAGTCGAATCCGATGGTCGACGCCCGCCTGCCCACTGGCGAGCGCGTCAACGTCATCATCCCGCCGCTGGCGCTGAGCGGCGCCACCCTCACCATCCGCCGCTTCCCGCGCGCCTACACCCTCGCCGAGCTCATCGGCTTCGGCACCCTGGACGAACAGCTCGTCCTGCTGCTGTCCGGGCTGGTGCGGGCGAAGTTCAACGTCATCGTCTCCGGCGGCACCGGCTCCGGGAAGACCACCCTGCTCAACGCCCTCAGCGGCCTGATCCCCGAGGGCGAGCGCATCGTCACCGTCGAGGACGCCGCCGAACTCCAGCTCCAGCAGAGCCACGTCATCCGCCTGGAGTCGCGCCCGCCCAACATAGAGGGCAAGGGTGAGGTCACCATCCGCGACCTGGTCCGCAACTCGCTGCGCATGCGCCCCGACCGCATCATCGTCGGCGAGGTCCGCGGCGGCGAGACGCTCGACATGCTCCAGGCCATGTCGACCGGCCACGACGGCTCGCTCGCCACCGTGCACGCCAACAGCGCGGAGGACGCGCTGCTGCGCCTCCAGACCCTGGCCTCCATGTCCGAACTCCAGGTGCCGTTCGAGGCGCTGCGCGACCAGATCAACAGTGCCGTCGACGTGCTCGTCCAGCTCACCCGGCACCCAGACGGGTCCCGGCGGCTGGCCGAGATCGCGATCCTGTCCTCGCACGGCCGGGAGGCGTTCCGCATCGCCACCGTCGCGGAGTACCGCGCCGAGCCGATGAGCCCCGACGGCCGCGTGCACGGCCGCTTCCACCACTACCCGATCCCCCGCGCCGTCGCCGACCGCCTCTACCTGGCCGGCGAGCCGCTCCCGCAGGCGTTCGGCGTCCAACTCGACGACTCCCACCTCGCCACCCGGGAGGCGAGCTGATCATGGGCACCCTGTCCCTCCTCGTCATCGGCCTGGTACTGCTCGCGCTCGTCTGCGCCGTGGCCGGGCTCCAGCTCTACGCCACCGGGCGCGCCCAGCGCCGCGTGGTGCTCAGCCGGCTCACCGGGCCGGTGCCCGCCGCGGCCGACTCCGGGGCCGTCGGCGCGGGCATCGGCGCGGGCATCGGCCCGGTCCCGGGTGCCGAGCAGCCCGCGGCGCCGGGGACCGGGCGCCGGCGCCGCTTCCGGGGCCTCGACCGGCGGCTGCGGAACACCGAGTTCGGTCGTCGGCTGCGCTTGAAGCTTCAGGCCACCGGCCTCGACCTGACCGTCGGCGAGTACGCCGCGTATGTGCTGGGCGCGGTCGCCGCGCTCTGGCTGATCGGCTCGGCGGTGCTGGCGCCGTTCTTCGGCCCGGTGTTCGCGCTCGTCGCCCTCTGGGGCGGCAACGTCTTCCTCACCTGGCAGCGGACCAGGCGCACCGAGAAGTTCATCAACCAACTCCCCGAGCTGGCCCGGCTGATCGCCAACGGCACCGCCGCCGGACTGGCCATGCGCACCGCCCTGTCGATGGCCGCCGAGGAGATGGACGACCCGGCCGGCGCCGAGTTGGCCACCGTCGCCAACCAGCTCGCGGTCGGCCGTTCCCTGGACGAGGCCCTGCACGAGCTCGGCACCCGGCTGCCGTCCCGCGAACTCAACGTGCTGGTCACCACGTTGATCCTGGCCAACCGGGCCGGCGGCACCATCGTGGCCTCGCTGCGTAACCTCACCTCCACGCTGGAGGAGCGCAAGGAGACCCGGCGCGAGGTGCGCACCATGCTCGCCGAGATCAACGCCACCGCCGTCACCGTCCCGGTGCTCGGCCTCGGCGCGCTGCTGATGATCAACGCCATGTCGCCCGGCGCGCTCGGCCGGGTCACCGGCAGCGCGGGCGGGCAGATCGCCATGCTGCTCGCGCTCGGCCTGTACGTCGTCGGATTCATCGTCGTGCGCCGTTTCGGCCGGATCGACGTCTAGGGGGCACGCCGGATGGGACTGCTGCTCGGCCTCGCCATGGGCGCCGCCGTCTTCGGGATCGTCACCGCCGTGCGCATGCTGCGCGCCGGCACCCCGCTGCCCGCCGACCTCCAGCTCGCCCTGGAGATCGGCTCCACCCGTGTCTCGGCGGGCGGTTCGGCCATCGACCGGCTCGGCATCCGTTTCGCGCCGCTGGTGCTGCGGCTGATGGGCCGCAAGGCCGTCGACCGCAAGCGCAAACGGATCGACCAGGCGGGCAACCCCGAGGGCCTCACCATCGACCGGTACGCCGCCCGACGCGCGGTGTACGGGCTCTTCGGCCTGCTGACCACGCTGGTCTTCATCGTGGCGGGCTTCCCGCTCTTCGCGCTGTTCGGCATCGCCTTCGGCGCGTTCGCGGCCGACCTGGCGATCTGGCAGGGCATCAGGACGCGCCGGGACGTCATCGACCGGACGCTCCCGGACTTCCTCGACGTGCTCGCCGTGGTCGTCTCGGCCGGCCTCGGCTTCCGGCAGGCCCTGGACCGGGTCTCGGCGCGCTACGAGGGCCCGTGGGCGGACGAGATCCGCATCGCGCTGCGCCAGATGGACGTCGGCGTCTCGCGGCGGCAGGCGTTCGACGAACTGCGCCGCCGCAACGACTCCGAGCCGGTCAACCAGTTCGTCTCCGCCCTCCAGCAGGGCGAGGAGCTCGGCGCCCCGATCGCGGACACCCTGATCCAGATCGCCCGGGACATGCGCCGCACGGACGCCCAGAACGCCCGCCGCCGCGCCGCCCGGGCGATCCCGATGGCGACGATGGCGACCCTGGTCTTCATGGTCCCGGCAACGATGATCATCATTGTGACCGGGATGATCCTGGGTTCCGGCACCGACTTCGGGCAGGTCCTCGGGGACTGAGCTGTTGCGAACCCGTAGCGGAGGAGCGACCGGCCCGCGCGTACGCTGGGCCGGAAGGGGGTGCCGCCGATGGCAGATCTCGACGTTACCTATCAGGACATGCACGATGCGGCCGACCGGCTCCACACCGCCAAGGAGGAGCTGACGGTCAAGCTGGACCAGTTGCGGGTGTACATCAGCGACCTGGTCCAGGACGGCTATGTCACTTCCCGCTCGTCGCGGGCGTTCGACCAGTCGTACGGGGAGTTCACCTCCGGCGGCAAGCAGGCCGTCGAGTCCCTCCAGGGACTCGGCGACTTCCTGCACGGTGCCGCGGACGGCTTCCGCGATCTGGACCAGCAGTTGGAGGAGGGGCTCCGCGAATAGGCGGATACCCGCGGAGGGAGTGACGATGGCCGACAAGTGGACCGACGCGGTCACCATCGAACGTCAGGGGTTCCGGATATCCGTGCCCGACTCCTGGTGGGAGTTCGATCTGCGTCCGGAGACCAGGGACAACAGCATCCGCCGCATGGTCGACGAGCGGATCCAGGGGCAGCCGGAGATGGCTGATCACCGGGACGTGATCACGTCGTTCCTGCGCCGCCAGGCGCGCGAGGCGTGGGACTCGGGGGCGGTGTACTGCGGCTGCATGGCCCAGAGCTTCGGCGGCGGCCCGCCGATCACCGCGTCCGTGACCGTCTCGCTGATCGGCGCCCGGACCTCGTCCGGCGAGGCGCTGCCGACCGACCCGGCCTCGATCGCCGCCCAGTTGGGCACCAGGCAGGCCCGCAAGGAGGGCGACGCCTGGCGCGAGGTCTCGACGGTGGACATCAAGGACGTCGGCGTGGCCGCCCGCACCCGCGGTATCGAGGACATCTCGGTCCCCGGCGACACCCGCCATGTGCGCGCGGTGCTGATGCAGACGTTCATCCCGGTGCCGGACGACGCCCAGGCGGTGGCGCTGGTGTCGGGTAGCAGCCAGGTGCTGGACCTGGCCGACTCGTTCTTCGACGTCTTCGACGCGATCACGTCGACGTTCCGCTTCGTCTGAGAGCCGGGGGAATCATGTCTGGAAGTGGCGACCGGATCGCGATCCCGTTGGACGCGCTGGGCGAGTTCGCCCCGCAGTTGCGCGCGGTCAAGGAGTACATGAACCGTACGGGGGACACCTTCGACGAGTACAACGACTCGTTCGGGGACGGCCGGATCGTCGACGCCCTCGACAGCTTCGTCAGCGGCTGGCGCGACGGCCGCGGCGACATCGGCGAACAGCTCACCGGGCTGGCCGAGATGGCGGAGACGGTGATCCAGACGGTGAACGACTTCGAGGCCGAGCTGGAACGCTCCCTCCAGGACGGCGGCGGAGAAGGCGGCGAACAGCAGGCGGTGTAGCGGCGTTTCACCGCCCCGCCGGGTGGGCACGGGTGCTCATGCGCCGAGCGGAAAGTCGCGCTCAGCTGTCCATGGCAATACAGAATGCCAACGGATCGGCTAGGTCTCCCTGCCCAACTCCCGCTCGGTGTGGCACAGTCAGTGCCGATAGCTGTACGGGTTGGCCCGCTGGGAGGGGGTCGGGCATGGCGCATCCCGCCTTCACACGGGTGCCATCACGGCAGAGCAGCCCCCCGTCCCCCATACCCGGACGCCGCGCTTCGCAGTACGGTGAGACGCGGCGGGACAGGGGCCAAGAGAGGCCGGCTGAACCGGCGTCAGCCGGAGGAGAGGGACGCCATGAGCAGGCTGCTGTCGACCTGGAGCCACAAGATCACCGAACGCCTCCACGCCCGCTTCGACGACCGCGGCGCGGGGTTCGTGGAGTACGCGGGATTGCTGCTCCTGATCGCTTCGGTGGTGGTGGCCGTGATGGCACTGGACATAGACGACACCGTGGCCGACTCGGTCCGGGACGCGGTCGGAAGCATCACCGGCGGCTGACGGACCCGAGTCGGGGTGCCGTCTTCCCGCTGTACATATGGATGATCAGTGGTCTGTTGACGGTGGCCTTTCTCTTTTTCGTCTTCGCCCAGGCGGCGGTCACGCGCAGCAGCGGCCAGTCGGCGGCCGACGCGGCGGCCCTCGCGGCCGCTCGGGAGAGCAGGGATCATCTCTTCGATGAGTTCCTCGACGCGATCGATGGGGACGGAGACCTCGAGGACGTGCTCGAGGGTGACGACTTCTACGTGCCCGAGGCGTGCGCGGAGGCGGCGCCCCGGTTGGCCGACCGCAATGACGCCGTCGTCCGCTCGTGCGACCCGGATCACGAACGTACGGGGTACACCGTGGACGTGGAGACCCGCGACACTGTGGGGGAGTCCCTCCTCCCCGGCACGGAGGATCAGACGGCACACGCCGAGGCGACCGCCGTCATCCGGAGTCTGTGCGAGAGCGAGTCGGAGGAGGACGACCGGGTGGAGCTCCGCTGTGACGACGACCGGGATCTGGCTTTCGACCCGGGGAACGAGGACGAACTGCCCGAGGCCCGGGACCTGTTCTACATCTATTTGGACGACTGACCGACGACGAGTTGAACGCAAAGGAACCGCCCTCGATGGACCTCCGTGATAGCAAGTCGCGCCTGATCCTGATCGTTGTCGCTCTGGGCGCCGCGCTCGTGGTCGCCGTCGCCAGTTGTGGCGGAGGAGGCGGTGACGACGGAGGCGGGGACGGCACCAGCAGCGCTCCCGCGGAGCAGACTGACGGTGGGGACACGGAGGAGGACGGGGCGTCCGAGGAGGACCCGTCGAGCGAGGACCCGGCGGGGCAGGAGACCCTCGCCGAAGTGACGGGCGAGGAGGACATCACCCTGACCATCACCCGTGCCGAACGCGAGGCCGGTGGCTTCCTCACGATCGAGGGCACCATTCACAACGGCAGCTCCGAGAGCTGGGGCACGTCGACTTGGGCGGGCGAGGAAAGTGAATTGGCCGGCAACGACTTCTCCATGGCCGGGGCCACGCTGACCGCACACGAGGAACAGAAGAGGTACCTCATCCTCAGGGATACCGAGGGCCGCTGTCTGTGCACCAACTTCGGGCTGCAGATCGATGCCGGGGTCACGGAGACCTGGTTCGCTCAGTTCCCCGAGCCCGACGCCGGAACGACGGAGGTCGATTTCCAGATCGGGCAAATGCCTCCCGCCACCATTGAGATTCACTGAGGGGTCGTGATGAGGTACCTGCTGCACCAGTCGGCTCGGGCCGCCGCGGTCCTGACGACCGCCTTGGTCGCCGGGACGTTCGCCGTTCCGGTGGCGGCCGCCGACGAGAACGACGAAGTCGAACAGCCACCGGGGTACGAGGCCCCGGCTCCGCCCGACATCGACCCCGAGGCCGCTGGGCTCATGCTCGGCGACGGGGCCGCTCTCGCTGATCCGCGCGTGCTCGACATCAAGTTCATCAGTGAGGACCTCGGCGGTACGGAACAACCCGCAGAGAACGGGGACGACGGCTCCGGAGACGGCGCGGACCCCGGAGGTGAGGAGCCCAACGGTGGAGGGGGCGGTGAGCAGCGCGAGGAACGCACCAGCGGGCAGCACAAGTTCACGCTTCAGACGGACGTTCTCTTCAGTGAGGGCAGCGACGAGCTTTCCGAGGACTCGCAGGGCGCTCTTCTTGAGGTCGCGGCGGCCATCAACGAGTACCAGCCGACACAGGTGAACATCTTCGGGTTCACCGACGACCAGGGCTCCTACGAGAGCGGCATCGAACTCTCCGACGGCCGGGCCAGGAACACCCACGAGGCGCTGATAAGCCTCATCGACAACCCCTCGGTCATCGCGTTCAACGTCCGCGGCTACAGCGAGGACTATCCCTTGTACGACAACGGGACCGAGGAAGGACGCCAGCGGAACCGGCGGGTGGAGATCTCCTGGCCGACCAGCGAGTGAGGTCTCTCAGTCGTTGATCCGCCACTGGGTCGCGGTCGTGAGGTAGGTGCGCAGATTCTCGTTGTACGGGTCGACGGTGACGTCGTCGATCCAGAGCATCACCAGATTGTTCTCTACGGTTTCCGCGCAGATGCCGACGCCCTCATGCAGTGTGAGGTCCTCCATGATGTCCTGCACGGGGATGATATTGGGCAATGTCGAGGCGTTGGCCGCCTCATGGCACTCCTCCGGAGTGGCGTCGGGGTCATTGATGATTCCCGCGAAGGTCTGCGTATGGAATTCGATGCCCTGGCCTTCGAGATTGGGGTCGTCGCAGTAAATGTACTGCAACTCCCAATCGCCGAAGGGGCCGCTGGCGCCGGAGATGGTGTCGGGCTCGACCAGTAGCTCGTCGAAATCGACCAGGGTGCGGTTGGCGCCGACGCAGCGGTCGAGTGCCATGTCCGTGTCCGGAGTGAAGACTGGTGCGACGATGTCGAGTTCGACGTCGCCGTTCGTCAGCGTGTAGGGCGTGTCGGGGGCGGGCGCCGTCGGCGGTGACCCGGTACCAGCCCCGTCCTCGGCAGCACCGCCGCCCTCGTCATCCCGCGGGCTCTCCTCAGTCGGCGTGGAGGTCTGGCCCGTGTCGGGCGACGCGCCATTCCCTGAATCGCCGTCGCCGCCGCCCAGGAACGACACCAGCACGCCGCCCGCGATGGCGGCCACCACCGCCGTGGCCGCCAGGAGAATTGCTGTTCGGCGCTGGACACGGCGCGGTGGGTCGGTCGGATCGGGACGGTTCGCTGGGGGTGCTGGGATATGCGGTGCCGCCGGGGGAGGCGCCGTTGTGCGGTTTGTCACCTCGGTCGCCACTGCCGTCGGTAGCCAGCTTTCTCCCCGGCGCAGTGTCTGGTCCGGGGACAGGGCGCGGCACGCTTCGATGACCTGGGTCGGGGTGGGGCGGGTGGTTGGGGTCTTCGTCAGGCAGGCCGTGATCAGGTCGCGCAGCGGGGGTGGGGTCGTGGTGAGGTCGGGGGGTGCCTGGGCGATCCGGTACATCACCGCGTGGGCCGTGCCCTCGCCGAAGGGGTGGGTGCCGGTCGCCGCGAAGTGGGCGATCAGGCCCAGGGCGAAGACGTCCGCCGCGGGTGTGGCCGGGGCGCCGGTGATCTGTTCGGGGGCCATGTACGACGGCGTGCCGACCCGGACGTCCGCGCCGGTCAGGGCCGTCGCGTCGGCGGCCCGGGCGATGCCGAAGTCGATCACCTTCGGGCCGTCGGACGCCAGCAGGACGTTCCCCGGCTTCAGATCGCGGTGGATGATCCCCGCCGCGTGGATGGACTGCAGCGCCTCGGCCACCCCGCCCACCAGCAGCAGCACCGTCTCCACCGGCAGTGGCCCGTGCGCGCGTACCGCGTCGGCCAGGGAGAGGCCGGGGACGAAGGCCGTCGCGAGCCACGGGGCCGCGCCCTCGGTGTTGCTGTCGAGCACCGGGACCGTGTACACGCCCTGCACCCGCCGGGCCGCGCGCACCTCCAGCTCGAAGCGCCGCCGGAACTCCGCGTCCTGGGCGAACTCGGCGCGCACCACCTTGATCGCGACCGGCTGTCCGCCGCGCGTATAAGAGAGGTAGACGCTGCCCATGCCGCCCGCGCCGAGGCGGGCCTGGAGCCGGTAGCCGGCCACCTCCCGGGGATCCCCCGGTTCCAGCGCGCCGAACTGAGGCGGCGGTGTGCCGTGCTGCCCTGCCATGCGTCCCCCGGCGGATAGTGGCGTATCTGCGGCCTGCGTCCGTGCGCATCCTAATGCGGTGCGTAACGGAACCGGACGGCGGTGCCGTCCGTCTCAGCGGCGTGAAGAGCACCGAAAGACCCCAGAGCCGGATGAGCCCGATGAGCCGGATGAGCCCGACGGGCATGAAGAGCGCTCTGCTCGGCGCGCTTTTCCTCCTCCCCGTCCTGGCCGGCTGCGGCGACACGCCGACCGGCGCCGAGGAGCGGGCCGGCGGTGAGCCGACCGGCGGCGCGGAGTGGCGGGAGCCGGACGACTACCGGTACACCCTCGAATCGACGTGCGGCGAACACAGCCTGATCGGCCTCTTCCAGGTCTCCGTCGTCGGCGGCCGGGTCGTCGAGGCGACCCCGGCCGAGCCGTGGCAGGAGCCGGTCGACGGGGTGCCGACGATCGGCGAGCTGCTGGCGGAGGCCGACCGGGCCCGGGAGAACGGTGCGTTCAAGGTCGTCGTCGAGTACCCGGAGGGCTCCGACGCGCCGGACGGGCCGCCGTCCTGGATCGAGATCGACCAGGAGGAGATGACCATCGACGACGAGGTCTGCTACACCATCACCGACTACGCGCCGACCGCCTGACCGCGCTTGCGCGCCCGCCCCCTGTCCGGGTACGACGGCCCCATGAGCACCGAGGGGCAAGCAGCGGGTCACGCGGGTCGCACCGATGGCTTCACCTACGCGGACGTCGGCGCCACCCGCGATGGTGGCGCGGGAGCGGCGCTGCCGCCACCCGGGTTCCATCTTCTCCGGCGGCGGACCCGCGTCGGCACCGGCCCGGCGGCGCGCGACGCCGCCGGGCGGGCCCTGCTGGAGTGGCGGATGCACCGGGCCGTCGGGATGAGTGTGGAGGCGGACGCCGCCGAGGCGGTCGCCGGGGCCGAGATCACGGTCGGGCTCGGCGCCGGACCGCTGCGGCTGCGCGCCCCGTGCCGTGTCGTGTGGGTCGTCAGGGAGCCGGAACGGATCGGTTTCGCGTACGGCACGCTGTCCGGACATCCCGAGGCAGGGGAAGAAGCGTTCGTCGTCGAACGGCTGCCGGACGACTCGGTCTGGCTGACGGTCACGGCGTTCAGCCGGGGCGTCGCCTGGTACGCCCGTGCCGCGGGGCCCTTGGGCAGGGCGGCACAGCGGCTCATCGCCCGGGGCTACGGACGGGCTCTGCGCCGCGTCACGAGCGGCTGACCGGCGCACGGAGGGAACAGGTTCCGGTGGGGTGCGGTAGTGTTCCAATTGTTGGCAGCCGCTGACATCTTGTGCGGCCAGCGTCGTCACTCCCACCCCGACGACGGCTGGCGGGGCGGACCGTGAGCCACCCCCCCCCGCTCCGGTCCGACCCCATTCCACGGGCCGGTCTGCCCTCCCCCCACTCGGGCAGGCCGGCCCGCATTACGCTTCGGGCCGTGCATCCCCTCCTCATCGCCGCCGCCGCGAGTTACGGCGCGCTGGCCGGATCGCTGCTGGTCCGCCCCGGGTACCGGCTGGCCGTCGAGCCGGAAGAGCCGTGGCGCTCCGCCTGTCCGGCGGGGCATCCGCTGGGCGCGCGTCCGCGCGGCTGGCTGGGCACCGGGCGCTGCGCCGCTTGCGGAGGCGCGGGCGCGGGCGCGGTGTCGGCCTACGGCGCTCCGCCCGTCCGGCTGGCGGCCGTGACCGCCGTGGTCTGCGCGGCGCTGGCCGTCGCCGTCGGAGCTCGGCCCGAACTGGTGGTCTGGCTGCTCGCCGTGCCGGCCGCGGTGTTGCTGGCCACCGTCGACTTCGCCGTGCAGCGGCTGCCGGACGTGCTCACCCTCCCGCTGGCCGTCGCTGTCGCCGCCGGGCTCGGCGTGGCCGCTCTGCTGCCCGGGGCCGGCGGCAGCTGGCGCGGGGCGCTGTTCGGTGGGGCGGTGCTGACCGGGGTGTACTTCGTCCTCTTTCTCATCAATCCGCGCGGCATGGGCTTCGGGGACGTCAAACTGGCTGCCTCGATCGGAGTAGTCCTCGGGTGGTATGGCTGGTCCACTGTGTTCTTCGGAACACTCGTGGGCTTCCTGCTCGCGGCCGGCTACGGGTTCTCCCTGGTCATCGCGGGCGGGGCGGGGCGCGGGCGGACCATTCCGTTCGGGCCGTTCATGGCCCTGGGCGCCCTGGTCGCCCTCCTCCTCGGCGGACTCGCGGCCTGATTCTGTGGAAGGTGCAGCCACCATGGCCACTCATGCGTTACGGTGGAAACCCCCCCTCGGGCCGGTCCGTAACCCCCCCCACGGACCGGCCCGCTTTCTTGTCCGCGGACCGCAGCCTGGCCACGGACCGCTGGTCCGCCAGTCGGCCGCGGATCCGCGCGCGCGGCGTGTGGACCGTACGTGCGCGGGACGCGGCGGCCGGATCCATCGGTTCCGGTGCCCGGGGCGTGGGCCCGGCAGTAGAGTGCCGGGGGTCGGGGAGAGGGCACCGGAGGGGCTGACACACACGATGAGGAACAAGCTGCGCCGCCTGGCCGTGAGGCTGTACGCACGCCGGGTGGAGGGCAGGCTCGACACCGACGGCGGACCCAAGCACATCGGGGTCATCCTGGACGGCAACCGCCGCTGGGCCAAGGCGGCGGGCAGTACCACCAGGCAGGGCCACGAGGCGGGCGCCGCCAAGATCCAGGAGCTGCTCGGCTGGTGCGCCGAGACGGACGTCGAGGTCGTCACCCTCTGGCTGCTGTCGACGGACAACCTGAACCGCGCCCCCGAGGAGCTCACCCCCCTGCTGTCGATCGTCGAGGGCGCGGTGCGTGGGCTGGCCGAGGACGGTCGCTGGCGCGTCAACCACGTGGGCGCCTCGGACGCGCTGCCCGAGCGGACGCGGCGCGTGCTGCGGGAGGCCGAGGAGCTGGCCCGGGGCCGCGAGGGAATACTCGTCAACGTCGCCGTGGGCTACGGCGGCCGGCAGGAGATCACCGACGCCGTCCGTTCCCTGCTGGCCAAGCGCGCGGCGGAGGGGCAGACGCTGGAGCAGGTCGCCGAGGGGCTGGGGGTCGAGGACATCTCCGAGCACCTCTACACCCGTGGCCAGCCGGATCCGGACCTGGTGATCCGCACCAGCGGCGAGCAGCGGCTGTCGGGCTTCATGCTCTGGCAGAGCGCCCACTCCGAGTACTACTTCTGCGAGGCGTACTGGCCGGCGTTCCGCAAGGTCGACTTCCTGCGGGCGCTGCGCGACTACGCGGCCCGGCACCGGCGCTACGGCGTCTGAGACCGCCGCGCCGGGCCGGGCGGAAGACGGGGCCGAAGACGGGGCGCAAGACAGGGCGGAAAATCCGCCGGAACACCATGCGAACCACCGGGCGGAAGCCCGGGCCGGACACCTGGCCGGGCGGATTGTCCGCCCGGCCAGCGCGTTCTTCGCATGAGATGCGCAGACAGCGGGCATATTCCCGGCGGACAGCGCATCGCCGCTGTCCGCCGGGAGGCCCGTTTGCGCACCACGACACCCCCTATCTCAGGTGGGGATCAGGGCCGGTACCGGGCCCGCGCGTACGGGCCGGGGCCGGCCGTCCTGACCCCCGGCGCTCTGGGCGCCTTGATTCCGCACCTCTTCCGAGGGGGTTCGTCCACACGTGGTCACCAGCAAGAAGCGTTCGAACGACCGGCGCATGTACGTCCTCGACACCAGCGTCCTGCTCGCCGACCCGGCGGCCATCACCCGCTTCGACGAGCATGAAGTCGTCCTGCCGGTCGTGGTCATCTCCGAGCTGGAGGCGAAGCGGCACCACCCCGAGCTCGGATATTTCGCGAGGGAGGTCCTGCGTCGGCTGGACGAGTTCCGCGTCCGGCACGGCAGGCTCGACACCCCGCTGCCCGTCGGTGACTTGGGCGGCACGCTGAGGGTCGAGCTGAACCACTCGGATCCGGCCGTGCTGCCCGCCGCCATGCTGAACGAGCGGGGCCGTCTGACGGACAACGACTCGCGCATCCTCGCGGTGGCGCGCAACCTCCAGGCCGAGGGCCACGACGTCACCGTCGTCTCCAAGGACCTGCCGCTGCGCATCAAGGCGTCGTCGGTCGGGCTCGCCGCCGAGGAGTATCGCGCCGAGCTGGCGATCACCGACGCCGACGGCTGGACCGGGATGGTGGACGTCGGTCTCACCGGAGAGGCCGTCGACGAGTTGTTCGCCACCGAGAGCGTCCACGACGAGCAGGCCGCCGCGCTGCCCGTGCACACCGGTCTCGTCATCTCCTCCGAGCGGGGGCGGGCGCTCGGCCGGGTCACGCCGGACGGGCGGGTGAAGCTGGTGCGTGGGGACCGGGAGGCGTTCGGCATCCACGGGCGCAGCGCCGAGCAGCGGATCGCACTCGACCTGCTGCTCGATCCGTCGATCGGGATCGTCTCCATGGGCGGCCGGGCGGGCACCGGCAAGTCGGCGCTCGCGCTGTGCGCGGGTCTGGAGGCCGTGCTCGAACGGCGGCAGCACAGCAAGGTGATGGTCTTCCGGCCGCTGTACGCGGTCGGTGGCCAGGACCTGGGCTATCTGCCCGGCACCGAGGCCGAGAAGATGAACCCGTGGGCGCAGGCCGTCTTCGACACGCTCTCCGCGGTGACCACCCGGGAGGTGATCGAGGAGGTGGTGGCGCGCGGCATGCTGGAGGTGCTGCCGCTCACCCACATCCGCGGCCGGTCGCTGCACGACGCGTTCGTCATCGTCGACGAGGCCCAGTCCCTGGAGCGGAACGTGCTGTTGACGGTGCTGTCCCGGATCGGCCAGGACTCTCGGGTGGTGCTGACGCACGATGTCGCCCAGCGGGACAATCTGCGCGTGGGCCGGTACGACGGCGTGGTGGCGGTCGTGGAGAAGCTCAAGGGCCACCCGCTCTTCGCCCATGTGACGCTGACGCGCTCGGAGCGGTCGCCCATCGCCGCGCTGGTGACGGAAATGCTGGAGGACGACAGGATCTAGTCGCCCGGCGCGTCCTCCGCCCGCCTCTCCCGAAAGGGATGGGCGGGCGGAAACGTGTAGGGTCCGGGAGGACTTGGGCGAAAGGGGCTTCGTGGGCGCAATCGCCTCGCGCGCGCGGCGGTCGGGGCCGAAGAGGCGCAGGCAGGCGCCTTGATGAGGGTTATCCGCGATTTGGCAAGCCCAAACCGCCTGTGAGCTTTCCCACATGAGACTGAATTGCCTCGGGGCATCCGCTTCCGGCAGTGTGTGCGTCTGTCAGGCCCCGCATACGGCCCCGATGCCCCCCAAGGGCACCGCAAGGACTGCGTCTTACAACTGAACAGCCGCTCGCCGTATGCCGCCCGAAGTACCACGTGGATCTCGCGCCTCACGGCGCGAGACCCCGACCGGGCCAGTGCCTCCTGTGAGTACGCCAGGGGAGGCCCGTGTCGGGGGCACGATTGCGCCCGCAGGGTCAACCGAGTGGGCGATGTCGGAAGGAAACCGTGTGACCGGGATTTCGGTCCGGGGATTCGCAGTGGCGTCCGCCACCGCGGTGACCACCGTCGGCGCTGCCGTCGGCGTGGCGTCCGGGGACGAGCAGACTCGTCCCGTGGACGACATCGAGGTGGTCGCGGCGGAAGCGACGTTGCTCGCGGAGATACCCGCTGGCACGAATGCCCAGCTGCACACCGCGTCGTTGACGCAGCAGGCGGAGTCGCAGGCCAACGCGGCCGACGCGGAGGCCCGGCGGGCCGCGCAGGAGGCGGCGCGGATCCAGGCGGCCGAGGACGCGGCCGAGCGGAAGGCCGAGGCCGAGCGGGAGGCTCAGGAGCAGGCGGAGCGCGAGGCGGCGGAGGCCGAGCTCGAGGCGCGGACCGCCGCGGCGCCCGCGGAGACAAGCTTCCCCGTGCAGTCGTCGTACACCAAGGCGGATGTCCAGGCGATGGCCCGCCAGATCGTGGCGGCCGACCAGTTCCAGTGTTTCTCCAACATCGTGGATCACGAGAGCGGCTGGGATCACACCGCGACGAACCCGTCCTCGGGGGCGTATGGCCTGATGCAGGCCCTGCCCGGTTCGAAGATGTCCTCGGCCGGAGACGACTGGCAGACGAACCCGGCCACCCAGATCCGCTGGGGCGTGAACTACATGAACGACCGGTACGGAAGCCCCTGCGGCGCCTGGGACTTCTGGACCGCCAACGGCTGGTACTGATCCGTTCCACGCACCGTGAAGTCCCCGTACCCGGGCCGGTACGGGGACTTCGGCGTTCACGCGGAGTGCCGGGCACCCGGGGGCCGCGCACGGTAACGTCATCCCCCGCACCGCGGTGAGTCATATGGGGGCGGAGGGAAACGGGATGTCACGACTGAGCCGGGCCAGGGCCGGTCTCTCGCGTGTCGGGAGACGGGTGCTGGGCGCCAAGGCCGCTGCCGAGCGTGAGCAGGAGCGGCTGGAGGTGGAGGCCGGGGAACGCGGCGAGGCCGAGGCGGCGGTCGCGGTGCGGACGAGACGCGGGCCGGATCCGGCCGAGCGTCCGCTGGAGGCCAGGATCCGCCAGGCGGTGGTCGCCGACGGGTCGCCGCCGCCGGTGGCGGGCGGCGGGGCCGGAGCCGCGGGGGGCGGACGGCGGCCGGGCGGTGGCCTCCCTGAACCGTCCCCGAGCCGGCCCCAGCCGGCCGAGGTGATCCCGTGGGGTGTCCGGGTGGCGGCCGAGGCGGGCTGGCGGACGCTGGTGCTGGCCGGTGTGGTCTGGGTGCTGATTCAGGTGGTCAGCTCGATCAGCCTGCTCGTCATCTCCTTCACCGCGGGTCTGCTGATCACGGCGCTGCTCCAGCCGGTCGTGGGCTGGCTCAAGCGCGCGGGCTTCAGCCGCGGCGCGGCGACGGTGGTCACCGCGTTCGGCGGTTTCGCCGTCATGGGTCTGATCGGCTGGTTCGTGATCTGGCAGGTGATAGAGAACTCCGACCAGCTCGTGGACCAGGTGCAGGACGGCGTCGAGGAGTTGCGGGACTGGATCCTGGCGCTGCCGTTCGACATCACCGAGGAGAACCTCAACGAGTGGGTCGACAACATCAATGAGTGGATCAGCGACAACAGCGACACGCTGACCTCGGCCGGGCTCGAAGGCGTCAACTACGCGGTCGAGTTCCTGTCCGGCGCGGGCATCACCCTCTTCGTCGTCCTCTTCCTCCTCTATGACGGCCAGGGGGTGTGGCACTGGTTCCTGCGGCTGGTGCCGCGCGCGGCGCGCGAGGGCGTCGCGGGGGCCGGGCCGCGCGCCTGGATCGCCCTCACCGGGTATGTCCGGGGCACGGTGATAGTGGCGTTGATCGACGCGGTCGGCATCGGCATCGGGCTGTTCGTGATGGACGTGCCGATGGCCGTGCCGCTGGCCGTGATCGTCTTCGTCTCGTCGTTCGTGCCGCTGGTCGGCGCCATCGCCTCGGGCGCGCTGGCGGTTCTGGTCGCGGTGGTCACCAACGGCGTGGTGGACGCGGCGCTGGTGCTGGGCGTGGTGCTGCTGGTCCAGCAGATCGAGGGCCACATCCTCCAGCCGTTCATCCTGGGCCGGATGGTCCGGGTGCACCCGCTGGCCGTGGTGCTCGGTGTGGCGGCCGGCTCGATGCTGGCCGGCATCCCGGGCGCGATCATGGCCGTGCCGCTGATCGCCGTGACGAACACGGTCGTCGGCTATCTGCGGGCGTACCAGGAGGAGGCCGACCGGCGGCACGGCACGGTGGTGAGCGGCGCGACGGTCGCCGAGCTGGCCCCGACCCCGCCGCCGGTGGCCGTGGCCGGGGCTGGGACCGGGGCTGGGACCGGGAACGGTGCCGGTGCCGGAAGCGACGCCGGGACGGCGGGGGCCGGGGAAGGCGAAGGCGGCGAGGGCCAGGCGTAGCGCGGGGGTCGGGCCGTCAGCCCGCCCAGCCGTGCTTCGGCGGGTGGCGGACCTCCAGCAGCCAGCCGAGCCGGTCGGTGTCGGTCTCCGTCCAGTCGGTGGGCGGTGCGATCGCGGCCCAGGCGTCCACCGGGTTGGAGCCGTAGCGGTGGCCGTGCGGGGCCTGGGCTCCGTACGACACCGCCATGTCCACCGTCGTCTGCCAGAAGGTGACGAAGGGGAACCAGTCGATCGACGACGTGACGTCCGGGCCCAGCGGCCCGTTCAGCCACTCCGGGCGCTGGAAGAGGAGGCTGGGCGACCACCACACGACCGGGTCCGAGGCGTTCTGCAGATAGACGATCCGGGGCTCCTCCCAGACCTCTCCGGCCGGCCGCGCCAGGTCCTCTTCCGGGTACTGGGCGAACCGCACGTGTCGGCCCTGGTCGTAGGCCGGGCGCCACACCGGGCTGCCCGGATCGCGGTGCTCGGTCAGCTCCGAGTGGATCGGGCTGAAGTCGGGCGGTCCGATCATCAGCGCGCCATCCGTCCTGGCGATCATGTCGTCCAGACCGTCGAACGCGGACTCGATCGCGGAGACGGCCAGACTCTCGCCGAAGACCAGGAGCTTGGGCCGGTCGTTCTCCGGCTCCTGCTCCCAGCGCGCGTGCACCGCGTCGAACAGGGCCTCGGTGGCGATGCCGGCCTCGTTCCTGTCCACCATGAACGACGCCCAGCTCGGCAGGTAGGAGTACTGCATGGTGACGACCGCCGTGTCGCCGCCGTGCATGTACTCCAGCGCCTCCACCGTCGTCGGGTTGACCCAGCCGGTGCCCGTGGTGCCGGTGACGGCCAGCACCTCGCGGTCGAAGGCGCCAGTGCGTTCCAGCTCCCGCACGGCGAGCTCGGCGGCGTCAGCGTAGTCGTCGTACGCGGCGCGGCCGACGTAGGCGCGGATCGGGTCGAGCGCCTCCTCGCCGGTGAACTCGGCGATCTCCTGGGCGGAGATGGCGGTGCCGGTGAACGTCCGGCCCTTGTTGCCCAGGTCGTCCCAGGAGACGAGCGAGTCGGGGCTGCCGGAGAGCATCGGGGAATAGGGCCGCATCACGCCGGGGTCGGTGCTGCGGTCCTTGGCGGCGGCGATGCGGTCGGCGACCTCCAGAATGCCGCGGTCCCAGACCACGTCGCGGGTCCCGACGACCACGATGGCCGTGCTGAGCGCCAGCCCGAGGGCGACCGCGACCGGCCAGGGCACGAAACGGTTCAGCAGCCGGGTGAGCAGGCGCGTGCCCAGCCGGATGGACCGGGCCACCACCAGCAGCAGCGCCAGCACGGCGAGCGAGATGAGCGCGATCATCAGCGAGTGCCAGGTGAGCGTGGGCGGCATCCCCTGGAGGCGGCGGAGCTCGCGCTGCATGTCGGCGCTCCGGCCGAGCAGGAACGCCACGGCGCAGGGGAGCAGCAGGAGGTAGGCCAGCCAGCAGCGCGCCCGGACCGCCTCGCTCGGTCGCCAGGGTGACAGCAGCCGGAACAGCCAGCTCACCAGGGCACCGAGGCCGTATCCGATGGTGGCGGTGATGCCGCCGATGGCCCCCTGGTAGTACCAGGGGCGGGGGACCAGGGACGGCGTCAGGGACAGCCAGAAGAAGAAGGTACCGGCCAGGCAGGCGGTCAGGTCGGGCCAGCGGCGGACGACCCAGGTGGAGCCGGGCCGCTCCCAGTAGGGCTTGCGGGCCACCACGACGGCCACGCCACGGACCCGGCGGGCGGCCGAGCGCAGGGCCGCGCCGACGGGTTCGCCATCGGCGGGCCCGTCGGTGGTGGTGGGCCCGTCGGCGGTGGCGGGCCCGGCCGGCTCGTTCGGCCCGATCTCCTCCGGCGGGGGCGGCTCCTGCGGCCCGTCCTCCCACGGCCGCCGGGCGGTGTCCGGGCTGACGACGCCGGGTCCGGGCGCGCGCTCGGATTCCGTGCCCGATCCCGTCTGTTCATTCACTTCGTCTCCGCCCCGTCGGCCCCGACCGCCTGGCCATCACGCTAGGGGATCAGACGCGGAGGAGTTAAGGGGCGTTGCGACCTTGGGTCCTTTCCGTGCTGCCGGGGTGACGCGACGACATGGCGGACGTCCGGCGAGGGCCGCGGGTAGGGGGACCGGTGTGATGTCGGTCATCGCGGCGAGCATGCTCGCCTCCATGGTGGAGCAACTCCGTGAGCGCCGCGGCCCGCTGGCGACCCTGGTCGAGGTCGGCACCAGGCGCGGGCCCCCTAGGGCCTCGGTGCTCCGGCGCTCTGGCGGACCGCCGTGCCCGTGGTCCTCGGGCTGACCCTGGCGGCCTTCGTCGGAACGGGGCTCGGCACGCTGCCGATGGCCCTGGTCGGCCCGCCGGTCACCGGCTGGTTCGTGTTCCCGCCGATGGCGGCGGCGGGCCGGGATGATCGCGCTGGTGACGGTGGTCAGCCTGCCGGTCCGCTGGCACCTGATGTGTCCGGACGGCCTCCGCACCGAGTGATCCGGGTGGGTGCGACGTTCCGGTGCCTCACCCCACGCCACCCCCGGTCGGATGGCGGTCCGGCCCCGCGGGCCGGGGGCCCGTCCCGGCCCCGCGAGCGCCGTGTTCCGGCCGCCTGGCCCGTCTTCTCCGGCCGGGCCGGAAAGGGGTCGGCCGGGTGACCGGCCGGGTGGACCCGGCGGTAGATTCGTCCCCATGAGTGGTACGAACGAATACCGCGTCGAGCATGACTCGATGGGCGAGGTGCGGGTGCCGGCGGACGCCAGGTGGCGGGCGCAGACCCAGCGGGCCGTGGAGAACTTCCCGATCTCGGGCCAGCGTCTGGAGCGGGCCCACATCGCCGCCCTCGCCCGGATCAAGGCGGCGGCGGCCACCGTCAACGCGCAGCTCGGCGTGATCGAGAAGGACATGGCCGAGGCCATCGTCCAGGCGGCCGAGGAGGTCGCCGAGGGACGCTGGGACGAGCACTTCCCGATCGACGTCTTCCAGACGGGCTCCGGCACCTCCTCGAACATGAACACCAACGAGGTGCTGGCGACCCTGGCCACCGAGCGCCTGGGCCGCCCGGTCCACCCCAACGACCACGTCAACGCCAGCCAGTCCTCCAACGACGTCTTCCCCTCCTCCATCCACATCGCGGCCACCGGTGCCGTCACCGGCGAGCTCATCCCGGCTCTCGCGCACCTGGCGGAGTCCCTGGAGCGCAAGGGCGCCGAGTTCGCCGAGGTCGTGAAGTCCGGCCGCACCCACCTGATGGACGCCACCCCGGTCACCCTGGGCCAGGAGTTCAACGGCTATGCCGCGCAGATCCGTTACGGTGTCGAGCGGCTGACCGCCTCGCTGCCGCGCCTGGCCGAGCTCCCGCTCGGCGGCACCGCCGTAGGCACCGGGATCAACACCCCGCCAGGCTTCTCCGCCGCCGTCATCGCCGAGGTCGCCCGCACCACCGGTCTGCCGCTGACCGAGGCCCGCGACCACTTCGAGGCGCAGGGCGCCCGCGACGGTTTGGTCGAGACGTCCGGCCAGCTCCGCACGGTCGCCGTCTCGCTCACCAAGATCTGCAACGACCTGCGGTGGATGTCCTCCGGCCCGCGCACCGGCCTCGCCGAGATCGCCCTGCCCGACCTCCAGCCCGGCTCCTCGATCATGCCGGGCAAGGTCAACCCGGTGATCCCGGAGGCGGTCCTGATGGTCGCCGCCCAGGTCACCGGGAACGACGCCACCGTGGCCACGGCCGGCGCCTCGGGCAACTTCGAGCTGAACGTGATGCTCCCGGTCATCGCGAAGAACCTGCTGGAGTCCATCAGGCTGCTGGCCAACGCCTCCCGCCTGCTCGCCGACCGCACCGTGGACGGCATCACCGCCAACGTCGAACGGGCCCGCGAGTACGCTGAGTCGTCCCCGTCCGTCGTCACCCCCCTCAACCGATACATCGGTTACGAGGAGGCCGCCAAGATCGCCAAGCGCGCGCTGGCCGAGCGCAAGACCATCCGCGAGACGGTCCTCGACGGCGGGTACGTGGAACGCGGCGAGTTGACGATCGAGCAGCTCGACGAGGCCCTGGACGTGCTGCGGATGACCCGCCCCTGAGCGTCCCGCGCACGTCACACCCGGATGCGCCCGCTGTCCGCGTCGGCCCGAATACCATGTGTAGATGACAACGGGAAAAGACGCGACCGGCGGTGCGCATCCGTGGCGGCCCGGCGATCACATTCTGTGGCGTTACCGGGCCAATGGCTCACAAGGCTCCAGCGACTTCCATATCTGCCGGCCCGTCACCGTTGTGCAGGACACCCCCGACCTGCTGGCCGTCTGGATGGCGCCGGGCACCGAGTGCATCAAGCCGGAGCTGGCCGACGGCACCTCCATCCACCAGGAGCCGCTGGCCACCCGCTACACCAAGCCACGCACCACCGTCCGCTCCCGCTGGTTCGGCGCCGGGGTGCTCAAGCTGGCGTCCCCGGGCCGCCCGTGGTCCGTGTGGCTTTTCTGGGACCGGGGCTGGCGCTTCAAGAACTGGTACGTCAATCTTGAAGAGCCCCGGAGCCGGTGGCCGGGCGGGGTCGATTCCGAGGATCACTTCCTCGATATCGCGGTCTATCCCGACCGGAGCTGGGAGTGGCGGGACGAGGACGAATTCGCCCAGGCGCAGCAGGCCGGGCTGCTGGACCCCGGGCAGGCGGAGCGGATCCGCGAAGCCGGCCGGGAGGCGACCCGGCTGATCCGCGCGTGGGGCAGGCCGTTCTCCGAGAACTGGGCGTCCTGGCGGCCCGACCCGCGCTGGCGCACCCCGCAGCTGCCGGCCGACTGGGACCGGCCCGCCACCGTCCTGGCGTCCGTACCGGAAGCACACCGCATGCCGCATCACCCAAGAGCCTCTTGATACGCCCCCTGGCACCAAACGTAGGATCGACCCCCACGACCGCTTCCGGCACCACCGCTTCTGGACAACGCCCTCACCCCGCACGCTAGTTCCCCGCCTGGATGGACAGCCCCCCGTGACGGACCCGACCTCCTCGCAGCCCGTGGCTCGCACGGCGGACGTACCCTCGTTCGCCGAGAGCTCGGCGCTGCCGCACGCGCGCTCCGAGCCCGACCCCGTGGAGCACCCACCCGTCCGCCCGACGGGCGGCGAGGGACTCAACGGCGGGATGCCCGAGACCGACCGGCTGCGGTTCGTGGGGGCGGCCACACGCCGGATCGCGCGGGGCATCGACCTGGACGAGATCGTGCTCGGGCTGTGCCGGGCCGCCGTGCCGACCTTCTCGGACGCGATCCTCGTCTACCTGCGGGATCCGCTGCCGGTCGGCGACGAGCAGCCGGTCACGCCGTGGGTGCTCAGGCTGCGCCGCACCGACCGGATCCCCGAGGCGCTGACCCTCGGCACGCTGGGCGACCTGCGCGCCGAGGGCACGGGCCCGCTGCAGGCGCTGCTCGCCGAGGCCACGCCCCGGCTTGAGGTGCGCGGCAACGGCCCGCTGGCCGAGGTGATGCGCGGCGTGCGGCCGGTCTTCACCGAATCGCAGGTGCCACGAGCCGCGCTGCGCGAGCTGACCGGGGCGGTGTACCCGCCGGAGGACCACCGCGCGATCGTCGCCCCGCTGCGCGGGCGCCGCCGGGTGATCGGCGCGACCGTCTTCCTGCGCGAGCCGCACCGCGAGCCGTTCGAGCACGAGGACCTCCAGGTCGCCCAGCAGCTGGCCACGCACTCGGCGCTCGGCGTCGACAAGGCGATGCTGTACGGGCGGGAGGCGTCGATCGCGGACGAGCTGCAGCGCACGATGCTCCCGGACGACCTGCCGCAGGTCACCGGCGTGCGGCTGGCCAGCCGTTATCTTCCGGCGGCGCAGTCGGCGCGGGTCGGTGGCGACTGGTACGACGCGATCCCGCTGCCGGGCAGCCGGGTCGCGCTGGTCGTCGGCGACGTGATGGGCCACTCGACGACCTCGGCCGCGATCATGGGGCAGCTGCGGACGACCGTGCAGACGCTGGCCGGGCTCGATCTGCCGCCGCAGGAGGTGCTGCACCACTTGGACGAGCAGGCGCAGCGGCTGGGCACCGACCGGATGGCGACCTGCCTGTACGCGGTGTACGACCCGGTCGAGCACCGCATCACGGCGGCCAACGCGGGTCACCCGCCGCCCGTGCTGCTGCACACCGACGGTTCGACGGAGCTGGTGGATCTGCCGCCCAACGCGCCGATCGGCGTGGGCGGCGTCGATTTCGAGACCGTGGAGATCGCCGCCCCGGCCGGCGCCACCCTGGTGCTGTACACGGACGGGCTGGTGGAGTCGCGCACCCGGGACGTGTGGACCGGGGTGGGGCATCTGCGCGAGAAGCTGTCCGAGGTCTCGCGGCTGACGCGCCCGGACACGGCGGCCCCGCTGGAGCCGCTGTGCGACGAGGTGCTGGACATCGTCGGCCCCGGCGACCGGGACGACGACATCGCCCTGCTGGCCGCCCGGTTCGAGGGCATCGCCCCGGACAACGTGGCGTACTGCCGCCTCGACCCGCGCGCCGAGTCGGTGCGCGAGGCGCGCCGACTGGTCCGGGAGAGCCTGACCCGCTGGGAGTTGCAGGAGCTGGGGGACTCGGTCGAGCTGCTCGTCAGCGAGGTCGTCACCAACGCCGTGCGGTACGCGGAACGGCCCGTGTCCGTGCGGCTGTTGCGCACCGACGCGCTGCGCTGCGAAGTGGGCGACGACGTACCGCAGTTGCCGCGCCTGCGGCAGGCCGGACCGGCCGACGAGGGCGGGCGCGGCCTGTATCTGGTGCAGCGGCTGGCCCGCGAGTGGGGCGCGACGCGGCTGAGCACCGGCAAGCTGGTGTGGTTCGAGATGGCCCTGCCCACCTCCTAGTCGCGATGTATCGCGTGTCTGTAGGCTGAGCGTGTGAGCGCTGAGAATCCGCCCGCCGTGCCGCTGGACAAGCAGCCGGTCGTCCGGGCTTCCGACGCGGACCGTGACCGGATCGCCGACATCCTGCGCGAGGCGCTGGCCGAGGGCCGCCTTGACCCCGACGAGCACGCCGAGCGGGTCGAGGCGGCGTACCGGGCGAAGACGTTCGGCGAGCTGGAGCCGCTGATCCGCGATCTCCCGGCCGGGCAGAGCCCGGCGGCCCCCGTCGCCGCGCCCGTGCGCGGCCCCGCCGCGGGGCGCGGTGGACACGGGCTGAGGGTCGCCAACGCCAAGAGCGTGGTGGCCGTCCTCAGCGGCGCCAGCCGGCAGGGCCGCTGGCGGGTGGGCGCGAAGATCAACGTGGTGGCGGTCTTCGGCGGCGTGGAACTGGACCTGACCGAGGCGATCTTCGAGCAGCAGTACGTGGTGATCAACGTCACCGCGATCTGCGGCGGCGTGGAGATCAAGGTGCCGGAGAACGTGAGCCTGCGCAGCGGCGGCAGTGGCGTCATGGGCGGTTTCGAGGTGCGGGAGTCGGAGTCCGGCGACCCGGGCGCGCCGGTCGTGCTGGTGCGCGGCGTGGCGATCTGGGGCGGCGTCGAGGCGAAGCCGGTGCCCGGGAAACGGGTGCGTGACCTGCGGGACGGGTGACCGGAACGGCTGATCCGGCGGGCCACGTTGTCGCTCCGTGCATAAGCGTGCGCACAGCGGGTAGGGCTCGGGGGACCGTCACTCGTATGGCCGCATGGCGGGAAGGGTGATCTGCGGCATCGCCTTTGTCGGGTGAGGGTCCATCAGCGAAGAGCGACCCCCGGTAGCCGTCGTCAGGAGTTGACCGTGCTGCAATCGTCACCGCCACAAGAGTCCCAGTGGTCATCACCCGTACCAGCCAAGCGCAGTTCGAGAGATCTGGGTGGACCCTGGCACTCGGAGGCCGCCTGCCGGCGGGATGAGGCGGGGTTGTTCTTCGCCCCGTCCCAGGAGCCCACGGCGGCCAGGCTGTCCCGTGAGCAGGCGGCCAAGTCCGTGTGTGCCAGGTGTCCCGTGCTGCTGGAGTGCCGAGAACACGCGCTGCTCCAGCCGGAGCCGTACGGCGTGTGGGGCGGCCTGACGGCCGCCGAGCGCCGGGTGGTCCTCAGCCGCAGGCGCCGCCGGGAGGCGGCTTCCGGCGGCCGGCCGGCGGACATGGGCCGTATCGCGTGAGACCCGTGGGCCCGGCGGCCCCGACCCCGCCCCCCAGCCGGCCGCGACGGGCTGGGGGCCGGGGTTCCGCCGAGCCCCGATGGTGCCGCCTAGCGGCCGCGGTCGAAGTCGATCGCGCTGTAGGCGCGGAGCTTGGTGAGACGGTGCGTGGAGTCGATCTGACGGAGGGTGCCGGAGCGGGACCGGACCACCAGGGACTGGGTGGTGGCCGTCTCCGCGCGGTAACGCACGCCCCGCAGCAGCTCGCCGTCGGTGATGCCGGTGGCGACGAAGAACACGTTCTCGCCGCGGACCAGGTCATCGGTGTGCAGCACCCGGTCCAGGTCGTGGCCCGCGTCCAGGGCGGCCTGCCGTTCGGCGTCGTCCTTGGGCCACAGCTTCCCCTGGATCGTGCCGCCGAGGCACTTGATCGCGCAGGCCGCGATGATGCCCTCGGGCGTGCCGCCGATGCCCAGGAGCAGGTCGACGCCGGTGCCGTCGCGCGCGCTCATGATCGCGCCCGCCACGTCGCCGTCCGAGATGAACTTGATGCGCGCGCCGCTCTCCCTGACCTCCTTGACCAGGTTGGCGTGGCGCGGGCGGTCCAGGATGCAGACGGTCACGTCCGCCGGTGAGCCGCCCTTGGCCTTGGCCACCCGCCGGATGTTGACGGCCGGCGGCGCGTCGATGTCCACGTAGTCCGCGGCCTCCGGGCCGGTGGCGAGCTTGTCCATGTAGAAGACGGCGCTGGGGTCGAACATCGAGCCGCGCTCGGCCACGGCCAGCACGGAGACCGCGTTGCCCATGCCCTTGGCGGTGAGCGTGGTCCCGTCCACCGGGTCGACGGCCACGTCGCACTCGGGGCCCGAACCGTCGCCGACGCGCTCGCCGTTGTAGAGCATGGGCGCGTCGTCCTTCTCGCCTTCGCCGATGACGACGACGCCGTTCATCGAGACGGTGGAGATGAGGGTGCGCATGGCGCGCACGGCCGCGCCGTCCGCTCCGTTCTTGTCGCCGCGGCCGACCCAGCGGCCGGAGGCGAGAGCGCCGGCCTCGGTCACGCGGACCAGTTCGAGGGCCAGGTTGCGGTCGGGTGCTTCGGGGGCGACATCCAGCGGGGGCGGAAGGTGGTGATCAGTCATCGGAGACGACCTTTCTGCGCCGAGTCGCGCTGAGGGTTGCCTTCGACTTTATCCGCCTCTCGTACACATGAGCCGATCGGCCTACTTTTGAGCGGACGTTGGAGGCGGGGGACCGTCGGGAGCGGGAGGCCGGGGGCGGGAGGCCGGGGGCGGGTGCGGATCCCGGGCCGGGATGCGCGACCATGGGGAGGTGGCGAACGACGTGGCGACCGATACGACCGAGACGGCGACCGACGCGCCGGACGACGCGGCGAGCGCGCGGCCGGACCGGCGGCGGCGCCTGGAGTCCGTGCGGAACATGGTGCTGTCCATGGCCGCGCTCTGCGCCGCCGTGCTCGCCCTGTTCGTCCTCAACCCCGACGAGGAGCCGGACGACACGGTCCAGACCATGGAGTACGACGTGGCGTCGGTCACGGCGGCCCGCGCCGCGCCCTACGACCTGCTGTCCCCGGAGGGTCTGTCCGACCGCTGGCGGGCCACCTCCGTCCGGTACGACCCGCGGGGCGCGTTCGGCGCGACTTGGCGGCTCGGCTTCCTGGACCCCGGCGACGAGTACGCCGCGCTCACCCAGGCCGACGGCGACCCCGCACGGTTCATCACCGAGGTGACGCGCGGCGCGGAGGACACCGGCGCCACCGAGCGCGTGGACGGCCGCGACTGGGCGCGCTACGAGGGCTCCAAGTACGACGCCTTGGTGCTGACGGAGCCGGACGTGACGACCGTGGTCATGGGCACGGCGCCCTGGGACCGGCTCGCGCACCTGGCCGGCGCGCTGGAGGTCAGGGCCGACCGCCCCTGACCCTTCGTCGTCCGCCCGCGCCGCGCCCACCGGCCCGGCTCACAGGACGCTGACGGCCTCGTCGAAGTCCAGGCGCGGCAGGCGCGGGTTGTACGCGGTGTCGCCGGGCCTGCCGATGTTCACCACGACGAGCGCCCTCTGCCGGCCGTCCCCGAAGAACTCCTTGTCGACGGCCCCGGCGTCGAACCCGGACATCGGGCCCGCGGCGAGTCCGGCGGCGCGGACGCCCAGCACGAAGTACCCGATCTGAAGTCCGGTGCTCAGCAGCCCGGCCCGCTCCCGCCCCTCGGGGTCGGCGTAGGCCAGGTCCTTCAGGTCCGGGACCACGGGGAAGAGCTTCGGCAGCTTCTCGTGGAAGCGCAGGTCGAGCGAGAGGATCGCGGTCAGCGGGGCGGCGGCGGTCTGCGCCCGGTTCCCCTCGGAGAGAAGGGGGAGCAGCCGCGCCTTCGCCTCGGCGCTGCGGAGCAGGGTCACGCGCAGCGGCGACGAGTTGTGCGCGGTGGGCGCGAGCTTGATCAGGTCGTAGATCGCGCGCACCTGCTCGTCCGTGACGGGCTCGTCGGTGAACGCCCGGGCCGTGTGGGCCTGGTGGAAGAGAAGGTCCTGGGCGGCGGCGTCGAGTGCGAGCGGCATGGTGCTGCTGCCTTCCTTGAGGAGACGGAGCGCTCGACAAGGCGGAGCGCGAGGGAGCGGAACGCTGGCGGTTGAAAAATCAACCTCCGGGCCGTCCCAACTTCTCCGCCCCCGGGGCTATTCCCGCCCCAGCTCCGCTTCTTCCTCCGCCGCGTCCGCTGCACCCGCCGCACCCGCTCCGTCCGCCGCGGGCGCGGCCGATTCGCCCGCCGTCAGCGCCGCGTCCAGCCGGGCCCGGGCGCCGTCCAGCCACTGACCGCAGATCCGTGCCAGCTCCTCCCCGCGCTCCCACAGCGCCAGCGACTCCTCCAGCGTCGCCCCGCCGGCCTCCAGCCTCCGCACCACGTCGATCAGCTCGTCCCTGGCCTGCTCATAGCTGAGCGCGGTGCCCGCGTCCGCTTCCGTCATGGCCGCCACCCTATGCCCGCCCCCCGGGCCGCTCGCCGACCGTCACTCCGAACGCACCGTCCGCGACCCGGGCCCGCAGCGGCTCACCCTCCGTCACCTCGTCGGCCGCGCGCACCGCCGAGCCGTCCGCCCGCTGCAGCACCGCGTACCCGCGCCGCAGCGTCGCCGCCGGGGACAGCGCGATCACCCGCGCCCGGGTGTGCTCCAGGTCCGCGCCCGCACGGTCCAGCAGATGCCCCAGCGTGCGCCGGGAGCGCCCGAGCAGCGCCGCGATCTCCTCCGCGCGTCCATCCATCATCCGGTGCGGATCGGCCAGCACCGGCCGGCTCCGGGCCGCCGCCAGCCCCCGCTCCTCACGGTCGAGCCGGGACTCCAGCACCCAGCGCGCCCGGTCCCGCAGCTGCCGCACCCGGGCCAGCTCCTCGCCCACGTCCGGCACGACGCGCTTGGCCGCGTCCGTCGGCGTCGAGGCGCGCAGGTCGGCGACCAGGTCGAGCAGCGGCGCGTCCGGCTCGTGCCCGATGGCCGAGACCACCGGCGTGCCGCAGTCCGCGACCGCGCGCACCAGCCGCTCGTCGGAGAACGGCAACAGATCCTCCACGCTGCCGCCGCCCCTGGCCACCACGATCACGTCCACTTCGGGATCCGCGTCCAGCTCCCGGACCGCCTCGATCACCTGCGGGACGGCGTGCACCCCCTGGACCGCCACGTTCCGCACCGCGAAGCGGACCGCGGGCCAGCGCAGCCGGGCGTTCTCCAGCACGTCCCGCTCGGCCGCCGAGGCCCGGCCCGTCACCAGGCCCACACAGCCGGGCAGGAACGGCAGCCGCCGCTTGCGCCCCGCGGCGAACAGCCCCTCCGCCGCCAGCGCGCGCTTCAGCCGCTCCAGCCGCAGCAGCAGCTCGCCCATCCCCACCGCGCGGATCTCCGTCGCCCGCAGCGACAGCTCGCCGCGCGGCGCGTACCACTCCGGCTTGGCGAGGACCACGACCCGGGCGCCCTCCGCTATCACGTCGGCCACCTTGTCGAAGACCCCGCGATAGCACGTCACCCGCACCGAGATGTCGTGCGAGGGGTCGCGCAGGGTCAGGAACACCACCCCGAGCCCCGGGCGGCGCGAGAGCTGGGTGATCTGGCCCTCCACCCACACCGCGCCGAGCCGGTCGATCCATCCCCCGATGAGCCGGGACACCTCGCCGACCGGGATCGGCGCCTCCGACGACGTCTGCACAGCCATGCCGCAACGCTATCCCCGGGCACTGACAACGCCCGCGCGGTGGGGGCGCCCCCGGCCGCCCCCGTACCATGGGGCGCATGGCTGAAGACTCCGAGCGCCGCCGCGTCCTGCTCGCCGCCCCTCGCGGCTACTGCGCGGGCGTCGACCGCGCCGTCGTCGCCGTCGAACAGGCCCTGGAGCAGTACGGCCCGCCGATCTACGTGCGCCACGAGATCGTGCACAACAAGTACGTGGTGGGCTCGCTGGAGAAGAAGGGCGCGATCTTCGTCGACGAGACGGCCGAGGTGCCCGAGGGCGAGATCGTCATCTTCTCCGCGCACGGCGTCTCCCCCGAGGTCCACCGCGAGGCCGAGCGCGGCCGGCTGGCCACCATCGACGCCACCTGCCCGCTGGTCACCAAGGTGCACAAGGAGGCCGTCCGCTTCGCCGAGGCCGACTACGACATCCTGCTCATCGGCCACGAGGGCCACGAGGAGGTCATCGGCACCAGCGGCGAGGCCCCGGACCACATCACCTTGGTCGACGGCCCGGACGACGTGGCGAACGTCGAGGTCCGCGACCCGGAGAAGGTGGTCTGGCTCTCCCAGACGACCCTCTCGGTGGACGAGACCATGGAGACCGTCGAGGGCCTCAAGCGGCGTTTCCCGCTGCTGATCAGCCCGCCCAGCGACGACATCTGCTACGCCACGCAGAACCGGCAGACCGCGATCAAGCAGGTCGCCGCCGACGCGGACCTGGTGCTCGTGGTCGGCTCGAAGAACTCGTCGAACTCCGCCCGGATGGTGGAGGTCGCCCTCGGGGCCGGCGCGGGCGCGGCGTATCTGGTGGACAACGCGGACGAGATCGAGGAGAAGTGGCTGGACGGCGTGAGCGCCGTCGGGCTCTCCTCGGGCGCCTCGGTCCCCGAGGTGCTGGTGGACGGCGTGCTGGCGTGGCTGGCCGAGCGCGGCTTCGGCGAGGTGGAGGTCGTCCAGCCGATGCGGGAGCACATCCAGTTCTCGCTGCCCAAGGAGCTGCGCCGGGACCTGCGGGCCGAGGCCGCCGCGAAGGCGCGCGGCTAGCCGGCCGTCCCCGGCCGCGCCCGTCGGCGGGCGCGGCGCCGGCGGAGCAGGACGCGCAGCAGGGCGAGGCCCTTGCGCAGCAGCACGATCACGACCGCCGCCAGGGTCCCGGCGAACAGGGCGGGGGCGCGCAGGGCCAGTTCGGTCATGACGCCCATCGGCCCGGCCGTGGTGACCAGGCCGGCGGCGAACGCGATCGGCGCCACGATCGGGGCGCAGACGAGGTCGGCGTGCCGGACCCACAGCGCCGCGCCGACCGAGGTCAGGACCGAGAGTGCCCCGTAGAGCGCGGGCACCCCGCCGAGCAGGTCGCAGCACCAGGCGGCGGCCACCATGCTCACCGTGGCCAGCACACCGCAGCCGAGGCCGGTCAGTCGCGGGCGGGGCGGCCCGCTCCGGCCCCGGGCCCCAGGCCCGGTCCCCGGGCGGCGGCCCGGGTGCCGCCGCGCCGCCGCCCCGCCGGGAGACGGCCGGGGCACCCTCGTCCGCACCACGGCGGGCGGACGCCGTGTGTGATGAGTCGTGTGCGTAGTGTGTTCCACGTCACCAAGGTAAGCGGCGCCCGGTGGCGGAAAGGGTGATGGACACGCTTGCGGGCTGTATGACTGTCCGTCCGGACCGGCGGGGGCGGGTGGCGGCGCCCGTAGACTGGTGCACCGGCCTTGTCCCGTTTCCACGCTCAGGGAAGTCTCACGTGTCGCTCACGATCGGAATCGTCGGCCTGCCGAATGTCGGCAAGTCGACTTTGTTCAACGCCCTGACCAAGAACGACGTGCTGGCGGCCAACTATCCGTTCGCCACCATCGAGCCCAACATCGGTGTCGTCGGCGTCCCCGACGCGCGCCTGGCGCGGCTGGCCGGGGTCTTCTCCTCGCAGCGGATCCTCCCGGCCACGGTCGACTTCGTGGACATCGCGGGCATCGTGCGGGGCGCGAGCGAGGGCGAGGGCCTGGGGAACAAGTTCCTGGCCAACATCCGCGAGTCGGACGCCATCTGCCAGGTCATCCGGGCCTTCCAGGACGAGAACGTCGTGCACGTGGACGGCAAGGTCTCGCCCAAGAGCGACATCGAGACCATCGACACCGAGCTGATGCTCGCCGACCTGCAGACCATCGAGAAGGTGCTGCCCCGGCTCCAGAAGGAGGCCCGGATCAAGAAGGACAGGCAGCCGGTGGTCATGGCCGTCGAGGAGGCCAAGGCCATCCTGGAGGAGGGCCGCACGCTGTTCTCCGCCGGCATCGCCCAGGGCGGCGAGCGGGCCGAGCCGCTGCGCGAGCTGCACCTGCTGACCGTCAAGCCGTTCCTCTATGTGTTCAACGTGGACGAGGACGAGCTGACGGACGAGGCGTTCAAGGCGGAGCAGCGCGCCCTCGTCGCCCCGGCCGAGGCCATCTTCCTCAACGCCAAGCTGGAGGCCGACCTCGCCGAGCTGGACGAGGACGAGGCGCTGGAGCTGCTCCAGACCGTCGGCCAGAACGAGCCGGGCCTGGCCACCCTCGCCCGCGTCGGCTTCGACACCCTGGGCCTGCAGACCTACCTGACGGCGGGTCCGAAGGAGGCCCGCGCCTGGACGATCAAGAAGGGCGCCACGGCCCCCGAGGCGGCCGGGGTGATCCACACCGACTTCCAGAAGGGCTTCATCAAGGCCGAGGTGATCTCCTTCGAGGACCTGATGGAGGCCGGTTCGGTCACCGAGGCCCGCGCCCGCGGCAAGGCGCGGATGGAGGGCAAGGACTACGTGATGCGCGACGGCGACGTGGTGGAGTTCCGCTTCAACGTTTAGTGGCCCTCATGGCACGGAATCGCTGATTTGGCGAACGTGCAGGTCAGACGGGTCGACCCCGCATTCGTTCCGTGCTGGATCGGTGCTGGATTTTTTCTGACGCATCGTCACCTGTTTTCACCCCTGGTCAGCCACACCGCGCTGGATCGGTGCTGGATGACTGGCGCAAGGGCCGCGCTGGGCTGGCTCTTGTCGTCCGGGCTTCCCAGCGCCCTCCGCGACTCTCGTGACACCCCAGCGAAGGGAATCCAGCCCACCATGCCCCTGCGTCGTGACCTGTTCATCCACGTTCCCCAGCCCGGCAAGGGCAAGGAAGCGGTCGAGCACCTCGGAGAGTGGCTCCGCCAACTCGACGGGCAGCCCGGCGGCCTGGGCGGCTCGGTTCTCTCGGAGTGTGCGGGCGAACTCCTGCCGGGCACCGTTGTTCTCCGCTTGGAGTTCGAGTCCACCGAGGCCGCCCGTGCCCGGTGGCCCAAGATCGAGAACACGGTGAATCCGGTGTACCCGGATGACAAGGCGGACACCTCACCCGACCAGGGCGGCGCGTTCTTCGACGGTACGAAGGATGCCGTCGAGGAGGGCGGCACGCTGGGCTTGCGGTTCACACGGGGCAACGGCCTGCTCGCCCGCATGCTGCACGTACATGCCTCCGTGGTGGACGAGTTCATCACCGCCTGACACGAACGACGACGGCGTCCTCATCGGGCCGAGGGGACCGCGTCGCCGGACTCGGTCCGGTTGTCGGCCCAGGAGCACGGGTTCGACCACAGGGGGGACGCCGCCGAACTGGCGCGGCGCTGCCCGGAGCACCTCGGCTGTCCCGGCGACCGAGCCGCCACCTGTCCGCACGCCGGCTACCCGCGGCCCGGACTTGCCGTCGGTCATCGCGGATGGTGAGACCTGCGCGGCAGCGCGGTGCCGGCTCTCCGGCGCCCCGGGTCTTCGCCCTGGCCGGCCGAGAGGCCGACGTGGCCTGATGTCCAGGGCGGGACGGTTCCGGGCCTTCTGCCCTACTGGTCAACTGCTCGACAGGGCGGAGTACGATTCGTGCATGTCACTTGCGGATGACATCGAGATCATCGGTACCAGCACGGCCCAGCAGGTGGCCGATGGGCTGATGCGGATGATCCTTGAGGGAAAACTCCACCCGGGAGAGCGGCTTCGGGAAAGTGCGCTGGCGTCCTCGCTGGGGCTGTCCCGAAACACAGTCCGGGAGGCCGTGCGGCTGCTGCAGAGCGGCGGCCTGGTCCGTTACCACTTCAACCGCGGCCTGGTCATCTGGGACCCCACGGACGCGGACATCGTGGACGTCTACCGCGCCCGCCTCCACTTCGAGGTGGCCGCGGCGACCTCGGTGACGCCGGAGACCGATCTTGAGGCCGTTCGCCGCGCGCTGGAGGAGTTCAAGCGTGCCCTCGTGACCCACGATCCCCGCACGATCGTGGAAAAGGACCTCGCTGTGCACCAGGCGGTGGTCCGTCTGCTCGGGAGCGAGCGCATCGACGGCTACTACGCGCAGCTCATGAACGAGTTGCGGTACTTCCTGCTCGTGCTTTCGTTCGACCACCGGGAGTACGAGAACACCGACGAGCTGAAGTCGGAGCATGACCGTATCTACGACGCTCTCGTCTCCCGGGACCACGAACGGGCGCGCACCGTGATCACTGAGATCACCACCCGGAACCGCGACGCCGTTCGTGAGGTAGTCGCCAGGCGGGTGGCCGGACGCTGAGCGTTCGGCCACCCGCCTGGCGACTTCAGCGCAGCACCTGCTTCATGACCGCCTCCAGTGCTTCCAGGAGTCGGTCGGCGTCCGCCCGGGAGAACACCAGCGGAGGGCGGAGCTTGAGGACGCTGCCTCGCGGGCCGGACGCAGAGATGAGCACCCGCCGCTCACGCAGGCCGTTGACGATGCCCAGCGCGGCTGCCCCGTCGGGGGTGTTGCGCGCCGGATCGGACACCAGCTCGACGCCGATGAACAGGCCGGCGCCCCGGACCTCCGCGACCTGGGGGTAGGGGGCGGTCACGCGGGTGAGCTCGGCGAGCAGATAGTCGCCCACCTCGCGGGCGTTATCGCCGAGCCGTTCGTCCCGGATGACGTCGAGCACGGCCTGAGCCGCCGCGATGGCGACCGAGTTGCCGCCGAAGGTGTTGAAGTAGCGGATGTCGCGGCCGAACGCCTCGATCAGCTCGGGCCGGAAGACGGCCGCTGCCACCGGGATGCCGTTGCCCATGGGCTTGCCGGTCGTCATTATGTCCGGAATGATGCCGTGGCGCTGGAATCCCCACCATGCCTCTCCGGTCCGGTGGAAGCCTGCTTGGACCTCATCGGCGATGTAGAGCCCGCCGGCCGCGCGCACCTCCTCCAGGATCGGCTGGAGGAATCCCCGCGGGTGGGAGTAGACGCCGTCGGAGGAGAAGATCGAGTCCGCGATGAACGCCGCGAGGCCGACCCCGTGGCGCCGAAGGTCGTCGATCGCCGCGCGTACCTGCTCCCGCAGGTACGCGCCAAGTCCGGCCCCGGAGCCGTGCCGAAGGCTGTCGGGCGGCCTGATCGTCCTGACGTCGGCACCCACCGGCACGCCGGTGCCCAGCGACGGTGAGAACGAGGCGACCTCCGCCGTCAGACCGTGGTAGGCGTTCGACGTGACGATCACGCCCCGGTTGCCCGTGTAGTGGCGCGCGACCCGTGTGGCGAGGTCGTTCGCCTCGGAGCCGGTGCACGTGTACATCACGTGTCCGAGTTCCCCGGGGAGGGTGCCGAGCAGATCCTCGGAGTAGGTGAGGATCGATTCCTGGATGTAGCGCGTGTTCGTGTTGAGGGTCGACATCTGCTGGTGTACGGCGTCGACGACGCGCGGGTGGCAGTGCCCGACACTGGCCACATTGTTGTAGGCGTCGAGATAGTCCTGCCCCGCCTCGTCGAAGAGCAGCGTGCCCGCGCCGCGGACGGTCTCGACGGGGGACCGGTAGAAGAGCCGGTACCCCGGACCGAGGAGCTGGTCGCGTCGGCTGATCTGCCGCTGGGCACGCGCCGGCAGGGAAGGGAGGAGGGAAGCGTCGAACGCGTTGACCATGGGTTGTGCAGGCTGCATTGCGGGGGACCCGGCCATGGGAGAACCTTTCTGTTTGAGTGGCATCAGGGAACTCTCAGCGCGCAGAGGGCGGCGCGGACCTCGTCGGCCGGAACCGACAGGGCGCGTCGCAGGCGCTGCCAGTCCCCTTGGGAATGCGAGTGCAGGTAGTCCCGCCGTTCCGGGTGGCGGGCCGCCCGCCACTCCGTGATCAGCGCACGCAGCAGGAGTCGGGCGGGGACGGCCGTCGCCAGCAGGGGGAGTTCCGACGCCTCGATCGGCCTGACACTGCGGTAGCCGGTCAGGAAGTCCATCGCCTGGGCCCAGGGAGCCTCCGCGTCCGCTCCGAGCTGATTGGCCATGCCGACACTCACCTCGAAGATGACGGGCGACCGGAGGGTGTCGCCGAAGTCGAGGACACCCACCACGTAGTGTGATGCGCGCGGATCGACGAGCACGTTGAACGGACTGAAGTCGCCGTGGATGGCCTGGGTTTCGAGGGCTGCCAGTCGCGGCACGATCTCGCGGTCGAAC
Organism: Streptomyces sp. NBC_01803; assembly: GCF_035917415.1. Lineage (NCBI taxonomy): Bacteria > Bacillati > Actinomycetota > Actinomycetes > Kitasatosporales > Streptomycetaceae > Streptomyces > Streptomyces sp. NBC_01803. The sequence continues at coordinate 4,003,153 of NZ_CP109073.1, forward strand.
CGGGCGAAGAGGTCCGCGCCGAGTGACCGGTTCGCCTCGTCGCCGACGTAGTCGGCCAGGGCACGCATGCGATGGAACAGTTTCAGGTCCCACATGAGCAGACGGTCCTCGGCCCCGTGGCGGAAATCGCGGAGCGCGATGTCCAGCGTGCCGAGAGCGGCGCCGACCGAGCGCAGTTGGCCGGCTGTCGGCGACTGGCTGCTCAGCGGGTCGCCCGGCAGGTACTCCATGACGCGCAGGACGCGCCGCTGTGGGCAGCCAGGGATCTCGATGACGGTCTCCACCTGGTCGGCCACTCCCGTGACCAGCCGCTGGACACGGAGCTGCGGGGCCGACCGCGCGACGAAGGCCATCGCCTCCGACTGGAGGTTGACCGCCGCCCGGTCCTCGTCCGGCGGAGAGATCTTGATCAGGAACTCGTCCCGACCGGTGCCGAGGTGGAACGTCTCGTCCTTCTCGGTGGGAATCCTGCGGAGCGATCCGTGGAGACCGTAGTGCAACGACAGGAGGCTGTGCACGAACTCCTCTCCCACGGCGGGGCCGGGGGCACGGATGCCGGTCGCCGCAGCCGCCCGCGCGAGGAAGTCGCGGTCGTCCGCCCGCGTCACGGCCGGCGGTCCGCGCCGGACCGGGCGTCGCCGGAAAGGGCCGACCACGTCATGGGGAATCCTCTCGCTCAGCGAATATACAGTTCTACTGTAGAACAGTAGTGCAGGCTGGCGTGTGGCGCCCGCAACGAAACGGCAGCGGAACATGCCGGGGTGGCCGCGGTCCTGGAAGATTCGGGCTCAGGGCCCAGGGCTCAGGGCTCAGTGGTCGGAGGCGGTCGGGGGGCGTGGGGCGGAGTGGCCGGTGTGGTGGGAATCGGTGCCGCCCATCATTTGCGGCGGGCGATGCGCCCGGCGCGTGTGAAGGTGTCCGCCACGGCGTTGGTCGAACCCGGCGGGTGCGGTAACGGGCGGCCTGACCTGATGTGTTGGAGCCGTCACGGTGCTGGATCCGTGCTGGATGGCATGGCCGACAGGACAGTTTCGGCATGCCGCGTCCTGCCGACGACTACTCCGGGGCACGCATCGCGGACTTCCGAAAGCCGCGCCAGCTCACCCAGGCCGGCCTTGCCCAGCGCGCGTTCCCTTCGCCCGGCACCATCGCCAAGGTGGAAGCCGGGCTCACCCCGGGCCACGCCAACCATCGTGCCGCGCGGGTTGCCCAGGCCCACCGCCGCGCTCGACGCACGGAGGTCATCATGGCCGCTGCCGCGGTCGCCACGGATGGGACGCGTGTCGACACGGGTGTCATCGAGCGCCTGGCCGAGGCCCTTCCCGGGTACGAACCGCCGCCCCCCGCCGCCTCGTCGCAGCACTGGCCCGCACAACCGCCGCTGCCCGCCCGCTCGGGGAGAATCCCCTGAGCGCATGAGTTCCCCGCCGGCCCCGAGGGCTAGTGGGAGGCCGGGTTCAGGAACCGGGCCGGCGGGGCATCCTTGGCTCTCCCCCCGGCTGATGACCGGGAGGGCCAGAAGAGCGATCCGCGAGGAAGTGCGGCGGATCGCGGGCCTCGGTCGTCCGGCGGGGCGGCCAGGGCCCCCATCGCCGGTGACCTATCGGCCTGACGGCCGGGTTCATGGCGGGCGTGTGGCTGTCCGACCCGCTCAACCATCGAGGTGCGGAACGTGAACGGCAGGCTTTCCGACGATCTGTCGCTGAAGCGGTTCATGAAGGAGGACGCCGGCCTCCACCTGCTCGCGGCTGGCGGCCGGGAGGACGCCGACGATCTGCGCGAGCGCCTGCGCGGGCTCGGCGCTCCCGTGGACCTCCGGCCTGACTTCCCCTACCGGGGCAGCTCACCGTCGGGTGCCGCGGCTGTCGTGCTCCGGGCATGGGCGCGGGTTCACAGGCCCCGCCCGATCGACGCCGGGACCCGAGCGGATCGACGTGCCGCCCGATCGCGAGAGGCCCAGACGCTTCAGACGGTGGAGGTGGCCGTCGTCGCCCGCTCGCGGTAGATGTCGGGCTCCAGGTAGATCACCCGGGCGATGGGCTCCGCCGCGCGGACCCGGGTCTCGGCGTCGTCGATCGCCTGGGCGATCGTGGCCGCGTCGTCCCCGTGCCGGACCGCGATCTTGGCGGCGACCAGCAGCTCTTCCGGGCCGAGGTGCAGCGTCCGCATGTGGATGATCCGGGTGACCGCTTCACCGTCGACGATCGCCTCGCGGATCCGGGCGACCGACTCCTTGCTGCCGGCCTCGCCGAGCAGCAGCGACTTGGTCTCGGCCGCCAGCACCAGGGCGATCACCACCAGCAGCACCCCGATGCACAGGGTCCCGACGCCGTCCCACACGCCGTCGCCGGTGGCCAGCGCGAGGCTGACGCCGCCCAGGGCCAGCACCAGGCCGACGAGCGCGCCGAGGTCCTCCAGCAGCACCACGGGCAGCTCGGGGGCCTTGGCGGTTCGCACGAACTGGAGCCAGGACTGCCCGCCGCGCAGCTCGTTCGACTCCCTGATGGCGGTGCGGAAGGAGAACGCCTCGGCGATGATCGCGAAGATGAGGACGCCGACCGGCCAGTACCAGTGCTCCAGCTCGTGCGGGTGGCGGATCTTCTCCACGCCTTCGTACAGGGCGAAGACGCCGCCGACCGTGAAGAGCACGATGGAGACGAGGAAGGCGTAGATGTAGCGCTCCCGGCCGTAGCCGAAGGGGTGCTCCTCGTTCGCGGCGCGCTGGGCCCGTTTGCCGCCGAGCAGGAGCAGCGCCTGGTTCCCGGAGTCGGCCACGGAGTGCACGCCCTCGGCGAGCATGGACGACGAGCCGCTGAACGCCGCCGCCGTGAACTTGCTCACCGCGATGGCGAGGTTGGCGCACAACGCCGCCACGATCGCCTTGGTTCCGCCTGACGCGCTCATGATCGTTCGAGGTCCTTCCGTCGCATTGTCGGCCGCTGTGGCGGCACATTGTGTCAGGCCGTGGCCCGAGTGCGCGCTTTCCCCGACAGCCCGAAAACGGTCATCACTTCGGGTGAAACTCTGGCCGTTCCTTGCGATTGGCAACCCTCTGTCGTCAAGCTGTTGCCGATTGTCAACACGCGCCGCACCCCGGGCCACCGGGGACCACCCGAGGGAGGGGCCCGTGCCGTTCGGTGAGCAGCCCGCGTATCTGAGAGTGGCGGAAGACCTTCGACAGCAGATCTCCGACGGCAGCCTGCCGCCGCACACCAGGCTCCCCTCGCAGGCCACCATCCGCGCCCGGTACGGCGTCTCCGACACGGTGGCCCTGGAGGCGCGCAAGGTGCTGATGGCCGAGGGGCTGGTCGAGGGCAGATCCGGCTCGGGGACGTATGTCCGCGAGCGGCCCGTGCAGCGGGCCATCTCCCGCAGCGGCTATCGGACGCTGGGGGAGTGCTCGCCCTTCCGGCAGGAGCAGGCCGACGAGCGCGTGCGGGGGACGTGGGAGGGGCACAGCGAGCGGCTGACGGCGGCCGGGGCCGTCGCGGAGCGGCTGCGGATCGAGCCGGGGGAGCCGGTGATGTGCACGCACTATGTGTTCCGCGTCGTCGGCGAGCCCGCGATGCTCTCCACCTCCTGGGAGCCGCTGCGGCTGACCGGGCGCACGCCCGTGATGCTGCCCGAGCACGGTCCGCTGGCCGGGCGCGGGGTGGTGGAGCGGATGGCGGCCATCGATATCGTGGTGGACAACATGACGGAGGACGTCAGCGCGCGCCCCGCGCTGGCGGCGGAGGCCCGGGTGCTGGGCGGGCTGGCGGGCCATCCGGTGCTGGTCGTCACCCGCACGTTCCGCGCGGGGGGCGTCCCGGTGGAGACCGCCGACGTGGTGGTCCCGGCCGACCGCTTCCGCCTCGCTTATCACCTGCCGGTGCGCTGAGGGCGCCCGCCCCCCGGGGGCGTTCCCGCGCAAGGCGCGACGGGGCGGACGGCACCGAAGTGACGGCGCTGGGCGGTGTCCCGCTCTCGCCGCCCGAGGGCCGCTCAGGGCGGCTCGCCGGGGAGGTCGAGCTCGAACCAGACCGTTTTGTCCACCGCGCCGCGCCGCGTGCCCCAGCCGCGGGACTCCCGGGCCACCAGGGCCAGGCTCCGGCCGCCGTCGTCGTCGGGGGCGGCCGTCGGCCCACGCGAGACGTTGACCGGGTCGGTCACTTCGATCAGCAGCGAGCCGCCGTACGCCATCCGCACCCTGACCGGGTCGGGAGCGTGCCGTCCGGCGCTGGTGACGAGCTCGCCGACCAGCAGCCGGGCCGTCTCGGTGAGCGCGTCCAGGCCCCACCCGCGCAGGGTCTCGGCCACGGCGCGGCGGGCGCGGTGGACCATCTCGCGCTCGGCCGGGAAGGTCCAGGAAGCCACCCGTTGTCCGGGCGGTCGGCCCAGGCGGGCGGCGAGCAGGGCGATGTCGTCGGAGGCGCCCTCCGCGGCGTGCGGGCGCAGCGCGCCGATGACGCCGTCGCACACGTCCTCCATCGGAGTGCCGGGGCCGGTGGTGCGCGCCAGCAGCTCGCACAGCCGGTCGATGCCCACGGTCAGGTCCTCGTCGCGGTTCTCGACCAGCCCGTCGGTGTAGAGCACGAGCAGGGCGCCCTCGGGGACCTCGATCCGCCGCTCGTCGAAGGAGGTGCCCTCCAGGCCCAGCGGCGTGGCCGGGGGCAGCTCCAGCGCGGTGGCCGTCCAGCCGCCGGTCACCGGGTCCGGGCCGACCAGCACCGGTGGCAGGTGCCCGGCGGTGGCCAGGGCGCAGATCCCGGTGGCCGGGTCGTAGGCGGCGTAGACACAGGTGGCCAGCAGCGGGTCGTCCGGGTGCTGGGCGATGTCCGCGCCGAGGTCGTTGAGCCGGCGCAGCACCTCGGCGGGGGCGAGTTCGAGCCCGGCCAGGGTGCGCGCGGCGGTGCGCAGGCGGCCCATGATCGCCGCCGCCCGCAGGCCGTGCCCGGTGGCGTCGCCCACCACGAACGCGACCCGGCCGCCGGCCAGCGGGATGACGTCGAACCAGTCCCCGCCGATCTCGGTCCCCGTGGCGCCGGGCAGATAGCGGTGGCCGACCTCCACCCCGGCGACGGCGGGCAGCGCGCGGGGGAGCAGGCTGCGCTGGAGCATCAGCGCGGCCTCCCGCTCCCGGACGTACAGCCGCGCGTTGTCCAGGGCGATCGCGGCGCGGTTGGCCAGCTCCATGGCCAGGGCCAGGTCGTCGCGGTCGAACGCGGCCCGCTTCCCGGCACGGCTGACGGTCAGCAGCCCGAGGACCGTGCCCCGGGCGCGCAGCGGCAGCGTCAGCAGACAGTGGATGCCGAGATCGCGGGCGGCGGCGACCCTGGGATCGCCCGGGCCGACACCGGCGGCCACCGCCTCCGGCGTCTCGGCCAGATGCGGTACGCCGGTGGTCAGCACCGTCTCGAAGACGGTCCCGGGCTGGGAGCCGATGTCGCGGTCCGGCCGCAGGATCGTCGCGACGGCCGGGCCGTGCTCCTTCGCCGCGGTGCCGAGCTGGATCAGCGTCGCGTCGGCCAGCTCCCCGATGGGCCGCGGCTCCTCGCCGCGCACGACCGACTTCAGGATCTCGACGCTCGCGTAGTCGCCGAACCGGTGGATCAGGGCGCGGCAGAGCGTCTCGGCGATCGGCCGCATGTCCAGCAGGTCGCCCAGGGCGGTGCCCACGTCGTCCAGCAGGGCCAGCCGCTGCCGGGCGTGCTCGACCCGGCTCATGGCCTCCAGGCGCTCGGTGATGTCCAGCACGACACAGCTCACGCCGATGGCGTGCCCGAAGCGGTCGGTCAGTCGGCCGAACGACATGGACTGGGCGCCGCGGCCGTCCGGCGAGGAGGTGACCAGGTCGGTCACGGAGCGGCCCGAGCGGAGCACCGTCCGCTGGAGCCGGTGGATCTCCTGTGCCATCGGCGATGGCAGTACGTCGAGGACGGTCCTGCCGAGGACCGACTCGGCGGGCGTGCCGTGCAGCCGGGAGAGAGCGTCGTTGACCCGGGTGTAGCGCTGCTCGGCGTCGAAGAGGGCGACGCCGAGCGGCGAGGCCGTGAACAGGGCGTCCACGGCGGCGAGATCTTGTTCGACGGCCGCCATCCGGCTGGTTTCCACCAGATTGGCCAGAATGAACCGGCTGTCCTCCGCGCCCGTCAGTCGTGCGGCGCGGCACGCCAGCTCGACCGGGTGTCCGTCCCGGTGGCGCAGTGACAGCGTGCCGCGCCAGTGCCGTTCTCCGGGGGCCGGTTCGAAGGCCCAGGCGCGGCCATCGGGGGTGAAGTCGGTCAGGGGGCGGCCCACCGCGCGGTCGTCGGGCCAGCCGAGGATCTCCTCGGCCATCGGACTCCACAGGGCGATGTCGCCGTCCACGGTCAGCAGAACGGTGCCGACGCGCAAAACGTCGAGAAGGGAGCGTCGGACAGGGTGGTGGTCGGAGGCGTCTTCCCCGCCTCGCGGCCCGGAAGGATCTGTGCGCAAGCTGTACGCCCCCGTCGGGTGTCCTCACCGGGTCGGTCCGGCGAAGCAGGGCTGAATGTCCCTTATACCCGATTGTGCCCGCTGTCAGGAGTGAGCGCGGCTGCCCAGGTCGACGCGCTCCACGAGATAGTGCGCCCCGTCGTCGACGGGATCGGCGGCGTCGCTCAGACGCAGGCGCTGGATGAGGCGCTGGGCCTCCGCGCGCGTGGCGCAATGTCCTATGCGATAGCGGCTGCCGTTCGCGTCCTCGCGGACCACCTGCCAGGGCTGCAGGGTGCTGCTGTTCATTCATCACCCCCCTTCTGCATATGCCAGACCATACGCCAACGCCTCACCCATCGCGCAGGGTTCAGGCCACCGAACCGGCGTCGCGCACCGCCGCCGCGCGTGCCTGACGGGCCAGCGCGTCCGCCCGCCAGGCGAACGGCAGCGCTGCCGTCGTGTCGTGCGGCGCGGTGGCGAGGGCGCGGTCGCGCTGGTGTTCCGCCTCGGCCAGCCGGCCGCGGGCCGCGCTGCCCACCATGCCCCGATGGGTCGTCACGTAGTCCCGGGTCGCGGACAGCGTGCTGTCCGCGGTCAGCACGGCGTGGTCCAGGAGCACGCGGGCCCGCCGGTTCCCTGCCTCGCGGTCCCGGTCCGGGGCCAGCGCCCGCACCAGCGGGGTGCCCGTGTCGGCGAGGCGGCGCAGCGCCGCGAACGGGTCGTCCTCGCGCAGCGCTCCGGCCAGCCCCGCCTGCGCGCGGGTCACGGGGTCCCGCAGGGCGGGCACCGCGGGCGCCTCGGCGAGGTCGTGCTCGGCCGCCCGCACGGCCTCCGCCCGCGCGTTCTCCGCCGCCGCAAGCTCGCGCCCCCGGCGGAGCACGCCGTCCGCCAGCGTCTCCGCCTGGCCGATGGCCCGTTCGGCCGCCCGGACCGCGTCGGCGGCGGACCGTTCGTCGTCCTCGGCCAGCGCCCGTTCCGCCCGGCGCAGCCGGCCTTCGGCGGCGGACAGCCGTTCCCCGGCCGCGGCGGGGTGGCCGCGCACCGGCGTGAGCGCCGTCTCCGGATACCGCGCCGCCAGCTCGTGCCACCGGGCCCGCGCCGCGTCGATCCGCTCCGGCAGGGCGCGGGCACGGCGGCGGGCGTTCTCCAGCGCCTCGGCCGCCCGGCCGGGCAGCCCACGGGCCTGACCGAACGAGCCGGCGACCGAGTCGAGCCGCGCGCGAGCGTGGGCGCAGCGGCCGATGATCTCGTGCAGCCGCCGGTGCCGCTCGGTCTCGTCGCGCCGCACCGCGGGGTCGTCCAGCCGGTGGCGCAGCCGGAGCGTTTCGCCGGCTTCCGCCCCGGCGTCCGCGACGGCGGCGCGGAAGGGGCGCGTGGCCTCCTCCCCGGCCTGCTCGGCGGCGAAGTCCAGCTCCTCGATCCGGGCGAGCACCGCGTCGTCGAGCCGGATCAGCAGGCCGCGGGCCTCGGCGTCGAGCTCTTCGACGGGCGGCTCCCCGGCCCACGCCCCGGCCTCGGACGGCGGGGCGGTCGCCTGTCCCCGCCACCGGAGCGGCACGCTCCGGTAGGCGCCGCGCCCGCCCGACCGGCGGGCGTGGTAAAGGACCACCAGGACGACGGCCATCAGCAGCGCGAGCGGCAGCACGAGGACGACCGCGTCCGGTTCCCGAGCCGTGTTCATGGGTCCGCCCTTCGCCGGAGGGAGAACGATTCTCCTTCCGACGGTAGGCGAGCTCCTCGGGGCCCGCGACTCGCGGCCCGGCCGCCCGGCGCCCGGCGCCCGGCGCTCGGCCTGGCTCCCGCGCTCCGCCGGACGGGTGGCCTCGTCCCGTCCGGTCGCCGTGTCGCCGCGCTCCCATGCCGGGCCTCACCTTCAGTGGGCGCATACGTGTGATCAGCGCACCGGTGAGGCCGGAGGTAACAGCATGTCAGGGGTGCCAGCGAGACCAGGCCGGGCCCGGGCGGCCCGTTACGCGGCGTCGCTCCTCGCGGGAGCCCTGCTCATCCCGCTCCTCGCCGGGTGCACCGGCCAGGACGAGCACGACGCCGCCATCGCCGGCGCGGCCCAGTCGGTCACCACGGCCAGGCGTGCCCAGCTGACGAGCGGCGGCTCCGTCACTTGGGGCGTCGACCGTCTCCCGGCCACGCTCAACGCCTTCCAGTCCGGCGCCGACCGGGTCACCGATCAGGTCGTCGGCGCCGTCCTGCCCACGCTCTTCACCGTCGACGCGCACGGCCGGCCCCAGCTCAACACCGACTATCTGCGCTCGGCCGAGATCACCGGGCGCGAGCCCCGGCAGACCGTCGTCTACACCCTCCACCCCGAGGCCAGGTGGAGCGACGGCGAGCCGATCGGCGCGGCCGACTTCGTCGCCCAGTGGAAGGCCCTGAACGGCGAGGACGACGCCTACCGGTCCGCGCGCAACGCCGGCTACGACCGCATCGAGAAGGTGGCCGAGGGGCCCGGGCGGCATCAGGTCAAGGTCACCTTCGCCAAGCCGTACGCCGACTGGAAGTCCCTGTTCACCCCGCTCTACCCGCAGGCCGTCACCGGTGACGCCGATGCCTTCAACGAGGGAGCCCGCGCCGAACTCCCGGCCGCCGCCGGGCCGTTCGAGCTCAAGGAGATCAACAGCAAGGAGTCGACGGTCACCCTCGTCCGCAACGACGCATGGTGGGGCGACCCCGCCCTGCTCGACCGCCTGGTCTTCGCCGCCGTGCCGCGCGACCAGCGGCGCGCGGCGCTCGTGGACGGGAAGCTCGACATCGCCGAGATCCGCCCGGCCGACGCCGACCGTGTCACCGCGGCGGGCGGCACGGACGGCGCGAGCGGGGCGGGCGGGGACGGGGACGAGAAGGGGGAGCCGGGGCGTCGCCACGCGGCCGGTGTCGACGCGCTGCACGACCTGGCCGTCGCCCGGCTGGCTCCCGACGCCGGGGACGAGATCGCCGCGCGGGAACGGTTCGCGCGCTCCTTCGCCGAGTCGGAACGGGCTCGCGAGCGCGCCTTCGCCACCCGCGAGGAGGCGGCCAGGGAACGGCTGCGCGGCTTCACCGTGCATCGCGCCTACGACGCGGCGTACACCCAGCTGGCGATGAACGGGGCGTCTGACGCGCTCGCCGACGAGCGCGTCCGCTGGGCCGTCGCACGGGCGCTGGACCGCGAGGCGCTCGCCGCCGAGGTGCACGAACCGGCTGGTCTGCCCGCCCGGCCGCTCGGCAGCCACCTGCGCGTGCTCGGCCAGAGCGGCTACCAGGACAACAGCGACGCGCTCGGGGAGACCGGCGCCGACGCGGCCAGGGCAGCGCTGGAGGAGGCGGGCTGGCGCCACGCCGAGACGGACGCCGACGCCGACGCGGACACGGACACGGACGGGAAGAAGGACGCGGCGAAGGACGACGGCGAGGCCGGGGCGGGAGCGGCGGCGGCGCCGGTCCGGGCGAAGGACGGAAAGCCGCTCGAACTGCGGTTCGTGCTCCCCTCGGGCCCCGAGGGCGAGCAGTTGCGGCGGGTGGGGCGGCGCGTCATCGAGATGCTGGCGGAGACCGGGGTCGCGGCGGAGATCACGGAGGTGGACCCGGCCGACTACTTCGCGAAGCACATCGCCGAGGGCGCCTACGACCTGGCCCTCTTCTCCTGGCCCGCCACCGCCTACCCGGCGACGGACGCGGCGCCGCTGTTCGCCAAGCCGCGGTCGGTCCCGGGCGGGGAGTCGCTGATCGGGCAGAACTTCACCCGGGTCGGCACCGACTACATCGACCAGCTCCTGACCCAGGCCGCCGGCGAGCTGGAGGAGAAGGAGTACGACCGGCTCCTGAACAAGGCCGACGCCCGCATCTGGGCCACCGCGGGCTCGATCCCCCTCTTCCAGCGTCCCCAGCTGGTCGCGACCCCGACCGACCTGGCGGGCGTCGGAGCGTTCGGCCTGGAAACCCCCCGCTACCAGGACATCGGCTACCGCCGCTGACCCCCGGGCCCGGACGAGCGCACCGGGCGTTCCGGCGCCGGAACGCCCGGTGCGGCGAGCGGACCACGGCCTGGGGCCGCGCCCGGCGGCCACCGGTCCGGGCCGTCCCGGGCGCGCGGCGAGGGGCCGCGGCGGGGCCGCACCCGACCGTGTGGGGCGGGGGCACCGTACGATGGCTTGTGAGGCCGGTGTCGCGGCCTGTCCCGAGGGCAGGCGCTCTCTGCCGAGCCGTCTCAGTCACGATCTCGGGAGAAACCCCCCAGCCATGCCTACGCGCCATGACATCCGCAACGTCGCCATCGTCGCCCATGTCGACCACGGGAAGACCACCCTGGTCGACGCCATGCTCCGGCAGGCGGGCGCCTTCGCCGCGCACCAGCACGTCGACGACCGGGTCATGGACTCCAACGACCTGGAACGCGAGAAGGGCATCACGATTCTCGCGAAGAACACCGCCATCCGCTACCACCCCAAGGGTGGCGGCAGTCCGGTCGTCATCAACATCATCGACACCCCCGGCCACGCCGACTTCGGTGGTGAGGTCGAGCGCGGTCTGTCGATGGTCGACGCGGTCGTCCTCCTCGTCGACGCCTCCGAGGGCCCCCTGCCGCAGACCCGTTTCGTGCTGCGCAAGGCCCTCCAGGCCCGACTGCCGGTCATCCTCTGCGTCAACAAGACCGACCGCTCCGACGCCCGCATCTCCGCGGTGCTCAACGAGACCTACGACCTCTTCCTCGATCTCGACGCGGACGAGGAGCAGATCGAGTTCCCCATCGTCTACGCCTCCGCCCGGGCCGGCATCGCCTCGCTGACCCAGCCCGCCGACGGGACCATCCCGTCCGACAGCGACAGCCTGGAGCCGTTCTTCACCACGCTCCTGGAGACGGTCCCGGCGCCGGTCTACGAGGAGGGCGCGCCGCTCCAGGCGCACGTCACCAACCTCGACGCCGACAACTTCCTGGGCCGTATCGCGCTGTGCCGCATCCGGCACGGCAACCTGCGCAAGGGCCAGACCGTGGCCTGGCTCAGGCGCGACGGCACCTCGCAGAACGTCCGCGTCACCGAGCTGCTGATGACCGACGCGCTCACCCGCAAGCCCGCCGAGGAGGCCGGCCCCGGGGACATCTGCGCGGTGGCCGGCATTCCGGAGATCATGATCGGCGAGACCCTGGCCGACCCGGAGAACCCGGTCGCGCTGCCGCTGATCACCGTGGACGAGCCGGCCATCTCGATGACCATCGGCACCAACACCTCGCCCCTGGTGGGCCGCGGCGGCAAGGGCCACAAGGTCACCGCCCGGCTGGTGAAGGACCGCCTGGACCGCGAGCTGATCGGCAACGTGTCGCTGCGCGTCCTGCCCACCGAGCGCCCCGACGCCTGGGAGGTGCAGGGCCGCGGCGAGCTGGCGCTGGCCATCCTGGTGGAGACGATGCGCCGGGAGGGCTTCGAACTGACCGTCGGCAAGCCCGAGGTGGTGACCCAGGTGATCGACGGGGCGCTCCACGAGCCGGTGGAGCGGATGACGATCGACGCCCCCGAGGAGCACCTGGGCGCCATCACCCAGCTCATGGCCGGCCGCAAGGGCCGCATGGAGACGATGACGAACCACGGTTCGGGCTGGGTGCGCATGGAGTTCCTGGTGCCCTCGCGCGGACTCATCGGTTTCCGGACCGAGTTCCTGACCGAGACGCGCGGCACCGGCATCGCGCACAGCATCTATGAGCGGCACGAGCCCTGGGCCGGCGAGCTCCGCACGCGCCAGAGCGGCTCCCTGGTCTCCGACCGGTCCGGCACCGCGACGCCGTACGCGATGCTCAACCTCCAGGAGCGCGGAACGATCTTCGTGGAGCCCGGCACCGAGGTCTACGAAGGCATGATCGTCGGCGAGAACTCCCGCGCCGATGATATGGACGTGAACATTACAAAAGAGAAGAAGCTCACCAACATGCGGGCCGCGGCGTCGGACACGACAGAGAATCTGATCCCGCCGCGCAAGCTTTCGCTGGAGCAATCTCTGGAGTTCTGCCGCGAGGACGAGTGTGTGGAGGTCACCCCCGCGGAGGTGCGGATCCGTAAGGTCGTTCTGGATCAGCGGGAGCGCGCGAGGGCCACGTCGCGGGCCAAGAGGAGCTGATAGGTCCCGGTTTGTCCGGAACCTCAAACGCCCAGTTCATGTCAAGCCTGTTATGAGCCGGAAGTCTGGTTGACCGTCCGGTATCCGGACCGTGGCGCTTGTTCCGTGTCGCTTCAGTCCGGATACCGGAGAGTGTTACTAGGTCTTTGTCCGGTTTTGCGCGATCCTCTCTCCTCATCTTCATCAAAATGAAATCGAAGATCGGTGGTTCACCGAAGATTCATGCCCAATAGTTGTGGGCATTGCAAACCGGACGCGTGTTGACGCGGGTAGATGTCTTCGCGCTCCCGGGTTTCCTGTGCATCGAAAGTGGACTCCCAAGGAGGCAACCCCATGCGTGGTGCGCGCAGCGCCAAGTGGGTCGCTACTGCGATAGTCGTGGCTCTGGCCGCGACCGCCTGTGGTGGCAGTGATGACGGCGAGGGTGGCGACGGCGGCGACAACACGTCCGCGGGGAACCCCGACGGCATCGTCCGGATCGACGGCGGCGAGCCCCAGAACCCGCTCGTTCCCACCAACACCAACGAGCAGTTCGGCGCGCTGGTCGTCCAGAACGTGTTCTCCAAGCTGCTCGACTTCGACGACCAGGGCCAGATCTACATGGTCGCGGCCGAGTCGGTCGAGCCCAGCGAGGACAACGGCACCTGGACCGTCACGCTGAAGGAGGGCTGGACCTTCCACGACGGAACGCCGGTCACCGCGCAGAGCTACGTGGACGCGTGGAACTGGGCCGCCAACATCGACAACAACCAGAACAACAGCTTCTGGTTCGCCGACATCGTCGGTTACGAGGACGTGCACCCGGCCGAGGAGGGCGCCGCGCCCACCGCCGACGCGATGTCCGGTCTCCAGGTCGTGGACGACCTCTCCTTCACGATCGAGCTGACGACGCCCGTGTCGTACTACGACTACAAGCTCGGCTACGACGCCTTCACCCCGCTGCCCGAGAGCTTCTACGACGACCCCGAGGCGTTCGGCGAACACCCGGTCGGCCAGGGCCCGTACGAGTTCACCGCGTGGAACCACGGCGAGTCCATCGAGCTGGCCCGCTACGAGGACTACGCCGGTGAGCCCGCCAAGAACGGCGGCATCCACATCGCGTCGTACGACTCGCTGGAGGCCGCCTACACCGATCTCCAGTCGGGAAACCTGGACATCATCCGCCAGGTCGCCCCCCGTGACCTGCCGCTCTACCGTCAGGACCTCGGCGAGGACCACTCGGTCGCCCAGCCCTACAACGGCATCCAGACCATCGTCCCCGTGTGGTACGAGTGGGAGGACACCGACCCCCAGGTCCTCCAGGGCGTCTCCATGGCGATCGACCGGGAGACCATCACCCAGACGGTGCTGGACGGTTCACGCACGCCGGCCGACAGCTTCGTGCCCCCGGGTGTCTTCGGGTACCAGGAAGGCGCCTCGAACGGCATCACCGACTTCAACCCGGAGGAGGCCCGCCGGCTCGTCGAAGCGGGCGGCGGTATCCCGGGTGACGAGATCACCATCCAGTACAACAGCGATGGCGGTCACCAGGAGTGGGTCGAGGCCGTCTGCAACAGCATCATCGAGACGCTGGACGTCGAGTGCGTCGGTGACGCCAAGGTCGACTTCGACACCGACCTGGAGGCCCGCGAAGCCAACGAGGTGCAGAGCATGTACCGCGGTGGTTGGTTCGCCGACTACCCGCTGAACGTGAACTTCCTCAAGGAGCTGTACCACTCCGAGGCGCAGAGCAACTACGGTCGCTTCGACAACGCTGAGGTCGACGAGCTCTTCTCCGAGGGCGACGCGGCGGCCACGCTGGAGGACACCGCCCAGGCGTACGCCGACGCGGAGCAGGTTCTCTGGGAAGAGATGCCGGCCATCCCGCTGTGGTTCAACAACGTCAACGGCGGTTGGGGCGAGAACGTCAGCAACGTCGCCTTCAACAGCGCCGGCCAGCCGGTGCTGACCGAGGTAACGGTCAACGAGTAGGACCTGGCCGGGTAGGTACCAGCAGCGCAAGGGGGCCGACGGGTCCGTTCCGCGAACCGGAGCGGCCCGTCGGCCCCGCCGAATGACATGGAGGAATGATGGGGCGTTACGTCGTGCGGCGACTGCTCCAGATGATCCCGGTGTTCGTCGGGTCAACGTTCATCATCTTCATGATGATGTACGCCCTGCCCGGTGACCCGGTCCGGGCACTGTGGGGCGAACGCGCCCCGGACGAGGCTCAGATGAACGCCATGCGGGCGGATCTCGGCCTCGACGACCCGATCCTGCAGCAGTACTGGAACTACCTGACCGGCTTGTTCCAGGGCGACTTCGGTACCCAGATCGCCAGCAGACGCGAGGTCATCGACGTGATCTCCGAGGCGCTGCCCGCGACCGTCCGGCTGACCCTGCTCGCCTTCGTCATCACCGCTGTGCTGGGTATCGGCATGGGCCTGATCGCCGGTCTGCGGGCCGGCGGGAAGATCGACACGGGCATCCTCTTCTTCACCCTGCTCCTCATCTCCGTGCCGGTCTTCGTCATCGGCTACCTCTACCAGACCTACTTCGGCGTCAAGTGGGGCTGGATCAGCCCCACGGTCAAGGACTCCGAGGACTGGGGCGAGCTGCTTCTGCCCGCCCTGGCGCTGGCGTCACTGTCCCTGGCCTACGTCGCCCGCCTGACCCGCACCTCCATCGTGGAGAACCGGCGCGCCGACTACATGCGCACGGCCCGGGCCAAGGGGCTCACCAAGAGCCGCGCGGTCGGCGTCCACCTGCTGCGCAACTCCCTGATCCCCGTGGTGACATTCCTCGGCGTGGACATCGGCAATCTGATGACCGGCGCCGTCGTCACCGAGGGCATCTTCAACATCCACGGGCTCGGCCGAGCTGTCTTCGAGGCGCTCAAGTCCCGCGAGGGCGCGACCGTCGTGGGCATCGTCAGCTTCTTCATCGTCGTGTATCTCGTTGTCGCCCTGCTCGTCGACCTGCTCTACGCGGTCCTGGACCCGAGGATTCGCTATGTCTGAGGCTCCTGAGACGCTGAAGAAGGAAGCCATACCGACGGCGGCGGGACCGGCGACCGCCGCGGTGGTGGAGGCCGGACCGGCTCCCGGCAAGCCGCGCAGTCTCTGGTCGGACGCCTGGCACGAGCTGCGCCGCAGGCCGACCTTCCTGATCTCGGCGGGCATCATCCTGGTGCTGTTCGTGATGGCCGCGTTCCCCGGCTGGTTCACCTCGGTCAGTCCCCGCGAGGCCGACCTGACGGCGAACTACCTGAAGGAGCCGCAGCTCACGCACTTCTTCGCGCCGGAGTGGCTGGGCTACAACCAGCAGGGCCAGAGCATCTGGGCCCGGATGATCTACGGCACCCGCGCCTCGATCATCATCGGTGTCGCGGTGACCGGGATCGTGATGGTGCTGGGCAGCCTGGTCGGCATGCTCGCCGGGTACTTCGGCGGCTGGATCGACGCGGTGCTCTCCCGGATCGTCGACATCTTCCTGGGCATCCCGTTCCTGCTGGGCACCATGGTCATCCTCGTCTCGTTCGACACGAGGACCGAGTGGACGGTGATCCTGGCCCTGGCCTTCCTGGGCTGGACCACCATCGCCCGCGTGATGCGCGGCTCGGTGATCGCCATCAAGCAGGCCGACTACGTGGCCGCCGCCCGCTCGCTGGGCGCCGGCACCTGGCGCATCATGCTGCGGCACATCCTGCCGAACGCGCTGGCGCCGGTGATCGTGGTCGCGATGGTGGCCCTCGGCGGATACATCACGGCCGAGGCGGTGCTGTCGTTCCTGGGCATCGGCCTGACCGAGCCCGCCATCTCCTGGGGCGGCGACATCAACCGCGCGCAGGACCGCATCCGGGTCGCGGAGCACATCCTGCTCTACCCGTCGATCCTGCTGAGCATCACCATCCTGTCCTTCCTGATGCTGGGTGACGCCGTGCGTGACGCCCTCGACCCCAAGCTGCGCTGAGGGAGGCGTGACGATCGTGTCGATCGAAATGACCAAGGCGGACGTCCCCGGCGTTCCGCTGCTCGAAGTGCGGGACCTTCACGTGGAGTTCCGCACCAGGGAGGGCGCCGCCAAGGCCGTCAACGGCGTCAGCTACACGGTGGACGCGGGCGAGACGCTGGCGGTGCTCGGCGAGTCCGGGTCCGGCAAGTCGGTGACCGCCCAGACCATCATGGGCATCCTCGACACCCCGCCCGGCCGCATCACCGGCGGTGAGATCCTCTTCCGCGGTGAGGACATGCTGAAGATGTCCGAGGAGCAGCGCCGGGGGATCCGCGGGAACAAGATCGCGATGATCTTCCAGGACGCGCTGTCCGCGCTGAACCCGGTGCTGTCGGTGGGGTATCAGCTGGGTGAGATGTTCCGGGTGCACCGGGGGATGTCGCGCAAGGACGCCAGGGCGAAGGCGATCGAGCTGATGGACCGGGTCCGCATCCCGGCGGCGAGGGAGCGGGTGAACGACTATCCGCATCAGTTCTCCGGCGGCATGCGCCAGCGCATCATGATCGCGATGGCCCTGGCTCTGGAGCCGGACGTGATCATCGCGGACGAGCCGACGACGGCGCTGGACGTCACGGTGCAGGCCCAGGTGATGGACCTGCTGGCGGAGCTCCAGCGCGACTTCACCATGGGCCTGATCCTGATCACGCACGACCTGGGCGTGGTGGCGGACGTGGCTGACAAGATCGCGGTGATGTACGCGGGCCGGATCGTGGAGAACGCCCCCGTGCACGAGCTGTACAAGCGGCCGGCCCACCCGTAC
This sequence comes from Streptomyces sp. NBC_01803, assembly GCF_035917415.1. NCBI lineage: Bacteria > Bacillati > Actinomycetota > Actinomycetes > Kitasatosporales > Streptomycetaceae > Streptomyces > Streptomyces sp. NBC_01803. Next base: position 4,020,446 of record NZ_CP109073.1, read on the forward strand.
ACCAAGGGCCTGCTGGAATCCATCCCGCGCCTGGACCACAAGGGCAAGGAGCTGTACGCCATCAAGGGCCTGCCGCCCAGCCTCACGGCGATCCCCGGCGGCTGCGCGTTCAACCCCCGCTGCGCGATGGCGCGCGACCTCTGCCGCGCCGAGGTGCCGCCGCTGGCGGATGTCGCCGAGCAGGACGGCACGCCGATCGGCGGCCGGTCCAGCGCCTGCCACTTCTGGAAGGAGACGATCCATGGCTGACCGGGGCGAGCCGATCCTCCAGGTACGCAACCTCGTCAAGTACTTCCCGCTGACCCAGGGCATTCTGTTCAAGCGGCAGGTCGGCGCGGTCAAGGCCGTGGACGACGTCTCCTTCGACCTGCACCAGGGCGAGACCCTGGGCATCGTCGGTGAGTCGGGCTGCGGCAAGTCCACCGTGGCGAAGCTGCTGATGAATCTGGAGCAGCCCACGGCCGGGGAGATCCACTACAAGGGCGAGGACATCTCCAAGCTGTCCGGGCGGGCTTTGAAGGCGGTGCGGCGGAACATCCAGATGGTGTTCCAGGACCCGTACACCTCGCTCAACCCCCGCATGACGGTGGGCGACATCATCGGGGAGCCGTTCGACATCCACCCGGATGTGGCGCCCAAGGGCGACCGGAGCCGCAAGGTGCGGGAGCTGCTGGACGTGGTCGGGCTCAACCCCGAGTACATCAACCGGTATCCGCACCAGTTCTCCGGCGGACAGCGGCAGCGCATCGGGATCGCCCGGGGCCTGGCGCTCAACCCGGAGATCATCATCTGCGATGAGCCGGTCTCCGCTCTCGACGTCTCGGTGCAGGCCCAGGTGATCAACCTGATGGAGCGGCTGCAGAACGAGTTCGACCTCGCCTATCTGTTCATCGCGCACGACCTGTCCATCGTGCGGCACATCTCGGACCGGGTGGCCGTGATGTACCTGGGCAAGCTGGCCGAGGTGGGGACGGACGCGCAGATCTACGACCACCCCACCCACCCGTACACCCAGGCGCTGCTCTCGGCCGTGCCGCAGCCTGACCCGGCGGCCCGGGAGGCCAAGGAGCGGATCATCCTGACGGGAGACGTCCCGTCCCCGGCCAATCCGCCCTCCGGCTGCCGCTTCCGCACGCGCTGCTGGAAGGCGCAGGACAAGTGCGCGCAGGAGGTGCCGCTGCTGGCCGTGCCCGAGCGGTACCGGAAGAGCGACACCGGCGCGAAGCACGAGTCGGCCTGTCACTTCGCGGAGGACAAGGACATCGTTCACGTGTAGTCCGGCCGTCCCGCCCCCTCGCGGCACCGGAGCCCTGCCAGGCTCCGGTGCCGCGGCGCGTCCGGCATTCGGGGGGTTTCGAGCAACACTCCGTGGGGTGAGACGGAGGCTTGCCGGTCATGAGGTGACATAAGCGGTCTTATGGGGTTCAGGAAAGTGACTTTCCGTAGCCCAAGGAGGCCCTGCATGCGCGGAAGCATCCGGACCCGCCTGATCAGCGCCGTCGCCGGCGTCGTGGCCGCCGCCCTGACGGCCACCGCCTGCGGTGGCGGGGACGGCTCCGGGGGTGGCGGGGGTGGCTCGTTCGTCCGCGCGTCTTGGGGCGACCCGCAGCACCCGCTGGAACCCGCGAACACCAACGAGGTGCAGGGCGGCAAGGTCCTCGACATGATCTTCCGCGGCCTCAAGCGCTACAACCCCGAGACCGGCGAGGCCGAGGACGCCATGGCCGAGTCGATCGAGACCGACGACCAGCGGACGTTCACCGTCACGATCGAGGACGGCTGGACGTTCAGCGACGGCACCCCGGTCACCGCGAAGTCGTATGTGGACGCCTGGAACTACGGCGCCCACCTCGACAACGCGCAGATCGCCAGCTATTTCTTCCAGTTCATCGAGGGCTACGACGAGGTCCACCCGGCCGACGAGAACGCCGAGGTCACCGCGGACACGCTCAGCGGCCTGGAGGTCGTCGACGACCACACCTTCACGGTCCGGCTCACCGAGCCGTTCTCGCTCTGGCCGGAAACCCTGGGGTACGCCGCGTACGCGCCGCTGCCGCGCGCCTTCTTCGACGACCACGAGGCATGGCTGGACAAGCCGATCGGCAACGGCCCGTACAAGATCGACTCGTACCGGCGGAGCCAGAGCATGCGGCTGGTGCGCTACGAGGAGTACGCCGGGGACGACAAGGCCCGCAACGACGGCGTGGAACTGCGGGTCTACACCGACAACAACACCGCCTACACCGACCTCCAGGCCGGCAATCTCGACCTGATCGACGACGTGCCCGCCTCCCAGCTCGCCAACGCCGAGAGCGACCTCGGGGACCGCTATATCAACCAGCCGGCCGGCATCATCCAGACCCTCGCCTTTCCGCTCTACGACAAGGACTGGAAGGGCGAGGACGGCGCCAAGCTCCGCCGGGGCCTGTCGATGGCGATCAACCGCGAGGAGATCACCGCCCAGATCTTCCACGACACCCGCACCCCCGCCACCGACTTCACCTCGCCGGTGCTCGGCGAGGCCGGCGGCTACCGGGACGGGCTGTGCGGCGACGTCTGCTCGTACGACCCGGAGGGCGCGCGCGAGCTGATCGAGGAGGCGGGCGGCCTGCCGGGCGGCAAGGTCACCATCACCTCCAACGTGGACACCGGCTCGCACCGCCAGTGGATGGACGCGGTCTGCAACAGCGTCAACAACGCGCTGAACGACACCGGCGCCTGCACCGTCAACCCGGTGCCCACTTTCGCGGACTTCCGCAACCGCGTCACCGGCCACGAGATGACCGGCATGTTCCGCACCGGCTGGCAGATGGACTACCCGCTCATCCAGAACTTCCTCCAGCCGCTGTACTACACCGACGCCTCCTCCAACGACGCCGGTTACAGCAGCGAGGAGTTCGACCGCCTCATCGACGAGGCCAACGCGGCGAGCGAGGAGGACGAGGCGATCGAGAAGTTCCAGCAGGCCGAGGAGGTTCTGACCGAGGACCTGCCCGCCATCCCCCTCTGGTACCAGAACGGCACCGCCGGCCACTCCGAGCGCCTCAGCGACGTCAAGCTCAACCCCTTCTCCGTGCCCGTCTTCACCGACATCAAGGTGGACTGACCGCCATGGGACGCTATGTCGTCCGGCGCCTGCTCCAGATGATCCCGGTCTTCATCGGCGCCACCTTCCTGATCTTCGTCATGGTGTACGCGCTCGGCGATCCGGTCTCCGCGCTCTTCGGCGACCGGGGCCCCGACCCGGCCACCGCCAAGGCGCTGCGCGAGGAGTTCAACCTCGACAAGCCCGTCTGGCAGCAGTACCTGCTCTACATGGGCAAGATCTTCACCGGCGACTTCGGTACCGCCTTCAACGGGGAGCCGGTGACCGCGCTGATGGACCGGGCGTTCCCGATCAGCTTCCGGCTGATGGTGATCGCGCTCGTCTTCGAGATGCTCATCGGGATCGCGCTCGGGGTCATCACCGGCCTGCGGCGCGGTCGTTCGCTGGACACCTCGGTGCTGGTCCTCACCCTCGCCGTCATCGCGGTCCCCACCTTCGTGCTCGGCACCACGGCGCAGTACTTCCTCGGCGTCGAGTTCGGCTGGATCGACCCGGCCGTCAGCCCCGAGGCGCGGTTCGACGAGCTGATCGTCCCCGGGCTCATCCTCTCCCTCGTCTCGCTCGCCTATGTCACCCGCCTGACCAGGACCTCCGTCGCCGAGAACACCCGGGCCGACTACATCCGCACCGCCGTCGCCAAGGGCCTGCCGCGCCGCCGGGTGACCGTCCGCCACCTGCTGCGCAACTCCCTGATCCCCGTGGTCACCTACCTCGGCGCCGATGTCGGCACGCTGATGGCCGGCGCCATCGTCACCGAGCGGATCTTCAACATCCAGGGCGTCGGCTACCAGCTCTACCAGGGCATCCTGCGGCAGAACTCGCCCACCGTCGTCGGCTTCGTGGTCGTCCTGGTGCTGATCTTCCTGCTCGCCAACCTGCTCGTCGACGTGCTGTACGCCGTGCTCGATCCGCGGATCCGCTATGCCTGACCAGGAGCAGCCGTCCGCGCGGCCTTTCGGGGCGCAGGAGGACGCCGCCGCCCGGGCCGTGTCCGCCGGCACCGCGACGCCGGAGCCCGGAGCGGCCCGCAGCCTGTGGGGCGACGCCTGGCACGATCTGCGGCGCGACCCGGTCTTCATCGTCTCGGCACTGCTGATCGTCTTCCTCATCCTGATCTCGCTCTGGCCGGGGCTCATCGCGAGTGAGGACCCGCAGCGCTGCCAGCTCGGCCGCTCGCTCCAGGGCCCCACGTCCGGGCACTGGTTCGGCTTCGACACCCAGGGCTGCGACGTCTACACCCGCACGGTGCACGGTGCCCGCGCCTCCATCGCGGTCGGCGTCTGCGCCACCCTGGGGGTGGCGCTGCTCGGCGCGGTGGTCGGCGGCCTGGCCGGGTTCCTCGGCGCCTTCTGGGACACGCTGCTCTCCCGCCTGACCGATGTCTTCTTCGGCATCCCGATGGTGCTGGGCGCCATCGTCTTCCTGAGCATGATCACGCTGTCCGGGATCTGGCCCGTGGTCCTGGTCATCGCCGCGCTCGGCTGGCCGCAGATCGCCCGCATCGCCCGGGGCTCGGTCATCACCGCCGCGCGGAACGACTACGTGCACGCCGCCCGCGCGCTCGGAGCGAGCAACACCCGGATGCTGCTGCGGCACATCACCCCCAACGCGGTCGCGCCGGTCATCGTGATGGCGACGATCATGCTGGGCACGTTCATCGCCCTGGAGGCCACCCTCAGCTACCTCGGCGTCGGCCTGCGCCCCCCCACGGTCTCCTGGGGCGTGGACATCTCGGCGGCCTCGGACGGCATGCAGTTCCGCAACGCGCCGCACATCCTGCTCTATCCGGCCGCCGCGCTCAGCGTCACCGTGCTGGCCTTCATCATGCTCGGCGACGCGGTCCGGGACGCGCTCGATCCCAAGCTCCGTTGACCGCGGAAGATCGGCGAACCGACGAAAGGAACGTGATGCTCCTCGACGTGCGCGATCTGCGCGTGGAGTTCCGCACCCGGGACGGGGTCGTGGGCGCGGTCAACGGCGTCAGCTACTCGGTGGACGCGGGTGAGACGCTGGCGGTGCTGGGCGAGTCCGGCTCGGGGAAGTCGGTGACCGCGCAGGCCGTGATGGGCATCCTGGACTCGCCGCCCGGCCGCGTCGCCGGTGGCGAGATCCGCTTCCAAGGCCGTGACCTGCTGACGCTCGGGCGGGAGGAACGGCGGCGGATCCGTGGCGAGAAGATGGCGATGATCTTCCAGGACGCGCTGTCCGCGCTGAACCCGGTGCTGTCGGTGGGGTATCAGCTGGGTGAGATGTTCCGGGTGCACCGGGGGATGTCGCGCAAGGACGCCAGGGCGAAGGCGATCGAGCTGATGGACCGGGTCCGCATCCCGGCGGCGAGGGAGCGGGTGAACGACTATCCGCATCAGTTCTCCGGCGGCATGCGCCAGCGCATCATGATCGCGATGGCGCTCGCCCTCGAACCCGAGCTGATCATCGCGGACGAGCCGACGACGGCGCTGGACGTCACGGTGCAGGCCCAGGTGATGGACCTGCTGGCGGAGCTCCAGCGCGAGTACCGGATGGGGCTCATCCTCATCACGCACGACCTGGGCGTGGTGGCGGACGTGGCCGACAGGATCGCGGTGATGTACGCGGGCCGGATCGTGGAGAACGCCCCCGTGCACGAGCTGTACAAGCGGCCGGCCCACCCGTACACCAAGGGCCTGCTGGAATCCATCCCGCGCCTGGACCACAAGGGGAAGGAACTGCTCGCGATCAAGGGGCTTCCCCCCAACCTGCTGCACATCCCGGCCGGCTGCCCCTTCCACCCCCGCTGCCCGCGGGCGCGGGACGTGTGCCGGCACGATCCGCGGCCGCCGCTGTACGAGGAGGTCGGTCCCGGCCGGTCGAGTGCCTGTCACTTCTGGAAGGAGACGATCGGTGAGTGACCGCCCGCGCCGGGAGGCGATCCTGGAGGTGCGCGACCTGGTCAAGCACTTCCCGCTGACCCAGGGTGTCGTGTTCCGGCGGCAGATCGGGGCGGTCCAGGCGGTCGACGGGGTGTCGTTCGACCTGCACCCCGGCGAGACGCTCGGGATCGTGGGGGAGTCGGGGTGCGGCAAGTCCACCGTGGCGAAGCTGTTGATGAATCTGGAAAGGCCGACGGCCGGTCACATCCGCTACAAGGGCGAGGACATCTCAAAGCTTTCCGGGCGGGCTTTGAAGGCGGTGCGGCGCAATATCCAGATGGTGTTCCAGGACCCCTATACCTCGCTGAATCCGAGGATGACGGTCGGGGACATCGTGGGGGAGCCGTTCGAGATCCATCCCGAGGTGGCGCCGAAGGGCGACCGGCGCCGCAAGGTGCGGGAGCTGCTCGATGTGGTGGGGCTGAATCCCGAATATGTGAACCGCTATCCGCACCAGTTCTCCGGCGGACAGCGGCAGCGCATCGGCATCGCCCGGGGCCTCGCGCTCAACCCGGAGATCATCGTGGCCGACGAGCCGGTCTCGGCGCTCGACGTCTCGGTGCAGGCCCAGGTGATCAACCTGATGGAGCGATTGCAGGACGAGTTTGACCTGTCCTATATGTTCATCGCCCATGATCTGTCGATTGTGCGGCACATTTCCGACCGGGTCGGGGTGATGTATCTAGGGAAGATCGTGGAAATCGGGACGGATCTCGCGATCTATGAGCACCCCACGCATCCGTACACGCAGGCACTGCTGTCGGCCGTTCCCGTGCCGGATCCGGCGCTGAGTCACCGCCGGGAGCGCATCATTCTCGCCGGAGATGTGCCTTCTCCAGCCAATCCGCCCTCCGGCTGCCGTTTCAGGACGCGCTGCTGGAAAGCTCAGCAGCTCTGCGCGGACGTGGAGCCGCCCCTGGCGGTGCCCGTCGAGTTCGCGCGGGCGACCGGGCCTGTCGCACATCCCTCCGCCTGCCACTTCGCGGAGGAGAAACGGCGTGTGGCGCACATGTGAGGTGCACCGGGGCGACGCGGACCCAATGGCCGCGCCGCCCCGGTCTACGGCACCCGCACGGCCGTACCGCCTCAGTCTGGGACGTTCGCATATCGGTATAGGGTCTTGGGTGTTGCTGCCTTGTTAACAGGCGCGGTCGCACCTTGTCGGCACATTTCGTGATGCCCTGAGATCGCGTCAAGCACGTTCGCGTGTCAATCCGCACAACCTTGGCTCACCAATTGACCGTCATAGGTTTATACCACCGCTATCCCTTGACGGGAATCTCTGCGTTTTGCCACAGTCGCGATCTACTCGCATCACACGGCATGTCCACACAGTCGCAGGGGAGTTGGGGGAGACATGGTGCCCAGCGAAACCCGGGCCGTCGAAGCCGAACTGGTCGGCCGCTCGCCGGGGCAGCTCATCTGGCGACGCTTCCGCCGCGACCGCGTCGGCGTCATATCCGCTTTTGTCGTGCTGTTCTTCTTTCTGGCCGGTCTGTGCGCGCCGCTCATCTCGAAGCTCTACGGCAAGGACCCGTACACACGCTACGGCCAGATCGAGAGCGGGCTGCTGAACGGCTTCGGCTATCCCGTCAAACCGAATGGCGGGATGGACGGCGAATTCTGGTTCGGTCTCGAACCGTTCCTCGGCCGGGATGTATTCACGCAGCTTCTCTACGGAATCCGCACATCCCTGCTGATCGCTCTGGCGGTCACCGTGCTGGCCACGCTGACCGCCATCGTGCTGGGCATCGCGGCCGGATATCTGGGCGGGCGCTGGGACTTCTTCATCAGCCGTTTCATCGACCTGCTGATGGCTTTCCCCCAGCAGCTCTTCTTCGTCGCGTTCCTGCCCATCGTCGCCACGCTGTTCGTCGATCCCCGCGAGGAGACCCCCACCTGGGTGCGGGTGGTCTCCATCATCGCGGTGCTCTGGGTCCTCGGCTGGATGACGCTGGGCCGGATCCTGCGCGGCGCCACCCTCGCCCTGCGGGAGCGGGAGTTCGTCGAGGCGGCCAAGGTGAGTGGGGCGTCGCCCTGGCGGATCATCCGCAAGGAGCTGCTGCCGAACGTGGTCTCGCCGATCCTCGTCCAGGCCACCTACATGCTGCCCAACTTCGTGACCACCGCGGCGGCGCTGTCCTTCCTCGGCGTCGGCCTGGTCGAGCCGACGCCCGACTGGGGCCGGATGTTCGCCATCGGCGCGGAGGTCTACGAAGCCGACATCACCTACATGTTCTTCCCCGGGGTCTCGATGGTGATCTTCGTCGTCGCCTTCAACCTCCTCGGGGACTCGGTCCGCGACGCCTTCGACCCGAAGTCGCACCGCTGACGACGCTCCGACCCCGACAACGCTCCGACTTCCGACAACGAATGGCAGGTGCCAGGAACCATGAGCCAGAGATCACTGCGCGGAGGGCGCGCCACAGGCGTGACCCTCGCGCTGGCGGGGGCGTTGATCCTCAGCGCCTGCAGCGGCGGCGGGGGAGGGGACGACGGTGACGGCGAGGAGGTCCCGGGGCCCGAGACGCTGGAGTCCATAGCCTTCGGCGACGTCGAGGCGTCCACCGGGCCGGCCGAGGACGTGCCCGGCGCGGAGCCGGGCGGAACGATCCGCGTGCTCCAGGAGACCGGCCCCAACCACCTCGACCCGGCGCAGATCTACGTCTCCGACGAGTCCAGCGTCGCCAAGCTTTTCCACCGCGGCCTCACCACCGTCCGGCTGGACAACGACGGCGACTACACGGTCGTCGGCGACCTGGCCACCGACTCGGGCGAGGTGTCCGACGGCGGTCGCACCTGGACGTACACGCTCAAGGACGACATCTACTTCAACGACGGCTCGGAGGTCACCTCCGCCGACGTCCGGCACACCTTCGAGCGGCAGTTCGCCGAATTCATCACCCAGGGACCGACGTTCATCCAGCAGTGGCTGGCGAACACCGGCGGCGCCGAGTACCGCGAGCTGCTGCCCGGCGGCCCGTACGAGGGCGACCACCTGCCCGACACCATCCTGGAGACGCCGGACGAGGACACCGTCGTCTTCCACTTCGAGGAGCCGCAGACCGACCTGCCGTACGCCCTGTCGATGATCGGCTACGCGATCGTCTCCGAGGAGGGCGACACCCAGGAGCAGTACGACCAGGAGCCGCTGACCACCGGCCCGTACCAGATCGCGGAGCACCGGCCCGGCCGTTCCATGACGCTGACCAGGAACGAGTACTGGGAGCCGGAGACCGACGCGGCCCGCACCGCCTACCCGGACCGGTACGAGCTGACGTTCGGCCACACCACGGACGACTCGACCCAGCGCCTGATGGCCGACAACGGTGACGACCGGTACGCCATCAGCTTCAACAACGGCGTCGACCCGGCCAACGCGCCCGAGGTCTCCTCCAACGCCGCGTACCAGGAGCGCCTGGTCCAGGGCTACCAGCCCTACGTCGCCACCCTCGCGATCAACACCGAGCGGGTGACCGACAAGCGCGTCCGCGAGGCCATCGCCCTCGCGGTGCCGCTCAACGGTGTGCTGAACGCCTACGGCGGCACGTTCGGCGGCGAGTACGCCGGCGGCTACATCAGCCCGCTGCTGCCCGGCTACGAGGACGGCTACGACCCGTACGGAAAGCTGGCCACGCCGCAGGGCGACCCCGAGGCGGCCCGCGCGCTCCTGGAGGAGGCGGACGCGGTCGGCTACCAGCTGAACTACGTCCACCACACCGCGACCGAGGACTCCCGCGCCGCCGTGGCCATCGCCGACGCCCTGGAACAGGCGGGCTTCGACGTCAGCGAGACCGAGGTCCCGCAGGAGACCTACTACGACACGATCGGCGTCGTCGACAACGGCTACGACATCTACCGCAGCAACTGGGGCCACGACTGGCTCTCCAGCTCCACGGTGATCCCGCCGCTGTTCGACGGCCGCCAGATCCAGGACGGGGCCAGCAACTACAGCCACCTCGCCAGCGAAGAGGTGAACGCGGAGATCGACCGCATCCGGAGCATCACGGACCCGGCCGAGGCGGCCACCGCGTGGTTCGAGCTGAACAAGACGATCCTGGAGGACTACCTCCCGGCCGTCCCGCTCTACTACTACAAGCAGAACATCCTGCACGGCTCCCTCGTCGGTGGCGCGGTCTTCAACGACGACCTCGGCACCGTGGACATGAACCGGCTGTTCGTCATCCAGGACTAGCGCGGACGCCCGGAAAGACAGCCCAGCGGGTGCCCGCCCACACGGCGGGCACCCGCGCCCCGACTCCGGCCGACTCACCCGAAGGCTGCAACGCGATGCTCCGATTCCTGCTGCGGCGATCACTGGGCGCCCTCGCCATTCTGCTGATCATCAGCGCCGTCACGTTCTTCCTCTTCTACGCGATCCCGCGCAACCCCGCCCTGCTCGCCTGCGGGAAGAGCTGCACGCCCGATCAACTAGCCATCGTGGAACGGAACCTGGGCATCGACGACCCCGTCCCTGTCCAGTACTGGGACTACATGACCGGCATCTTCACCGGCCGTGACTTCCCCGCCGGCGACTGCCCGGCCCCCTGCCTGGGGTACTCCTTCACCAACAACACGCCCGTCCTGGACACCATCCTGGACCGGCTGCCGACCACGATCTCGCTGACCCTCGGCGGCGCCGTGGTCTTCCTCACCCTCGGCCTGGCCTTCGGCATGCTCGCCGCCTGGCGTCGCGGCACCCTGCTGGACAAGTCGATGAGCTCCACCTCGCTGGTGCTCAGCTCCCTCCAGATCTACTTCATCGGCCCGCTCGCCCTGGCGGTCTTCGTCTACAACGACGGCGACTTCCACCTCTTCTCGCAGCCGGAGTACGTGCCGTTCACCGAGGACCCGGGAGGCTGGTTCTCGGGGCTGCTGCTGCCCTGGCTGGTGCTGTCGACGATCTTCACCGCCAACTACACGCGCATGGCCCGCGCGGAGCTCATCGAGCAGCTCCAGGAGGACCATGTCCGCACCGCCCGGGCCAAGGGCCTGGCCAAGTCCACGGTCTTCTTCCGCTACGCCTGGCGCGGCTCGTTGATCCCGATCATCACCATCTTCGGCATCGACCTCGGCTCGCTGTTCGGCGGCGCCATGATCACCGAGGTCACCTTCACCCTGCCCGGCCTCGGCAGGCTCGCGGTCGACTCCGTGACGCAGTCCAACCTGCCCATGCTCATGGGCGTGATGCTCTTCGCCGCGTTGATGATCGTCCTGTTCAACATCCTCGTCGACGCCTGCTACGCGCTGATCGACCCGCGCGTCAGGCTGGCCTAGGAGCGACCCACGTGACCACCATCAGCCCAGCCCCGGGCGGCGGGACGACCGAGGACGGCGCGCCGTTCCTGTCCGTGCGGGACCTGCGGGTCCACTTCTCCACCGAGGACGGCGTCGTGAAGGCCGTCGACGGACTGTCGTTCGATGTCCGGCGGGGCCGCACCCTCGGCATCGTCGGGGAGTCGGGCTCCGGCAAGTCGGTGGCCACGCAGGCCATCCTCGGCCTGCACAGCCCGAAGAACACCACCGTCTCCGGCGGGATCCACCTGGACGACCAGGAGCTGATCACCGCCACCGAGCGGCAGTTGGAGCGGCTGCGCGGCAACAAGGTGGCGATGATCTTCCAGGACCCGCTCACCGCCCTCTCGCCCTACCACACCATCGGCCGGCAGATCGGGGAGTCGTTCCGCAAGCATCTGGGCGCCTCCCGGCGCGAGGCGCGGGACCGCGCCATCGAGATGCTGGGCAAGGTCGGCATCCCCAACCCCCGCCTGCGGGTGGACGACTACCCGCACCAGTTCTCCGGCGGCATGCGGCAGCGGGCGATGATCGCCATGGCGCTGGTCTGCGACCCGGACCTGCTGATCGCGGACGAGCCGACCACCGCGCTCGACGTCACCGTGCAGGCCCAGATCCTCGACCTGCTCAAGGACCTCCAGCAGGAGTTCGGCTCCGCGATCATCCTGATCACCCACGACCTCGGCGTGGTCTCCCACATCTCCGACGACGTCGTGGTGATGTACGCGGGCCGCGCCGTCGAGCGCGGCACCGTGCACGAGGTGCTGCGGCGCCCCGAACACCCCTACACCTGGGGGCTGCTGAGCTCCATGCCCCGGCTGCACGGAGACGTCGACCAGGATCTGGTGCCCATCGCCGGCACTCCGCCCAGCCTGCTCAGGCCCCCGCCGGGCTGCCCGTTCGAACCCCGCTGCGCGTTCCCCGGCGAGGTGGCCGGCGAGCTCTCCTGCGCCGCCGACCGCCCGGCGTTGCCCGAGACGCGCGGTGCGGCCTGCCACCTCGGTCCTGAGCAGAAGCGGACCTTCTTCATCGAGCGGATCCAGCCCCGACTGCGCTAGGGCGGGCCGAGAACGGTTGAGCCAACGTGACCAGTATCGACATGAGCAAGGGCCGGACGCCCCTGATGGCCGTCGAGGGGCTGACCAAGCACTTCCCGGTCAGGGGCGGCTTCCCGATCAAGCGGACCGTCGGCGCCGTGAAGGCCGTGGACGGGCTCGACTTCACCGTGCACGTCGGCGAGAGCTTCGGCCTGGTGGGGGAGTCGGGCTGCGGCAAGTCCACCACCGGGCGACTGCTGGCCCGGCTGCTGGAGCCGAGCGCGGGCACCATCACCTACCGGGACCGGGACATCAGCCACGCGACGCGGCGCGAACTGGCGCCCGTCCGCTCCGAGATCCAGATGATCTTCCAGGACCCGTACTCGTCGCTCAACCCGCGTCAGACCGTGGGCGCGATCATCGGCGGCCCGATGGAGATCAACGGCATCGCCCCGCCCGGCGGCCGGGAGAAGCGGGTGAGGGAGCTGCTGGAGACCGTCGGCCTCAACCCGGAGCACTACAACCGCTTCCCGCACGAGTTCTCCGGCGGGCAGCGCCAGCGGATCGGGGTGGCCAGGGCGCTGGCCCTGGAGCCCAAGCTGATCATCGCGGACGAGCCGGTGTCCGCGCTGGACGTCTCCATCCAGGCCCAGGTGATCAACCTGCTCCAGCGGGTCCAGCGGGAGATGGGCATCGCGTTCCTCTTCATCGCCCACGACCTCGCCATCGTGCGGCATTTCTCACACCGGATCGCCGTCATGTACCTGGGCAAGATCGTCGAGGTCGGCGACCGGACGGCGATCTACGAGCGACCCCGGCACCCGTACACGCACGCGCTGCTCTCCGCCGTCCCCGAGGTCGCGGAGGCGGTCGCGGAGGCGGAGGCCGCCCAGGCCGCGGCGGAGGGCGCCCCGGCGGCGCCCCGGCGGCGGGAGCGGATCAGGCTCCAGGGGGACGTGCCCTCGCCCACCGACCCGCCGTCTGGCTGCCGGTTCCGCACGCGCTGCTGGAAGGCGGAAGAGAAATGCGCCACACAGGAGCCGCCGCTGGTGCGGATCGGCGGAAACGCCGAGGGACACCTCACGGCCTGCCATTTTCCCGAGGAGGGGACCACTCTTGCCCGCTGATCCGCCCACCGATTCGGCGAACTCGCGGCGTGTGCGCCCCTGTTCTGCTCCCGTGCACCGAGCGGTGCCCACCCTGCTCCTCGTTATGATCCCTGACGCAACGTGGGTATGACTCTCCCGAGTTGGGAAGGGTCTCTTCGGCCTGCCCTGACACGGGCACGACTTCATGGAGGTGATCTCGCGTGTCCGTCTCCGCGTCTCTGCTGCTGCTGGTCATTACCGTGCTGCTGGTCAGGAAAGCCGGGCTGAAGGTGCTCCACGCGATCGTGTGCGTGCTGCTGGGCTTCTATCTCGCCGATTCGAACATGGCGCCCACGATCGACGACTTCTCGAACGGGATCGCGGACATGATCAACTCGCTGAGTTTCTGACCGGGAGCGGGTGCGGCGGGCGACGTAAGCTCGCCGCATGACCTCCGGCCAGGCGGCGGGTGTGCTGCTGGTGCACGCGCATCCCGATGACGAGTCGATCACCACCGGCGTGACCATGGCCGCCTGCGTCGCCGCGGGCGTTCCGGTCACGCTGGTGACCTGCACGCTCGGCGAGGAGGGGGAGGTCATCCCGGCCTCGCTGGCGCACCTGGCCGCCGACCGGGACAACGCCCTCGGCCCGTTCCGCGCGGGCGAGCTGGCCGCCGCCATGCGCGCGCTCGGCGTCACCGACCACCGTTTCCTCGGTGGCGCGGGTCGCTGGAGCGACTCCGGGATGAGGGGCGTGCCGCAGAACGACCGGCCGTCCGCGTTCTGGCGCGCGGACGTCGACGAGGCGGGCGCGGCGCTGGCCGAGGTGATCGCGGAGGTCCGGCCCCGGGTCCTCATCACCTACGACCCGAACGGTGGTTACGGCCACCCGGACCACATCCAGGCGCACCGGGTCGCCATGCGCGGTGCCGAACTCGCCGCCCCCCGCCACCGGATCGCCCGCCTCCTGTGGAACTGCGCGCCCCGCTCGGTCGTCCACGCCCGCCTCGCGGAGCTGCGGGCCGCGGGCCCCGGCCGGTTCGGCGGTGTCGCGGACGCCGGGGACGTGCCGGGCGTGGTCGCGGACGGGGAGGTGGCGCTCGCGGTCGTGGGCACCGACGGGCAGGTGGCCGCGAAGGCCGCCGCGATGGCGGCGCACGCCACCCAGATCGACGTGGACGGCGCGGTGTTCGCGCTGTCCAACGGCCTCGCCCAGCCTCTGTGGGAGACGGAGTACTACCGGCTGGCCGCGGGCGAGCCGGTCCCGCCGGGCGCGCGCGATATCTTCGCGGGGCTGGCGCGGTGAGCGACGCCCGCGCGGCCCGGGCCGAGCCCGGGGAGAGATGGGGAGGCAGCGTGAGGATGGCGGCGTACGGCGGGCTCGGGGTGCTCGGCGTGCCGGTCGGAGTGGCCGGCTCCCTGGTGCAGGGCGGCTGGTTCCCGCTGGGCCTGCTGCTGGCGCTCGGCGGCGCGGGAGGGCTCTTCTGGGGTGGCGCGCTGGTGACGCGCTCCCGGCTGGGCGCCGCCGCTCCGGCGGGCGGCTGGGCGGTGGCCGTGCTGTTCCTGACGATCACCCGGCCGCAGGGCGACTTCGTCTTCGCGGCGGACGCCGGAAGCTATCTGTTCCTGCTGGGCGGCATGGCGATCGCGGTGGTCTGTTCCACGCTGGCGCCCAGCGAACGGCCGCTGTTCGCCGTTCCCGAGCCGCGTCCGCGCTCCTGACGCCCGTTCCGATGTGGCAATCCTGTGGGGACGACGTGCGACCGCGCGGTCCCCAGTATCGTGGGGCCAGCTGTCCGGTCCTGACCCGAGTCCCAGGCCGGCCGGTGAAGCCCAACCGGGAGACCCTGCCTTGAGTCGTGAAACAGACAATCCGCCCCCCGGTCCGTTGGGGTGGGGAGAACCCCAGCTCGGCGCAGCGGATGGTGACGCCCGCACCGGAGCCACCGGAGCCCCACGCCCGGAGGAGAAGAAGACCGAGACGACGCTGACGACACGCGCCCGGATCAACATTCCCGGGTCCCGGCCGATCCCGCCGATCGTGGTGCGGGAGACGGTCGAGACCCCGGCCGCGCGCGACGTCCCGCCGCCGCCGTCTCGTTCGGCGGCGGCACCGGCCGCCGGGTCGGCGCCGACCCCGGCCGCGCATCCGGCGGGCGGCGGCGCGGGCAAGAAGACCAGCTCCTGGTTCGAGCCGAAGAAGCCACCGGAGCCGAGGGCCGGAGACCTGGAAACCCCGGCGGGCGGCCACCCGGCCGTGGCCGAGACCCCGGCCGACGGCATCCCCGCCTCCTGGTTCCGCCAGCACCCCGACACCCCGCCGGGCGGCACGCCCCACGTGGGCACGCCCCACGTGGGCGGCCTGCCGCCGCGGCCGGTCGGCCCGACCAGCGGCCCGGGCACCGGCGAGATGCCGCTGGCGGGACCGCCCGCGCCCCCGGTGCGCCCGGTGCTGGAGGACGAGGACCCGGTCACCACCACCATGGACCTGGGCGGCCCCTTCCCGCCCGCGCCGCCGCCCGACGTCACGGCCACCGGACCCATGGCCGCGCTCTCCGACCCCTTCTCCTCCGGCCCGATGCCGCGGGTGACGGTCCCGCCGCCCGGCCCGCGCCCCCCGGCGGCGGCCGAGCCGGAGCCCGAGCCCGCCCCCGCGCCGAAGCCGGCGCCCCCGGCGGCCAAGCGCAAGAGCCGCGGCAGGCTGCTGCGCCCACTGGTGACCGCCGTCGTCGGGGTCTCCGTGATCGCCTACGGCGCGGGGCTGTTCCTCAGCCCGGAGGACGTGCCCAAGGGCACCACGGTGCTGGGCATCGACATCGGCGGCCTCGACTCCCAGGACGCGCTCAACCGCCTCAACGCGGAGCTGGAGACGGCCAACAACGCCCCCCTGACGCTGCTGATCGGCGACCGGGAGGTGGAGCTGAAGCCCAGCGTGGCCGGCCTGGCGATGGACACCGAGGCCACGGTCCGCGACTCCTCCGGCCAGGACTACAGCCCGGTCTCCGTGATCGGCTCCCTCTTCGGCGCGGCGCGCACCGAGGAGGCGGTCTTCGCGGTGGACCGCGAGAAGCTGACGGTGGCGCTGGAGGACCTCGCCGGTCCCTCGGGCTCCGGCGGCCCGGTCGAGGGGACGGTCGTCTTCGAGAACGGCACGGCGATCGGCAGGATGGGCGAGCCGGGCACCGCCGTCGACGTGGAAGCCGCGGCGGACGTGGTGGAGGCGGCGTTCCGGGAACGGGCCGCCACCGGCCGGAACCCGGCGATCGAGCTGCCGACCGCCGCCCAGGAGCCCCGGGTGGGTGAGGACCAGGTCCGGCAGGCGCTGGCCGAGTTCGGCGAGCCGGCGATGTCCGGCTGGGTCTGGCTCTCGGCGGCGGGCATCGAACTGCCGATCAGCCCGGAGACGCTGGACGACTTCCTGACCATGCGGCCGAGCGAACAGGGCACCCTCCAGCCGTTCATCGACATGGACGTGCTCGCCGTGACGTACGGTCGCACGTTCGACAGCGTGATGATCGACGCGGGCACCGGCCTGGTGCGGATGACCCCGGAGCACGCCGCCGCCGCCCTGATCCCCGCGCTGCGCGAGCCGGCGACCACCGACCAGGGCGAGGACAGGCGGATCGCGGAGGTCGAGGGCGCGGTGCTGGGAACGAGCTGATCGCGGAGGCCGATTCCGTCTCGATCGACGGCCACGGCCACGGCCACGGCGACGCGATCGGGCCAGACATGCGGAGGGGCGTTGAACGGCCTCCGCACGGCTCCTGGCGTGGCAGACGCAGGACCGGGACACGCCCGGGCCTGCGTCTGCCAGGAAGTTGTCATGCGCGAACTGGGGTGGGCGCGGCGCTGGGCGGTCTCACCGCGGCGAGCCCGGCGTTCGCCGCTCCTCCGACCGGGGCCCAGGCGCCCGGTGAGGCCACGGCTCAGGCCGTCAACTGCGTCGCAGTCGAGAGCGTGAGGATCCGGGAGCGGGCGACGACCCCGTCCGATGCCCTCGGACCGTTCCCCGAGGGGGCGGGGGCGACCCGCGGCGCGGCCATCGAGGGCGGCACGTACACGGCGTGCGGCTACACCAGCGGATGCTTCAGGACCGAGATCGACTACCAGGGCCACCAGGGCATTGAGGGATACGTGGCCCTCTCGCGCATCAAGCGTCCGTGACCGCCGGGCCCGAGCGGGGCTCGGTCCGGTAGTGGTAGTGGTGGTGGTCCGCGAAGCCCAGGTGGGTGTAGAGGGTGCGGGCAGCCGTTTTGTCCGTTTCCACCTGGAGACAGGCGGCGCTGGCGCCGTCCGCCAGCGCCGTGCGGGCCAGTTCGGCCATCACCGCCGTGGCGAGGCCCGTGCGGCGGTGGGCCGGGTCCACCCGCAGCGCCGCGTAGCCGGCCCAGCGGCCGTCCACCACGCAGCGGCCGACCGCCGCCGGGCGGCCGTCGGGGCCGGTGGCCGTGGCGAACCACACCGAGGGACCGGCGGTCAGGATCCGGCGCGCCATCTCGGGGGCCGCCGCGGCCCGGGGCCAGCCGTTCAGCCACTCCGGGGTCAACGCGCGGCCGACGGTCACCCGTTGATCGGGTAGGCGATCGGCCAGCGGCGCGAGCGGCGCCACTTGGACGACCGTGTGGCCGGACGCGGTCCAGCCCCGCCCGTCGAGCTCGGCGGCGAGCAGCTCGGCGCCGGTCATGAGCTGGAGGGCGGCGGGCAGGCCGCGTTCCCGGTACCAGGCGGTGAGGCGGTCGAGGTCCGGTGCGCCCTCGTCCAGCGGCAGCGCCGAGTTGGCCCGCCGCGTCCAGCCGCCGCCCGCCCTGGCCAGCCAGTCGCCGATCCGCTCGCTCTCGGGCGCGGCCCAGCTCCGCGCCGCGACCGCGGTCAGCTCGGCGATGCCCGCCGCCGGCATGCCGCGTCGGCGGGCCGGGGTGGGGGGTACGACCTTGCCGGCCACCAGCGACGACTCCGCGAGCCGGACGACGCGCCCGTCGCGGCGTGTGATGCTCACCACACCACCCGTCCAGGATGTGAGAACGCCGATGGTGTCGGTAAAACGCGCCGATTGGCCACCCGTACCGGTCAGTGTCCGGACCGAGACCCGTTTGCCCACGTCAGCGGCCGTGATGCGGACGGATAGGCGCGCGCTCCCGGAGATTTCCACCGTCTTCCGCGCCCCCTCGTGTACGTCTACCATGCTCAACCGGCGATACTAAGGCTGAGCATCGACGACGCCGCGCTCCCGCGCGCACCATGGCGGATCGCCGCCCCCAACGAGGAGGACTGAAGCGTGACCTACGTCATCGCGGAGCCTTGTGTCGACCTGAAGGACAAGGCATGCATCGAGGAGTGCCCTGTCGACTGCATCTATGAGGGACAGCGCTCCTTGTACATCCACCCCGACGAGTGCGTGGACTGCGGCGCGTGCGAGCCCGTCTGCCCCGTCGAGGCCATCTTCTACGAGGACGACACCCCGGAGGAGTGGAAGGACTATTACAAGGCGAATGTCGAGTTCTTCGACGAGCTGGGCTCGCCCGGCGGCGCGAGCAAGCTCGGCCTGATCGAGCGTGACCACCCGCTGATCGCCGCGCTGCCCCCGCAGGAGCACGACGAGTGACGCTCGGCGTCACCGCCTTTGACATCAGTCACCGGTCCCGTGCGGCGTCCCGCCGTACGGGACCGCATCGTTGAGGTGAGGGAGCATCCGCGTGCCGTCTGTCTCCGCCCGCCTGCCGGTCTTTCCCTGGGACCGGCTGGAGCCCTACAAGACCACCGCCGCCGCGCACCCCGACGGAATCGTCGACCTGTCCGTCGGCACCCCGGTCGACCCGGTGCCCGAGCTGATCCAGAAGGCCCTGGCCGCCGCGTCCGACAGCCCCGGCTATCCGACGGTGTGGGGCACCCCGCCGCTGCGGGACGCGATCATCGGCTGGTGCGAGCGCCGGACCGGCGCTCGCGGCCTCGGGCACGGCAACGTGCTGCCGGTGATCGGCTCCAAGGAGCTGGTGGCCTCGCTGCCCGCGCAGCTCGGCCTCGGCGCGGGCGACCGCGTGGCCTTCCCCGAGCCGGCCTATCCGACGTACGAGGTCGGCGCGCGGCTGGCGGGCGCCGAGCCGGTGCCCTACCGGGGGGCGCCGCTGGAGCTGGACCCGGCCGGGCTGCGGCTGCTGTGGCTGAACTCCCCGGCGAACCCCAGCGGTCGGGTCATTCCGCTGGAGGAGTTGCGCGCCGTCGTGGCCTGGGCGCGGACGCACGGGGTGCTGGTCGTCAGCGACGAGTGCTATCTGGAGCTGGGCTGGACGGCCGAGCCCGTCTCGGTGCTGCGTCCTGAGGTGTGCGGCGGGAGCACGGAGGGCGTCGTGGCCGTGCACTCGCTCTCGAAGCGGTCCAACCTCGCCGGGTACCGGGCGGCGTTCCTGGCCGGTGACGCGGCGGTCCTGGGCGAGCTGCTGGGCGTCCGCAAGCACGCGGGGATGATGCTGCCCACGCCGGTGCAGGCCGCCATGATCGCGGCGCTCGGGGACGACGGGCATGTGCGGGAGCAGCGCGCGCGGTACGCGGCGCGGCGCGCGGCGCTGCGGGACGCGCTGGTGGGGCGCGGGTTCCGGATCGAGCACAGCGAGGCGTCGCTGTATCTGTGGGCGACGCGGGACGAGCCGTGCTGGGAGACGGTGGCCGCGCTGAGCGAGCTGGGCATCCTCGTCGCGCCGGGGGACTTCTACGGTCCGGTCGGGGACCGGTTCGTGCGGGTGGCGTTCACCGCGACCGACGAGCGGGTGGCCGAGGCGGTGCGCCGCCTGGCGTGAGTCGGCCCCGGGCCGGTGTGTCCGGTGCCCGGGGCCGTACGGTGCCGCGTGCGGCGCGGCTTCCCGCCTTCAGAGCAGGCTGAACTCGTTGAGCTTCTGGTCCGCGAGGTTGGGCACGAGCGCGTCGAGGTTCTCGGGGTCGGCGCCCCGCTCGGCGAGGATGTGGGTGAGGTCCTCGGCCAGCGAGCTGGTGGTCCGACCGGTCTCCGAGACGGCCTGGTGGGCCAGGGGCGCGACGATCGGCATGGCGGTCTTGACGGCGTCGTCGCCGCCGACCTCCTCGGCGAGGTTGGTGGTGGTCGTCGTCGCGCTGTCCAGCGTCTCGCCGAGTCCTTCGTTGTCCAACGAGGTGAGCCCGCTCAGGCCCGTGGACTGCGGCTGCTCCGCCGCGCCCGCGTGGCCGGCCGTGGCGACGACGGGGGCCGCGCCCGCCGCGAGCAGCAGCGCGGCCTTGGCCAGATGGCGCTTCAGGGAGTCGGACATGATGGTCCTTTGCCGGAGTGGTGCGTTCGGACGCTGTGCCTATCGGTCGCGGGCATGGTGAGGTTGCGGCCGGATATGGTAAAGGATTGGTAATGCGTCGCATTATCCGGGGCGCCCGGAACGAGAAATCGCCGCCGTCTTTTGGTTTGACGTAACGTCATATCCACGGTATTTTCCGGGGGCTCCGCCGAGGCGTCGGGGAAATCGTCGGAAATCCCGGGGGAATTCAGAGGGGTGTCTCCTGCGGGCGGTAAGAATCGCCGCACATCTGTGCGGGGTGGATTAGCGTTCCGGTGCCAGGACGGAGAGCCGGACCTCGGCGGTGGAAGCCGCGGCGGTCTCTCCGGAGTTCTCGCCGTCGTCCCCGTTCCCGGCGTCCTCGGAAAACTCCCGCCAGCCGTCCGACGAGCGGTCCGCCTCCCAGATGCGGTTTCCGTAGACGATCTGTTCGATTCCCAGTCCGGCAGAGTGCGCCACCGCCCAGTGCGCCAGCTCCCACCCGCGCCCGGGCGCCCCGTCCGTGGCCACCGGCACGGTCAGCCCGGAGCCGTCGCCGACCGGGCGGACCCCCTCGCCGAACTCCCGCACCATCCGCTCGCGCACCTCGGCCGGATCGCCCGACACCCCGTCCGGGTCCTCCGGGTCGTCGGGGTCCCACACACAGCTCAGCGCCTCGGCCGCGCGCCCGGTCAGCGCGCCGGCCAGCAGCGACGCCTTGTCCTCGTGCTTGGCGTACTCGTCCGGATAGGCGCTGCGCTGCACCTCTTGCGCGGCCTCGGTGAGCGGCATCGTCTCGTAGTCCGGCACCTCGACCAGCCGGTCGTAGAACGCGCCGGCCGCGTACACCGGGTCGGTGACCTCATCCTCCGTGCCCCAGCCCATCGAGGGCCGCTGCTGGAAGAGGCCGAGCGAATCCCGGTCCCCATAGCGCAGGTTGCGCAGGTCGGACTCTTGCATCGCGGTGGCGATGGCGATGGTCACCGCGCGCTCGGGCAGCCCCCGGGAGGAGGCCACCGCCTCGATGGTCGCCGCGTTGGCGGTCTGCTGGGTGTCCAGCGTGAAGGCCCGCTCGCCGTCCGCTCGTGCCACCGAGCAGTGCGGCGGCTCCGGCGAGTCCTCCCGGAGCTGCACGACCGCGTACCCGCCCGCGCCGATCCCGGCGAGCAGCAGCACGGTGAACGCGCCGCGGACCGCGCGGTGGCTTCGTTGGGCGGATGTCCGTTCGGGCACGCGACGAGGGTAACGGGTCCCCCCGGTCCGTGGGCCCTGCCCGGGTACGGTGAGCCCATGCGATCCCCCGCGACCGGAACCGGTGTGCTCGACCTCGACCTCGACCTCGGCCTCGACGCCGCCGCGCTGACCGCGCGGCTCGTCGACATCCCCTCCGTCAGCGGCTCGGAGAAGCCGCTCGCCGACGCCGTCGAGACCGCGCTGCGCGACCTCCCGTGGCTGCGCGTCGACCGGCACGGCAACAACGTGGTGGCCCGCACCGACCTCGGCCGCGACGAACGGGTGATCCTCGCCGGGCACATCGACACCGTGCCGATCGCGGACAACGTGCCCTCCCGCCTCGACGCGGACGGCGTGCTGTGGGGCTGCGGGACCAGCGACATGAAGTCCGGGGTGGCCGTCCAGCTCCGCGTCGCCGCTACCGTTCCCCGCCCCAACCGCGATCTGACCTTCGTCTTCTACGACAACGAGGAGGTCGAGGCCGCGCGCAACGGGCTCGGCCACCTCGCCGCCGCCCATCCCGACTGGCTGGCCGGGGACTTCGCCGTCCTCCTCGAACCCTCCGACGGCCAGGTGGAGGGCGGCTGCCAGGGCACGCTGCGCGTGCTGCTGCGCATGGCCGGCCAGCGGGCGCACTCCGCGCGCGGCTGGACCGGCTCCAACGCCATCCACGCGGCGGCCCCCGTGCTCGCCCGGCTGGCCGCCTACGAGGCGCGCCGCCCGGTCATCGACGGGCTGGAGTACCGCGAGGGGCTCAACGCCGTGCGTGTCGAGGCCGGCGTGGCGGGGAACGTCATCCCCGACGAGTGCGTCGTCACCGTCAACTACCGCTACGCGCCCGACCGCGGCGAGGACGAGGCCGTGGCTCACGTCCGGGAGGTCTTCGCGGACTGCGGCGTGGCCGAGTTCACCGTGGACGACCACTCGCCGGGTGCCCTGCCCGGGCTGTCGCACCCGGCCGCCCGCGCGTTCATCGAGGCGGTCGGCGGCGAGCCGCGCCCCAAGTACGGCTGGACCGACGTCTCCCGCTTCAGCGCCCTGGGCGTCCCCGCGGTCAACTACGGCCCGGGCGACCCGAATCTCGCCCACAAGCGGGACGAGCGGGTGGCGACCGGGACCGTCCTGCGCTGCGAGGAGCGGCTGCGCGCCTGGCTGAGCGCTCCCCCGGCCGGGTGACCGTACGCTGCTTGACAGGCCCGGTCATCGGGTCCGTAGACGCACGAGAAGAGGAGCACGGCAGATGAGCGACGGGACCCCCGAGTCCGGTGAGCGACGCGAACAGCGCCTGGGCCCGGTGCTGCGTCGGCGCGGCCAGATGACGCCGGGCCAGGCCGATCAGCGGCTGCTCGACACCAGGGGACCGTCGGAATGGGTGCACGCCGATCCGTGGCGGGTGCTGCGGATCCAGTCGGAGTTCGTCGAGGGCTTCGGCGCGCTGGCCGAACTGGGCCCGGCCGTAAGCGTCTTCGGCTCGGCGCGCACCGCGCCCGGCTCGCCCGAGTACGAGTTGGGCATCCGCATCGGGCGGGGCCTGACCGAGGCGGGCTTCGCGGTGATCACGGGCGGCGGCCCCGGCGCGATGGAGGCGGCGAACCGGGGCGCGAGCGAGGCGGGCGGCGTCTCGGTCGGCCTCGGCATCGAGCTGCCCTTCGAGCAGGGGCTGAACGAGTTCGTCGACATCGGCGTGAACTTCCGGTATTTCTTCGTGCGCAAGACCATGTTCGTGAAGTACGCGCAGGGATTCCTGGTGCTGCCCGGCGGCCTCGGCACGCTGGACGAGCTGTTCGAGGCGTTGACGCTGGTGCAGACGCGCAAGGTCACCCGGTTCCCGATCGTGCTGGTCGGCACGGAGTACTGGGGTGGGCTGGCGGCCTGGCTGCGCGACACGGTGATCGCCCAGGGCAAGGCGTCGGCGCACGACGACGGCCTGTTCCGTGTCACCGACGACGTGGACGAGGCGATCGAGCTGGTCACCAAGCCGTAGCGGGTTGCCGGCGGCCCGCCGCCGGGGTCAGGCCAGACCGCGGCGGGTCGTGGCCGGCGGGCGCCGGCCCGCGATCGAGGCGACCATCTCCAGCACCTGCCGCGTCTCGGCCACCTCGTGCACCCGGTAGACCCGGGCGCCGAGCCAGGCGGAGACGGCGGTGGTCGCCAGCGTGCCGATCAGGCGCTCCTTGACCGGCAGATCCAGCGTCTCGCCGACGAAGTCCTTGTTCGACAGCGACACCAGCACCGGCCAGCCGGTCGCGGTCATCTCGCCGAGCCGCCGCGTCGCCTCCAGCGAGTGCCGGGTGTTCTTCCCGAAGTCGTGGCCCGGGTCGATCAGCACGGCGTCGCGGCGCACCCCGAGCGCCACCGCCCGCTCGGCCAGGCCCACGGTGACCCGCAGGATGTCCGCCATCACGTCCTCGTACGTCACCCGGTGCGGCCTGGTGCGGGGCCGGGCCCCGCCCGCGTGGGTGCAGACCAGGCCGACGCGGTGCCGGGCCGCCACCTCGGCCAGCAGCGGATCGACCCCGCCCCAGGCGTCGTTGAGCAGATCCGCGCCCTCGGCGCAGACGGCCTCGGCCACCTCGTGCCGCCAGGTGTCCACGCTGATCACCACGGACGGGTGGCGGCGGCGCACCTCGGCGACGAAGCCGGCCGTGCGCCGGATCTCCTCCGCCACGTCCACCTCGGCGCCCGGGCCCGCCTTGACGCCGCCGATATCGATGATCGCGGCGCCCTCGGCCACCGCCCGCTCCACCCGGGCCAGGGCCGGGCCGTCGTCGAACGTGGCGCCCCGGTCGTAGAAGGAGTCGGGAGTGCGGTTCACGATGGCCATGATCACCGGCTCGTCCGCCGCGAACTCTCGTGTGCCAAGGCGCAGCATCCCGCTCAGCTCTCCGTTCCCGCGTGGCGTCGGCGTTCCCGCTGAACCTACCCGCCCGTTCGCGCGCCGCTGTCACCGCGGCATGCGACGATCGGCACAGCAGGAGAACGATGCCCAGGGGAGGCACGGGTGTTCTGGTTTCTGATGGCCGCGATGGTCGTCGTGATCGCGGCGGTCACGTTGGCGGTGCTCGGCAGCGGTGACGGCTCCGGCGGGTCGGCGACCGGCGGGCTCGCGGACGCCGAGCCGGACCGGCTGGCCGATCCGCTGCCCGTGGACCGGCCGGTCGGCCCGGCGGACGTGGTGAAGGTGCGGCTGCCGGTGGCCCCGCGCGGCTACCGGATGGCGGAGGTGGACGACGTGCTGGACCGGCTCGCCGCCGAGCTGGCCGAGCGGGACGCGCGGATCACCGAGCTGGAGACGGCGCTGGCGGGCGCCCAGGCGATGGCGCCCGCGCAGAAGGAGGCGCCGCCGTCCGAGCAGGAGTGACCGCCGCGCGGCCCCGGCGGCTCGCTCGCCGGGGGCTCACTCGCCCCGGAACGTGGGCCGTTCCTTGCGCACGAACGCGGCGACGGCGGCCCGGTGGTCGGCCGACGCGCCGACCTGGCTCTGCAGCCTGGCCTCCACCTCCAGCGTCTCGGCCAGGGGGTGACCGGCGGCGAACGCCAGCGACTCCTTGATCGCGGCGTAGGCCAGCGTCGGCCCCTGGGCCAGCCGCAGCGCGACCTCCCGGGCCGCCCCCGGCAGCTCCGTGTCCGGGACCACGCGCTGCGCGATGCCCAGCCGCTCGGCCTCGGCCGCGGCCACCTTCCTGGGGAACAGCAGCAGATCCGCCGCCCGCCCCGGGCCGATGGCGCGCGGCAGCGTCCAGGAAAGGCCCGAGTCCGCCGTCAGCGCGATTCCCGCGAAGGCGGTGCTGAATGAGGCGCTCTCGGCCACCACGCGGTAGTCGGCGGCCAGCGCGAAGCCGAATCCGGCCCCCGCGGCCACTCCGTTCACCGCCGCCACGACGGGTTTCCGCATTCCGGTGATCGCGTCCACGATCGGGTTGTAGTGGAGACCCACGGTCCGCAGCGGATCGCCTTCTTCGTCGAGCGCCCCGATGTGTTCTTTGAGATCCTGGCCGACGCAGAACGCGCGGCCGTTGCCCGTCAGCAGAACGGCCCGCACCCCGGAATCCGACGCCGCGCGCCGCAAGGAGTCCCGCAGTGCTTCCTTCATCGCGACATTGAGGGCGTTCATCGCCTCCGGGCGATTGAGCGTGACAGTCGCGAGACGGTCGGT
This sequence comes from Streptomyces sp. NBC_01803, assembly GCF_035917415.1. Lineage (NCBI taxonomy): Bacteria > Bacillati > Actinomycetota > Actinomycetes > Kitasatosporales > Streptomycetaceae > Streptomyces > Streptomyces sp. NBC_01803. Next base: position 4,046,540 of record NZ_CP109073.1, read on the forward strand.
CACTTCGTAGAGCACGGTGTCGGCCATGGCGCACAGCATGACCGAGGGCTCCGCGGTATGGCGAGACAATCGGTGAATTGAGTGGTTTTGCGCGTGCGTGTTGCCGAAGGGAGACCGCCCAATGTTGGTCATCGGGACGTTCCATGCGGGATAATGACCTGAAGCAATGTGTTCGACGCCGGTGGCGCTCGCGTTCGCCGGCTGCGACGAGCTGGTCCAGGAAGGGGAACGAGCATGGCGGCCATGAAGCCGCGGACGGGCGATGGTCCGCTTGAGGTGACCAAGGAGGGGCGGGGCATCATCATGCGCGTTCCGCTCGAGGGCGGTGGCCGACTCGTCGTCGAGCTGACCCCGGACGAGGCGGTCGCGCTCGATGAGGAACTCAAGAAGGTGACCGGCTGAGCCGCCGCGCTCCGAGCTGATTCCCTCGGCCTTTCGGCGCTGCCCCGGATCGTGTTCCGGGGCAGCGCCGTCTTGTCGCCGCCGCTCGTTCCGGCCGTTCCCGCCGCCCGTTCCGGCCCCTCCGGGTCAGGCCCGCGCCGCGCACAGCAGACCGTCGCCGACCGGCAGCAGTGCCGGCACGAGGTCCTTGGTCTCCCGGACCGTGCGCAGCAGCTCGCGCAGCTTGCGCACCTCGGTGGGCTGGGCCGCCGAGTCGACGGTGCGCCCGTTGGCGAAGACCCCCGCGAAGCAGAGCAGCCCACCGGGCCGCAGGAGCCGCAACGATTCTGCGAGGCACTCCAGGTACTCCAGGCGGTCGCCGTCGCAGAACACCAGGTCGTAGCCGCCGTCCGTGAGCCGGGGCAGGACGTCGAGGGCGTGGCCGGGGATGAAGCGGGCGCGGTTGGCGGCGAAGCCCGCCATGCGGAACGCCTGCCGGGCGAAGTGCTGCCGCTCCGGCTCCGTGTCCACCGTGGTGAGGACCGAGTCCGGCCGCATGCCTGCCTGGAGATAGAGCCCGGACACGCCGGTGCCGGTGCCGATCTCGACAACCGCCCGGGCGCCCGAGGCGGTGGCCAGCAGCCGCAGGGTGTCCCCGGTGCCCGGCGAGACCGGGCGGACCCCGGCCTCCCGCGACCGGTCACGGGCCCAGCGCAGCGCCGCCCCCATGGGGGTCTCGGCGTCCGGCGCACCGTACGCCTCGGCGAACGCCCAGCTCGTCAGCCGGTTGCCGGTAATGGCCCTCTCCTGTCCCCCGTCTTTCACGCGCTTTGACTGTATCGACTCCGCCGGGGAACAGGGCGCCCGGATCGGACGTTGGATGCTACGGGCCGCAGCGCGGAGCGTATCGGCCACGAAAAACCGAGCGGGAATGCTTATCCGGAGCTAACGGGGCAGGTGGCTATGGTAGGGACTCCACTGGACACCACCAGAGCCGATAGGGGAGGTGCGGCCACGTCCACTGGCCGGGGGATGCTGAAACGCCTCCTGAGGTCTTCCGGCGGGCCGAATTCCGTGACCGAGATCGCTGACGCCGACCGCGCGCAGGCCACTACCGATGCGGCTGACGGCACCACCACCGCCGTCGCCACGTTCAACGAGGGCGCCGACGGCACGACGTGGGCCCCGCCGTCCTGGGAAGAGATCGTCAGCACACACAGTGCCCGGGTCTACCGGCTGGCGTACCGGCTCACGGGGAATCAGCACGACGCCGAGGACCTGACGCAGGAAGTCTTCGTCCGGGTCTTCCGCTCGCTGTCCACCTACACCCCCGGTACGTTCGAGGGCTGGCTGCACCGCATCACGACGAACCTGTTCCTGGACTCCGTGCGGCGCAAGCAGCGCATCCGCTTCGACGCCCTGGGCGAGGACGCGGCCGACCGGCTGCCGAGTCGCGAGCCCACCCCCCAGCAGTACTTCAACGACACGCACTTCGACGCCGACGTGCAGCAGGCACTGGACACGCTGGCGCCGGACTTCCGGGCCGCCGTGGTCCTCTGCGACATCGAGGGCCTGAGCTATGAGGAGATCGCCACCACGCTCGGCGTGAAGCTCGGCACCGTCCGCAGCCGGATCCACCGCGGCCGCTCGCACCTGCGCAAGGCCCTGCGCCACCGCTCCCCGCGCGTGCGCGCCGAGCGGGCCGACGCCGTTCTCGCCGCGGTGCCCGCCGCGCCGTGTGCCGGGGAAGGCGGGGCGGCGTGACCAGTGCCGCTGAGACCGGCCCGGCCGACCACCACCTCGGGGAGAGTCTGGCCGCGCTCGTCGACGGTGAGTTGTCCCATGACAGCCGCGACCGCGTGCTGGCGCACCTCGCGACCTGTCCGAGCTGCAAGGCCGAGGCGGACGCGCAGCGGGAGCTGAAGAGCGTCTTCGCGGCCAGCTCGCTGCCCACCCCCTCTGACGGATTGCTCGCCAGATTGCAGGGGCTGCCGTCCGCCGCCGACGACGCCTCGTCCGCCGAGCCCCCGGAGCCCACCGGCCGCACCAGCCCGGCCGGATCGCCGGCCGACCGGTCCTCGACGTTAAGCCTGGGGCTGCTGCCAGGCGGCAGGCAGCGCGAGTCGCTGCTCGCTCCGCCCCCCCTCGGGACCGCGCGCGGCTTCCGCATACACGAGCCGGGGGTCCCGCGAGCGCACCGAGGCCACCGGCTCGCCTTCGCCGCCGCGGGCGCGGTCTCCCTCGCGGCGTTCGCCATCGGCGGCGCCATGACCACCGCCGGTCCAGGCGGCGGCACGGTCACCGCCGGTTCCTCCACGGCCAGCAGCGTCGCGGGCAGCGGCGCGACGCCGGTGAGCGGGGCCCGCACGGTGGTCGGCCGTTCCGACGAGGAGTCGCGGCTGCCCGCGGTGCTGACCACGGCCCAGGCGGCCGGGCTGGCCGTCCTGAGCGCGCCCGCCGGGCCGGTCATGCCGAGCGGACAGCTGTTCCCGCTCTTCCGGGCCAGCCTCGCTCTGGGCTCCGTCTCCGCGCCGGGGTCGGCCGCCACGCCGGGACCGAGCCTTTTCGGAGCCGTGAGCCCCCGCTGATTTCGGCCGACTGACCTGGTTGAATGCAATACCGGGACAGGACGACGCGGACACGATGGGGACGGCGGCTATGGACAAGGGGAACGGCGCCTCCTGGGGCTCCTCCGGGCAGAGCCAGGGGGACGACCCCGAGGCACGGCCGGGCCACGATCCTTACGGCACCCCGCCCTACGGACAGCCCGGTCCCTGGGCGCCCGCGCCCCCTGTCCAGCGGCCCAGCCCCACGCCGCCCGCGGGCACGCACGTCCCGCCCCCACCGCTCCCGCAGTCGTCGCCGCCCATGACCACTCCTGCCCGAGGCACCGCCCTGCCCGGCGGCGAGCCGCCCAGCCGGTACGACCCGTGGGCCGCCGCGGGAGCGACGGCGACGCTGCCGCCGCAGGCTCTCGCCCCGCCGCCCGCCGCCGCGCCCCCGGCCGGTCCGGACCAGGACCGGCCGCGGGCCGCACCACTGGTGGCCGGCGCGGCGGTGATCGCGCTGCTCGCCGGCATCCTCGGCGGCGGCATCGGGGTCCTGCTGGAGCGCGAGGGCGCGTTCGACGAGGTGCGGCTGCCGCAGGCCGTGGCCGAGGAGGAGACGCCGCGGCCGGCGGGAAGCATCGCCGGCATCGCGGACGCGGTGCTGCCCGGCGTGGTCACCCTGCACGTCTCGGGCGGCGGCGCGGCCGGCACCGGCACCGGCTTCGTCCTGGACGACGACGGCCACATCCTCACCAACGCGCATGTGGTGCGCCCGGCGGGGGAGAGCGGCGTGATAGAGGTCACCTTCGGCAGTGGCGACCGGGCGCGGGCCGAAGTCGTCGGCCAGGACAGCGGTTACGACCTGGCCGTGGTCAAGGTTTCGGGCGTCTCCGGGCTGAGCCCGCTGACGCTGGGGGACTCCGACGCGGTGCGGGTCGGCGATCCGGTGGTCGCGATCGGCGCCCCGTTCGACCTGGAGGGCACCGTCACCTCCGGCATCATCAGCGCCACCGAGCGCCCGATCACGGCCGGCGGCGAGGAGGCGGACGGATCCGACATCAGCTATGTCAACGCCCTCCAGACCGACGCCCCGATCAACCCGGGGAACTCGGGGGGTCCGCTGGTCGACCTCAACGGCCGGGTCATCGGTGTCAACAGCGCGATCCGCACCGCCGACAGCGGCGGCTTCGAGGCCGGCCAGTCGGGCAGCGTCGGCCTGGGTTTCGCCATCCCGGTCAACCAGGCCAAGGACGTCGCCGAGCAGCTCATCAACCACGGCCGCGCGACCCACCCCGTCATCGGGGTCACCCTCGACACCGGATATCTCGGCGAGGGTGCCCGCGTCGGCAGCTCCACCGGCGACCCGGCCGTCGTGCCGGGCGGCCCGGCGGACGAGGCCGGAGTCCGGGAGGGCGATGTCATCACCGAGGTCGACGGCGCGCCGGTGCGGGGCAGCGACGAGCTGATCGTGAAGATCCGCAGCCACCGGCCGGGCGACGAGCTGACCCTGACCATCGAGCGCGGCGGCGACGCACGGACCCTGACGGTCGTGCTGGGGGAGTCGACCGGTGACTGACGGCCGTCGTTCACCGCGCCGTGTCCCCTGGCGTCTCCCATTGACCGCCCCCGGCGGGTACCGTGGCCATCTACCGCATGCGTAAGGGAGCTGTCAGGTGTTCTTCGATATAGGGTCCCTGGAGTTCATCGCGCTGGTCGTCCTCGCCATCCTCGTCTTCGGTCCCGAGAAGCTGCCGAAGATGATCCAGGACACCGCCGGGTTCCTGCGCAAGGTCCGCGAATTCTCCGACAGCGCCAAGCGCGACATCCGCAGCGAGCTCGGCCCGGAGTTCAAGGACTTCGACTTCGAGGACCTCAACCCCAGGACATTCGCGCGCAAGCACCTGCTGGACAACGAGGACCTGGGTCTCAAGGAGCTCACGAGCAACCTGGACATGCGCAAGGAGCTGTCCGAGGTCACCGACGCGATCAACGGCCGCCCGGCCGACCGCGCCGACCTCGGGAAGCAGCCCGGTGGCCGGGTCCGGCTCGGCAAGGACGGCGACGGCGCCGCCCGCCCCGCGCCGCCCGAGGAGCCCCCGCCGTTCGACGCCGACGCCACCTGAGTGGAAACGCGCGGTTTCGGGGGGATATGACCCCGACCGATCTCCCGGCCTGCCCGACACCCCGGATGGGGATGGCTATCCTCCCTATGTCCGGGGTGTGCCCAGGACAGGGCAATGAGGAGGCGTCGCGTTACATGGAGACGACGAGTCGGGCGGAGCCGCATGACGCGACAGGCGGCCCAGGCGCGTCCGGGGGGCAGGCCGGTCCGCAGGGGGTGCCTGGAGCGCGCCGTGCGCTGGAAGGTTACTTGATGGCCGGATTCCCCTGGTACGGACTGGACGAGGCGTTCACGGGGCCGCGCTGGCTGATGCAGGTCGGGGTCGCGGCCGACGGCGCGGTCGAGTATGGCTCCACCGGCCACGGGGACGAGCCGTCGCTGCGCGGTGAGATCGGCCAGGAGGAGCAGCGGTTCGCCGTCGTGGTGACCGTCGCCAGCCGTCCGGTGCGGCGCAGCCCGGACGGCATGGGCGTGTTGGAGGCCACCTCGGTCTCCTCGGCCGCCTGGCTGGCCGGCTCCGGACTGCTCTCGTGCACCTGGCCGCCCCAGATGGAGCGGGCCCTGCGACAGGACTGGCTCGAACAGCAGACAGCCATCGCCTGGGAGCTGGCCGACGATCTGCGCGGGGGCGGCTGGTCGTCGCTCTCCCTGCCCGTCGACGGTGTGCCGACCGACTTCCACTACCGCGAGTCCGAGTACGGCTGGGTACTGGCCGGCGCCGCCCAGCACGACGTCCACATCGGCGCCTACGGGCGCGGTATGAGCGCCTACGGCCTGGGCTTCTCCGTGGTCACGGACATCGAGAGCTACGCCTAGCCGTCCGGCGGCGGGCGCGCGGGTGGGCGGTGCTCGGCTGCCCACCCACCACGACCGGCCCGGCCGTCAGAACTTGTTGCGCGGCGTGATGCCGAGCGACAGCCCCGCCAGACCGCGCGTCCGTCCGCCGAGCGAGGACGCGATCTTCCGCAGCGCCGCGCCGGCCGGGGAGTCGGGGTCGGAGAGCACGACCGGCTTCCCCTCGTCGCCGCCCTCCCGCAGCCGCACGTCGATCGGGATCGAGCCCAGCACGGGGACCTCGGTGCCGGTCGTCCGCGTCAGTCCCTCGGCCACCCGCCGCCCGCCGCCGGAGCCGAAGACGTCGACCATCTCGCCGCAGTGCGGGCAGGGCAGCCCCGCCATGTTCTCCACCACGCCGACGATCTTCTGGTGCGTCTGCACCGCGATCGAGCCGGCCCGCTCCGCGACCTCGGCCGCCGCCTGCTGCGGCGTGGTCACCACCAGGATCTCCGCGCCCGGCACCAGCTGGGCGACCGAGATGGCGATGTCACCGGTGCCCGGCGGCAGGTCGAGCAGCAGTACGTCGAGATCGCCCCAGTAGACATCCGCGAGAAACTGCTGGAGCGCGCGGTGCAGCATCGGGCCGCGCCACACCACGGGGGCGTTGCCCGGCGTGAACATCCCGATCGAGATCACCTTCACGCCCTGCGCCGAGGGCGGCATGATCATGTTCTCCACCTGGGTGGGGCGCGCGTCGGTGCCGAGCATGCGCGGCACCGAGTGGCCGTAGATGTCCGCGTCCACCACGCCGACCTTCAGCCCGTCGGCCGCCATCGCCGCCGCCAGGTTGACCGTCACCGAGGACTTGCCGACGCCGCCCTTGCCCGAGGCCACCGCGTACACCCGGGTCAGCGAGCCCGGCTTGGCGAACGGCACCTCGCGCTCGGCCTGCCCGCCGCGCAGCGTGACGGCCAGCTCCTTGCGCTGCGCGTCGCTCATCACGTCAAGCTCGACGCGCGCGTCGGTCACCCCGGGAACGCCGAGCACCGCCCGGCTCACCTCGGTGGTGATCGTCTCCCGCATCGGACAGCCCTGGATCGTCAGGTACACCCCCACCGTGACCGTTCCGTCCGCGGCGATGTCCACCGATTTGACCATGCCGAGGTCGGTGATGGGCCGGTGGATCTCGGGGTCGTTCACCCGCTTCAGCGCGGCGCGCACGGCATCCTCGGTGGGGACCTCGCCGGTCGCGCCCGAGGCTGGGGGAGTGTCGGTAGCCATGCACCCGATGGTACGGCTCGGTAGCGAGTGGAGGAGACCGGCCCTTGGAGCGGGTGCCGGGGGTGCGGGTACGCTGCGGGGCGAGCAGCCGCGCATCGCCGAGGAGAGCAGCCGACGTGACACCACCCGCCTCCGCATCGCTCCTCAGGTGGCGCAGGATTCCGGTGGCCGCGGCGTGCGCGGGAGCGCTCGCCCTGACCCTGGGCGGCTGCGGCTCCGGCGACCCGGACGAGGGCACCAACGGCATGGGTGACCTGCCCGCCACCGAGATCGAGGAGCAGGCCCGGCAGGCCGCGGTGGACGCCTCCGCGGTCCGGCTGTCCGGCACGGTCATCAGTGAAGGCCAGTCCTATCGGCTCGACGTCCGGCTCAGCGAGGAGGGCGCCGTCGGCGAGGTGTCCGCCGAGGGCGCCACCTTCGAGCTGCTGCGGGTCGGCGAGGACCTGTACATCAAGGCCGACGAGGCGTTCTGGGAGAGCGAGGGCATCCCGGAGGAGCTGGAGTCCGATCCGGCCGAGAAGCTGGACGGCAAGTACGTCCGCGTCGCCCCCGAAGACCCGGCCTACGGGCAGCTCACCGGCTTCACCGACAAGGAGACCCTGCTGGAGGGGCTGCTCACGCTGGACGGCGAGCGGGAGACGGGCGAGCGCGGCGAGGTCGAGGGCGTTCGGACGATCCGCGTCGAGGCGGACGGCGGCGAGGGCGGGGCGATGGACGTCTCCCTGGACGGCGCCCCCTATCCGATGCGCCTGGAGCGTGGCGGCGCGGCGGGCGAGCTGATGATGGACGACTGGGGCGAGGCGTTCGCGTTGCGCGCGCCGGAGGAGGACGACATCGTCGACTACGGCGACGACATCATCACCCCGGGCGACTAGCGCTGGCGCGACCGGCCCGGTCGGCGGCGGGCCGGGAGGCCGGAGGGGACCGGGAGCCGGGTGCTGGCGGGGGTGGGCGGCGGCGCGGCGGCGGGGGAGGCCGTGGGCATGGTGTCGGGGCGCTGGAGCGGTTCGCCGGACGGCGTCAGCCGCAGGACCCGGCACTCGGTGGCCCAGCGGGCGGCCAGGGCCTCCGCGGTCTCGGGCGCGTTCAGCCGCTTGCCCCGCAGCTCGTTCACGGCCGCCCGCCACACCTCGCCGTCCGGCGTCGGCTCGGCCACCAGGGCGGGCCAGACGATCAGTCGGCCCCCCTTGTCCTTGCTCCGGCAACTCACCGTCGCCGGACCCCCGTCGGCCAGCCCGAGCCCGTCGAACGGCTGCTCGCCGGGCCCACCGACGAGGCATACGGCACCGTCGTGCCAGACATGCCACAAGCCCCGCGCCACCCCCTCGGAGCCGCGCACCCACACCAGCGAGGACTTCTTCGCGGACTCCTCGATCAGAGCCAGATCGAACGCGGTCACCATGGCCCGAGCATAGGGCCCTCCCGGGCCCACGCCACCCGGTAGATCGCCAGCTGGAGCGGATCGGCGTCCTGGCGGCGGGCGGTCTTCCAGTCGATGATGTCGAAGCCACCGGTGGCCGTCCGGTACACGGCGTCGATGCGGCCCCGGATCACGCGCCCGGCGAGCTGGACGCGGAACGGCGCCTCCACCCGGTACGGCGTCCGTGTCGCGTACGGCGTGCGGCTGAACGCCTCCTTCAACGCGGCGAGTTCACGCTCGTCGCGGATCTCGGCGTCCTCCTTCGGATCGCCGCCCGGCAGCTCGTCCAGACCCAGCATGGGCAGCGGCAGCGCCTCGAACCGCGACTCGACCCAGGCGTGGAAGCGCGTTCCGCGCCGCGCGGCCGGCTGCGGGGGGCGCGGCAGGACGTCCGGGGTCGCGGCAGGGCGGCGGGGCTCCGCCCGATGCCTTGGGCGGGGGGCTCGGGGGCTCGGGGAGGTGGGCCGAGCCCCCGGGGTGGGCTTCCGGCGGGCCGGGGTTACGCGGACAGGCCGAGGGCTGCCATGCGTTTGGTGTGGGCTTCCGTGATGCGGGAGAACATCCGGCCGATCTCCGCGAGGTCGAAGCCGTCCGCCACGCCCCCCACCAGCATCGTGGACAGCGCGTCCCGGTCCGCGACCACGCGCTGGGCCTGGGACAGGGCCTCGCCCATCAGCCGACGGGCCCACAGGGCCAGCCGACCGCCGACGCGCGGCTCCGCCTCGATCGCGGAGCGGACCTTCTCCACGGCGAACGAGGCGTGCCCTGTGTCGTCCAGCACACTCAGCACCAGCGACCGGGTGTCCGAGTCGAGCCGCGAGGCCACCTCACGGTAGAAGTCGGCGGCGATCGCGTCCCCGACGTACGCCTTGACCAGGCCCTCCAGCCAGTCCGACGGCGCGGTCAGCCGGTGGAACTCGTCCAGGGCCATGGCGAACGGCTCCATCGCCGTCGTCGGGTCCTCGTCGATCCGGCGCAGCCGCTCGGTGAGCTGCTCGAAATGGTGGAACTCGGCGGTCGCCATCCGGGCCAGCGCCGCCTTGTCGGCGAGGGTGGGAGCCAGCTTGGCGTCGTCAGCGAGGCGCTCGAAGGCCGCCAGCTCCCCGTAGGCCAGCGCGCCCAGCAGATCCACCACGGCCGCCCGGTACCGCGGGTCGGCGGACGCCTGCGCCCAGTCCGTCGCGGCGACCCCGGTCTCGGGCGCTGGTGAGGTCTCTGGGGTCTGCGGCGTCTCCATGCCTGTGCACAATAGCCCGGTGACGGCCCTGTGCCGACCGTGGCCGGATCGTTCACGTACGGGGCCTGACACATATGCGCGGTTCCGGGGTACAGTGCTAGAGAGGCCCACTTGTATGTGGTGGGTCCGTCCCCATGCTGGAGTTTCCTGGGCCCGGTAAGTACGGAGCCCCGGGACCCCCCGCGGATGCCCGGTCGGTGGCCCGATCGGCTCCGACCTGACCAGCCCTCCGCGCGGTGCGGTGGGGGAGCCCCGGACGGTGTCCGAGGCCCCCGCACAGCTCGCGGCACGAGGGACCCGCTCGCGCGGTGCAAGCGCTTGAGCGAGACGACCGGGTCCCGCGCCGGACGGCCGGCCCCTTTCCGGGGGCCGCCGGTACCAGGCGCGGTAAGCACGACCCGCCTCGCCGCCGTGTGCCGCGTCACACAGAAGAGGCAATCACCCTGTCCGCTATCACCACCACATTCCGAGATCTCGGAATTCTGGCCGAAACCGCCGAGGCCCTTGAGGCCGTCGGAATCACCACGCCCTTCCCCATCCAGGAGATGACCCTCCCCGTCGCTCTCGCGGGCTGCGACGTCATCGGCCAGGCCAAGACCGGCACCGGGAAGACGCTCGGCTTCGGTCTGCCTCTGCTGGAGGCCGTCACGGTCCCGGCGGACGTCGAGGCCGGCCGCGCCCGGCCCGATCAGCTCACCGACGCGCCCCAGGCGCTCGTGGTCGTCCCCACCCGCGAGCTGTGCCAGCAGGTGACCAACGACCTCCTGACCGCCGGCAAGGTCCGCAACGTCCGGGTCCTGTCCATCTACGGCGGCCGTGCGTACGAGCCGCAGGTCGAGGCACTGGCCAGGGGCGTCGACGTCGTCGTCGGCACGCCGGGCCGGCTGCTGGATCTGGCGGGGCAGCGCAAGCTGGACCTGTCCGAGGTGCGCTGCCTCGTCCTCGACGAGGCCGACGAGATGCTGGACCTGGGCTTCCTCCCCGACGTGGAGAGGATCATGGAGCGGCTGCCCGCGAAGCGGCAGACCATGCTGTTCTCCGCGACCATGCCGGGGCAGGTCATCGGCCTGGCCCGCCGGTACATGAGCCAGCCCACACACATCAGCGCCACGGAGCCCGATGACGAGGGCGCCACTGTGGCCAACATCACGCAGCACGTCTTCCGGGCCCATTCGCTGGACAAGCCGGAGATGGTCGCGCGCATGCTCCAGGCCGACGGCCGGGGGCTCGTCATGGTCTTCTGCCGCACCAAGCGCACGGCGGCCGATGTCGCCGAGCAGCTCGGCCGGCGCGGCTTCGCCGCCGCCGCCGTCCACGGTGACCTCGGGCAGGGGGCCCGTGAGCAGGCGCTGCGCGCGTTCCGCAACGGCAAGGTCGACGTGCTCGTCTGCACGGATGTCGCCGCGCGCGGCATCGACGTGGACGGCGTCACCCACGTGATCAACTACCAGACGCCGGAGGACGAGAAGACCTACCTGCACCGCATCGGCCGCACCGGCCGCGCCGGGGCCACCGGCATCGCGGTGACGCTGGTCGACTGGGACGACATCCCGCGCTGGCAGCTGATCAACAAGGCGCTGGGGCTGGCGTTCCCCGACCCGCCCGAGACGTATTCGACCTCGCCGCACCTGTTCGAGGCGCTGCGCATCCCCGAGGGCACCAGGGGGACGCTGCCGCGCGCCGAGCGGACGCGGGCCGGTCTGGAGGCGGAGGAGGTCGAGGACCTCGGTGGTTCCGACGGCCGGCGCCGTGGCGCCGGCCCGCGGGAGAGCCGTCCGCAGCCGCAGCGGCAGCCGCGTACCCCGCGGCAGCGCCGCCGCACCCGTGGCGGGTCGGCGCCCGCCGAGGGCGCGGAGGCGGTCGCGGTCGTGGACGCCGGTGAGAGCACCCGGGGCGCCGCCCAGGTGTCGGCCGAGGGGGCGGCCCCGGCCGCGTCCGAGGAGCAGGCGAGCACTCCGCGCACCCCGCGCCGCCGGCGCCGCCGCACCCGCGGTGAGCAGGCGGGAGCCGCGGGCTCGGGCGCCGGCGCCGAGGGCTGAGCGCGCGGCGGCCCGTCCGTCAGAAGACGGGTGCGCCGTCCCTGGTGAGGCGCCAGTCCACCGAGGCGAAGGCGGCCGGGTCGATCCGGCCGCTCGTCCGCGCCCAGTCGATGAGGGTGTCGCGGATCTCGTCGGAGTCCGACCAGATCCGCTCGGCGCCCGCGATGTGGGGGAAGTTGCCGCCGTTGGCCCGGTAGTTGTTCACCGCGAGGACGAACTCGGCGTCGTCGGCCACCGGCTCGCCCGCGAACCGCGGGCCGGTGACGCGCGATCCGGCCGGCTGGGCGGTGTCGATGCCGTACGTGACGCCGCCGCCGACGGCGTAGGTGTAGTCCGGGACGTGGTCGGCGTGAGTGAGGGCCCGCGGATCGATGGCCCCGCCCGCCGGGGTCAGGACGAAGGAGCGCGCGGCCGGTGAGCAGGTCGTAACGCGCCTGGATTCCTGGCGGAACGGGCTGTTGGGGGCCACCCCTCACGGGTGTCGCCTCGGTTACTGTCGAGGGGTGAGCAGACCGCCGTTCTGTGTGCCGCCCGCCGGTGTGCGGGCCTATCGGCTCGCCACCAGGCGTGGGGAGTTCGCCGTGCTCGACGCCGCTCCGGAGTGCGAGCCGGTCGGGACGGCGCTGCTGGTGCCCGGGTACACCGGGAGCAAGGAGGACTTCATCGCCCTGCTCGCGCCGCTGGCCGAGTCGGGGTTCCGGGCGGTGGCGGTGGACGGGCGCGGACAGTACGAGTCGCTGTGCGCGGACGGGCGCGTGGCGTTCGGGATCGGCGCGCTGGCGGAGGACGTGCTGGCCCAGGCCGACGCGCTGGCCGGGGGGCCGGCGCACCTGGTCGGGCACTCGCTGGGCGGTCTGATCTCGCGTGGCGCGGTGCTGCGGGCGTCGGCGGCCGGACGGTCGCCGTTCGCCTCGCTGACGTTGATCGGCTCGGGCCCGGGGCGGGTCGCGCGCTGGCCGCGCTGGAAGGTGCGCGCGCTGACGGCCGGACTGCCGGTGTTCGGGCCGCGCGCGGTGTGGCGGGTGTGGCATCCGCGTGAGGAGCCGGGCGAGATCGGCGAGTTCATGCTGCGCCGCTGGCTGGCCAACGCGCCGGCCCAGCTCCGGGCCACGGGCCGCACGCTGCGGTACGAACCGGATCGCGTGGAACGGCTCGCCGCCGCGGGCCTGCCCCTGCACGTGCTCTCCGGCGAACGGGACGGCGCGTGGCCGGTGCCGTTGCTGGACCGGATGGCGCGACGGCTGAACGCGCGCCGCACGGTGATCAAGGACGCCGAACACTCCCCGAACGCCGAACAGCCCGCCGCGACGGCCGCCGCCCTGATCGACTTCTGGACCGAGCTGTAGCGACGGCCGCGACGGCTCCCGTTGTGGCGGCGCGGGGGTCGGCGAACGTGGGGTGCCCGGCGTTCGACAGGGCCCAGGCCGGGGACGGCCGACGGCGCGGATGGCGTCTGTCAGGGAAACCGCGTCGCGTCGGTACGGCGAGGGCGGTGTCCCGGTCGGGTGGGTGACCCGCCAGTGCGGTGCGATCGCGCTCGGCGGGCGCGCGGGACACCTCCCGGTCCGCGGTCTCCGCGCGAGGCGGCCGGCGACGGACGAGGTGTCGTGCTCGGCGGCTGGTCGGCGCGGGGCGGGAGCCTTGTCCGTCCCGGTGCCGTCCCGCTGAGCCGGGCGGTCCGGGCCGTCGCCCGGTCTCGGTCGGTGGCCGGCGGGCGGGTGCCCGTCGCCTGTGCCGTGCCGGCTTGGTGCGGCTGCCTTGGGAGGGGGCGGGGAATCTCCCGGGTCTCGGCCCGGGGTCGGCGTGCCCGGCTGGTGCTGTCGCGGCGTCGCGGATGGGTGGCGGGTGAGGCCGGTGGCCGGCCGGCGGGTGCCCGTCGCCCGGGCCGTGCCGGCCTGGTGCGGTCGGTCAGCCGGTGATGGGGCGGGTGCCCTTCGCGCGAGTGGTGATTTCGTCGTAGACCTCGGGGGACGTCGTGTGTTCGCCGAGCACGCACGTCTTGCGCGTGCCGTGGTAGTCGCTCGAACCCGTGGTCAGGAGGCCCAGGTCGCGAGCCATCGCGCGGAGGCGGTCGCGGGTGGGTGGGTCGTGGTCCATGTGGTCGACCTCGACGCCGTCCAGGCCCGCCGCCACCAGCTCGGTGATCGCCTCGTCGGAGACGATCCGGCCGCGCCGGGCGGCGAGGGGGTGGGCGAAGACCGCGACGCCGCCCGCGTTGCGGATCAGGCGGACGGCCGTGCGGGCGTCCAGCTCGTGCTTCTCCACGTGCGCCCGGCCGCCGTCGGCGATCCACTCGCTGGTGAACGCGGCCGACACGTCGGGGATCACCCCGGTCTCCACCATCGCCGTCGCGATGTGCGGGCGCCCGACCGCGCCGTCGGCCAGCTCGCGGACGCGCTCCCAGGTGACCGGCACACCCAACTCGCGCAGCTTGGCGACGATGGCCTTGGCCCTCGGCACCCGGTCGTCGCGCAGCAGGTCCCGCTCGCGGGCGAGCTCCGGCTCGTCCGGGTCGAACAGATACGCAAGCATGTGCAGGCTGATGCCGTCCAGGCGGCAGGAGATCTCCGCGCCGGTGACCAGCGTCAGCCCGGGGGGCAGCGCCGCCGCGGCCTCCGGCCAGCCGGCGACCGTGTCATGGTCGGTCAGGGCCACCACGTCGAGCCCGGCCGCCGCGGCGCCGCGCACCAGCTCGGCGGGCGAATCCGTGCCGTCCGAGGCCGTCGAATGAGTGTGCAGATCGATGCGCACCCGGCCAGGGTATCGGGCCGTCTCAGGAGATGATCCGGGGGGACAGGGCACCGCACGGCACGAGGTCCATCTCCGCGCCCGCGTCGCGCAGGTCGGCCAGGACGATCTCGTCGTACATCAACAGCCCGGACTGCTGCGGCCACACCACCGCCCACAGCCACAGCCCCATCGCCTCGCCCACGAACACCGCCCGGTCCTCGGGGGTGCCCCTGGCCAGCCACAGCGGCGTGGGGCGCCCGGCGGCCAGCACCTTGACCGGCGGCTGCTTCGACACGTCCAGATACGGGGCCGGATCGGGCCCGGCCACGCCCGCGTAACGGGCGCCGAGGCCGACGCCGAGCTCCTCGGCGATCAGCAGCAGCTCACCGGGGCCGCCCAGCGGTCCGGGGCCCGAGCACGCGACGGCGGTGGCCCGCCCCCCGTCGCGGTCGTCCCCGGCGCGGGCCACGCCGGTGAACAGCCAGCCGACCGGGAGCGGCCAGGGCATCCACACCGGGACCCGGGCATGGTTCACGACCACCGTGAGCGCGTTGACGCTGGGCGGGATGATGGGCTGGAGCGGATGGACGGCGCCGTGCGTGGCGCACTGCCAGGAGTCGGCGAAGAGACCGGGTGCTCTCACCCGTCCACCGCATTTCGGGCAACTGGGTTCGCCCCTCATGGGGTACAACAGTCCCTCCGTGCCGCCCGTCCGTCAAGCGGGTCAGTCCGTCAGGGGCACCCCAGTGCGGCGCGGGTCGCGCAGATCCGTCCCGTTGATCAGCCAGCGCTCCTCCAGGGCGGCGGCGCCGCGCACCCGCTTCCACGCGGCCTCGTTCGGCGTCATCGGCAGCAGCGGCAGGAAACGGACCGGGTCGTACGGCTCGGGCAGCTCCAGGTCCGGCACCAGCCCGCCTGGCTCGGCCACCAGCACCGAGGTGAACGAGGCGTCCGGCCACAGCGGCCCGCCCAGCTCCAGCGAGCCGCCCGGCGCCACCACCACCCCCTCGACCTGCGGGGACGCCGCGAACACGGCCAGCGGACGCAGCACCTCGTCCGTCGCCGCCCGCCCGGCGCGCAGTGACAGCACCAGCTCGGCGCGCGGGCCGCGGACCGGGTCGGCCAGGACGGCGGTGGGGTCGGTCATGGGCGCGGCGGACATGCCGAGCGTCGCGTACCGCACCAGGCCCTGGTCCGGGTCGGCGAAGCGCAGCACCTGGATCCGGTCGGTGCCCACGAACGTCACCGCGGCGCGGGCGTCGGGCTCGCCGAGGGTGGCGCGCAGCCGTTCCTCCACGCGGGGGAGCAGGTCGGTCGTGTCGGTCATGGCGTCCGTTCACCTCGGATGACGAGAGCGAGGCCGAGCAGGATCACGGCGAGCGCCGGGCAGGCGGCGGCCGGCGGGAGCTGGCCGAGCCACACGGCGGCGACCAGGGCGGCGCCCGGTGTCTCCAGCAGCAGCGCGGTGGAGGTGATCGACGGGCCGAGGCCCCGGACCACCCGGTTGAGCAGCGAATGGCCGAGGAGCTGGGCGGCCACGGTGAGCACGCCCAGCTTCAGCCACGTCTCGCCGCTGTAGCCGCCGACCGGCGACACGCCCACCATCAGGCAGACGGCGAGCAGCAGGACGGCGGTCGTGGTGTAGCAGAGAAAGGTGTAGGCGGTGGTGCTCACCGTGCGCCTGACCTCCGCGCCGATCAGCACGTAGCCGGCGGCCGTGATGCCGCCGGCCAGCGCCAGCGCGTCGCCGGCCAGCGCCTCGGCGGAGACGGCCAGGTCCACGCCGGTCAGCAGCAGCACCCCGGCGAAGGCGACCGCCGAGCCGAGCCCGACCGCCACGGGCGGCCGGTGGCCGGACAGGCGCAGCAGCAGGGTGGTCCAGATGGGTGTCGTGGTGACCAGCGCGACGGACGAGGCGACCGAGGTGAGGCGGAGGCTGGGCAGCCACAGCGCGAAGTGCGCCGCCAGCGCCGCGCCCGCGGCCAGGGACAGCAGCAGCGCCCGGCTGCCGACACCGGCCAGCTCCGTCCGCAGCCGCCCGCGCAGGGCCACCACGGGGGCGAGCCCGGCGACGGCCAGGGCGTTGCGCCAGAAGGCGACGGCCAACGCCGGGGCGGCGGTGGCCGCGACCAGCGGGCCGGAGAGCGAGACGCCGCCGACCGCGACCGCGAGCAGCGCGGCGTCGAGCCGGGTCCCGGCCGCTCGCGCGGCGGACGCGGGCGCCCGCGCGGCGCCGGCGCGGCGGGTGCCGGTGGCGGACACGGCCCCTCCTCCTCGTTCCATGCCAAACGGGACGGCGGCCGACACCCGCCGGCCGCCGTCCCGATGTCGTGCGGGCGTGTCCTAGAGCGCCCCGAAGCCCACCCGGCGCTGGGCCGGCTGGCCGATCTCCACATACGCCACCCGGTCCGCGGGGACCAGGATCTTCCGGCCGTGCTCGTCGACCAGGGTGAGCAGCTTGCCGGTGCCGGCAAGCGCCTCGGCGATCGAGGTCTCCACCTCCTCGGCAGACTGCCCGCTTTCGAGAACGATCTCGCGCGGCGTGTGCTGAACGCCGATCTTGATCTCCACGGCTTGTCCCTCCGCTGGTCCATGACGTGCGCGATGGTCCGCGCCGTACTGAGCACAGGTTAGCCGCGCGTTTCCCGTGCCCGTCGACGGCCGGGCCACGCCCAGAGCGAACAGCTCAGTGCTGCATCGGGTAGCCCGCGATGCCGCGCCACGCCAGCGAAGCGGTCAGCGAACTCGCGATGTCGCGGGGCAGCTTCTGCCCCGACCGGAGCCAGTGCCGCGCGGTGATCTGCGCCATGCCGCACAGGCTCACGGCCAGCAGCATCGACTGGTCCTCGGGCAGATCGGCGTCCTCCGTGATCAGCGGGCAGACCAGCTTGGCGCAGTCCAGCGAGACCTGGTCGACGCGCTCGCGCACCGCGGGCTCGTTGGTCAGGTCGGATTCGAAGACCAGCCGGAACGCGCCGCCCTCGTGCTCGACGAACCCGAAGTAGGCGTCCATCGTGGCGGCGATGCGCTGCTTGTTGTCGCTGGTCGAGGCCAGAGCCTTGCGGATCGCCTGTACCAGCGCGTCGCAGTGCTGGTCGAGAAGCGCGAGATACAGCTCGAGCTTGCCGGGGAAGTGCTGGTAGAGCACCGGCTTGCTGACGCCGGCGCGGTCCGCGATGTCGTCCATCGCCGCCGCGTGGTATCCCTGAGCGACGAACACCTCCTGCGCCGCGCCCAGCAGTTGATTCCGTCTGGCCCGGCGCGGTAGGCGCGTGCCGCGTGGGCGCGCCTCCGTGTGCTCAGTGGCTGTCACGCCGCCTCCCGGTGGTCGTGGTCTGCACGAAAAAGGCGTCCGATCGAACGCCGTCTCGTCATCCTACTTTCGAGTAGTCGCGCAGAGTGCTGCGCGGGGGGAGGATTTCACTCTGCGGACAGTCCGCGCCTCACCGGTACTCATCGTCGCCCGGGTCGACGACCCGCGCCTGCTCGGCCGCGTCGGCCGGGTCCGCGTCCTCCGGACCCCGCTCGGAGAGCGGGCGGTCGTGGCGTTGCAGCAGCTCAAGGCGCTGTTCGGCGGTGTCCGCCTCGGGGGCCTCGTCGGCCAGGCCCTCCTCGAACAGCTCCTCCTCCTGCTCCTCGTCGAGAAACTCGTCGAGCGACTCGGGTTCTTTCGGATCCTGGGTCATGTCTTCGACCTCCGAAGGAGCGCGTGGGGGGAAGGCCCAGCCTAGGTGGGTGATGGGACGGAGGCGAACTCACGAATCGCCGCCGGACGCGGACGGGTGCGTGTAAGGAGCGTGACGGGCTCGTAATATTGCGCCCATGCCAACCATCGAGGAGCTGCGGACCCAGGCCGCACTCGCCGCCGCGGAGGGCTGGCCGGGAGTCCGGGACGGAGAGACGTTGCGGACTGTCGCGCTGCCCGGAATGACGCTGGCGGTGCGCCGCCGCGCGGCGGCGCGCGACGGCCTCGAACCCGCCCTCTTCGTCCACGGCCTCGGCGGCTCGTCACGCAACTGGTCGGCGCTCATGGAGCTGCTGTCCACCGAGGTCGAGTGCGAGGCCATGGACCTGCCGGGCTTCGGCGCCTCGCCACCACCCGACAACGGCGACTACTCCGTCTACGGACACGCCAGAGCGGTCATCCGCTGTCTGGAGGCGAGCGGCCGGGGAGCCGTTCACCTGTTCGGCAATTCGCTCGGCGGTGCCGCCGCCACCCGGGTCGCGGCGCTGCGGCCCGACCTGGTGCGCACCGTCACCCTGATCTCGCCCGCGCTCCCCGAGCTGCCACCGCAGCGCACCGCGCTGCCCACCGGGCTGCTCGGCATGCCGGGGATGCCCCGGCTGATGCGCCGGATGACGCGGGAGCTGCCGGCCGCGCACCGCGCCCGCCAGGTGCTGCGGCTCTGCTACGGCGACCCGGCGCGGATCACGCTGGACGAGTTCACCGCGGCGGAGGCGGAGCTGGAGCGGCGGCAGGCGCTGCCGTACTTCTGGGACTCGCTCAGCCGTACGGCGCGCGGCATCGTCAACGCCTACACGCTGACCGGTCAGCACTCGCTGTGGCGCCAGGCTCAGCGGGTGCTCGCGCCGACCCTGCTGGTGTACGGGGTGCGGGACCGGCTGGTGTCGTTCAGAATGGCGAAGCGGGCCAGCCGGGCCTTCCCGTCCTCGCGGCTGGTGGTCATGCCCGAGGCCGGGCACGTGGCGATGATGGAGTATCCGGCCGAGGTGGCGCGCTCCTTCCGGGAGTTCGTCGTCGCGACCGCCGCGGCAGAGGGCGGCTAGGGGGCCGGATGGACCACCGTGACCCCCCGATACCGCCGATTCCGCCGCCCGAGGCGGCGGTGCCCCACGGACCGGGACCCGCACCGTTTCCAGGCCCTCGTCAGGAGTACCTCGATGCCTTCGACGACCAGCACACCCACGGAAGCCGCGTCCCCGGACAGCGGCGTCCGGGGTGGAGCGATCTCCCGCCTCCGGGGGAGGTTCCGCCGACGGCCGGGTGGAGCGGCCAGACGCCGGTCCGCCGGTCCGGTCCCGGGGATAGGCGGCCGGGCCCGCGTCACCGCGCCGAACGGAAGCGGGGCCGGGGCCGGAAGCTCACGGGAGTGGCCGCCGCCGCGGCGGTGACGGCGCTCGCCGTCTTCATCGCGGTGCGGGGGGTCGGTCCCGACGCGGCGAGCGGCGATGTGGCCGACGCCGAACGGCCCTCGGCCGAGGCCGGCGAGCAGAGTGGCGGCGAGCAGAGGGTCGGCGAGGTGCTGCCCGAGCCCCGGCAGGGGGCGCCCTCGGGCGGCGCGGACGCGGAGCCCACGTACGACGAGCTGATGCACACGCTGTTCGAGCTCGATCCCGAGCTGACCGGCTCGGGGGAGCTCGTCCCCGTCGGCGGCAGCGATGCGGCGGCGGATCCCGAGGCGGCCACGGTGCTGCGGTACCGGGTGGATGTCGAGGAGGGGCTCGGGCTCGATCCCGAGTTCTTCGCCGAGGTCGTCCACCGCACCCTCAACGACCAGCGCGGCTGGGGTAACGCCGGCGAGCGCTCCTTCGCCCGCGTCTCGGCCGGTGATCACGACTTCGTGGTCACCCTGGCCAGCCCGGGCACGACGGCCGACTGGTGCGCCCGTTCGGGCCTCGACATCACCGAGGACAACGTCTCCTGCAACTCCTCCAGCACCGAGCGCGTGATGATCAACGCCTGGCGCTGGGCACAGGGGTCGGAGACCTATGGCAACGACATCGGCGGGTACCGGGAGATGCTCGTCAACCACGAGGTGGGCCACCGACTCGGCTACGGGCACGTGCTGTGCCCGGGCGAGGGCGAGCCGGCGCCGGTGATGATGCAGCAGACCAAGTTCCTCGACTCGAACGGGGTGACGTGCCGCCCCAATCCGTGGCCGCACCCCGAGAACTGAGCCGCGTCCGGCGCGTTAACGACTGAACTCGTCGGAAAGACACGATTCTTCACCCCTTCCGGTGGTGTGACGGACAACCGTCCGCCGCGACAGGCACATGTAGACATACCGTCTTGCCGTCACGGACACGGAGACAAGGGGTGCGTGAGTGCGCGTCGCATTGCTCACAGAGGGTGGATACCCGTACGCACAGGGCGAGTCGGTGGCGTGGTGCGACCGGCTGCTGCACGGTCTGGCCGGCCATGGCCTGGGCATCCGCTTCGACATCGGCGCCCTCAGCCGCAGCCGGCAGCAGGCCGGGGGGCCCCGCCGCCCGCTGCCGTCCACCGTGCGGCGGGTGTGTACCGCCCCCCTGTGGGGGCCGCCGGCCGACGGGAGGCTCGTGTCCGCGGCGCTCGGCCGCCGCTTCGGCGAGTGTTTCGCGGAGCTGACCGCCGCGCTGAGCCCCGGGCCCCGGCCGCCCGGCGAGGAGGAGGGCGGCCGGCCGGGGGACCGTTTCGCCGCGGGCCTGTACGGGCTCGCCGCGCTGGCCGCCGAGCACGGCGGCCTCGGCGCGTGGCTCTGCTCGGAGCACGCCGTGCGCGTCCTGGAGGCCGCCTGCCGCGCGGACGGCGTGCCGCGCGCAGTCCGCGCGGCGCGGATGCCGGACCTGCTCGCCGTCGCCGGGCGACTGGAGCGGGCGCTGCGCCCGCTCTCCCTGGACTGGTACGGCCCGGACGGGCCCGCGTCGGCGGGGTTGTGCCATGCCGTGGGCGCCGGGCCGGCCGTGCTGCCCGGCCTGCTCGCCCGGCACTTCCGCGGCACGCCGCTGCTGGTCACCGAGTACGACGCCCGCTTGGGCGAGCACCACGGGGCAGCCGTCGCCGTCCCGGCCCCCGCGGTGGGCGCCGCGCACACCCTCGCGCCCTCGGCGCCGGGCGCTCCGGTGCGCGCCCTGCTGGCCGCCTTCCAGACCCGGCTGGCCCACGAGGCGTACGCGCGAGCCGAGTTGGTCACCCCGGGCGACACGCTGGCCAGACGCTGGCTGGCGCGGCGCGGTGCCGACCGGGAGGCCGCGGGCGCCGGGGCGCCGGCCGCGCTGGTCTGGGCCGGCCGCGCGGAGCCGGGCGCGGGCCTGACCGATCTCCTGCACGCCTTCCACCGGGTCCGCGCGGCCGAGCCCGCCGCCCGGCTGCGGATCGCCGCCGTGCCGCCGGGCGGCGGCCGGGGCGACGCCGCCTACCTCGGGCGGTGCCGGGCGCTGGCCGCGCGGCTGTTCCCCGGGGCGCCGGACGCGGTCGCGTTCACGGCGCCGGGCGGCCCGGCCGCCGCGTTCGCCGCCGGCCGCGACGACGTGGTGGTGCGGCCGGGCGCGGCGGCGGGCTTCCCGGTGCCGCTGGTCGAGGCGATGCTCCGCGCGCGGGCCACCGTCTCGGCCGACGCGGGCGCGGTGCGGGCGATCGTCGGCGGCGCCGGGCTCGTCGTTCCGCCGCGCGATCCGGGCGCGCTCGCGGCGGCGTGCCTCCCGCTGTTGCGCGATCCCGGGCGCCGGGCGCGGCTCGGCGCGGGCGCGCGCGCCCGCGCGCTGGAGCTGTTCACCGTCGAGCGGAACGTCGCCGTCTTCCGCGCGGTCTACTCCGAGCTGCTCGCGGGCGCCGGGCACGCCTCCCGGGCCGTCCGCGGGCCGGGGGCGAAAGAGCCGACAGGCGCCGCCCCGGCGGCCACCGCCGTCACCGCCGGACGGGGTGAGCCGACGTGAGCCCCGCCGCGGATCCGGTGGCCGGGGCGGGCGCGACGGCCGTGTCGCCGCGGCTGGCCGTCCTTGTCCGGATGTCGGCCGCCGGGCGCGGGTGGCGGGCGGCGGCCGGTGCCGCCGCGGGCCGAGTGCGGCGGCGCGGGCCGCTGGGGCTCGCGGTGCTGTGCGGGCTGCCGGTGCTCGGCTACGCGCTGGTGGGCGACGCCGTGCTCGCCGAGCTGCTGCCCGGTCCCCAGGACGCGCCCGGCGGCGGGCTCCCGCGCGTCGTGCTGGTGCTCGCGCCCGCCGTCGCCTCCGCCCCGCTGTCCGCCGGGTGGCCGCGCGGCCGGTTCGCCGTCCTGGCGGCCGGGCTGGGCGCCGCGGCGCTCTGGGCGGGGGGCCACGCCGCCGCCGCCGTGCTGCTGGCGGCGGCCGTGCCGGTCGCCGGCCGGGGGGCGCGGCGCGCCGCCGCGTTCGCCCTCGCCGCCGCGGGCGCCGCGGAGCTGCTGGCCGTGGCGCTGGCCAGCGGCTCGTGGCTGCCCGGCTGCGAGCGGCTCGGACGTCCGGTCGCGGCCCTGGTCGCCGCGCACGGCCTCGCCGCCGTGCCCGTGCTGGCCTGCGGCGCCGCCGCGGCCGGGCTGCTGTGCCATACGGCCGTCCGCCACTAGACCACTTCTCTCCTCCCTCAACCCACGTGTCACTCAGCAAGGAGCAAGGAACCGATGACCCCACAACTGGCCGGCGTCCGCAATCCCGCGCGGGAGGCCCTCCGATGAGAGTGCTGCTTCTCGGCGCGGGTGGCTATCTGGGCCGGTTCGTCGCCGACCGGCTGCTCGCCGATCCCGCCGTCCAGCTCACCGCGCTCGGCCGCGGTGACGACGCCGATGTCCGTTTCGACCTGTCCACCGGCAGCCCCGGCGCGCTGACCCGTTTCCTCGACGCGGTGCACCCGGGGGTCGTCGTCAACTGCGCGGGGGCCATCCGCGGCACGGCCAGCGAGCTGGCCCGGCACAACACGGTGGCCACGGCGACGCTGTGCGAGTCGATGCGGCGCAGCGGCTGCCGTGCCCGGCTGGTGCACCTCGGCTGTGCCGCCGAGTACGGCCCCTCGCAGCACGGCTCCTCGATCGCCGAGGACGCCGTGGCGCGGCCCGGCGGTCCGTACGGCGTGAGCAAGCTGGCCGCCACCGAGCTGGTGCTGGGCTCCGGGCTGGACGCCATCGTGCTGCGGGTCTTCTCGCCGACCGGGCCGGGCACCCCGGCCGGTTCGCCGCTGGGGCGGCTGGCCGACTCACTGCGGCGCGCGATGCAGCACGGCGACAGTGAGCTGAAGCTCGGCGGCCTCGGCGTGCAGCGCGACTTCGTGGACGTCAGGGACGTGGCGCGGGCGGTGCACGCGGCGACGCTCTCGGCGGCCCAGGGCGTGGTCAACATCGGTACCGGGCACGCGGTGCGGCTGCGCGACGCGGCGACCGCGCTGGCGCGGATCTCCGGCTACGGCGGGGCCGTGCACGATCTGGAGAGCCCGCCCGCGCCCCGGCATCCGCCGGCCGGCGAGAGCTTGCCGCCCGGGCACCTGGCGTCGGGGGCGCCCTACCCGGACGGCTGCGGCGTCTGGCAGCAGGCCGACGTGCGGACCGCCCGGGACCGGCTGGGCTGGCGGGCCAGGATCGGCCTGGAGGAGTCGCTGGCCGACATCTGGATGGAGGCCGCCTGCCGGATGTGAGGGGAGCACGCGGCGGCCCGGTCCGGACGAGTGCTGCCCGGACTCTGGAACGGGTGTCTCGGAATGGGACCGCGCATGGCAGTGTTGAAGCCGGAACGACTGTCCCTATGACCCAACGGAGTCACCGTGTCGCTGCCACCCCTGGTAGAGCCGGCCCCCGAGCTCACCGTCGACGAGGTCCGCAGGTACTCCCGCCACCTGATCATCCCCGATGTCGGGATGGCCGGGCAGAAGCGGCTGAAGAACGCCAAGGTCCTCTGTGTGGGCGCGGGTGGACTGGGGTCGCCCGCCCTGATGTATCTGGCCGCGGCCGGGGTCGGCACGCTGGGCATCGTCGAGTTCGACGTGGTCGACGAGTCGAACCTGCAGCGGCAGATCATCCACAGCCAGGCGGACATCGGCAAGCCCAAGGCGGTCTCCGCCATGGAGACCGTGCAGGGCATCAACCCGTACGTCCAGGTGAACGTCCATGAGGAGCGCCTGGACTCGTCGAACGTGATGGAGCTCTTCGCGCAGTACGACCTGATCGTGGACGGGACGGACAACTTCGCCACCCGCTACCTGGTCAACGACGCGTGCGTGCTGCTGGGCAAGCCGTACGTGTGGGGCTCGATCTACCGCTTCGACGGCCAGGCGTCCGTGTTCTGGTCCGAGCACGGCCCGTGCTACCGCTGCCTGTACCCCGAGCCGCCGCCGCCCGGCATGGTCCCCTCGTGCGCCGAGGGCGGCGTGCTCGGCGTGCTGTGCGCGTCGATCGGGTCGATCCAGGTCACCGAGGCGATCAAGGTCCTGACGGGCACCGGCGACCCGCTCGTCGGCCGGCTGATGATCTACGACGCCCTGGAGATGAACTACCGGCAGGTCAAGATCCGCAAGGACCCCAACTGCGCGGTCTGCGGCGAGAACCCGACCGTCACCGAGCTGATCGACTACGAGGCGTTCTGCGGCGTCGTGTCGGACGAGGCCCAGGCGGCGGCGAAGGACTCGACCATCACCCCGCTCCAGCTCAAGGAGTGGATCGACGCCGACGAGAAGATCGACATCATCGACGTCCGGGAGCCCAACGAGTACGAGATCGTCGCCATCCCGGGCGCGCGGCTGATCCCGAAGGACGAGTTCCTGCTGGGGAACGCGCTCAGCGACCTGCCGCAGGACCGCAGGATCGTCCTGCACTGCAAGACGGGCGTGCGGTCGGCCGAGGTGCTGGCGGTGCTGAAGAACGCCGGCTTCGCCGACGCCGTGCACGTCGGTGGCGGTGTCATCGGCTGGGTCAACCAGATCGAGCCGCAGAAGCCGGTCTACTGACGGCGGACGGCTGACGGATCGGCCCCCGGGCGCGGCGCGCGCCCGGGGGCCGATCCGCGTTCAGCGGCGGGTCATGCGCAGACCCGGCCGTTCTCCGGGGTGTCGCCGGTCAGCAGGTGGGCGTCGACCGCCTCGGCGACGCACGGGTGGTCCGGGCTGTACGCGCCGTGGCCGTCGCCGTCGTAGGTGAGCAGCGACGCGACATCCTCGCCGCCCATCGCCTCCTGCATGCTGGCGGCGCCCTCGTAAGGTGTGGCCGGGTCGCCCGTGGTGCCCACGAGCAGGATCGTGGCGGCGGGGTCCTCGACGCTCACGTCCAGCGCCCCGGTCGTGGCGCCGGTCACCGGCCAGCCCGCGCAGCCGGTGAGGCCCCAGACCATGGAGTCGCCGAAGACCGGGGAGGCGTCGAGGAAGTCGTCGCGGTACGGGTCCAGCTCGTCGATGTCCATGCCGTACGAGTAGTCGGCGCAGGTGATGGCGGTCTGCGCGTCGCTCTGGTTGCTGTACTCGCCTTGGCTGTCCCGGCCGTTGAGGAGGTCGGAGAAGCCCAGGAGCGCGTCGCCGGAGCCCGCCATGAGCTGCTCCAGCGCCATGGTCAGGTACTCCCAGCTCTCCTCGGAGTACAGCGTGGTGGCGATGCCGGTCAGCGCCCGGTCGGCGGTCAGCTCCCGCCCGTCGGGGTCGGCGGTGGGCATCGGGTGGTCCCCGAGGTGGTCGAGCACGCGGGTCAGCGTGTCGGTGGCCTCCCGCGGGGTGTCGCCGAGCGGGCAGTCGGACTGCCCGGTGCAGTCGGCGAGGTAGTGGTCGAGGGCGAGCTGGAAGCCCTCGGTCTGGTTGAGGCTGCTCTCGATCGGGTCGACGGCCGGGTTCACCACGGCGTCCAGGACGGTGCGGCCGAGGTGCCCGGGGAAGAGGTGGGCGTAGACGGCGCCCAGTTCGGTGCCGTAGGAGACGCCGAAGTAGTTGAGTCGTTCGTCGCCGAGGACGTGGCGCAGCAGGTCCATGTCGCGGGCGGTGTTGGCGGTGGTCACGTGGGGGAGCACGTCGCCGGAGTGCTCCTGGCAGGCCGCGATGTACTCGCCCTCCAGCTCCTCGTAGAGGCGCTCCTCGGCGGCCGTCTCGGGCGGGGCGGGCAGTCGTTCGGCGGCGGCGTCCCGTTCGTCGCCGCTCAGGCAGACGACGCCGTCGCTCTCGCCGACGCCGCGCGGGTCGAAGCTCACCAGGTCGAACCCGCCGTCGCGGAGCGTCTCGTAGTCCTCGGCCAGGCTCGGCAGGGTGGCGACGCCGGAGCCGCCGGGGCCGCCGAAGTTGTAGACGAGGGAGCCGATCCGCTCGTCCTCGGGGGCCGAGGTCACCGCCCGGATCAGGGCGATCTCGATCGTCTCGCCCTCGGGGTCCTCGTAGTCGAGGGGAACGGTGAGGTCCGCGCACTGCCAGGGAGTGCCGTCGGGGAGCTGGTTGGGCCGGCCGCCGTCGGCGCCCTGGAGGGTGCTGGGGCCGGGACAGCGGTCCCAGCTCAGGCGCTGTCGGGCGAGCTCGTCGGGGAGGCCGGGGTAGGTGTCGGCCAGGGGTATGGACTCCTCGGCCGCGTCGTCCGGACGCGCGTCGTCGTCGCTCGAACCCTCCCCGGTGCACGCGGTGGCCAGCAGGGCGGCGGCCAGGGCGGTGGCGGTGGAGAGGATGAGGGGACGGCGCGGATATCTGATCATGATTCCTCGGTGAGATGGGTGTCAGGTGCAGACAGTACCGTCGGCCGGGGTGGCTCCTGAGAGGAGATGGGCGTCCACGGCGGCGGTGACGCAGGCGTCGCCCGAGGAGTAGGCGCCGTGGCCCTCCCCCTCGTAGGTGAGCAGGGCCGCCGCCCCGGGGCCGCCCATCGCCTCGCGCATGCGCCCGGCGCCGGCGTACGGGGTGGCCGGGTCCCCCGTGGTGGCCAGCAGCAGGATCACGCGGGCGCCGTCCACGGACACCTCGGGCCGGTCGCGCTCGCCGGTCACCGGCCAGGAGGCGCAGGAGAGCAGGGACCAGACCAGGTGCGGGCCGAAGACGGGCGAGGCGGCGGCGAACGCGGCCTCGTTGTCGTGGACGGTCTCCAGGGTGGGGCGGGAGGCGAAGTCGGCGCAGGTGACGGCGTTGTTGGCGGCCTGGAGATTCCGGTAACGGCCTTCGTCGTCCCGGCCGTTGTACTGCTCGGCGGCGGCCAGCAGCAGGTCGCCGCGGCCATCGTCCAGGGCCTGGGTCAGGCCCTGGGTGAGGAAGGGCCAGGAGTCCTCGGAGTAGAGCAGGGCGAGCAGGGCGGTGACCGCGAGGCCCTGGGTGAGGTCGCGGCCGGTCGCGGTGGGCAGGGGCCGCTCGCGCAGGTCGTCCAGCAGGGCGGTCAGGGCGGCGTGGGCCGGGTCGCCGGTGGCCGGGCCGGTGGGGCAGTCGGCCTCCGTCACGCAGTCCGCGAGGTAGCCGTCCAGGGCGAGCTGGAAGCCCTCGGTCTGGAGCAGCGCGCGCTGGACCAGGTCGCGGGTGGGGTCGACCACGGCGTCGAGGACGGTGCGGCCGACGTGCTGGGGGAAGTGGTGGGCGTAGACGGCGCCGAGCTTGGTGCCGTAGGAGACGCCGAAGTAGTGGAGCTGGTCGTCGCCGAGCCCGGCGCGCAGCAGGTCGAGGTCGCGGGCGGTGTTCTCGGTGGTGAGGTGGGGGAGCAGCCGGCCGGCGCGTTCCTCGCAGTCCTCGGCGTACGCGCGGCTGTCGGCCAGGAGTTCGCGCTCCTCGGCCGGGCCGGCCGGCGGGCCGTCGTCCTCCTGGGCGGCGGCGTCGAGCTCGGGCCCGGTCCGGCAGACGACGCCCTCGCTCTCGCCGACGCCGCGCGGGTCGAAGCTGACCAGGTCGAAGCCGTCCCGCAGCCGGGTGTAACGGTCGGCGACGCGGGGGAGCGTGGCGACGCCGGAGCCGCCGGGGCCGCCGAAGTTGAACACGAGGGAGCCGACGCGGTTCGTCCGCGGGGCGGACCGGGTCCGGATGAGAGCGATGCCGATCGTCTCGCCGTCGTCGGGGTGGGCGTAGTCGAGCGGAACGGTCAGGGTGGCGCACTCCCAGTCGGGACCGGGGGCCGGGCCGGTGCCCTGCACCGGGGTGGGCGCGGCGCACGTTTCCCACGCCGGCCGCTGATCGGTGAACTCGGCGGGCAGCTCGGGTGGTCCGGTACGGGCGTCGGCCCCGCCGATGTCCCCGGTCCGCCCGGGTGTCGGGCTCCGGCCGGGCCCGTCGTCCGACGGGCCGCCGCCACTGCACGCGCCCGCCGCCAGCGCGAGCGCCGCCGCGAGCGCCGCGGCGCGCGTCCGGCCGCCCGTGTTCATCCCCACCCCCACTGTCGTTACCGGAGAGTACCCCGGCGGCCGTGGGGGGTTACGAGTCGCAGGTCCTGCCGTCCTCGGGGACGTCGCCCTCCAGGAGATAGGCGTCGACGGTCGAACGGACGCACTCGTTGCCGCCGTTGTACGCGCCGTGCCCCTCGCCCTCGTACGTCAGCTCCACGCCGACGTCGTCGCCCAGGGCCTCCTTCATGTGCCGGGTGCCCTCGTACGGCGTGGCCGGGTCGCCTGTCGTGCCGACCAGGAGGATCGGCGCGGCGCCCGCCGCGCCGACGTCGGGGTGGTCGCGCCGGCCGTCGACCGGCCAGTAGGTGCAGCTCAGCAGCGACCAGGCCATCGGCGGGCCGAAGACCGGGGAGGCGTCCTCGAAATCGTCGAAGGCGTCGCGCACGTCGTCCACCGTGTACCGCCGCTTGGAGTCGGCGCAGTTGATCGCGGTGAGCGAGGACTGGAGCGTGCTGTACGTGCCGTCCGGGTTGCGGCCGTTCATCGCGTCGCCGAGGGCGAGCAGGACGGTGCCGTCGGGGTCGTCCCCGGCCAGGGCGTCGTCCAGGCCCTGGGTGAGATAGGGCCAGAACTCCTCGGAGTACAGCGCCTGCGCCACGCCGTTCCAGGCCAGGGCCTGGGTCAGCTTCCGGCCGTCGGGGTCCTGGGTGGGCAGCGGGTCGTCGGCCAGCTTGTCGAGGAAGCGGGCGAGCCGGTCCTCGCCCTCCTCGGGGTCGCCGCCGAGGGGGCAGTCGTCGTTCTCGGCGCAGCGGTCCAGATAGCTGCCCAGGGCGAGCTGGAAGCCGGCCGCCTGGCCGAGTGAGCCCTCCTCGCTGTCGCCGGTGGGGTCCACCACGGCGTCGAAGACGGCCCGGCCGACGCGCTCGGGGAAGAGGTGGGCGTAGACCCCGCCCAGCTCGGTGCCGTAGGAGATGCCGAAGTAGTGGAGCTTGTCGTCGCCGAGCACTTCGCGCATCAGGTCCATGTCGCGGGCCGTGGCGGTGGTGGTGAGGTGGGGCAGCAGATCGCCGGCCGACTCCTCGCAGCCGTCCGCGAACTCCTTCAGCCGGTCCTTCAGGGCGCGCCGCTGCCGGGCGTTGTCCGGAACCGGGTCGGCGGCGAAGAACTCGTCGAGGCGGGCGTCGCTCAGGCACCGGACGCCCTCGCTGTCGCCGACGCCGCGCGGGTCGAAGCTGACCAGGTCGTACCGCTTGTGCAGGGTCGCGTAGTCCTGGCCGAAGGCGGGCAGCGTGACGACGCCGGAGCCGCCGGGGCCGCCGAAGTTGAACAGCAGGGAGCCCACGCGCTTGTCACCGCGCGCGGCGGACCGGGCGCGGATCATGGCTATGTCGATGGTCTCGCCCTCGGGATCCGCGTAGTCCAGCGGCGCGGTCATCGTCGCGCACTCCCACTCGGCGCCGTCCGGCAGCGCGCCGGGGGACATCTGGGCGTCGCCCTGCGCCGGATCGGGTGGCTCGCAGGCCGACCAGTCGAGATCCTGCCCGGTGAGGGAGCCGGGGAGGTCGGAGGTGTCGGTCGGGCCCGATCCGGCGGCGGCCGGTGCCGATCCGACCGGGTCCGACGGGGAGCAGGAGACCGCCGTCAGCAGGGCCGCGGCGGCGAGGAGGCACGGCGCGAGCACGGGCCTGGGCGGTCGGACTCGGGTCATGGCGAGGGCTCCCATCGTTCGCTCCGACAGGCTCATCGTCGGCCGACCGGGTGCCCCGCCGCACCCGGGGCCCGGTCAGTCGGGTGATGAGCGCGGCGGCCCCAGCCAGCGCCCGCGCAGCGCGAACAGCACGGCGGCGGCGATCATCAGCAGCAGCAGCGAGACGGCGGTGGCGCCCGCCGGGTCGTCCTGGAGGAGCAGATAGACCTTCAGCGGCAGGGTCTGCGTGGTGCCCGGCAGGTTCCCCGCGAAGGTGATCGTCGCGCCGAACTCGCCCAGCGCCCGCGCCCAGCACAGCGCCGCGCCCGCCGCCAGGGCCGGGCCCGTCATGGGCAGCGTCACCAGGCGCAGGGTGCGCAGCGGGCCCGCGCCCATGGTGGCGGCGGCCTCTTCGAAGTGCGGGTCGAGGCCGGTCAGCGCGCCTTCGAGGCTGACCACCAGGAACGGCATGGAGACGAAGACGGCGGCGACGACCGCGCCCGCCGTGGAGAAGGGCAGCGTGATGCCCAGCGCTTCGAGCGGACCGCCGAGCAGGCCGCGCCGCCCCAGGCCCTGGAGCAGCGCGACGCCCGCGACCGTGGGCGGCAGCACCATGGGCAGGATCACCAGGCAGCGCACGAGGGTGCGCCCGGGGAAGTCGGCGCGGGCCAGCAGCCAGGCCAGCGGCACGCCGAGCGCCAGCGAGATCAGCAACGCCCAGCCGGACACCAGCAGCGACAGGCCGAGCGCCTCGGTGACGGCGGGCGCGGTCAGCCGGTCCGCCAGGTCCGACCAGGGCGCGTCGGCCGCGATGCCGAGCAGCGGGACGAGGAGGAAGGCGACGGCGAGCAGGGCGGGGAGCGCCAGGAGCAGGGGCGGGCGGCGGTTCACGGTCGTCGGCCGCCTATGGGGCGCGGAAGCCCGCGTCGGTGAGCAGGGCCTCCGCCTCGGGGGTGGTGAGCCAGTCGACGAACTCCTGGGCCTGGTCGGCGTGGTCGGAGCCGTTCAGGGCGGCGGCCGGGTACTCGGCGGTGACGTTCTGCCCGGCCGGGATGGGGACGGCCCGCACGGCGTCGCCCGCGGCGGTGGCGTCGGTGACGTAGACCAGGCCGGCGTCCGCCTCGCCCAGCTGCACCTTGCCGAGGACGGCGCGGACGTTCGGCTCCTGGGAGTCGGGGGTGACGTCGAGGCCCTGGGCGTCGAGGATCTGCTGCCCGTAGCGGCCGGCGGGAACCTCGGGCGCGGCGAGCACCAGGCGGAGCGCGGGGTCGGCGAGGTCGGCGAGGTCGGCGACGTCCGCCGGGTTGTCCGGCGGGGTGACGATGACCAGCTCGTTGCGGGCGATGACCGCCGGCTCGCCGGTCTCGCCCGCGACGTCCGCCATGGTCCGGGCGTCGGCGGTGACCAGGACATCGGCGGGGGCGCCCTGGGTGACCTGGGCGGCCAGCTCCTGGGAGCCGGCGAAGGAGAACCGGACGGTGACGCCGGGGTGGGCGTCCTCGTAGACCTCGCCCGCCCGGGTGAAGACGTCGGTGAGGGAGGTGGCGGCCAGCACGGTGAGCGTGGCGCTGTCACCGCCGTCACCGTCGCCCGAGCCGCCCGTGTCGCCCGAGCCGCCGCAGGCGACCGCCAGCGGGAGCAGCAGCGCGGCGACCAGGAATCGGGGCGCGGTGGAAGGGGCCGGGCTCATGTCTCACGTCCTGTCGATGTGCACACTGGTGGCCTTCACCCGGGCCACGGCCTCCACGCCGACCGCCAGACCGAGCTCCTCCACGGCCTCCCGGGTCAGCAGCGAGACCAGGCGGTGCGGCCCGGCCTGGATCTCGACCTGGGCCGCGACGTCGCCCAGCCGGACGGCCGTGATGATGCCGGGGAAGGCGTTGCGGGCGCTGGTGTACGGCTCGCCGCCCGGCTCGGCGGCACCGCTCGGCGCCTCCGCCGCCAGCGTCACCGCGAACGCCGCGAGGTCCCGGCCGTCGATCAGCCGCTTGCCCGCCTCGTCCCGCCGCGTGGGCAGCCGGCCCGCGTCGGCCCAGCGGCGCACCGTGTCCGGACTGACGCCGAGCAGCCTGGCCGCCCGCCCTATGCTGTAAGACCGCATGTGCGGGACATTATGCGCCAGGGGGCCGCAGACGCAAGGGCGTTCCCTCCTGGGGGCTCGCAGACGCGGCCCGTGGGGTCAGAGTTGTTCCTTGCGGGTGAGGTGGGTGAACGCCAGCCAGCCGGGCAGCACCGGCAGCCAGAAGGTCATCAGCCGGAACAGCAGCACCGCGCCCAGCGCCGCGCTGGACGGCACGCCGAACGCGGACAGGCCCGTGCTCAGCGTCAGCTCGATCGCGCCGATGCCGCCCGGGGTGGGCACCGCCGAGCCCAGCGCGTTCCCCGCGAGGAAGACGACGGCGATCGTCGCGTAGTTCATCTCCTCGCCGAACGCGCGCAGCGAGGCGTCCAGGCACATCACGAACGCCAGCGTCATCAGCAGCATGCCGCCGATGCCGCTGAGCAGCTTCCTCGGCTCCTGCACCACGTCCAGCATGCGCGGCACGACCCCCGCGAAGAGGGTGCGGACCCGCTCCGAGATGGCCTTGCGCAGGCTGGGCACGGCGGTGACGATCAGCACCCCGACCGCGACCGTCAGCAGGCCCGCGATGACCGTGCGGGACGGGGAGAGCGTGGGCGTGTGCTCGGTGCCGGTGAGGTAGCCGAACGACAGCAGCAGGATGATGTGGCTGCCGAGCCCGAAGAGCTGGGAGGCGCCGACGCTGGCGACCGCGTGGCCGGGGCGAAGGCCCTGGCGCTGCAGATAGCGGGCGTTGAGCGCGACGCCGCCGATCGCGGCGGGCGCGACCAGCTTGACGAACGAGCCGGCGAGCTGCGCCAGCACCGTGCGCGGATAGCTGACCTTCTCCGGCACGAAGCCCAGCAGGCTCAGCGCCGCCGCGAAGTACGTCAGCGCGGAGAAGCCGGCCGCGATGAGCACCCAGCCCCAGTTCGCGTCGTCCCAGACCCGCTGGAACTCCGGGTTGATCAGCTGCGAGGTCAGGATGTACGCGGCGAACGCGGCGGCGACCAGGCTGAGCAGCGTGCGTGGCTTGATGCGCTCGATGCGCGCCGGCTCTATGGCCGCCTGCGGCCTGATCAGCAGCACCTGCCGGCGGATGAGCGAGAGCAGGTCGGGCTCCCTGGCGTTCTCCAGGGCGACCTCCATGACCTGCTTCTCCGCCTGCTTGGCCGCCTTCATCGTCCTGCGGTCCGCGTTCTCCGGCAGGCTGCCGCGCGCCTCGCGGTACGCGTCCGTCGCGTCCAGCACCGCCTGCCGCTCGCGTTGGGCGCGCTCCCGGGCGAGCTGGCGCAGCGCGGCCCTGGTGTGGCGGCTGAGCGCGATCGGCTGGAGCAGCGGCAGGCTGTCGGCCACTGTGTCCGGGCCCAGCACGGACACGGCCGCCGCCGCCGCCCGCTCGGCTCCGGCCCGCAGGCCGAAGGTGGTCAGGAGCTGCGCCACGTCCATCCGCAGCGACAGATCCCCGGCCGCGATCTCGCCGCCGCGCAGATCGGTGAGGAAGACGGTGCCGGCCCGGTCCACCAGCAGCGAACTGCCGTCCAGCCGGCGGTGCGCGATCCGGCGCGACTGGAGGGCGGCCACCTGGCCCCAGGCGGCCTCCATCAGCTCGTCGGTGATCTCGTCGTCCGGCAGGGTGTCCAGGCGCCGGCCGCCGGTGTGCTCGTAGACCAGCATCACCGCGTCCGGGCCCAACTCGGAGGTGGCGATCAGCTTGGGCGCGTTCGCCCCGGCGGCGATGGCCGCGTACGCCAGCAGCGCCTCCTGCTCCAGCGCCTGGCGCAGCGAGGGCAGGCTCCGGCGGTGGGCGACGCCGCGCAGCGCCAGGCGGCGCCAGGCGCGGTAGAAGAAGCCGCGCGCCTGCTGCGCGCGGTCCACCACGGTCACGTCCAGGGGCGGCCCGGACTCCAGCGTGACCAGGTAGCGGCGGGTCGGCTCGGCGGCCCGCTCGTTGCGGGCCTGGCGCTCGGCCTCGTCCGGCTCCTCGGCGCGCAGCGCGCTCGCCGGGCGGAAGCCGACGCGGCGCAGCCCGGCGAGGAGCTGCTGCCCGGTGGGGCGGACGTTGGGCGAGCCGACCGCGTACAGCGTGCCGTAGGCGATGGTCCAGCCGATGAGGACGGTGACGACGATCGAGAACGGGGTGGTGTAGCCGGCCACCAGCACCGCCAGCGCGTCCAGCAGCAGCACCGACCACATCGCCAGCCGCCAGCGCGGCCGGTGGGTCATGCCGACGGCCGTGGCGTAGGCGATGACCGGCGCCAGATATCCGTGCACCGGCTCCGTCAGGCCGCCGCCCGGGGCGTCCCTGGTCAGCGCGTTCTGCACGGACTCCGGGGACATGCGGGCGACCCAGAGGCTGAAGGAGAGCGAGACACCGTGCGCCAGCACCGCCGCGAGCACGCCGTCGGCGATCCGCAGCCCGTCCCGTTTCACCAGCCGCTGGATGGCGAACGCCACCGGGACGACCAGGACGGCGACGCTGGAGGCGAAGCCGGCGAAGCTGATCAGGAGCGACGGGGCCTGCCCCGCGCCCTTGTCGACGTCCTGCTCGATGCCCTCGGTGGTGCCGATCGCGAAGGTGGCCAGGGCGAGCACGATGCCGATGCCGGCCAGCCCCAGCAGGACGCGCAGCAGATCGGCGGGGCGGTGGACGCGGGCGGCGAGGATCGGCTCGTCCACGGCCAGGCGCCCGGACCGGTGCGCGAGCTCGGCCGGATGGTCGGCGGGGGCCAGTGCCGGTGCGGATGCCGACGCGGGTTCCCC
This sequence comes from Streptomyces sp. NBC_01803, assembly GCF_035917415.1. Lineage (NCBI taxonomy): Bacteria > Bacillati > Actinomycetota > Actinomycetes > Kitasatosporales > Streptomycetaceae > Streptomyces > Streptomyces sp. NBC_01803. The sequence goes on from NZ_CP109073.1 coordinate 4,081,556, forward strand.
TGCCATCGCCGTCTCGGTCGATGCTGACGACGCCACCGGTGGCCCGTCGTCCGCCGGCCGTGCCCCTGGCGCGGCCGGACCGCTGTCCGGCCCGCTCTCCGGACGGTCCTCCGGCCGCTGTGTCCGCTCTTCTTCGCCCCGTATCACCGGCCGCTTCCCTGCGCTTCTCCTCGTGCTGGAACTGCCGACCAGCTCCCCCCGACGGTGCGACGATAGTGGCATGTGAGCCATCCGCCGAGGGCGCGTCCGTGACATACGGCACCATGGGCGCCATGGCAGGACCCACCCACAGCCTTCCCGAATACGCCGATCGAGTTCTGACGGCAGCCGAAGTGATTCCGCCCGGACGGGTGTTGACGTACGGGGACATCGCCCGGCGCCTCGGCGAGGGTGGCCCCCGGCAGGTGGGCCGGGTGATGGCGCTGTACGGCGCGGCCGTGCCGTGGTGGCGCGTGGTGCGCGCCGACGGGCGGCTGCTGCCGGGGCACGAGCGACGCGCGCTGGAGCGGTACCGCGCCGAGGGCACCCCGCTGCGCGACGGGACGGCCCCCGGCGACATGCCCCGCCTCGACCTCCGGCGCGCCCGGTGGGACGGCGGCTGAACGGCTGCGGCTCACAGACACCAGCTTCCGTCATGGCCCGACCGGACAGGCGGCGGACCGTCCGTCCGGGGTACGGCTGGGAAACGCTGCGCCCCGGGAGCCGACTGGCGTAGCGTCTCCTCCGATGTCCCCGAGAATCCGCGATGCACGTGAACCTCTCCGTCCCGTCCACTGACCGGCGGCCCGCCCCGGGAGCGTACCGACTGGTGCGTGCCCCGCTCACCGACGCGCGCACTGTGGCAATGGACGCAAGCCAGCGCGCCGTGGTTGACCACCCGGGCGGACCGTTGCTCGTGCTCGCGGGGCCGGGCACCGGCAAGACCACCACGCTGGTGGAGGCGTGCGCCCGCCGGGTGGCGGACGGCGCAGACCCCGACCGGACGCTGGTGCTCACCTTCAGCCGCAAGGCCGCCGCCGAGCTGCGGGACCGGCTGACGGCCCGGCTCGGGGGGCTGTCGCCGCAGGCGACCACGTTCCACTCCTTCGCCTACGGCTTCCTCCGCGCCCACCAGGACCGGGAGTTGTTCGCCGAGCCGCTGCGGCTGCTGTCCGGGCCCGAGCAGGATCTCTACCTGCGGGAGCTGCTGGCCGGCCACCGCGAGCTGGAGCGCGAGGGACGGGGCCTGCGCTGGCCCGAGGAGCTGCGCGCCTGCCTGACCACCCGCGGCTTCGCCGACGAGCTGCGGGCCGTTCTCGCGCGCAGCCGCGAACTGGGCCTGGAGCCGGGCACCCTGGCCGACTTCGCCCGCCGCACCGGGCGCGCGGACTGGGAGGCCGCCGCCCACTTCCTCGCCGAATACCTCGACGTCACCCGGGCGCAGGGCGTGCTCGACTACACCGAGCTGGTGCGCGGCGCGGCCCGGCTGGCGGCGGAGCCGGGGCCGGCCGCCGCCGTACGCGCCCGGTACGACGCGGTGTTCGTCGACGAGTACCAGGACACCGACCCGGCGCAGGTCGCGCTGCTGCGGGCGCTGGCCGGGGACGGCCGCGACCTGATGGTCTTCGGCGATCCCGACCAGTCCATCTACGCCTTCCGCGGCGCCGACGTGGGCGGCATCCTCGGCTTCCCCGACGCCTTCCGCACGGCGGCCGGTGACCCGGCGCCCGTCGCCGTCCTCACCACCAACAGGCGCAGCGGCGCCGCGCTGCTGGCCGCCACCCGGCTGCTCACCCAGCGCATGCCGCTGGCCCGGCTGCCCGCCGACGCGGTCCGCCGCCACCGGGCGCTCGCGGCCGAGGCCGAGGGCGGCCGGGTCGAGGTGTTCACCTACCCCACCCCGGGCGCCGAGCTGGAGAACATCGCGGACCTGCTGCGCCGGGCCCACCTGGAGGACGGCGTGCCCTGGGGCGAGATGGCGGTCCTGGTGCGCGCCGGCAGCCTGTTCATCCCCGGCGTGCGCCGGGCGCTCACCTCGGCCGGGGTCCCGCTGGAGGTGGACGGCGACGACCTGCCGCTGCGCCGGGAGCCGGCCGTCGCGCCGCTGCTGACGGCCCTGCGCGTGGTGGCCGAGCCGGGCGGCGTGCCGGACCCGGAGACCGCGGTCCGGCTGCTCACCTCGCCGCTGGGCGGCATGGACGCCGCCGACCTGCGCCGCCTCGGGCGCGCCCTGCGGAACGAGGAGCGCGCGGCGGGCGTCACCGTGCCCCGCCCCTCGGACGAGCTGATCGCCTCGGCGCTGGCCGAGCCCGAGCGGCTGGTCACGCACGACCCGGTGTACGCGGCGGGCGCGCAGCGGCTCGGGCTGCTGCTGCGCAAGGCGCGCGAGCTGCTGACCGGCGGCGGCAGCGCCGAGGAGGCGCTGTGGCTGCTGTGGGACGGCACCACGTGGCCGCGGCGGCTGGAGCGCGCCGCCCGGCGCGGCGGCGCGGCGGGCCGCAACGCCGACCGCGACCTGGACGCGATCTGCGCGCTGTTCGAGGTGGCGGCGCGGGCGGAGGAACGCATCGGCGGGCGGGGAGCGCTGATCTTCCTGGAGGAGCTGGGAGCGCACGACATCGCGGCCGACACGCTCGCCGCGCGCGCCGTGCGCCCCGACGCCGTACGGCTGATGACCGCCCACCGCGCCAAGGGCCTGGAGTGGTCCCTGGTGGTGGTCGCCGGCGTGCAGGAGGGGCTCTGGCCCGACCTGCGCCGCCGGGGCTCGCTGCTGGAGGCGGACCGCATCGGCCGCGACGGGCTGGCCGAGCCGCTGAGCCCGGCCGCGCTGCTGACCGAGGAGCGGCGGCTGTTCTACGTCGCCGCCACCCGCGCGAAGCGGCGGCTGGTCGTCACGGCGGTGAGCGGCGCGGACGACGGCGACCAGCCGTCGCGGTTCCTGCGCGAACTCGGCGTGGAGCCGGTGGCGGTGAGCAGCCGGCCGCGCCGGCCGCTCGCGCTGGCGGCGCTGATCGCCGAGCTGCGCGCCACCACGGTCGACCCGGGCGCCTCGCCCGCGCTGCGCCGGGCCGCGGCCCGGCGGCTGGCCGACCTCGCCGCGCTGCGCGACGACGACGGCTACGCGCTGGCGCCCGCCGCCCACCCCGAACGCTGGTGGGGACTGCGCGAGCCGACCCGTTCCGACGCGCCGCTGCGCGACCCCGGGGCGCCGGTCATTCTGTCCGGCAGCGCGCTGGACCAGCTCGTCAACACCTGCTCGCTCCAGTGGTTCCTCGGCCGTGAGGTGCACGCCGACGCGCCGGCCACGACGGCGCAGGGCTTCGGCAACGTGCTGCACGTGCTCGCCGACGAGGTCGCCTCCGGCACCGCCCCGGCCGACCTGGCGGTGCTGATGGAGCGCCTGGACACAGTCTGGGACTCGCTCGCCTTCGAGGCGCCCTGGCAGTCGCGGAGGGAACAGGCGGAGGCGCGGGCGGCGCTGGAGCGATTCCTGCGCTGGCACGTGCTCCAGCAGGCGAACGGCCGCGAACCGGCCGCCAGCGAGGCCGAGTTCGACATCACCCTGGAGGCCGGCGAGCACCAGGTCCGCATCCGCGGCGTGCTGGACCGTGTCGAGCGGGACGCCGAGGGCCGGGCGTACGTCGTGGACTTCAAGACGGGCCGGACCAAGCCGACGCGCGAGGAGGTGGAACGGCATCCGCAGCTCGCCGTCTACCAGCTCGCCGTCCGGCACGGCGAGGCCGCCGCCGAGGTGGCGGGCGCGGAGCTGGTTCACCTGCGTCAGGGCGCGCTCAAACGGGACGGCGGCGACGTGCTCCCCACCGTCCAGCGCCAGGAGCCGCTGACCCGCGAACCGGGCGACGACTGGGTCGGCGACCTGCTGGCCCGGGCGGCGGGCCGCGTCCTGGACGAACGCTTCACGGCCTCCACCGGCCGGCACTGCGGCTCCTGCGCCTTCCACGGCACCTGCAGCGCCCGCCCGGAGGGCCGTCACGCGGTGGACTGACCTCTGACCGTCGCGCCCGCCGTCGCGCGGCCGTCGCGCCGCTGACCCGGCGCTGTCCCGGCGCCGTCGCGCCGCCGTCGCGCGGCCGTCGCGCTGCCGTCGCGCGCCCGCCGTCCCGGCGCTGTCCCGGCGCCGTCGCGCTGCCGTCGCGCGGCCGTCGCGCGGCCGTCCCACCGCTGTCCTGCCGCCGTCCCGGCGCTGTCCCGGCGCCGTCGCGCTGCCGTCGCGCTGCCGTCGCGCCCGCCGTCCCACCGCTGTCCTGCCGCCGTCCCGGCGCCGTCGCGCGGCCGTCGCGCCCGCCGTCCCACCGCTGTCCTGCCGCCGTCCCGGTGCCGTCGCGCGGCCGACCCGCCCGAGCCGAGTGCCGATCCGGCATCCCGGGGCGTGCGACGCCGTGGTGACACCGCGCCTTCCGGCGGCCCCCGGGTCGGTCCGGTGCCGGGCACGTGGGAGCGGCCCCCGGACCTCGGGGGACACGGGCGTGCCCTCGGACACGATGCGGCCGGCGGGCGCGGGCCATGGGCGCCGTCGCGTCGTGGTCGCGGAGGGCGGGGAGCCCGGACGTAAGGGCGTAAGGCGTAAGGACGGTGAGGCCCGAAGAGGGGCCCGGGCGCGGAGGAGAGCGCGGCCGGCCGCCGCTCGATCGGTCGGGTGACGCGCCCGCCGGGGGCCCGGGGACGGCCCGGCCACGAGGCTGGCCCGCCGACGCCGTCACGCCGACGCCGTCACGCCGACGCCGGCGCACCCGTGTGCCGCGACAGGGCCGTTCGGCGTGGGGCGCGCGGGCGGTGGGGCGTGGGTGTCCGACCCGGCGGCTAGTCTCACTCGGGTGCCCGCTCGACTCAGCCGTCCCGAGGAGCTCAGGGAGCTGCTCGGGATCCCGTTCACTCCGGAGCAGTTGGCGTGTATCACCGCGCCGCCCGCTCCGCAGGCGATCGTGGCCGGGGCCGGGTCGGGGAAGACCACCGTCATGGCGGCCCGCGTCGTGTGGCTCACCGGCACCGGGCAGGCCGCGCCGGAGCAGGTGCTCGGGCTCACGTTCACCAACAAGGCCGCGGGCGAGCTTTCGGAGCGCGTGCGCAAGGCCCTGGCCCGGGCGGGGGTCGACGGGTCCGAGGACGGCGAGCCGCAGATCTCCACCTACCACTCCTTCGCCGGGCGGCTGCTCGCCGAGCACGGGCTGCGGCTCGGCGTCGAGCCCGCCGCGCGGCTGCTGGCCGACGCCGGGCGCTTCCAGCTCGCCGCCGAGGTGCTGCGGGCCGCGCCCGCCGACTTCGAGCCGCCGAGCGCCTCGTTCACCACGCTCGTCACCGATCTCATCGCGCTCGACGGCGAGCTGGCCGAGCACTTGGTCACCCCCGAGCGGCTGCGCGCTTTCGACGCCGGACTCCTGGCCGAGCTGGAGCACGCCGCCCTGACCAACGCCGACCTCCGCCTCATCCCCGAAGCCGCCCGCGGCCGGGGCCAGTTGCTCACGCTGGTCGAGGAGTACCGGGCCCGCAAGCGCGGCCGGGACCTGGTCGACTTCGGCGACCAGATGTCCCTGGCCGCCACCCTGGCCCGCGACATCCCCGAGGTCGGCCGGGCGCTGCGCGAGCAGTTCACCGTCGTCCTGCTCGACGAGTACCAGGACACCTCCGTGGCCCAGCGGGTTCTGCTCGCCGGGCTGTTCGGCGGCGGCACCGGGCACGCCGTGACCGCCGTGGGCGACCCCTGCCAGGCCATCTACGGTTGGCGCGGCGCCTCGGTGGCCAACCTGGACGACTTCCCCGAGCACTTCCCGCACCGCGACGGCACCCCGGCCCGGCGTGACAGCCTCAGCGAGAACCGCCGCAGCGGCGGCCGGCTCCTCGCCCTGGCCAACGAACTGGCCGCCCCGCTCCGCGAGCGCCACCCGGCCGTCGTGCCGCTCCGCCCCGCCGAGGGCGCCGAGCTGGCCGGGCGGGTGCGCTGCGCCCTGCTGCCCACCCACGCCGAGGAGCTGGAGTGGCTGGCCGACTCCGTCGCCCACCTCGTCGGCACCGGCACCCCGCCCGGCGAGATCGCCGTCCTGTGTCGCACGGCGGGCGACTTCCCCGAGATCCAGCGCGCGCTGGTCGCCCGTGACGTGCCGGTCGAGGTCGTCGGCCTGTCCGGGCTGCTGCATCTGCCGGAGGTGGCCGACCTCGTCGCCGTCTGCCAGGTGCTGGCCGACCCCACGGCCAACGCCGCCCTCGTCCGGCTGCTCGCCGGACCGCGCTGGCGGATCGGCCCGCGCGATCTGGCCCTGCTCGGCCGCCGCGCCCGCCTGCTGGTGCGCCGCGCCGATCCGGCCGAGGGCACGGAGCCGCTGGCCGCCGCCGTCGAGGGCACCGACCCGGCCGAGATCACCTCGCTGGCGGACGCGCTGGACACGTTCGTCGAGGGCGGCGGGGGCGAGCCGGACGACGGCCTGCCGTTCTCGGCGGCGGCGCGGGTGCGGTTCGCGCACCTGGCCGCCGAGATCCGCGAGCTGCGGCGTGCGCTCGGCGATCCGCTGATGGACGTGCTGCACCGGGTGCTGGCCGCCACCGGCCTGGAGGTGGAGCTGTCCGCGTCGCCGCGGGCGCTGGCCGCCAGGCGGCGCGAGACGCTGAGCGCGTTCCTCGACGTGGCCGCCGGCTTCGCGGCCGGGCGGGCCGGCACGGCCGTGGACGGTGAGGCGACGCTGCCGGCGTTCCTCGCGTTCCTGCGCGCCGCCGCTCAGTACGACCGGGGCCTGGACGGCTCGCTGCCCGGCGGCGAGAACACGGTGAAGGTGCTGACCGCCCACAAGGCCAAGGGGCTGGAGTGGGACGTGGTGGTGGTGCCGGGGCTGTGCGCAGACTCCTTCCCCGCCAAGGGCTCCCGCGACTCCTGGCTGCGGCACGCCAGGGCGCTGCCGCGGTCGCTGCGCGGCGACGCCGGGACGCTGCCCGGCATCGAGGAGTGGACGGCGGCGGCGTACAAGGAGCACGTCGCGGCCGTGACCGGCCACCAGCGGCTGGAGGAGCTGCGGCTCGGCTATGTGACGTTCACCCGGCCGCGTTCGCTGCTGTTCGGCTCCGGGCACTGGTGGGGGCCGAGTCAGAAGAAGCGGCGCGGCCCGTCGCCGTTCCTGGAGGCGCTGCGCGCCCACTGCGAGGCCGACCCGGCGCACGGCGAGGTCGAGCGGTGGGCCGAGGCGCCGGGCGACGACGAGGAGAACCCGGCGCTGGCCGGCGCGCGGGAGCACTCCTGGCCGCTGCCGCTGGACGAGGTGGCGCTGGCCCGCCGCCGGGAGGCCGCGGCCGCGGTGCTGGCGCGGCTGCGGGGCGTCGTGCCGTCGCCCCGGGAGGAGGCCGTGGACGCCGCGGCCGTCGCACAGGATGTCGCACAGGCCGTCGCACAGGACGTCGCGGATGTCGGGGATCTCACACTCACCCCGGAGGAGCAGCGGGCGGTGGCCTCCTGGGACCGGGACCTGACCGCGCTGGCGGGCGAGCTGCGGCAGGCCAGGGCGGCGGTCCGGGATGTCGAGCTGCCACTCTCGCTGTCCGCCTCGCAGGTGCAGCGCCTCGCCGCCGATCCGGAGGGTTTCGCCCGCGAGCTGGCCCGCCCCATGCCGCGCCCCCCGCAGCCGGCCGCGCGGCGCGGAACGCGCTTCCACGCCTGGGTCGAGTCGCGGTTCGAGGCGCTGCCGCTGCCCATGCTGGGTCTGGACGAGCTGCCGGGCGGCGATCCGAAGGAGGACGCCGAGATCCGCGACGAGCGTGAACTCGCCGCGTTGAAGGAGGCGTTCAGCCGCACGCCGTACGCGACACGGACGCCGTACCGGGTGGAGGCGCCGTTCCGCGTCCAGCTCGCCGGGCGCGTGATCCGGGGCCGCATCGACGCCGTGTACCGGACGGCCACCGGTGGCTTCGACATCATCGACTGGAAGACCGCCCGCCGCCAGGACGCCGATCCGCTCCAGCTGGCGATCTACCGGGTGGCGTGGGCGGAGCGGCACGGCCTGCCGCTGTCGGCGGTGAGCGCGGCGTTCCTCTACGTCCGCAGCGGCGAGCTCGTCCGCCCCACGGTGCTGCCCGGACGGCGCGGTCTGGAGCGTCTGCTGCTGGGGGAGGACTCCTGGGAGCCGAACGACCCCGGTTAGGCTCTTACCCATGCGTCCCACCCCGGCATCCTCGGACAACGCCGTCCAGCCGATCCCGCTCACCGGCACCGGTGGCATCGACCGTGGCGCGGGTCACCGTCTCGACGAGGCGTGGCTGGCGGCGGCGTGGAGCCATCCGACGACCCGGGTGTTCGTGGTCTCGGGCGGCCAGGCGCTGATCGAGGAGACCGACGGCGGCCGGACCGAGCTGGTCATGATGCCGTCGTTCGAGGCGCCGCTGACCGAGGCCCACCGGTACTTCCTGGGCACGGACCCCGACGGGGTGCGGTATTTCGCGCTGCAGAAGGACAGCCTGCCGGGGCGGATGGACGACGTGGCCAGGCCCGCCGGGCTGCGGGAGGCGGCGGCGCTGCTGTCGGAGCGGGACAACGAGCTGCTGGTGCACGCCGTCGCCCTGGAGAACTGGCAGCGGCTGCACCGGTTCTGCTCGCGCTGCGGCGAGCGGACGGTGATCGCGGCGGCCGGACACATCCGGCGCTGCCAGGCGTGCGGCGCGGAGCACTACCCGCGCACCGACCCGGCGGTGATCATGCTGGTCGTGGACGAGGACGACCGGGCGCTGCTCGGGCGGCAGGTGCACTGGCCCAAGGGGCTCTTCTCCACCCTCGCGGGATTCGTGGAGCCGGGTGAGTCGATAGAGCAGGCGGTGATCCGTGAGGTCGCCGAGGAGGTCGGTGTCACGGTCGGCGAGGTCGCCTATGTCACCAGCCAGCCGTGGCCTTTCCCGTCCAGTCTGATGCTGGGCTTCGTGGCGCGCGCCACCACCACCGAACTGCGGGCGGACGGCGACGAGATCGAGGAGGCCCGCTGGTTCTCCCGGGACGACCTGCGGGCGGCGGTGGAGTCCGGCGAGGTGCTGGCGCCCTCGGGGATCTCCATCGCCGCCCACCTGGTCGAGCAGTGGTACGGCAAGCCGCTGGGGCCCACGGCCTGGTGACCGCGTGCCCGCTCGCGTCCGCCGCGCCCGCGGCGGCCCGGCTCAGGCGGCCAGCGCCCGCTTGACGTCGATCAGCGACGGGTTGGTCATGGTGACCTCGCCCGCGCCGCTGCCGGGGGCGATGACGACCGTGGGCACCGTGCGGTTGCCGTTGTTCGCCTTCTCCACCAGGGCGATGGCCGTCGGGTCCTGCTCGATGTCGATCTCCGTGTAGGTGATGCCCTCACGCTCGAACTGGCTCTTGAGCCGGCGGCAGTAGCCACACCAGGTCGTGCTGTACATCGTCACGGTGCCCTGCATCGTCCCGCGCTCCTTCATGTCGTCCGTGTCGTCCGAGTCGTTGACGCCGGGGCGTCCTCGCTCAGTCCCGCGTCAGCAGAACACGCGGCGCGGTATGAGTAATCCCGCCCGGCTGTGGACGACCCGACCCACCCGGCTTCCGGGACCTGGCAGCATGGCCGGGTGACATCAGTAACGCGGCCCACTCCGTTCCCACCCGTGCCGGACTCGGCGGACGCCGTGCTGGAAGGGCTCGACCCCGAGCAGCGCGCCGTGGCCACCACCCTGCGCGGGCCGGTGTGCGTGCTGGCCGGCGCCGGGACGGGCAAGACGCGCGCCATCACGCACCGGATCGCGTACGGCGTGCTGGCCGGGGTGTTCCAGCCGGCCACGGTGCTGGCCGTCACGTTCACGCAGCGGGCGGCGGGGGAGATGCGCGGCCGGCTGCGGCAGCTCGGCGCGGGCGGGGTGCAGACCCGGACGTTCCACTCGGCGGCGCTGCGGCAGCTGCACTATTTCTGGCCCAAGGCGGTGGGCGGTGAGCCGCCCCGGCTGCTGGAGCGCAAGGTCACGCTGGTCGCGGAGGCCGCCGCGCGCAGCCGCATCCGGCTGGAGCGGCTGGAGCTGCGGGATGTCACGGGCGAGATCGAGTGGGCCAAGGTGACGCAGACCACGCCGGAGGACTATCCGGCGGCGCTCGCCAAGTCCGGCCGCGAGGCGCCGCGCGACCCGGCCGAGACCCGCCGGATCTACGCGACGTACGAGCAGCTCAAGCAGGACCGGGGGGCGATCGACTTCGAGGACGTGCTGCTGCTGACCGTCGGCATCCTCCAGGACCGGTCGGACATCGCCGAGACGGTCCGCCGCCAGTACCAGCACTTCACCGTCGACGAGTATCAGGACGTCAGCCCGCTCCAGCAGCGGCTGCTGGACTTGTGGCTGGGCGAGCGGGACAGCCTGTGCGTGGTGGGCGACGCCAGCCAGACGATCTACTCGTTCACCGGGGCCACCCCCGACCACCTGCTGAACTTCCGGGCCAGGCACCCGGAGGCGACGCTCGTCAAGCTCGTGCGGGACTACCGCTCGACGCCGCAGGTCGTCCACCTGGCCAACGGTCTGCTGGCGCAGGCGCGCGGCCGGGCCGCCGAGCACCGGCTGGAGCTGGTCTCGCAGCGGCCGGCCGGGCCCGAGCCGGACTTCTCCGAGCACGCGGACGAGCCGGCGGAGGCCGAGGCCACCGCGCGGCGGATCCGGGAGTTGCTCACGCCGGTGGCGGAGGGCGGCGCGGGCGTCCCGGCCAGCGAGATCGCCGTGCTGTACCGGGTGAACGCGCAGTCGGAGATCTACGAGCAGGCGCTCGCCGACGCCGGGGTGCCCTATCAGCTGCGCGGAGCCGAGCGGTTCTTCGAGCGGCCGGAGATCCGGCAAGCCGGGCTGGCGCTGCGCGGCGCGGCCAGGGCCGGGGGGAACGACAGCGCGCTCCTGGACGCCGACGGCCTGGCCGGGCAGGTGGGCGCGGTGCTCGGCAGCACGGGCTGGACGCCGGAGCCGCCCGCGGGGTCGGGCGCGGTGCGGGACCGGTGGGAGTCGCTGCGGGCGCTGGTGCGGCTCGCGGAGGACTTCCAGCGGGCCACCCCGGACGCGACGCTGGCCGCCTTCGTGGCCGAGCTGGAGGAGCGGGCCGCCGCCCAGCACGCGCCGACCGTCGAGGGCGTCACCCTGGCCTCGCTGCACACCGCCAAGGGCCTGGAGTGGGACGCGGTGTTCCTGGTCGGGCTGACCGACGGCATGCTGCCGATCACCTATGCCAAGACGCCCGAGCAGGTGGAGGAGGAGCGTCGGCTGCTGTATGTGGGCGTCACCCGCGCGCGGTCGTATCTGATGCTGTCGTGGGCGCTGGCGCGTTCGCCGGGCGGCCGGGCCGGGCGGCGGCCCAGCCGCTTCCTGGACGGGCTGCGGCCGGGATCCGGCCCGGCCGGATCCCGGGCCGCGGGCGGCGGCGGGAGCGTCGAGCGCGGCGGCGGGTCCCGGGGGCGCAAGCCGCGCGGGCCGGTGCCGTGCCGGGTGTGCGGGCGGACGCTGACCGAGGCGGCCGAGATCAAGCTGCGGCGCTGCGCGGACTGCCCGTCGGCGATGGACGAGGAGCTGTACGAGCGGCTGCGCGAGTGGCGCGTGGAGCGGGCCAAGGAGCTGGGCAGACCGGCCTACGCGGTGTTCACCGATGTGACGCTGATGGCCATCGCGGAAAACATGCCCGGCGGCGAGGGTGAGTTGGCCGGGATCTCAGGTGTGGGGCCGCACAAGCTGCGGCAGTTCGGCGCCGATGTGCTGGCCCTGTGCGCCGGCGAGCCGGTCCCGGCGGCCGACTCCCAACTCCCGGAAGTTTCCCCGGAAAAATAGTTTGCGCGTGCCGGAGACCACCGCATAGCGTTCTGCACATGGCGCCGGGGAGGGTTCCCCTTCCCTCGGAGCCATGCTGTACTGATGTGTACTACTTGGGCAGGAGAATTCCTTCCCACCGAGACACCGTAGAGGAGGCGAGACCCGTGGCCATTTTCATCATGAGCAAACTGACCGGCCTTGGGTCCGTCAGCCTCTGCATGCCCGGTGGCGTTCGCCTGTCGGGCACCGGTGTGTCCGGTGCCACGGCCGCGCGCCCGGCGACCCTCGCGACGCGCGAGGCGTCCGTCAGCGAGCGACCGACGCAGGCGCCCACGGCAGCGGTAGTGGCAGCGGCACCCAGCGGTGCCTATGTCCCCGTCACCAATGTCGCCGGCGCCGGCCACCAGATCTTTGGACAGCAGAAGACGCAGCTTCACACGATGTGGGCCCTCCGCGGGCTCAATCCCCGGAGTGATCCAGCCTGATCGGCGAGATCAGGTCGGCACCTTCCAGGGCCGCGGAACCCACACAGGGATCCGCGGCCCTTCTGTTTTTGCCAGCCAGCCGGCCACCAGCCGGGCAGACCGACAACCACGACACGAGGACCAGACCATGCCACTCGCGCCGTATGCCCGACCCGACCTGACCTCACCACCGGATCCGGAGAATTCTGTGACCCCGCTGTTCACGCTGAACGAGCTCGACGAGGCCATCGAGCAGCTCGACGATCGCGTGCCCTGCCGTTCCTACGACCCCGAGGTGTTCTTCGCCGAATCGCCCGAGGACGTCGAATACGCCAAGTCCCTCTGCGGCGCCTGTCCGCTCCGTGAGGCGTGCCTCGCCGGCGCCAAGGACCGCCGCGAGCCATGGGGCGTCTGGGGCGGCGAGCTGTTCGTCCAGGGCGTCGTCGTGCCGCGCAAGCGCCCGCGTGGCCGTCCCCGCAAGAACCCGGTCACGGCATGAACATCCTCGGCACCATCGGACGGCCGACGGCACACGGCCCGCGACAAGACCCGGACATGACGAACCATCAGGACTTCACCCCGGCGCCGGCCCACCGGCCGCGCCAGGAACAGAACAGGACCAGAAAGTTGCAACTCATCCCAGAAGCCTTGGCCCGTTCCCATATGGAACGGGTTCAGGAAGCCGAATCCCAACGCCTCGCCGGTCGGCTCGCCCGGGCCCGCCGCCTGGATCGCAAGTCCCGTCGGCTCCAGGCCCGGGCGGAGCGCGCCTCGCGCCTCGCCCGCCGGGCCCTGGCCCAGGCGGTCATGCAGTAGCCCTCCGGGCACCGCCCGGGGACCACCACCCCACCGCGGCACACCCCACAGGCCGGCCGGCCTGGGCCGGGAATCCCCGGCTCAGGCCGGCCGTCGGCTGTCGTCCTCCACCCCGTCCGCGAACCCGGGCAGTCCGCGGACCATCTCCTCCCGCATCCGCACCCGGGCGCCGAGCTGACACAGCACCCCGGTGGTGCTGAGCGTCACCCGGTGGATCAGCAGATAGGACGGCGGGAGGTTGAGCCGGCGACCCAACTGGTGGGCGGCGGACCGGGGATCGGCCACCCGCGCGGCCTGCTGGCGCAGCCAGTCGCGGGTGTAGTGGAACTCGGGCACCCGCACCGGCTCGATGATCGGGGTCAGATAGTCCAGCACGGCCTCCGGGTCGAGCTCGATGTCGGGCTTCACGAAGCCCTCGGCGGCCAAGTGGTCGTAGACCTCGTCGGCCTGTCCGTCCAGCGTCAGCCGCAGCGCCCGGCCGATGACGGGCGGCAGCCCGCCCGGCAGCCGGTTGACCGCGCCGAAGTCCAGCACGCCCAGCCGCCACCGCGACGCCGGCTCGTCCCCGACGGGGATCAGCCGGAAGTTCCCCGGGTGGGCGTCGGCGTGGAGCAGCCCGGTTCTCGCCGTGCCGGAGAAGAGGAAGCGGGCCAGCAGCTGCCCGGCCCGGTCCCGCTCCTCCTGGGCGCCGTCGTTGATGACCCGCGACAGCGGCACGCCCTCCAGCCACTCGGTGATCAGCACCTGGTCGCCCTGCCAGACGACCTCCGGCACCTTCACCCACGACTCGTCGCGGAACGCCTCGGCGTACGTCCGCTGGGACTCCGCCTCCAGCCGGTAGTCCAGCTCCTCGGCGACCCGCTCGCGCATCTCCTCTATCAGCGGCTTGATGTCCATGCCCGGTATGAGGGGGCCGAGCAGCCTGGCGAACCGGCCGAGCTGGGTCAGGTCGGACAGCAGCGCCTCGCCCGCGCCCGGGTACTGGATCTTGACGGCGACCTCGCGCCCGTCGTGCCACACCGCCCGGTGCACCTGTCCTATGGACGCCGCCGCCGCCGGCTTCTCGTCGAACTCCCGGAACCGGTCGCGCCAGTCGGCGCCCAGCCGCTCGGCCAGCGCCGCGCGCACCGTGGCCGCCGGCAGCGGCGGCGCCGCGTCCTGGAGCTTGGTCAGCGCCGCCCGGTACGGCGCGGCCACGGCCTCCGGCAGGGCCGACTCGAAGACCGACAGGGCCTGGCCGAACTTCATGGCGCCGCCCTTGAGCTCGCCGAGCACCGAGAAGAGCTGCTGGGCGGTGCGCTGTTGCAGCTCGCTGCTCACCAGCTCGGCCGAGCGCCCGCCGATGCGCTTGCCCAGACTCCAGGTGGCCCGGCCGGCGAAACTCAGTGGCAGAGTCGCGAGCTTCGCGGTCCTGGTCACCGCCTTGCGGGGCAGGTCAGACATATCGTCCCCTCCAACTCCCATACAGTGCCCCGAGACCACCTCGTGCGCCGTGGTGTGCGGATGCACGGCTTCAGCTCGTACCTCTTCATTGTGGACCCCGCCTACGGCGACCGGGCGGTCCGGGCGGCGTCGGCCGCACCGCAGGAGCACTCCGGGTGCGGCTCGATCGTCTGACTCGTCACGGCCAGACCGGGCAGCGTCAACTCCGTGCGGATGCTGGGGGAGCGCGCCGCGGAGCCGTCCAGGAAGGCCAGCGCCGCGCAGGCCGTCAGCCCGGCGACCGCCGTGGCCAGCGCGCCGTCGCAGGCGGGAACGCCCGGCCGCCGGCCGTTGCGCCACTGGGCCACCAGCAGCGGCCAGGACGGCTCGCGCTGGGCGCGGGCCCGCAGCAGGCAGCCGGCACAGCCGGTCGCCCCGGGCCAGACCAGTGGTCCGACGAAGCCGGTCGCCTCCACGACGCCCGCGTACAGATGAGGGGTGCCGGCCGCGATGACCTCCTCGGCCGCGGCGGGGTCCGGAGCGTACGCGGCGAGTCCGTCGCGGGGCGCGAAGATCACCAGCAGCGGACCGTCCGGCTCCTCGGGCGGCGGCTTGCCGTGCCAGGGCCGGGCCGCGCGCACCAGGCCGTCGCCCGCCGTCGCCCGCCGCTCCCCGACGTGCTCCGGCCGCAGTCCGCCGGGCACCGTGTCCTGCGGCTCGACCCGGCCGCCGTCCACCATGTCGACCCGCCCCACCCCGGCGTGCGCGAGGGTCGCCGCGACGGCGGCGCCGACCCGGCCCGCGCCCCGCACCTGCACCCGGGCCCGGCGTCGGTCCGTCAGCCGGCGCAGCCCGTGTCCCGGCGCGGGATGCAGCAGGGACAGCGTCGCCAGATCGGGCCGCAGCCCGTCGGTGATCTGGGCGGCCGCCTCCCGGTCGGCGGTCGCGTCGTCCAGCACGCCGGCCGCCGCCAGCCGGCCGGCCAGCCGGTCCGCCGCTTCCCGGCCGAGCCCGAGCGTCGTGGCGGCGTCCCGCAGCACGGGCAGTCCCCGGGTGCCGTCGAGAAGGGAGAGGAAGCTCTCCGTCGCGCTGTCCAACGGGCCGAAGAGGACGGAGTGCGCGGGCGTCACGCCGTAGCGGACGGTCTGCCGGTCGCGCCAGCCGCGGCGCAGCGAGGGCTTGATCATCGGATGCATGGCGCCATGATGGAACGGGATGGAGCGGTCGTGTGTGATGTTTTCCACAGGAAGCAGAGAAAGTCCTATAAATAGGGCGATCGGAAAGGGTGTTGTTTCCGCCTCCTGGCGTTACTCTCCGTCCGCTGTTCGGCAGGCGGGACATAGCAGGCCCCCACCGGGTAACGTCAAGGTGTGCCCGCCGATCCGCTGAACAGCGCCGGCCCGCCGCAGCGCATGCCCCCGGCGGGTCGGGTGATGCTGGACGGAGAGCGGCGCCACGAGCGCGTCGAGGTGCGCCGCAGCGCCCGCCGCAGACGCACCGTTTCCGCCTACCGCGAGGGTGACCGCACCATCGTGCTCATCCCGGCTCGGATGACGGCCGAGGAGGAGCGGCGCTGGGTGACGGTGATGCTGGACAAGCTGGCCGCCCAGGAAGAGCGCCGCATTCTCGGTGACGACGCGTTGGCCCACCGCGCGGCCGAGCTCTCCGAGCGATATCTCCAGGGGCGCGCGCGCCCCGACAGCGTGCGCTGGGTGACGAATCAGAACGCCCGCTGGGGCTCCTGCACGCCCGCGCTGGGCAGCATCCGCCTCTCGCACCGCCTCCAGGGCATGCCGGAGTACGTGATCGACTACGTGCTGCTGCATGAGCTGGCCCACCTGCTCGTTCCCGGCCACGGCCCCGGCTTCTGGAAGCTGCTCGACTGCTATCCGCGCACCGAGCGGGCCCGGGGCTTCCTGGAGGGCGTGGTCGCCGCCGAGCGCCTGCCGTACATCCCCTGGCTGCGCACCGACTGAGCAACCGCTGGACATCCGGCCGTGCCTGTCGGTGCGAGCGGTTAGTCTGGCCCCGCCGAATGTTTGTCTTATCGGATGGGGGACGGACGTTTACGTATGGTGACGCACTTCCAGCGGGGCCAGAAAACCAGGCTCAGCGAACTGACGCTGGGTACCGATCTGTATGTGGGTGTGCAGATCTCGGGCCCCGGATTGACCTTCGACATCAGTTGCTTCGGTCTTGACGCGGCCGAACGGCTCTCCGACGACCGTTACTTCATCTTCTACAACCAGCCGAAGTCGCCCGAGGAAGCCGTCCAGCTCCTCGGCGGGCAGGCCGGGGACACCGAGTCGTTCCGCGTGACCCTGGACCGGCTGCCCGATTCGATCAACCGGCTCGCCTTCACCGCGACGATCGACGGCGACGGCACCATGGCCCAGGCGGCCCCCGGCCATCTGCGCATCGTCGCGGGTGGTGAGGAGGTCGCGCGCTATGCCTTCGACGGCTCGGCCTTCACCACCGAACGCGCCGTCATGCTCGGCGACTTCTACCGCAAGGACGGCTGGCGGTTCGCCGCGGTCGGGCAGGGCTTCGACGGCGGCCTCGCCGCGCTGCTGAAGCACTTCGGCGGCGAGGTGGAGGAAGAGGAGTCGGCTCCGGCGCCCGGGCCCGCCGCCACTCCCGGCTTCGCGCCCCCGCCGGGCGGCTCGGCCGGGCCGCCGGGCTTCGCGCCTCCGCCCGGCGGTGCCGCGCCTCCGCCGGCCCCGGCGCCTCCGCCGGCCCCCGCGCCCGCCCCGGCGCCTCCGCCGGCTCCCGCGCCGGCCGTGCCGCAGCCGGGCTTCCAGCAGCCCGGTTTCCCGCAGCCCGCGCCGACGCAGCCCTTCGCGGCCCCCGTGCCCGCTCCGGCCCCCGGCGGCTTCGCCGCCCCGCCGGCGCCGGCTCCCGCGCCGTACGGGCAACCCCCGGCTCCGCAGCAGCCGTTCCCGCCGCAGCAGCCGTTCGCGCCCGGCGCCCCCGTGCCCGTGCCCGCCGCGCCGCAGGCGCCGGGCATCCCGCAGCAGGCCGGGGCGGGCGCGGCCGGCGGCATGAACGCCGTGCTCAACAAGTACCGGGGCTCCGCCGACCGGCAGCGCTGGAGCCTGCAGAACCCGCAGCTCGTCCGCGCCGACCTCGGCCTCGACGGCCGCCCGGTCCTCGCCCGCCAAGGCAGCATGGTGCTGTACCAGGGCGACGTGGACTTCGGCTTCAAGGGCGCCGGCATCATGAACCGGGTCAAGTCCAAGCTGACCGGCGAGGGCCTGCCCTCCCTGATGCGCTGCACCGGCAACGGCCAGGTCTACCTGGCGGAGCAGGCCACCCGGCTGCACCCCGTCGAGCTCCAGGGCGACGCGCTGTGCGTGTCCGCGCAGCGTGTGCTCGCCTTCGACGAGTCCCTCGAATTCGACGTGCGTCGCATCGAGGGCCACGGCCTGCCGGGCGGGGTGCTGTTCGCCATGGAGTTCCGCGGCCACGGCACCCTCGTGCTCACCACCAAGGGCGAGCCGCTCGTCCTCCCGGTCACCCCCATGACCTTCGCCGATGCCAACGCCGTGATCGCCTGGTCCGCCGCGGCCCAGGTGCTCGTCGCCAGCCAGGTGCGGGTGCGCCGGCACGCCTATCCGGGCCACACCGGCGAGACGACCCAGCTCCAGTTCCGCGGCGCCCCGGGGAATTTCGCCATCGTCCAGCCCTACGAGATCTGACGGGAGCCCGTGATGGATCAACGGATGATCGCCGGGTACGCCCCGGCCGCCCCCGCCGCCCGCATGGACAACCACGGCCCGGCCATGGCCAGGATCGCCATGCAGACGGGCAACGACCTGTTCGCCAGAGCCGGTTCGATGATCGCCTACGAGGGCTACATCCAGTACGAGTCGAACCCGACGGCGCTGCGCCAGGCGTTCGCCGGCCGCATGACCGGCGAGAGCGTCCCGCTGATGCGCTGCCACGGCGACGGCCTGCTCTATCTCGCCGACTACGGGGCCGACGTGGTCTGCCTCCCCCTCCAGAACGAGAACATCTCGGTCAACGCCACCAACGTCCTCGCCTTCGACGCCCACCTCGAATGGGGCGTGCAGCGGGTGAAGGGCATCGCCAAGCTCGCCGGACAGGGCTTGTTCAACCTTGGTATATCCGGGACGGGCTGGGTCGCCATCACCAGCCGGGGCATGCCCATCGTCGTGGACTGCGGGCAGTCCGGGGAGACCTGTGTGGACCCCGACGCCCTGGTGGCCTGGTCCACCGGCCTGCGCGTGGAGGGCAAGCGCAGCTTCAAGGCGTCCTCGCTGGTCGGCCGGGGCAGCGGCGAGGCGTTCCAGCTGGCCTTCTCGGGCCAGGGGTTCGTGATCGTGCAGCCGAGCGAGGACAGCACCGACCGGCTCACTCAGGGCCAGCAGAACTGACGGGGGAGTGCCGGCATGCAGAGTCCGATTTTCAACAACACCGTGACGCAGTCCCAGGACCGCTTCGCCCTCCAGGGTGAGCACATGCTGCGGGTGAATCTCAGCCGCGGCGAGGACGTGGTGGCCAGGGCCGGCAGCATGGTCGCCTACGACGGCATGATCGAGTTCGACCCCGAGTACCAGCCGCCGGGCCAGCGCCGCCGCCAGCAGGCCGCCGGCGAGGTGCTGCCGCTGATGCGCTGCTTCGGCCAGGGGGCGATCTACTTCGCCAACCTCGCGCAGAACGTGCATGTGCTCGATGTCGACCACGAGGGCCTGACCGTCGACAGCTCCTACGTCCTCGCGCTCGACGCCCACCTGCACTGGGACGTCGTCTCCGTCGAGAGCCAGTACGGCATTCCCGGCGTGGGCGCGTACAACCTCAACATCAGCGGGCAGGGCAAGGTGGCCATCACCACCTCGGGACGGCCCCTGGCACTGCGGGTCACGCCCGACCGCTATTGCAGCGCGGACGCGGACGCCGTGGTGGCCTGGTCCTCCTCGCTCCGGGTGCAGATGCAGGCCCAGACCAGCAGCAAGCCGATCTGGCGTCGGCGCGGCAACACGGGCGAGGGCTGGGAGCTGAACTTCATGGGCGACGGGCACGTCGTCGTCCAGCCCAGCGAGATGCTGCCGCCCACCCAGACGGCCGCGGGCGACCTGCTGCGCGGGCAGCTCCGGCCCGGGCAGGGCGCGCCGGGCCTCGGCCAGGGCGGCGCCTGGGGACGGTAGCCCCGGACCGGAGGATCAGAGCAGCGCGCGGGCGCGGGCCAGCAGGCGGACCACCGACGGGTCCGCCACCTCCGCCACCTCGTCGAAGGTGAACCAGCGCAGGTCGAGCGACTCGTCGCTGATCATCTCCGTCGCCCCGGGCGGCGCCAGCGCGGCGTACTGCACGTCCAGGTGCGTCGCGCACGGTGTGCTGTGCCGGTCGAGGACCACGGGCCGGGGCAGCAGCCGCAGCCCCTCGATTCCCGACTCCTCGGTCGCCTCGCGCAGCGCCGCCGCGGCCAGCGAGGCGTCCGAGGGCTCGCAGTGCCCGCCGGTCTGGAGCCACCGCCCCAGCTTCGCGTGCAGGGTCAGCAGCGCCCGGCCGCGCGCCGGGTCCACCACGATGGCGCTCGCCGTGATGTGCCCGGCCGCGCACGCCTTCCACACGCCGTCGGCGTGCGCGGCGAGATGGGCCGCGTAGGCCCGCCGCAACTCGTCCTGCGCGGCGTCGGGCGCCGTCCACTCCCGCAGCACCCGCGCCGCGTCCCCGTGCAGACTCACTCCTCCCGGCCGCCCTCGTCGTCCGTCTCGTCCTTGCGGTCCTTCTGGTTCGTCCCGTCCGTCCCGGTGTCCTCCACCGGGCCGTCGTCGAGCATCCGGTCCAGCTCCGAGAAGTCGAGCTGCTCGCGGTGGACGAAGCCGTCGGGGTCGTCCAGGTCCTCCGCGGTCGGCAGCATGTCCGGGTGCGCCCACAGGGCGTCCCGGCCCTGCGCGCCGCGCGCGTCCGTCAGCGACGCCCACAGCCGCGCCGCGTCCCGCAGCCGCCGGGGCCGCAGCTCAAGGCCGATCAGCGTGGCGAACGTCTGCTCCGCCGGCCCGCCGGTCGCCCGGCGCCGCCGCAGCGTCTCCCGCAGCGCCGAGGCCGACGGCAGGTGGGGCTCGGCGGCGGCGTGCACCACCGCGTCGACCCAGCCCTCCACGAGCGCCAGCGCCGTCTCCAGCCGGGCCAGCGCCGCCTTCTGCTGCGGCGTGTCCTCCGGCTGGAACAGACCCTGCTGAAGCTTCTCCTGGAGCTCCTCGGGCCGCGACGGGTCGAGCTGCCCGACCAGGTCCTCCAGCTTCGCGGTGTCCACCTGGATGCCCCGGGCGTACCCGTCCACCGCGCCGAACAGATGCGACCGCAGCCACGGCACGTGCGCGAACAGCCGCTGGTGCGCGGCCTCGCGCAGCGCCAGATACAGCCGCACCTCCTCCTGCGGGATGCCGAGACCCACGCCGAACGCCGTCACGTTCTGCGGCAGCAGCGCCGCCTTGCCCGCCGGTCCCAGCGGCAGCCCGACGTCCGTCGACCCGACGACCTCGCCCGCGAGCACGCCCACGGCCTGCCCGATCTGGGTGCCGAACATGGCCCCGCCCATCGAGCGCATCATCCCGAGCAGCGGCCCGGCCATGGCCTGCATCTCCTCGGGCAGCACATTCCCCATCGCCGCCCCGACCCGCTCCGCCACCGGGTCGACCAGCTCGCGCCACACCGGCAGCGTCGCCTCGACCCACTCGGCCCGGCTCCAGGCCACCGCCGTGCCCGCGCCCGAGGGCAGCGAGGTGACGCCGTCCAGCCACAGGTCGGCCAGCCGGACGGCCTCCTCGACCTGCGAGCGGTCGTGCGCGCCGACGCTGGCGTCCCGTGAGCCGTCCTGCGCGCCCCGCGCGACCGTCTGACGGGCCACCGTCTGGGCCAGCTCCCAGTTCACCGGGCCGCCCTCGTACGACAGCATCTGTCCGAGCTGCTGGAAGGCGGCGCCCAGATCCCGGGGGTTCATCCCGGCGGGGCCGCCCGGGCCGAAGCCGAACATGGCGGCCAGCGGGTTGTCCGCCGGCCCCTGACCGTCGTCCTTCTTGCCGGACTCGCCGTCGTCCGGCTCCTCCGGGAGACGGAATCCGAATGGGAAGTCACTCACGGGAATCCTCGGGTCTGTGTCGTGGGACGGGACCGACGTGTCTGCGAATCGCCGGTCCGTGCCTCCAGCCTAGACACCTCTCAGGCAGGATGGGCCTGCGCACGTCGTACCGAAACAACCGCTGGAGAGGTCTTGTGAGTTCCCCGGAACCAGCCGTTCGCGCAGCGCGAAACGGCCCCGGCGCCCCGCTGACCGTCGCGGTCACCGGGGCGGCGACAGGGGTCGGAGCACTGCTCGTCGAGCGGCTGCTCGCCTCCGCCGACGTCAAACGGGTCCTCGGTCTCGACGAGCGCCTCGGCGACGTCAAGGGCGCCGAGTGGCACACCCTCGACGTCCGCGACCCGGCCATCGCCGATCTCCTCCGCACCGCGGGCGCCGCCCGCGACGCCACGGCCCTGGACAGCCGCGACCGGGAGTCGTCGGGCCCGGTCGACGTGGTCGTCCACCTCGCTCTCGACCTGGATCTGGAGGCGGACCCGGCCGCCCGCACCGCGTACAACGTGCGCGGCGCCCAGACCGTCCTGACCGCCGCCGCGGCGGCGGGCGTCCGCCGGGTCGTGCTGTGCACCTCCGCCATGGTCTACGGCGCGCTGCCCGACAACGCGGTGCCGCTCGCCGAGGACGCCGAGCTGCGGGCCACCGCCGATGCCACGTGCCTGGGCGATCTGCTGGAGATCGAACGCCTCGCCCGCCGCGCGCCGCGCGTCCACCCGGGCCTGAACGTCACGGTGCTCCGCCCGGCCGTCCTGGTCGGTGGCACCGACACCGCGCTCACCCGCTACTTCGAGTCCCCGCGGCTGCTGGTGGTCGCCGGCTCCCGGCCGCGCTGGCAGTTCTGTCACGTCGAGGACCTGGTCAGCGCGCTGGAGTTCGCCGCGCTCGAACTGGTCGACGGCGAGCTGGCGGTGGGCTGCGACGGCTGGCTGGAGCAGGAGGAGATCGAGGAGCTCTCCGGCATCCGCCGCATGGAGCTGCCGTCGTCCGTGGCGCTGGGCGCGGCGACCAGGCTGCACCGGCTCGGCCTCACCCCGTCCCCGGCCGGCGACCTCGCGTACACGATGCACCCGTGGGTCGTCAGCGGCAGCAAGCTCTACGAGGCGGGCTGGCGCCCGCGCTGGAGCAACGAGGAGGTGCTGGCCGAGCTGCTCGCCGAGGTCGCCGGCCGGCACACCGTCGCCGGGCGCCGCCTCGGCCGCAAGGACGCGGCGACGACGCTGGGCGCCGCGGGCGCCACCGTCGCCCTGGTGGGCACCGCGGCCCTGGTCCGGCGCGCCCGCCGGGCGCGCCGCAGGTGAGAGAGGATTGAGCGCATGACGACCGACCCCATCAGGCTGCTGGCGATCCGGGACACCCCGCTCTCGGTGGACGAGGTCTTCGCGGCCGTGGGCGGCGCGGCGGCGGGCGGCACGACGCTGTTCGTCGGCACCGTCCGGGACCACGACGGCCACGCGGACGGCGCGGCCGTCACCTCATTGGCCTATGTGGCGCATCCCAGCGCGGAGGCCGAGTTGCGGCGGGTGGCGGAGGCGGTCGCGGCGGACTTCCCGGTGATCGCGCTGGCCGCCGCGCACCGCGTCGGCGACCTGGCCATCGGCGACCTGGCGGTGGTGGTCGCGGTGTCCTGCGCCCACCGCGGCGAGGCGTTCGCGGCCTCCCGCCGCCTGATCGACGACCTGAAACACCAGGTCCCGATCTGGAAACACCAGACCTTCATGGACGGCACCCAGGAGTGGGTAGGGGCTTGCTCCTAGCTCCGCCCCCATCGAGGTGGCGCCCCTGGGGGTTCCCGGAGCCCGCCTCAGGTGTTCGCTGATCGGTCCGCGGCCGTTCGTGGGATCCTCGGAAAAAAGTTGGTCCGGACGGGCACTACTCCGGTTGCGTACCGCGTTTGACCAGCGGAGCGTTGGAGGTACGTCGCCGAGGTGGGAGGTAGGTCATGTCGGTTCTCGTATGGCTGTTGATCCCCGTCGCCGGGGCCTTGGTGGCCGTGGTGTGGAGCATGTGGGCCACGCGCCGGGGCACCAATGCGGGCGGGGTCGCGGACGCCGCCGGCGTCCGGGGGTACGAAGCGTTCCGGGCCGCGATGGAACGGGCCCCGGCGGACGGCTGACAGTGCGGTCACGTACTGTCAAGTCATGCCACGCCGGACCGCGACGCTGCTGACGTCGACTCTGCTGCTCATAGGGCTGCTCTGCGCGGGACTCCTCATCGACGTGCCGTACGCCGAGATGTCGCCGGGACCCACGGTGAACACGCTGGGGGAGCACGACGGCGAGCCCGTGCTGAACATCGAGGGCGAGCAGACGTACGAGACGTCCGGCCACCTCAACATGACGACCGTGCGCGTCACCGGAGTGAACTACCGGATGAACCTGGTGGAGGCCGTCGCGGGCTGGCTCTCCGACGACCACGCCGTGGTGCCGCACGAGACGCTGTACCCGGAGGACGTCTCCGCCGACGAGGTGCAGGAGCAGAACGCCGAGGAGTTCAGCCGGTCGCAGGAGAGCGCCAAGGTCGCCGCCCTGCGCGAGCTGGGATACGAGGTGGAGGAGCAGACCATCGTCGCCGCGGTGGTCCGGGACAGCCCGGCCGAGGGCCGGCTGCACGCCGGCGACGCGATCGTCGCCGTGGACGGCACGAAGGTCACCGAGCCCGAGCAGGTCGCCGAGCTGGTGACCCAGCACGAGGCCGGCGAGGACGTCGTCTTCACGATCGTCCCCGCCGAGCAGGCGCAGGCCGCGCGGGAGAGCGGCGAGGACCTGCCGTCCGACACCGGGGACATCACCATCACCACCACCGAGGCGTCCGACGACCAGCGGGCCATCGTCGGGATACAGGCCGGGGTCAGCCACACGTTCCCGTTCCCGATAGACATCAAGCTGGCCGATGTCGGCGGCCCGAGCGCCGGGCTGATGTTCACCCTCGGACTGATGGACAAGCTCACGCCGGAGGATCTGACCGGCGGCGCCTTCGTGGCGGGCACCGGCACGATCGACGACGAGGGCGTGGTCGGCCCGATCGGCGGCGTGACGATGAAGACGATCGCGGCCAGGAACGTCGGCGCCGACTTCTTCCTGACCCCAGAGGACAACTGCGCGACGGCGGCCGAGAGCGTGCCGGACGGGCTGACCCTGGTGCGGGTCGGCACGTTGGACGACGCGCTGGCCGCGCTCGCCGACATCCGCGCGGAGAACACGGACGAGCTGTCGCTGTGCGAGACGGAGTAGCCGGGTAGCGGCCGGGTGGCCCCTCCCGGCCGCCCGGCGCTACCCCTCGAACGTCGCGGCGAGCGCCTCCGCCAGTCCCGGCACCAGCCCGGCACCGGTCAGGACCTCGGTCGTGGCGTCCTTCTCCCTCAGCCGGATGGCCGACTCGCGCCGTCCGTCCCGCAGGACCCCGACCGTCAGCCGCACCTCCTGCCGCTCCGGGTGCTCCGCGACCCACTTCGCCAGCTCCGGTCCCGGCAGGCCGTCGGGGATGGTGGCCTCGGCGGATGGCGGCAGCATCAGGCGCTCCACGGTCAGCGCGCAGCCCGCCACCGCGTCCGGCCAGGCGATCGTCGCGAGGAACTCGTCCAGGGGCAGCCCGTCGGGGAGTTCGTCCTGCTCCACCGGGGTCAGGCCGCTGTCGCCCTCGATCTCCAGCTGCTCGGCCAGCCCCGGCTCCTCGGCGCGCAGTCGCGCCGTGTCGACCAGGGCGAAAAGCTGTGCCGGGCGGTCCCAGCCGAGCCCGGCGGCGTATTCATCGATTTCGAGTACGGCCCTGGTCAGCGGCGGGGTGGCCGTCCGTGTCGGCTGGGGTACGTCGGGGGGAGTGTTGTCCATGGGCATATCGTGCCGTCTCACACCCCGAAAACGGGAACCGAGTAAAGCTTGAGTAAGTTAGGCGGGTGGGCCGATTCCTGGCCTGCTTGGCTTACGAACACTGCGAATCGTTGAGGTGCGCGCGTTGGCTTTCCAGATGCCGGACCGGGGCTCGGGTCGCCCCAATGGTCCGAACGGGCCAAGAGGTCCCAGAGGTCCGGGCGGGCCGCGGTTCAGTGTCGGACGCCCGCCCAGAGGCGCCAAGTCCTTGTTGATCACGGCGGCGATTCTGGCCGGACTGGCCATTCTCTTCGCGATGTTCGCCGGATTCTGGACCGACTGGCTGTGGTACCGCTCGGTCGATTACACGAGCGTGTACCGGACGGAGCTGGTGACGCGGGCCACCATGTTCGCCGTCTTCGGCTCCGTGATGACGCTCGCCGTCGGGTTCAACATCTGGCTGGCTCACCGGCTGCGTCCGCCGCTGAGCGCGATGTCGATGGAGCAGCAGAACCTCGACCGGTACCGGATGAGCATCGCGCCGTACAAGCGCTGGGTGCTCGTCGCCGTCTCGCTCCTGATCGGCCTGATCGCGGGCGGCTCGGCCTCCGGCCAGTGGCGGACGTGGCTGGCGTGGGTGAACGGGACGTCGTTCGGGGTGAAGGACCCGCAGTTCGGGATGGATGTCGCGTTCTTCGCGTTCGATTACCCGTTCTACCGCTTCCTGCTCGGCTTCGGCTTCGCCGTCGTCGTCCTGTCCACGCTGGCCGCCGCGCTGACGCACTACCTGTACGGCGGCATCCGGCTGACCACGCCCGGCAGCCGCATCACGCAGTCGGCCACCGGCCATCTGTCGGTGCTGCTGGGCCTGTTCGTGGCGCTGAAAGCCGTGGCGTACTGGTTCGACCGGTACGGACTGGCGCTCAAGAGCGGCGATTTCCGCAACGCCGAGGGCTGGACCGGCCTGCGGTACGTGGACGCGAACGCCTACCTTCCGGCCAAGTCGATCCTGACCATCATCGCGGCGATCTGCGCCGTGCTGTTCTTCGCCACGCTCTGGCGGCGCGGCTGGCAGCTCCCGGTGATCGGGCTCGGGCTCATGGTGCTCTCGGCGGTGCTCATCGGCGGTGTCTACCCGGCGCTGGTGCAGCAGTTCCAGGTGCGGCCGAACGAGCAGGCCAAGGAGACCGAGTACATCCAGAAGCACATGGAGTCCACGAAGGACGCCTACGACATCGCGGACGCCCAGATCGAGGACTACTCGGGCACCAGCGAGGCGGAGCCGGAGACCCTGCGCGACGCCGTGAACACCACGGCCAGCATCCGGCTGCTGGACCCGAGCGTGGTCTCGCCCGCGTTCCAGCAGATCCAGCAGGTGCGCGGGTACTACCAGTTCCCCGCCGCGCTGGATGTCGACCGGTATCCCACCGAGGACGGTGACCAGGACACCGTGGTCGGTCTGCGGGAGATGAACGTCAACGAGATCCCCGAGCGGAACTGGATCAACGAGCACTTCCGCTACACGCACGGCTTCGGCATGGTGGCCGCCAGCGGCACCGAAGTGGAGGACGGACAGCCGCTGTTCACCGAGCGGGACCTGCCACCGACAGGCGAGCTGGGCGACTACCAGGCGCGGATCTACTTCGGCGAGTACACCACGCAGTACTCGATCGTCGGCGGCCCGCAGCAGGAGATCGACTACGCGGGCGAGGACGGCGAGGTCGAGTACAGCTACCAGGGCGACGCCGGCGTCAGCCTGGGGAACTGGTTCAACCGGGCCGCCTACGCGCTGACGATGGGCGAGCCGCAGATCCTGTACTCCGGGGCGATCGGTGCCGATTCGCGCATCCTGTACAACCGCACGCCCAAGGAGCGCGTCGAGGCCGTGGCCCCCTGGCTGACGATCGACGGCGACCCGTACCCCGCGGTGGTGGACGGCCGGATCCTGTGGATCGTGGACGCCTACACCACGACCAATGGCTATCCCTACGCGGCGCGGACCACGCTGGGCGACGTCACCGAGACCTCCCTTACGGAGAACCAGGGCGAGGTCATCGCCCAGGAGAACCGGGTCAACTACATCCGGAACTCGGTGAAGGCGACCGTGGACGCCTACTCGGGCGAGATCGACCTCTACGAGTGGGACGAGGAAGACCCGGTGCTCAAGACCTGGCGCTCGGCGTTCCCCGACGTGATCCAGGACAAGGACCGGATCAGCGACGAGCTGATGGACCATCTGCGGTACCCGCAGGACCTGTTCAAGGTCCAGCGTGATCTCCTCCAGCGGTACCACGTGAACAACGCGGCGCAGTTCTACAGCGGTTCGGAGCGCTGGGAGGTGCCGGACGACCCGACCCACCAGGGCCAGTCCGTCCCGCCGTACTACCTCAGCATGAAGATGCCGGACCAGGACGGTCAGGTCTTCTCGCTGACCACGACGTTCACTCCGCTCAACCGAGATACGCTCTCCGCCTACATGGCGGTCGAGGCGGACGCCAGAAGCGAGGATTACGGCACGATGCGGATCCTCACGCTGCCGTCCACCACGACGGTGTGGGGTCCACAGCAGGTGCAGAGCCGGTTCAACTCCGATCCGGACATCGCCGAGTCCATCAACCTGCTGAGACGCGGCGACTCCGAGGTCGAGTACGGCAACCTGCTGACGGTCCCGCTGGAGGGCGGTCTGCTGTACGTCGAGCCGGTCTACGTCCTCGGTGCCGGTCAGGACTACCCGCTGCTGCAGCGCGTGCTGGTGGCCTACGGCGAACGCATCGTCTTCGAGGAGTCGCTCGACGAGGCGCTCGACGCCGTGTTCGAGGTGAGCGAGTCCGGCGAGGATCCGGGCGAGGAGGAACCACCGCCACCCGACGGGGGCGAGGACCCACCGGCGGGTGACCCCACGCTCGAAGCGGCCGTCAACGACGCCCAGGAGGCGTGGCAGGACGGTCAGGACGCCCTCGCCGAGGGCGACTGGCAGGCGTACGGCGAGGCCCAGGCGCGGCTGGAGGAAGCGCTCAACCGCCTGGCCGAGCTGGAGGGTGACGGCGGTGACGGCGGTGACGGCGGTGACGCCGACGGCGGCGACGCCAACGACGGGGGGGACGGCGGCGCTTAGCGTCCCCGAACCCCGGCCGTTCGCACGGCGCTGACGAGGGGTCCGCGAGTCCGGGTGACTCGCGGACCCCTCGTCCCTTTTATCAACCTTGCGCAGGTGTTCGGCATTTGCCCGTGAGCGGGCGTTGACCTGCTGCGATGCGACGGGGTGTCATGCCCCTCGGAAGATCCCGGGGAAACCTGGCCCACGTCCGCCAGAACTGTGTTTGGGTGTATCCATATCGGGAAGTCGACAAACCGCTGAAGTTACTTCATGGGCTGCGGTATACCAGGTGTACGCAGGTTTCAGGTGGTGCCACTATGGACCTTATGGGGGACATGGCAAGGTTCGAGAGCAGTCGTGCGGCCGCGCGGGAGGGTGCGCGGCTGCTGCGTCTTGGCGATCTGGACCGCGCCGAGGCGCCGCTGCGCGCCGCCGCGTCCGACGGGGAGCGCTCCGCCGCCAACAACCTCGGGGTGTTGCTCCATCAGTCGGGCCGGGTCCAGGAAGCCTCGGAATGGTGGCGGATCGCCGCGGTCGCGGGTTCCGCCGCGGCGGCGCACGCGCTGGGCCGTCACCACCGTGAGCGCGGGGACGAGGTCGCCGCCGAGTACTGGCTGCGGCAGTCCGCCGAATCGGGCCACGCCTCCGGCGCCTACGCCCTGGCCGACCTGCTCGACCACCGCGGGGCCCCCGACGCCGAGCGGTGGTTCCGCTCGGCGGCCGAGCGCGGCCACCGCGAGGCGTCGTACCGGTACGCCTGTGTGCTGGCCCGGCAGGACGGCGCGGCGGCCGAGCCGTGGTTCCGGCAGGCCGCGGCCCGTGGGCACCGGCGCGCCGCGCTGCGGCTCGGCTCGCTGCTGGAGGAGCGCGGCGAGATGACCGAGGCCGGTCGCTGGTACGTGGAGGCGGCCGAGGCGGGCGAGGCGCGCGCCGCCAGCGCGCTCGGCTTCCTGCTGCGCGACGCGGGCGACGAGGTCGGCGCCGAGCGGTGGTGGCGCCGGGCGGCCCGCGACGACGACGGCCCGGCGGCCAACGCGCTGGGCGCGCTGCACGCCGAGCGCGGCGAGCGGCAGGAGGCGCGGCGCTGGTACCGCGCGGCGGTGGACGCCGGGGACGTCAACGGCGCGTTCAACCTCGCGCTGCTCAGCTCCGCGCAGGGCCGGATGGCGCAGGCCGAGCAGTGGTACCGGCACGCGGCGTACGCCGGGCACCGGGAGGCGGCCAACGCGCTGGCCGTCCTGCTGCTCCAGCGCGGCGACGCGTCGGGGGCCGAGCCGTGGTTCTCGAAGGCCGCCGAGGCGGGCAGCGTGGACGCGGCGTTCAACCTGGGCATCCTGCACGCCGGGCGCGGTGAGGAGGAGCAGGCGCTGCACTGGTACGAGCAGGCCGCCGCCGCCGGGCACGCCGAGGCGGCGCTTCAGATCGCCGTCGGCCTGCTGCGCAACGCGGCGTCCGAGGAGGACCAGGCGCGGGCCGAGGAGTGCCTGCGGCAGGCCGCCGAGGGCGGCAGCGTGGAGGGCGCGTTCCGGCTCGCCGTGCTGCTGGAGCGGCGCGACGGCCACGGGGCGGACCACGAGGGCTGGTACGCCCGAGCGGCCGACCAGGGGCACCGGCGCGCCCAGGTGCGCCTCGGCATGTGCGCGGCGGCGCGCGGCGACGTGGTGGAGGCGGCGCGCTGGTACCGCTCGGCGGCCGAGGCGGGCAGCAGCAACGGCGCGTTCAACCTCGGGCTGCTGCTGGCCCGGGAGGGCAGCGAGCCGGAGGCGGCGCTGTGGTGGACGCGGGCGGCCGAGGCCGGCCACGGCCGGGCGGCGCTGCGGCTGGCGCTGCTGGCCTCGCGCCGGGGCGACCTGGCGGGCGGCGGCACGTGGTGCACCCGGGCGATGGAGCTCGGCCCCACGGAGGTCACCGAGCGCGCGGCCCGGTTGCGCGACGCCCTGCGTCAGGAGCTCACGGCCTAGCCGCCGCCCACCGGTGGCCGGATCGCCGGCCTGACCGGCGACGGCCGCCGGTCAGGCCGACGGCCCAGCCGCCGAGGCGAAGGCGCCCCGGGCCATCCGGTGGAGCAGCGCGGCGGTCGCGGCCCGGTCGGGGAGCGAGCTGGGGCGGAAGAGGTGCGGAGTGGAGTTGAGCAGGCCGAAGACGGCGTGCACGCAGGTGCGGGCATGGTCCTCGGGCAGCCGGACGTGCACCTTCCGCACCACGTCCACCCACAGCTCCACGTACTGCCGCTGGAGCTGCCGCACCCGCTTGCGCTCCGTCTCGGGCAGCCGGTCCAGCTCCCGGTCGTGCAGCGTGATCAGCGCGCGGTCGTCCAGCGCGAAGTCGATGTGCCCGGCGATCAGGGAGTCCAGCGCCGCCTCGGCCGGGCTCCCGGTGGCGGCGGCCTCCTCGACGCGGCGGCGCCCGCCGTCCCACAGCCGGCTGCTGATCCCGACGAGCAGCTCGGTCAGCATCGCGTCCTTGCCCGTGAAGTGCCGGTAGAGCGCGGGACCACTGATGCCGACCGCGGCGCCTATCTCGTCCACGCCGACGCCGTGGAAGCCGCGTTCGGCGAAGAGCCGGGAGGCTTCCCGGAGGATCTGGTCCCGACGGGTCGAAGCCGGGCCGGCGGGCGAGGTGGTGGTCATGAGAACCCATTGTAGACACAGCGGTTAGCGAGCGTTAACCTGTCAGGCATGCGGCAGGCACCGACGCTGACCAGCACCGCCGACCCCACGTCCGACACCTTCCGGGCCAACGAGGCCGCGCACCGCGAGCTGGCGGCCCGGCTCCGGGAGAAGCTCGCCACCGCCCGCCTCGGCGGCGGGGAGCGCGCCCGCGCCCGGCACACCGCGCGCGGGAAGCTGCTGCCGCGCGACCGGGTGGACGCTCTCCTCGACCCCGGCTCGCCGTTCCTGGAGCTGGCCCCGCTCGCCGCCGACGGGATGTACGACGGCCAGGCCCCGGCGGCCGGCGTCATCGCCGGGATCGGCCGGGTGAGCGGGCGCGAGACGGTCGTCGTGGCGAACGACGCGACGGTCAAGGGCGGGACGTATTACCCGATGACCGTCAAGAAGCATCTGCGCGCCCAGGAGGTGGCGCTGGAGAACCGGCTGCCGTGCCTCTACCTGGTCGACTCGGGCGGCGCGTTCCTGCCGCTCCAGGACGAGGTCTTCCCCGACCGCGAGCACTTCGGCCGCATCTTCTACAACCAGGCGCGGATGTCCGCCGCGGGTATCCCGCAGATCGCCGCCGTCCTCGGCTCCTGCACGGCGGGCGGCGCGTATGTCCCGGCGATGAGCGACGAGGCGGTCATCGTGCGCGGCCAGGGCACGATCTTCCTCGGCGGCCCGCCGCTGGTGAAGGCCGCCACCGGCGAGGTCGTCACCGCCGAGGAGCTCGGCGGCGGCGAGGTCCACTCCCGGGTCTCCGGCGTCACCGACCACCTCGCCGAGGACGACGCGCACGCGCTCCGCGTCGTCCGCTCCATCGTCGCGACCCTGCCCGCGCGCGGTCCGCTGCCCTGGACCGTGCGGCCGGCCGAGGAGCCCGCTGTCGATCCGGCCGGGCTGTACGGCGTGGTCCCGGCCGACCCGCGGACCGCGTACGACGTGCGCGAGGTGATCGCCCGGGTGGTGGACGGCTCGCGCTTCCAGGAGTTCAAGGCCGAGTTCGGCACCACGCTGGTCACCGGCTTCGCCCACGTCCACGGTCACCCGGTCGGCATCGTGGCGAACAACGGCATCCTCTTCTCCGAATCCGCCCAGAAGGGCGCGCACTTCATCGAGCTGTGCGACCAGCGGGGCATCCCACTGCTCTTCCTCCAGAACATCTCGGGGTTCATGGTCGGCCGCGCCTACGAGGCGGGCGGCATCGCCAAGCACGGCGCCAAGATGGTGACGGCCGTGGCCTGCGCGCGGGTGCCCAAGCTGACCGTCGTCGTCGGCGGCTCCTACGGCGCGGGCAACTATTCGATGTGCGGCCGGGCGTACTCCCCGCGGTTCCTGTGGATGTGGCCCAACGCCAAGATCTCCGTGATGGGCGGCGAGCAGGCCGCCGCCGTGCTCGCCACCGTCAAGCGCGACCAGCTCGCCGGGGACGAGGAATGGAGCGCGGCGGACGAGGAGGCGTTCAAGGCGCCCATCCGCGCCCGCTACGAGGAGCAGGGCAGCGCTTACTACGCGACGGCCCGCCTCTGGGACGACGGCGTGATCGACCCGCTCGAAACGCGCGCCGTGCTGGGCCTGGCCCTGACGGCCTGTGCGAACGCGCCGCTGCCCGCCACGAGTTACGGCGTCTTCCGGATGTGAGGGAGGGGACCTGGTGAAGTCCGGGATGTTCGAGAGGGTGCTCGTCGCCAACCGCGGCGAGATCGCCGTCCGTGTCATCCGCACCCTGCGCCGCCTCGGCGTCGCCTCGGTCGCGGTCTACAGCGACGCCGACGCGGACGCCCGGCACGTGGCCGAGGCGGACGCCGCCGTGCGCATCGGCCCGGCCCCGGCCGCCGAGAGCTATCTGTCGGCCGAGCGGCTGCTGGCGGCGGCGGCCAGGACCGGCGCCCAGGCCGTGCACCCCGGCTACGGCTTCCTGGCCGAGAACGCCGCCTTCGCCCGCGCCGTCACGGACGCGGGCCTGACGTTCATCGGCCCGCCCGCCGGGGCCATCGAGGTGATGGGCGACAAGATCCGCGCCAAGGAGACCGTCCGCGCCGCGGGCGTTCCCGTGGTGCCCGGGGCGCACGGGGACCGCCTGGCCGACGCCGCGCGGGCCATGGGCATGCCGGTGCTGCTGAAGCCGTCGGCGGGCGGCGGCGGCAAGGGCATGCGGCTGGTCCGCGACGCGGCCGGGCTGGACGAGCAGATCGCCGGCGCCCGCCGCGAGGCCCTGGCCTCCTTCGGCGACGACACGCTGCTGGTGGAGCGGTGGATCGACCGGCCCCGGCACATCGAGATCCAGATCCTGGCCGACGGCCACGGCACCGTCGTCCACCTCGGGGAGCGCGAGTGCTCCCTCCAGCGGCGGCACCAGAAGGTCGTCGAGGAGGCCCCGAGCCCGCTGCTCGACGCCGCCACCCGGGCCGCGATGGGCGCCGCCGCCGTGCGGGCGGCCCGGGCCTGCGGCTACCGGGGAGCGGGCACCGTGGAGTTCATCGTGCCGGGCGGCGACCGCGCCACGCACTACTTCATGGAGATGAACACCCGGCTCCAGGTCGAGCACCCGGTCACCGAGCTGATCACCGGTCTGGACCTGGTCGAGTGGCAGCTCCGGATCGCGGCGGGCGAGCCGTTGTCGTTCGGGCAGGACGACGTCACCGTCACCGGGCACGCCGTCGAGGCCAGGATCTGCGCCGAGACGGCACGGGTGGCCGAGGGGGGCGCGCGGGTCGACTTCCTGCCCTCGGCGGGCCCGGTGCTCCTGCTCCGCGAGCCGGCGGGCGAGGGCGTCCGGGTCGACTCGGGGCTGGCCGCCGGGACCGTGGTCTCCACGGCCTACGACCCGATGCTCGCCAAGATCGTCGCGCACGGCCCCGACCGGGCCACCGCGCTGCGCCGCCTGCGCGCCGCGCTGGCCCGCACCACCGTGCTCGGCGTCGACACCAACACCGGCTTCCTGCGCCGCCTGCTGGCCCACCCCGCCGTGGTCTCCGGCGACCTGGACACCGGCCTGATCGACGGCGTGGCCGCGTCGCTGGTGCCCGCCGGCGTCCCCGACGAGGTCTACGCGGCGGCGGCGCTGCTGCGCCACGCCGCCCTGGCGCCGCGCCCGGACGCCGGCGGGTGGACCGACCCGTTCGGCGTGCCGTCCGGCTGGCGGCTGGGCGGCGAGCCCGTCTGGACCGAGCACCGGCTGCGGATTTCCGGCCAGGAGCCGGTGCGGGTCCTGGTGCGGCCCGGGGAGGTGCGCGTCGGGGACGGGGGGCCCGTTCCGGCCCGGCTGCTGGACGCCGCCGACGAGAACGGGGTGCGGATGGAGTACGCCGGGGCCACGCACGGCTTCGCCCACGCCGCCATCGGGGCGGGCCACTGGCTCGGCCGGGACGGCGACGCCTGGCACGTGCACGGCCACGACCCGGTCGCCGCCGCGGGCGGCGGCCAGACGGCGGGCACGGACACGCTCACGGCCCCGATGCCCGGCACGGTCACCGTCGTCAAAGCGGCCGAGGGGGACAAGGTGACGGCCGGTCAGAGCCTGCTGGTGGTCGAGGCGATGAAGATGGAGCACGTCATCGCGGCCCCGCACGACGGGACCGTCACCGGGCTGGACGTGACGGTCGGCTCCACGGTCGCCATCGACCAAGTCCTCGTCCAGGTCACCCCCGAGGAGGCGTGATGGCTGTCCCCGACGGCTACCCGGCCCGGGTCCGTATCCATGAAGTCGGCCCGAGGGACGGCCTGCAGAACGAGCCGGAGGTCGTCCCGGTCGCCGTCAAGGCCGAGTTCGTCCACCGGCTCGCCGACGCCGGGCTCACCACCATCGAGGCGACCAGCTTCGTGCACCCCAAGTGGGTGCCCCAACTGGCGGACGCCGAGGAGCTGTTCCCCCTCCTGCGCGACCTCGACGGCGTCCGGCTGCCCGTCCTCGTCCCCAAC
Source organism: Streptomyces sp. NBC_01803 (assembly GCF_035917415.1). Lineage (NCBI taxonomy): Bacteria > Bacillati > Actinomycetota > Actinomycetes > Kitasatosporales > Streptomycetaceae > Streptomyces > Streptomyces sp. NBC_01803. Next base: position 4,116,571 of record NZ_CP109073.1, read on the forward strand.
GAGCGCGGCCTGGACCGCGCGTTGGCCCTCGGTGCCCGCGAGGTCGCCGTCTTCGCCAGCGCCACCGAATCGTTCGCCCGGGCCAACCTCAACCGCACGGTGGACGAGTCCCTGGTCATGTTCACCCCCGTGGTGGCGCGGGCGATCGACGCCGAGGTGCCCGTGCGCGGCTATCTGTCGATGTGCTTTGGCGACCCGTGGGAGGGTGAGGTGCCCGTGGCCCAGGTGGTTCGCGTCGCCCGCCGCCTGGTCGACCTCGGCTGCGCGGAGCTCAGCCTCGGCGACACCATCGGCGTCGCCACCCCCGGCCGGGTCACCGAGCTGCTCACCGCGCTCAACGAGGCCGGCGTCCCGGACGACCGGCTCGCCGTCCACTTCCACGACACCTACGGGCAGGCGCTCGCCAACACCCTGACCGCCCTCCGGCACGGCGTCACCACCGTCGACGCCTCGGCCGGCGGGCTGGGCGGCTGCCCGTTCGCCGGAAGCGCCACCGGCAACCTCGCGACCGAGGACCTGCTGTGGATGCTCGACGGCCTCGGCGTCGAGACCGGCGTCGACCTCGGTCGGCTCGTCGCCACCAGCCGCTGGCTGGCCGATCACCTCGGTCGGCCCAGCCCGTCCCGCACCGTGCGCGCACTCTCCCCATCCCCCACCCAGGAGTGAGGACTGACGTGGACCACCGCCTGTCACCCGAGCACGAGGAGCTCCGCCGGACCGTCGAAGCCTTCGCGCACGACGTCGTCGCCCCCAGGATCGCCGAGCACTACGAGCGCCACACGTTCCCCTACGAGATCGTCCGGGAGATGGGGCAGATGGGCCTGTTCGGCCTGCCGTTCCCCGAGGAGTACGGCGGCATGGGCGGCGACTACCTCGCCCTGTGCCTCGTCCTGGAAGAGCTGGCCCGCGTCGACTCCTCCGTCGCCATCACCCTGGAGGCGGGCGTCTCGCTGGGCGCCATGCCGATCCACCGCTTCGGCACCGAGGCGCAGAAGCGCGCGTGGCTGCCGCGCCTGTGCGCGGGCGAGATCCTGGGCGCGTTCGGCCTGACCGAGCCCGGCTGTGGCTCGGACGCGGGCGGCACCCGCACCACGGCGGTCCGGGACGGTGACGCCTGGGTGATCAACGGCACCAAGAGCTTCATCACCAACTCCGGGACCGACATCACCGGCTTCGTGACCGTCACCGCCGTCACCGGTCGCAAGCCGGACGGGGCGCCGCTGATCTCCACGATCATCGTCCCGGCCGGCACGCCCGGCCTCACGGTGGCGCCGCCCTACTCCAAGGTCGGCTGGAACGCCTCGGACACCCACGAGCTGTCCTTCGCCGACGTCCGCGTCCCCGCCACCAACCTGCTCGGCGAGGAGGGCCGCGGCTACGCCCAGTTCCTGAGCGTCCTGGACGAGGGCCGCATCGCGATCTCGGCGCTCTCCACGGGCCTGGCACAGGGCTGTGTGGACGAGTCCCTCGCCTACGCCCGCACCCGCACGGCCTTCGGCCGCCCGATCGGCGCCAACCAGGCCGTCCAGTTCAAGCTGGCCGACATGGAGGCCCGCGCCCACACGGCCCGCACCGCCTGGCGCGACGCGGCCTCCCGCCTGCTGGCGGGCGAGCCGTTCAAGAAGGCGGCGGCGATCGCGAAGCTCCACTCCTCCGACGTGGCGGTGACGAACGCCCGCGAGGCGACCCAGATCCACGGCGGCTACGGCTTCATGAACGAATACCCGGTGGCGAGGATGTGGCGCGACGCGAAGATCCTGGAGATCGGCGAGGGCACGAGCGAGGTCCAGCGCATGCTGATCGCCCGCGAGCTGAGCGTGGGGTGACGCCGGCGCCCGCTCAGCCCGACGCGTTCTCCGGGTCCTGGGGGGCGGCGTCGCCGGCGGGGGGTAGGTCGCCGCGCTCCACGGGGCGCCGGGAGCCGGTCTCGGGGAGGATCTCGTCCAGCTCCGCGTCCGTCGCCGGGCGGGCCGATGTCAGGGCCGCCCGGAGCGTGTCCCGGTCCACCGTGGCGGCGTCCGCGTCGACCGTCACCGTGTGGCCGTCCTCCGCTCGCAGCCAGGCGTGCGTGCCGCCCGCCCGGTACCAGGCGTCGCCGTCCCGCTCGCAGCCGCACGCCGCCTCGTCGACCGTCCCGCGGTCCACCACCAGATGGATCATCGCACCGGTCTCCGCCGAGACGTAGGTGCTCTGGTAGCCGTCCGCGCCCGAGGGGGCGACCGACTGCTCCGCGCGCTCGAAGCCGGGGACCTCGATGACGTACACGTGCTCCAGCACCGTCTCCAGGGCGGTCGCCCGCGCCGCCAGGCCGGGGCGGTCGGCCGCCGCCGAGTCGGTGGCCGTCTCCTCGCCGCAGGCCGTCAGGGTGGGGGCGCACAGCAGCGCGCCGAGCAGCAGGAGGGGGCGACCCGTTTCATGTGACCATCATCCGATAGCACTTCGAATGGCGGGGAACGACACGCCCGTGCCCGATATCGGGCAGGATTGTTGCGAAAAGCATCACGGCTCCGCAGTATCGAGGGGTGCTCGAACGCCGTACGCCCCACGACGATCTCGTGGATCACCTGGTCCGCAGCACCCCGCTCGCTCGCGGGGAGGCCGCCCGGGTGGTCCTGGACGTTCTGGCGTACTTCGACGAGACCGCCGAGGAGTTCGTCCGCAGGCGGCACCGGGAGCTGCGGGCCCGGGGGCTGACCAATGAGGCGATCTTCGGGCGGATCGCGGAGGAGCTGCCGCGCCGCGCGGTGGCGCCGCCGGGGCTGTCGCTGCGGCAGCTCCGGCGGATCGTGTACGGCTGAGACACCTGACCAAGAGACCAGCAGGAGGAACGCCTATGTGCGGGATCGTCGGATATATCGGGAAACGAGATGTGGCCCCCCTCCTCCTGGAGGGTCTCCAGCGGCTGGAGTACCGGGGCTACGACTCGGCCGGCATCGCCATCCACAGCAGCGGCAAGGGCGGCGGTCTGAAGACCGTGAAGAACGCCGGGCGTGTGCGGGACCTGGAGGGCAAGGTACCGGCCCGGTTCTCCGGCGGCTGCGGCATCGCGCACACCCGGTGGGCCACCCACGGCGTGCCCAACGACGTCAACGCCCACCCGCACCTGGACGGCCCGGGCAAGGTCGCCGTCGTGCACAACGGCATCATCGACAACTCCGCCGAACTGCGCGCCAAGCTCGCCGCCGACGGCGTGGAGCTGGCCTCCGACACCGACACCGAGGTCCTGGCCCATCTGATCGGCCGCGCCCAGGCGCAGACGCTGGAGGAGAAGGTCCGCGAGGCGCTGCGGTACATCGAGGGCACCTACGGCATCGCCGTGCTGCACGCCGACTTCCCCGACCGGATCGTGGTGGCCCGCAACGGCTCGCCCGTCGTGCTCGGCATCGGCGAGAAGGAGATGTTCGTCGCCTCCGACGTGGCCGCGCTCATCAGCCACACCCGCCAGGTGATCACCCTGGACGACGGCGAGATGGCCACCATCAAGGCCGACGACTACCGCACGTACACCACCGACGGCAGCCGCACCGCCGCCTCCCCGACCACCGTGGAGTGGGAGGCCGAGAGCTATGACATGGGCGGCCACGACACGTACATGCACAAGGAGATCGCCGAGCAGCCGGACGCCGTCGACCGGGTGCTGCGCGGCCGGATCGACGACCGGTTCGCCACGGTCCGGCTCGGCGGGCTCAATCTCGACGCCCGCGCCGCGCGCGGCGTACGGCGGGTGAAGATCCTCGGCTGCGGCTCGGCATACCACGCGGGTCTGATCGGGGCCCAGCTCATCGAGGAGCTGGCGCGCATCCCGGCCGACGCGGAGCCGGCCAGCGAGTTCCGCTACCGCAACGCCGTGGTGGACCCCGACACGCTCTATATCGCGGTCAGCCAGTCCGGTGAGACGTACGACACCCTGGCCGCCGTCCAGGAGCTCAAGCGCAAGGGCGCCATGGTGCTGGGCGTGGTGAACGTCGTCGGCTCCGCGATCGCCCGCGAGACGGACGGCGGCGTCTACGTCCACGCCGGGCCCGAGGTGTGCGTGGTGTCCACCAAGTGCTTCACCAACACGGCCGTCGCCTTCGCGCTGCTCGCGCTCCACCTCGGCCGCATCCGCGACCTGTCGGTGGCGGACGGCAAACGGATCATCGACGGCCTGCGCAAGCTGCCCGAGCAGATCGCGGAGATCCTCCGGGACGAGGACCGCATCGCGAAGGTGGCGGCCGGGTTCGCCGAGTCGAAGAGCATGATGTTCGTCGGCCGGGTGCGCGGCTTCCCGGTGGCCAAGGAGGCGTCCCTGAAGCTGAAGGAGGTCTCCTACATCCACGCCGAGGCGTACCCGGCCTCCGAGCTCAAGCACGGCCCGCTGGCGCTGATCGAGCCCGCCGTGCCGACGGTGGCGATCATGCCGACCGACGAGCTGCTGGAGAAGAACCGCGCCACGCTGGAGGAGATCAAGGCCCGCTCGGGCCGCATCCTGGCCGTGGCGCACGAGGAGCAGCCGAAGGCCGACGACACCATCGTGGTGCCGCGCAACGAGCCCGAGCTGGACCCGGTGCTGATGGGCATCCCGCTGCAGCTGCTCGCCTACCACACGGCCCTGGCCCTCGGCCGGGACATCGACAAGCCGCGCAACCTGGCGAAGTCCGTCACCGTGGAGTGAGACGACACGCGGCGGCCCCCGGAGTGCGTGCCACCATACGCACCCCCGGGGGCCGCCATGTGCGCCGGCGTCGCCCATTACGCCGGCGGGGAGAAGCCGTCGACGGGTCCGTCACCTCCCGCCGAGCGGCTCAAGCTCAGTCGATGTCCCCTTTATGCCCATCACAAACGCACAATCCACCCCTGGCGGGGGACGAATTTGGTGAATACCCGGTGAGCTGCGGTTCCGTCACGGAATTGGGGGCGCCCGTGGCGCCCGCGGCGGCCCGTCAGGGGATGACGATCACCGGGCGCTGGGCCCGGCGCGCCAGCCGGCCCGAGACCGAGCCGAAGAGACGGCCCAGCAGCCCGTGCGTGGCGCCCACGACGATGGCGTCCGCCGAGTACTCCCGGCCGACCTCCTCCAGCTCGTGGCAGATGTCCCCGCCGCGCTCCAGCAGCACCCAGGGCACGTCCGACAGGTGTTCCGCGCACGACAGCTCCAGCCCCAGCACCTCGGTGCTGTGGTCGGGCACGTCGACCAGCGCGGGCGGCTCGCAGCCGGCCCAGACGGTGGTGGGTAGGCGGTTGGCCACATGGACGATGATCAGACCGGAGCGGGACCGCCGGGCCATCCCCACGGCGTAGGCCAGCGCCCGCTCGCTCGACATCGATCCGTCGAAGCCGACGACGACACCGTGCTGGAAGGCCGGGTCGCGCGATGTCCGCACGTCCTCCGCCGGGTCGGGCGGGGAGGTGGGGTCGGCGACCGGCCTGCGATCCGCTGGTTCGGGAAACTCGTATCCAGCCATCGGAGCCTCAGCGGTGGGTCGGCGAGGAAACCTCGTGAATGTGTCGGTGATGGAGGTGACTCACGGAGAAGCGGAGAAGATCCCTCACTCTTCCCGTGGTGACACTTCCAGGGTACGGCGTCAGGCGGCTGGTTCCCAAGGGTGGAGCGGTGCGACCCCCGGGGCCGAGCGTTGGCGCCGTGACCGAGCAGCATGCCCTACGGGCGCCGGGCCGCGCAATGCTTTCGGACACATCCCGATACGGCCGCCTCCGGAGCGTGACCGGCCCCCGGGCCGCCGTGCGCCCGGGATTCCGGCACGGTCCGCGCCCCGCCGCCGAACAGCGGCGGCTCGCTGAGGGTGGCCGGGGAACTACAGCACCGCTCACCGCCGAAAGCCCCGGCGTACGCCCCGCTCGCGGTCGGACAGTCGTGCTGACGGCTTTTATTTTCAGCCAACTTCCCCACAGCTGAACCACCTTGCCCACCCGCCCCCACAACACCTTTCGCAGGCCCGGGCGGTGTGCCGGCGCCGGTCCCGGGGGCCATCGGCGACGAGTGCCGAGGTGAGGCCCACTTCCCCCAACTGCTCGTCCATGTAACGCTTCCTGATCGAATGCTTCACGCCACGTTGTCATGTCGACTTAGCGCTGAGTGGTGAACTTGTCCCGCCAACCTCAACCGACACAGTAGATTCGATCTTGGCAATGACGTCGGGGGAAACGTGGCAGGACCGAGAGGATGCGACGACCGAGGGAACTGAGGAGCATGAACCAGGACCCAACGCACGGCCCCGAGCCCGCCGTCAAGCTGGCTGCCCGCCGCCGCCGCGAAGTCGTCGCGGTGGTGCTGTTCAGCGGCAGTCCCATGTTCGAAAGCTCCATCCCGCTGTCCGTCTTCGGCGTCGATCGCCAGGATGCCGGGGTGCCGCGTTACCGGTTGCTCGCCTGCGCCGGAGAGGAAGGACCGCTGCGCACCACGGGCGGTCTCGAACTGCGTGCCCCCTACGGCCTCACCGCCGTGGCCAGGGCCGGCACCGTCATCGTCCCGGCGTGGCGGTCCATCACGGGCCCGCCGCCGGCCCCCGCGCTCGCGGCGCTGCGCCGCGCGCACACCGAGGGGGCCCGGATCGTCGGGCTGTGCACGGGGGCCTTCGCGCTGGGCGCCGCCGGGCTGCTCGACGGGCGCCCCGCGACGACCCACTGGATGTACGCCCCGACGCTCGCCAAGCGCTACCCGTCGGTCCACGTGGACCCCAGGGAGCTCTATGTGGACGACGGCGACATCCTGACCTCGGCCGGTACCGCGGCCGGGATCGATCTCTGTCTGCACATCGTCCGCACCGACCACGGTCCGGAGGCCGCCGCCGCGCTGGCCCGTCGGCTGGTGCTGCCGCCTCGCCGGGGCACCGGCACCGAGGCGACCCCGCACCGGCATCTCGACCGGTCTTTACCAGAGGACATCGGAGCCGACCCGCTGGCCGAGGTCGTCGCCTGGGCACTGGAGCACCTGCACGAGCAGTTCGACGTCGAAACCCTGGCCGCGCGGGCCTACATGAGCCGCCGCACCTTCGACCGCCGGTTCCGGGCGCTGACCGGGAGCGCGCCCCTGCAGTGGCTGATCACCCAGCGGGTGCTCCAGGCGCAGCGGCTGCTGGAGGTCTCGGACTACTCGGTGGACGAGGTCGCGGGCCGCTGCGGCTTCCGCTCGCCAGTGGCCCTGCGCGGCCACTTCCGGCGGCAGCTCGGCGCCTCGCCGGCCGCCTACCGGGCCGCGTACCGGGCGCGTCAGCAGGACACGGCGGAGCGCGGCAAGCCGGTGGGTGACGGCTTCTCGCCCCGCCTGCCCGGCCAGCGCGGGCGGCCCGCGGGGTGAGCGACGCTCGCGGGCCGGTCGGGTCCCGCAACGTAAGGTTGTTCGCATGAACGACCGCATGGTGTGGATCGACTGCGAGATGACCGGGCTCTCGCTGGCCGACGACGCGCTCATCGAGGTGGCCGCGCTGGTGACCGACTCCGAGCTGAACGTGCTCGGCGAGGGGGTGGACGTGGTGATTCGCCCCCCGGAGGGCGCGCTCGCGTCCATGCCGGAGGTGGTGCGCGCCATGCACACCGCCTCCGGGCTCCTGGACGAGCTGGCGGGCGGCACCACCCTGGCCGACGCCGAGCGGCTGGTCCTTGACTACGTGCGCGAGCACGCGCCGGAGGCGGGGAAGACGCCGCTGTGCGGGAACACGATCGGGACCGACCGCGGCTTCCTCGCCCGGGACATGCCGCGGCTGGAGTCGCACCTGCACTACCGCGTGATCGACGTCTCCTCGGTGAAGGAGCTGGTCCGCCGCTGGTATCCGCGGGTCTACTTCAACAGCCCGGAGAAGAGCGGGAACCACCGGGCGCTGGCGGACATCAAGGAGTCCATCGCCGAGCTCCGGTACTACCGCGAGGCGATCTTCGTGCCGCAGCCGGGCCCCGACTCGGACGCCGCCAAACGGATCGCCGCCCAGCACGTGGTGCGCTGAGAAACCGTGGCACCGGCGGGCTCGGGGAGGCTGTACACTCATAACCCGACCGGTGCGGAAAGGTCTCTTCCCGCGCGTGGCGGTCATGGTGGGTGTAGCTCAGTTGGTAGAGCACCTGGTTGTGGTCCAGGTGGCCGCGGGTTCAAGTCCCGTCACTCACCCCAGGTCATGAAGGGCCCGGCCCGCGTCCGACGCGGCCGGGCCTTTCGCCGCTTCCGGCGCCACGGTGCCGCGGCGCACGGCGGCACGGGCTCAGGCCGCCGGGCCGCGCCTCAACTCCGGGATCAGCCGCTTGCGCACATAACTCCGCACGCCGCCGAACCCGATGCGGCCGTGGATCACCGCCGCGCCCGCCGCGCGGGCCAGCCCGGCCAGGCGCTCGCGGCTCACCGGGCCCACGCCGCCGCCGATCACCAGTGCCGTGACGCCGCCGGCCGCCAGCAGTCGGGCGGCGTCCTCGTCGGCCGTGACACCCGCCGCCGCGAAGCCCTCGCCCCGCAGGGCGGTGGCGGCCTTGTCCACCACGCGCCGTCTGCGGCCGATGATCAGGACCGACACGGGAACCCCCTGCTCGACGATCACGGGCCGAGGCGCCGGCCCTCTCCTCTCCCTGCCCAACAGGCGCGGGCGCAACCGGCGGAACACGCCGGTTCGCGCGCCGCCGCGCTGGCGGGACCGGTACGACACCGTCAATAGCCTGTTATTTCCGTCAAGTTGGGCACGGAGTGCCACTCTCCGTGGCAATCTGGTTACAGCGTCCGGGGCGCCCTGCCCCGGAGCGAAGGGGGATGGCTATGGCTACTCCGCTCTCCGCCGACACTCTGCTGAAAGCTCTGAAGGACGAGGGCGTCAAGGTCGTCGAGTACAAGTCGTGGCGGACGAACAACCGTAATCACAAGGGGCCGTGGGGGCCGGTGAACGGTGTGATGATCCATCACACCGTCACCACCGGGACCGACGCGACGGTCGAGCTGTGCTACGTGGGCCGCTCGGACCTGCCGGGGCCGCTGTGCCACGGTGTCGTCGCCAAGTCCGGCACCGTCTACCTGGTCGGTCACGGCCGGGCCAACCACGCGGGCTCGGGCGACGGCGACGTGCTCGCCGCCGTCATCGCCGAGAAGGCGCTGCCCGCCGACAACGAGACCGACACCGACGGCAACATCCACTTCTACGGGTTCGAGTGCGTCAACCTCGGCGACAACAAGGACCCCTGGCCCCCGGAGCAGGTGGAGGCCATCGTGCGCGCCTCCGCGGCGCTCTGCCGGGCGCACGGCTGGGGCAAGGGCGGGGACACCTCGGTCATCGGCCACCTGGAGTGGCAGCCGGGGAAGATCGACCCGCGCGGCCCCGGCATCTCGATGGGCGACGTGCGCAAGCGCGTGGCCGAGCGGCTCAAGCATGCCGCCGGCTGGAATCCGGAGGAGGAGGACGACATGGCCGTGTCCGACGACGACATCGAGAAGATCGCGACCGCCGCCGCGCGGAAGGTCGCGCTCTACAAGGACACCCGGCTGGACAGCAGGGACGCCCGCCAGATGTGGGACGACGCCTCGTCGCCGCACCACACCTGGCAGTTCAAGGGCGACGGCGCCACCAAGGACGCCTGGGGCTACCTGACCGCCCTGGTCGCCGAGGTGACGGCGCTGCGCGCCACCGTGGCGGAGCTGGCCGGCACTCTGGCGGCCGGCGACCCGAGCGTGGACGCCGATGCCCTGGTGGCCCGCATAGAACAGGCGATCACACAATCGGGGAATTGACCCCACGCCTACCGGCGGACCCGTAAAATCGGCCCGCTATGGACATCGCTGACATCGACGAGCTGTGGAACCGGGTGACCGGCACGCAGCCGGAGCCCGAGCTCTGGCTGATCCTCGTGACCGCCGCTCTCGCCCTCGCGGCGGTCACGCCGTTCGGCGTCTGGCGCCTGTCCCGGAACACGATCACGATCGCGCACGAGGGCGGCCACGGGCTGGTGGCCCTGCTGACCGGCCGGCGGCTGGAGGGCATACGCCTGCACTCCGACACCTCCGGTCTGACCGTCTCCCGTGGCAAGCCCTCCGGGTTCGGCATGATCCTCACCGCCGCCGCCGGGTACACCGCGCCCTCGCTGCTCGGGCTCGGCGGCGCGGCGCTCCTCTCCCAGGGGCGCATCACCGCCCTGCTGTGGGGGGCCACCGGCCTCCTGCTCGCGCTGCTCGTGATGGTCCGCAACGCCTACGGCATGCTGACCGTGCTCCTCACCGGGGCCGCGTTCCTCCTGGTGTCCTGGCTCACCGAGCCGGACGTGCAGGCGGGATTCGCCTACCTGGTGGTCTGGTTCCTGCTGCTGGGCGGGGTCCGGCCGGTGTTCGAGCTCCAGACCAAACGCCGGCGCGGCGCGGCCCGGGACTCCGACGCCGACCAGCTGTCCCGGCTCACGCACGTGCCCGCCCCGATGTGGTTCTTCTTCTTCCACGCCGTCACCCTGACCTCCCTGATCGGCGGCGGCCGATGGCTGTTCGGCATGTGATCCGGGTGGTCACGGTGCGTCGCGCACTAGAGTGAGTGTTTATGACCGACCACAGTGAAACCCTCGCGCTCTGGCCCGCGCCGCTCGCCTCCGGCGCGGTCGCCGCGACCGTCACGGTGCCCGGATCCAAGTCGGTCACCAATCGGGCCCTGATCCTCGCCGCGCTCGCCGCCGACCCCGGCTGGCTGCGCCGGCCACTGCGCTCCCGGGACACCCTCCTGATGGCCGACGCGCTGCGTTCGCTCGGCATCGGCATCGAGGAGACCGTCTCGTCCAGCTCCGCCGTCTCCGGGCTGCCGCGCGGCCGCGGCGAGTCCTGGCGCGTGATCCCGGCCATGCCCCAGGCGCCGGCCGCCGTCGACGTGGGGAACGCGGGCACCGTCATGCGCTTCCTGCCGCCGCTCGCCGCGCTCGCCGAGGGGCCGGTCCGCTTCGACGGCGACCCGCGCTCCCACGAGCGCCCGCTGGGCGGCCTGATCGCGGCCCTGCGGGCCCTCGGCGCCCGTGTCGAGGACGACGGGCGCGGCGCGCTGCCCATGACCGTGCACGGCGTCGGGTCGCTCGACGGCGGTTATGTGGAGGTCGACGCCTCGACCTCCTCGCAGTTCATCAGCGCCCTGCTGCTCTCCGCGCCCCGGTACAACCAGGGCATCGAGGTCCGCCACACCGGCCGGGTCCTGCCGTCCATGCCCCATATCCGCATGACCGTGGACATGCTGCGCAAGGCGGGCGCCCAGGTGGACTCCCCGGACTCCGGCGGCGAGCCCAACGTGTGGCGGGTGACCCCGGGCGCGCTGCTCGGACGCGACCTCGTGGTCGAGCCCGACCTGTCCAACGCGCAGCCGTTCCTGGCCGCCGCTCTGGTCACCGGCGGCACGGTGACCATCCCGGACTGGCCACGGCGGACCACGCAGCCCGGTGACGCGCTGCGCCGGATCTTCACCGAGATGGGGGGCCGCTGCACCCTGGACGATCGGGGCCTGACGTTCAGTGGCACCGGGCGGGTGCGGGGCATCGACGCCGACCTCAGCGAGGTCGGGGAGCTGACCCCGGGGATCGCGGCCGTCGCCGCGCTGGCCGATTCGGAGTCGGTGCTGCGCGGCGTCGCGCACCTGCGGCTGCACGAGACGGACCGGCTCGCCGCGCTCACCAAGGAGATCAACTCGCTGGGCGGCGACGTCACCGAGACCTCCGACGGCCTGCGCATCCGGCCGCGCCCGCTGCACGGCGGCGTCTTCCACACCTATGAGGACCACCGGCTCGCCACCGCGGGCGCGATCATCGGCCTGCTGGTGAAGGACGTCGAGATCGAGGACATCGCCACCACCGGCAAGACGATGCCCGATTTCCCCGATCTGTGGCACCGGATGCTCTCGGGAGAGAGTGACTAGGGCCCGCGCCGCCATGCGCCGGTACGGGAAGAACATCGACGAGGACGACATCCGGTTCCGTCCCAGCCGCCGGGGCACCCGGCCGCGCACCAACCGGCGTCCGGCCCACGAGGACGCGGCCGAGGGCTTCGTCCTGACCGTGGACCGGGGCCGGATCACCTGCCTGGTCGAGGACCGCACGGTCACCGCGATGAAGGCGCGCGAACTGGGCCGCAAGGGGGTCGTGGTCGGCGACCGGGTGGCCATTGTCGGGGACATGTCGGGCGCCAAGGACACCCTGGCGCGGATCGTGCGGGTCGAGGAGCGCCGCTCCGCGCTGCGCCGGACGGCGGACGACGACGACCCGTTCGAGCGGGTGGTCGTCGCCAACGCCGACCAGCTCGCCGTCGTCACCGCCCTCGCCGACCCCGAGCCGAGGCCGCGGCTGATCGACCGCTGCCTGGTCGCGGCGTTCGACGCCGGACTCGATCCGCTGCTGATCCTCACCAAATCCGACCTGGCCCCGGCCGGGCCGCTGCTGGAGACCTACGCGCCGCTCGGCATCCAGCATGTGGTGACCACCCGTGAGGAGTTCGACGAGGAGGCCGTGGGCCGGGTGCGGGAGCTGCTGACCGGGCACGTCACGGCGTTCGTCGGGCACAGCGGGGTGGGCAAGACGACGCTGGTCAACGCGCTGGTGCCGGAGCGGCAGCGAGCCACGGGCGAGGTGAACGCCGTCACCGGCCGGGGCCGGCACACCACCGTCTCGGCGCTCGCCCTGCCGCTGCCGGACGATTCGGGCTGGGTGATCGACACGCCCGGCGTGCGGTCGTTCGGTCTGCATCACGTCGACCCCTCGCGGGTCATCCTCGCCTTCCCCGACCTTGAGCCGGGCACGGAGAACTGCCCGCGCGCGTGCAGTCATGACGAGCCGGAGTGCGCGCTGGACGCCTGGGTGGTCGCCGGCCACGCGGACCCGGCCCGGCTGTACTCCCTGCGCCGCCTGCTGGCCACCCGCGAGCGGCGCGAGGGGGACTAGGGAGCGAGGGGCTGGCGCGCGGCGGTCGCCCGGATCAGCGGCCCCCGGGGGCCGGGGCGACGAGGTGGGAGACGGCGAGGCGGATCGCCGTCTCGCAGCGGTGAGGGAGACCGGCCGCCTCGGCCGGCGGGGTCCGGCGGGCCAGGGCGCGCACGGCCCGGTCGCGCAGCTCCGCGATCAGCGCGCCCGGTCCCCAGGCGGACCGCGGCAGCCGGGCGCCCGGGCAGCCCACGAGGGCGCCGTGGACCAGGACGTCCGCGTGGGCGGCGCGCACGATCCAGTCCGTCGTCCCGGCCAGGATCGCGGCGGGCGTGCGGTGCTCGTCGGCGCAGAACGAGCCGAACTCGTCGAGTAGCGCGGTGACCTGACGCTCCGCCAGCGCGGAGCCGAGGCCGGCCTTGTCACCGAACTCGTTGTAGAGCGTCTGCCGGGACACTCCGGCGTCGGTGGCGATCTCGACCATCCTGACCATCGGCCAGGGACGCCGTTCGAGAGCGTCCCTGGCGGCTCGCAACAGGGACTCGCGCGCGGTGGGCAACGTCGCGTCCTCGCCTTCGAAGGGCGGCTCCGACTGGTGCGGGACAGGATTGACGCGAGGGGCGGGAGGTGTCAAGACGTCCGGCATCCGGGGCGGTCCTCCGGTGGCCGCATACTGTGGGGCATGTCCGATTACCACGATGATCTGCGCCTCGCGCACGTCCTGGCCGACGCCGCCGACGCCGCGACGATGGAGCGGTTCAAGTCCCTTGATCTGAAGGTCGAGACGAAGCCGGACATGACACCGGTCAGCGAGGCGGACCGGGGCGCCGAGGAGCTGATCCGGGGCGTTCTCCAGCGTGCCCGGCCACGGGACGCGGTGCTGGGCGAGGAGTTCGGGAGCGTCGGGCAGGGGCCGCGCCGCTGGATCGTGGACCCGATCGACGGCACCAAGAACTATGTGCGCGGCGTGCCGGTGTGGGCCACGCTGATCGCGCTGATGGAGCGGGGCGAGGGCGGCGACCGGCCGGTGGTGGGGGTGGTCTCGGCACCGGCGCTCCAGCGCCGCTGGTGGGCCGCGCTGGGCGGCGGCGCGTACACGGGCCGGAGCCTGACGTCGGCGACACGGCTGCGGGTGTCGGGGGTGTCACGGCTGGCGGACGCCTCATTCTCGTACTCGTCGCTGTCGGGCTGGGAGGAACGCGATCGGCTGGGCGGGTTCCTGGAGCTGACGCGGGCCTGCTGGCGGACGCGGGCGTACGGCGACTTCTGGTCCTACATGATGGTCGCCGAGGGGGCGGTGGACATCTGCGCCGAGCCGGAGCTGTCGCTGTGGGACATGGCGGCGTGCGCGATCGTGGTGCGGGAGGCGGGCGGCCGGTTCACCGGGCTGGACGGACGGGACACCCCGCTCGGCGGAGACGCCGCGGCGTCCAACGGGCTCCTGCACGGAGAACTGCTGGGGTACCTGGGCTCCTGACCGCCTCCCGGTTTTCCGCGGTACAGACCCTTGTTGGGGCGGTGGCGACGTGTGAGCATGAGAATCCCCCCCACTTGTGGCCTTGTGAATCCCTTCGCGAGTGCCACCCGCTTCTCCCTTTTCCTCCGGATTTCTCCGCTCCACCCCCAACCCTCACCCCCCTTCTCATGGCAGGAGGTGGCTCATCCATGCTGGTCCGCGACGCGATGAGCACCGTCGTCCTCACCATTGGCCCGACTCACACACTCCGTCAGGCGGCCCGTCTGATGTCGGCCCGCCGGGTCGGCGCGGCGGTCGTGCTCGACCCCGAGACCTCAGGCGTGGGAATCCTCACCGAACGCGATGTCCTCGCCTCGGTCGGCCGGGGCCAGGACCCCGACCGCGAGCGGGCGGGCGCGCACACGACGACCGATGTGGTCTTCGCCGCCCCGCAGTGGACGCTCGCCGACGCGGCGTCCGCGATGGCGCAGGGCGGCTTCCGGCATCTGATCGTCCTCGACGCGAACGAGCCGATCGGCATCGTCTCGGTGCGCGACATCATCAACTGCTGGACCCCGGTGGTCGGCAGGGCCTGAGCGACCCGAACAGCCCGGAGCGCCCCGCACAGTCCGGAGCGGCCGGAGCCTCAGGGCGTCCGGCCGCTCCGGGGTATTACGGCAAGCGGCGATATGCGAGATATCAGCCGCGGAGGGCCTGGACCGCGGCCGTGAGCCGCTTGCCGTAGTCCTCGTCCGCCTCGCGGAAGTTCTCCACGGCCCGCTCGGCGATGTCGTCACGGGAGACCTTCGCGATGAAACCCGCGAGATTCTCGATCAGACGGTCCTTCTCCTCGTCCGTCATCAGTCGGTACAAGTACCCCGCCTGGACGAAGTCATTGTCCTCGGTGTGCGAGGGAGCCTCGTGGTCGCCCGTGTACCCGGTGACGGGGACCGCCTCCCACAGCGGGCGGTCGGTCTGGACCGGGCCGCCGAAGCTGTTCGGCTCGTAGTTCTTCGCGCCGCCGTGACGGCCGTCGTAGGACAAGCCGTCGCGGCCGTTGGTGCGGGCCTCGGTGGCGTGCGGCCGGTTCACCGGGAGGTGGTCGGCGTTGATGCCCACGCGGTACCGGTGGGCGTCACCGTAGGCGAACAGGCGGCCCTGGAGCATCTTGTCGGGCGAGGGGCCGATGCCCGGCACGAAGTGGTGCGGGGAGAAGATCGACTGCTCGACCTCGGCGAAGATGTTCTCCGGGTTCCGGTTGAGCTCCAGCTTGCCGATGGTGATCGGCGGGTAGTCCGCGTGCGGCCAGACCTTGGTCAGGTCGAACGGGTTGAACCGGTAGCTCGCGGCCTCGGCCGCGGGCATGATCTGCACCTGCACGGTCCAGGACGGGAACTCGCCGTTCTCGATGGAGACGCGCAGGTCCCGCTGGTGGCTGTCGGGATCCGTGCCGGCCAGGACGTTGGCTTCCTCGGTCGTGAGGTTCTTGATGCCCTGGTCGGTCTTGAAGTGGTACTTGACCCAGAACGCCTCGCCGGCCTCGTTGGTCCACTGGAAGGTGTGCGAGCCGTACCCGTTCATGTGGCGGTAGGACGCGGGGATGCCGCGGTCACCGAACAGCCAGGTCACCTGGTGCGTCGACTCGGGGGACAGACCCCAGAAGTCCCATACGTTGTCCGCCTCCTGGGAGCCGGTGTACGGGTCGCGCTTCTGCGTGTGGATGAAGTCCGGGAACTTGATCGCGTCCTTGATGAAGAAGACGGGCGTGTTATTGCCGACCAGGTCGTAATTGCCCTCTTCGGTGTAGAACTTGATCGCGAAACCGCGCGGGTCGCGCACGGCGTCGGCCGCTCCCAGATTCCCCGCGACGGTGGAGAAGCGGAGGAAGACCTCGGTCTGCTTGCCGACCTCGGACAGGAACTTCGCCCGGGTGTACCGCGACACGTCGGCGGTGAGGGTGAACGTGCCATACGCGCCGGCGCCGCGGGCATGCACGATCCGCTCCGGGATCCGCTCGCGGTTGAAGTGGGCCAGCTTCTCGATCAGGAGCTGGTCCTGGATCAGCACGGGGCCGCCGACGCCGGCCGACTGGCTGTTCTGATTGTCGGCAACCGGGGCGCCGGACTCCGTGGTGAGCGGTCCCGCCGCGATCTGGTCGGTCATCTGCCTGTCACGCCTTTCAGGTGTTCAGCTGATCTGTGCTGCTCAGGCCCTTGGCCGTCGCATGGTCCAGATCCTATATTGGACTATGTCCAAGTCAAGACGGCTCCTCGATCCGTACACGGTCGGGTCAAGGTTCGTCCCGCGTTAGGGTGGATGGCATGAGTGACCTGCTTCAGCGACTCCGGGACCGCGGCTGGCGACTCACCGCCCAGCGGCGCGTCATCGCCGAGGTGCTGGATGGTGAGCATGTCCACTTCACCGCGGACGAGGTGCACGCGCTGGCCGTCGAGCGGCTGCCCGAGATCTCCCGTGCCTCCGTCTACAACACGCTGGGCGAGCTGGTCGCGCTCGGCGAGGTCCTGGAGGTCACCACGGACGGCCGGGCCAAGCGGTACGACCCGAACGCGCACCACCCGCACCAGCATCTGGTCTGCTCCGGCTGCGGCCTGATGCGGGACGTGCGGATCACCTCCGACCCGCTGTCCGCGCTGCCCGCCGAGGAGCGGTTCGGCTTCTCGGTCTCGGACGTGGCCGTGACGTACTACGGGCGCTGCCCCGACTGCGTCGCCGTCGTCGCCGTCGCCGCGGTGACCTCCGCCGGGCGTGGCTGACCGCCGATTTGCACGCGGCCTCCGGGTGGCGCTAGGGTAAAGACATCACGACGCGGGGTGGAGCAGCTCGGTAGCTCGCTGGGCTCATAACCCAGAGGTCGCAGGTTCAAATCCTGTCCCCGCTACTGAACCGGAAGCCCGGATCCTGACCAGGATCCGGGCTTCCGCGCGTCCGCGCGTCCGCGCGTCCGTGCGCGAGAATCACCGGTATGGACGCCACTCTTCAGTACTTGCTCGACCTGCTGGATCTGGAACGGATCGAACGGGACATCTTCCGGGGCGGCAGTCACGCTTCCGTCATCCCCCGGGTCTTCGGCGGGCAGGTCGCCGCACAGGCCCTCGTCGCCGCCTGCCGCACCGCGCCGGAGGACCGGCTGCCGCATTCCCTGCACTCGTACTTCCTGCGCTCCGGCGACCCCGGCTCGCCCATCGTCTACACGGTGGACCGCATCCGCGACGGCCGCTCGTTCACCACCCGCCGGGTGGTGGCCGTGCAGCACGGGCAGCCGATCTTCCACCTGTCGGCGTCCTTCCAGGTGGCCGAGGAGGGACTGGAGCACCAGGACCCGATGCCGTCGGCGCCGGACCCGGAGACGCTGCCGCCCGCCGAGGAGCTGCTGCCGCGTTACGCGGACCTCTTCTTCGACCGAGGCGCGATGGAGCTGCTGCTCCAGGCGAGACGGGCGATCGACCTGCGGTACGTCGCGGAGCCGCCGTTCGCCACGGCGGGGGAGCCGCGCGAGGCGCGGGCGCAGGTGTGGTTCCGGATCAACGGCAAGCTCGACGGGGACCGCGACGACCCGGTGGCGCACCTGTGCCTGGGGACGTACGTCTCGGACATGACGCTGCTGGACTCCGTGCTGCTCGCGCACGGGCGCGGCGGCTGGATGACGGGCGACATCGTGGGCGCGAGCCTGGACCACGCGATGTGGTTCCACCGGCCGTTCCGGGCGGACGAGTGGCTGCTGTACGACACGGATTCCCCGACCTCCCAGGGCGGCCGGGGCCTGGCGCACGGCCGGATCTTCACGCGGGACGGCCGGCTGGCGGTCTCGGTGATACAGGAGGGCCTGATGCGGGTCCCGCGCGCCCGGGCGTGAGCCCGGGCGCACCCGCTCCGTTCAGCGCGGCGGTGCGCGGCGGGCCCACGTCGTCCACAGGGGGCGGTAGCCGTGGTGGTGCCAGAACGGCGCGGAGACCGGGCTCAGGGCCGCGTAGTGGAGCATCGTTCGCGTGCAGCCCGCTTCCGCCAGGGCCGTGTGGGCGGTGTGGGCCAGGGCCGTGCCGATGCCCTCGCCGCGGTGCGGGGCGGCGACCATCAGGGACGTCAGGTAGCCCATGCCGCCGAGGAGCCGTGTCTCCCGCGCCGGGTCGTCCACGGCCAGCAGGCCGACCACCTCGCGGCGGATCTCCGCGACCCAGACGAGGGTGGTGGCCAGCCGCTGCCCGATGTTCCGTGCCGACGAGGCGCGGATCGCGCAGGAGCCGAACTGCGCGTCCCAGCGCAGCCCGTCCAGCCACAGCCGGGCCGCCCACTCCGCGTCGGGTGTCTCCAGCGGCCGGATCAGCGCCCGGGGGCAGGGACCCGGCCTGGGCGCTCGGTGGGCGGCCGGGCGGACGGCCGCGATCCGCTTCGGGATCATGCCGTGGGCCAGCAGCACCGGGGTCAGCGCGACATCGCGGCTCGGCCGGGTGAGCACCGCCTCGGCGTCCGCGCCGCGCGGCCAGCGCGGCATCGCCCGTTCCCACGCCGTCAGCAGCCGGTCCAGGGCGGCGGGCCGGTCGGGGCCGGTGAGGTGGGCGTGCAGCCGGTGCACGTCGGCCGCGTTCCAGCTCGCGTCGAACGACTCCGGGTCGGGCCGGTGACGGCGGTACAGGCCCTCGGCGCCCGGCACGGACAGGGGTACGTCGCCCGGCACGGGCTCCGGCAGGGGCCGGTCCGGGCTGGTGGCCCGGGGCCTCACTCCTGGGCCAGCCCGGCGGCGTCCAGCAGGTAGGCGGTCAGCGGCTCGTAGTACCGAGGATTCGCGACGTGGTCGTCCAACGGCACGCACACCGACAGCGTGCCCTCGGCCTCGGCGAGGAAGAGGGCCGGGTCGTTGCAGTCCGCGTAGCCGATGGTGTCGATGCCCTGCCGCGCCGCGCGGCCCGCCCAGCCGTGGTCGGCGATCACCAGGTCGGGCAGTGCCTCGCCCGCCAGCGGCAGGGCGTCGAGGATCTCGGCCATGGGCTGCGGGGAGTGCGTGTGCCACAGCGTCGCGCCCCGCTCGTACATCGCCACGCCCGCCATCTGGGCGACGACGCCCTCGTCGGCCGTCAGCCCGATCGGCACGCGGACCAGGTCGCAGCCGGCGGCCTCCAGGGCGGCGGCGGTGCGGGCGTGCACGTCGAGCAGCCCGCCCGGGTGGCCGGTGGCGACCAGCACCCGCTGTCCGGCCTCCACGGCCTTGCGCAGCAGCGTCGCCGCCCGGTGCAGCCCGTCGACGGTGAGCTCCGGGTCGATGGTGTCCTGGCCCTGCCGGTGCCCCGGGTCCTCGTCCACGCCGCAGCGCTCGGCCATCACGGCCAGCACGTCCTGTTCGTCGGTCCACCGGTCGCCGAATTCGAGGCCGAGCCAGAAATACCGGTTGCCGTTCGCCAGCTCCCGGTAATGGGAGAGGTTGTTCTCGCGCGGGGTCGCCACGTCGCCCGCGATGCGGGTGCTTATCAGATGGTCGATCAGTTCCGCTCTGGATGGGACGGCGGTCGTCGGCATACGGCCAGTATCGCCCCGATGACCTGGTTACGGCGGGGAAGTGCCCGAGCTGTGATCTCGGCGGGCGCCGGTCCCCGGTGGGCCGGGACGACGCCCGCCGTGACCAGGGCCGTGGCGACCGGGCCGGCGGCCAGGACCAGCGCGGCGGCGGCCGGAAAGAGCGTGGTGTACCGGGTGCCGACGTGGCGCGGGTGTACGTGTGGCACCCCGAGGGTGATCCGGTGAACGGCGACCGGGCCGGTGACGGCGGCGGCGCGGCCGGCGTCGCGTTCTGCGGCGACGCCGGCCACCCCGACAACGGCCGGACCGACCATCCCCGGTGCCCGCGCGGCCTGTTCTTCACCGAACGCGGCGGGGAATCTCCACGAGGGGATGTCCCCGCCTGCGTCTCAGGATTCCTGGAGGACCGAGAGATAGTTCCCCGCCGGGTCGCGGAACCAGGCGATCGGTGGGCCGCCGTGACCTCGGTGGATGCCCTTCTCGTCGGCGCCCTCGTAGCGTTCGAGGACCACGCCGCGCTCCGTGAGCCGGTCGACGGCCAATTCGATGTCGTCCACCGGGAAGTTGAGCAGGGTGCAGGTGGGCGGGGTGTGGTCCGGCTTGGGGTAGATCAGGTGGTCGCGGTCTCCCGCGAGGCGCAGGATGAGCAGCCCGTTCTCCTCGGAGACGTCGATGTCGAGGGTCTCGCCGTAGAACCGCTTGGCCGCCCGGATGTCGTCCACGGAGAATCCGCTGAACGCCTTGGTGTTCTTGAACACGGGTCATTCCTTTCGGTAGGGACGGAGACTGAGACCCGGGCGCGCGGCGGAACTCATCGGAACCCGCGGCGGTCGCCGGACGTGTACCTGGGTGGCGGATACGAGTGAGGTGGGTGGGCGAATGCTCGCGGAAGCGTGGACGGCGCTGGCGGCGGCGGGTGGTACGGCCGTGGTGCAGGCGGCGGGGACCGACGCGTGGGCCGGGTTCAGGGCCCGGGTGGCCGGGTGGTTCGGGCGCGGCGACGAGGCGCGGGAGCGGGCCGAGCTGGAGCGGCTGGAGCGGACGGCCGCCGCGCTGGCGGACGGGGCCGGGGGCGACTTGGTCCGGATCGAGCAGCAGACGGCCTGGCGCACCCGGTTCGAGACGCTGTTCGAGAGTGTGGCCGACGAGCGCGAACGGGAGGCGCTCGCCGACCGGTTGCGGGATCTGCTGCGGGAGGGGGCGGCGGACGGGCTCGTGGTGGGCGGCGACATGACGATCCGCGCCGACCGCGGCTCGATCGCCGCCGCCGTGATCCACGGTGGTGTCCGCATCGACAACACCCGCCGCCCGGACGCCCCGGCGGACTGATCCGGGCGGCCGGCGGCGGTCACGATCCGGCTGAGCACGCGGGCGTCGTTCAGGCAGTTCCGCGAGAGGGTCTTGCGGCCGGAAGCCACGGGCGTCGTCGTCCTCGTGTGTGAGGACGGGCCCGCGCGGAGCGGCGGCCTGTCCGGGGCGGTGGGGACACCCGGACGGCCCTGGGCCGGGAGGAGGAGGACTCAGACCGGGGTCGGGCGCCCGCGCCGCGGACGACGGGTCCGGAGCGGGCTCCAGCCGCCGGTCGGCGCCAAGGCGCTCGAACCGCCGATCAGGATCTGCTGGAAACCCATGGCCCGGACCGTGGGCGGGCTCCCGCGCGGGCCGCACATGATTTTTCCGGTGGCGGACGGCCTTTCACAGTGTTGCGGTGGGATGAAACGCGCACGCCCAGACGTTGGCTAGCGATGGCGGCGGCACGACGAGGAGCGGGAGGCGTTCTGTGGTGGGACAGGCGGCGCGAGACGGTGGTTGGATACGGCGGCTGACCGGCTACTGCTGGCGGTACCGCCGCAACCTGCTCCTCTCGATCGGTGCCTCGCTCGTCGGCATGGGTGTCATGGGCCTGATGCCGCTGATCGTCAAGGTCGTCATCGACGACGTCGTGATCGGTGAGAAGGGCGGCCTCGGGCTCTGGATCGGGCTGCTGATCGCGGCGGCTGTCGTCGTGTACGCGCTCACGTTCATCCGCCGCTACTACGGGGGCCGGCTCGGCATCGACGTGCAGCACGACCTGCGGACCGAGATGTTCCGCACCATCACCCGCCTCGACGGGCGGCGGCAGGACCAGCTCAGCACCGGGCAGGTCGTCGGGCGGGCGACGAGCGACCTCCAGCTCATCCAGGGGCTGCTCTTCATGATGCCGATGACCATCGGCAACCTGATGCTCTTCGTCGTCTCGCTCGTGGTGATGGCGGTGCTGTCGCCGCCGCTCACGCTGGTCGCGCTGGCCGTGGCGCCGGCCCTCTGGTTCGTCGCCGACCGCAGCCGCACCCGGCTCTTCCCCGCCACCTGGGTCGCGCAGAACCAGGCGGGCGCCGTCGCGAGCGTCGTGGACGGCGCGATCACCGGCGTGCGCGTCGTGAAGGGCTTCGGGCAGGAGGAGCAGGAGACCGGCAAGCTGCGCGCGGCCGGGCGGCGGCTGTTCGGTGCCCGGATGCGGACCGTGCGGCTGTCGGCCCGCTACACGCCCGTGCTCCAGGCCGTGCCCTCCCTGGGGCAGGTCGCGATGCTGGCGCTCGGCGGCTGGATGGCCACCCGGGGGCAGATCACGCTCGGCACCTTCGTGGCGTTCTCCACCTACCTCGCCCAGCTCGTCGGCCCGGTCCGGATGCTCACCGTCATCCTCACCGTGGGGCAGCAGGCCCGCGCGGGCGTCGAGCGGGTGCTCGAACTCATCGACACCGAGCCCGAGATACGCGAGGCCCCGGACGCGCACGCGCTGCCCGCCGACGCCCCGGCCACCGTCGAGTTCGACCGGGTCAGCTTCGGGTACGGCGCGGGCCGGCCCGTGCTGCGGGAGCTGTCGCTGCGCATCGACCCGGGCGAGACCCTGGCCGTGGTGGGCACCTCGGGCAGCGGCAAGTCCACCGTCTCGCTGCTGCTGCCGCGCTTCTACGATCCGGACGGTGGTGCCGTCCGGATCGGCGGCGAGGACGTGCGGACGCTGACGTACGACTCGCTGCGGTCCGCGATCGGGCTGGTGCCCGAGGACAGCTTCCTCTTCTCCGACACCATCCGCGCCAACCTGGCCTACGGGCACCCCGAGGCGACCGAGGAGCGCGTCCGGGCCGCCGCGCGGGCGGCGCAGGCCGACGGGTTCATCAGCGACCTGCCCGCCGGCTACGACACCGTGATCGGGGAGCAGGGCCTCACCCTCTCCGGCGGGCAGCGGCAGCGCGTCGCCCTGGCCCGCGCGATCCTCACCGACCCCCGGCTGCTGATCCTGGACGACGCGACCTCGGCCGTGGACGCGCGGGTCGAGCACGAGATCCACGGCGCGCTGCGGTCGGTGATGGCCGGGCGGACCACGCTGCTGATCGCCCACCGGCAGTCGACGCTCCAGCTCGCGGACCGGATCGCCGTGCTGGACGCCGGGCGGCTGGTGGACACCGGCACGCACGAGGAGCTGGTGGCGCGCTGCGAGCCGTACCGGCGGCTGCTGGCCGATCCGGGTGAGTTGGGCGGGGTCGAGCGGGACCCGGCCGGGCTCGCGGCGGACGAGGACGCGCGCGGCGACGCGCACGGGGCCGAGGACGACGACGCGGCCGGGCTGTGGGGCGTGGGAGAGGGGGAAGGCGAAGAAGGGGAAGAAGGCGAAGAAGGGGAGAAAGAGGAGAAAGAGGAGAAAGAGGACCCGGCGGCGGGCGCCACGCCCGAGCTGCTGGCGCGGGTCGCCGCGCTGCCGCCGGCGGACGACGCGCCGGACGTGGACGAGGAACGGGCCGCCCGCCCCGAGACCAGCTACGGGCTGCGCCGGCTGCTCGGCGGGCTGCGCCGGCCATTGCTGCTGGCGCTGCTGCTGGTCGTGGCGGACGCGGTGGCCTCGCTCCTGCTGCCGGTCCTGATCCGGCACGGCATCGACCAGGGCGTGCAGCGCGACGCGCTGGGCGCGGTGTGGGTGGCGTCCGGGCTGGCGCTGGCCGTGGTGCTGACGCAGTGGGCCGCGCAGTACGGCGCGATCCGGGCGGTGGGCCGGACGGGCGAACGGGCGCTGTACTCGCTGCGCGTGAAGATCTTCGCCCACCTCCAGCGGCTGGGCCTGGACTACTTCGAGCGCGAGTTGACCGGTCGTGTGATGACGCGGATGACGACGGACGTGGACGCGCTCACCACGTTCCTCCAGACCGGGCTGACGCAGGCGCTGGTCGCGGTGCTGACGTTCTTCGGGATCATGGGCGTGCTCGTCGTCATCGACGGGCAGCTCGCGCTGGTCGTGCTGGCCACGCTGGTGCCGCTGGTGGTCGGCACGGTCTTCTTCCGGCGGCTCAGCGTCCGCGCCTACGAACTGGCGCGGGAGCGCGTCAGCGGCGTCAACGCCGATCTGCAGGAGTCGGTGGCCGGGCTGCGGATGGTGCAGGCGTTCCGGCGGGAGCGGGACGGGTACGAGCGCTTCACCGCCCGGTCGGACGGTTATCGGCAGGCGCGGGTGCACGGGCAGTGGCTGATCTCGGTGTACTTCCCGTTCGTCCAGCTCCTGGCCACCCTCGCCACGGCCGGGGTGCTGATCGTCGGGGCCGGGCGGGTCGGGGACGGGTCGCTGACGGCGGGCGCGCTGGTGGCGTATCTGCTGTACATCGAGCTGTTCTTCGCGCCGGTCCAGCAGCTCTCGCAGGTCTTCGACGGCTACCAGCAGGCGGTCGTCTCGCTGCGCCGCATCCAGGAGCTGCTGCGCGAGCCGACGAGCACGCCGGCGCCGGCCGCTCCGGTGGCGGTCCGTTCGCTGCGCGGGGAGCTGGAGTTCGACGGGGTGCGCTTCGCCTACCGGGGCGAGGAGGGCGCGGAGGAGGAGGCGTTGTCCGGGATCACGCTGCGGATTCCGGCCGGGCAGACGGTCGCGTTCGTCGGGGAGACGGGCGCGGGCAAATCGACGCTGGTGAAGCTGGTGGCCCGCTTCTACGATCCGACGGCGGGCGCGGTGCGGGTGGACGGCACGGATCTGCGCGAGCTGGACCTGGCCGGGTACCGGCACCGGCTGGGCGTGGTGCCGCAGGAGCCCTATCTCTTCCCGGGCACGGTTCGGGACGCGATCGCCTACGGGCGGCCGGACGCGACGGACGCCGAGGTCGTGGCGGCGGCGCGGGCGGTGGGCGCGCACCGGATGATCGCGGCGCTGGAGGGCGGGTACCGGTACCGGGTCGGCGAGCGCGGACGGAACCTCTCGGCGGGGCAGCGGCAGCTCGTCGCGCTGGCCCGGGCCGAGCTGGTGAAGCCGGACGTCCTGCTGCTGGACGAGGCGACGGCGGCGCTGGACCTGGCGACGGAGGCGCTGGTGAACCAGGCCACGGACCGGCTCGCGGGCAGCCGCACGACACTGGTCGTCGCCCACCGCCTGACGACGGCGGCGCGGGCGGACCGGGTGGTGGTGCTGGACCACGGCCGGGTGGTGGAGGACGGCACCCACGCCGGACTGGTGGCGGCGGACGGGCGTTACGCGGAGCTGTGGCGCACGTACGTGGGGGAGCCCACGACGGTGGGCGGTTGACGGTTGACGGTTGACGGTTGACGGTGGACGGTGTGCGGCGGGCCGGGCGGCCGGGCGCGGGATGTGGGCGTTTCCCTTTCTCGGCGGACGCGGCGTCAGGAGGCGAAGTCGCCGATGATGCGGTCAGGCGCCGTTGGACGGCGGCGGCGGTGGTCGGCACCGGCTTGACCGCGGCGGTGGAGCCCGGCATCAGGGCGGAGTCCGGGCGGTACAGCCCGTCGTAGCCGGGCGGGCGACCGTGGGCGTCGGTGCCTTGCCGGGGACCGGCGACGGTGGTGGGGGCGTGATGAGTGCCCGGGGCGGAAACTCGTGCCGTCGGCGTGAGTTTGGCGACCGCGCGCCGGGCAACCCGGGATGTCATGTCCGCTAGAAATCTGAGACTCGGTCCCGTGGCGGCCGCCATCGCGGTTGTCGCGGATGTCGCGGCCTTCATCATCGGGCTGTGGATCCTGATGTATCTGCTGGATGCCAACCCGGGCAACGACCTCGTGAACTTCCTTCACGATGCCTCGCGTTGGCTGGCGAGCTGGTCGCACGACCTGTTCACCTTCAACGACGAGTGGGCTCGCGTGGTCTGCGGTTACGGGCTGGCGGCCTTGGTGTACCTCTTCCTCGGCAACGCCGTGGCCAGCCGCGTGCGGCGTTACTAGCCGCGGCGGTTGCGCGGGTGGTCGGTGGCGGTGCGTTCGTTGCCGCCTCGGTAGTTGCCCGTCCAGCGGGCCATGACCAACTGAGGGTCGCCAGCTGCCACTTCCGCGAGGAAACGTTCGGCGCGATCTCCGCGCGGGGTGGTGGCGCGGCGGCCGTGGTGGGTGATCCGCACGGTGCCGTCGGGGTGTTCGGTGTACGTGAAGCCGTCGGGTCCGCCTATCTCCCGTCCTCAGGCGCGGACCAGAGTGGCCAGATAGCTGTCCACGGTCTGCAACCGGCCGTACGGGAGCGGGTCTTCCAGGTTCCACCAGTGGATCGCGGAGATCTCGTCGTTGGGCTCGAACGCGGTGGGGTGCGCCGTCTCGGCGTGGTAGAGCGCGCCGCGCAAAACGCGCTTGGTGGGCAGGGACGTCTTGGCGAAGCCCGCGAAGGTGAGGGCGGCCGGGGCGATGGGGTGGCTCGTCTCCTCGCGCAGCTCCCGGACCGCCGCCTCGCGCGCCGTCTCGCCCGGGTCGATCGAACCGCCGGGCAGCTCCCAGCAGTCCCGGTGGCGGACATGGACCATGAGGAGCAGACCCGCGTGCCACAGCGCCACCAGGCTGTAGGCGACGGGTGCCTCGGTGAAGCCGGTGTCCTCCGGGAGGCGTTCGAAGGCCAGCAGCCGCATGCCCAGCGGGCCGGTGGCCAGGGGGGCCGGGGAGTCGCTCATGCCGCGCAGCCTAGCCGCCGATGAGTTTCCGGCGGGGCCGTGGTCTGTCCTGGTGTGCGGTGCTCGCAGCGGGCGGGGCCGGGGCGAAGGAGAGTTGATCACCATGAGCGCGACGACGACGGGCTACACCGTGACGCGGGAGCTGGACGCGCCGGTGGCGGAGGTGTGGGACGCCTGGACGCTGCGGGAGCGGTTCGCCCAGTGGTTCGGGGCGCCGCTGCCGTCCGTCGAGCTGGACGTGCGGCCGGGCGGGGCGTGGCGTTCGACGCTGGTGGCCCCGGAGGGGAACGAGTATCCGCTGACCGGCACCTACCCCGTGGTGGAGCCGCGCCGGCGGCTGGTGACCGCGATGGACATCCCGGGCCAGGACGAGCCGGCGCTGATGGACATGGTGCTGGAGGAGCTGGACGGCGGCCGGCGGACCCGGCTGGTGATCCGGCAGGAGTGCCGGACGGCCGAGGAGTGCGCCGAGGCCGAGCAGGGCACCCTCATCCTCCTGGGCAGCCTCACGGAGTTCCTCGCCGGCGAGCGGTGACCGGCGCCGCGAAGCGCTTCTCTTATATGGGATAACCTCCCGGATATGAGAGAGGTCGTGCTGGTGTCCGACGCGGACTCCATCGATTCCCGGCTGGCCGCGCGGCTGGCCGAGCTGCGCGGGGAGCGCGGCTGGTCCCTGGACGAGCTGGCCGAACGCAGCGGCGTGAGCCGCTCGACGCTGTCCCGGCTGGAGCGGGCCGAGATCAGCCCCACCGCCGCGCTGCTCGGCAGGCTCTGCTCGGTGTACGGGCGGACGATGTCGCGGCTGCTGATGGAGGTCGAGGAGGAGCCGCCGGGCCTGGTGCGGGCCGCGCGGCAGGCGGTGTGGCGGGACGAGGAGGCGGGGTTCGTGCGGCGCGCGGTGTCCCCGCCGCACGCCGGGCTGCGCGGCGAGGTGATCGAAGGACTGCTGGAGCCGGGCGCCGAGGTGCCGTACGACCGGCCGCCGGTGCCCGGGCTCGAACACCACGTCTGGGTGCTCGCGGGCGGCCCGCTGGAGCTGCGGGTCGGGGACGACGAGCATGTGCTGGAGCCGGGGGACTGCTTGCGGTTCCGGCTCCGGGGGGCCTCGCGGTACCGCTGCCCCGGCCCGGAGCCCGTCCGGTACGCCGTCGTGGTGGTGCTGCCGTGAGGATCGTACGGCTGGGAGCCGGGGAGCTGCCGGGGCTGGCCGAGCTGTTGGTGGACGCCGTGGAGAACGGGGCGTCCGTCGGTTTCCTGCGGCCGTTCACGGCCGGGGAGGCGGCGCGGTGGTGGGCCGGGCACGCGGCGGCCGTCGCGGAGGGGCGGACGGCGGTCTGGGCGGCGGCGGAGGACGGGGAGGAGGGGGAGAAGGGGCAGAAGAAGGAGGAGAGGAAGCGGTGGATCGGGACGGTCTCCCTCGTCTTCGAGCCCAAGCCCAACGGGCGGCACCGCGCGGAGATCGCCAAGCTGCTGGTGAGCGGCGCGGCGCGGCGGCGCGGCGTGGCCCGCGCGCTGCTCGCGGTGGCGGAACGGGCCGCCGCCGACGCCGGGGTGACGCTGCTGCTCCTGGACACCCAGAAGGACAGCGGCGCCGAGCACCTGTACCGGTCGGCGGGGTGGATCAAGTTCGGCGAGGTGCCCGGCCACGCGGCCGACCCGGACGGGGTCCTGCGGCCGACCAGCTACTACCGCAAGAGCCTGCCCGCCGCCGTCGCGCCGTGGGCGGGGGAGGCGGAGCTGGGGGACCTGCTGGCGAGCTACCACCGGGCGACCCAGCGGGAGAAGGGCGAGGCGGAGCTGACCGACCGGTATCGGAAGGAGATCCGCGATCCGGCGGGCGCGTTCGCCGGCGACACGGTGCTGGTGGCCTGGCACGGTGGCGCGGCCGTCGGGTGTGTGGTGCTGACGGCCCCGGTGGCGGGCGAGGCGGAGCTCAAGCGGCTGTGGGTGGACCCGGCGGCGCGCGGCCGGGGAGTGGCGTCGGCGTTGACGCGGGCCGCGCTGGCCCGCGCCGAGGGGGCGGCGGTCCGGCTGACGGTGTGGGGATGGCGGACGGGCGCCCGCGCCCTGTACGAGCGGCTGGGCTTCGCCCAGGTCACGTCCTGGGACGGCCGGGACGGGCTGGTGTGCATGCGCCGCCCCGGCGGCCCCGGCGGCCCCGGCGGCGCGCTCAGTGGGCCGGCTTCGGTCCCTCCGGTGTGACCGTGATGTCGAGGGCGCCGGTACCGGGGCCGACGCGGATCTCGAAGTCGCCCGCGTATCGCTCGTGTCCGGCGATGACCGCCATCTCCACGGCCTCCTCCGCCTGCTCGCCGCGCACGATGACCGTGTCGTGACGCAGGTCGCGCATCAGGGCCGCGCACAGGCCGATCAGGACCAGGGTGAACGGCACGGCGGCCAGGATGGTCAGGTTCTGAAGGCCGTCCAGGGCGCTGGACCCACCGCCGCCGATCAGCAGCATGACGGCGGCGACCGCCCCGGTGAGCACGCCCCAGAAGACGACGGCGAGGTGGTTCGGCCGCAGGGTGCCGTGCTGCGAGAGCGTGCCCATCACGATCGAGGCCGCGTCCGCTCCGGAGACGAAGAAGATGCCGACGAGGATCATCACCACGATGGTCGTCAGGCCGGCCACGGGGTAGTCCTGGAGGACCGTGAACAGCCGCCCCTCGGCGGTGGCCTCATCGGTGATGCCCGCGCCGTCCGCCTCCAGGCGCATGGCCGTGCCGCCGAAGATGGTGAACCACAGCAGGCTGACCGTGCTCGGCACCAGGATCACGCCGCCGACGAACTGCCGGATCGTCCGGCCCCGGCTGATGCGGGCGATGAACATGCCGACGAACGGCGTCCAGGAGATCCACCAGGCCCAGTAGAAGACGGTCCAGCCCGAGAGCCAGCCCGCGATGTCCTCGCCGCCGCTGGCCTCGGTGCGGGCCGCCATCGCGGGGAGGGCGTCGGCGTAGGAGCCGATCGAGGTCGGGATCAGGTCGAGGATCAGCACGGTCGGGCCCGCGAGGAAGAGGAAGGAGGCGAGCAGCGCGGCCAGCACCATGTTGATGTTGGACAGCCACTGGATGCCTTTGTCCACGCCGGAGATGGCCGACAGGACGAAGGCCGATGTCAGGACCGCGATGATCACGACGAGGACGCCGGTCGCGATGTCCGACACCCAGCCCAGCTCCTCGGCGCCGCCGCCGATCTGGAGGGCCCCGAGCCCGAGGGAGGCGGCGGAGCCGAAGAGCGTGGCGAAGATGGCGAGGATGTCGATGACGCGGCCGGCGCCGCCGTTGGCCCGCCGTTCGCCCATCAGCGGGGTGAAGACGGCGCTGATGGTCTGGCGGCGCCCGCGCCGGAAGGCGCTGTAGGCGATGGCCATGCCGGCGACGGCGTAGATGGCCCAGGGGTGGATGGTCCAGTGGAAGAGAGTGGTGGCCATCGCCGTCGACATCCGCTCCCCGGTGTCGAGCGGGGCGGTGCCCGGCGGTGGGCTGTCGAAGTGGCTGAGCGGCTCGCTCACGCCGTAGAACATCAGGCCGATGCCCATGCCCGCGCTGAACATCATGGCGACCCAGGACACCGTCCGGAACTCCGGCTCCTCCCCCTCCTCCCCGAGGGTGACGCGCCCGTAGCGGCTGATGGCCAGCCAGAGGGCGAAGACCACCAGCCCGGACGAGACGAGCACGAAGCCCCACCCCACGTTGTGGATGACGCTGTCCAGCGCCTCCCCGGAGGCGTCGGCGAGCGAGTCGGTGGCGACGCAGCCCCAGAGCACGAAGGCGAGCGTCAGCCCGGCGGCGACGCCGAAGACGACGCGGTCGGTCCGTGGCTCCGCCGGCGACGGCCGCCCGGATCGGCTCGTCTCCACCGAACTGTGCATGGCGTTTCCCAGCCCTTCGTTTGTGCGCGCGGCATTCCGCATCGTAGACGGCGAATGCGGCAAAGAGGGCGAATCGTGCGATACGTGGGCGTCGGCCTTCGCGCCGGGGGTGTCACGCCCCGGTTCCTAGACTCGTTGCCGAGAGGCACCGACCGCGCTACGGAGGCGACCATGTCAGGTGTGGATCAGGGGCGTTACGCCGATGCCGTCAACGACGCGCTGGAACGGCTGGCGGGGGACGGGCCGGTGTGGGGGCCGGGGTTGGCCGCGCACGCTCCGATGGCGGCGGAGGCGCTGGCGTCGTTGGGGTTCTACGACGAGGTGCCCCGGTGGGTCGAGCGGTACCGGACCGACCGGCGGTACGCGGTGCTGCCGGAGTCGCGGGAGCCGCTGGTGGCCGGGGACCGGGCCGGACAGGACGCGGCGCTGGGGGACTTCGGGCGGTTCGCGGACTGGGTGGCGCTCTTCGAACGGGAGTTGGCCGAGCGGGCGTGGCGGGACGTGCTGCTGGAGTGGTGGCCGAGGCTACTGCCGGGCGGCGCGGGGATTCTCGGGCACGGGCTGATCAGGGCCGCCCACGCGGCACGTGGGCTGGACCTGGCCGGGGAGCCGACGGCTGTGCAACTGGGCGAGTTCGCACAGGGGTTGGCGCTGTGGGCAGCGAAGTTCTGGGTGCCGCCGGGCGGCGGGGCCCTACCGCCCGGGACCCTACCGCCCGGGGCGTCGGCGGCTCCCGCGGCCGAGGACGCGCGGCGGGCGCTCGTCGAGGCCACCGCGCGGGTCGCGGGAACGCTGGCGGACCGGCCGCCCGCGCCGGCGGTGCCGATCGTGCACTCCGTCACGATCCCGATGGCCGTGGACATGATGCTGCCGATGCTGCCGCTGTCGCTCCACCAGGAGGCGTACCGGCAGGCGTTGATCGCGTCGGGGGCGATCTTCCGCACGTTCGCCGGGCACCTGCCGGCGGAGGGCCGCCGACGCGGCGGCGCCCCGGGGCCGGTGCCGAGCCTCCGGGAGGGGATCGCGGCGGCCGTGGAGACGGGGGACGAGCACGCGATCAAACTGGCCGAGGTGTGCGCGCGCGGCGCGACCGCGCACGTGGACAACGAGCCGTACCTGCGGGCGGTCGCCATGCTGGTCCACCAACTGGGCAACGGCCGGGCCATGCCGGGCTTCCGGCGGTAGCCCTACCGGTCGGCGTCGGCGTCGGCGTCGGCGTCGGCGTCGGGGTCGGGGTCGGGGTCGGGTGTCGGTCGGCGGGCGCCGCTCCCGTCTGTGTGTGGGGGGCGGGGGTCCGCCGTGGACGGGGCGGGGAGCTGGTCGTCGGGCGCGCGCGGGGCGCGGGCCGCTGGCGCGGCTCGCGCCCGGGGGCGCGGTCAGCCGGCTTCTATGGAGCCGGAGCCGACCACGTGGAGCTGGACGCGGTCCACGCTGGCGTCCTCCAGGCAGCCCAGCAGGCGGAGTTCGTCGTGTTCGCTCAGGGAGGGGTGGATCGTCGCCGCGAACAGGCCGTCGTTCAGGGAGGTCATGCCCGCCTGGATCAGGGGCATCGCCGTGGCGTCGCGGCAGCGTTCCCACAGCTGCTGGGCGGCCAGCGTGGCGCGGGAGTCGTTGACCCCGTTGCCGTCGATCGTGAACAGCAACGACGTCGCCTCGCCCGTGCCGCGCTCGGGCGGCTGGGTCTCGGTCATCTCCTGCAGGCCCGCGAACAGGCCCACGCACGCCACCACCGCCAGAGCCAGCGCCGCCCCGCGCTTCACCCGGCCGCGCGGCGGGCCGGAGCCCACGACCGGCTGGACGGGAAGGTCGGGCGTCGAGGCGTGGAGCCCGCCGGGCGGGGCCGCCAAGGGGGCCAGGCGCCCGGCCAGGCGCCGCTGGGCCGTGGGCCGCACGGTCGTGCGCGCCACGCGCTCCACCACCCACGCCAGACCGGACAGCGCCACGCCCGCGGCCATCAGGACCGGGACGAAGACGAACGTCCGCCCCTCGGCGTCCCCCAGCCACGCGAACCGCGGCCGGCCGGCCGCGGGCCGCCCACCGTCGCCCGTCTCCCGGTCGGCCTGGCGGAGCTGGGCCAGGATCTCGTCCTGCCGCCGGTCGCCGTCCTTGATCCGCTGCTCCAGGCGGGAGACGCGGTCGAGGGTGGCGAGCCCGAGCAGCAGCACCTCGATCACCAGCAGCAGGACCCCGCAGATGATCGTCCGCTGCCACTGCCAGCGGTAGAGATAGATCACGACATAGATCGCGGCGCCCGACGCAGCGGCGCCACCGAAGAGATACCCGGCCAGCCGCGCGCTTCTCATGACAGGGCCCCCTGCTCCGCGTGCTCCCGGACGCTCACCTCGCCGGTCGCGCCGTCCAGCAGGACCCGGGTGCCCGGCGGGTAGCGGTCCACCGCGCCGGACGCGCCGGTCACCACCGCGAGCCTCAACTCCCGGGCCAGCACCGCCAGGTGGGACAGCGGGCTGCCGGTCTGCGCGATCAGCCCGGTGAGCCGGGGCAGCAGCGGGGCCAGGGTCGGGTCCAGGTTCCGCACGATCAGCACCGCGTCCTCGGGCGGCTCGCCGGTGCCGTCCCAGACGACGCCTTCGACGCGCCCGCCGGAGACGCCCTGGCCGCCCTCGCCGCCCTGCCGGGCGGGGTCGCGGCGGGCGACGACCGCGCCGTCGTCCGTCAGCCGGAAGGCGTCCGGCAGCGGCGTCCCCTCGGCCGGCGGCTGCCGCTGCGCCAGGTCGGCCGGCAGCGGGCCGCCCTCGGCGACGGAGACCAGCTCGGGCCAGCGCAGCAGCGCGATCAGGGCCACGTCGACGCTGTGCGAGGCGACTTCGCGGACGAGCGCCGCCTGGAACTCCTGCACCCACCGGACGCGCATGCGGAGCGCCTCGCGCGCGGTGAGCGTGCCGGTGCCGGGACCCGTGCCCGCCACGCCGCGCGCCGGGAGCCGGAGCGGCTCGGTGAGGCTGGGTGGCACCAGGGCCAGCACCTCCGGCCGCGCGGCCACGATCTGCGCGTCGGTGAGCCCCTCGGTGCGGCCGTGGTGCAGCGCGGCGAGCGCCGCCGCGGCGGCCGTGGCGCCGGGCCGGTCGTCCGTGAGCAACGCGCCGGCCAGCGCCTCCTGGGCGTGCAGCGCGACCAGCGCGCTCCGGCTCCAGCGCAGCGCGGCGGTCAGCCCGGCCGGAGTCAGCTCGGCCGGGGGCGGCGCCTCGGACAACTGCCGGTCCACGTCGGCCTGCAGGGAGGTCGCCAGGTGCGGGAGCGAGGAGCGCAGCCGGCCCACGCGCCAGGCGGCGGCCAGCCGGCGCGCGGACGGGAGCGGGTTGAGCAGGGCCAGCCAGCGGTGCCGGGGCGGCACCATGCCGAGCAGCGCGAGGTCGGCGACGGCCCGCCCGGTGACCGTACTGACGACCGGGACGGTGCGCAGCGTGTGCCGGGCGGCGGTGCCGCCGAGGTCGAGGGCGGTCGCCAGGCCGTGCGCCATGGGCACCACCCACAGGTCCTCCTCCAGCGGGCGCAGCAGGCCCGGCAGGGTCTCGGCGACCGGGCCGGGGCCGAGCAGCCGCGCGCGGCGGGCCGGGCGCGGGGCCATGGCGGTGATCGGCCGGGACTGGAACAGCCAGAGCTCGTCGGTCTGTTCGTCGAAGCCGAACTCCATGTCCTGCGGGCGGCCGAAGACCTGGCGGGTCTTGCGGGCGAGCGCGGCCAGCCGATGCAACTCGGCCGGGTGGAGCAGGCGATCGGCCGGGTCGCCCGGCTCGGTGCGCAGGAGTCTTCCGTGCCGGGTGAGGCGGAACTCGGTGCCCGGCTGCTCACCGCTGACCAGGCTGTCCGGGCCGCCGGGCACGACGCTGATCAGCAGCCGGTCGGTGCGCCCGGCCACCGGGTCGGCGCCGAAGAGCACGCCGCCGACGCGGGAGCGCGCCATCGGCTGGACGAGGACGGCCATCGGCTCCTCGGACGAGGCCCGCACGGTGTGCAGCGCGCCGCGGAAGGCGTCCCAGCCGCGCACGTCGAGAACCGAGGTGAACTGGCCCGCCATGGAGGACTCCTCGGTGTCCTCGGCGGCCGACGACGAGCGCACGATCAGCGGCGTGTTACCGTCGTCGCTCAACTGCCGCCAGGCTTCCCGGAGATCCTGGCCCCGGTGGCTGGTCCCCGGGGGCAGCACGACGAAGCCCGGCAGGACGGGGAGCTTGGCCCCGGCGGCTTTGGCCAGGGATGCGGCCTTGCCTCCGGTGAGTGCCGCGCGTTGTGCGCGCGGGTCGGTGAGTGGGAGGGTGACGCCCGCGGTGATGGTGCGCGGACCGTCGTCTCTGACTTCGATGTCTTCTCCGTGCATCGTCCGCCTCCTACGATCCCTGTGCCCTCCGAAGAGACGCCGAGGAACTCGTCGTTACCTGACAGCGTGACGAGGTGGGTCGGAAATTCCCCGGACGCGGCGCGTCATCGCGGTACGTCACTGATTCTTGACAGTTACGCGCGGAAGAATGCGGTCGGTCGTGCAACCATTCCGGTCCGTCGTGGGTCTCGTAGAGGCAGGAGGGGAGCGAAGGGCCTGGACCTGGGGGGGCCAGGCCCTTCGGAGTTGTCGGTGGTGGCCGCTAACGTCGGGGCATGTCGCAGACCGTCGCGGTGCTTGAGGGAGTCCTTGAGCGCATCACATACTCCAACGACGAGAACGGGTACACCGTCGCCCGTGTCGACACCGGGCGCGGCGGGGACGAGCTGCTGACGGTGGTCGGCTCGCTGCTGGGCGCGCAGGTGGGCGAGTCGCTGCGGATGACGGGCCGGTGGGGCTCCCATCCGCAGTACGGCCGCCAGTTCACCGTGGAGAACTACACGACGGTGCTGCCCGCGACCGTGCAGGGCATCCAGCGCTATCTGGGCTCCGGGCTGATCAAGGGCATCGGCCCGAAGACCGCCGAGCGCATCGTGGAGCACTTCGGCGCCGAGACGCTGGAGGTCATCGAGGCCGATGCGCGGCGCCTGATCGCCGTGCCGGGCCTGGGCCCGAAGCGCACGGCGCTGATCGCGGCGGCCTGGGAGGAGCAGAAGGCCATCAAGGAGGTCATGGTCTTCCTCCAGAGCGTCGAGGTCTCCACCTCCATCGCCGTGCGGATCTACAAGAAGTACGGCGACGCGTCGATCTCCGTCGTGAAGAACCAGCCGTACCGGCTGGCGGCCGACGTGTGGGGCATCGGTTTCCTGACCGCCGACCGCATCGCGCGGGCCGTGGGCATACCGCAGGACAGCCCCGAGCGGGTGAAGGCCGGGCTGCGGTACGCGTTGTCGCAGGCGACGGACCAGGGGCACTGCTATCTGCCCGAGGAGCGGCTGATCGCGGACGCGGTGAAGCTGCTCCAGGTCGACACCGGCCTGGTCATCGACTGCCTGGGCGAGCTGGCCGCGGACCCCGAGGGCGTGGTGCGGGAGGCGGTGCCCGATCCGGACGGTCCCGACGGCCCGGAGGGGAAGGCGACGGCGGTCTACCTGGTGCCGTTCCACCGGGCCGAGTTGTCGCTGGCCGGGCAGGTGCGGCGGCTGCTGGCGAGCGAGGAGGACCGGCTGGCCGCGTTCCGCGACGTGGACTGGGAGAAGGCGCTGGCCTGGCTGGCGCGACGGACCGGGGCCGAGCTGGCCGCCGAGCAGGAGCAGGCGGTGCGGCTGGCGCTGACCGAGAAGGTGGCGGTGCTGACCGGCGGCCCGGGCTGCGGGAAGTCGTTCACCGTGCGGTCCGTGGTGGAGCTGGCGCGCGCCCGGCGGGCCAAGGTGCTGCTGGCCGCGCCGACCGGGCGGGCCGCCAAGCGGCTCGCCGAGCTGACCGGGGCCGAGGCGTCCACGGTGCACCGGCTGCTGGAGCTGAAGCCGGGCGGGGACGCGGCGTACGACCGGGACCGGCCGCTGGACGCGGATCTCGTGGTGGTGGACGAGGCGTCGATGCTCGACCTGTTGCTGGCGAACAAGCTGGTGAAGGCGGTCGCGCCGGGAGCGCATCTGCTGCTGGTGGGGGACGTGGACCAGCTGCCCTCGGTCGGCGCGGGTGAGGTGCTGCGCGATCTGCTGGCGCCGGGCGGGCCGGTCCCGGCGGTGCGGCTGACGCGGATCTTCCGGCAGGCGCGGGAGTCGGGCGTGGTGACCAACGCGCACCGGATCAACTCGGGGATGCCGCCGGTGACCCAGGGGCTGTCCGACTTCTTCCTCTTCGTGGAGGAGGACACCGAGGAGGCGGGGAAGCTCGCGGTCGACGTGGCGGCGCGGCGCGTCCCCGAGAAGTTCGGCCTGGACCCGCGGCGGGACGTGCAGGTGCTGACGCCGATGCACCGGGGGCCCGCGGGCGCCGGGGTGCTCAACGGGCTGCTCCAGCAGGCGATCACGCCGGCCCGGCCGGGGCTGCCGGAGAAGCGGTTCGGCGGGCGGGTTTTCCGCGTCGGCGACAAAGTCACCCAAATCCGTAACAACTATGAGAAAGGCGCCAATGGCGTCTTCAACGGCACGGTCGGTGTGGTGACCGGGCTCGACGTGGACGATCAGCGGCTGACCGTGCGGACGGACGAGGACGAGGAGGTGGCGTACGACTTCGGCGAGCTGGACGAGTTGGCCCACGCCTATGCCGTCACCATTCACCGTTCCCAGGGCAGTGAGTATCCCTGCGTGGTCATTCCGGTCACGGTGAGCGCATGGATGATGCTTCAGCGAAATCTGCTGTATACCGCTGTGACACGAGCTAAGCGACTTGTCGTGCTCGTGGGGTCACGCCGCGCGCTCGGTCAGGCCGTCCGGAGCGTTTCCGCAGGTCGTCGCTGCACGGCGCTGGACGCGCGGCTGGCCGGGGGGATTATTCCGTAAGGTTCCGCAACGTCCAGTTTATCGCGGCACGCCGTGCCAAATTACGGTCGGATGGCCGACCCCGAGTGCACATCTTGGGCCCAGATGGGGGACAGTGGAAGGAGTCAGGGCACCTCGAGGAAGAGGCACAACGTCGGTGAGGGATGACGTGAGCGAAAACCGCTACGGCGACAATGCAGACAATGCAGTAGTAGTGCGGTACGGAGACGGCGAGTACCGCTACCCGCTGGTGGACAGCACGGTCGGTGACCGGGGCTTCGACATCGGCAAGCTGCGTGCCCAGACCGGTCTGGTGACCCTGGACTCCGGTTACGGCAACACCGCGGCGTGCAAATCGGCCATCACGTACCTCGACGGGGAGAAAGGCATCCTCCGCTACCGGGGGTACCCGATCGAGCAGCTCGCGGAGCACGGCACGTTCCTGGAGACCGCATACCTGCTGATCCACGGTGAGCTTCCCACCGTGGACGAGCTGGCCAGCTTCCGGAACGAGATCACGCAGCACACGCTCCTGCACGAGGACGTCAAGCGCTTCTACGACGGCTTCCCCCGGGACGCCCACCCGATGGCGATGCTCTCCTCGGTGGTCAGCGCGCTGTCCACGTTCTACCAGGACAGCCACAACCCGTTCGACGAGCGGCAGCGGCACCTCTCGACCATCCGGCTGCTCGCCAAGCTCCCCACGATCGCGGCCTACGCCTTCAAGAAGGCGATCGGCCATCCCATGGTCTATCCGCGCAACGACCTGGGCTATGTGGAGAACTTCCTGCGGATGACCTT
Source organism: Streptomyces sp. NBC_01803 (assembly GCF_035917415.1). Taxonomy (NCBI): domain Bacteria; kingdom Bacillati; phylum Actinomycetota; class Actinomycetes; order Kitasatosporales; family Streptomycetaceae; genus Streptomyces; species Streptomyces sp. NBC_01803. The sequence goes on from NZ_CP109073.1 coordinate 4,154,792, forward strand.
CTCGGTCCCCGCCGAGGAGTACGTGGCCGACCCGGTGGTCGCCAGTGCCCTGGACAAGCTGTTCATCCTGCACGCGGACCACGAGCAGAACTGTTCCGCGTCCACCGTGCGGATCGTCGGGTCCTCGCAGGCCAACCTCTTCGTGTCCATCTCGGCGGGCGTCAACGCCCTCTGGGGTCCCCTCCACGGCGGCGCCAACGCGGCCGTGCTGGACATGCTGGAGGGCATCCAGAAGGACGGCGGCGACGTCGACGCCTTCATCCGCAAGGTCAAGAACAAGGAGTCGGGCGTCCGGCTCATGGGCTTCGGGCACCGCGTCTACAAGAGCTTCGACCCGCGCGCGAAGATCATCAAGGCGGCGGCGCACGACGTCCTCTCCGCGCTCGGCAAGTCCGACGAACTGCTGGACATCGCCCTGGCCCTGGAGGAGCACGCGCTCAGCGACGACTACTTCGTCTCGCGCAACCTCTACCCGAACGTCGATTTCTACACCGGCCTGATCTACCGGGCCATGGGCTTCCCGACCAGCATGTTCACCGTGCTGTTCGCGCTGGGCCGGCTGCCCGGCTGGATCGCCCAGTGGCACGAGATGATCACCGACCCGAGCACCCGCATCGGCCGGCCGCGGCAGGTCTACACGGGCATCGTGGAGCGGGATTACAAGCCGGTCGAGCAGCGGTAGCGACCCCGTAGAGATGTGACGCGGGTCACAGCACCTCGTGCGCAACCTTTGATGGAGCTGTGGGTCTAACCGGTCAGTGTTGGCGCGGATTCGGCTGGATCCACGCCGACCGCCGTCCAGCCGGGGTCCCGTGGGGGGACGCTCTGAGCAGGACGGCAGGAAGCGCCCCGTGCCGGGCCCTGTGGGGGGACCCGTCGGCGGGGCGCTTTTCCTTTCCCGCCGGTCTCCGCTTCCGGCCCGCCTCTCCGCGCGCCCGGCCCGTCGGGCGCGCCTCAGGCGCGTCCGACGAGCTCGTAGCCGGCCTCGTCGACCGCGGAGCGGACCGTCTCGTCGTCCAGCGGGGCCTCGGCGGTGACGGTGACCAGGCCGGTGCTCGCGACGGCCGTCACGTCGGTGACGCCGGGAAGGGCCTTCACCTCGGCCGTGACGGCGCCCTCACAGTGGCCGCAGCTCATGCCGGAGACCTTGTACGTCGTGGTGCTGCTCATGGACCTGCCTCGTCTCTCCGCTCTTCTCCGGCCGCTCCCGGAGTGTTCCGTCGCGCGGGACTTATACCCCGACGGGGTATAAGTCTACCGGGTGGTAGGAGTTGTGTCGCGGCGCCCCTAGGGGTAACCCGGTGCCGCCCCGGGAATGAGTCAGGTGCCCTATCGCGTTCACGTCTCAACATGTCAGCGTGGTTGCCAGGTTGAGGATCCGGGCATCGGCCCGCGGCGACGGAACGGGGACTTCGGCATGGACGGCGCACTGTGGATGTACGTCCTCCTGGCGCTGACGACAGCCCCGCCGCTGGTGCCCAACGCGGCGCTGATAGCGTCCGCCGGCGCGCTCGCCGAGGCGGGTGAACTCAGCCTGGGACTCGTGCTGTTCGTGGTCGCCGTCAGTGCGCTGGCCGGCGACGCGGCGGTGTACGGCATCGGGCGGCTGGCCAGCGGTCGGGTCGTGCGATGGCTCTCCCGCGCCGCCCGCCGCAAGGCGGCCCTCACCTGGACGGCGGACCGGATCGGCACCCACGGCGTGCCGTTCGTCGTCGGCATCCGGTTCCTGCCCAGCGGGCGGCTGGTCGGTGGCCTGACCGCCGCCATCGTCCGCTACCACCCCGGGCGTTACCTGCTGGGCGCCGGGCTGGCCGAGGTCATCTGGGCCTCCTACAGCGTCGCCCTCGGCTACTGGGGCGGCTCCGCGCTCGGCAGCACCTGGTCGGCGCTCCTCATCGGCCTCGCCGTCTCCCTCCTCGTCGCGGGCGTCGCCCAGTTGATGAGCAGAGCCGGCCGGACGGCGCCGTCCCCCGCCGGGATCAGTCCCGTCGCCCACCCCGATGGCCCGGCCGGCGGCTGACCCACTGCTTGATGGTGTCCGGGTACCAGAACGGGCGCCCGTTCTCCACCACGTCCGGCGGGGGCAGCAGACCGTGCTTCCGATAGGAGCGCACGGTGTCCGGCCGCACGCGGATATGCGCGGCGATCTCCTTGTACGACCAGAGTCCGCGATCCGTCAACTCTTCGCACCTCCTCGGAAACCCGCTGTGACGCGGGCGTGGGACCGATGATCACTGAGCCTGCGCCCGGTGAACGACGGGGTGAGAAGTGGCGCATGGGCCTGTCGACCATCTGTGACGGGTAAGGCGCGTAACGGTGACGGCTGTCGCGGAACCCTGACGTTCTGTCGCGGTCGGGAAGGTGTGCGCTACTGGTTCCTGGGGAAGCCCAGATCGATGCCCGCGTCCGTGTCGGCCGGGTCGGGCCAGCGGGTGGTGATCACCTTGCCCCGGGTGTAGAAGCGGACCCCGTCGTTGCCGTAGATGTGGTGGTCGCCGAAGAGCGAGTCCTTCCAGCCGCCGAAGGAGTGGTAGCCGACCGGCACCGGGATCGGCACGTTGACGCCCACCATCCCGGTCTCCACCTCCAGCTGGAAGCGCCGTGCCGCGCCGCCGTCGCGGGTGAAGACGGCCGAACCGTTGCCCCAGCGCGAGTCGTTGATCAGCGACACCGCCTCCTCGTACGTCCCGGCGCGGACCACGCACAGCACCGGGCCGAAGATCTCGTCGCGGTAGGCGTCCATGTCCGGCGTCACCCGGTCCAGCAGCGAGACGCCGAGGAAGAAGCCCTCCTCATGGCCCGGCACCGTGTAACCGGTGCCGTCCACCACGACGTCCGCGCCCTGGTCGCGCGCGCCGCCGACGTAGGAGGCGACCGTGTCCCGGTGCTCCCGGGTGATCAGCGGGCCCATCTCCGCGTCCGGGTCGGTGCCGGGGCCGACGCGCACGGCCGCCGCGCGCGAGGCCAGCCGGGCGACCAGCGCGTCGGCGGTCTCCTCGCCCACCGCGACCACCACCGAGACGGCCATGCAGCGCTCGCCGGCCGAGCCGTAGGCGGCGCTGATCGCGCTGTCCGCGGCCAGGTCCAGGTCCGCGTCGGGCAGCACCAGCATGTGGTTCTTGGCGCCGCCCAGGGCTTGGACGCGCTTGTCGTGCCCGATCGCGCCGAGCTGGACCGCGCGGGCGACGGGCGTGGAGCCGACGAAGCTGACCGCCGCGATGTCGGGGTGGGCGAGGAGGCGGTCCACGGCCTCCTTGTCGCCGTTGACGACGTTCAGCACGCCGTCCGGGAAGCCCGCCTCGGCCGCCAGCTCGGCCAGCCGCAGCGCGGCGGACGGGTCCTTCTCGCTGGGCTTGAGCACGAACGTGTTCCCGCAGGCCACGGCGACCGGGAACATCCACAGCGGCACCATGGCCGGGAAGTTGAACGGGGTGATGCCGGCCACCACGCCCAGCGGCTGGCGGATCGAGGACACGTCCACGCCCGTGGAGACCTCGGTGGACAGCTCGCCCTTGAGCTTCTCCGGGATGGAACAGGCCAGTTCGACGATCTCCAGGCCGCGCGCCATCTCGCCCAGCGCGTCGCTGTGCACCTTGCCGTGCTCCGCCGTGATCAGCCGGGCCAGCTCGTCCCGGTGCGCGACGAGCAGCTCCCGGTACCGGAACAGCAGCGCGGTGCGGCGGGCCAGGGAGGCCGAACGCCAGGCCGCCGCGGCCTCCTTGGCCACCGCGACGGCCTGGTCGACCTCGGTGGCGGAGGCCAGCGCGACGCGCGTAGCCCGCGCGCCGGTCGCCGGGTCCCAGACCGGGGCGAACCGGCCGGAGGTGCCCTCGACGGGCTTGTTGCCGATGAAGTGGCCGATGGTCCTCATGCCGTAGGGCCTCCAGGTCTTGGGGACGTCACGTGTCGTGGGTCTTCGGGTGTCGTGGGTCTCACAGGTGCCGGCGCCGGGCGGCCGAGCGCCGTTCGTACTCCGCGCGGGCCGCGCGCGCCGCCGGGCGGGTGGCGGTCGCCGCCACCGGCACATCCCACCACGCCTGCGCGGGTGGCGCGGTGGGTGCGGCGGCGGTGTCCGTCTCGACGTGGACACAGCACGGCCGTTCGAGGGCGCGGGCCGCCGCCAGCGCCTCCCGCAGCTCACCGTACGTCCCGGCGCGGAAGACCGTCAGGCCCAGCGAGGCGGCGTTGGCGGCCAGGTCGACCGGCAGCGGGTCGCCGGTGTAGGAGCCGTCGGGCGCGCGGAACCGGTAGGCGGTGCCGAAGCGTTCGGCTCCGGTCTCCTCGGACAGGCCGCCGATGGAGGCGTAGCCGTGGTTCTGGATCAGCAACAGCTTGATGTTCACGCCCTCCTGGACGGCCGTGACCAGCTCGGTCGGCATCATCAGATAGGTGCCGTCCCCGACCAGCGCCCACACCGGGCGGTCGGGGGCGGCCAGGCGCACACCGATGGCGGCCGGGATCTCGTAGCCCATGCATGAGTACCCGTACTCCAGGTGGTACTGGCGCGGGGAGCGGGCCCGCCACAGCTTGTGCAGGTCGCCGGGGAGGGAGCCGGCCGCGTTGATCACGATGTCGTCGTCCCCGACAACCGCGTCCAGCGCGCCGATCACCTGGGTCTGGGTCGGGCGGGCGCCCGGGTCGCGCGGGGTGAGGGCCGCGTCCACCACGCGGTCCCAACGAGCCTTGCCCGCCGCGTACTCGGCGGCGTACGCGGCCTCGACCCGGTGGCCGGCCAGGGCCGCCGTCAGCGCGGTCAGCCCGGCGCGGGCGTCGCCGACCAGGGCCAGGCCGCCGAGCTTGTGCGCGTCGGCGGGGGAGATGGTGAGGCTGACGAACCGGACGCCGGGCGCGGCGAAGAGCGTGCCGGAGGCGGTCGTGAAGTCCGTGTACCGGGTGCCGACGCCGATCACCAGGTCGGCGGTGCGGGCCAGGTCATCGGCCACCGCCGTGCCGGTGTGGCCGACGCCGCCCACGTCGCAGGGGTGGTCGTGACGCAGCGAGCCCTTCCCGGCCTGGGTGGAGGCCACCGGGATGCCGGTGGCGTCGGCCAGCGCGCGCAGCGCGTCCTCCGCCTCGCTGTGGTGCACCCCGCCGCCCGCGATCAGCAGCGGCCGGCGGGCGGCCCGGACCGCCCGCGCCGCGTCGGCGAGCGCCTCGGCGTCCGGGGCCGGCCGGGGCACGCGCCAGACGCGCTCGGCGAAGAACGCGGCCGGCCAGTCGAACGCCTCGGCCTGCACGTCCTGCGGCAGGGCCAGGGTCACCGCGCCGGTTGCCGCCGGGTCGGCCAGCACGCGGACGGCGGCGAGCGCGGCGGGGATCAGCGCCTCCGGGCGGTGCACGCGGTCGAACCACCGACTGACCGGGCGCAGCGCGTCGTTGACGGAGACGTCCCCGGCCAGGGGGTGTTCGAGCTGCTGGAGCACCGGGTCGGCGGGGCGGGTGGCGAACGTGTCGCCGGGCAGCAGGAGAACGGGCAGCCGGTTGATGGTGGCGAGGGCGGCGCCGGTCACGAGGTTGGTCGCGCCGGGGCCGATGGAGGTGGTGACGGCCTGGGCGGACAGGCGGTTGCGCTGGCGGGCGAAGCCGACGGCGGCGTGCACCATGGCCTGTTCGTTGCGGCCCTGGTGGAAGGGGAGCCGGGCGCCCGGGCCCTGGCCGCTCTCGATCAGCGCCTGCCCGATCCCGGCGACGTTCCCGTGGCCGAAGATGCCCCAGCAGGCGTCGATCAGCCGGTGCCGTTCGCCGTCCCGCTCGGTGTACTGGCTCGCCAGGAAGCGCACCAGGGCCTGCGCCACGGTCAGTCGGACGGGGTGCGCGGTCATCGGCGGGCCTCCGGCGTCTCGTTGGGGGGCGGCCCGGTGAGCGGCAGCCGGGGGTCGGGTGGTTGCCCGGCCCAGGTGTCCCTGATCCAGGTGTGGTCGGGGTGGTCACTGATGAGCCATTCGCGCCGGGTGCCGGGGCCGGCCATGACGTTGAGGTAGTACATGTCGTGACCGGGCGCGGCCATGGCCGGGCCGTGCCAGCCGTCCGGGATCAACACGGCGTCGCCGCTGCGGACTTCTGCCAGCAGGTCGGTGCCGATACCCCGGCCGGAGGGGGTCACGCGCTGATACCCGACGCCGTCGGCCGCGCGTTCGTCCGGGGCCGACGCGATCTCGTAGTAGTAGATCTCCTCCAGCTCCGACTCCTCGCCCGGGCGGGCCTCGTCGTGCTTGTGCGGGGGATAGGACGACCAGTTCCCGCCAGGGGTCAGCACCTCGACCGCGATCAGCCGGTCCGCCTCGAAGACGTCCGCCGCCGCGAAGTTGTTGACCTGGCGGGTGCAGGCGCCGGCGCCGCGCAGCTCGACCGGCACGGCCTCCGCCGGGCCGTGGCGGGCGGGCAGCCGGTGGGCGCAGCGGGCGCCGGCCAGCGCGAACCGCCCGCCGCCGGTGGAGGCGACGGTCACCTCGGCGTCGCGCGGCACGTACGCGAAGTCGCTGACCCCGGCGAAGACATCGGGCCGCCCGCGCAGTGCGAACGGGTCTCCCCCGTCGGCGACGGTCACCACGCAGCTTCCGGCCAGCGGCAGCACGATCCACTCGCTGTCGCCGGTGTGGAACGTGTGGTGCGCGCCGGAGGCGAGCGGCAGCACGCGCAGCGAGGTGAATCCCCAGCCGGCGCGCTCCGGCGAGATGTCGAGGGCATACGGGTCGGCGGCGGCCGAGCCCGCCGGGAGGTGGTAACGGGAGTGGGGGCTCGGTCCGTTGGGGCTTCTGGTCATGGGCGCCTCAGATCCTCACAGCAGTCCGGCGGCCGTGTCCACGGCGCGTGCCACGTCGCCGTCCGCCGGGTAGAGCAGCGAGCGGCCGGCGATCAGGCCGTGCACGGTGGGCAGGCGCAGCGCCTTGCGCCACCGCTCGTACGTGCCCTCCTGGTCGCGGCCGACGTCGCCGCCGAGCAGCACGGCGGGCAGTGTGGAGGTCTCCATGACCCGTCCCATCTCCGCGGCGTCCGCGGTGACCGGCACCTTCAGCCAGGTGTAGGCCGAGGTGCCGCCGAGGCCGGAGGCGATGGCGAGGGACGTGGCGACCGCCTCGGCGCTCAGGTCGGTGCTCACCTTGCCGTCCACCCGGCGGCAGATGAAGGGCTCCACGAAGACGGGCAGGCGGCGTTCGGCCATCTCGTCGATGGCGCGGGCGGTCGCGTGCAGGGTGGCGAGCGAGCCGGGGTCGGCGTAGTCGATGCGCAGCAGCAGCTTCCCGCCGTCGAAGCCCAGCCGCTCCAGCGACTCGGCGCGGTGACCGGTGAAGCGGTCGTCGAGCTCGAAGGCGGCGCCGGCCAGTCCGCCGCGGTTCATCGAGCCGATGGCGAGCTTGCGGTCGAGGGCGCCGAGCAGCAGCAGGTCGTCCAGGACGTCGGCGGTGGCGAGGACCCCGTCGACGCCCGGCCGGGAGAGGGCGAGCGTCAGCCGTTCCAGCAGGTCGACGCGGCTGGCCATGGCCAGCTTCCGGTCCCCGACGCGCAGCGCGCCGCGCGCCGGGTGGTCGGCGGCGACGATCATCAGCCGACCGCGCTCGCCGAGGAACGGGCGCCGGTGCCGGCGGGCGGCGGCCTCGGCGATGGCCTCGGGATGTCGGGCGCGCACCGTGGCGATCTCGGAGACGCTGATGGTCAAGGGAACCTCTCCTCGTGGTGGGGTGGTGGGGTGGTGCGGGAGTGCCGGGTGGTGCGGGAGTGCGGGGGTGCGGGGTGGGGCGCCGCGGCGGCGAGGAGGGCGTCGACCTCGGCGGCGCGCGGCATGGCGGCCGAGCAGGCGAGCCGCCCGGCGACGATCGCGCCGGCCGCGTTGGCGTAGCGCGTCAGCCGGTCCGGTGCCCAGCCTGCCAGCAGCCCGTGACAGAGCGCGCCGCCGAAGGCGTCGCCCGCGCCGAGGCCGTTGACCACCTCGACCGGGTGCGGCGGGGCCTGGACGACGGTGCCGTCGCGGTCCATGGCCAGGACGCCGCGCGGCCCTTGCTTGACGACGGCCAGCCGGACGCCGGCGTCGAGCAGGGCCTCGGCGCAGGCGCGCGGCTCGCGTTCGCCCGTGGCGACCTCGCACTCGGCCACGTTGCCGACCGCGACGGTGGCGTGGGCCAGGGCCTCGCGGTAGTGGGGGCGGGCCCGCTCCGGCGAGCCGTCGGGCCAGAACATCGGCCGCCAGTCGAGGTCGAAGACGGTGGCTACCTGGTCGGTGGCGGCCCGGTCGGTGGCCCGGTCGGTGGCGGCCCGGTCGGTGTCGCCCGCCGCGTGGCGGGCGGCGAGGGCGGTGAGTGTCGCGGTGCGGCTGGGCTCGGCACACAGCCCGGTGCCGGTCATCCAGAAGACGCGGGCGGCGGCGATGGCCGTCAGGTCGAGTTCGTCGGGGTGGATGACCAGATCGGGGGCGGTGGGCTGGCGGTAGAAGTAGAGCGGGAAGTCGTCGGGCGGGAAGATCTCGCAGAACGTGACGGGGGTCGGGGAGCCGGGCACGTCGGTCACCCAGCGGTCGTCCACGCCGAACTCCCGCAGCGCGCGGTGGCAGTAGTCGCCGAACGGGTCGCGTCCGGTGCGGGTGATGACCGCCGCGGAGCGGCCGAGGCGGGCGGCGGCGACGGCCACGTTGGTGGGGGAGCCGCCGAGGAACTTGCCGAAAGTCTCGACGTCCGCGAGCGGTACGCCGGTCTGGAGCGGGTAGATGTCCACCCCGATGCGTCCCATGGTGATCACGTCGAGCGGTCCGGCCATGCGGGTGCCCTTTCGGCGGGTGGGCGGGACACCCCCACATGTAGTCGCGTACCGGAGGGCTGTCAATGATTTGTCCTGACATATGGACAATAGGGCTTGTGATGGGCAGTATCGTCCGGACAAACGATCCGCGACTCGCGATGTCCCCCCGAGCTCTCACAGCGAAGTGAGGATCCGGCCGATGAACACCGTCCGATACGCCGCGCTGGTGGCCGCCTGTGCCGCCGGCGCGTTGCTGCTGTCCGGCTGCAGCAGCGACACCGGTGGCAAGCGTGCCCGGGAGGCCGCCGAGGAGGCGGCCGAGAACGCCATGGGCCAGGCCGACACGCCACGGATGAAGGTCGCGATGATCACCCACGGCGCGCCTGGCGACACCTTCTGGGACACCGTGCGCGAGGGAGCGGAGGCGGCGGCCCACAAGAGCAACGCGGAGCTGGTCTACTCCAGTGACCCCGAGGTCTCCGGTCAGGCCGGCCTCATCCAGAACGCCATCGATCAGGACGTGGACGGCATCGCGGTGACCCTCGCCCATCCCGAGGGCCTCGCCGACGCCATCCGCCGGGCCGAGGACGCGGGCATCCCGGTCGTCGGCCTCAACTCCGGAATGGACGCCTGGCGGGAGATGGACCTGCTCTCCTACTTCGGCCAGGACGAGCGCCTGACCGGTGAGGCGTTCGGGGAGCGGCTCAACGAGACCGGCGCCGAGCACGCCGTCTGCGTCATCCACGAGCAGGGCCACGTGGACCAGGAGGCGCGCTGCGACGGCGTCGCGGCGACCTTCGAGGGCGAGAGCGAGATCCTCTACGTCGACGGCGCCGACATGCCGTCGGTGCGCTCCACCATCGAGGCCAAGCTGCGGCAGGACTCCTCGGTCGACTACGTGGTCGCGCTGGGCGCCCCGTTCGCGCTCGCCGCCGTGGGCTCGGTGGACGACGCGGCCAGCGACGCGCGGATCGCCACGTTCGACCTCAACCCCGAGCTGGTCACGGCGATCGAGGACGGGGACATGGAGTTCGCCGTCGACCAGCAGCCGTACCTCCAGGGCTACCTGGCCGTCGACGCCCTGTGGCTCTTCCACAACAACGGCAACTTCAGCGGCGGCGGCGTCGAACCGGTGCTGACCGGCCCGGCCTTCGTGGACCGCGAGAACATCGAGGAGATCGCCGGGTTCGCCAGGAACGGGACGAGGTGAGCCGCGCCGTGTCCGCCGCCGCCCGGTCGCGGCGCCTGCTCGCCCGCCCCGAAACGGGCGTGCTGATCGGTGCGTTGGCCGTCTATCTGCTCTTCTACGCGGTCGCGCCGACCTTCCGGCAGCTCGATTCGCTGTCCACCGTGCTCTATCAGTCCTCCACGCTCGGCATCATGGGGCTGTCCGTGGCGCTGCTGATGATCGGCGGCGAGTTCGACCTGTCGGCCGGTGTCGCCGTCGTCTCCTCGGCCCTGACCGCCAGCATGATCGCCTTCCAGCTCACCCTGAACGTCTGGACGGGCGTGCTCGTCGCGCTCCTCCTCTCGCTGGCGATCGGCGCGTTCAACGGCGTGCTGCTGGTGCGGACCCGGCTGCCCAGCTTCCTGATCACGCTGGGCACCTTCCTGATGCTCCAGGGCCTCAACCTCGCGCTGACGAAGGCGATCACGGGAACCGTGGCCACCGACTCCATCAGTGATATGGAGGGCTTCGACCAGGCGAAGAACGTCTTCGCGGCCACCCTCACGGTCGGCGGCACCGACATCCGGATCACCGTGCTGTGGTGGCTCGGCTTCGCCTGCCTGGCCACCTGGGTGCTGCTGCGCACCAAGTACGGCAACTGGATCTTCGCCGTCGGCGGCGGCCAGGAGAGCGCGCGGGCGGTCGGGGTGCCGGTGACGTTCGTCAAGATCAGCCTGTTCATGCTGGTCGGCTTCACGGCCTGGTTCGTCGGCATGCACCAGCTCTTCGCGTTCAACACCGTCCAGTCGGGCGGGGGTGTCGGCAACGAGCTGCTCTACATCGCGGCGGCCGTCATCGGCGGCTGCCTGCTGACCGGCGGCTACGGCTCGGTCTTCGGGCCGGTGGTGGGGGCGTTCCTGTTCGGCATGGTCTCCCAGGGCATCGTCTACGCGGACTGGGACCCCGACTGGTTCATGTTCTTCCTCGGTGCGGTGCTGCTGCTCGCCACGCTGCTCAACCTGTACGTGCGCAAACAGGCCACGGCCGCCCGGCGCGGACGCGGAGCCGGGCGCGAGGAGGTGAAGCGGGCGTGACCACCGATAACCCCGATATCCCCGACATCGCCGAGACCTCTGCTCCCGCGCTGGTCGAGCTGGTCGGCGTCGGCAAGGGCTACGGGCCCGTCCGGGCACTGCGCGATGTCCATCTCACCGTGCGGGCGGGCGAAGTGGCGTGCGTGCTGGGCGACAACGGCGCGGGCAAGTCGACCCTCATCAAGATCATCTCCGGGCTGCACCGGCACGACGAGGGCGAGTTCCGCGTGGACGGCGAGCCGGTGCGGCTCTCCGGCCCGCGCGCCGCGCTCAACCGGGGCATCGCCGCCGTCTACCAGGACCTGGCCACCGTGCCGCTGATGCCGGTGTGGCGGAACTTCTTCCTCGGCTCCGAACTCACGCGCGGCCCCTGGCCGTTCCAGCGGCTGGACATCGCGCGCATGAAGCGGACGGCCGACGCCGAGCTGCGCCGCATGGGGATCGCGCTCGACGACCTCGAACAGCCCGTCGGCTCGCTCTCCGGCGGCCAGCGGCAGTCCGTCGCCATCGCCCGCGCCGTGCACTTCGGCGCCCGCGTGCTGGTGCTGGACGAGCCCACGGCCGCGCTGGGCGTCAAGCAGTCCGGCGTGGTGCTGAAGTACATCGCGGCGGCGCGGGAGCGTGGCCTGGGCGTCGTCTTCATCACGCACAATCCCCACCACGCCCATCTGGTCGGCGACCACTTCACCGTCCTTCGGCTGGGCGCCGTCGAGCTGAGCGCGGCGCGCGACGCGGTGACGCCGGCGGAGCTGATCACACACATGGCGGGCGGCGCCGAACTGGCGGCGCTCCAGCACGAGCTGGCCCGGGCGGGCGGCGCGGACGAAGCGCGGGAGGACGACGGTGACGAAGGCTCTTGACCGCATCCGGGTCGGCTCGGCGCCCGATTCCTGGGGTGTGTGGTTCGCGGACGACCCGGAGCAGGTGCCGTGGGACCGCTTCCTGGACGAGGTCGCCGAGGCCGGATACCCGTGGATAGAGCTCGGCCCCTACGGATATCTGCCGACCGACCCGGTCCGGCTCGCCGACGAGCTGGCCCGCCGGGCCCTGCGCGTCTCGGCGGGCACGGTCTTCACCGCCTTGCACCGCGGCCCCGCCGTCTGGCACGCCACCTGGGCGCACGTGCGCGAAGTCGCCGCGCTCACCCGGGCGATGGGCGCCGCGCACCTGGTGGTGATCCCCGAGTTCTGGCGCGACCCGGTGACCGGCGAGCGGACCGACGACGAGCGCCTGAGCCCCGCCGCGTTCGCGGATCTGACGGCTGGCATGGAACGCCTCGGGCGGCGCGTGCGCGAGGAGTTCGGCCTGCGGATCGTCGTCCACCCGCACGCGGACACGCACATCGACGGAGAGGCGAGCGTGACCCGTTTCCTGGACGCCACCGACCCCGGCGCCGTCAGCCTCTGCCTGGACACCGGGCACTACGCCTACTGCGGCGGCGACAGCGTCCGGCTCATCGAGACCTACGGCGAACGCCTCGGCTATCTGCACCTCAAGCAGGTGGACCCGGCGGTCCTGGCCGAGGTGGTCGCCGAGGGGCTGCCGTTCGGCCCGGCCGTGCGGCGCGGCGTGATGACCGAGCCGCCCGCCGGGGTCCCGGCGCTGCCGCCCGTCCTGGCCGCCGCGCAGCGGCTGGGCGTGGATCTCTTCGCCATCGTCGAGCAGGACATGTACCCCTGCCCACCCGGCCGGCCGCTGCCCGTCGCCCGCCGCACCCGCCGCTTCCTGGCGGCGTGCGGGGCATGAACCCCCCGATGAAGCTGAGGAGTTCCGCATGACGAACGACGCCAGGCCGCGGCTCGGCGTGGCCGTGATCGGCACCGGGATGATGGGCGCGGACCACGTGCGCCGCATCGACGAGGTGATCAGCGGCGCCCGGGTGGCCGCCGTCGCCGACATCGACGAGGGCCGCGCCAAGGACATGGCCGCCGGGATCGAGGGCTGCGGCGCCTACACCGACCCGGCCGAGGCCATGTCCGCGCCCGGCGTCGACGCGGTGCTGATCGCCTCCCCGGGACCCGCCCACGAGGAGACGCTGCTCACCGCGTTGGCGCGCGATCTGCCGGTGCTGTGCGAGAAGCCGCTGACCACCGGCAGCGAGAGCGCGCTGCGCGTGCTGGAGGCCGAACTCCGCCTGGGCCACCGCCGCATACAGGTCGGCTACATGCGCCGCTACGACGCCGAGTACGTCCAGCTCAAGGTGCTGCTGGACAGCGGCGAGCTGGGCCGCCCGCTGATGCTGCACTGCCGGCACCGGAACCTGTCCGTGCACCGGTACTTCACGGACGAGATGCTGATCAACGACTCGGTCTCGCACGAGTTCGACGCGGCGCGCTGGCTGCTCGGCCAGGAGATCACGGCCGTCCAGGTGCTGCGCCCGGTGCCGAGCGCGCACGCCCCGGCGGGGCTCGGTGACCCGCAGTTCGTCGTCTTCGAGACCGACGGGGGCTCGATCGTGGACGTGGAGATCTTCGTCAACAGTGGCTTCGGCTACCAGGTGCAGGCCGAGGCGGTGTGCGAGCGCGGCACCGCGCGGATCGGGGAGGCGCACGGGCTGATGACCAATACCGCCGGGCGGTGGGGCGGTGCGATCGCGCCCGACTTCCTCGCCCGGTTCGCCGCCGCCTACGACCGTGAGGTGCAGGCGTGGGTGGACGCGACGCGGCGCGGGTACGTCACCGGGCCCGGCGCCTGGGACGGTTACGCGGTCGCCGCCGCCTGCGAGGCCGGGATCGAGGCGCGGCGCACGGGCCGCCGGGTGCCCGTGCGGATGATCGATCGCCCTTCCTTCCCGTCCTGACAGTGGATGTCACCGGGTGGCGGTAGGCTCCGAACGTGGGGAAGGAGGACCCGGTGGATGTGGCGTTTCGCATCGACCGCACCAGCCCGGTGCCGCTGTACTTCCAGTTGTCCCAGCAGCTCGAAGCGGCTATCGAACACGGCAAGTTGCTCCCCGGCACCCTCCTGGGAAACGAGATAGAGCTCGCCGGCCGGCTGGGCCTGTCCCGCCCGACGGTCCGTCAGGCCATCCAGGCGCTGGTCGACAAGGGCCTGTTGGTGCGCCGCCGGGGCGTGGGCACCCAGGTCGTGCGCAGCCAGGTCCGGCGCCCTCTCGAACTGAGCAGCCTCTACGAGGATTTGGAGGCCGCCGGCCAGCGGCCCGCCACCCGGGTCCTGGACTGTTCCGTCGTCCCGGCCCCCGCCGAGGTGGCCGCCGCCCTCGGCGTCCCGGAGGGCGCGGAGGTGCACCGCATCGAGCGCCTCCGGCTCACGCACAGCGACCCCATCGCCTACCTGCGGAACTTCCTGCCGCTGCGGATGCTGGAGCCGACCGCCGCCGAGCTCGAATCCACCGGGCTGTACCGGCTGATGCGCGCCTCCGGCACCACCCTGCACAGCGCCCGCCAGTCGATCGGCGCCCGCGCGGCCACCCGGGAGGAGGCGGAGCTGCTGACCGAGCCGAAGGGCGCGCCGCTGCTGAGCATGCAGCGCACCGCGTTCGACGACACGGGCCGGGCGGTCGAGTACGGTTCGCATCTCTACCGGGCCTCGCGCTATACGTTCGAGCTCCAGCTCCTGATCCGCCCGTAGCGGGCGTCTCCCGCCCCGCCGGCCCTTCCTCCCCCTCTCCGCTTCCCCCGTTCACGCTTCCCGATTTCCCCGTACGGCCGAGATTTCATGAACTGCCGAGAACGGCGCTTGACGGTTTCGTTACGCTTCGCCCGGTTCGGTTGACCGTCGGGAGGCCGGGGCGGCAGAGTCGTGAGCACGCGAAAGCGCACGGCCGTGTGCCCGAGTGGTTCAGGGACTCGCCTGCAAAGCGAGTTACGCGGGTTCGATTCCCGCCACGGCCTCCCAGCACCTCAGTTGATGGGCTCGACGTTGGTCGTGGCCACCGCGCGGCGCAGGGTCCCGGCTATCCTGACCGGGTCGCCCACGGCCCAGACGTGGAAGAAGAACAGCCGCGGATCGTCCCGCAGGCCGTGGTTGTGCAGGGTCACCAGATTGATGCCGCCACGCCGCAGGGCCACCAGCGCGTCCTGGACCTCGTCGCCGACCATCGCGAGGTCGCCGCTCAGCACGGCCCGGCCGCGGCCCGTGGGCTGGAAGATGAGGGCGGTGGTGGAGCCGAGGCCGGGCGGGAGGATCAGGTGGCCCTCCGTCATGGTCTCGCTCCGGATGAACGAGTACTTGTAGACCGTGTCGTCCTGGACGCCGCTGATGCCCATCGCGGCGTCCATGGCCTCGGTGTCCAGGTCGAGGTCGGGGCGGCCCGGTGGCGTCGGCGGCGGGGTGGTGGTGCGGTCGATGGCGGCGCGCAGGCCGCGGGCCATCTTCAGCGGGTCGTGACCGTGGGCGTGGACGTGGGTCCACCAGACGGCGGGGCTCTGCGTCAACAGGTGCTTGTGGATGGCGGTCTGCCCGACGCCGTGCTTGCGCAGCGCGTCGGTCACCGGCTGGAGCTCGTCCTCGGCGACCACCAGATCGCCCATCAGCATCGTGCTGCCGTCGGCATAGCGGACGAAGGACACGTGCGTGCCCAGGGCCAGTGCCGAGCTGATGCGGATGCCCTGCGAGACCACGTGCAGGTCGTCGCGGAGGAAGGGCGTGTGCCAGAGCATCTGGCGCCGCATGTCGCCCGGCCGACCCAGAATCTCCTGGACGTCCTGCCAGTCCGCCTCGGTCGTCGTCACCGGCTCGATCATCTCGCCCGGCTCCGGCTCCGGCTCCGGCTCGTGGGCGTGGCCGTGGTCCTGGGCGCCGGCGGTGGTCGCGCTCGCGCCCGCCACCGTCCCGGCCAGCAGGGGAGCCAGCGCGGCGGCGGCCATGATGCGGCGACGTGGCGTGCCCGTCGCGGTGAGGATGTTCCGCGCTCTGTCTCTGCTCATCTTCTGCGATCCCCTCGGGTGAAAGTGGCTTGACAGTGATACCGGAGGGATGAGGGAAGGCACGTCCGGATGCCGGATGCCGGATGCCGGATGCCGGGCGCCGGGTGTCGGGCGCCCGCCCTCGGATCAATACGCCTGAGTACCCATCCTCGTCACCGGATTCGGCGTGAGCGGCTCTTCCCGGCGGTGATGACGTCTCCGCACGGTGAAGAAGTGATTTTCCCGTCGGCGCCCGCGCGGGTATTGCGGGCGCGTCGACGGCAGCCATGACGGAACACCCCGTTCCCCCCTTCCCGCACCCACGTCCGGTCGACGGTGGTACGGCCCCCGGCCCCTGGCCCGCGCGTGAGAGTGCGGACCTAGTGGGTGATTACCCCCTTTGCCGTGCCTTCGCTCGTGTGCTTTCGGCCAAACGCCTGTGCGTACGGTGTGCGTGGTCGGCGCCGGAGGGGGTGTCGTCCTGGGCGCCACGTATCGCGGGGGTGAAGAAGGCGCGTCACTTTGCCCCGGGCATGCGAGAGGGTGCCGCCCGGGCCACGTTTTCCCGGAGGTGCCCGGGATTCCTCCGGATTCCTCCGGGATTCCCTCCGGTCGCCGGATGGCTCGAACGCGGCAGCGCGTTTCCGGTTTCCGGGGCGGCGCGGGCGACGCCCTTTTCCGATACGCGCCCCCGGGCGCCGCTGTCGGCCTCGCGCGCCACGATTCACGCCCTGATACGCCTGGCATATTCAGGGCGAAGCTGAATTGTTATCTACGGTCAGAAAGGAGTCTCCTTTCCATGGACGTCACATCGTCGCGCGCCCTTCCCGGGCACCGTCCCGGTCCGCGCCCCTCCGGTGATCGGCCCCCTCGGCTGCCCGCCGACCGGGTGCCCCGGCACGTCGCGATCATCATGGACGGCAACGGCCGCTGGGCCACCGACCGCGGACTGCCCCGCACCGACGGGCACGAGGCCGGGGCACGCTCGGGGTGGGAAGTCGTGCACGGCGCGATCGAGGCGGGCGTGACGCATCTGTCGCTCTACGCCTTCTCGACGGAGAACTGGGGACGGCCGCAGGTCGAGGTCCGGCACATCTTCTCGGCCCTGGCGCGCCGCGTGCTGGCGGCGGCGCGCCAGCGCGAGCTGGAGGAGATGGGCGTCCGCGTGCGGTGGGCCGGGCGGCGTTCCCGCGTTCCCGGCTATGTCGCCGACGCGCTGGGGCGCCTGGAGGACCGGACGCGGAACAACACCGTTCTCACCCTGACCGTGTGCGTGGACTACGGTGGCCGCTCCGAGATCACCGAGGCCGCCGCGGCGCTGGCCAAGGACGTCTACCACGGGCGCGTGGCGGCCGAGAGCATCGACGAACAGTGCTTCGCCCGCTACCTCAGCGTTCCCGAACTGCCCGACGTGGACCTGCTCATCCGCACCGCCGGCGAGCTGCGCGTCTCCAACTTCTTTCCCTGGCAGGCCACCTACGCCGAGCTGGTCTTCCTGGACACGCTCTGGCCGGACATCGACCGACGCGATCTGTGGCGGGCCGTCGAGATCTACGCGGCCCGCACTCGTACGCACGGTCGGCTGCCCGGCGCGTCCGCATGAGGTTCGACGGGTGCTGGTCACCGCTCGGGGCCGGCATCGACGACCCGGCCCTGCGCGCCTCGTACGCCTACTGCCGGCAGATGACGCTGGCCAGGGAGGGCGCCTTGTTCGGCGCCGGCGCCGGCTGCGTGCCCAGCGAGCGCCGCCCGCACCTGTGGGCGTGGGTCCAGGCGGTCGTCCACCCCGACGACCTCTTGGACACCGACGGCCCGACCGCCGTCCGCCGCGCGGATTTCGACGCCTGGGCCGGGCTGGTGCGCGACGCCGTCGCCCGGGGCGAGACGCCCGACCCGGTCGCCCGTGCCTGGCTGCACACCATGCGGTCCTGCGGCATCGATCCGGCCGGCTATCTGGCCTGGCTGGCCGCGCTGCGCGCCGACCTCACCACGACGGGCTACGCCACCTACGCCGACCTGGAACGCTATGTCGCGGACGTGGCCGTCCCGTTCACCGACTGGCTGCTGCGGGTCCTGGACCTCCCCGCCGACCGCCTGCGGGAGCACTGCGCGCTGCTCGCGCGGGCCCAGCAACTGACCAACTTCATCCGTGACACCGGGGACGACGCCCGTCGGCTGGGCCGCGTCTATCTGCCCGGCGAAGACCTGGACCGTTTCGGCGTCACCCCCGCCGACCTGTGCCGCTCCCGGGCGACACCGGCCGTGCGCGCCCTGATCCATTTCGAGACGGAACGCGCCCACCCCCTGTGGACGGAGTGCCGCGCGGCACTCCCGGCGCTGCCGTTCCGGATCCAGGTGGTGTGGACGATGGGCATCACGTACTACGAGGAGATCCTGCGCGCGATCGCGCGCCACGACTACGACGTCCTGGCGGCCACGCGCCGGGGCCCCACCCCGGTGTGGCCGGCGGCGACACGGCAAGCCTGACAGAAATGCCGGGTGTTCCCGGTCGCATGGGCGCGGGACCACCATGGGGACGGATTTCGAGGCGGCGGAGATGACCTCGCCGTGGTGTGCCGGTGGGGGGCGACAAAGCCGGGCAGCGCCATCCGGCCGGTCGCGTCGATCAGCGGATCAGCGGATCGTGGCCGGGGCGGGCGGGCGGTGGGCTCGGTGTCGATGAGCGGGGCGTCACGGAGGAGAAGGCCCTCGGGAGCAACTTAGTTCACTTGAAAGCTTTTCTAAAAGGTAATTGCCGGTGGCTTACCCTGTCGGACGTGAAGGATCTGGTGGACGAGCTGATCGCGGCCTGGCGGGCCGAATTGCCGGACGTGCTGGGCCCGGCGGCGGAGCTCATCAAGCGGGTGACCGTGCTGGCCGGGGAGCTGGCCGCCGCCACCCGAAGCGTGCTGCCGGAATTCGGGCTCACTCCGGCCGAGTTCGACGTGCTGGTGGCGTTGCGCAGGTCCGGCGCGCCCTACCGGCTGCGGCCGAGCGAGCTGAGCAGTGCCCTCCTGCTCTCCACCGGAGGCACGAGCAACATCGTCAACCGCCTCACCGCGCGCGCTCTCGTCCGGCGCGAGGCCGATCCGGCCGACGGGCGCGGCACCCGCATCCGGCTCACCGCCGAGGGAAGACGGTTGGCCGAGGCCGCCGTCAGGGCGAACTCGGCCGCTCACGAGAAGCTCTTCGCCGATCTGCCACCCGAGCTCGTACGGACGGCCACCCAGGCGCTACGGGATGTCTCCGCCCCGAGGTGACGATGGGCCGAAGTCGTAGCGCAGCTCGTAGAGATGACCCGCCTTCGCCAGGATCGACGCCTCGATCGCGACATCGCCGTCGCTGTAGACCACGCGCAGCGTCCGCAGCACCGGCAGCTCGCCCGGCAGGCGCAGCAGCGCGTACTGCTCCTGGGTCGGAATCCGGGCCGAGACCCGGTCCACGCTCAGCCGGGGCGGATAGCCGAGCTCGGCCAGCAGCGTCGGGGTGCCGCCCCTGATTCTCCGGTGCTCCGTCAGCGCGGTGTCCCGCACGATCTCCAACGGGTAGTAGGACTTGACCAGTTCGACCGGCTCCTCGTCCAGCAGCAGCACCTGGCTGCGCAGCAGCGCCCGGCCGCCCGCCGGGAGCCGCAGGGCCGCCGCCGCGTCCGCGGGCGGTGTCGTCTCGCGCACCTCCAGCAGCTCGCCGGTCGCCCGCAGACCCAGCTTCTCCGCCTCGGCCAGCCAGCGGTACGGCTCCCCGGTCGCCACCGGGGCCATGTACGCGGCGGGTCGCATGGTGCGCTGCCGGTGCTCGCGCACGGTGACGCCCGCGCCGGCCCGGCCGACGACCAGGCGCTCCTCCTTCAGCAGCGCGAGGGCCTTCTGTACCGTCGCGTTCGACGCGCCGAAGCGGCTGGTCAACTGGGCGGTGGAGGGCAGGTTGGCGCCCGGGGCCAGGTCCCCGCTCATGATCTCGTCGCGCAGGTCGGCGGCGATGCGCTCGTGCAGCGAGCGGGGGTCGGCGGCGTCCGCCTCGACGCGTGGGGTTGTCCTGGGCAAGGTCATCCAATCCGGAGTTCGTAACGAAGCCGCTGGCGCCCCGCGGGCATGGTCATCTTGTCCACCTGGATCGGGACCCCCGCGCCGTCCAGCGTGAGCCGCGTCAGCCGTAACGCCGGCTCTCCCGGGCCGGCGCGCAGCAGCCCGCGTTCCTCCTCGCTCGGCATCCCGGCCGTCACGTCCTCGCGCACCAGAGCGCCCACGTGGCCGAGTGCGGCGAGCAGCGTCACGGCGCCGCCGGGAATCCTCGCCGTGCCGGCCAGGCGGGTGCCGACGGCGATGTGCGCCGGATAGTACGTATCCGTCAATTCCCAGGGCAAGTCGTCCAGATACATGATCCGGCGGCGCACGACGACCGGCTGCCCTCCGGCGGTGTCCAGCAGCGCGGCGACATCCGGCGGCGCCGGGATCTCCCCGGCATGCACGACGCGCTGTCGTCCGCGCCGTCCGCGCGCCGCTGTCTCCTCGCTCCAGGCGTCGCGCCCGCCCTCCTCCCGGGGAGTCAGGTACGGCGCGGAGGTGTTGACCCAATCGCTGCTGCTCACGGCGTCCTCCCGCATGGCTGGCACGCTGGTGCGTCTCTGCCTCATACACCGTAGGCGACCCGCTCTTCGTATCAACTCCGTCGTCCGCCCCTTGTTGCCTTTCGCGAAGAGCGGTACGGTTTCTACGCGGGTAAACACCCTTCGGCAAGGCGGTGATGCACCGTGTCCCTGTCACGGTCCCGTTCACGGCAACGGTGGTTCCCCCAGGACCTCACGTCCGTTCGCGCCGCGCGGGATTTCGCCGCGGCCACGCTCGCCGAGTGGGGGCTGGCCGACCGGCGCGACGACGCCCGGCTGTGCGTGTCCGAGCTGGCGACCAACGCGCTGCTGCACGGCGCCCCCACGGGACGGGAGTTCGGCGTGCGGCTCGAAGCGGACGCGGACTGGTTACGGATCGCGGTCCAGGACACCGGCTCCGGCCGGCCCGTGCCCCGGGCCTTCCGCCCGGACGGTGACGGCGGGCGCGGGCTGTCGCTCATAGCCGAGCTGGCCGACGCCTACGGCTTCACGGAGCACCCGGTCGGCAAGACCGTGTGGCTCGCCTTCAAGGTCGGCACCTCGGCCGCGGCGGTGAACGGGTGCGAGGGTGAGCCGGTGAGCGGAGCTGAGTGGGAGCGGCGGCTGGCCAACGCCTGGGCGTCCAACGACCGGCACGGCGGGGCGGCGTCCGCGGCGGAGTTCGTGGCGACGATCGAGAAGCTCACCGCCGAGCTGCCGCCGGACAGCCCCGTGGGACTCTTCGAGCGCGCCGCCGCGCTGGACGCGACCGGCCGGCCCGGCCGCGCCGAGCCGCTGTTCCGGCGGGCGCTCGACCAAGGGCTGACCGGTGAACGGCGGCGGCGCGCGGTGATCGCGCTGGCCGGCTCGCTGCGGGACGCGGGGCGGGCGGCGGAGAGCGTCGAGCTGCTGTCCGCCGAGCTGTCCACCGGATCGGATCAACTGGACGACGCCGTCCGGGCGTTCCTCGCGCTGGCCCTGGTCGACGCCGGCCGGGAGCGGGAGGCCGTCGCGGTGGCGCTCGGCGCGCTTGTGCCCCATCTGCCGCGCTACCAGCGGTCGTTGGAGAGCTACGCGCGGACGCTGCTGCCCGGGTCCTGAGCCGCCGTCCGCCGGTGGGTCCGGCCGCGCACGACCAGCAGCAGGCTCGCCAGCAGCGCCGAGAGCACCGAGCCGACCAGCACGGCGACCTTGACGTGCTCCTCCAGGTGCGGCGCCTCGGCGAAGGCCAGCTCCGCGATCAGCAGCGACACGGTGAAGCCGATGCCCGCGAGCATCGCGCCCGCGGCCACGTCCGGCCAGGTCAGGGACGGGTGCAGCCGGGCCCCCGTGAAGCGGGCGGCCAGGTAGGTGGCGCCGAGGACGCCGATCATCTTCCCGGCGATCAGTCCCAGTGTCACGCCCAGTGCCTCCGGCTCGCGGACCATGTCCCCGAAGGTGCCCGCCGAGACCCGCACGCCGGCGGCGAACAGGGCGAACACCGGCACGGCGATCCCGGCGGAGAACGGGTGCACGACGTGCTCGACCCGTTCGGCCGGGGACTCCTTCTCCAGCGGCCCCGCCGTGCTCCGCAGCAGCATGCCGAGCACCACGCCCGCGACGGTCGCGTGCACGCCGCTGTTGTACATCAGCACCCAGATCGCCACCGCGAGCGGGACGTAGACGTACCAGCCGCCCACGTTCCGCCGGTGCAGGATCGCGAAGACGACGAACCCGGCCACGGCGCCGAGCAGCGCCCACAGGTCGAGGTCCGTGGTGAAGAAGATGGCGATGACCACGATGGCGATCAGGTCGTCCACGATGGCGAGGGTGAGCAGGAACGTGCGCAGCGCCGAGGGCAGGTGGCGGCCGGCGACGGCCAGCACGCCGAGCGCGAAGGCGATGTCGGTGGCCATCGGCACCGCCCAGCCCGTCAGGTCCCCGCCGCCGGCGGTGGCGACCGCCACGTAGACCAGGGCGGGTGTGATCATGCCGCCCAGGGCGGCGACGACCGGCAGCACGGCGGCGGCCGGGCGGCGCAGCTCGCCGACGACCAGCTCCCGTTTCAGCTCGATGCCCGCGATGAAGAAGAAGACGGCGAGCAGGCCGTCCGAGGCCCAGTGGCCGACCGACAGCTCCAGGCCGAGCGCGGGAATGTCGAGGTGGTGGTCGCGCAGGTCGAAGTAGGTGTCACCGATCGGGGAGTTGGCGAGCACCAGCGCGAGTGCCGCCGCGGCCAGCAGGAGCATCCCGCCGGTGGTCTCCAGCCGCAGGAACTCCGCCACCGAGCGGCGGCTGCGCTCCTCCTCGGCCCTCGGGTCCCGCGTGAGGCGGAACGGGGGCCCGGCGCTGTGTCGCGGCGTCATGGGAGGCGGCCTTTCGTCGGGAGCGGACGGATTCGTTCCGTTGCCGACCAGACTTCCCGGCGCACCTTCGGCGTCGGGGAGGGGATGGTGACGCCGCCTTCACACCGTACCCCGGGTCGCCCGCCGGGTCACCTGGGGGCCGTTCACCCCGGGGGCCGCGCACGTGGGGCCGCGCGCGGGGGGCCGCGCGCGGGGACGTTCACCCGAGGTCGCGCACGTGGGGACGTTCACCCGGGGCCGCGCACGTGGGGACGTTCACCCGGGGCCGCGCACGTGGGGACGTTCACCCGGGGCCGCGCACGTGGGGACGTTCACCCGGGGCCGCGCACGTGGGGACGTTCACCCGGGGCCGCGCACGTGGGGACGTTCACCCGGGGAACCGTTCACCCGGGGCCGCGCACGCGGGGACGTTCACCCGGGACCGCGCACGCGGGGAACCGTTCACCCGGCGCCGCGCACGCGGGGACGTTCACCCGAGGTCGGTGAACGCCTCCACGGCCTGTGTCTTCCCGGTGATGATGATCACATCGCCGGGCTCCACGACCGTCTCGGCGGTGGCGTGGGTGAAGTCCTGCCCCGGCCGCTTGATGCCGACGACGGTCACGCCGTGCTTCGTCCGGACCGCGCTGACGCCGAGCGGGACGCCGGTCGCGACGTCCGGGGCCACCGTCTTGGCCAGGGCGAAATCGTCGTCGAACTCGATGAAGTCCAGCATCCGGCCGGTGACCAGGTGGGCGACGCGCTCGCCCATCTCGTGCTCCGGGAGGACGACGTGGTGGGCGCCGAGCCGTTCCAGGATCTTGCCGTGCTGGCGGCTGATCGCCTTGGCCCAGATGTTCGGCACGCCGTCCTCCAGCAGGTTGGAGGTGACGAGGATGCTCGCCTCGATGTCCGTGCCGATGGCGACGACCGCGCTGGGGAACTCGTGCACGCCGAGCTGCCGCACCACCTCGTTGTCGGTGCAGTCGGCCACCGCCGCGTGGGTGAGGGCGTCGGCGTGCTGCTGCACGATCCGCTCGTCCTCGTCCACGCCCAGCACCTCCCAGCCCCGGCGCATCAGCTCCTCGGCCAGGGAGCTGCCGAAGCGGCCCAAACCGATGACGGCGATCCGCTGGTCGCCGCTGTCGCGCTGGGCGTAGGTCTGGGCGAGCCGTTTGTCGCGGCGGCGGCGGATCGAGTGCAGGTAGTTGCTCATGGTCGTCCCGACTGTGTGGTGTGCCTAACCGATGATCGGACGTTCTTCCGGATGCTGGTAGCGCCGTTTCCGTTCCCGCAGGGCGAGGGCCGAGACCATGGTGATCGGCCCGACACGCCCGATGAACATCAGAGCGATGATGATCAGTTGCGCGCCGCCGGGCAGGGTCGGCGTCAGCCCGGCGGTCAGTCCCACCGTGCCGAACGCTGACACCGCCTCGAACAGCACCGCGTCCGTCGACGCGTCCACCAGCGTCAGCAGGGCCAGCGTCGAGACGATCACCACCCCCACGCCGAGCAGCGCGATCGTCAGCGCCTGCCGCAGCACGTGCGGGGCGAGCTTGCGCCGGAAGGCGCCGGAGGTGGGCTCGCCGCGCACCTCCGCGATGATCGCCGCGCCCAGCACCGCGAACGTGGTCACCTTGATGCCGCCGGCCGTGCCCGCGCTGCCGCCGCCGATGAACATCAGCACCGAGGTCCCCAGCAGCGTCGCCGGTTCCATCGCCGCGATGTCGGTCGCGTTGAACCCGGCGGTACGGCTCACCGTGGAGTGGAAGAACGCCCCGACCACCTTGTCGTCCACGGCCAGCGGCCCCAGCGTGCCCCGGTTGCCCCACTCCAGGCCCAGCGTGAGCAGCGTGCCCGCGACCAGCAGCACCGCCGTCATCAGCACGGTGAGCTTCAGGTGCAGGGACCAGTTGCGCCGCCCGCTGGCCCGGCGCCGCGCACGGTGCCGCAGCAGCTCGATGATCACCGGGAACCCGAGCCCGCCCATGATCACGGCGAACGCCACCGGCAGCAGCACCCACGGATCCTCGGCGTAGTGCACCAGGTTGTCCGCGCGCAGTCCGAAGCCCGCGTTGTTGAACGCCGCGACCGAGTGGAAGATCCCGTGGTAGACGGACCGGCCGAACGGGTCCCCGTGCCCGAAGTGGAAGCGGAGCGTGAGGATCAGCGCCGTGACCGACTCCACGACCACGGTGATGGTCCCGACCCGCAGCAGCACCTGGCGGACATCCCCGATGCCGATCTTCGTCTCGGCCTGCGCGTGCAGCGTCATCCGCAGCCGCAGCTTGCCCGCGATCAGCAGCGCCAGCAGCGAGGCCAGGGTCATGATCCCGAAGCCGCCGGCCTGGATCAGCACCAGGATCACGCCCTCGCCGAAGCCGCTCCAGTACCCGCCGGTGTCGACCACCGCCAGCCCGGTCACGCACGCCGCCGAGGTCGCCGTGAACAGCGCCGTCAGCAGCGGCGGCGCGGTGCCGTCCTGCGCGGCGACGGGCAGGGCGAGCAGGGTGGTGCCGATGACGACGGTGACGCCGAAGGCGAGGGCCACCATGCGGGCCGGGTGGGTGTCCATGACCCACCGGCGCCGGGGTCTGAAGAGGGGCGTCGCCACGTCGTTCCGTTCTGCTGGTTCGTGTGGTCGGTGAGACACCCTAACGCGCACCTGACGTGCCCCTGCCGATTCCGTGGGGCTACCGGGCCGTGGCGCCGCTGACGTATAAAGATGACGGGTGTGGTCGCGAGGGGGTGGAACATGGGCGACTTCTGCTCGACCGCCTTGCAGTTCCCGGCTGTTGTCTTCACGTTTCCGCTCGGCGTCGTCCTGGCGTACTGGATCTTCGCCGTCCTCTTCGGGGTCGGAACGGGCGTCGCGGAGGCCGCCGCCGGGCCGGAGGCGCCGGGCGGCTTCGCCGGCGGGCTCGCGCTGCTCGGCCTCGGCGGGGTCCCGGCCGCCGTGCCCGTCTCGCTGATCATCGCGCTGGGCTGGTTCACCGCCATGGCCGGGACCGAGCTGCTCGACGCCGGATGGCGGCGGGCGCTGACCCTGCCCGCCGCGCTGTTCGCCGGCTGGGCCGGCGCCCGCCTGCTGGTGCTGCCGCTGCGCCGCACGTTCCCCGCCGAACACGGCATCTACCACGAGGACTTCGTGGGCCGGGTCTGCGTCATCCGCACCGGCCGCGTCACCGCCGGCTTCGGCCAGGCCGAGGTCGCGGCGGACGACGGCGGCACCTCGATCATCCAGGTGCGGGCCGAGGGACCGGAGGCCGCCGAGCTGACCTCGGGGCGCCGCGCGCTCATCTTCGGCTACGAGGCGGACCGCGAGTTCTTCTGGGTGGCCCCCTACGACCTCGGCGGATCAGGGGAGTTGGGGCCCGAGGAGAACCGGACACCGGCCTGACACGTCCTTCACGGGACGGGAATCACGGCTTCACGAGGGGGGCCTCTTTTCACCATGCAGACCATCGGCACAAGCCTCGGGGTGCTCATCGCCTCGCTGCTGATCATCGCCCTGGCCGTCGTGTTCATTCTCAGCCGGCTCTTCCGCAAGGTGGAGCAGGGCAAGGCGCTGATCGTCTCGAAGGTGCGCAGGGTGGACGTCACCTTCACCGGCGCCGTCGTGCTGCCCGTGCTGCACAAGGCGGAGGTGATGGACATCTCCGTGAAGGCGATCGAGATCGGCCGCACCGGGCGGGAGGGGCTGATCTGCCGGGACAACATCCGGGCGGACATCCGGATCTCGTTCTTCGTCCGGGTCAACAAGACGGTCTCCGACGTCATCAAGGTCGCCCAGGCCATCGGCACCGAGCGCGCCAGCGACCGGGCCACGCTCCAGGAGCTGTTCAACGCCAAGTTCTCCGAGGCGCTCAAGACCGTCGGCAAGCAGCTCGACTTCGCCGACCTCTACACCAAGCGCGAGGAGTTCCGCGACCGGATCATCGCCGTCATCGGCACCGATCTCAACGGCTACAGCCTGGAGGACGCGGCGATCGACTACCTGGAACAGACCCCGCTCAGCGCCCTCGACAAGAACAACATCCTCGACGCCCAGGGCATCCGCAAGATCACCGAGCTGACCGCCGCCCAGAACGTCCTCACCAACGACTTCCGGCGCAACGAGGAGAAGGAGATCACCCGGCAGAACGTCGACGCCCGGGAAGCCGTCCTCGAACTCGAACGACGCCAGGCCGACGCCGAGATCAAGCAGCGGCGCGAGATCGAGACCACCCGTGCCCGCGAGGAGGCCGAGACCGCCCGCATCCAGGCCGAGGAGCGGCTGCGTTCGGAGACCGCCGCCATCAAGACCGAGGAGCAGCTCGGCGTCCAGAACGAGAACCGCGAGCGCGAGATCGTCGTCGCCCGGCTCAACCGGGACCGGGTCGTCGCCATCGAGAACGAGCGGATCGAGAAGGACCGGCTGCTGGAGGTCATCGCCCGCGAGCGTGACACCGAGCTGCGGCGCATCGCCAAGGACAAGGAACTGGAGGGCGAGAAGCGGGAGATCGCGGACGTCATCCGGGAGCGGATCGCCGTCGAGAAGACCGTCGCGCAGCAGGAGGAGGACATCAAGAGGCTGCGCGCCGTCGAGGAGGCCGAACGCGACCGGCAGTCCCTCGTCATCCACGCCGAGGCCGAGGCACAGGAGCGCCTGGTCAAGGACATCAAGGCCGCCGAGGCCGCCGAGCAGGCCGCCGAACACCGCGCCCGCGAGACCCTGACCATGGCCGAGGCCCGCCGCAAGGCCGCCGACCTCGACGCCCAGGCCGCCATCCGCCTCGCGGAGGGCAGGCGCGCGGATGTCGCCGCCGAGGGGCTCGCCCAGGCCGAGGTGCAGGAGCGAATGGCCGACGCCATCGCCCGGACCAGGCACGCGGAGGCCGAGGCCGCCAAGGAGATGGGCCTGGCGGAGGCCGAGGCGCTGCGCGAGAAGATGGTCGCCGAGGCCGTCGGCATCCGGGACAAGGCCGGTGCGATGGCCGTCCTCGACGCCGCCAGCCGCGACCACGAGGAGTACCGGCTGCGTCTGGAGGCGGAGAAGGAGATCCGGATCGCCGGCATCGACGTGCGGCGGCAGATCGCGGAGGCCCAGGCCGCCGTCGTCAGCGCGGGGCTGGAGAACGCGAAGATCGACATCGTCGGCGGGGACTCCGTCTTCTTCGACCGGCTGATCGGCGCCATCTCGGCGGGCAAGGGCGTGGACGCCTTCGTCGAACACTCCGAGCACGTGCGGACGATGGCCGGGCCCTGGCTGGACAAGGACGGCTCCACGTTCACCCGTGACCTCGGCGCGATGCTCGCCGGGCTGGGCGCGGGCGGGGTGCGCGACCTCACCCTTGCCGGGCTGCTGACCGCGCTCATCAGCCACGGCGGCGACCGTTCCGGCGCGCTGGGCGGTCTGCTGGAGACCGTGCGGGCGCAGGGGCTGGCCGACATTCGGCTCAACGGCTCCACGGGGGGCGGGACTTCGGGACCGGCCGTGCCGTCCGTGCCGCTCGGCAAGTGACCGGGGCCGACGGGATGGACATGGACTCCGGCAGCTATGAGGTGCTGCGCGACCGCATGACGGCCGCCGCCGCCGGACTCGCGGGACGCGCCCGGACGTTGAACGAGCGCCGCACCGAGACGTTCGGCGGCTCCGGGCTCGAACTCGTCGCGACGGACCGGGTGCGTACCGAACTCCCGGCCCTGCCGCGCGATGTGGCGCAGGTCGGCGGGCTGCTGCTGTTCGGGCACCACGTGCCCGCCGGCCGCGACACCCTCACCCTCCACCGCACCTCGGGCGAGGGATCCCTCGCTCCGGCGCCGCCCGACGCGGTGCCGGGGCTGCTGGACGACCCCGCGTTCCAACGCGATGTCGAGGAGCTGTACCGCTACTACCGGGGCGCGCGCCTGCGCCGCCTGCGCACCGTCGGCTCGCTGCTGCTCGCCGTGTTCCAGACCGGCGAGGCGGCGACCGACACCCGCGTGCTGCGCTGGCGGCTGCGCCCGGACGGTCGGCCCGAGTATCTCGACGCCAAGGGCGAACGCGACGATGTCCCCGCCGCCGCCCATGACTTCGCCTGGACGCCGACGAGCCGCGAGCAGCACGTCGCGGACGGGCCGCGTCCGCACATCGCGATCGGCGGCGGGCTGCCGGGGGGCGGGCCGGCCGGGGGCGGGCTGACCGTCTCCACGGTCGGGGGTGAACTCACCGTCACCGCCGGGGAGGACGAGGCGGCCGTCGCGTACCGCGAGCCGGTGGACGATCCGCTCCAGTCGCTGGCCGACGCGCAGGTCTCCACCGCCCGCGTCGGCCCGCTGGTGCTGCTGCGCGTCCTGCCGTACAACGAGACGGCCCACCGCTACCTCGTCCACAACACCCGTACCAGGGAGGTCGTCCGCCTCGACGGCATCGGCCAGGCGTGCCGGGCGCTCCCCGACGACCAGGGTCTCGTCTTCCCTGGCGGGTACTACCTCGCCGCCGCGCCCACCGGCGCCGCGGCCCGGACCTTCGACACCGACACACGCGGGCTGACGTTCGACGCGGCGGTCCGTTCGCCCAACGGCGAGGACGTGCTGTACGTCTTCCGCGACCCGGCCACCAACCGCGCGCTGCTGCTGCCCTACAACCTCATCCGCAAGGAGATCGCCGCCCCGCTCACCGCCCACGGCTTCGCGCTGTTGGACGACGGCACCATGGCCCTGTGCCGCGCCGACGCCCCCGAGCCGGGCCGCGTGCACGCGGTGCAGCTGTGGCGCACGCCGTTCGTCTCCGAGGCGCACGCCGCCGCCCGGCCGCCGGGCGAGGGGCCGCTGGCCCGCGTCGGCAACGCCGAGCTGGTGCGCGGCATCTCGGACGCGCTGACCGTCGCCCGCCTCGCCACCGAACTCGCCCCCGACACCGCCGTCTTCGAAGCGGTCGTCGCCGCCTGCGACCGGCTCACCGACCAGTACCACTGGCTGGCGCTGGACGGATTCGCCGCGTTGCACGAGCCCGTGGCGACGCTGCGCGCCACCGCCGCCCAGGTCATCGCGGAGTACGAGCGCGTCCGCCAGCTCCGGCGGCAGACGCGGACCGCCGTCACCGAGGCCGGGACGGAGGTCACCGCCCTGCTGCGGCGGGCCCGCGGCGAGGCGCCGAGGAGCGCCGCCCAGTGGGTGGCCCTCCTCACCGAACTGCGCCGCGCCCAGGGCTCGGTGGAGTCCCTGCGGGAGCTGCGGTACGCCGACCTCGCGGCGATCGACGGGATCGCGGCGAGGCTGGCCGAATCCCTGGCCGCGACCGGCCGCCGGGCGGTCACGTTCCTGTCCGGGGCCGACGCCTTCGACGACAGCCACGCCGCTGTCACCCGCCTCACCGAGCGCGCCGCCGAGGTCGAGACCACCGGCCACGCCGAGCCGTTGGCCGCCGAGATCCATGAACAGGCCGACGCGCTGCGGACGGTGACCGACGTCATCGGCGGGCTCGACATCGGGGACGCCACCGTCCGCACCGAGCTGCTGACCCGGATCGGCGAGGTGATGAGCGCGGTCAACCGTGCCCGCGCCGTCCTCGACGGCCGCCGCCGTGAGCTGCTGGAGAGCGAGGGGCGCGCCGAGTTCGCCGCCGAGTACGCGCTGTTGGGCCAAGCCGTCATCGCCGCGCTCGCCGCCGCCCGCACTCCGGAGGAGTGCGACGAGCACCTCGGCCGGCTGCTGCTCCAGGCGGAGAATCTGACCGCCCGCTTCGGCATGTTCGATGACTACCTCGAACAGCTCACCCGGCAGCGCGACGAGATCTACGAAACCTTCGCCGCCCGCAAGCAGGCGCAGCTCGACGAACGCGCCCGCCACGCACAGCGGTTGGCCGACTCCGCCGACCGGGTGCTGACCACGGTCGTCCGCCGGGCCACCGCGCTGGACACCCTGGACGAGGTCAACGCCTACTTCGCCGCCGACCCGCTCGTCGCCCGCGTCCGTACCACCGCGGGCGAACTGCGCGGTATCGGCGAGACGGTCCGCGCCGACGAGCTGGACGGGCGGCTGAAGGCCGCCCGGCAGGAGGCGGGCCGCGCGCTGCGCGACCGGGCCGACCTGTACGGCGCGGACGGCACGGTCCGGCTCGGCCGTCACCGTTTCTCCGTCACCACCCAGCCCATCGACCTGACGCTGGTGCCGCACGGCGACGGGCTGGCGTTCGCTGTCACCGGCACCGACTACCGGGCGCCGGTGGCCGATCCGGAGCTGGCCGCCGCGCGCGGCTTCTGGGACCAGCCGCTGGTCTCGGAGTCGCCCGAGGTCTACCGGTCGGAGCACCTGGCGGCGACCGTCTTCGCCTCGGCCCCCGTTTCCGGGGACGCTGTCGAACTGGTCCGGCGGGCCGCCGAGTCGGCCTACGACGAGGGCTACGACCGGGGCGTCCACGACCATGACGCGGTGGAGATCCTGACCGTGCTGCTGCGGCTGCGGGAGGGCGCGGACCTGCTGCGCCACCCGCCGGACGCGCGGGCCGCCGCCCAGCTCTTCTGGGCCCTCGGCTGCGACGAACCGGCGCGCCGCGCCTGGGCGTTGCGCGCCCAGTCGCTGGCCCGCGCCCGTGCGACGTTCGGCGGCACCCCGGCCGCGATTCCCGCGCTGACGGCGGAGCTCGCTTCCGCCGTTGCCGCGTATCTGGGGCCGGGGGCGTCCGCCGCGTCGAGTGTGACGGAGGTGTCCGCCGCGTCGGGTGCGTATCTCTTCGAGGAACTGGCCATCGGCGGACCGGCGTTCGTCGTCAGCGCCACGGCCCGGTCGCTGCTGGACGACTTCCGGGCGGCCCTCGGCGCCACCGGGCGGAAGGAGCTGGCCCAGGAGCTGACCGCGCTCGCCGCCGACCCGGCCGCCCGGCGGCAGCTCGTCACCGCCTGGCTGGGCGCGTTCGCCGAGGCCACCGGCCGCGACACCACCGACCTGCCCGAGGCGGCGGCCGTCGAGTTGTGCGCCGACGCCGTCGAGCACCGGACGGTCGACGCCCCGATCGCCGCCACGGCCCGTGGCCTGCTCGGCAGCCACCCGAGGATCAGCGGCGGCGAACTGACGGTCCGGCTGGATGAGTTCCTGACCCGCACCACGGACTTCCGGCTGAACCGCGTACCGGCCCACCGCCGTTACGTCCGCCGCCGCAACGCGCTCCTCGACGCCGAGCGCGACCGGCTGCGGCTGACCGCCCACCGGCCGCGCGTCATGCCCGCGTTCGTCCGCAACCGGCTGCTGGACGAGGTGTACCTGCCGCTGATCGGGGACAACCTGGCCAAGCAGATCGGCACCGCCGGGGACACCCGCCGCACCGACAGCCAGGGCCTGCTGCTCCTGCTCTCCCCGCCCGGCTATGGCAAGACGACGCTGGTCGAGTACGTCGCGGCGCGCCTCGGTCTGGTGCTGGTCACGGTCGACGGCCCCGCCCTCGGCCACGGCACGACCTCCCTGGACCCGGCCGCCGCCCCCGACGGCGCGGCCCGCCGTGAGGTCGAGAAGATCAACTTCGCGCTGGAGATGGGCAACAACGTCCTGCTCCATGTGGACGACATCCAGCACACGTCGCCCGAGTTGCTCCAGCGCTTCATCCCGCTGTGTGACGCGCAGCGGCGGGTGGACGGCGTGCGCGCCCACGACCTGCGCGGCAAGCGCTTCGCGGTCTCGATGGCGGGCAACCCGTTCACCGAGTCCGGCTCCCGTTTCCGCCTGCCCGACATGCTCGCCAACCGCGCCGACGTGTGGAACCTGGGGGACGTACTGACCGGCCGCGAGGACCTGTTCGCCCTCAGCCACATCGAGAACGCGCTCACCGCCAACCCCGTGCTCGCTCCGCTCGCGGCCCGCGAACGCGACGACATCGACCTGCTGGTCCGCTTGGCGCGCGGCGACGGGACGGCCTCGGCCGAACGGCTGAGCCACCCCTACACGCCCGCCGAACGGGACCAGATCCTGAGCGTGTTGCGGAAGCTGTTGCATGTCCAGCGCACCACGTTGAAGGTGAACGCGGCTTACATCGCCTCGGCCGGCCAGGATGACGTGACCCGCACCGAGCCGCCGTTCCGCCTCCAGGGCTCGTACCGCAACACCAACAAGCTGGCGGAACGGATCGTGCCGGTGATGGACGACGCGGAGCTGGAGGCCGTCATCGATGACCACTACCTGGCCGAGGCCCAGACACTGACGACGGGCGCGGAGGCGAACCTGCTGAAGCTGGCCGAACTGCGCGGCCGTCTCACACCCGAACAGGCCGCCCGCTGGGCCGAGATCAAACGCACATGGACGGCGTCACGCTAAGTCGCAACGACGAACGGCTCGTCGTACTCGGGGGAGAGGACGATGGCAGTCCGTCTGACCGGAGACACGGGCTGTCGCGGTGAGGTGGGTGCGGCGGCTGTTCATTTCCTGGTGCGGGTGGGGAGTCCGGGGGAGATCAGGCGGGTGGCCCGGAGGACTGTTGTGCGGCGGAGGGTCAGGGACTCGCCGGTGGTGAAGTCCAGGCGGCTGCCGCCGCCGTGGAGGGGGTCAGGGCTCGGACCGTGAAGACCTGGCCGCCGATGAGGAGTTTGTCGTCGGGGCGCACCGTTGAGGCGTCGATGTCGATCGGGGCCAGGATGCCGGCTCGGGTGGTCATCGGTCGTTGGCTCCGATCTCGGCGAAGAGCTGGAGCACTTGCCCAGGCTCCGCTTCAGGACGCAGACGTAGGAGGTGAGTTCGTCCGGTGCCGCCAGGGGAGGGAGGCGGATGCGACGGCGGCCAGGTCCTGGCGGGCCACGATCAGCACCGCCTGCTCCAGGCCGGCCGGGGTGGGGCGGGCGGCTCGTTGTCCCGGCGCGGGCGTGGGAAGCCTTCGTCGGGCATCTCAAGGGCTGACCGGGCGCACTCAAAATCTTCGCCGGATTCGCACATGTTCACAACGGCCGCAGGGCGGCGCCCAGGACCACGGGGTACGTGGTCGGGCACCGCCCTGCGGGGGACGGGGCTGTGTCAGCCGCCGCGGATGGCGCTTTCGAGACCGGTGTCGGTCTCCTCCATCGTGTCGGCCGCGGTCCTCAGGAACTGGCCCATGCCCTGGAGACCCTCAAGCACCTTCTTGGCACCCTGGGTGAACTCCCGGTAGGACTCGTCGAAGGCACGCGACGACCGCGACGTCACATAGCCGTCCGCCACCAGACCATCGATGTAGCCCTGAAGCTCTTCGAGCTTGGCGTCCATGGTCTCGTACTCGGAGACGAGCCGGTCGCCCGCCTCCCGCATGTCGTCATATGTCACATTGATATCGGCCATGACGAATCCCCCTTCTGATGTGGGGCGGAGGGCCGGTCCCTCCGCTGGATACCGGTGTGTCGCGTGGCCCTCGTGAACCGGCACAGGTGCCACGCGCACTCAGACTACGTCCGTGACGCACAGGGCGGTACCCCCGGTCAAGAGGGCGCCCGAGCGCCTCGGCGGAACGTAGGACGCCGTCGGTCGCGTTGCGGTTGCACCAACTCCCAGCACCCGTTGTCACACCCACGCAAGATGCGATTATGGTCATGTCCAGCGAAGCACTTTGCTGTGTCACAACGGGAGGAACAGCGTGCGCCTGACGCTGACAGTCGTCGACCCAGTCGGGGGTCTGAGTGCCGACACCGTGATCGATGCCGCCCCCGAGACGCAGATCGGCGACCTGGCGCCCGAGTTCACGCGTCTGGTCGGGAGCCGGTTCAGCCAGCCGGTCGCGATGGCCGGGCAGGGCATGCCCGGGGACGTGGTCGGCGCGGCGCACCTCTTCGTCAACGGTGAGTACGTCGATCCCTCCCTCACCCTCGCCCAGTCCCCGCTGCGTGAGGGCACCGTCATCAGCCTGCACAACCCCAGCGGCTGCTGGCCCGGCGAGCCCCAGGGCATCGTCGAGCTGCGCGTCGTCGGCGGGCCGGCCGCCGGCGCGGTGCACCGCATGGGTGTCGGCCGCGTCGAGATCGGCAGCGGGCAGAACATGAACATCCGGGTCGAGGACCCCACCCTCCCCGAACACGCGATGACGCTGCGCGTCGCCGCCGAGGGCACCTGCAAGGTCACCGTCTACAGCGAGACGCAGCCGCTGATCGACGGCGAGCCGTTCGCACACACCGAGGGTGATCGCGGCGACTGGAAGCTCGGCAAGCAACTCGCTGTCGGGGACTCCCTCTTCGAGCTCACGCCGTACTTCCCGCCGGACGCCGCGCTGAAGGTCTCCGAGGACGGCGGCGGTCTCGACTACAACCGGCCGCCGAGGCTCCTGCCGCCCGAGCGGCAGACCAAGTTCACGCTGCCCCGGCCGCCCGGCGAGCGCGAGAAGCGGCCCCTGCCGATCCTGATGGCGCTTCTGCCCGTCGTCGGCGCGGTCGCCATGGCCAGCATCACCGGCCGCTGGATCTTCCTGATGATGGCCTTCATGAGCCCCATCATGATGCTGTCCAACTACATGATGGACAAGAAGCGCGGGCGCATATCCCACGCCAAGAAGGTCGAGGAGTACGGGGAGCGCAAGGCCCGGATCGAGAAGGACGCCCGGGACGCGCTCATCGCGGAGCGCTTCGCCCGTCGGCACGCCGCCCCCGACCCGGCGACCGTGCTGACGCAGGCCACCGGCCCGCGCACCCGGCTGTGGGAGCGCCGGCGCACCGACAACGATCATCTCCTCATCCGTGTCGGCACCGTCGAGCTGGACTCCGAAGTCGTCCTGAACGACCCGGAGCAGGACGAGCACAAGCGGCAGGTGTTCTGGAAGATCGCGGACGCGCCCGTCACGCTGCCGCTGCGGACCCTCGGGGTCGTCGGCCTCGCCGGTCCCGGTGACTCGGCCCGCGCGCTGGCCCGTTGGGCGGTCGGCCAGATATCCGTGCTGCACAGCCCGGTCGATGTCCAGTTCTTCCTGCTGACGGACGGCTCCGGCCAGCACAGCTGGGACTGGATGCGCTGGCTGCCGCATGTCAGGCCCACGCCCGAGCACGAGATCAACGCGCTGATCGGCACCGACGCGGAGACCATCGGCGCCCGTATCGCGGAGCTGACCGGCCTGCTCGACGCCCGGCAGAAGGCCGCCAAGCAGGCCCGTTCGCAGGGCGCCACCACCTTCAAGGACCCGGACATCGTCGTCATCTTCGACGGCTCGCGCCGCATGCGGTCGCTGCCCGGTGTGATCCGGCTGCTGCGCGAGGGGCCTGACGCCTCGATCTTCGCGCTGTGCCTGGACGATGAGGAGCGTTTCCTGCCTGGCGAGTGTCAGGCCGTGGTCATCGCCGAGCCCAACCCGGACCGCGTCGGCGGGCAGGGCGGCGCCCGGCAGCCGGGCTACGCCACCGGCTTCCACACCTTCCTCGCCGTTCCCGGCGGCGCCCCCGGGCCCGGCCAGTTCGCCGGTCCCGCGCCCGCCCAGCTCGCGGACCGGCTGCGCGTCGAGCAGACCGGTGCCTGGCGCATCAGGAACGTCCGGCCGGACTGGGTACGGTCCGAGTGGTGCGAGCTGCTGGCCCGTTCGCTCTCCCCGATCCGCGACATCAGCGGCGAGTCCGAGGACGCGGCGATCCCGTCCTCCAGCCGACTCCTGGACGTCATCGAGATGGAGCCGCCGACGGCGGGCGCGATCGCGGCCCGTTGGCGGCTGGGCGGCCAGTCGACGGAAGCGGTGATCGGCGAGTCCTACGACGGGGCGTTCGCCATCGACATCCGCCGCGACGGCCCGCACGGTCTGATCGCCGGCACCACCGGCTCCGGCAAGTCCGAGCTGCTCCAGACGATCGTCGCCTCGCTGGCGGTGGCCAACACCCCCGAGAACATGACGTTCGTCCTGGTCGACTACAAGGGCGGCTCCGCGTTCAAGGACTGTGTCCAACTGCCGCACACCGTCGGCATGGTGACCGACCTCGACAACCATCTGGTGGAACGCGCGCTGGCCTCCCTCGGCGCCGAGCTGACCCGCCGCGAGCACATCCTGGCCGGGGTCGGCGCCAAGGACATCGAGGACTACCAGGACTTGATGCGCCGCTCGCCGGGGCAGCTCGTCGCGATGCCCCGACTGCTCATCGTCATCGACGAGTTCGCCTCGATGGTCCGTGAGCTGCCGGACTTCGTGAAGGGTCTGGTCAACATCGCGCAGCGCGGCCGGTCCCTCGGCATTCACCTGCTGCTGGCCACCCAGCGGCCGAGCGGTGTGGTCTCCCCGGAGATCCGCGCCAACACCAACCTCCGGATCGCGCTGCGCGTCACCGACGCCAGTGAGTCGTCGGACGTCATCGACGCGCCCGACGCCGGGTTCATCGCGAAGTCGACGCCGGGACGGGCCTATGTGCGGCTCGGTCACACCTCGCTGGTGCCGTTCCAGTCCGGCCGCGTCGGCGGACGCCGGCCCGGCGCGGTCGACCCGGCGGTGGCCCGCCCGTGGGCCGGGCGTCTGGAGTGGAACGACCTCGGCCGGGGCCGGCTCAAGCGTCCGGCGGGCGCCAAGGCGGAAGAGGAGGAGATCACCGATCTGAAGGTGCTGGTGGACTCCGTCATCGAGGCCGACCGGCAGCTCGGCTTCGTCAAGCAGCACAGCCCGTGGCTGCCCGCGCTCGGCGACAAGGTGCTGCTGCGCGACCTCGAACACCCGGCCCCGGCCGGACCGTTGCCCGCCGCGCCCTACGGAGTGGAGGACCTGCCCGAGCAGCAGGCCAGGCGGTCCGTCGCCATCGACTTCAAGGTCTTCGGCCACATGATCGTCGGTGGCGCGCCGCGCAGCGGCCGGTCCCAGCTCCTGCGCACGATCGCGGGCTCGCTGTCGTGGATCCACTCCACGGCCGACGTCCACCTGTACGGCATCGACTGCGGCAACGGCGCGCTCAACGCCCTGACCCGGCTGCCCAACTGCGGTGCCGTCGTCAACCGCAACCAGACCGAGCGCGTCCGCCGCCTCATCAAGCGGCTGCGCTCGGAGGTCGACCGCCGCCAGGAGATCCTGGGGCAGGACGCGCTCGCCGACATCGGCGAGCAGCGGGCCGCCGCCGAGCCCGACAAGCGGCTGCCGCACATCGTGGTGCTGCTCGACCGCTGGGAGGGCTGGGTCAGCACTCTGGGCGAGATCGACCACGGCGCGCTGACCGACGAGCTGTTCGTGATCCTCCGCGAGGGCGCCAGCGTCGGCATCCACCTCATCATCACCGGCGACCGCACCGTGCTGTCGGGCCGCATCAGCGCCCTGACCGAGGAGCGGTACACGCTCCGGCTGTCCGACCGGAGCGACTACTCCAACATCGGGATGCCCGCCCGCAAGGTGCCCGAGGAGATCGCGGACGGCCGGATGTTCCGCAACCAGGCGCTGACGGAAATTCAGGTCGCGGTGCTGGCTGAGGAGTTGTCCGGCCAGGCACAGGCGGCGGCGCTGACGGCCATCGGGGACTGGGCCACCCAGCGCGACGCGGCGGTGGCGCGTGGCAGGCGGCCGTTCCGGGTGGATGTGCTGCCCAGCCGCCTGACCTTCGCGGACGCCTGGGAGATGCGCGACCCGGAGGCTTCGGAGTCCCGGCTGTGGGGCCTGATCGGCGTCGGCGGCGACGAGTTGATGGGCTACGGTCCCGATCTCGCGCAGGGCACCCCGGCGTTCATCATCGCCGGGCCGGCGAAGTCCGGCCGGTCCACGGTGATGCTGATGCTCGCCAAGTCGTATCTGGCGCAGGGCGTCCGGCTGGTCATCGCCGCGCCCCGGCCGTCGCCGCTGCGCGATCTGGCCGGCCAGGAGGGCGTCATCCAGGTGTTCACCGGCGACGACATCTCGGAGGCCGAGGTGCGGGAGGCGATGAGCACGTCGTCCCCCGACCACCCGATCGTCTTCCTGGTGGACGACGGTGAGGACCTGCGGCGCGCGGACGGCGGCGACGAGTTGAAGAACATCATCACGCAGGGCTCCGAGCTGGGCCGCTACCTGGTGCTGGCCGGTGACGAGGGCGATATCTGCGGCGGCTTCTCGGGCTGGCAGGTCGACGCGAAGAAGGCCCGTCGCGGTGTGCTGCTGTCGCCGTCGAGCCACCGGCACGGCGAGCTGATCGGCGCCAAACTGCCGCGCAGCGCGGCGAGTGAGCAGCCGACGCCGGGCCGGGCGATCCTGCACCTGGGCGACGGCGTGCCGTTCACCGTGACAACGCCCGCGCCGTAATGGAGATCGGCAGACGGCTCGGCGGACTCGGTGCCTCGGCCCGGTCCGCCGTCGCCGCGTCCGGCTCCTGGATGGTGGCGCGGATGTCCGCCTATCCGGGGCCGGTCGCCGTTCCGGTGGGCGAACCCTGGGAGTTCAGCGTGGGCGCGTTGATCGCCCGCCATCCGCGTGTGCCGAAGGCGCTCGCCAAGCCGCTGGGCGCGCTGGACGGGCTGGGCTCGGTCCGGATCGGGCCCGAGGGGCTCGGGTTCGACGGCGAGGACGACGTGCCGTGGGAGAAGATCGTCCACATCCGGCTGCACAACGGGGTCACGGCGGTCGCCGCGCACTCGATCGAGGCGGAGAGCGAGCGGCTGCGGGCGCTGCTGCCGCCGCTGCCCGGCCGCAGGTGGGCGCTGGGCAAGATCGCGGGCGGGCTGAAGACACTCGTGGCGAAGCTGCGGGAGCGGTCGGCGCGCCGACGGGATGAGAACGGGTCCGAGGAGAACGGGTCCGAGGAGAACGGGTCCGAGGAGAACGGGCCCGATGTCGCCTGCGAGTTCGTGACGCGCGGGCTGCTGGGCCGGGAGCGGACGGTGCGCGCGTGCATGTACACCACGGCGTTCCTGGCGCTGCGGCCCGACGTGTCGAACGCGCTGGTGGAGACGGCGCGGGCGGCCGGGGTGCCGGTGCTGGGCTCGTACGGCACCGAGGAGATGGCGGGCGGCACTCCGTGACCGCCGGGCTCACCGGAGGGCGTCGGCACCGCCACGGGCCAGGGCGCGCAGCGCGTCGCGGGTGTGGATCAGCTCCGCCAGCCGCGTCTCGATGGCGCGGAGCCGGGTCGCGATGAGCTCGGCGGCCGGACCGTTGGGCGGCTGGCCGCTGTCGCCCACGGCGAGGACGTCGCGGATCTCGGCGAGGGACAGCCCGGCAGCCTGCGCGCCCCGGATGAACACCAGCCGGTCGGCGAACTCCGCTGGGTAGTCCCGGTATCCGGAGGGGGTGCGTGGCGGCTCGGGGAGGAGACCGGCCTGTTCGTAGAACCGGACCGTCTTGGTCGTCACTCCCGCGGCGTGGGCAAGCGTGCCAATACGCATGGAGCCAGCATGTGACGGACGGGGCGCCGGAGGAAGAGCGCTTCACGCCGCGTGAGCCGTGGCGCTGCTCACGGGGTGGCTCATTCCACGGTCGTCGCCAGGAACTGGGTGGCGGCCAGCTCGGCGTAGAGCGCGTTGCCCGCGACCAACTCGGCGTGCGTGCCCACGGCCTGGACGCGGCCCGCGTCCATCACCACGATCCGGTCGGCCGAGGTGACGGTCGACAGCCGGTGGGCCACCACCATGACCGTCGTCTCCCGGGCCGCCTCGGCGACCGTTTCGCGCAGGGCGGCCTCGTTGACCGCGTCGAGCTGCGAGGTGGCCTCGTCCAGCAGCAGCAGCCGGGGGCGGCGCAGCAGGGCGCGGGCGATCGCGACGCGCTGCCGCTCGCCGCCGGAAAGCTTGGTGCCGCGGTGGCCGACGAGCGTGTCCAGGCCGTCCGGCAGCCGGGCGATCAGGCCGTCCAGCCGCGTGGTGCGCAGCACTTCGCGCACCGCGTCGTCGTCCGCGCCGGGCGTGCCGAACAGCAGGTTCTCGCGCAGCGAGCCGGACAGCACGGGCGCGTCCTGCTCCACATAGCCGATGGCCGCGCGCAGCTCGCCGAAGTCCCAGTCCAGGACGTCCTTTCCGTCCAGCAGCACGCGGCCGTCGGTGGCGTCGTAGAAACGCTCGATGAGCGCGAAGACGGTCGTCTTGCCCGCGCCGGACGGGCCGACGAACGCGGTCATGCCGCGCGGCGGCACGGTGAAGCTCACCCCGTGGTGCACATACGGCAGTTCGGGCGCGTAGCGGAAGCGGACGCCGTCGAACGTGACGGTCGCGGGCGTCGCGCCGGGCGCCGGGAGCGGGGCGGGGGAGTGGACGGGCTCGCTGGGCAGCCGCTGAACCTCCTGGATGCGGCCGATGGCCGCCGCGCCGATCTGGTACTGGGTGATGGCGCTGACCACTTGCTGGATGGGCGCCATCAGATAGAAGACGTAGAGGAGGAAGGCGACGAGGGCGCCGATGTCGATGGTGTCGGTGGCGACCCGGGCGCCGCCGATCGCGAGCACGGTGATGAACGCGACCTGCATCGACAGCCCGGCCGTGTTCCCGGCCAGAGCCTGCCACTTGGCGGCGCGCACGCTCTGCCGCCAGGACTCCTCGGCCGCCGCGTGCACGGTCCGCCGCTCGCGGTCCTCGGCGCCGGACGCCTTCACCGTGCGGAGCGCGCCGAGGACCCGCTCCAGCGCGGCGCCCATCTGCCCGATGGACTCCTGGGCGCGTTTGCTGGCCTTGTGGATGAGCGGCACGATGAGGCCCATGACGGTGGCCGCGAGGGCGATCACGCCGAGGGTGACGCCGAGCAGGACCAGATCGACGGTGCCCATCATCACCAGCGTGCCCACCAGCGTGAGTCCGCCGGTCGAGAAGCCGATCAGCGATTCCGTGGTCATCGCGCGGAGCAGCGTGGTGTCGGAGGTGGCCCGTGACAGCAGGTCGCCGGGCTCGGTGGCGTCCACGGCGGATATCCGCAGCCGCAGCAGGTAGGACGTCAGGGTGCGGCGCGCGGTGAGCACGACCGACTCGGCGGTGCGCTGCAGGACATACGCGCCGAGCGCGCCGATGCCCGCGTTCCCCGCGACGAGCAGGGACATGAGGATCAACGCGCCCGAGATCGACCGGTCGTCGGACAGGCTCTGGATCAACTCCTGGGCCACCAGCGGCAGTGCGAGCCCGGTGGCGCCGGTGGCGAGCGAGAGCAGCGCCCCGAGGACCAACGCGCCGCGGTGCGGCCGGACATAGCCGAACAGAACCCGCCAAGCGGGCGGGTCGCTCTCGGACGTCACCGCGGTGCTGCTCAGTTCGGCCACCCGACCAGCGTAACCGTACGGACGATCATCGCTCCAGGGCGCAAGATGGCCACGCCCGCTCGCCGTTGCCCGCTCGCCGTTGCCCGCCCCCGGAGGCCCGTCCCCGGAGGCCGACCCCCGGAGGCCCGCCGCCCGTGGGACGGCGGGCCG
Organism: Streptomyces sp. NBC_01803; assembly: GCF_035917415.1. Taxonomy (NCBI): domain Bacteria; kingdom Bacillati; phylum Actinomycetota; class Actinomycetes; order Kitasatosporales; family Streptomycetaceae; genus Streptomyces; species Streptomyces sp. NBC_01803. Next base: position 4,196,763 of record NZ_CP109073.1, read on the forward strand.
GGTCACGGCAGCGCGACCACGGTGGCGGCGTAGGACAGGCCCGCGCCGAAGCCGATGAGGAGCGCCAGGTCGCCGGGGCTGACCTCGTTGCTGGCCAGCAGCGCGTCCATGGCCAGGGGGATGGACGCGCCCGAGGTGTTGCCGGACGTGGTGACGTCGCGGGCGATGACGGTGGTGTCCGGCAGGCCGAGGTTGCGCGCCATCGCGTCGATGATGCGGACGTTGGCCTGGTGCGGGATGAACACGTCGAGGTCGTCCACGGTGACGCCGGCCGCGTCGAGGGCCTGGCGGGCGACCTTGGAGATCTCGTACACGGCCCAGCGGAAGACCTGTTGGCCCTTCTGCGTGAGGGCCGGCCAGCGCAGGTCGCGGTCGTCGCGGAGGGCGTCCCACGGCACGGTCTGGGTGACCGCGTCCGCCTGGGAGCCGTCCGCGCCCCAGATCACCGGGCCGATGGCGGGAGTCGAGGAGGGGCCGACGACGGCGGCGCCCGCGCCGTCGCCGAAGATGACGGCCGTGGAACGGTCGTCGAGGTCGAGCAGGTCGGACATCCGCTCGGCGCCGATGACCAGGACGTGCCCGCCCCGGCCGCGGACGGTGTCCGCGGCCAGGGCGAGCGCGTGCACGAACCCGGCGCAGCCGGCCGAGATGTCGAACGCGGCGGCGGTGTGGGCGCCGAGCCGGTGCGCGATCTCGGTGGCGACGGCGGGTGTCTGCCAGAGGTGGGTGAACGTGGCCACGATGACGCAGTCGAGGGCGTCCGCCGTGATCCCCGCCGCCGCGAGGGCCTTGCCCGACGCGGACACGGCCATGTCGGCGAGGGTCTCGTCGGGCCCCGCCCACGCCCGCGTGACGATGCCGGTGCGGGTGCGGATCCACTCGTCGTTCGAGTCGATGCGCTCGCACACCTCGTCGTTGGTCACCACCCGGCGTGGGCGGTAGCCGCCCACGCCGAGGATGCGGGCGTGCGGTGAGCCGACCGCCGCGGGTCGTGGGGCGGGGGTGATCCGCGCCTTCATGTACGGTCCTTCCTCAGGCGAACGTGACGCGGGCCAGCGGGTCGACCCGGCCCTCGTCCAGCAGCGCGCGGCAGCGGAACCGCTGGATCTTCCCGCTCGGGGTCTTTGGCAGCACCCCGCGCGGCAGGAACAGGCACTCGGACAGAGCCACTCCGGACTTCTCCAGCGCCACCGCCGCCGCGTGATCGGCGATGGGCTGGAAGTCCCGCGGCCTGCCCTGGGGTTCGAGCATCAGGACGAGCCGGGGAAGTCCGGAGGTGCCGACGTCCACGACCACCACGCAGCCCTTGCGGACCTGCGCGTGGGTGTCGATGGCCGACTCGATCTCGGAGGCGTAGATTTTACGGCCGCCGACCGAGAGCATGTCATCCGCCCGGCCCACGACGTACAGCTCCCCCTCGTGCGAGAAGCCGAGGTCCCCGGTCCGCAGCCGCCCGTCCGGGAAACGGGCGGCGGTGCGCTCGGGGTCGGCGTAGTACCCCTGGGCGAGGCTCGGGGAGCCGACGACGATCTCCGAGACCGCGCCCGGGGTGCCGGTGTCGACCGAGACGCCGGGCAGCGTCAGGCCGTTGGACACCAGCCGGGTGGCGCGCGGGTGGTCGGGATCCACCTCGGTCACGGTGCCGTCGACCAGGGCCGCCCCGTCGAAGACGACCGAACGCGGGGCCCGCGCCCACGGCTTGCCGGTCACCGCGAGGGTCGCCTCGGCCATGCCGTAGGCCGGCTGGAACGCCGTCTCCGACAGGCCGTAGGGGCGGAACTTCTCGCCGGCGGCGGCCAGCGTGTCCCAGTCGACGCGCTCCGCGCCGATCACCGCCGCGCGCAACGAGGCGAGCCCGCGCGGCAGTTCGGCCCGGCCCTGGGCGCGCGCCGCGAGGTACACGGCGGTGCTGGTGCCGGCGGTCATCGTCGACTGGTACTCGGACATGTCCCGGAACCACGTACGGGGCGCCATGCCGAAGCGGTCCGGCGTGGAGAGGACGAAGTCGAAGTCGTACGACCATGCGTAGAGCAGGCAGCCGAACATGCCCATATCGTGCGAGAGGGGCAGCCAGGAGGTGACGGTGTCGTTGCCGGGCCGCCCTCCCGTGAGGTGCAGGATGATCTCCATCTGCCGCTCGACGGCCCGTGTGGTGAGCGCGCAGCCCTTGGGTGTGCTGGTGCTGCCGGAGGAGTACTGGATGAACGCGAGGTCGTCCGGGCCGGGCGGGCTCGGCTCGAACGGGCCCGAGGCGGCGGGCAGTCCGGCCAGGGTCCAGGGCCAGGTGGGGAGTTGAGTGGTGAGATCCCCGGGGATCATCGGGACGATCCAGTCGTCCACGAGGAGCAGCGCCGGGTCGAGGCGGGCGCAGAGAGCCGTGAGCTGGCGCCCGTACTCGTCGGTGCTCTGGCCGCGCGTCGGCAGGGGCAGTGACGCCACCGCCCCGCCGGCCAGCCAGATCGCGAGGAGTCCGCGGACGGTCGCGGGAGTGTTGGTCAGGATGGTCGCCACCCGCGTGCCGGGGCGTACCCCGGCGCCGCGCAGGGCGGCGGCCATGCCATGGGCGTCGGCCGCCACTTCCCGCCAGGGGGTGTGCTCGAAGTCCTCGCCGGCCCAGACGTGCAAAGTGCCATGCGAGGAGCCGTTGGTCAGTGCGTTCCACAACTGCATGGAGGTCTTTCCCCGTTTTCTGTTCGGTGCTGGGGCGCGGCGGGGACTATTCGACGTCGACGACCGAGGCGGTGGCGTTCTCCTTGGACCGCTCCGCCATCGGGGCCAGCGCCTGCTGGCTCTGGAGCAGCTCCTGCCGGTCGAGCGAAGAGCCGTCGACCCGGCTGATGTTGGCCTCGCGCATGGTCAGGCGCTCGGGGTCGATGCGGATGACCTTCCAGGCCAGGCCGGTCTTCTCCATGGTCCAGATGAGGATGGCGCTCAGGTCGACCTCGTACCACTTCATGCCGTGCCGCGCCGAACGCGGGAACGCGTGGTGGTTGTTGTGCCACGCCTCGCCGAACGAGGGGATGGCGAGCCAGGCGACGTTGCGGGACTCGTCGGTGGTGGTGAAGCGGCGGCGGCCGAAGACGTGGCCGACCGAGTTCACCGCGTACGTCATGTGGTTGATCAGGAAGATGCGGACCAGGCCGCCCCACAGCATGCCGGTGAGGCCCGCCTTCCAGTCGCCGGCGGTGATGGCGAAGGCGAGGAGGCCGGGGAACACGACGCTGGCGGCGGTGACGAGCAGCAGGTTCTCGCTCAGCCAGCGCATGGGCTTCTCGCGCACCAGGTCGGGGCAGTAACGGATCGGGTCCGAAGTGAGCTTGGTGTCGAACAGCCATCCGAGATGGGCGTGCCACAGGCCCGCCATCGTGCCCTTGAAGCCGGGCTCGAAGTCCAGGTGCGGGCTGTGCGGGTCGCCTTCCTTGTCCGCGACCCGGTGGTGCTTGCGGTGGTGGGCGGCCCAGATGATGGGCGGGCCCTGGCCGGCGGTGACGCCCGCCGTGGCGAGGGCGATGCGGATGGGCTTGTACGTCTCGAACGACCGGTGGGTCAGCATCCGGTGGTAGCCGGTGGAGATGCCGAAGCCGGAGATGGCGTACATGATGGCCAGGACGACGATGTCCGACCAGCCGAAGATCGAGTTCCACAGCAGAACCATGGCGCCGAATACCGCGATCAGCGGTATCACGGAGGCGCCCAGGATGAACCAACGGTGCTTTCTACCGTCCATTGCTCCTCGCTTTCCTGAGACGGGGAAGAAACGCGGTGCGCAGCACCGGGAAGAGCAGCGCCCGCGGGGTGTTGCGTCCGGCGAATGCCTGGACTTTGGCGACCGGCCCGGGGACGACGACGCGGCGTCCGCGCGCCATGGCGTCCAGGCCGGCTTCGGCGACGCGCCGGGGCGTCAGCCAGGCGAGAATCCGCTGTTCGGTGAGGCGCGGGATCCCGCCGGTCTCATAGAAGTTGGTCCGCACCGGGCCGGGCAACAGCAGCGTGCAGGTGACGCCGGTGCCGCGCAGCTCGGCGTGGAGCGACTCGGCGAAGGTGTTGGCGAACGCCTTGGTGGCCGCGTAGGTGGCGGCGGTCGGTACGGGCTGGAGCCCGGCCGCAGAGCCGGTGACGAGAACGCGGCCCGAGCGGCGTTCCAGCATGCCCGGCAGGACGGCGAGCGTCAGTTGGTGCAGAGCCACGACATTGACCTGGATCTCGGCCAGTTCGCGGGCGGGGTCGTTCTCGGTGAGCGCGCCGCAGGTCGGGAAGCCGGCGTTGGCGCACAGCACCGAGACGGGGAACTCGGTCAGCTCGTCCGACAGTTGGCTGCGGGCCACCGGGTCGGCGAGGTCGCAGGGGCGGACCCGGACCTCGATGCCCGGGTGGTCGCCGGTCAGCTCCTTGGCGAGGCGCTCCAGGGCGTCGGTGGTGCGGGCCACCAGCCACAGGCTGTGGCCGCGCCGGGCCAGGCCCCGGGCGAGCCATTCCCCGATGCCGGAGGAGGCGCCCGTGACCACGGCCCAGCGGCGGTCCGGCGCGCCCGCGCCCGCCGAGTCGCCGGTCACGCCGGTCATACCGGGGCTCCGGCCAGCCGGGCCGCGAGGCGGCTCGCCGCCGCGCTGCCGGTGCGGGAGCACGCCTCGATGGAGACGCCCTGGATGTAGTCGCCGGCCAGCTCCAGGCCCGGCAGCGTCTCGACGTCCGCGCGCAGCTCGCGCAGGAACGCCGGGTGGTGCGGCAGGTAACCGCTGTAGGCGGCGGGCCAGTGCTTGACCAGGACGTTGAGGCGGGTGGCGCGCGGCGTCCCGAGGTACTTGACGAGCAAGTCCTCGCTCTCGCTGGTCAGTTTGTCGATCAGCTCCGGAGTGGGGTCGGTCAGGCGCCCCTGGCGTCCGCTGTAGGTGTAACGGACGATGTGGCGCTCCTCCTTGCCGTAGGAGCCGGCGTTGCTGCACGGGCCGTCGTCCATGGCCAGCGCGCGCACCTCGCTGGTGAAGACGGGCTCGTCGTACTCGACCAGGACCACGGTGGAGGGGAAGTACCGCACGCGCCGCAGCCGTTCGGCCATCGTGGGCCGGGCCTCGGTGACGATCCCTGCGGTGGCGTGGGCCGGGGTGGCCAGCACCACCCCGTCGTACTCGCTGGCTTCGGCGGGCCCGCCGCCCTCGGAGATCCGCAGCCCGGTGACGCGGCCGAGGCGGTTGACGACCAGGCCCTCGGCGCGGGCGCCGGCGCGGATGGTGACGCGCTTGGCGATCGCGTCCAGGGCGGGCTGGATGCCGCCCGCGAGCTGGTCGTAGTGGTCGAGCAGCATCGCCAGGTTGGTGCCGAAGGTGCCGGGGTAGACCTCGTCGGGCTCGGCGCCGTTGTTGCGGATCACCATGGGGCGGATCAGCGACTCGGTCATCTCGCGGCCGAAGTAGGCCGCGAGCGGGGCGTCGTCGTGGCGGCGCGAGATCCCGCCGAAGTAGCGGGAGCCGAGGAATCGATTGGACTCGTCCGCGCGGATGCGGGCCGCCATCGTCGCCAGCCGGGCCACGTCGCGGGCCGAGCCCATCCGGCGGATGTTCTGGAGGGTCTGGCCCCGGCGCTCGCTGTCCAGCGTCAGCACCCGGCCGTCCTTGACGCGGGAGGCGTTGTAGCCGAACGACTCGTAGGCGTCCACGCCGAGTTCGGAGGTGAACCAGCGGAACGTGCGGTAGCGGCGGCCGATGTTCTTGCCGCCCGTCATCACCTGCCGGTCACCGAGGCGGCCCACGCCGAACCGGCCGCCCAGTGTCTCGTCCGCCTCGATCAACTCGACGTCGTGGCCGGCGAGCTGGAGGCGGAGGGCCGCGGTGAGTCCGGAGATCCCGGCACCGACCACGGCGACGCGCCGCTGATTTCCTGTTGCGTCCTTGGGCATCCGTCAGTTCTCCCTAGCTACGGCTTGCGGGTCGGGGAGCAGCTCGACGCGTCCCTCGACCACCTGTTTTCCGAACTGGCGCAGGGCCACCTCGACCGGCAGCCGGCCGTCGACGTCCGCCGTCCGGCCGACCTTCGCCTCGCACACCAGGTCCGCCTCGAACTCCGCGAAGTCCAGGAACGCGGCCTCGCAGCCGACGATCAGGGCGTGCGGGGTGGGCAGGACACCGGCGGTGTGCGCGGCGGCGACCGCCGTCTGCCGCATGGCCTCAGCCATCAGCGGGCCGGGGATGTGGTCGTACTCGTGGTCGAAGAACGCCGGGTGCGCGGTGTCGGCGGCGAGCAGGAACGGCCCGTCGCCGGTGGCGGTTTCGGGCACGCCGATGACGACGTTGCGCGGGATCGCGCGGCCGACCAGCTCGGGGACGAGGCGGCGGGCCGTGGTGAGGCGGGCGGCGGCGATCGGCTTCTGGGCGCGCTGGAAGGCGCGGAAGACGTCGTAGTCGGCCTTCGACATGAACGCGAGGTGGGCGGTGAGCGTCATCGCGCGCCGGCCGCCGATCTCCATCGCGCCCCGGAGGGTCATGCCGGTCACGTCCGCGCCGCGGTGGGCGCGTTCCGCGATGCGGTAGTGCAGATGGCCGCGCATCGCGGTGCGGCCGTCGTTGCGGTACGCCTCCGGGTCCTCGACGCGGAAGCTGATCCGCTGGAGGCTGAACGGCAGTCCGACCTCGATCCCCACGTGCCGGTGGAGGAAGACGAAGATGGCCTGACGGGCCGCCTCGGCGGAGGCGAACGGGTCGTGGAAGGCCGGGTGCTGGTCGGACCAGAGGCTGTGCGCGCGGGGGATCTCGAAGGAGAGATAGAAGTCGTCGGCGCCCACCTGGGCGGAGTCCGCGACGAACACCTCGCCGATCTGGCGGCGGTGCGCCAGGGCGCGCGGTACGGTCTGCTCGAACCCCAGCGTGACGCCGGGCGGCAGCAGGGTGCTGGCCGAGGTGGTCATACGCTCAACTCCGTTTCGGCGTGCGGCGGCACCGCCGCGTACTCGGGCTTGCGCATCGCGCGGCGGCGGCGGATCTCGGTGGCGCCGAGGCTGCCGAGCTCGGCCAGCAGCGCCCGCCGGCCGCCGCCGTTCGCGTTGCCGTCGCGCAGCATCCGGCCGGTGGCGCCGAGGACGCGGGCCGGGGTGAGGACGCCGAGGACCGTGACACGGTGACTCAGCAGATCGAGCACCTGGTCGGCCTTGCCGCGCGCGTGGAGCCGGGAGACGACCTCGGGGACGACCCCGGCGATCGGCCCGGCCACGCCCAGGTCGGCGGCCAGCCCGTAGTACTCGGCGTAGGTGCGGTCCCGCCAGCGGCCGAACGCGGCCGTGGCGCTGTCGACTTCGGCCCCGGAGCGGCGCCCGGCGAGCGCCGTCTCGATGGCGGGCGCGAGCCGTTCCGCCTGGTGGAAGGAGTCCCCGATGCCGCGCCCGCCGGCCGGGTCCTTGAAGTGCCCGGCGTCGCCGAGCAGCACCCAGCCGGGCCCGGACGCCTCGCGGAAGTACCCGGAGAAGCGGCGGATTCCGTAGACGCGGGTGGCGCGGCGGGCGCTGGCGATGGCCTTGGCGATCGGCTCGCAGCTCATCGCGTGCGCGGTGAGCGAGCCCTCCAGGTCGTCCTGGAAGCTTTCCCGCTCATGCCGCTCGGGCGAAACGCCCACGATGTAGAGGCCGTTGTCGGCCGTGCCGCCGAGTATGTGCCGGTCGCCCCAGCGGTGGAAGACGAACGTCGGGGCCTCGCCGGTGTCGACGCCCTCGAAGTACGTCCAGTAGTAGTTCCGTTCGTTGCGCGTGACGTGGTACTGCCGGGCGCCGGTCAGGCGGGCGACCGTCGAGGCGCGGCCGTCCGCGCCGACGACCAGCCGCGCCGACAGCTCGGCCCGGCCGCCGCCGCGCTCCGCGATCTCGACTCCCGTGACGCGCCCGTCCGTTCCGCGCACCAGGCCGGTGACCTTGGTGCCGAGCCGGACCGAGGCGCCGGCCTCGCGGGCGGCTTCCACCAGCAGGGGATCGAGGACTTCGCGGCGGATACAGGCCGCGCCGCCGACGTCACCCGCGCGGTCGGGGAAGTCGACCAGGCAGCGGAAGTCCCCCAGGCGCATGTCGACGCGCCGCATGGGCCGCACTCCGGCCTCGCGCAGCCGGCCGGTGAGGCCGAGCCGGTCGAGGAAGGCGAGGGAGTCGGCCTGGAGGATGTTGGAGGAGAGGGTGAAGCCGATGGTGGTCGCCTGGTCCAGCACGGCGACCCGCAGGCCGCGGCGGGCGAGCAGCGCGCCGAGCGAGGAGCCCGCGCAGCGGGCGCCGACGATCACCACGTCCAGGGGCTCCTGGCCCTCCGGGGCGCTCATGCGGCGTTCCAGCGCACGGCCGCGGCGGCGGCGAAGTCCCCCGCGTGGGCGAAGCCCGACATCACGACGAGGTCGCCGTCGCGCAACTCCCCGGCGCGGGCGGCCTGGTCGAGCGTGATGGGGACGGCCGCGCCGTAGAGATTGCCCAGGGTGTCGAACGTGTCGAAGTGGTGCTTGGCGTCCAGGTCCAGCGCCTCCCGCCAGTTCTTGAGGAAGATCCGGTTGGGCTGGTTGGTGACGAGCACGTCGATCGCGGACGGGGACTCGCCCAGCCCGTCGAGGAGTTCGGTGACCAGCTCGGGAACGAGGGTGTTGCCGCGTTCGAGGATCTCCGTCGTCTTCGTGTCGTCGAACCTGATGTCCATCTCGCTCGTACCCGGCTCCCAGTACTTGCGGCCGTCCGGGGTCGCGATGCCGAGATCCACCGAGTGGGCGGGGACGGAGCGGGTCCGCACGCCGAGGACCGGCGAGGGGCCGCCCAGCTCCAGATAGGCGACCCCGCAGCCGTCGCCGGGCACGGCGGCGTGCGGCTTCTTCCGCACGCCCGGCTGGGCGAACATCTGGCCCGCGGTGTTCTGCACGTTGGCGATCAGCGCGGTGCGGGCCGAGCCGTCCGCCATGATCTTCCGGGCCAGCGACACCATGTACATGAACGAGGCGCAGCCGCCGTTGTGGAGGTCCACGATCCATTCCGGGCTGATGCCGAGGCGGTTGGCGGCCTGGGCGCCGACGCCCATGAACGGCTCGTCCGGCAGCAGCACATTGGTGAGCAGGACGTCGACCTGGCCGGCCGGCTCGCGGCCGAGGCGTTCGAAAATCGGGCGGGCGGCCTTGGCGATCATGTCGGCGGCGGAGTCGCCGGGGCCGACGTGGCGGCGGGTCGGGGGCACCTTGAAGAGGGGCAGGGCGGCGAGCGGGTCCTGCGGGGCGTCCTCGTCCAGGAAGAAGTCGGGCGCCACCACGTTCTCGGGCAGATAGCTCCCGAAGTCGGTTATGCCCAGGTGTTGCATGCTGTTTCCTTTCGAAGCCAGTCTCCGACCGTCCGCGCGGTCAGGGCCGCGTCGTCCTCAAGCAGGGAGAAGTGGTCGCCCGGCACGGGCTCGACGGTGTCCACCGCGCGCCACAGGGTCCAGGTCCCGGCGCGCGGCGCGTCCGGGCGGCGGGCGGCGGTCAGGAGCAGCGCCGGGGCGTCGAGCCGGTCGGCCGACTCGGCCGCCCATCCGTCGAACAGCCGCAGATAGCCGCCCATGGCCAGGATGTTGTCGTCGTTGATGTCGATGTAGGCGTGGTCGCGGCCGAGGATGTGGCCCATGGCCCACCCGAACACCTCGGCGCGCTGGGCGGGATCGGGCTCGTAGGTGTCGATCAGGACGACGCCGGCGACGCGGTGTCCGGCGCGTTCGAGGGTGGCGGCGACGGCGTGGGCGAGCACGCCGCCGATGGAGTGGCCCGCGAGCAGGAGGGGTTGGCCCTCGGCGGCGGCCAGCGCCCCGGCGGCGAGCGCGTCGATCGCGGCCCGCCAGGTGGCGGGCGGTGGCGTGCCAAGGGCACCGCCGAAGCCGGGGAGGGTCAGCGCGGAGGTGCGGAGCCTGGGCTCGAACGCGGCGGCGAGGCGCGCGAACTGGTGTGGTCCGGAACCGGCGAGGAACGACGGCACGCAGACGACGGCGGGCCGGGCCGGCCCGTCGGAGACCAGGACGGCGGCGGGCGGTTCGGGCAGCTCGGCCGGGTCGGTGAACGCCGGGCGGTACGCGGCGGCGGCGGTCAGCAGTGGTACGGCGCCCGCGAGTTCGCCGTGCGCGTGGGCGGCCCGCAGCAGCCCGGTGAACGTGCCGCCGCCCGGCGTCGGTTCGGGCTGTGCCAGGGGCGGAGTGTCGTCCTGGCCGAGCAGCGTGCGCAGATGGGCGGCGAGCGCGGCCGGGGTGGGGTGGTCGACCAGGAGGGTCGGGGGGAGGTCGAGGCCGGTGACGGCGGTGAGTCGCTGCTGGAGCCTGACCGCGCCCATGGAGTCGATGCCCAGCTCCAGCAGGGTGCGGTCGGCGTCGACGGTCTCGCCGGGGTCGTAGCCGAGGATGCCGGCCGCCTCGGCGGTGACCACGGCGAGCATGTCGCGGGGCGCCTCGGCGGTTTGGGAAGTCTGTGGGGTGCCGGGCGTCTCCGCGGTGCCGGGCGTCTCCGCGGTGCCGGGTGACGCGGCGCCGTCGGGCGTGATGGCGGCCGTCCGGGCCGGGGGAGCGGCGTCGAGCCAGTAGCGCCGCCGCTGGAAGGCGTAGGACGGGAGCGTGACGCGGCGGGCGGCGGCCGGGTCGTAGAGCCCGGCGAGATCCCCGGCCGCGCCGCGCGTGTGCAGCTCGGCCAGCGCGCCGAGCAGCGAATCCGGTTCCGGGCGCTTGGCGTTGAGCGTCGGCGCCAGCACGGCCATCGAGGGGGCGGCGAGGCAGTCGCGGGCCATGGCGGTGAGGACTCCGCCGGGGCCGATCTCCAGGTAGGCCGTGGCGCCCGCGTCCTCCAGGGCCCGCACGCCGTCGTGGAAGCGGACCGGCTGTTCCGCGTGGCGCACCCAGTAGTCGGGTGAGGCGAGGGTGTGGGCGTCGAGCGGCTTGCCGGTGAGGTTGGAGACGACTGGGATCGTGGGTCGGCCGGCTCTCAGTTCCCGTGCGACGGTGGCGAGTTCGCCGAGCATCGGGCGCAGCATGTGCGGTGAGTGAAAGGCGTGGCTGACGCGCAGCCGCCGCGTGCGCCGGCCGAGGGTCCGCCACCGCGGCTCGAAGCCGGCGAGCGCGTCGGCGGGACCGGAAACGACCACCGCGCGGGGGCCGTTGACCGCCGCGACGCCGAGCCGGCCGTCGGTGTCGGAGTCGGTGCCGGTGCCGGTGTCGGCCAGGGCGGCGCGGATCTCCTCCTCGGTCGCCTCGACGGCGAGCATCCCGCCGCCGGGCGGCAGCGCCTGCATCAGCCGGCCGCGCGCGGCGACCAGGGCGGCGGCATCGCCCAGGGCGAGGGCGCCGGAGACGTGGGCGGCGGCGATCTCCCCGACCGAGTGGCCCAGCAGCAGATCCGGCCGGAAGCCCCAGGACTCGATCAGCCGGTAGAGGGCGACCCCCACGGCGAACAGCGCGGGCTGGGCGTATCCCGTCTGGTCCAGCAGCGCCGCCTCGGGGGTGCCCTCGGCGGCGAACATCACCTCGCGCAGCGGCCGTGGCAGGCGCGGGTCCAGCTCCGCGCAGACCGCGTCAAGTGCCTGCGCGAAGTGAGGGTACGCGGCGGCGAGTTCGCGGCCCATCCCGGGGCGCTGCGAGCCCTGGCCGGGGAAGAGGAAGGCGGTTTGGCCAGTGGTGGCCTCGCCCGTGAAGGCGCCCGGCGGCAGCTCGCCGCGCGCGAAGGTGTCGAGGGCGGCGAGGAGTTCGTCACGGGTGCCGCCGGTGATCGCGGCCCGGTGGGGGTGCCGTGCCCGGGTGTGGAGGAGGGCGGTGGCGATGTCGGCCGGGGCGGCGTCCGGGTGGTGGGCGGTGAGGTGGGTGTGGAGGCGGCGGGCCTGATCGCGCAGCGCCGCCCCGGACGTGGCGGACAACGCCCACGCCACCGGGCCCCGGGCGGGCTCTCCCGCCGGCTCCCCGGCCACGTCCTCCTCGGCCGCCTCCTCGATGACGATGTGGGCGTTGGTCCCGCTGATCCCGAACGCGGAGATGGCGGCGCGGCGGGCGTGGTCGGGGGTGCGGGGCCAGGGCCGGGGCTCGGTGAGGAGGCTGACGGTGCCCGGCCAGTCCGCGTTGCCGGTGGGCCGGTCGACGTGGAGGGTGGCGGGCAGCGTCTCGTGGCGGAGGGCCATGACCATCTTGATCAGTCCGCCGATCCCGGCCGCCGCCTGGGTGTGCCCGATGTTGGACTTCAACGAGCCGAGGTGGAGGGGTGGTTGGCCCGGCTCGCGGTGTTGTCCGTAGGCGGTGTGGAGGGCGTCGATCTCGATGGGGTCGCCGAGAGTGGTGCCGGTGCCGTGACCCTCGACGGCGTCGACGTCCCGGGGTTCGAGGCGCGCGTCGGTGAGGGCCTGGGCGATCACCCGGGTCTGGGACGGGCCGTTGGGCGCGGTGAGGCCGTTGCTCGCGCCGTCCTGGTTGACCGCCGTGCCGCGCACCAGGCCCAGGACGCGGTGGCCGTTGCGCCGGGCGTCGCCGAGCCGCTCCAGCAGCACCAGGCCGACCCCCTCCGACCAGCCGGTGCCGTCCGCCGCCTGGGCGTACGACTTGCACCGGCCGTCCGGGGCCAGACCGCGCTGGCGGCTGAACTCCGTGAAGGTCTTGGGCGTCGCCATCACGGTCACGCCTCCCGCCAGGGCGAGCGAGCACTCGTCGCGCCGCAGGGCCTGTGCCGCCAGGTGGACGCCGACGAGGGAGGAGGAGCAGGCGGTGTCGACGGTGAGGGCCGGTCCTTCGAGGCCGTAGACGTAGGAGACCCGGCCGGAGAGCACGCTCCCCGCCGAGCCGATCCCCCAGTACCCCTCCAACTCCCCGGGCCCGGCGGCCGAGAGGAACGAGTAGTCCTGACCGGTGGTGCCCACGTAGACACCCGTCCGCGAGCCGCGCAGCGCGGCCGGGTCGAGCCCGGCGTCCTCCAGGGTCTCCCAGACGGTCTGCAGCAGCAGCCGCTGCTGCGGGTCCATGGCCAGCGCCTCGATCCGGCCGATGCCGAAGAAGTCCGCGTCGAACTCGGTGGCGCCGTCGAGGAATCCGCCCGCCGCCGCGTAGCTCGTGCCCGCGTGGTCGGGGTCGGGATGGAACAGGGACTCCAGGTCCCAGCCGCGATCGGCCGGGAACTCCGACATCACATCGCGCCCGTCCGCGACCACGTCCCACAGCTCGGCCGGGGAGCCGACACCGCCGGGATAGCGGCAGGCCATGCCCACGATCGCCACGGGCTCGGTGGCCCGCTGCTCCGTGAGCCGCATCTGCTCGCGGGTGGACTGGAGTTCGGCGGTGACGCGCTTGAGATAGCGCAGCACCTTGTCGTTGTTGACGTCGGACATCGGTCAGCGCACCCCCAGGTCGTTGTCGATCAGGTCGAAGATCTCGTCGGCGGTGGCCGATTCGATCCGGTCGCCGGTGGCTGGCGCGCCGGCGTCGCCGTTCCGGCTCTCCAACTCACCGAGCAGGGAGCGCAGTCGGGCGCTGATCCCGGTCACCTCGGCCGCCGGGACCGAAGCCAGCAGCCCGGCGAGTCGGTCCAGCTCCCCGAGCACCCCGGACTCCCGTGCGGCGGCCCCCACGTCGGAGCGTTCCTCGATCAGCGACCTGACGTGCCGGGCCAGCGCCGCGACGGTGGGGTGCGCGAACGCGAGAGTGGACGGCAGGGTGAGGCCGGTGGCCTGCTGGAGGCGGTTGCGCAGGCGCACGGCGCCGAGCGAGTCGAGCCCCATCTCCTGGAACGCCCGTTCCGGGGCCACCGCGTCGGCGCCCGTGTGCCCGAGCACTTCCGCGACCTGGGCCGCGACCACCTCCAGCACCAGCGCGTCGCGCTCCTCCTCCGGAGCGGCGGCGACGCGGGCGGCGAGCGCCGCCCCGGAGGAGGCGTCGGCCGGGCGGGCCGCCGCGGCGGGCGCCAGCCCGCGCAGCGTCGCGGGCAGCGCGTCGTCCCGGGCCTGGGCGCGCAGCGCGGCGGTGTCGAGCAGGGCCGGGACGAGCAGCGCGTCGGCCGTTCCGTGCACGGCGTCGAACAGCCGCAGCCCCTCCTCGTTCGTCAGCGGCGCGAGCCCGGAGCGGCCCAGCCGGTCCACGCCGGAGCCGCCGAGGTGCCGGGTCATGTCGCTGGCCTCCTCCCACAGTCCCCAGGCGAGCGAGACGGCGGGCAGGCCCCGGGCGCGGCGCGATTGGGCGAGGGCGTCCAGGAAGGTGTTGGCGGCGGCGTAGTTGCCCTGTCCGGGGCCGCCGACCGTGCCCGCGACCGAGGAGAAGAGCACGAACGACGCCAAGCCCTCGGCGTTCGCGGTCAGTTCATGCAGGTGTCGGGCGGCGTCGACCTTCGGGCGCAGCACCCGGTCCAGCCGCTCGGGGGTGAGGGACTCGATCAGGCCGTCGTCCAGCACTCCGGCCGAGTGGACGACGGCGGTCAGTGGGTGCGCGGCGGGCACGGCGGCCAGCAGCGCCGCGACCTCGTCGCGGTCGGCCACGTCGCAGGCGGCTACCGTGACGCCGGCGCCGAGCGCGGCCAGCTCCTCCGCCAACGCGGCGGCGCCGGGGGCGGCTCGGCCGCGCCGGCTGGCCAGCAGCAGGTGGCGGGCGCCGTGTTCGGCGGCCAGGTGCCGGGCGACGAGGGCGCCGAGGCCGCTGGTGCCGCCGGTGATCAGGACCGTGCCGTCGGGGTCGAACGCCAGCGGGCCGCCCGCCGCGCCCCGGGCCCGGACCAGGCGGGGAACGTGCGGCCGGCCGGCGCGGATCGCGAGCTGTGGTTCGCCGGATTCGAGGGCGGCGGGCAGCGCCTGCCAGGAGGCGGCGTCACCGTCGAGGTCCGCGAGGACGAACCGCCCGGGGTGTTCGGACTGGGCCGAGCGGACCAGGCCCCACAACGGCGCCTGGCCGGTGTCGACATCGGCCCCGGGCGCGGTGGCCACGGCGCCCCGGGTGACGAACACCAGCCTGGTCGTGGCCAGTCGCTCCTCGTCCAGCCAGGCCCGCAGCAGGGCGAAGGTCCGGTGCGCGGTGTCGTGCGGGTCGGGGTGACCGGCCGCGACCAGCACCGCTTCGGGGGCGGCCGTTCCCTCGGCGATGACCCCGGCGAGCGTGGCCGGGTCGGCGTGACGCGGCGCGTCGGCGTCGGACGCCTCGGGCAGGGCGTCACCGAGCACCGCCCAGTGGACGGCCGGTGACGCGGACGAGACGGAAACGGCGGGCAGCGGCGTCCAGTCGAGCCGGAACAGCGAATCGGCGGTGGTGCGCAGCGACGCCAACTGGGCCTGGCTCACCGGCCGGGCGACCACCGCGTCGACCGAGACGACCGGTGTGCCGGTCTCGTCGGCCGCCGTCATCCGGACCGTTCCCGGGCCGGTGCCCGCGCCGAGCGGGGCCAGGGTGACCCGCAGCCGGGTCGCCCCGGGCCGCAGCAGCCGCACGCCGGACCAGGTGAACGGCAGCCACGCCTGTCCCGACTCCGCGCCCGGGCCGGTCAGTTCGGTCAGCCGGGCGTGGAACGCGGCGTCGAGCAGCGCCGGGTGCAGGCCGAAGGCGCCGGCCTCCGCGCCGAGCTCGACATCGGCGAGCAGGGTGTCGCCGCGCCGCCAGGCCGCGCGCAGTCCTTGGAAGACCGGGCCGTAGCCGAAGCCCCGGTCCGCGAGTTCGTCGTAGAGGCCATCGACGGGCAGCGGCACGGCGTCCGGCGGCGGCCAGGCGGCGAAGGTCGCCGCGTCGGGGGTGGGTTGCCCGGCGTCGGGCGCGAGGAGTCCGGTGGCGTGCCGGGTCCAGTCGGCCGGGTCCGCGCCGGAAGTGCCGCCGGTGGGGCGGGAGTGGACGGCGATCGGGCGGCGCCCGAGGGCGTCCGGCTCCCCGACCGAGGTCTGGAGATCGACCGCGCCGCCGTCCGCGATGGCCAGCGGCTCCTCGATCGTCAGCTCCTCGACCACCCCGCAGCCGGTCTGCGCCCCGGCGTGCGCGGCCAGTTCGACGAAGGCGGTGCCGGGCACCAGGACCGTGCCGTAGACGGCGTGGTCGGTGAGCCAGGGGTGGGTGTCGCGGGAGAGCCGACCGGTGAACAACCACCCGTCGCCGTCGGCCCGTTCGACGGCCGCGGCCAGCAGCGGGTGCCCGGTGGACCGCAGCCCAGCCCCGGCCACGTCGCCGTCGGCGCCGTCGGCGGTGGCGCGCGGCGCGGCCCAGAAGCGTTCGGCGCGGAACGGGTAGGTGGGCAGCGTGACGCGGCGGGCGCGGGCCGGGTCGTGGACCGTCGCCCACGCCACGGGCGCGCCGTGCGTGTGGGCCTCGGCGAGCGCGGCGGTGAACCGGCGGGGGCCGCCGTCGTCGCGGTGCAGGGAGCCGATGACGCTCGCCGGCTCGTCCCCGGCGCCCGCCGTCTCGATGATCTGCTCGACCGCGACGCCGAGCACCGGGTGCGGGCTGACCTCGATGAACATGGTGTAGCCCTGGGCGAGCAGGCCCCGCACGGTCTCCTCGAAGCGGACGGTCTGCCGCAGATTGCGGAACCAGTAGCCCGCGTCGAGCCCCCCCGTGGCGAACTCGCCGCCGGTGACGGTGGAGTGGAAACGCACGTCACCGCCGCGCGGCGTGACCGGTGCCAAGTCCTCGGCCAGCCGCGCCCGCAGGCCCTCGACCTGCGCGGAGTGTGAGGCGTAGTCCACGTTGATGCGCCGGGCCCAGACCCCGGCCTCGGCGCACGTGTCGAGCAGACCGGTCAGGGCCTCCGGCGTGCCGGAAACGATGGTGGAGGAAGGGCCGTTGACCGCCGCGACGGAGATCCGGTCACCCCACGGCGCCAGCAGCGGCAGCAGCCGCCCGGACGGGGCGGTCACGGACACCATGCCGCCCTGGCCCTCCAGAGCGCGGATCGCGCGGCTGCGCAACGCCACGACGCGGGCGGCGTCTTCGAGGGAGAGGCCGCCCGCCACGCAGGCGGCGGCGATCTCGCCCTGCGAGTGGCCGACGACCGCGTCCGGCCGCACCCCGTGGTGGCGCCACAGCTCGGCCAGCGAGACCATCACGGCCCACAGCGCGGGCTGGACGACGTCGACGCGGTCGAGCGGCGGCGCCCCGGGCGCGCCGCTGAGCACCTCGTCCAGCGACCAGTCCGTGTGCGGGGCGAGCGCGTCGGCGCAGGCCCGCAGCGTTTCGGCGAAGTGGGGGTGGGCGGCGGCGAGTTCGCGGCCCATGCCGAGCCACTGGGTGCCCTGGCCGGGGAAGAGGAAGGCCGTCCTGCCGGTGGTGGCCCGGCCCGTGAAGGCGCCCGGCGGCAGCTCGTCGCGTGCGAAGGTGTCGAGGGCGGCGAGGAGTTCATCCGCGGTCTCGCCCGTGACGGCGGCCCGGTGCGGGTGATGGGTCCGGGTGTGGGCGAGGGCGGTGGCGATGTCGGCCGGGGCGGCGTCCGGGTGGTGGGTGGTGAGGTGGGTGTGGAGGCGGCGGGCCTGATCGCGCAGCGCCGCCTCGGACTTGGCGGACAGCGTCCAGGCCACCGGTCCGGCTTTGGCGTCGTCCGGCGCGGGTTCGTCCGCCGCGCCGGGTGGCTCTTCCACGATGACATGGGCGTTGGTGCCGCCGACGCCGAACGCGGAGATGGCGGCGCGGCGGGCGTGGTCGGGGGTGCGGGGCCAGGGCCGGGGCTCGGTGAGGAGGCTGACGGTGCCCGGCCAGTCCGCGTTGCCGGTGGGCCGGTCGACGTGGAGGGTGGCGGGCAGCGTCTCGTGGCGGAGGGCCATCAGCATCTTGATCAGTCCGCCGATCCCGGCCGCCGCCTGGCTATGGCCGATGTTGGACTTCAACGAGCCGAGGTGGAGGGGTGGTTGGCCCGGCTCGCGGTGCTGTCCGTAGGCGGTGTGGAGGGCGTCGATCTCGATGGGGTCGCCGAGAGTGGTGCCGGTGCCGTGACCCTCGACGGCGTCGATGTCCCGCGGCTTCAGCCGGGCGTCGGTGAGGGCCTGGGTGATGACGCGGGTCTGGGACGGGCCGTTGGGCGCGGTGAGGCCGTTGCTCGCGCCGTCCTGGTTGACGGCTGTGCCGCGGATCAGGCCCAGGACGCGGTGGCCGTTGCGCCGGGCGTCGCTGAGCCGTTCCAGCAGGATGACGCCGATACCCTCGGACCAGCCGGTGCCGTCGGCGGCCTGGGCGTACGACTTGCACCGGCCGTCGGGGGAGAGGGCGCGCTGGCGACTGAACTCCGTGAAGATCTTGGGCGTCGCCATCACGGCGACACCGCCGGCGAGGGCGAGGGAGCATTCGCCGCGCCGCAGGGCCTGTGCCGCCAGGTGGACGCTGACGAGGGAAGAGGAGCAGGCGGTGTCGACGGTGAGGGCCGGTCCTTCGAGGCCGTAGACGTAGGAGACCCGGCCGGAGAGCACGCTCCCCGCCGAGCCGATCCCCCAGTACCCCTCCAACTCCCCGGGCCCGAACCGGGCGACCTGTTCGTAGTCCTGGCCGCTGCTGCCGATGTAGACGCCGGTGGGGGATCGTCTGAGCGACGTCGGGTCGAGCCCGGCGTCCTCCAGGGTCTCCCAGACGGTCTGCAGCAGCAGCCGCTGCTGCGGGTCCATGGCCAGTGCCTCGGTCCGGCCGATGCCGAAGAAGTCCGCGTCGAACTCCGTGACGCCGTCGAGGAATCCGCCGGATGCCGCGTAGCTCGTGCCGGGCCGGTCCGGGTCGGGGTCGATGAGCCGGTCCAGGTCCCAGCCACGGTCGGTGGGGAAGTCCCCGACCACGTCCAGGCCGCGCGCGACCACGTCCCACAGCTCGGCCGGGGAGCCGACACCGCCGGGATAGCGGCAGGCCATGCCCACGACGGCCACCGGGTCGTCGTCCTCGTCGGTGCTCGACTCGCCCGTCGGCGCCTCGGGTTCGTCGGGCGCGGCGGTGGTGGACACGGGCGGGAAGCCGAGCAGCGAGAGCAGATGCCCGGCCACGTCGGCGGGGGTCGGGTGGTCGAAGAGGAGGGTGAGCGGCAGCTTGAGGCCGACCGCCTTGCCGAGCCGGCCGGTCAACTCGACGGCGGCCAGGGAGTTGTAGCCGTAGTCGCGGTACGCGCGGTCCGGGTCGATGGTGTGGGGGGCGGTGCCGAGCAGCCCGGCGGTCTGCTCCCGGACCAACTGGAGCACGGCCGGGTGCCGGTCGTCGTCGGGCAGGTCGGTGAGGCGGGCCGCGAACGGATGGATCCGCGCCACGGAGTCGTCCGAACGATCAGCCGAATGAGCAGCAGCCATGTCACCCTCCACGTTTGGTCCCCCGGTCCGGTCCCGTGCTCTCCGGTCGCGCGCTTGAAGGCGTCGGGCGTTCGTCGTCCTGCGGAAGCAGGCGGATCAGCCGGCTCCGGCCGGCCGCTTCAGCAGGAACTCCCGGATGTGTCCGGCGAGTCGCTGGGGCTGGTCCTCGGGGATCAGCGTGTAGCTGTCCGCGATCTCCACGAGTTCGCCGTGCGGCAGTAGCTCGGCGAGGCGCCGCCCGTGCTCGGGTGGCATGACTTTGTCCTCGGCGGCCCACGCGACGAGCGCGGGGCGGTCGAAGTCGCGTAACCGCTCGGACCACGCCAGGAGTTCGGCCTTGGGTGGCACGCTCAAGACATACTTGCGCAGGTCGCGGCGGATCTCCTTGGACGTCCACAGCGGGTGGAACCAGTCGTCCATGACGTCGTGCGGGACCGGCCGCTTGCTCATCCGTCCCCAGGTCATGGGCAGTCGCCGCATGGGCTTCAACTTCAGCAGCCCGAAGGCGCCGTTGAGGCCGCCGGGGAGTCTGGCGGCGGCGAGGAGATTGCTGCCCGGGAGGCCGGGCGGGTAGTTGTCGAACGCCTCGCACGAGGTGATGACCAGTCGGCCGATCCGCTGGTCGCGGCCCTCGGCGACGAGCGTCTGCGGGCCGCCCCAGTCGTTCATGACGAGCGTGACATCGCGCAGGTCAAGGCGGTCGAGGAACTCCTCGACGAGGCGGGCGACTCCGAGGATCGACAGATCGGCGTCCGGGCGCATGGGCCGACGGTGGCCGCCCAGCGGCAGGTTCGGGACGACGCAGCGGAAGCCGGAGCGCAGGTCGGCCACCACGTGCCGCCACAGCGAGCCGTTCATCGCGACGCCGTGCAGAAGCACCACGACGGGACCGTCGGTCCCCGTGTCCTCGTACTCGATGGTGCCGGCGGACAGCTCCACCTCAGCCATCTTCGACCCCCGTGGTCGTTGAAATACGGCCCGGATGACGACCTGGTCATACCTGGTCAGGGTGGTCGTCTTCAGGGCGGTGTATGGCGATAACCCGATGTGCGTAGCCATCGGTGGTGGCCGACAGTACACCGAACGACCCGCCGTCGCACCCCCTTCCCGCCGAACTCACAAATTCATGCAATGAGTTGGCCGAAGATACTGGCGATGGCTTCCCCGGTCGTGCAAGATGGCCCACGGCGCTCCACGGGGGACGCGCGGATTGACCTGAGTTTGTCATCGCGTGTTCAACCAAAGGGTGCCTTCCGGTGGCCACCCCCACCTCGGGTCACAGAGTTCTTTTCCCAGCCGCGATGTCGCGGCGTAGCGCCGGACCAGCCGGCCACGAGAAGCCTGACCGCGAGCGAGAAGAGTCGGCCCGCCCCATCCCGGTTTCATTTCCGTTACGGTGGCGAGGCGGACCCATTAATTCACTCTTAAGGAGAGGTTAATTACGTGATCACCGCTGAAGAAGTGTGCGGCCTCATAGCCAAGAAGCTCGGCAGCAAGGCGGATTCGTTCACCCTCAACGAGGGTACGACCTTCGACGAGGTCGGCCTGTCGAGCCTCCAGATCGCCGACATCGTCTACACCATCGAGGACGACCTGGAGATCCAATTCGACCCCAGCAAAGCGGCGTCGGTGAAGACCGTGGGCGACCTCGTGCGCCTCGCGGAGACGACGAAGCTGGGCAGCGTCGAGGCGTGACGACGGTCGACTACCAGGGCGCCACGGCGGAATCGATCAGGCATCACTATGACGTCTCGAACGACTTCTACGCCTTGTGGCTGGACGCCTCGCTGACTTACACCTGCGCGCTGTGGGGCGAGGGTGACACGCTGGAGGACGCGCAGCGCCGGAAGCTCGATTACCTTATCGAGGGGGCTCGCGCGACGGGTGCCCGCCGGGTGCTCGATGTCGGCTGCGGCTGGGGAAGCCTGCTGAACCGGCTGGTCGGAGAGCACGCCGTCGGTCAGGCCGTCGGACTGACCCTCAGCGACAGCCAGGCCGAGTTGCTGCGGGCCAGGGAGCTGCCCCGCACCGAGGTGCGCGTCGAGAACTGGCTCGACCACGAGCCGGACGAGAAGTACGACGCGATCATCTCAATCGGAGCCTTCGAACACTTCGCACGAACCGGACTTTCCCGGACCGAGCGGGTGGCGGCATACCGGGAATTCTTCGCCCGGTGTCGGTCATGGCTCCCCAAGGGGGGCCGAATCGCCCTGCAGACGAACATCAAGGGCAACAACGTGCTCATGGACAAGCAGGCCGTCCGCGACCTGATGTTCATCATCGAGACCATCTTCCCGGAGTCGGAGATTCCGGCTCTGTCCGAGGTCATCGAGGGCAGCGAAAAGCTCTTCGACATCGTCACCGTGCGCAACGACCCGGATCACTACAGTCGAACCTGCCAGGAATGGCTGGACCGGCTGCGGGCCAACCGGGATCGCGCGGTCGAGTGCGCCGGAGAGCTGAACGTCGCCAACTACGAAAGGTATCTGGGCGCCACTGTCGGGCACTTCCGGAACCGTCACCTGGGCCTGTCCAGGCTGATTCTCGAAGCGGTCTGAAGGCAGCTCCCACAGCAAGGCGAAGGGGCACCAATTGAGCGATCGAAAACACGTCGTGTACTGGCACGACACGGAACCCGTCGTGCCCGGCCCCGCCCTGCGGGAAACGGTCGACTGCGACGTCTGCATCGTCGGCGGCGGCTTCACCGGCCTGTGGACGGCTTTCTTCCTCAAAGAGGCCGAACCCGCCCTGGACATCCGGATCGTGGAGGCGAAACACTCCGGTTACGGCGCTTCCGGCCGGGCCGATGGATTCGTCACGCCGACGGTCGGCAAGGACATCCAGGCGCTGGTCGACAAATTCGGGACGCAGCGCGCTCTGGAGGCCACCCAGGCCGTCGGGCGCTCGATCCTGGAAATCGGCCGATTCACCCGCCGGAACAAGGTGGACGCCGAGTACGAGGCCAACGACTACCTCATGGTGGCCACCGACCCGGCTCAGGTGAGGCGCCTGGAGCACGACCGGACCCTGGCCGAGCGGATCGGCGGTGTCGCGCCCGAGATCCTGTCGCGCGCCGACAGCCAGGCCGTCGTCGGCTCGCCGGCGGTGCAGGCGAGCATGCGCATCGGCGGCGCGCTGGTCAATCCGTTCAAGCTGACCCGTGGCCTGGCCCGCGTGCTGCGCGACCAGGGCGTCACCATCTACGACGACACACCCTGCGTGGACGTCGAACGGGGCGTCCGCTCCACCGTCGTCACGCCCGGCGGGCGCGTCACCGCCGACAAGGTGGTCCTCGCCACCAACGTCCACATGGACTCCTTCCCGGCCTTCCGCAACAAGGTCGTGCCCATCTGGACCTACGCCATGGTGAGCGAACCCCTCACCGACGCGCAGCTCGCCCGCGTGCCGTGGGCGGGCCGGGAGGGCCTGGTCGAGGCCAAGTCCCTGCTGACCTGTGCCCGTTTCACCCACGACAACCGGATCATGTTCGCCGGCGGCCCGGCTCCGTACTACTGGGGCCGCGACCGGCGGCAGCGCAATATGAACCGCGAGCAGGTCTACGCCGAGATCCACCGGGAGTTCCTGCGGTTCTTCCCGATGTGGCGGGACGTCGAGTTCACCTACGCGTACGGCGGCACCGCCGACGTGGTGCGCGACTACGCCCCCCACTTCGGCACCATCGGGGATGGCGTCTACTACGGCTACGGGTACTGCGGCAACGGCATCGCCATGACCCACCTCGGCGGCAAGGTCCTGCGCGACCTCGTCCTCGGGAAGGACAGCGACTACACCCGCCTGCTCGTGGTCGACAACGAGGACCGCAAGCCCCCCGCCGCGTATCCGCCCGAGCCCCTGCTCTACATCGGCTCGCGTGTGGTGACCCGGCTGATGGACTGGAAGGACTCGCGGGCATGAGTACACGCCCACGCACCGTTCTGCTCACCGGAGCCTCCGGCGTCGTCGGCCGCTCCATTCTCCGGGAGTCGCGGGGGCTTCCGGGGGGTGGCGGCGACGGCGGTCCCGGCGACCTACGGCTGATCGCCGCCTCGCACAGCAGCGCCGTGCCCGAAGCCCCCGGCCCCACCGTGTCGTTGGACATGACGGCCGAGTGGTTCGGGCTCGGCGCCGATGGCTGGGAGGCGCTGGCGGAGGAGGTGGATGTCGTCATCCACTCCGCCGGGCTGACCGAATGGGGCCTGCCCGCAGAGCGTTACCAGCCGATCAACATCGACGGCACCCGCCGGATCATCGAGTTCGCCGAACGGGCCGACGCCGTCGTGCACTTCATGAGCACGGCCTTTGTCGCCGCCCTCGCGGACACCGCCCCGACGCCCCTGGGAGCGGCCAACGTCTGCCGGAACTACATCAGTTCCAAGCAGGCGGCCGAGGACCTGCTCGCCGAGAGCGGCATCCCGCACACGGTCTTCCGGCCCACCAACCTGGTCGGTGACTCCACCACCGGCTGGACCTCCCAGGGCCAGATCGTGCAGCTCATGTCCGACTGGATCGGCCGCGGCCGGGCGCCGTTCATCCCTGCCCACCCCGGCATCCGGATGGACTTCGTGCCGCAGGACCTGCTCTCCAAGGCCGTATTGCGCGCTATCGAACTCGGCGACGACAAGGGCGACTTCTGGGTCACCTACGGCGAGGAGGCGATGGATGTCGACGGCTGCCTCCAGGTCCTCGCCAAGCACGCCGCCGCGCGCGGCCGGATGTTGAGGATCCCGCCCACCGTGGATCCGGGCCGGATCGACCAGGAGGAGCTGGAACGGCTGCCGCCGATGAGCCGCTCCTTTCTGTCCGTGCTGTGCGACGTCAGTGAAGTCACCTGGTGCAGCGGCGGCGTGCTGCCCACCTCGATGCCCGAGCTGCGGGAACGCTACGGCGTGCCGTACGTGGCGGACACCGTGGCCTATCAGCGCAGCCTCACGTACGCCTCGGACCACCTGAGCTGACACCCGCCCGACTCGCTCCACTCGCTCAATTCGCTCCACCATGGAAGGACTCAGCGTGAACGACGGATGGAAGGCCCCCGACCTCGGCGGCTCGGTGGCCGTGGTCACGGGCGCCAGCCGGGGCGTGGGCCGGGGCATCGCCCTCGCGCTCGGCGACGCCGGCGCGACGGTCTACGTGACCGGCCGCAGCACGCGCGACGGTGACCGCACCGAGGCGCTGCCCGGAACGGTCGACGAGACGGCCGACGAGGTGACCGCACGCGGCGGCAAGGGCATCGCCGTGCGCTGCGACCACCGCGACCCGGCCGACAACGCGGCGCTGGCTGAGCGGATCAGCGCTGACCACGGTCGGCTCGACTTGCTGGTCAACAACGCCTGGGGTGGCTACGAGCGTTCGGCCGAGGTGCCGTTCGACGCCGCCTACTGGAAGCAGCCGATGTGGCGTTACGAGCTCTTCGAGGGCTCGCTGCGCGCCCAGTACAACGTGACGCAGCAGCTCACGCCGCTGATGCTGCCCATGGAACGGTCGTTGATCGTCGGCATCAGCTTCTCGGACGGCGACATCTACCTCGGACAGGTCGGCTACGACGTCTTCAAGACGGCCTCCGACCGCATGTGCAAGGGATTCGCCTACGACCTGCGCAAGAGCAAGGTCACCGCGCTCTCCCTGCACCCCGGCTTCGTCCGCACCGAGCGCGTCGAGGCCGCCTGGGAGGCGCTGGGCAGCGGCCCGGCGGCCGTGGTCCACACCCCGGAGTACGTCGGCCGCGCGGTCGCCTCGCTGCTGGCGGACCCGGCGGTCGCGGAGTGGTCCGGACAGGTCGTCAGCACCGGAGACCTGGCCGTGCACTACGACTTCCAGGATGTGGACGGCAAGCGGCCCCCGGCGTTTCGGCTGGAGGGACGTATGACGCTGGCCACCCGGATGGACCGCCTCAACCGCGTGGTGGCCGCGGCGAACGCCGCCGCGGAGCCGACGGCCTGAGGACGAACGGCCGGACTCGCACGGCGGGTTCACCGTTCTCCGACCGCACGGCGACGGCGGCCCGGTACCCGGCCGGCGCCGCCACGTCGGCGATGGCCCAGCCTTCGGGGCCGTCGTCGGCGCCCGCCGTGGCGAACTCCCCGGGCAGGCCGACGTGATGGGCCCGGGTGTCCCCGGCCAGGCCGGTGCCGAGCCCCTTGAGAAACGCCTCCTTGCGCACCCAGCACCCCAGAAACGCGTCGTCGCGCACCTCTTCGGGCAGCGTGTCGAGCGCGGCCCGCTCGCCGGGGTGCAGCATGCCGCCGAGCCTGCGAGCCGCCCCGGCCCCGGCCACGGCCGCCGCCTCCACATCGACGCCCACGTCGGCCTCCGCCACCGCGTAGAACGCGACATCGGCGGCATGGGACAGGGAGAACCGCACGTCGGGACGGCCCGCCACGACCGGCCGCCCGTGCGGCTCACCGCACCCCGGCATGGGGCAGGGCTCCCGCGCGAACACGACCTCGGCCGGGCCGACTCCGAGCCGCGCCCCGAGCAACTGCCGCAGGGCGACGTGCGCGACGACGTAACGCCGCCGGTCCGCCGCATTCCGGAACGCCGCCGCCCGGGCCGCCTCGCCCCCGTCCAGCACGGCTTCGTCAACCGCCGCCCCCGGACCGGGTATCGCCAGCACCCAGATCCCCACCTCAGCCACCCGGCGACCGTAGCAGCGGCGGATTCGCCGCCGCCACGGGCCGGCTCGGGATGGCTCAGCTCGTTCGGTTGCCGTGCGGCGGCGCCTCAGAGGGCGCCGCGGCGCCAGGGGCCGGTGATCGCGAACGTGATGCCCGGGCTCTGGACGTTCACGAAGAGCCAGTTGCCGTTCGTCGGCTCGAAGACCGAGCCGGCCCACTCGGAGCTCGTGTGATTGACCGCGGGGACGTTCTTGCCCGCGGTGCCGGACCGCAGGTCGACGGTGTTCGCCGCGAAGGGGAAGATCTCGCCGTCCGTGGTCAGTCCGTGGACGTACTCGGTGCCGTCGCCGTCCTCGCAGAGGACCAGGCCGCCACGGGGGCTGACGCACATGTTGTCCGGGGCGTTGAGCACCTCGGCGCCCGGGGACGCGAAGAGCACCCGGAACTCATCCGTTTCCGGGTCCAGTTCGAAGACCTGACCCTGCCCGGCCGGGCCGCCGTTGGTGCTGATCACGTAGATGCGGTCGTTCCCGTACCAGGCGCCTTCCAGCCGGGCGAAGACCGCCCCGCCCGCGGCCTGCGCCTGGTAACGCACGGTGTCGGCGTCCGGGTCGACATCGTCGACGGGGACCCAGGAGACGGTGCCGTACGACTTCTCGCC
This sequence comes from Streptomyces sp. NBC_01803, assembly GCF_035917415.1. Lineage (NCBI taxonomy): Bacteria > Bacillati > Actinomycetota > Actinomycetes > Kitasatosporales > Streptomycetaceae > Streptomyces > Streptomyces sp. NBC_01803. The sequence goes on from NZ_CP109073.1 coordinate 4,223,230, forward strand.
GTCCTGGCGGGTGTCGTAGGGGGCGGCGCCGATGCGCATCGCCTCCAGTCGGCCGCCCTTGGACAGGTCGCCGGGCACCGCCGGAACGAAGCGGTACAGCGCGGCGTCGCCCCGGTCCTCGGTCTCGTAGACGTAGCCGGTCGCCGGGTCGATGGCGACGGCCTCATGGTTGAACCGGCCCATGGCCGTGTAGGGAACGGGATTTCCCTTGCCCTCGGACGCCACTTCGAAGATGTAGCCGTGGCGCACGCCGGCCGTCGTGCTGAAGGTCTCCTCGCAGGTGAGCCAGGTCTTCCACGGGGTCGGGCCGCCGGCGCAGTTGCGTATGGTGCCGCTGAGGCTGCCGTAGGACTCCAGCCACCGCCCGGCGTTCGGGTCGAAGACCAGCGTGGTGGTGCCGCCGCCGGCCGCCGGGTTGTACGCCGGGGAGGTGAAGGCGACACCGGCGCCGCGCTCATGGTTGCGGACGAGGTGCAGCTTGTCGCCGTACCGGAAGGCGGCCATGCCGTCATGCGAACCCGGGGTGGCCGTCCCGTCGTCCATGACGTCGTTCGTCCAGCCGTAGGAGATGTACTCGAACCCGCTTGGGAGCGCCAGCAGTTCGAGACCGGTCGCCTGATCCTTGACCGGGCGCAGGGGACCGTACCCGGTGTCGGCGGCGCGCCGGGCGGGCGCGGCGGCGGCGGCCCGCGCGCTGAGCGCCTGGAACGACACGGTGGCCGTCGCGGCCACGGCGGCGCCGCGCAGGAGCGAACGCCGCTCGAAGCCGGAACCGGAACCGGAACCGGAGTCGGAAGCGGAGCCGGCGGATCTTTCGGCGGAAGAGTCGGTCATGGCAGTCCTCTCGGGGACGAGGGGGGCTGGAGAGAGCTCTGTCACCCTAGGAGGAAGGCCGTTGTCCGTTTCCCAACGGAAAGTGACATCTGGGCGAATGCCTTCGGGATCGCGGGAGGCCCCCGATCCGGAGGCGCTGTCCTCCCCGTCTCCTCCGGGTAGCCCCACGCACTGCCCGCCGCCGCAGCCGTCGTGAACCCAAGCCGCAGTGCGTCGCCGTAGAGCGGGGTCGCCCGGGTAAGGGGCGAACAGGTGTGCCCGGGTCTCCGGGGTGGGTGTCAGACGTCGCAGCTCTTCGATCAACGCGTAGGTCTCCTCCTGCTCCGCCTCGCTCTCGCCGGGGAAGCCGACGATGAAGGTGCGGAACTGGCACTTGTGGACGCAGCCCTGAGACGAGACGTAGTGGAAGCGTCTTGCTCGCCACGGTGGGGTCATCGCGGATGTAGTCCGCCACCGTCAGCAGATGTCACGGATACGCCCCCATGACGCCGGTGCGCGGCGGATTGACCGGGCCACGCAACAACTCGCCGCCACGGCACGTGAGCAGGCCCGGCACATCCTGCGGCGGCAACCGGCCGAGGAAGGACGCCACGAACCGGGCAAGGAGTTCTGTCCCGGTCCGACCGGTACCGCATCCACCAGCTCATGCCGGACGGTCTGTTCGCCCAATACGTTCACGTGGGGTCCGCCGAACACCACCGGCGGACAGGACTCGCGCTTCTTCGCCGCTCGGACCATCTCCAGCGCATGACCGATCTGGCCGCCGCCGGTCATCACGCTCCCCCCGATGCACACCGCGCGCTCAGGCGGCACGAAGCTTCGCCACACCACCGGCAGGCGCAGCGGGGCTCACACACGGCCGATCAGGTCAGACTCACGGGAAAGTGTGCCTCACGGGCCAGGCTTCGCAGACCTACAGCGAACTCAGTGCGGGATGCCCGCTCGCTTGGCCAGCGCCATCAGGCGCCTGTTACTTCTGCGGTGCAGAGACGTCAGGACGCGCAGTGTTTCCTGACTGTGGGGATGAACGCGCGCCATTTGAGGAGCGATCTCCCACGCCTCAGAGAGCGAGTCGAGAGCTTTTTCACGATTCCCCAGAGCAAGGTGCGCCCTAGCCGCGTTCATATGTAGAGGGCCGACCCTCGTCGCAGGGAGAGTGATCGGTTCCCGCTCGATCCCTTCCATTGTCGAGATGGCGTCGGCATATCTCTCCATGTCCACATACGTAGCCATGACATGTGTTGCTGTGTTCTCTGGCCCGAAATGAATTCCATGATCGCCCACGTCCTGGGGGATTTCATCCGCCCAGCGTAGAGCTTCTTGCTGGTGACGAGCAGCGACCCTTTTATCCATAATGCGACCGGCAAGAGTGAGGCCGCGAAGGTGCAGGATGCCGAGTCCGAAAGCGCGCGCTTTCCCCGACAGGCGTCCCTCCGCCTCTGTGACTGCCCGATCCACGACCGCAAGCCCCGTCGCGAAGTCGCCACCGTTGAGAAAGGTGCCTGCCTCGTCACGTGAGGCGATTGCCACCGTCAGCGGATTCGCCCGTTCTGCTGCCATGCGCTGTCTCACGACCGCTAGGTCCGCAAGATCCATCCAGCGATGCCGTGCGGCAAGCCAGTACACGCCTGAGTACACATCGGCCACGCTGGACCATGCATCGGGCGTGCCGACTGAATGAGCATAATTCGTGGCAGATTCAAGGAGGTTCGGGAGGTGATTGAGAACGCCTCCCAGGTTTGCCTCACCGCGAAGTTTGAACAGGTCAGACAGTCCAGCTTGGATTTTCTCCGAACCACTAGGTGGATCGCCGGGACAGTCGAATCGTCTGATGACTCCCCTAAGTTCGGTCAGCTTCTCCTTGTTCGCCGGTTCAGTGGAGGCTTTTCCTAGCAATTCGTTGAGCGTGCAGCCCAACGCCGCAGCAATCGAAGCCGCTACACCCTGACTCAGCGCCCGGTCGCCCACCTCGATCTTGCTGAGGAGCGAAGCGGAGATACCAGCCTTCCGGGCCAAAGCCGTCTGTCCCATCCCGCTGGCCTTACGGAGCATGGCGACGTTCCGGCCGGGCCCCGGCACCTCTGATGGTGGTCCGCTCATGATCATCTTCCATCGATCGCTCGGAACTGCAACATCAATGCTGCCACCCTCTCAACCGTCCGGCATCTCAACTGTGCAAGAGATGTGCAAGTTGGCAGGCGACGAAGATCGTTGACTGTGTGTCAGGCAAATGCAGCACCCCGCGACCGTGCGACCAGTCCGGGGGCATGGACCACCTGAGAGGCAGGCAGCCATGATGAAGCCTACGGGCCGAGGGGCGGTACTCGCCTCCCCTCCACCGCTTCAGGCCGACGAGGAGGCGTTCTTGCGGCTGGTGTACGCCAGCCTCACGCCCCGGCTCGGTTCGTTCCAACTCCGCCGGGTCCGCGACCGGGCGACCGGGCGAGAAGGCACGCTGCGGGAAGCGTTGGTGCGGTTCAAGGCCAACAGCATGGGCCAGGAGAAGCGAGGAGCGACTGAGATCTACATCCGCCCCACCGGCGGCGGGTGCGAGTGGAGCACAGACCCCGAGGAGATCGAATTTATCGGAGAGGCGTCGTGATCCTGCCCATCGTGCGCACCGGCCTTCTCTCCGCTCTGGCAGGCCCCTTGCTTACCCGGTCACGCATTACCGTGATACCTGCCCTGATCCACATCTTCATCATTTCCGACCACTCACAGATGTAGAAGGACTGGGCGATGGGCAGCCAATGCGAGCACCCGGGTTCTCAACTGGATGATTCTCCGGAGGGAAAGCGATGCCCTTCCTGCAAGATGGTCATCTACCTACCCTGGGATCCGCCCGTTTCTACCGATACGGAAAAGCGACCCGAGCGCAAGGAGGGCGAGGCATGGTTCACAACCTGAGCGGCAAAGATGCCCGGGAGTGGGTGGTCGCCCATGAAAGGGAAGTCGTCGACCGATACATCTTCGGTGAGGAGCCGATGAGCCGTCTGGCGCTGAACCTCAACGTTTCGGCCACGTGGCTTTCCCGCCAGTTCGACGCTTGGGGCGTGCCCCGACGCGGAAGGGCAGAAGCTTCCGCACTGCGAGGCCCCGGCGTGAACCCGTATCGAGCCCAGTAAAAGACAGGCACAGCGCGTTCAGGACTCCTGCCCCTACATCCTGTTCGTACGGCTCCCCGGGGAGAACGGCCCGGTTCTCCCCGGCAGCAACGTGCCTCGTGGAACTCCGATCAAGGATTGCGCGGCACATTACCTACTGGTCCAGATGAACTTGCCCATTCCTGTCGGCCGGGGCCTGATCTTTGACCAGCCCCTTGCGGATGTTCCTGTCAAACAGCCTGAAACTCACACCTTTGTCATGGCCGCAGCGTGGGTGAACCGAGCGAAGATCCCGTCACACTCCCGACCGCCACGTCTGTCATGGATGGGCCGCCGTACCGCCGTACCTGCCGGGTACAGCCCGGTAGCGCGGTGATGACCGGTGAACGCGCGGCTGAGGTCAGAACGCACCTGCTGCCGCCTCTGTGCGCACCCCGCAGGACACGGTGACGACCGTAGGGGTTACGCACCATGACGAGCCCCGGGCAGCCGCTCACCAGCCACTTTGCGCACCCCGAGCCGCCGGCACCATGGATCGGTAACGGTTTCCAGGGGGCGCAACACCGCAGGTCAGAGGCCACTATTAGCGCCGAATCTCCGATCAACTGTTTGTCGGTGGGCGGGTGTTCACGGTCCGGGACGTGAACCTGCTCGGCCGGGGGTGCCAAGCGGCTGGATTTCACCACCGGCGAGTCGTTCACCCTTCGCCGCACGACCGTGCTGTGGGCCGGCCGCCGCGTTGATCCGCGTCGAGGCCACGGGCGATAGGCGCGCGTGGGCCGGTTCCCTCACGAGAGTGGGCGACTCAGCTCATGGATCACGCTCGGCGGACATCGCGGGCCGGGGCGGGCCGAGGCGGAGGCGAACGACGGCGGTCGCGGCGCCGGCTGAGGCCGGCCCGGTGGCAGTCGGCTCCTACATCGGCGGCGGTGTGGGCTGCGGCGTCGGACCGGGCGGCTCCGGGTGATCCGGGCCCGGCGGCGCCGGGGGGATGGGGTCGGGCGCCGGTCCCGGGGGCGGGCCGGGCGGCGGGCTCGGCGGCGGCGGAGGCGCCGGCACCGGTCCTGGCCGGGGTCCCGGCGCCGGTCCCGGCTCGGGGCCGCCCGGCTCCGGCGGCGGCGTGGGGGTCGGCGGAACGGGGTCGGGGCGTGGGGTGGTCATCGCGACGCGCCCTCCGGTGTGCGGCTCGGAAACGTACCCGCACCGGGTGCCCGGCCCCTCGCGCGGTGAAACGGCGGCGCGCCGGGGAGTGCCGCGCGGGCCCTCAGCCGTCCGCCGTGCCCCTGCCCGACTCTCCGCTTCGGCCCGTGCCCCTCGTCGGCCATCCGACTGTCCCCCACCCGGAGATGTGTCTCTTCACGCTCCCACACGCCGGCGCACGCGTCAGCTCCACCGGAGCGCTCACCGAAGTCTTTCGCCGGCGGCGCGTCAGGGCCGGGCCCGGTCTCCCGTGGGTCCGTACGGCTAGCCGACCGGACCGAACACCAGGCCGCACATCGACCGCAGCTCCTCGTCCTCCAACGGGCCGGCCCGTGCGCCCAGTTCGCACATCCCACCGGAACGGGGCGCCGGCTCCGTCCGGGACCCGGCGGTGGGCGGGGACGGCGACGGCGCCGGGGGCGAATCCCGCGCGGTGGCGGTGGGGGACGGCGGGGTCAGGCCCTCCGTGAACGGCCCCTGCGGCGGGGTCGGTTCCGGCGTGGTCGGGGCCTCGGCCGCGCGCGTGCGGGGCGCGGCGGCGGACGGCTCCGGCGCGGCCTCCGTCGGGCCGGTCCCCGTCGGGCCGGTCCCCGCCGGGCCGGGCGTGACACATCCGGCCGTCGTGCCCAGCGCGGCCAGGACAACGGCCGCGAGAACGGGGCGCATGCGCGGCACGACGCCTTCAACGACCCACGCCCTCCACCCGGTACGACCCCGGGAGCGAGGATCACCCGCCCGGCCGAGCCGCGTTGCCGTGGCGACATACCGGGGGAGCTGGATTCCGCGACGGGCCCCTGGAGATGTCGGCGGCCGAGGACTTCACCCGGCGCGAGGGACGGGGGTACCACCTGCCGCGAACGCGCCCCGGCGGAAGGCGTCGGATGGCTGTACTCCGGCCTCCAGAGCAGGACTGAGGGAGTGTCAGCCGAGGAGTGCGCCGCTCGGTCCGATGCGAGGGGGCGTCCATGAACGGTGCGGACGCGCGATTCGCGTATGTCGTCGCGTGGCTGTGCGCGACGAACGCCGGGGAACCGGCGGAGAGTCCGGACGGGGCGGCGTACCCGTTCCGCCACCAGGAGCTTCAGCGCTGGCTCGCCGAGCACCCGCCCGGTTCCGGCCCCGGCTCTGGCTCGGGCCCCGGCCCCGGCTCTGGCCCCGGTTCCGGAGGCCCCGGCCCGGGCTCGGGCCCCGGCTCCGGCTCGGGCCCTGGTTCCGGCTCGGGCCCCGGTTCCAGCTCGGGGCTCCGCCCCTGGCCCGGCCTCGGCTCGCCTGTCAGCGGCCAGGCGTCGAGCGTCTCGTAACGCGGTCGCAGCCCCGCCGGGCCGGCGGTCGGCAGGTGGCTGCGGACCAGGCTGACCGTGGACGCCGTCCACTCCGTGCCCGCGAACGCCGCCAACCCGGCCGCGAACGGGCCGAGCGCGACCCGCGTCCGGCCGCCGCGCGCCAGGGTCAGATGCGGGTGGTACGGGCGGCGTTCCGGCGTCGGCACGCCCGCGCGGCGAGCGGCGGCCGACGCCGTTCCCGCCAGCCGCCGCAACACATCCGTCCCGCCCGCGACGCCCGCCCACAGCACCCGGTCCCCGAACCGCCCGCCGCCGGCCAGGCGCAGTCCCGGCGCCGGGTGGCGGGCGGCGGCGCGCGCGAGCCGGGCGCGCAGTCCGGGCAGCGCCTCCTCCGCCACCTCGCCGTAGAACGCGAGCGCCAGGTGCCAGCCGGCCTCCTCGGTCCAGCGCAGCCGGTCGGCGCCCGGCAGGCCGCGCAGGGTCCGCACGGTGGCGGCCAGCTCGGCCAGGGCCGGGGCGGGCGGGAGGACCGCGACGAAGAGTCTCATCAGGTCCAGTCTGTGCCGGTTCGCGCGTTCCGCGCCTCGGGTCGACCATGGAGAGGTGGAAGAACGGCGAGCGGGCCACCGGGGCGTCCCCCACACGGCCGACCTGCGGGTCGAGGCGTGGGCACCGACGCGCGAGGAGTGCCTGGCCGAGGCGGTGCGCGGCGTCGTGGAGGCGTTCGTCGACGTGACCGGCGTGGTGGACGGCGACGCCGGCGGCGGCGGGCAGCCGTGGGAGACGGTCGTCCGCGCCGACGACGACGAGGACCTGCTCACCGGGCTTATGGACGAGCTGGTCTACCGGCTCGACACGGCGGGCGAGGTCCCGCTCGACGTCCGGGCCGAGGCCGTCCCCGGCGGCGTGCGGGCCGTCTGGCGGACGGCGGACGTGGGCGCGCTGCCGCTGGTCGGGGCCGTGCCCAAGGCGGTGACGCTGCACGGCCTGGCCTTCGGGCCGGGGCCGGACGGCTGGCGGTGCTCGGTAACGCTGGACGTGTGAGACGGGAGAGGAGGCGTCGTGGAGCTGATCGAAGAAGGACCCTGCCGGTTCCGGATTCCGGAGCGGGGCGGCATGCGCGTACCCGGCGTCGTCTTCGCCGCCCCCGAGCTGCTTCCCGAAGCGGCCGGTGACCAGGCGCTGGACCAGGTGGTGAACGTGGCCGCGCTGCCCGGCATCGTCGGCGCCTCGTACGCCATGCCCGACGTGCACTGGGGCTACGGCTTCCCGATCGGCGGCGTGGCGGCCACCGACGCCGATGCCGGGGGCGTGGTCTCGCCGGGCGGCGTCGGGTTCGACATCTCGTGCGGCGTCCGGCTGCTGGCCGCGCGCTGCGACCGCGACGCGCTGGCGCCCCGGCTGGAGGCCGTGATGGACGCCCTCGGCCGGACCGTCCCGCGCGGCGCGGGGCGCGGCGCCGTCTGGCATCTGGGTCGGCGCGAGCTGGCCCGGGTGCTGGCGGAGGGCGCGCGGTACGCGGTGGAGCGCGGCCACGGTGTGGAGCGTGATCTCGAACGCTGCGAGGACGGCGGCACGCTGCCCGGCGCCGCGGCGGCGGCGGAGGTGAGCGACCGGGCGCTGGAACGCGGCCTCGGGCAGCTCGGCAGCCTCGGCTCGGGCAACCACTTCCTGGAGGTGCAGGCCGTCGAGACCGTCTACGACGAGCCCGCCGCCCGCGCGATGGGGCTGCGGGAGGGACAGGTCTGCGTGATGATCCACTGCGGCTCGCGCGGGCTCGGCCACCAGATCTGCACCGACCACGTGCGCGCGATGGAACGGGCCATGCCGCGCTACGGCATCCGGGTGCCCGACCGGCAGCTCGCCTGTGTCCCGGTCGGCTCCGAGGAGGGCGCCGCGTATCTGGCGGCGATGGCGGCGGCGGCCAACTACGCCCGCGCCAACCGGCAGTTGCTGGGCGAGGCGACCCGTCGGGCGTTCGAGCGGCACGCCGGGGGGACGGGCCTGGACCTCGTGTACGACATCTCGCACAACCTGGCCAAGATCGAGACGCACGCCGTGGACGGCGTCGAGCACCGGCTGTGCGTCCACCGCAAGGGCGCCACCCGCGCGCTCCCGGCCGGGCACCCGGACCTGCCGCCCGATCTCGCCGCGACCGGGCAGCCAGTGCTGATCCCGGGCACCATGGGCACCGCCTCGTACGTCCTCGCCGGCCGCCCGGACGGCGGCCACGCGTGGCACTCCACCTGCCACGGCGCGGGCCGGGTGCGCAGCAGGCACAGCGCGGCCCGCGAGGTGCGCGGCGACCGGCTGCGCGCGGACCTGGAGGCGGCCGGCGTGGCGGTCCGGGGCTCGACACCGCGCGGCCTGGCGGAGGAGGCGCCCGGCGCCTACAAGGACATCGACGCGGTGGTGGCGGCGAGCGAGACGGCGGGCCTGTGCGGCAAGGTGGCCCGCCTGGTGCCGATCGGCGTGGTCAAGGGCTGACGCGCCCGCGAGCCGGGCGCCCGGGGTGACGCGGCCGATCCACGAAGAGCCGGACGACGCCTCCGGCGCGGCACGTCCCCGGAGATGCCGCCCCACCGGAGGCGGCCCGGAGACGACCTCCCGAGCACCGCCCGCCCCGACACCCGGCCACGCCCCGACACCCGGCCACGCCCCGACATCCGGCCACGCCCCGACATCCGGCCACGCCCCGACATCCGGCCACGCCCCGACATCCGGCCACGCCCCGACATCCGGCCACGCCCCGACACCCGCCCCGCCCATTCGGCCCGGCCCGGCCCGACATCCGGCCCGCCCCGCCCATTCGGCCCGGCCCGGCCCGGCATCCGGCCCCGCCCCGACATCCGGCCCGGGTCGCTCCGACATCCGGGCCGGGTCGCTCCGACATCCGGGCCGGGTCGCTCCGACATCCGGGCCGGCCCGCTCCGACATCCGGGCCGGGTCCGTCAGGTCGCGTTGAACAGGGCGCGCTGAACACGTCGCGTTGTCAGGACGCGCGTTCGTCAGGACGCGCGTTGGTCACGTCGCGTTGGACAGGACGCGGTCGATGAAGCGGGTGGTGTCGGTCAGGACCTCGTCCTTGTTCGTCTCGTTGAAGATCTCGTGTTCCGCGCCCGGGTAGAGACGCTCGGTCAGGTCCGTGCCGCGCACCGCTTCGATGCCGCACCTGCTGCCCGCGAGCGGCACGACCCGGTCGGCGTCGCCGTGCATCCACAGCACCGGGAGCTTGCCGAGGTCGCCCGCCGCCGCGATGGTGGCCAGCGTCCGGTCCAGCGCCTCCAGCGTGGGGCGCTTGAACGGGCCGTGCCACACCAGCGGGTCACCGGCGTACGCGGTGCCCACCGCCGGGTCGCGGGAGAGCGCGGTCGGGTCGATCGGGATGTCGGGGATCTCGGGCAGGGCGAGCAGCGCCTCCAGCGCGGCCCAGGAGCCGATCACCGGGCCGGACAGCACCAGGCCGGCCAGCTCCTGCCCGTACCGCTGGGCGTAACGGGTGGCGATCATGCCGCCCATCGAGTGGCCGATCACCACGACCGGCACCCCGGGGTGGTCCGCGCGGGCGCGCGACGCCACGGTGCGCACATCGTCGACCACCCGCTCGAAGTCCTCGATCAGCACCCGTTCGCCCGCCGACCTCCCGTGCCCGGCGTGGTCCGGGCCGTAGACGGCGGCGCCGTGCCGCACCAGCACGTCCGCCACGTGCTCGTAGCGCGCGATGTGCTCGCCGTAGCCGTGCACCAGGAGGGCGACATAGCGGGGTCGCTCGTGCGGCCACTCCCGCACGACGATCTCGCCGCCGCCGGCGCCGGTGAAAGTGTGCTCGCGCGCGTCCGTCATCTTCTCCTCCAGCCCTGGCCCAGAAAGCGAGGCGAGCGTACAGTTCCCAAACTCCGTTCGGCAATGCCGAACTGAGTGCTTCCACGCCCCACCCATTTGGGGGTGTTCGCAATCGCCCGTTCATGGCCCGATAAGCGCACGGCAACAGCCGCATGAGTCACAGAAGATGGAGGCCGGCATGTTCGTGCCGTTCAGCGTCCGCGACTTCCTCGACCGCGCCGTCGCGGTGTACGGCACGCGCACCGGGGTCGTGGACGAGCCAGCGCAGCCCGCCGAGTCCTGGGGAGAGCTGACCTACGCCCGGCTCGGCGAGCTGGCCGCCGCCCAGGCCGCCGGGCTGGACGCGCTCGGCGTCGGCCCCGGCGCCCGGATCGCGGTCGTCTCCCACAACAGCGCCCGGCTGCTCACCTCGTTCTTCGGCGTGGCCGGGCACGGCAGGGTCCTGGTCCCGGTCAACTTCCGCCTCAAGCCGGACGAGATCGCGTACATCGTGGAGCACTCCGGAGCCGACGTGCTTCTGGTCGATCCCGAACTGGCCAGGCCGCTGGCCGCGTTGCCCGTCAAGCACCGGTTCACCCTTGGTGCCGAGGCCGACGCCGAGCTGTACCGGTTCGGCGTGGCCCCGGTGCCGTGGGAGGCCGACGAGAACGCCCTCGCCACCATCAACTACACCAGCGGCACCACCGCCCGCCCCAAGGGCGTGGAGATCACCCACCGCAACTCCTGGGTGAACGCGGTGACGTTCGCGCTGCACGCCGGGGTCACCGACCGCGACGTCTACCTGCACACGCTGCCGATGTTCCACGCCAACGGCTGGGGCATGCCGTTCGCGATGACCGGCCTCGGCGTCAAGCAGGTGGTGCAGCGCCGGATCGACGGCGCCGAGATACTGCGCCGGGTGGCGGAGCACGGGGTGACCGTGATGTGCGCGGCACCGGCCGTCGTCAACGCCGTGCTGGCCGCCGCCCGCGAGTGGGAGGGCGAGATCCCGGGGCGCGACCGGGTGCGCGTCATCGTGGCCGGCGCCCCGCCGCCTACCACCACCATCGCGCGCGTGGAGTACGAGCTGGGCTGGGAGTTCATCCAGATCTACGGCCTCACCGAGACCTCCCCGCTGCTGACGATCAACCGCACCCGCGCCGAATGGGACGGCCTCGACGTCCAGGCCCGAGCCGAGAAGCTGGTCCGGGCGGGCACCCCCGCGCTGGGCGTCAGCCTGCGCACCTCCGGGTCCGGCGAGATCCTGGCCCGGTCCAACGTCGTCCTGCGCGGGTACTGGCAACAGCCGGAGGCCACTGAACAGGCCCTGGGCGACGGCTGGTTCCACACGGGCGATGGCGGCACGATCGGCGAGGACGGCTATCTGTCCATCAGCGACCGCAAGAAGGACGTCATCATCAGCGGCGGCGAGAACGTCTCGTCCATCGAGGTGGAGGACGTTCTGTTCGCGCACCCGGCCGTCGCCGAGGCGGCGGTGATCGGGGTGCCGGACGACAAGTGGGGAGAGACGGTCAAGGCGTTGGTGGTCCTCAAGCCAGGCTTCGCGGTGACCGAGGATGACTTGATCGCCCACTGCAAGCGGCGGCTGGCCGGGTTCAAGGCGCCCACCTCCGTGGAGTTCCGCCCCGAGCTGGCCCGCACGGCGACCGGCAAGCTCCAGAAGTACAAGCTGCGCCAGCCGTACTGGGTCGGCCACCAGCGCGGCATCAACTGACCGGTGCCACCGGCCCGTTACAGCAGTCGCTCCTGGCCGGCGCGGGCGACCGCCTCGACCCGGTTGTGCGCGCCGAGCTTGGCCATCGCGCTCTGCAGGTACGCCTTCACCGTGTTCCGCGTCAGCCCGAGCTGCTCGGCGATCTCCGGGTTGGTGCGGCCCACCGCCACCCACCGCAGCACCTCGTACTCGCGTGGCGTCAGCCCGGTGCGGATCAGTGCCTCGGTCACCCGGCTGGCCGCGTCGGTGCCGAGCCGGGGGTCGATCACCCGCACCCCGCTCGCGATCCGGTGCAGCGCCGCCGCCAGGTCGGTGATCGAGGAGTCCTTCAGCAGACACCCGTCCGCGCCGCCCGCGAGTGCCGCCGGGAGCGCCGCGTGCTCGGCGTACGCGGTGAACAGCACGATCCGCACGCCCGGCACCCGTGCCCGCAGCGCGCCGATCGCCTCGGTGCCGAGCATGTCGGGCAGCCGCAGGTCCAGCAGGACCAGGTCCGGCGCCACCTCGGCCGCCACCCGCACCGCCTCGCGCCCGGAACGGGCCGTGCCCGCGATCACGATCGTCGGGTCGGGACGCAGCAGGAGCTGGACGCCGCCCGCCACCACGGGGTGGTCGTCCACGACGAGCAGCCGCAGCGGCGCCTCGGCCGTGCTCACGGCAGCCACCCCCGCACGGTCAGGCCGCCGTCCTCGTCGGAGACCACGGACAGCGAACCGCCCAGCCGCTCCAGCCGTTCCCTGGCCATCGGCAGGCCGCGCCCGGAGGAGACCGCCGGATCGCGCGAGTCGTCGTTCCAGCCGACGCCGTCGTCCGCGACGGCCAGGCTGACGCCGCCGTCGATGCCCGCGAGGCTCACCACCACCGACGAGGCCCGCGCGTGCTTCTCCACGTTCAGCAGGGCCTCCCGCGCCACCCCGACCAGCGCGCCGCGCCGCCCGGCGTCCAGCTCCGGCACGGGCGTCACCACGACGCACCGCGCCACGATCCCGGTCCGCTCCCCGAACACCTTGCAGTCCGCCACCAGCGTGGCGTGCAGCTCCTGGCGCGGCGCGGTGTCGTCCATCCCGGCCAGCGACTCCCTGAACAGCGAGGCCGCCTCCGCTATCCGCCGCTCCACGCTCCGCAGCCGCGCCGTCACCTGCGGGCTCAGGCCCGGATCGGTCCGCAGGTCGCGCAGCTCGGCCCCGGCGGTGAACAGCATCGCGCCCACCGAGTCGTGCAGTCCCGCCGCGATCCGCGCGCGCTCGGCGGCCACCGCCGCCTCGGTGCGTTCCTCCAGCCGGTCCGCCACGAAGAACCGCTCCGCGCCCTCGTCCGCGATCCGCTGGAGCCGCGTGATGGCGTCGTCGCCGAACCGGGCCGGTCGCCGCAACCCCACGTAGAGCACGCCGGTGAACTGCTCCCCGAAGCGCATCGGCAGGGCCAGCAGCGCCCGCAGGCCCTCCTCGGTGACCGGCGCGTCGAAGTCGTGCGTGATCGTGCCGCTGAGCACGTAGTCCTGCACCCACACCGGGCGCAGCAGCGCGGCGGCCTTGCCGCCCAGGCCCAGACCGCGCGGCACCACCAGGTCGCGCAGGCACTCGCGTTCGACACCCACGAGCCCGCGCAGCACGACCTCGTCGCCGCCGCCCGGATCACCGACCATCCCGATGTCCACGCCGCCGGCCTCGCGCGCCGCGTCGGCGACCCGCCGCAGCAGCGCCACCCGGTCCAGCAGCAGGGCCAGTTGGTGCCGCTCGTCGATCAACTCGTCGAGCGCGCCCGACGTGCGCAGCGCCGCGTCGACGTCCTCGTCCATGCGACGAGACTGGCACACCGGGCACCGCCGGCACCACATGACGACCCGGACTACCGCCCCGGCGCGGGGAACGCCTCCCGTCCGCACCGGGTGAGAACCGGCTGATACGCGCGGGTCGACCGCCGGACGCCCGGCGGCGGAAACGCCGTCGTGCTCACTTCCCGGCGTCCTTCACCAGGGACTTGTGCGCCACCGTGTCGGGCGACACGGACTTGGCGGTGATGCGGCGTTGGTCGGGCCAGCGGACCTCCTGCGCCCAGCCGAATTTCTCGAAGAGCTGGATGAGGCGGGCGCTGGAGTCGATCTGTCCGCGCAGGACGCCGTGGCGGGCGGAGGTGGGGTCGGCGTGGTGGAGGTTGTGCCAGGCTTCACCGCCGGAGAGGGGGGCCAGCCACCAGACGTTGCCGGATTTGTCGCGGGATTTGAAGGGGCGGGCGCCGGCCATGTGGCAGATGGAGTTGATGGACCAGGTGACGTGGTGGATGAGTCCGACGCGGACGAGTCCGGCCCAGAAGAAGGCGGACCAGGCGGCGTCGCTGTCCCATGTGCCGTCGCCCCACAGGCCGCCGACGATGGCGGGGGCGCCGAAGGTGATGAGGACGAGGGGGAGTTGGAGGTAGCGGATGATGACCAGGTCGCGGTCGGCGAGGAGGTCGGGGACGTAGTGGCGTTCGTTGGTCTTCTCGTTGTTCATGGTCCAGCCGATGTGGGCCCAGACCATGCCTTTGAGGAGGGCGGGGACGGAGGTGCCGAAGCGCCAGGGTGAGTGGGGGTCGCCCGGCTGGTCGGCGAACTGGTGGTGGCGGCGGTGGTCGGCGACCCAGGTGATGGGGTCGCCCTGGACGGCGAGGGAGCCGGCCACGGCGAGGGTGATCTTGAGGGGCCGGCTGGCCTTGAACGCCTTGTGGGTGAAGAGGCGGTGGTAGCCGATCGTGACGCCGTGCATGACGATGAGGTACATGACGGCGGCGATCACGAGGTCGTGCCAGGACACGCCCCAGCCCCACAGGACGGCGACGGAGGCGATGACGGCCAGGAACGGGATGCCGACGAAGATGCCGACGATCACGCGGTCACGGGTCCCCATCCGGTCGCCCCACAGGGCTTCGGGGCCGGGTGTGGTGGTGGGCTGTGCCATGGATCCCCTCCAGGGGTGAGGGTGAGGGTTGGGGGGTGGGCGGAGTGGATGGCGCGTCAGGCGGGCAGCCCCAGGGCCTCGGCGAGCATCGGCCAAGACCTCTCGAACTCCCGGTTGAAGTATTGCCAGTTGTGGGAACCGCCCGAGTAGAAGTGGGTCTGCGCGGGGATGCCGAGTGACGACAGCCGCTGGGCGAACGCCTGCGTCGACGGCCACAGCGCGCTCTCCAGGCCCTCGCCGAGGAGGTCCCCGGCGCTGCCGAGCAGGCCGCTGCCGGCGGAGATGTAGAGCGAGGTGCCGCGCAGTTTCTCGACCTGGTTGTACGGGTTGTTGGCCTGCCAGGTGGACCAGCTCAGGAACGGGTAGCCCCACAGCGCGCCGGCCAGCAGGCCCTCCCGGGCGAGGATCGCCGTCAGCAGGGTCGGCACCCCGGGGAACTGCGTGTGCAGGATGCCGCTGTACGAGGCCGCCGCGTCGAACGTGCCGGGCCGCTGGGCGGCGAGCGCGAACGCCGCGTACCCGCCGGTGGAGATGCCCCCCACGGCCCGGTCGGTCCCGGCCCGGTAGCCGCGCTGGAGGAGCTGCGCCAGCTCGTCCGCCTGGAACGTGACGTAGTCCTTGCCGTCCTGCCACTTGGCGGTGATGCCGGTGCGCCCGGCCGACGGCATGACGGTGATGACGTCCCGGCCCGCCATGAACTCCTCGATGTCCGTCTCGCGTGTCCACGAGTCGTAGTCGTCGCCACCGCCGTGCAGGAGGTAGAGCACGGGCCAGGTGCGGTCCGCGTCCGCCGACCAGCCCTCCGGGAGCAGCACCCGCGTCGGGACGGTCTTCCCCACGGCGGGGGACTGGATCTGAAGATCCACCGTCCGGTCGCCCAGCCACGTCTCGGAGACGACGCGGGCGCCGTCGTTCGCGGTGACGGCGGGCCCGGCGGTGACCGTGGTCCCGGTTCCCGTGCCCATGGCGTCGGGGGCGTAGACGAGACCGGCCAGGGCGGCCAGGGTGGCCGCGCTCGCCACGGCGGCGCGGGTGGCGGCGCGTCTGCGCGGGTGCTGTGCGGACATGCGGGTGTTCTCTCCTCAGCTCTCGGCCAGGTCGCGAGCGAGCAGCCCGGCGAGGATGTCGACGACGGGGGGTTCCAGGAGCGACATGTGGTGTCCGGGCAGGGGGGTGATGGTGAGGTCGGCGCAGTGCGCGTCCCAGCCCAGTGCCTCGTCGGCGCGTTCGTAGCGGGCGTCGCGGACGGTGTGCGGCGCCTCTTCCATGGCCCGGTAGAGCAGGGTGCGGCCGGTGTAGGGGCTGGGGGTGTGGCGTTCGGCGCTGCGCAGGTCGAGGTAGGAGGTGCGCTGGTGTTCGGCGATGGCGGGGGGCAGGTCGATGGCCTGTTCGAGGGCCTTGACGACCCATTGGACCTGCTCGTCGTCGCTGAGTTCGGCGAGTTCGTCGTAGGGGAGGGGAAGTTCGGCGCCGTAGGTCTGCTGGATGTAGGCGGCGAACGCGCTGAAGCGGCGTCGGGCCTCGTCGGCGGGTGAGAGGGCCGGTCCGGTGGCGGGCAGGGGGAGGACGGAGTCGATGAGAACGAGGGCGGTGACGGTGCCGCCGTCGGCGGTCAGCAGGCGGGCGGTTTCCTGGGCGGCGAGTCCGCCGTAGGACCAGCCGCCGAGGATCCAGGGTCCGTCGGGGTGGGTGGTGCGGATGAGATCGGCGTAGGCGGCGGCGCGTTCGCTGACGTCGGCCATGCCGCCCAGGCGTTCGAGTCCGTAGACGGGGCGGTCGGCGCCCAGACGTTGGACGAGGGTGCGGTAGACGGCGGTGGTGCCGCCGGCGGGGTGGGCGAGGAAGAGGGGGGGCAGGCCGGTGCCGGGGGCGAGGGTGGTGAGGGGGCCGGTGGCGGTGGTGGGGGTGAGAGCGGGGCGGATGCGGGTGGCGAGGGCGGTGACGGTGGTCGGCGGCCGGGTCAGGTCCTCGACGGGCACCAGGGTGCCGGTGCCTTCGGACAGCGCTGCCGCGAGGTGGCGCACCAGCTCCGGGTCGGCCTCGGCCAGCCGCAGGTCCGTGAGGGCGCCGGGGGGCGGCCCGTCGGTGAGGGCCTGCCAGGTGTGCGCGACCAGCCGCTCGGCCTCGTCCCGCGGCGCGGGCCCGCCGGCAGCCACCCCGGGCGTGATCACCGCGTCCGCGCCCTCGCCCGCGCCCGCGTCCGCGCCTTCGTCCGCGCCGTCCAGCAGCGCGGCGACCTGGGTGAGGGTGCCCTGGCGCAGCAGGACGCGGGGGTCGACGCGGGTGCCGAACTCGTCGGCGACGGCCGCGATGATGCGGGCGGCCATGAGGGAATCGAGGCCGAGGTCGGTCAGCGGCACGTCGGGGCCGATGCTGTCGGGTGGGTAGCCCATGATCGCGGCGACCCGCGCCCGCAGCCGGTCGGTGGTGGTGGCGGGGGCGCTGCCGGGTTCTGGCTCGGTCGCGACGGTGGGCTGGGTGGTGATGTCGGTGGCCCAGTAGCGGTGGTGGCGCCAGCGGGGGCCGGGGATGTCGATGACGGTGCCGCCCGGGTGCAGGGCGGACGGCGGGGTGGTGACGCCGTTGACGGTGAGGGTGGCCAGGGCGCGGCGGAAGGCGATGGCGTCGTCGGTGTCGCGGCGCAGGGTCGGCAGGACGAGGGTGTCCTGGGCGCCCGTGGTGTGGAGGGTTTCGGTGAGGGGGTGGAGCTGGGTGGGGTGGGGGGCGAGTTCGACGAACACGCGGTGGCCGTCTTCGGCGGCGGCCGTCACCGCCTGGGCGAACCGGACGGGGCGGCGGAGGTTGGCGGCCCAGTAGTCGGCGTCGAAGGTGGCCGTGTCGCGGGGGTCGTCCTCGACGGTGGAGTAGAAGCGGTGGCGGGGGACGGAGTGGGGGACGGTGCCCAGCTCCCGCCGCAGAGGCCCGAGGAGGGGGTCGATCTGGGGGGAGTGTCCGGCTGCGCCGCCGGCGGGCATGACGCGGGCCAGGCCGCCTT
This sequence comes from Streptomyces sp. NBC_01803, assembly GCF_035917415.1. NCBI lineage: Bacteria > Bacillati > Actinomycetota > Actinomycetes > Kitasatosporales > Streptomycetaceae > Streptomyces > Streptomyces sp. NBC_01803. The sequence continues at coordinate 4,241,139 of NZ_CP109073.1, forward strand.
CGGCGGTGACGTCCTGGACCAGGCGGTGGATGTCGTCGGTGGTGCCGGTGACGACGCACTGCCCGGGTGAGGAGTGCACCGCGATCTGCACGCTGTCGAGCCCGGTGGCCTTGGTGAGGACGTCGGTTTCCGACAGTCCGATGACGGCCATGGCCCCGCCGCTGAGGCTGTCCAGGAGCCAGGACCGGGTGGCGATGACGCGGGCGCCGGTGTCGATGTCGAGGGCTCCGGCGGCGACGGCGGCGGCGACTTCGCCCATGGAGTGGCCGATGACGGCGGCGGGTTCCAGGCCGTGGGAGCGCCACAGTTCGGCCAGGGCGACCTGGATGCCGAACAGGACGGGCTGGACGACGGAGGGCATGTCGAGTTCGGCGTCGGGGCGCAGGTGGGCGCGCAGGGACAGGCCGGCGTGGCGCTGGATGAGGGGTTCGAGGCGGTCGACGGCTTCGGCGAAGGCGGGTTCGGTGGTCAGGAGGCGCTGGGCCATGCCGGGCCACTGGGAGCCGTAGCCGGAGAACACCCATACCGCGCCCGGCCCAGGGGCGGTGCGGCGGCCGGAGCCGGTGACCAGCGCCGGGTGCGCCCGCCCCCCGGCCAAAGCGGCCAGCGCGTCGGCGAGTTCGGCGGGGGTGTGCGCGACGGCGGCGGCGGTGTGCCGGCCGCGCCCGATGCGGCCCGCCAGGGTCCGGCCGATATCGGCGGCCCGCGCCCGTCGGCCCGTCGCGGACCCCAGCCACCCGGCCAGATCCCCGGCGTCCTGGCGCAGCCTGGCTTCGCTGGGCGCGTCCACCAGCACCACCGCCGGCGCCCCCGCGGCCGAGCGGGCGGCGCGGGTGGTGGGCGGGGTGTGTTCCTGGAGGACGACGTGGGCGTTGGTGCCGCCGAACCCGAACGCGGACACCCCGGCGGTGGCGGTGCCGGAGTAGCGTGGCCAGGGTTCGGCGTCGGTGACCACCCGCAGGGTCAGGTCGTCGAAGTCGATGTAGGGGCTGGGCCGGGTGAAGTGCAGGTGCGGGGGTATCTCCCCGTGGTGCAGGGCCAGCACGGTCTTGATGAACCCGGTCACCCCGGCGGCGGCCTCCAGGTGGCCGAGGTTGGTCTTGGCGCTGCCGATCAGCAGCGGCCGGTCCACCTCCCGGCCCGCGCCCAGGACCCGGCCGAGTGAGGTGGCCTCGATCGGATCGCCCAGCGCGGTGCCCGTGCCGTGCGCCTCCACATAGTCCACCAGCCCGGGCGCCACCGGCCCCAGGCCCGCGTGGGCCTCGGCCAGCAGCGCGCGCTGCGCCTGCGCGTTCGGGGCGAGCAGCCCGTTGGAACGACCGTCGGAATTGACGGCCGAGGCGCGGATCACGGCCAGGATCCGGTCCCCGTCCCGCTCCGCGTCCGCCAGCCGCTTCAGCACGACCACGCCGCAGCCCTCGCCACGGACCATGCCGTCGGCCGAAGCGTCGAACGTCTTGCACCGCCCGTCCGCCGCCGTCGCCCCCGCCCGCTGGAACCCCAGAGTGAGCCCCGGGGTGAGCAGCAGATTCACACCCCCCGCCAGCGCCGTGTCGATCTCACCCCCCGCCAGCGCGCGGGCCGCCTGATGGATGGCGACCAGCGAGGACGAACACGCGGTGTCGATCGCCATGCTGGGGCCGCGCAGATCCAGCGCGTAGGACAGGCGGTTGGCCGCGATCGACAACGCCGCGCCCGGCGGCGTCCACGCGTCGATCCGCTCCAGCTCCGCCGTGGTCAGCCGCGCGTACTCGTTCCCGCTGATCCCGACATACACACCGGTGCGTGAGCCGGCCAGAGCGGTCGCGGACAGCGCGGCGTGGTCCAGACTCTCGCGGGCCACCTCCAGCAGCATCCGCTGCTGCGGGTCCATCGCGACCGCCTCGTTCGGCGCGATCCCGAAGAACTCCGCGTCGAACCCCGCGATCTCCCCGATCCCGCCCAGGAACGCGCCGTGCCGGCTCACCCCGGCCAGCTCCGCCTCCCCGCCCTCCGGCATGAACGGATCCCACCGCCCCTCCGGGACCGTGCCGACCACATCCCCACCCCGGCACAGCAGATCCCAGAACGCCCCGGGCCCGTTCACCCCACCCGGCAACCGGCACCCGAGACCGATCACCGCCACCGCGGCGGAACCCACCGGACCACCGACAACGGGCGCGGGCGCCACCTCAACGGCCGGGGCGATGTCGTTGACCGCCTCGTTCACCAGCGCCGTCAACCGCGCCAGCGACGACGCCTCCCACATCAACGTCGGCGGCAACCGCACCCCCGTCACCGTCGACAGATCGGCGGCCAACGCCACCGCGTCACGGGAGGTCAGCCCCAGCTCGGCGAACGGCCGGTCATCCGTCACCTGATCGGCACTCAGCCCGTACCACTCATTGAGCCTGGCCACGACCGTGCGGCGCACGGACTCCCCGACACTCACACTCACTGCGCCTCCTGCTGTTGCTGTTCCCGGGGCTCCGCGCCGTCGTCCGCCACCACGCGGAGGTGGGAAACATTCCCCTCCGCTCCGGCGTAGGCGCCGGTGAGGTACTGGGCGCGGCAGGCGCTGCGGGAGACTTTGCCGCTGGAGGTGCGCGGGACGGTGCCCGGCGGTACCAGGAGGAGGCGGTCCAGGCGCACGCCGTGGGCGCGGGAGACCTGGGCGCGGGCGGTGCCTTCGGAGGTTTCGCGCAGGGCGGGGGTGGGGTCGATGTCGCGGCGGTGTTCGGCCACCACGATCACCCGGTCCGGGCCGTCGCCGTCGCCGTCGGCGTCGGTGGGGACGGCGAACGCGGCGAGCCGGTCACGGCGCACCGCGTCGACCGTGGACTGGACGGTCTCCTCCAGGTCCTGGGGGTAGTGGTTGCGGCCGTCCACGATGATCAGGTCCTTCAGCCGCCCGGTCACCAGCAGCTGCCCCTCGAACACCGCGCCCAGATCCCCGGTGCGCAGCCACGGCTCCTCGCCCGTTCCCGGGATGAGGGCGCCGAAGGAGTCGGCCGAGCGCTCCGAGCGTTTCCAGTAGCCCAGGCCGATATTCGGCCCGCGCAGCCGGATCTCCCCGATCCGTCCCTCCGGCAGCACCGTGCCGGTGTCCGGGTCGGTGACGCACAGTTCCTGGCCGACCGGCCCCCCGCAGGCCACCAGTGAGGTCGCCGCCGGGTCCGACACCTCCACCGGCTCGATCCGGCCCAGCGTCAGCGCCTCCCGCTCGCACACCACCGCGTGCGGCACCCGGTCCAGCGGATCGGCCGCCACGAACACGGTCGCCTCCGCCAGCCCGTAGGAGGGGCAGTGCGCCTGCGCCGGAAGCCCCGCCGGGCCGAACACCTCCTGGAAACGGTCGATCGTGCCGGTGCGCACCGGCTCGCTGCCGTTGATCAGCGTCCGCACCCGCTCCAGACCCCGCACACCCGCCGCCTGATCCGCGTCGATCCGGGAGGCGCAGTAGTCGTAGGCGAAGTTCGGCGCCGCGCTGATCGTTCCCCGGTAGGAGCCCAGCAGCCGCAGCCAGCGCACCGGCTCCTCCAGGAAGGACACCGGGTCCATCAGCACCGACGGCACCCCGCACACGATCGGCGCGGCGACACTCAGCACCAGCCCCATGTCGTGGAACAGCGGCAGCCACCCCACCGTGGTGGAGCGGTCCGGGTGCCCGTCGAACGCCGAGATCGTCTGCAACGCGTTGGCCGCCACATTCCCGTGGCTGATCATCACCCCGGCCGGAGTACGGGTGGAGCCCGAGGTGTACTGCAGGTAGGCGATGTCGTCCGCGTCCGGGGACACCACGATCTCCTCCGACGCCGCGTCCGGCAGCTCGTCGACCAGCACCACCGGCACCGCCGGGTTCCCGTGCTCCTGCGCGAACGCCCGCACCAACGGCGCGGTCGCCGCGTCCGACAGCACACACGCCGGCTCACAGTCGTCCAGCACGGCCGCCAGCCGCCCCTGATGACCGGGCAGATCCGGGCTGAACAACGGCACCGCGATCACGCGCGCGTACAGACAGCCCAGAAACGCGACCACGTAGTCCAGCCCCTGCGGCAGCATCAACGCCGCCCGGTCCCCGGGACGCACCGTCCCGGACAACCGCTCGGCGACCGCCTGCGCACGCTGGTACACCCGCTGCCAGGACAGGCTGCGGTGAACCCCGGGAGAATCCACCTCGGGAAACTCCACAAAGGTGAACGCGCGGAGATGCCCGCGCTCGGCCGACCAACGCCGCAACTCCGCGGTCAGCGGACGAAACTCGGCGGGCGGTTCTGACATCAACTTCGGTGGCATGACGCTCCATAGGCAGGGCGATGGGGGGACTGCCGAGTGCGGCACGAACGGGTGGGTCAGGGCATCCGTATGCGACGCAGACCCGATCGTGACCCCAAAGAGAAGGTTCTGGCGCGGTGCTCGCGTCGGTTAGAGAACCTGATGACAGTTCCCGCATCGCTCTTTGTCACTTCGGACACAAGGGTCTTGCCCCGCTACGCGAGTATGGTCCCGGCACAGGGAGGGAAGGAGCCACGGTGGGCAGAAGCAGGCAGCTCGCGGTGCTGGCCATGATCGCTCTGGCCGGGTTCATCACCACGCTCGACAACACGGTGATCAACGTCGCGCTGCCGTCCGTCCAACGCGACCTGGGCCTGAGCCTGAAGGACCTGGAGTGGGTCGCGACCAGCTATGTGCTGAGCTTCGGCGCCCTGCTGCTGGTCGGCGGCCGGCTCGCCGACCTGCTGGGCCGTCGGCCCGTGCTGGCCACCGGGCTGGTGATCTTCACCGTCTCCTCGGTCTTCGTCGGGCTGGCCGGAAGCGGCTCATCCCTGATCGCGGCCCGGACCGCGCAGGGCGTGGGCGCCGCCCTGGTCATCCCCGCCTCGCTGGCGGTCGTCGCCACCGACCTCCCGGAGCGGCGGCGCGCCTTCGCGATCGGCGTGTGGACGTCGGCGCTGGCCATCGCGCTGGCGCTGGGCCCGCTGGCGGGCGGCATCATCACCGAGCACTGGGGCTGGGAGTGGGTGTTCTACCTGAACGTCCCCTTCGGCGCCGCCGCGCTCCTGCTCACCCTCGCCGTCCCGGCCGTGCCCCGCGCGGAGAACGACGACAGCCGCCTGGTGAGCGTGCTCGACGTGCCGGGTGTCCTGCTGTCCTCGCTCGCGCTGTACCTGCTGACGTACGGGCTCGTGGAGGGCGGCGCGGAGGGCTTCCGCACCGCGCCCGTGCCGCAGTACCTGATCGGCGCGGCCGTGACGGGCCTGCTGTTCCTGATCGTGGAGTCGCGGACGTTCCTGCCGCTGGTCGATCCCGGGCTCTTCCGCAACCGCGCGCTCAGCGGCGGCACCGCCGCCCAGGTGCTGTGGGGGATCGGCGTCAACGGGGTGTTCTTCTTCACCGCCCTCTACCTCCAGCAGATCCTGGGCTTCTCGCCCACCAAGGCCGGGCTCGCCTTCCTGCCACTGGCGGCGGCGCTGCTGGTCACCACGCCCTACGCGGAGCGCTGGTCGAAGACGCTGGGCGCCCACCGGGTGATCGCCGTCGGGCTGGCGGCGGTCGCGGGTGGCCTGGTGCTGGTGTCGCAGCAGGGCGCGGACGCGACGTACGGCAGCCTCCAGCCGGGTCTGCTGCTGATCGGGGCCGGGTCGGCGCTGACCACCCCGCTCACGATCCGCTCGCTCGACGGCGTGCCGGTCACCCGCACCGGCATGGCCACCGGCGTGGTGAGCGCGGCTCGGGAGGTGTCCGGCGTGTTCGGGGTGGTGCTCGTCGGCGTGGTGCTGACCCGGCGCGAGCGGTCCGCGATCGAGGACGGGGCGGACCCGGCCACCGCGTTCCTGCACGGCTACGACACCGGGCTCCAGCTCGCGGCCGGCTGCGTGCTGCTGGGCGCGCTGATCACCGTGGTCGCCCTGCGCCGCCCGGGCCGCCACCGGGCCCGCCGCCGCGCGCCGATCCCATCGGTCGGGCCGGCCGCGCGGGCCGGGTCGGCGGAACACGTCCCGGCGGACGCGCCGACCCCGGCCGATACCGACGGCTTCGCGCGGCCGGTCACTCCTTTGACGCGGCCGATCGCGTACGCCGCTCCGTCCGGGGCCGCTCCGTCCGGGGCCGCTCCGTCCGGGGCCGCTCCGTCCGGGGCCGCTCCGGCGCGCCCACCGGGCGCGCCGACCAAGACCGCCGCCGAGACCGCCACCTCGGCGCCGCTCGCCCTGCCGCCGCCACCCGCAGGGGCGATCGAGACCGCCGCCGAGGGCGGCGCCTGACGCTACGCGGGCGGCGTCTCGCGCAGTTCCCGGCGCAGCATCTTCCCGACCTGGCCGCGCGGCAGCGACGAGCCGCGGAACTCCATCAGCGCCGGCACCTTGTAGGCGGGCAGCCGGGCCGCGCAGTGCTCGATCAGCGCTGACCTGCTCACCGCCTGGCCGCCCTCCATCACCACCACCGCCCGTACCACCTGGCCCAGGCCCCGGTCCGCCGGGTTCGGCGCGCCGATCACCGCCGCCTCGCGCACCGCCGGGTGCTCGCACAGCACCCGTTCGATCTCGGACGGGAAGACCTGCGCCCCGGCCATGTGGATCACGTCCACGCTCCGGTCGATGAGCGTGACGAAGCCGTCCGGGCTCATCACGGCGATGTCCCCGGTCCTCAGCCAGCCGTCGCGCAGCCTCCCCGCCGTGGCCCGGGGATCGTTCCAGTACCCGGCGAACACCTGCGGCCCGCGCACCAGGAGTTCGCCCGCCTCGCCGGGCCCGGCGTCGGTCGCCGGGTCGTCCTCGCGGGTGATGCGGATCTCGGTGCCCGGCAGCGGGATGCCGACGGTGCCGGGCCTGGCGTTGGCGTTCAGCGGATTGACCAGCACCACGGGGGCGGCCTCGGTGAGCCCGTAGCTCTCCACCAGCCGGGCCCGCCCCACCTCGCCGAACCGGCTCACCGCGTCCGGCGACAGCCGCAGCGCGCCGGACACGCAGCCGCGCAGCGTCCGCAGCGCCTCCAACTCCCGGGGTGGACGGGCGAGCAGGTCCTCGAAGACCGGCGGCGTCGCGTGCAGCAGCGTCGGCTTCCAGCGGCGCGCGGCGCGCAGCAGCCGGCCGGTGTCCGGCGCGGGCAGCAACACCGTGCGGGCGCCGTTCAGGATTCCGGCGCCCAGGCTCAGCGTCAGGCCGTAGACGTGGGAGAACGGCAGCACCGCGAGCGTCGTCTCCCGCTTGCCGCGCAGCGGGGCGTGCCACGCCTCGACCTGGTGCGCGTTGGCGAGCAGGTTCCGGTGGGTGAGCACCACGCCCTTGGGGGCGCCGGTGGTCCCGCCCGTGTACTGGAGCACGGCCATGTCGTCCGGCCGCGCCGGGGCCGGCTCCCCGGCCGCCTCGCCCAGTGGCGCGTGCCGGGCCACCTCATGCCACGGGATCGTGTCCAGGCCGCGCGGCACCCCCGGCGAGAAGCGCCTGCGCGCCGCGCGGGACCTGGCCAGCGGGAGCCGCAGGACCAGCCTCAGCCGGATCGGCAGCGCCTCGTCCAGCGAGGTGCTGATGACGTGCTTGAGCGCGGTGTGCCGCAGCACGGGCCGCACCTTGGGCAGCGCGCCCTCGACGACGACGGCGGCCACCGCGCCGCTGTCGGCGAGCTGGTGCCGCAGCTCCCGCTCGCTCAGCTGCGGGCCGACCGGCACGGCGACCGCGCCGATCCGCAGCGCGGCGAAGAACGTGACCACGAACTGTGGGCAGTTGGGGAGCACCAGCGCCACCCGGTCGCCGGGCGAGACGCCCAGGTCACGCAGGCCGGCGGCGAAACGGTCGACCGCGCGCCGCAACGCGCCGTAGCTCACCCGCCGCCCGAAGAAGACCAGCGCGGTCCGGCCGCCGTACGCCCGTGCCGCGTCGTCCAGCAGTGAGTAAAGAAGAGCGTCCGGTATTCGGACGTCGTGCGGGACCCCGGCCGGATAGAACTGCAGCCAGGGCGCGTTGTCCGCCCGCCTTCCGGACTCCGGCATCTTCCGTCTCCGTCCCCTCTGACCTGGCCCGCGACCTCGTCAGCAGCATGACCAGCAGACGATGATCGCGCACCGACGGCCCCCGGGTCTTGTCATCCACGCGCGGGGGCGGACCCGCGGATTGTGCGTCCTATGACTATCAACCCGGGACGGGTGGTCCACACCCGGCGGGCCACGATCGCGCGGAGGGGGAGGCGGGTCGTGGACGTCCCGCGACATCGCGGACCCCGGATGCTGTGAGGGTTGCCCCGCCGGGCGTGGCAGCCCGCCCGTGTTCTCGGCGAAATGCGGTGATTTGACATGTTCTACCCGCTGGTACCGTGAACTCCGCTGATCCATCGGGCTGTTTCGAGCCGCTCGAACAAGAGAAGAGAAAGGCGGCGCGAGTGAAGCCGCGTAACCCACGTGCGCGAAGGACGCTGAGCGTCAAGGCCCGCGTGTATCTGACGGTGGCGGCGGTGGCCGCGGCGGGCGCCGGAGTGGTCACGGTCGCCGTCGCCGACCCCTCCGCCGACCCCTCCGCGTCATCCGGACACGGCTCCGGCGGCCCGCCGGTCACCGAGCGCCCGGCCACGCTGCACAGCGTGCGGCTGGAGGACCGGGGAGCGGCCGAACGCGGGGTCGCCAGCCGCGACACCGAGCCGTTCAGCAGTGTGGGCATATCGTGGCCGGACTCGGCCGCCGAGCTGGACGGCCGCGTCGAGGTCCGGGTCCGCAGCGCGGTGACGGGGGAGTGGACGGACTGGCAGCCGCTGGACGCCGACAGCGAGGCCCCCGAGACCGAGGAGGGCCGGGAGAGCGAGGCCCGCGGCGGCACCCACCCGCACTGGGTGGGCGAGTCCGACGGCGTCGAGGCCCGCGTGGTGGCGGACGACGGCACCGCCTCGGGACTCCCGGAGGGCATGCGGCTCGACCTGATCGACCCGGGCGTCACCGAGGACGAGGTCGAACAGGCCGTCGACCCGGCCGCCCCGACCCGGCTCACCAGCGCCACCACGACCGCCGCCACCTCGGAGAACGTGGCCCCCGAGATCGAGATCGAGACCGAGGCCGAGATCGAGACCGAGGCCCTCGCCGGCGAGGCACCCACGGCCCCCGCGTCGACCGTCACCCGGCCCGCGATCGTCCCTCGCTCCGGCTGGGGCGCCGACGAGTCGATGGTCGAGGAGCCCTCCGGCTACATCGAGCGGATCGACACGGCCTTCGTCCACCACACCACGGACGACAACGCCTACAGCTGCGCCGACGCCCCCGCGATCATCCGGTCGATCATGCAATACCACGTGCAGTCGCTGGGCTGGAACGACATCGGCTACAACTTCCTGGTCGACAAGTGCGGCACGGTCTACGAGGGTCGCAGCGGCGGCACCGACCTGCCGGTCATGGGCGCCCACACCTACGGCTTCAACAGCTACTCCACCGGCATCGCCGTCATCGGCAACTTCGCGACCGACGGCACGCCCACCCGCGTGATCACCGACGCCGTCGCCCGCGTCGCCGCCTGGAAGCTCGGCCAGTACGGGGTGAGCCCGACCGGCTCGGTCACCCTCACCGCCATGGGCGACACCGGGGTGTGGGAGGAGGGCGAGCAGGCCACGCTCCGCACCGTCTCCGGCCACCGCGACGCCTTCGCCACCGAGTGCCCCGGCGACACCCTCTACGCCCGGCTCGACGAGATCCGCCGCTTCGCGGCGAGTCCGGCCGCGAGCTCCGCCACGCCCACCGCCGACGTCAACGGCGACGGCCTCACCGACCTGCTGACCGCCACCCCGTCCCAGACCGTGAACGGCTACACCTGGGCCGGCGCGGTGCACATCGTGCCCGGCGGCGTGGACGGCCCGGTCGGCGCCGCCCGGATCAGCCTCAGCCAGTCCAGCGGGGGCATCATCAGCGCCTCCCAGCAGGGCGACTCCTGGGGCGCGGCCACCGCCTACGGCGACGTGAACGGCGACGGCTACGCCGACCTCGTCGTCGGCGCCCCCGGCGAGGACGCCACCGGCTACGCGGACGCGGGCGCGGTCACCGTCGTGTACGGCCCCGGCCTGAACGACAGCGCGCTCCTCGCCGCCCCGGCCGGCAGCCTGGCCGCCGGCGCCCGGCTCGGCTCGGCCGTCGCGGTCGGCGACTTCGACAGCGACGGCACGGCCGATGTCTTCACCGCCTCCCGGCAGGGACCGGCGGGCTGGTGGGCGTTCGACGTCGCGGACGGCACCTCGGCCGGCGGCCCGCTCGCCACCGGCGCGGCCGGAGCCGTCACCAACCTCGACGCCACCAGCGGCGACTTCAACCGCGACGGTTACGCGGACGTCGTCGTCAACCACCGGGACGCCGACGGCAAGGACCGGCTGACCCTCCACAAGGGCTCGGCCGACGGCCTCACCGCGGGCACCCTGCTCAGCAGCCCGGGCGGCCGTTCCGTCGCCACGGGCGACACCGACGCCGACGGCTACGACGACCTGGTCGTCGGCCAGCCGGACGCCGTGCGCGGCGGCCAGGTGACCGTGATCCGCGGTGCCTCCGGCGGCTTCACCGGCACCGGCAAGAAGGTCGTCCACCAGGACACCTCCGGCGTCCCCGGCGGCGCCGAGTCGGGCGACGGCATGGGGTACTCGGTCACGGCCGGCGACTACGACCTCGACGGCTACGCCGACGTCCTCGCCGGCCTGCCCGGCGAGGACATCACCCGCGACGGGACCAACCGTTCCAACGCGGGCGCGGCGCTCCTGCTGCGCGGCTCCGCCTCGGGCTTGACCGCCTCGGGCGCCACGAGCCTGACCCAGGACACCGCCGGGGTCCCCGGCTCCACCGAGTCCGGCGACCGGCTCGGCTCGTCGGTGCTGCTCGCCGACCTCTCCGGTTGGGGCCGCGGGGACCTGGCGATCGGCGCGGAGGGCGAGGACGCCGCCAACGGCGTGATCCTCCAGATCGACTCCGGCGGCTCGGGCCTGCTCCTGTCCGGCGGCGTCAACTACGGCCGCGGCACCCTGGGCACCCCCACCGGGGTCAAGATCGGGTGGTCCCTGACCCCCTGACGTTCCCTCGCACGGGGAAGAGCCGTCGGCGCGCGTGTCGCGTGCCGGCGGCTCCTTTCGCGCCCGGCGGGTCAGGGCTGGGCCACGGGCGCGTCTGTGGCCGCCCCTGCGTCGTGGGGCCCCACCGCCAGCACCTGCCGCGGCGCGGGCGCGGGCACGGGCGCGGGTGAGCCCAGAGGCGGAACTCCGCCCACCGCGCGAACACCGCCCGCGGACGACGCAGCGCCTTGCGAATCTCATAAAAAAATTCGAAACCCATCAGATGCGAAACTCCCGGAAGCTTTCGCAGCCCTGCTACGTTGACGCCATGGTCAAGAACGGCAACGGCACCACCCGCGCCGGGCAGCTCTACGCCCGGCTGCGCGCCGACATCCTGGGCGGCCGTCTCCTTCCCGGGCAGCGGCTGAAGTTCCCCGAGCTGTGCGCGCGTTACGGCACCAGCGTGGGGGCCGCCCGCGAGGCGCTGACCCGGCTGATGGCCGAGGGGTTCGTCACCGGCCAGTCGCACCAGGGGTTCTCGGTCACGCCCCTCTCCTACGAGGACCTGGCCGATCTGATCTTAGCCAGGACCGAGATCGAGTCAGCCGTCCTGCGGCTCTCGGTCCTCGACGGCGACATGCGGTGGGAGGCCCGTCTCGTCGCCGCCCTCCACGTGCTGGACCGCACGCCCTTCTTCGACCCCGACGACGCCGATCACCCGTCCGACGAGTGGGCGACGGCCCACGCCGCGTTCCACCTCGCCCTCCTCGACGGCTGCCGCAACCGCCGGATGCTCTCCATCGCCCGCGCGCTGCGCGAGGAGGCCGAGCTGTACCTCCACTGGTCGGTCTCCTTCGGGCAGGAGCCGCACCGCGACATCGTCGGCGAGCACCGCGATCTGCTGGCCGCCGCCGTCGCCCGCGACGCCGACCTGGCCGCCCGGCTGCTGCGCGAGCACATCGCGCACACCGCCCGCCTGCTCATCCGGGGCGCCGTGGACGCCCCGCCGGAGCCGGAGCCGGAGCCGGCGGCGTCCGCGCTCGCCGACGCCGCCCCTGAGGTCTGACGGCGCCGCGCACCGCCCCGGGTCAGGCCGCGGCCGTGCGTAGGACGTGGTGCAGGAGGGTCAGCAGGACCTCCTTCGTGGACGCGCGGTCGCGCGCGTCGCACAGCGTGATCGGCGTGCCGGGGGTGAGGTCGAGTGCCGCGCCGATGTCGGCGAGCGCCGCGACCTGGTGCCCGTCGAAGCAGTTCACCGCGACGACGAACGGGATGCCCCGGTGCTCGAAGAAGTCGACGGCCGCGAAGCTGACGTCCAGACGGCGCGCGTCGACGAGGACCACGGCGCCCAGCGCGCCACGGGCGAGGTCGTCCCACATGAACCAGAAACGGTTCTGGCCCGGCGTGCCGAAGAGGTAGACGATCATCTCGCGATCGATCGTGATGCGGCCGAAGTCCATCGCGACCGTGGTCGTCGTCTTCCCCTCGACGCCGGCGAGGTCGTCCACGCCCGCGCTCGTCGCGGTGATCAGCTCCTCGGTGCGCAGCGGCGCGATCTCGCTGACGGAGGCGACCAACGTGGTCTTGCCGACGCCGAAGCCGCCCGCGATGACGATCTTGCCCGTCGCCGCGTCCGGGCTGGGGACGAGCTCAGAGCCTGCGGATGCCATCGATCACCGCCTGGAGGAATCGGACGTCCGACGCGGTCGAGGCGTCGGGGGAGGACAGGACGATCAGCTCGTGGTCGAGAAGGTCGCCGAGCAGGATCTTGACGACGCAGACCGGCAGGGCGAGATGCGCGGCGACCTCCACCACGGCGGTCGGCGTGCGGCACAGGGCCAGGGTCCTGAGCTGTTCCGGCTGGAGCCGGATCGCGCGGCCGGGCAGCCGGACGGTGCTGACCAGGGAGATCAGCTCGATGTCCGGCCGGCTGGGCTGGGTGCGGCCCCGGGTGAGGGCGTAGGGGCGGACCATCGGCCCGCTCCGCTCCTCGTCCCAGGAGTCCTCCGACCAGTGCGTCATCCAGGCTCACCGCCCGCGGCGTCCGCCCGCCGCCCGTTCTCCGGGACCCGGGGCGGGGCCGTGAGGAAGGTGCCCACCTGCCGGACGAGCAGGGTCATCTCGTAGGCGATCGTCCCGATGTCGACGGCCGAGGTGGCCAGGGCGGCGAGCCGGGCGCCGCTTCCGGCGGCGGTGACGAAGAGGAACAGGTCGTCCATCTCGATCATCGTCTGGCGCACCGCGCCGCCCTCGAAGTGGCGGCTGGTGCCTTGGGCGAGGGACTGCAATCCCGAGGCGATGGCGGACAGTTGCTCGGCGTCGTCCCGGGCCAGCGAGGCGGAGGCGCCGACCAGCAGACCGTCCTCGGACAGCACGATGGCGTGCAGGGTGCCGGGCGTCTTGGCCACCAGACGGTCCAGCAGCCAGCTCAGCCCGCCCTCACCGGCTTGGGTCGCCGTCATGGGGTCTCCTTGTCGAATCCGGTTGGGAAAGTGGGTGCGGAGGGCCGAGGGGGGACGGTTCGTCCAGGGCCCGGCGGGTGCCGCGCCGCAGGGCGAGCAGCACCGCCCGCGCCTGGCCCGCGCTCCGTTCGGCCTCGGCGGCTTCCCGGGCCTCGTCCGCCGCGGTCTTCCCGGCCGGTCCTCCCGGCTCCGCCGGTCTCCCCGGTCCGGGTGCTCCGGGTGCTCCGGGTGCGCCCGCCGGTCGCGGGGCCGGGGGGCCGTCGAGGAGCTGCGGGGCCAGATGGGTCATGCGCACCCGGCGCGGCAGGCCGGCCGCCGGGGGCGGCGGGCCGGGGGGCGCCGCGTCGACGCGCTCGATCGGATCGCCCCCCGGGACGGCCGGGAGCACCCGCCGGTGTCTGCCGCTCTCGCCGTGGGGGACCGAGGCGAGGTGGCGCTCGGCACGGTCGTCGTGCGGGATGCCCACGGTGGCGACGGGCTCTTCGAGGATGGCGTTCGGGAGCAGGACGACGGCGAGAAGTCCCTTGTAGGAGGAGGGTCTGAGGGTGATGGTGATGTCGTGCCGCCGGGCCAGGTGGCTCACGACGATGAGCCCGAGCCGGGGGTCCACGCCCAGGGTGGTGAGGCTGAACTCCGGTGGAGCGGCGAGCAGGTGGTTCGCGGCCTCCAGATCCGCCGGCGGCATGCCCAGGCCGCGGTCCTCGATCTCGACCGCCACGCCCTGCGCGACCGGGACCGGCCGGACGTGCACCTCGGTGTGCGGCGGGGAGAACATCGTGCCGTTCTCGATCAGTTCGGCCAGCAGGTGGATGACGTCCCCCACGGCGGGCCCGATGACCGCGTGGTCGGCGGTGCCGTCGAGCACGACACGTGTGTAGTTCTCGATCTCCGAGACCGAGCCGCGCAGAATCTCGCTCAGCGGCACCGCGGTGTGCCAGCGGCGGCCCGGCGTCGCGCCGCTGAGGATGGTCAGGCTCTCGGCGTTCCGCCGCATGCGGGCGGCCAGATGGTCGATCGCGTACAGATCGGCGAGATCCCCGGGATCGGTCGTCTTGTGTTCCATGCCGTCGATGACGCCGAGTTGGCGGTGCAGCAGCACCTGCGTACGGCGCGACATGTTGAGGAACATCCGGCGGGTGCCCTCGCGCAACTCGGCCTGTTCCAGGGCGACGGCCACTGCCGTCCGCTGCGCCGTTCCGAACGCTTTGGCGACCCTGCCGAGTTCGTCGCTGCCGAAGTCGAGAGTCGGCACCCGGTCCGCCTCGGGAACGTGCTCGCCGCGCCGCAGCCGGTCCACGAGCTCGGGCAGCCGCTGCTCGGCCAACTCCAGCGTGGCTCGCCGCAGACCGGACATCCGGGTCAGCAACGACCGGGTGATCCGGAACGAGACGAGGCCGCACGCGATGACGCCCGCCAGGCCGATGGCGCTGCTGATGAGGACGCGCCGCAGGAACCCCTCCTCGTCGTGGGTGGCCTGATCGGTGAGCGCGGCCCGGCGGGTGAGCGCCAGCCGCCCGAACGACTCCCCGACGGCGGCGGGCGCCTGCGCCCACGCCGGTTCGAGGCGGGGCAGCGCCAGTTCACCGTCCGCTCCGGAGCCGGCGGGGGTGGCGCCCGAGATGACCGCGGACTCCAGCAGGGCCAGCGCCGCTCCGTCGTCGAGCGCGAACGTCTCCTCCAACAGCCTCTGTTGATCGCGGGGGAGCTGCGGAATGAGCCGCTCGACCAGGTGGCGCCGCACGGCGACGGCGGAGGTCAGCGCCTCCCGCTCCCCGGTGCTGATGGTGCCGGTCACCGTGGCCGCGCCGAGCAGCGCGTTCTCCTGGGACAGCAGCTCGCCGGTCTCGATCAGCGACAGCAGGTCGAACAGCGCCTCGGTCAGCTCACTGCCGAAGTCCGCGTGCCGCACGAGGGGCTGGAACAGGTTGTTGGCGGCTTCCACGGCCCGGGTGTAGGCGTCGAAGGCGTCCAGGCGAGTAAGGCGCTCGCCGTCGATCGCGGTGCGGGCGGCCTCCAGTTCCGTGAGCCGGCCCGCCAGTTCGGAGGAGGCGGCGGGGAAGCCGGTCACCTCGGGCCACAGATCGTTCAGGTCGGCGTGGCCGTAGCCGTCGATCGCGGCGTCCGTCTCGTGCCGCAGCGTTTCGAGCTCCTCCCGGCCGTCGCCGGTGGCCAGCCATACCAGGGTCTGCCGCCGTTCGGCCTGCAACGCCTGCCGGAGCGGATTCCACACCGCCTCCGTCGCCCGGAAGTCCCCCCGGCTCTCGCTGAGCCGCTGCCACGGGTCCAGGAGCACGGCCGAACCGGCGCCCCAGAGCGCGGTCATGGCGCACACGGGTACGACCACGAGCAGGACCAGGGAAAGCCGGATGCTGCCGTGGCGCCGCGACCGGGCTATCGCCCTCAGCCACCTCTTGCTGCTGCCTGTCACCCTGCTCCTCGATCGCGGCGCGCGGGCCCGCCCGGAGCCGCCGCGGTACCGCCGCCTCACAGGGGGGCGACCCGGCTCCCGACCAGCCTGGCGAAGATAGATGTGATGAGGAGAGGCGCTGCTCCGTGGACCGGAGTGCGAGGAGGGGCGCGGCCACTGCCCCGGTCGCCGCGACTCCGGGGGTCGCCCTCAGCGGCGGGACACGAGACATCGCGGCCTTCCGCGTACGTTCACCGCGTCGTCACGTGAGCGATAACCTCTCGCGCGGCGATGTTAACGGGTGGCATGGTTTTCCGCCACAGGTCCGAAACCGCTCGTTTTGGCAAGTCCTCGCCGACCGCGTGGCGTTCGTCGGCGCGCTCACCCCGGCACCCCACCCCGTCACCCCACCCGTCAGCTCGACGAATGTCTCCTCCAGCCACCGTACAGGTGCGGTGAGGCGCGGCCCCCGTCGTCGTGGACGTGGTCGAGCATCCGCACCCTCCGCGCGCGGTCCGGGCCCGGCGGGCCGGGGCTCCTCGCGGATATCGCGGGCACGGAACCGCTCCGTCTGGGCGCCGGGCCTCCGACTCGGTGCCGGCGAGGCGGATCTGCTCCTCCTCGCTCCTTACTCCTTACTCCTTCGTCCACGGCCCGCCGCCGCGCGCCGCGGGCCGGGAGGGCATGCCGGAGCAGGGCTCCCACCCGGGCGGCGGGCTCCAGCCGCGCACCGCCGCCGCGGGCGGCGACGCCACCACGACCTGTGGGACGCCGCCGCGGCCTCCTGACCGCGGGCGGCCCCGCCCCCCGCCGTCCGCCCCCGCCGTCCGCCCCCGGCCGGGACCGACCCCCGGCCGGAGGCGGGTCCGCGTGGCGGCGCTCTCCGCCCGGGAGTCCCGGAAACCCCGGAAACCCGGGAAACACGGAATCACCCGCACAGCGGTGAGCGCGTGCTGGTTCGGGTGCGGGGCGTGAAGACGGTGGAGGGCGAAACGGGCCGTCCGGGCCACCGCGGCGGCCCCGACGCGCTATTCCGGGCCCGGACGGAGCCGCGATGAGCAGCGGCCATCGCGGAACGTGACGGCCGCGCCGGGCGCGGAACGGCGCGATGAGATCAACCCCACGGGTGACAGAGGGCGGTCGGCTTGGCCCCGGCGACGCTCACCCGCGCGAACTCCGGTCGTTGGCAAGGAGGTTGGGAGCGGGCCGCGCCCCGGCCCCGCAACCGGGCAGACCTGCGGAAAGGCCGGACGGGCGCCGCTCGCCTGTGCGAATACGCAAAGTGTGGGCGTGCCCCCGGCAGGACTCGAACCTGCGGCCAAGCGCTTAGAAGGCGCCTGCTCTATCCACTGAGCTACGGGGGCCGGTCTCGGTCATGGCGTGGGACGGTGCCCCCTGGTGACCTCGCCGCGCACAGGATAGGGCTTCAAGGGGATCGTCCCGGTTGCTTCACGGCAACACCCTCGTGTGGAGATCCAGTGAAGCAGCCCTGATAATCGCAGGCGAGTGCGAGGAGCGCAGCGTTTTTGGCCCGTCGGGCCAGGGGTGTTGCGTACTCGTTATCCCGCGGGCATGCCGCCGCCCGCCCGCTTTGGGGCGCGTTCGGGCGGAAATGCTAGGGAAATGGATTGAAATTAGGCATTCTGCGCATGTGGCGATCTTGCACGCACGGCCCGAACTGCTGGACGCGCTGACCGAACTGCGCAAGCGGCTCGCTGCCGCGCGCTTCCCGCTGGAGCTGCCCGGCGCCGAGCGGGCACGGCGGTCGCGCGCCGAGCTGCTCGCCCAGCTCGACGGCTACCTGCTGCCCCGGCTGCGCCACCCCGAGGCGCCGCTGCTCGCCGTCGTCGGCGGCTCCACCGGCGCGGGGAAGTCCACGCTGGTGAACTCGCTGGTCGGCTCCCACGTCACCGAGGCCGGGGTGCTGCGGCCCACCACCAGGACACCGGTGCTCGTCTGCCACCCCCACGACCAGCACTGGTTCTCCGGCCGCCGCGTGCTCCCGCAGCTCGGCCGCGTCGTCGGCCCCCGCCAGGAGGCCGAGGGGCCGCTCGCGCTCGCCCTGGTCACCAGCCGCGCCCTGCCCGCCGGGCTCGCCCTCCTCGACGCCCCCGACATCGACTCCCTGGTCGCCGCCAACCGCGACCTCGCCGCCGACCTCATCTGCGCCGCCGACATCTGGGTCCTCGTCACGACCGCGTCCCGGTACGCCGACGCGGTCCCCTGGCACCTGCTGCGCAGCGCCCGCGAGTACGACGTCACCCTCGCCACCGTCCTGGACCGGGTGCCGCACCAGATCGCGGCCGAGGTCTCCCGGCACTACGACAGCATGCTGGACCGCGCCGGCCTCGGCGACATCCCCCGCTTCACCGTGCCCGAGCTGCCCGAGTCGGCCGGCGGCGGCTCCGGGCTGCTGCCGGCCACCGCCGTCGCCGGCCTGCGCGAGTGGCTCGGCCGCCGCGCCCAGGACCCCGCCATCCGCGCCACCGCCGCCGCCCGCACCGCGACCGGCGCCCTCGGCTCGCTGCGCGGCCGGATCGCCGCCCTCGCCTCGGCCGGCGCCGCCCAGTACGCCGCCGCCGTCCGCCTCGACCAGCGGCTCACCGACGCCTATGCCGAGGCCGACCGACGGGTGCGCGCCTGCCTGTCCGGCGGCGGGCTGCTGACCGGGCAGGCCCGCGCCCACTGGCTGGCCTTCCCGGAGGACGCCAGCGCCGAGGAGCTCCTCGACTCGCTGACCGGCGGTCTCACCGGGCTGCTGGTCGAGGCGGTCTCCGCCGCCGACGAGCGCGTCTCCGCCGCCTGGCGGCGCGAGCCGGGCGCGCCCGGGGGCGGCGACGACGGGAGCGAGGCGATCCGCGAGCGTGTCGGCCTGCTCGTGCGCCGGCTGCGGCGCTGCCTGGAGGAGCTGACCGAGGAGGCCAGGGCGGCCGTCGGGGCGCGCGGCGAGCCGGGCGAGGACGCCGAGACCGCGGCGCTGCTGGCCGCCGCGCTGCTCGGCGGACGCACCGGCAACGTCGCGCAGCAGGCGCTGGCCGGCGTGCTCGGCCCGCGCGCGGCCGTCAAGCTGCGCGACCAGGGCGCCCGGCAGGTGCGCGCCTGCGTGGAGCGGGTGCTCACCGGTGAGCGCGAACGCCGGGGCGCCCCGCTGCACGACCTCGGCATCACCGCGGAGCCGCAGGTCGAGCTGGTCGCCGCGCTGTCCGCCGTCCAGGCCCGGCAGCCCCGTACCGCCGCATGACGCAGCCGTACGCCCCCGCGCCGTACGCCCCGGCGCCGTATTCCCCACGACCGCCACAGCGACCGGAGATCTCACCATGGCCTACACCGAGACACCGACCGGGACACAGGACGGGACACCGACCGGGACACAGGAAGGGACGCAGGACCGGGCACGGACCGGGGCACCGGACGGGAGGCACGGCGCCCTGCGCGTCCGGCTCGGCGCGCTGCGGGAGCTGGTCGGGCTCTCCCGCACCCGCCTCGACGAACAGGTCCTCGCCGAGGCCGGCCGGGTCCTGGACGACGTGGCGGCCCGCGAGCGGCTGCCGGACTCCTACACGGCCGTCGCCATCGCCGGCGCCACCGGCAGCGGGAAGTCGACGCTGTTCAACGCCCTGGCCGGCGCCCAGCTCTCCGAGACCGGGGTGCGCCGCCCCACCACCGCCACCGCCGTCTCCTGCACCTGGGACGCGGGCACCGGGCAGAGCGCCGAGAGCCTGCTCGAACGGCTCGCCGTCCCGGCCCGCGCCCGCCGCCGCGCCCACGTGGTGGACACCGGGCTGCGCGGCCTGGTCCTGCTCGACCTGCCCGACCACGACTCCGTGGACACCGCCCACCGCGACCAGGTGGACCGGCTGCTCTCGCTGGTGGACGCCGTCATCTGGGTGGTCGATCCGGAGAAGTACGCGGACGCGGTGCTGCACGAGCGGTACCTGCGCGCGTTCGCCGGTCACGCCGACGTCTCCCTGATCGTGCTCAACCAGGCCGACCGGCTGCCCGGCGACGCGGTGGACGCCGTCCTGGACGACCTGCGGCGGCTGCTGGACGAGCGCGGCGTCGCGCTCGGCGAGCACGGCGAGCCGGGCGCCGGGGTGCTCGCCGTCTCCGCGCTCACCGGTGACGGCGTGGCCGAGCTGCGGCAGGCCGTGGGCGAGCTGGTGGCCGGCCGGACGGCCCCCGGACGGCGGCTGGCGGCCGACGTGGACGGCGTCGCCCGCCGCCTCGCCCCGGTCTACATCGCTGACGCCGCCGAGGCCCCGGCCGGGCTGACCGCGCGGACCCGTGAGGAGTTCGAGGACCGGCTCGCCGCCGCCATCGGCGCCCCGGCCGCCGGCCAGGCCGCCGAGCGCGGCTGGCTGCGCCGCGCCGACCGCGCCTGCGGCACGCCGTGGGCGCAGCTCCTGCGCCGCCTGGCGCACCACCACGCCGAGCGCCGGGGCGAGCCGCCCGCGCTGGCCGCCAAGCGGACCCGCACCGCCAGCCCCCCGGTGGTGGCGCGGGCGGCCGTCGAGCAGGCCGTGCGGCAGCTCACCGAGGACGCCACCGAGGGGCTGCCCGAGCCGTGGGCCGCCACCGTGCGCGACGCGGCCTGGCAGGGCGCGGAGGGCCTGCCGCAGGCCCTGGAGAGCGGCCTGGAGGAGCAGGCGGCCGGCCGGCCGGGACAGCGCGGCCGGGCGCCCCGCCCCCGCTGGTGGTCGGTGGCGGCGATCGGGCAGGCGGTGCTGCTGGCCACTCAGTTCCTCGGCCTGTGCTGGCTGGTGACCGCCGTGGCGAGCCAGCCGGTGGTGGGCCGCTGGTTGCCGTTCACGCTGCTGTTCGGCGGCTCGGTCGGCGGCCCGCTGCTGGCCTGGGCCTGCCGGATCGCCGCGCGGGGCCCGGCCCGCGCCTGGGGACAGCAGGAGGAGTGGCGGCTGCGGCGGCTGGCGGCCGACCGCGGGCGCAGCCAGGTCCTGGAGCCGGTGGCGTCCGAGCTGATGCGCTACCGGGAGGTCCGCGAGCGGTACGTCATCGCCGCCTCGCCGACCGGCGGCACGGAGTTGTCCCCCACCTTGGCCCCCACCGTCATCCGGTGATCTGCCGACTTGGCCGGACGAACCGACGGCCGGGCAGATAACGATTGCTTACGGAGATGTGTAAGTCATGGGGTGACTGGGCATATTGGCTGACCCCCTCTCTACGATCCTGCCTGCACATGGGACGTCAGAATGAGCGTGGGGCCCGGAAATACGGCCTCGCGCCCGTGAGTTCGTGGAGGGACCACACATGATGCTTGTGCGCGGGCGCACAGCTCCCCGCCTCGCGGCCACCGCACTCGCCGCCGGGCTGTTCGCGGCCGGGACGATCGCGACCGCCGGGTCGGCGGCGGCCGACGAGGTGCCGGTGGGCGGCGGCGCCACCGCCACCCTGGAGGGGCTGGAGGTGTTCGGGGAGGTCACCGTCTCCTTCCCGGACGGCGGTGAGGACGAGGAGGTCAACGGCGGTCTGTTCCGTCTGACGGCCCCCGGCGGCGCGGGCACGTTCCTGACGTACTGCATCGACTACAACACCCACACCCAGCCGGACGCGGTGTACGAGGAGACCGACTGGGCCTCCTCCACCCTGTCCGGCGACGAGGACGCCGGGAAGATCCACTGGATCCTCCAGAACTCCTACCCCACGGTCGACGTCCACGCCCTGGCCGGCACGGCCGGGATCACCGGGGACCTGACCGAGGAGGACGCCGCGGCCGGCACGCAGGCGGCGATCTGGCAGCTCTCCGACGAGGTCACCGCCGTGCCGCACGACGCGGAGGCGCGGGCGCTGAGCGAGTGGCTGCTCGGGCAGGCCCAGGACCTCGCCGAGCCCGAGGTGTCGCTGGAGCTGACCCCGCCGCAGGTGTCCGGGCAGCCTGGCCAGGTGATCGGCCCGGTGACCGTGACCACCACCGCGGACGCCGTCGTGGTCACCCCCGACCTGAGCGCCGTCGAGCAGGGCGTCACCGTCGTCGACGCCAACGGTGAGCTGATCGCCGAGGACCAGCCCGTCGCCGACGGCACCGAGCTGTACTTCTCGGTCCCCGAGGACGCGACGGACGGCAGCGCCTCGCTGACCGCCACCGCCAGCGCCGAGGTGCCCGTCGGCCGCGCCTTCACCGGCACCGACGCCGAGCACCCGACCCAGACCATGATCCTGGCGGACACCTCCCTGGCGTCCATCCCCGTCGGCGCCTCGGTCTCCTGGGCCGCGCCGGGACAGCCGTCCCCGTCGATCACCGCCGAGGAGGTCTGCGCCGAGGGCGGCGTCGAGGTCACCGTCACCAACAACGGTGACGAGCCCTTCGCGTTCGAGCTCGCGGGCGAGACCGTCGAGGTCGCGGCCGACGGCAGCGAGTCCGTGCTCGTGCCGGTCGCCGACGGACAGGCGTACGACATCGTGATCGACAACCCGGTCGAGGGCGAGGCGGACTGGGAGTTCAGCGACGTCCTCGACTGCGCCGCCACCGACGACGGCACCGGCAACGAGCCCGCCCCCGCCTCCACCGGCGGCGCGGGCGGCGCGGACACCCCCGGCGACTCGACCGACCTGGCCGCGACCGGCAGCGGCACCAACCCCGGCCTGATCGTCGGCATCGCCGTCGCGCTGCTGGCCGTCGGCGGCGGCGCGGTCTTCTTCATCCGCCGCCGGACCGCCGCGGCGGGCGCCGGATCGCAGGAGTGACACCCGGCGGACGGTGAGCGGCGGCGTGAGCCGTCTCACCCGGACACCAGGGGCGGGCCCGGTCGGGCCCGCCCCTTCGTGTCGGGCCAGGCCGCCGGTTTCCGCCGTGGCCGGAACATGCGGCAGGATGGAGGTATCTGCGGTATGCCCACTGACGAACCCTGCCGGACGGTTTCTCTTGGCTGAGTACATCTACACCATGCGCAAGACGCGCAAGGCGCACGGCGACAAGGTGATCCTCGACGACGTGACGTTGAGTTTCCTGCCAGGGGCCAAGATCGGTGTGGTCGGCCCCAACGGCGCCGGCAAGTCGACCGTTCTGAAGATCATGGCGGGGCTGGAACAGCCCTCCAACGGCGACGCCTTCCTCACCCCCGGCTACAGCGTCGGCATCCTGCTCCAGGAGCCCCCGCTCGACGAGTCCAAGACCGTCCTGCAGAACGTGCAGGACGGCGTGGCCGAGACCAAGGCCAAGCTCGACCGGTTCAACGAGATCGCCGAGCAGATGGCGACCGACTACACCGACGCGCTGATGGAGGAGATGGGCACCCTCCAGGAGCAGCTCGACCACGCGGGCGCCTGGGACCTCGACGCCCAGCTCGAACAGGCCATGGACGCCCTCGGCTGCCCGCCCGGCGACTGGCCCGTGACCACCCTCTCCGGGGGCGAGAAGCGCCGCGTGGCGCTGTGCAAGCTCCTGCTGGAGCAGCCCGACCTGCTGCTCCTGGACGAGCCCACCAACCACCTCGACGCCGAGTCCGTCCAGTGGCTGGAGCAGCACCTCGCGAAGTACCCCGGCACCGTCGTCGCCATCACGCACGACCGGTACTTCCTGGACAACGTGGCCGAGTGGATCCTGGAGCTCGACCGCGGCCGGGCCTTCGCCTACGAGGGGAACTACTCGAGGTACCTGGAGACCAAGCAGTCCCGCCTGAAGGTCGAGGGCCAGAAGGACGCCAAGCGCGCCAAGCGGCTCAAGGAAGAGCTGGAGTGGGTCCGCTCCAACGCCAAGGGCCGCCAGGCCAAGTCCCGCGCCCGCCTCGCCCGGTACGAGGAGATGGCCGCGGAGGCGGAGAAGACCCGGAAGCTCGACTTCGAGGAGATCCAGATCCCGCCGGGCCCGCGCCTGGGCAACATCGTGGTCGAGGCCGACCGGCTGGGGAAGGCGTTCGGCGAGAAGGTCCTCGTCGACGGCCTGTCCTTCACGCTGCCGCGCAACGGCATCGTCGGCGTCATCGGCCCCAACGGCGCGGGCAAGACCACGCTGTTCAAGATGATCCTCGGCCTGGAGCCGGTCGACTCCGGCTCGGTCCGGGTCGGCGACACCGTGCAGATCTCCTACGTCGACCAGAGCCGGGCCAACATCGACGCCAAGAAGACGCTGTGGGAGGTCGTCTCCGACGGCCTCGACTACATCAACGTCGGCCAGGTCGAGATGCCGTCCCGCGCCTACGTCAGCGCCTTCGGCTTCAAGGGCCCCGACCAGCAGAAACCGGCCGGCATCCTGTCCGGCGGCGAGCGCAACCGGCTCAACCTCGCGCTCACCCTCAAGCAGGGCGGCAACCTGCTGCTCCTGGACGAGCCCACCAACGACCTCGACGTGGAGACGCTCTCCTCGCTGGAGAACGCGCTGCTGGAGTTCCCCGGCTGCGCGGTCGTCGTCTCCCACGACCGGTGGTTCCTCGACCGCGTCGCCACGCACATCCTGGCGTACGAGGGCGAGTCCAAGTGGTTCTGGTTCGAGGGGAACTACGAGTCGTACGAGAAGAACAAGATCGAGCGCCTCGGGCCGGAGGCCGCGCGCCCGCACCGGGCCTCGCACAAGAAGCTGACCCGGGGCTGACCGTGCGCCACGCGTTTCAGTGCCCGCTCCGCTGGTCGGACATGGACTCCTTCGGGCATGTCAACAACGTCTCCTTCCTGCGCTATCTGGAGGAGGCCCGGATCGACTTCATGTTCCGGCTGGCGCGGCAGGCCGCGTCCACCGCGTTCACCGGCGGCTCGGTGGTGGCCCGGCACGAGATCGACTACCTCAAGCCGCTCCTCCACCGGCACGAGCCCGTGCTCATCGAGACCTGGGTGACCGAGCTGGGCAACGCCTCGGTCACCGTGGGCTATGAGGTGAAGGACGGGGAGACGATCTACGCCCGCGCCCGGACCGTGATCGTCCCCTTCGACCTCGCGCACGGCCGCCCGCGCCGGCTGAGCGCGGAGGAGAAAACGTTCCTGGAGAAGTACCGGGACGACGAGGCGGGGGGCGTACCCCTCGGATGACCGGCCACCAGGAGCTGTTCTTCGCCGACGAGGGCGAGGCGGCGCGGCTCGCGGCGTTCCTCGGCCGCCAGCTCCGCTGGGACCGCACAGCCGCCGCCCGCCTCCGGGCGGACGGCGAGGTGGTCGCCGTGTTCACCCGGCCGGCCCGTTTCGACGTGCTGGCCGTCCGCTCCGCCCGGCTGCGCGAGCCCGTCGGCCTCGACGTCACCGTCTCGGCCGGCGAGCTGCTGGAAGCCGTCGACGAGGCGGCCGGGAGCGTCGCCGTGCCCGCCGCCGTCACCGGCCCGCCGTGGGCCGGGCTGCTGCCGCCGCGCGGCGGCTGGCGCCCGCTGGCCGAGGTCGGCGACGAGGTGGTGCGGTCGGCGGCCGTGTCCGTCGTCGCCGAGTTCAAGGAACGCACCGAACGGCTCGCGCCCGGTGACCGCACCCGCGCCGCGCTGGACGCCCTCGCCGACGAGCTGTGGTCCCGGACGCTGCCGGGCACCCCCCTGCCGCTGCGCGCCGTGCACGCCGCCCACGCCCTCGGCTTTCTGCCGCCGGGAGCGCCGGCGCGGGTGGTCAGCGGCGGCTCCTGGCTGCGGCTGCGCACCGGCATGGGGTCGATAGCGGTCCGCCGGGCCGCCCCGCCGGGGCTGTCCGTGACGCCGCTGTAGACCCCGCCGCGAACCGGTCCCGGCGACGGAGGACCATCTCACTCATGGCTTCCACCTACGACGTCATCGTGCTGGGCCTCGGCGGCATGGGCAGCGCCGCCGCGGACCACCTGGCCGCGCGCGGCGCTCGGGTGCTCGGGCTGGAGCGGTCCGGCCCCGCCCACGACCAGGGGTCCAGCCACGGCGGCTCCCGCATCATCCGGCAGGCGTACTTCGAGGGCACCGGGTACGTTCCCCTGCTGCTGCGCTCCTACGAGCTGTTCGAGCGGCTGGAGCGGGAGTCGGGGCGCGAGCTGTCCATGCTGTGCGGCGGGCTGATGATCGGCCGTCGGGACGGCCAGGTCGTCACCGGCGGCCTGCACGCCGCCCGGCTGTGGGACCTGCCGCACGAGCTGCTGGACGCGGCCGAGCTGCGGCGGCGTTTCCCGACCCTGGATCCCCGGGACGACGAGGTCGCGCTCTACGAGGACAAGGCGGGTCTGGTCCGGCCCGAGGCCACCGTCGCCGCGCAGCTGCGACTCGCCGCGGCGGCCGGGGCCGAGCTGCGGTTCGGCGAGCCGGTGCTCCGCTGGGAGGTGCTGCCCGGCGGGGCGGGCGTCCGCGTGCGCACGGCGGCCGGCCGGTACGAGGCGGGCCACCTGGTGGTCTGCCCCGGCGCCTGGGCGGCGGAGCAGCTGGCCGACCTGGACGTGCCGTTCACCGTGCGGCGGCAGGTCATGTTCTGGTTCCAGCCGGCCGGCGGGCTCGCGCCCTACGCGCCCGAGCGCCACCCGGTCTGGCTCTGGGAGCGCGAGGAGGGCGCCGCGCTCTACGGTTTCCCGGCGATCGACGGACCGCACGGGGGAGTGAAGGTCGCGCTGCACGGCGACGGCGAGGAGTGCGCGCCGGAGACCGTCGACCGCGCGGTGCGCCCGGCGGAGACGGCGGCCCTGGCGGCGTGCGCGGCGCCCCGGGTACCGACCCTCCCCGGGCGCCTGCTGCGCGCGACGACCTGCGTGTACACCCGCACCCCCGACGAGCACTTCGTGATCGCCCCGCACCCGGCGCACGCGGGGGCGGTGACGGTGGCCTGCGGGTTCTCCGGGCACGGATTCAAGTTCGTGCCGGTGGTCGGCGAGATCCTCGCCGACCTGGCCCTGACCGGCGCCACCGCGCACCCCATCGGGCTCTTCCACCCACACCGGTTCGCCGGGGCGAGGCGGGCCGGCTAGCTCCGCGTGGGGGCCGGGGTCTTCCGTTGTCCGGGGACCGTCGGCTCGGCCCCGGTGCCGGTCGTGGCCTCGGCGCGGTCGGGCCTCGGGGGCTCGTCGCGGAAGAGCCAGGGCAGCCGGGGCTGGACGAACGGCCGGGCGAGCCGGCGCGCCGGGGCCGAGCCCAGCACGAGGGAGAGCGCGATGGCGAACAGCGGCATCAGCGCCTGCTCGTACCAGGGGCCGACCCAGTCGAGGCCCCACCAGCGCAGCACCGGGCGCAGCACCAGCGGGTGCAGCAGGTAGATGTAGAGGCCGCCCGCGCCGAGGTAGGTGATCAGCGGCAGCTTCCGGCGCGGCACCAGCCGGACGAAGGCGAGCGCGATGACCGTGCCGAGGAACAGCACGCCGCCGCGGATCACCCAGTCCCACAGGATGGGCAGCTCGTAGGAGCGGTCGTAGGGCTTGCTCATGCGCAGCCAGCTGAACTGCACGTCCGACCGGACGAACCACGCGGTCACGCAGGTGACGCCGATCACCGCGAGGGCGGCCCAGCGGCTCCACTCGGCGCGCAGCGCCTCGGCGAACAGGCCCTGCCGGAGCTTCCAGCCGAGCAGGAAGAACGGCAGGAAGCAGACCGTCCTGGACAGCGACAGGAAGTCGCCGAAGTCCGCGAGGTAGCCGACGGCCAGCGCGGCGACGACGGAGGTGGTCAGCGGGTGGCGGAGCTGGGCCAGGTACGGCAGCCCCATGCGCCAGAAGAGCAGCGACAGCAGGAACCACATCGCCCACGGCGGCTGGGCGATCTGGAAGGTCCAGTCGCCCCAGAAGTACCGCTGTTCCAGGGTGTGCAGGAAGCCGATGGCCAGATAGGGGACGAGGATCGACTCGGTGAGCCGTCTGGCCTCGCGGGCGGTGAGCGCGTCGGCCCGGCTGAAGTAGCCCGCGACCATGACGAAGACGGGGACGCGCAGCGCCCAGGTGGCTATTTGGAGCCAGCGGAGACCGTCACGGTCCATGACCGTATCGGTCAGATGCCCGAAAATCACCAGAGTGCCGGAAATGTACCGCAAGTTGTCCCAGTGCGGATCGCGGCTCTTCGTCATGGTTTTCCGGTGGCGCGAGGGGCTGCGCGGTCGTCCTTTCACATGAATTAGACACGTGACCCGGAGGGTGGGATGCCCCGCAGGGGTGAACGATCGATAACGATTGGGCGTGTCGGGGATCTGCGACCATGGAGGGGTGACGGACCAGCAGACGTTCTATGAGCAGGTCGGGGGCGAGGAGACGTTCCGCAAGCTCGTCCGCCGCTTCTACGAGGGAGTCGCGGCGGACCCGGTGTTGCGGCCGATGTACCCCGAGGAGGATCTCGGCCCCGCCGAGGAGCGGCTGACGCTCTTCCTCATGCAGTACTGGGGCGGGCCGCGCACCTACAGCGACGGTCGCGGACACCCCCGGCTGCGGATGCGGCACGCGCCCTTCGCGGTGAACCAGGCGGCCCACGACGCCTGGCTGCGGCACATGCGCGACGCCGTGGATTCGCTGGGCCTGACGCCCGAGTACGAACAGCGGCTCTGGGCCTACCTGGTCTATGCGGCCGGCTCGATGATCAACACCCCGGACTGAGCCCGGCGACCCGGCGACCCGGCGCCCCGGCGCCCCGGCTCCCGGCGCCCCGGCTCCCGGCGCCCCGGCTCCCGGCGACCCGGCCCCGCGGCGCCCCGGTCCCGCGGCGCCCCGGTCCCGCGGCGCCCCGGCCCCCGGCCTCAGGCGTCGTCCCACCGGAAGATCCGGGCCGCGATCGCCGTCAGGACGGCGGTGAACAGCAGCAGCCCGCCGGCCGTCGGCAGCGCCGCGCCCCAGCCCTCGCCGCGGGTCAGCACGTCCTGGATCGCCTCGTTGAGGTACTTCAGGGGCAGCGCGTCGGACACCGTCCGCAGCCAGCCGGGCATGTCGTCGGTCGGGAAGAAGGAGCCGGACAGGAACGCCATCGGCAGGATGACCACCTGCACCGCGCCGTTGGCCGCCTCCTCGGTCTTGGCCCAGGCGCCGACCAGCAGGCCGATCGACATGAAGGCGAGCGCGCCGCAGGCGACCAGCGGCAGCGTCAGCCACCAGGAGCCGGCCAGCCGCAGCCCGTAGAACGGGATGGTGGCGACGGCCAGGAAGATCGCCGTCTGCGCGAAGGCCAGGCCCAGGCTCACCCCGACCCGGGCCCCGATCACCGTGACCGGGCTGACCGGCGCCAGCCACAGCCGCCGCAGGATGCGCTTCTTGCGCCAGTTCACCAGCGTGAAGGCCGACATGAACGAGGCGCCCGTCGCGACCGCCCAGCCCAGCAGTCCCGGGGTGAGGTGCTGGATGGGCTTGATGGACTCGTCCTCGACCTGCCCGGTGGTCAGCTCGAACGCCGGCGGCTGCCCGGTGGCCGCCACGTTGGCAGTCTGCACGATCGACTCCAGCAGGCCGACCACCGTGCCCGCGCGGGCCGGGTCGGCGGCCGAGTACCGCAGCTGCAGCCGCCCGGCCTCCTCCCACAGCACCGCGTCCGCGTCCCCGGCGCGCACGTCCTCCAGAGCCGGGCCGAGGGCGCCGGTCCGCTGGATCGTCAGCGCGTCGGACAACTCGGTGAGCCGCTCGTCCGGCATGTCGTCCAGGACGCTCACGTCGCCCACCTGGATCACCGTGGAGCGGGACACCCCGTCGTCCTGGAGCAGCGCCCCGAAGAGCGCGAGGAACATCAGCGGGAAGATCAGCATGAAGAAGACCGCCGAGCGGTCCCGTATCAGGCCGAGGGCCATCGCCCGGGACAGGCTGGTGAACGCGCTCATCCGCGGTACTCCCGTCCGGTGAGCCGGAGGAAGACGTCCTCCAGGGTGGCCACGCCCAGCTCGCCGATCAGCTCGGCGGGGGCGCCCACCCGCAGGACACGGCCGGCGTCCATGATGGCGACCCGGTCGCACAGCAGCTCGGCCTCGTCCAGGTAGTGCGTGGTGAGGACCACCGTGCGGCCGGCCGCGTTGATCTCCCGCAACAGGTCCCAGAGGTTGCGCCGGGCCTGCGGGTCGAGGCCGGTGGTCGGCTCGTCCAGGAAGACCAGCTCCGGGTCGTGGACCAGGGCGCAGGCGATGGACAGCCGCTGGGCCTGACCGCCGGAGAGCTTGTCGTCACGGACGCCGGCCTTGTCCGCGAGCCCGACCGTCGCGAGCATGGCGTCGGCCCGCCCGGCCGGGACGCCGTAGAGCGCGGCGAAGGTACGGATCTGCTCGCGGGCCGTGAGCTTGTCGAAGAACGCCGACGCCTGGAGCTGCACCCCGATCCGGCGCAGCAGGCGCGGATCGCGTGGCCAGGAGGGGTGGCCGAGCAGCCGCGCACTGCCCTCGTCGGGCTCGCGCAGCCCCTCGACCAGCTCCAGCGTCGTGGTCTTCCCGGCGCCGTTGGGGCCGAGGATGCCGTAGAACTCGCCCCGGCCCACCTCGAACGTCACCCCGTCCACGGCCTGGACATCCCCGTACCGCTTCCGCAGTCCCTCGACCGCGATCGCGGCTCCTGTGTCACTCACCCGGGTGATGTTAGGGCCCCCGGACCTCAGGAACTCGGGCAGGTGCGGGTGCCCGTCCCGAGCCGGGACGCTCTCGCGGCCCGCCGGCGGCCAACCACGCGCGAGCTCGTCAACCCCGGTAGAGGGTGAGGGTCGTCCAGGCGCCGATGTGGACGCGGTCGCCCTCGTGCAGCGGGACCGGGACGAAGGGCTGGATCGGGTCCTCGGCGCCGTTGACCGTGGTGCCGTTGGTCGAGTCCTGGTCCACCACGGCCCAGCCGCCGTCCGGCTGCTGGACGAGGACGGCGTGCTGGTGGGAGACGCCCGGGTCCTCCGGGGCCTGGGCGAGGTCGATGTCGGGGGCCTCGCCCGTGGACTGGCGGCGGCGGCCGATCGTGACCTGCGGTCCGGTCAGCGGCAGCCGCTGCTCGGGCGCGTACGCGGGGAGGGTGAGCTGGGCCGCCTCGGGGCCCGAGCGTCTCATCATCGCCGCGAAGTACGCCGGGTCCGGTCCGATGGTGACCAGCCAGCCCGCGGTCTGCTGTGGCTGGGGCGCCGACGGGTACCCGGGCGGGGCCTGGTGCCGTGGCGGGGCCTGGTACTGCGGGGGCGGCTGGTGGGACGGCGGCGGCAGCATCCAGTCGCCGCTCGGCTGCGGCGGCGCCTGGGTGTGCAGCGAGTGCTCGGTGTGCTGCGGGTGGTGCTGCTGCTGTCGCGGCGGCGCGGACGCCTGCGGCTGCTGGCCGTACACCGGCTGCCGGGGGCCGGGCGGCGTAGGCGGTATGTACGTGGTGGGGGAGTTGGTCAGGAAGTTGTACCGGCACTCCTCGCAGAACGGCGCCTGCGCCTCGCGCGGGGTGTGGCACTGAGGGCAGAGCTCGGTCCGCGCCATCGGCGCGGTGGCCGGGGCGCCCTGGCCGGGATAGCCGGGGTGACCGGAGGGTGCGCCGGGTGCGCCGGCGCCCGGGTACGGTGGCGGCTGCGGCGGTCCCTGGCCCTGGCTGCCGGGGTAGCCGGGCGGTGCCGGTGGCGGAGGGACGGCGGCGGGTGCGAGCATGCGGTGCCCGCACACCTCGCACCAGTCCTCGGCCACCGACTGGTGGCCGTTCGGGCAAGTCGGCATGGTGATGCCTCCCCCTCACGTCACTCGCGTCACTCGTCTTCGCTCGTCTTCTTCACTCTGACCGTCTTCGTCGACCTGGTCTCCAGGGTCATCTCATCGGCCTCGGAGACTCTAGCCTTCAGTCGAACAGTACCGGTCGCGGCATCCTCCACGTCCACCACCTTGGCGAGCAGTTTCGCCGTCGCCTCGTTCCCCGAGGCGTGCGCCAGGCGCACCGCGCGGCCGAGGCGGGCGGTGGCTCCGGCGGTGTCGCCGCGCCTGCGCAGGTCGAGCCCTTCCCTGATGGCGCGGGCCAGTTCGGCTTGGCCGGTGTAGTGGGCGACCGCCGGATTGACGGCTGTCGCGGCGGCGAGATCGTCCGTCCACACGGCCCGGATCAGGCCGTGGCCGAGCGTGGCGGCGGGCGGCCCGGCGGGATCGCCGGGCTCCCGGACGACGAGCGCGACGCGGGCGGCCAGCAGCTCCCGGCCGACGCCGGCGTCGGGCACCAGCACGCAGACGTGGTAGTCGCGGGTCTCGTCGCCCCAGGAGCCGGTCGGGTAGTCGCCGGAGTGTGGCGGGGACTCGCTCCGGCGCCCCGTCAGGTCCTGGACGGTGGGCGCCACTTGTTTGACGTACCGGACGGACGCCCCGCGCGGCGTCCACAGCCGCAGGCCGACATCGCCGATCTCCTTGCCCATCGTGGTCGCCATCATCGCGGTGAAGTCGGCGGCCAGGGCCTCCGGTTCGGCGACGATATCGGCCGTGCCGAGCAACGCGGAGGCGATGCCAGCGACTTCGGTCACGTCCCAGTCCGTGCCCACACCCCGCGCGTCACAGGTGAACCGGCCCGCGCAGGCGTCCAGGGCCTCCCGCAGGAGCTCGGGTGTCTCGTGCTCGTCCCGGCCGTCGGTGAGCAGCACGCCGTGCCGGATCGCGGCAGGCGAGGCGTCGAACAGCCGCCCGGCCAGCCGCAGCCAGGCACCGATGGCGGTGCCACCCGAGGCGGTCAGCCCGCGTACCGCCGCCCGCGCGGCGGCGCGGGTGGCGTCGTCCGCGACGGCGAGCCGGCCGCCGCCGGGGAAGACCTCGGCCGCCCGGTGGGTGCCGGCGACGACGGCGAACGCCACCCCGTCGCGCAGCGCGCCGATCGCCGCCTCGGTGGCGAGCCGGGCGTGACGCAGCTTGTCCGGCGGCCGGTTCATCGAGCCCGAGCAGTCGACCATGAGGACCACGGCGGCCCGGGGCGACCCGTCGGCGGGCACCGGCCGGCCACCGCTCCCGGTGGCCGTGACGGTGACGATCGCGTGCACCTCCCGCGCGCCGCGGGGCAGATACTCGTTCTGGTACACGTCCACGGTGAACCGCGGGGTGTGCGACTTCTCGAAGTCGGCTATGGCCGTGCCCTCCTGACGCCGTGTCGCGAGCCCGGACAGAACCTGGGGAACGCCCGCGGGTCAGGCCGTCCCGGGCCGGTCCGCCTCGACCGGGAAGGGGATGACCGCCACCGTCACGTTGTCGTGGCCGCCCGAGTCGAGCGCGTGCCGCACCAGGTGCCGGGCGCTGGGCAGCGGCGCGGACCGCGCCTTGGCGGGCACCACGCGGGCCATCTCCTCGGCGGTCTCCGCGTAGTTCCACAGGCCGTCGGTGCAGACGATGACGACACCCGGCCGGTCCGGCTCGAACGAGCGGGTGTGCGGCTCGACTTCCTGCGCGTCGGCGCCGAGCCAGGCGGTGATGGCGTGCGCCCGGTGGTCGTTCATCGCCTCGGCCTCGCTGAGCAGCCCGGCCGCGACCATCTGTGCCGCCCACGAGTCGTCCTGGGTGAGGCGGGCGGGCGCCGCGCCTTCCTCCTCGGGCACCCAGTAGGCGCGGCTGTCGCCGATCCAGCCGATGGTCAGGGTGCGGCCGGACGTGATCGCGCTGACGATGGTGCAGGCCGGGGCGTTGCGGCCGGGCTCCTGCTCGGCCGGGTCGGCCAGCGCGCTGACGGCGCCCGCCGCGGCGACCAGCGCCTCGTGCATGGCCCGCCGGCTGTCCACGCCGCGCGGCAGCGTGTCCAGCAGGAACTCCCCGGCGGTCTCCGCCGCCGCCGCCGACGCCTCGTCCGGGCGGCTGGAAGAGGAGACGCCGTCGCAGACGACGGCGATGACGGCGGGGGAGCCGTCGGGCAGCGCGGTGGCCGAGACGGTGAACGAGTCCTCGTTGCGATGGTGGCGCAGGCCCAGGTCGCTGACGGCCGCCACGCCGCTGAGCGCGCGCTCCACGTGGTCGCGCTCGCCGGGCTGCGGGCGCCCGCACTCCACGCAGTAACCGTCCGCGGCGACTTCGCCATTGCCGCACACCGCGCAGAGGGGCCGGGGGGCGGCCTGGTCGGCGGCGAGCGGCGCGCGCGGATCGACCGCGCGCGGATCGGCGGCCGGGACGCGCGGCGGCGCCGTCGGCATGGGCGGGTACGGCGCGGCGGGCGCCGCCCGCGGCTCGGGCTCTGGCTCGGGCTCCGGCGCCGACTCCGCCGCGTGCCGGTGCTCGGGCTCCGCCCCGGCCCGGTCGCCCTCCCCGGCCCGGTCGCCCGCCCCGGCCGGCGGCCCGGCCCCGGGCGCGGTCCCGGCGACCCGCGGGTGCTCCGACTCGAACGGGGGCAGCGGCGGCGGCAGGGCGAAGTCGTGCTCGGTAGGTGTGTACGTCTGCGGGGGCGGGGCGGTCACCGCCGCCCCGCCGGGCGCCTGGGACCGGAGGCGGCGGGCGGCCGTTCGCAGATCCCTGCCGCACACTCCGCAGAAGCGGTCGTCGTCCTCAAGGGGCTCGCCACAGCCGGGGCAGGCGGAGAGTTGATCGAGCTGTGGCATCGTCACACCCATGTCCTCGGGCGGAAGCGATTGGCCGCTTCCACCAGTTCGGTCCGTTCACTACTGGTTTGCGCCAGCCGGGCCAGGCGCCGGTAGGAGCGTTCCAGGCCCAGTCTGATACCGGTCTCGTCCAGCGCGGCACCCAGGAGCTCGCTCTGGTGCTCCGTTTGCTGACGGGACTGTCCGGGAGGTTGGGACAATACCCAGTCCAGCGCGCAACCCAGCACTTCACAGGACAGTTGTTCACCCAGTGATGGTTCCAGCCCGGCGCGACGCAAACTGGCAACTTGCTGTCCGGCGGCGAGCAGGTCGGGCAGCAGATCCTCGGTGGCCGCCCGCTGCCGCAGCCGGGCGCGTACGGCGGCGACGCGCGCGGCTGTGCAGTGGGCGGACGTCTCCGGTATCGACTCCAGGGCCGCGACCGCCCGCCGCCGGTCCCCGGCCGCCAACCGCACCCGGGCCAGGCCGAAGCCGGCGCTGACGTGGCCCGGGTCGCTCGTCCACACCAGCTCGTAGTAGTCCGCCGCGTTGTCGAGCTGCCCCAGCGCCTCGGCGCACACGGCGAGTGCCAGCTTGGGCGCCACCTCGCCGGGGAAGGCGTCGTAGATCGCGTCGAAGGAGAGCGCGGCCAGCTCCCAGTCCTCGCCGACCAGCGCGGCCAGCCCCTGGTACCAGACGACCCGCCAGTCGCTCGCGTTGCGGGCGGCCAGCGCGGCCAGCGTCTCCCGGCCGGCCCGCTCCGCCTCCTCGCCCGGTATCCCCAGATGGGCGCGCAGCTCGCGGACCCGGCGTTCCACCGAGTCCGTGGGCGCCGAGCGCAGCGCCACCACCAGGTCGGCGGGGGAAGTGGCCGCCAGGCCCGCCAGGAAGCCGGCGTTGGGGTCGCCCGGATCCACGCGCGGCACGGGCAGCGCCAGGGCGATCTGCCGCAGGTCGAGCGCGACGGTCTGCGGCGCGGTGGGCAGCGGCGGCGCGGCCGGCCGGGGCGGCGGCACCGTCGCGACGAGCGCGGCGGCGGCCCCCGCGCCGGCGGTGCCCCGCCCCCGCGCCCGGGTGCCGAGCCGCGACACCGGGCCGCTCGGCGGCGGCACCAGCTCGGTGTGCACCACGCGGGACTCCGGCCCGAAGAGCTGCGACAGCGCGGGCCGCGGCTGCCCGGTCCTGATCGCGACGATCTCCCGCAGCACGCCGGTCAGCTGGTCGGCCATCTCCTGCGCCGAGGCGAACCTGCGGCGCGGATCGGGGTCGGTGGCCCGCACCAGGAAGCGGTAGAAGGACTCGTACCGCTGGAAGACCTCGATGTTCTCCGGCTCGGGCAGGCTGTCCGCGAAGACCGTGGTGTAGCCCTGGAAGTCGAACGTCAGCACCGCCAGCGTGCGGGCCACCGTGTAGAGGTCGGAGGCGACGGACGGGCCGATCTCGGCGACCTCGGGCGCCTGATAGCCCACCGTGCCGTAGATGGCGCTCTCGTGGTCGTCCATCCGCCGCACCGCGCCCATGTCGATCAGCTTGAGCTGGTCGTCCTGCTGGATGGCGTTGTCCACCTTGAAATCGCAGTACAGCAGGTTGCGGCTGTGCAGATAGCCGAGCGCGTCGAGCGCCTCGATCCCGTACGCGCACGCCTGCTCGACCGGCAGCGGGTCGCGGCGGCTGTCCGGGGCACGGCGCGCGTTGGCGATCTCCTTCAGCGACTTGCCGCCGACGTACTCCATCACGATGTAGCCGTCGACGCTGCCGGTGCGCCGGTCGAGGTGCTCGACGAAGTTGTAGATGCGGACGATGCTCGAATGCTCGATCTCGGCCAGGAAGCGGCGCTCGGAGATCGCGGCGGCCATCGCGTCCTCGTCACCGGTGTCCAGCAGGCCCTTGAGCACCACCCAGCGGTGCGAGACGGCCCGGTCGATGGCGAGATAGATCCACCCCAGGCCACCGTGGGCCAGGCAGCCCGCGATCTCGTACTGGTCCCTGACCACGTCGCCGGGTTCCAGCTTGGGGATGAACGAGTAGGGGTGCCCGCACTTGGTGCAGAAGCCCTCGGTGCGGCCGGGCCGCCCGCCCCGGGAGCGGCCGACCGGCGCGCCGCAGTCGCTGTTGCCGCAGAACCGCTTGCGCTCGGGGACCTCCGGGTCCTCCAGGACGGCGGAGAGCGGGTCGGGCCGGGGCACCTCCGGCATCGTGACCAGGCCCGCGCCCAGCCGGGAGCGCGCCGAGGTACTGGTGATCGTGCGCGAGCTGCGCACCGTGACCGAACGGCCCGGCAGCCCGCCGGAGGCGGCCCGCCACAGCCGTCCGGAGACCGAGCGGCGGGAGAACTGCGAGCGCGACGAGCCGCTGCCGCTGCCCAACCCGCTCCCCGAGCCCTCCCCCGAGAAGCCCCCCGAGCCGCCGGAGAACGGGCCGCCGCTGTCCGCGCTCCGGACCGAGCCGGTCACCCCGGTCGCGACGGAGCCGATCATGCCCTCCGGCGAGACGACGGGGGCCAGCCCGCAGACGCCGCAGTACAGCTCGCCGCCGCCCATGTCCTCGTACGTCCCCGAGCAGTCCGGCCGCTGACACTCCGTCACCGCTCACGCCTCCCGTCCGCCGGGTCCTCCTCGCCGGAGGCCAGGACCTCGGCCGTCGCCCGCTGGTAGCGCCGGACCGCGTTCTCGGCGGCGCGCAGGTCGCAGGGCGCGGTCCACAGCAGCCGCCGAGCCTGGTCGTAGCGCTCGGCCAGCATCGGCTCCGCGGCCTTGCCCAGCCGGGTGGCTTTCGCCTTGTAGGCGTCGAGCCGGCCGCGCAGCTCCGCGCGCACGGCCAGCGGCGCGGTGACCGCCGACAGCGAGGCGCGGGCCCGGTCCAGCTCCTCCTCGGCGCGCTGCTCCAGCGACTCCAGCAGCGGCGACAGCCGGTGCCACTGGGCGCGCCGCCGGTAGTCGGCCGCCGTGGCGAGCTGCTCATGCAGCGCGCTGGCCGGGCCGCTGACCGCGGGCACCTCGGAGGCCGCGATCTTCGCCAGCACCTCGCCGCGCGCGGTGCGCGCCTCGGCCAGGGTCCGGTCGGCCCGGGAGAGCACGTCGCGCAGCCGGATCAGCCGCTCCTCGGCGTCCTTGCGCACGCCGATGACGGCGTCCACCTCCCGCCGGATGTCGTCCAGGGCCCGCGCGGCGCGGTCGTAGCGCACGGTGTCGGGCCGCCCGCCGCCGGGCGCGCTGCTGCCGCCGTCCGCGATCCAGAAGGCGAGCGGGTCCGCGATCACCTCGGCGCGCAGCTCCGTCAGCTCGCCGGTGACCCGCTGCAGATCGTCGCCCGCCGGATGCGCGCCGGGGCGCACGCCGACGGAGTGCGCCAGCTCGCTCAGCCGGCGCAACTCGGCGGAGAGCAGGTCTATCCGCGCGGGCAGCGCCGACCAGACGGAGTCGGCGGCGATCACGATGTCGAGGACCTCGGCATAGCCCGCGTTCATCCGCTCGACCAGGTCGGCCCAGCTCAGGCGCTCGGCCAGCCGGCCCTCGCCGGAGACCATCAGATGGTCGCCGTCCAGCAGCATGCTGAGCTGGAGCAGGTCGTCCCGGCCGGGGAATCGGCGTCGGGCCCGCAGCTCCCGGGCCGTCTCCAGGGCGTCGGTGCACGTGTCGAAGTACGTCCACAGCCGGGAGGCCGTCGGCTCGGCCCGTGCCCACCGCTCCCGGGTGACGCCCGAGAGCTGGGCGCCTTCGAGGAGTCTGCGGCCCGCGTGGTCCTGCAGCGCGAGCAGGGAGGACTCGATCGCCTCGTGCTCGGCGCCGAGCCGCGCCAGCGCGCGGTCCACCTCCTCCCGGCTCAGCACCTGCCCGCCGGAATCCGGGGCCATCGCTCTCCCCTCTGTGAAGTCCTGGTGTGTCGTGTGGGCTCATGTCCGGTCGACGCCGTGCCGTCCGCCGGTGCGCCGGGGTACGGCGTCGGCTGGATCTCTTCCCCGTCCGGGGAGGAGTCACGGATCGGATCAGTCTCGGTACTGCGGTCGCGGCGGCGCGGGCGGGGGATCGGTCTCCTCGTCGTAGAGATAACGGGCGAGCCATCGGTCGTAGGACTGCCGCCACTCGCTGCGCGTGCCGTCCGGACCGGGCTCCCGGTAATCCTCCAGCACGGCGTTGACCCAGCTGACCAGATCGGTGTTGGCCAGGTTCATCGCGACGCCGTAGGACTCCTGGGTGAGCGGGTCGTCGGCCAGCCGCATCGAGGGGTCCTGCGCCACGTGCCCGGCCGCCAGCGCGCTGTCGGTCATCAGGGCGTCGGCCAGGCCGAGCTGGACCCGGACCAGGCAGTCCAAGTGGTTGTCGGCGCCCACCAGATCGGCGCCGTGGCTCTCGCTCTCCAGCCGCTTGCTCGCGGTCGAACCGTTCGCGCTGCACACCCGCATGCCGTCGAGCGACTCGTCGAATCCCTGGATCGAGGAGTTGGCCGGCACCAGGAGCTGCTGGCCGGTCTCGAAGTAGGCGGTGGAGAACGCGACGTCCTGCCAGCGCTCGCAGGTGATGGACATGGTCCGCACCACCATGTCCACCGTTCCGTCCTGGACCGCCGGGATGCGCTGGTCGGTGGGGATGGCCAGGAACCTGACGTCCGGGTCCGGACCGAGCAGGTCCTCCGCGATGGCCATCACCAAGTCGATGTCGAAGCCGACGATGTCGCCGGTCTGCGGGGAGCGGTAGCCCCACAGATAGCTGTTCTGGTCGATGCCGACGACGAGCTGGCCGCGTTCCTGGATCTCCTCGACGGCCGCGCCCCGGACCCGGCCCGGCGGGAAGCTCTCGGCCGGGTCCCGGCCGTCGGCGCACCGCTCGCGCGCGGCCGACGGCGCCCTGTCGTCGGCGTACTCGGCCTCGGCGGACCGGCCGTGCGGCGCGGCCGGCGGCCCGGCGAGGAGATCGGGCGGCAGCGAGCCGGCGAGCACGCTGCCCGCCAGCGCGAGCCCGGCCGCGGCGAGGAGCAGCGCCCGCACGTCGCGGCGCCCCGCGCGCCCGCCGCCGTGCGCCGCGCGCCGGTCGGCCGACGCCCGCGGTCCGTTCTCCGGCATGGTCCGCACCTCCCGCGCCCTCACCGGTACTCCGACAGTCTGCGGCCGATGCCCAGCACGGCGCCCGCGGCGCCGAGCAGGGTCAGCAGCACGGCACCGCCCCGCAGGCCGCCCAGCGCGGCGTGACCGTCGTTCGCCCCCCGGGTGAACTCGAACTGCTCGTGGTCCACCGCCTCGGCCAGCGACGCGTCCACCGCGTCGAAGCTCTCGCCCGTGGAGTCCTCGACGCCGATCACCATCTCCACGGACTCCTGGTACTCCCCGGCGAGTTCGAGTCGGCGGGCCTCGGTGTGCCGGGCCCGCCAGTCCTCGGTGGCGTCGATCGCCCGCTCCACCGGGTCGCGGCCATCGGCGTCGTCGGCCAGCTCCCGCGCGCGGTTGAGCAGGCTGTCGGCCGGCCCCTCCTCGCCCGCGAGCCGGGCCATGTGCGCCTGGTAGCTGTTCTCGGACTCGCTGCCCGCGCCGCGCGCCACCAGGGTGATGCTCTCGTCGCCGCGCGCCTTCAGCGCCTCGGTCCAGGCGCCGTAGAGCGAGCTGAGCGACTGGGCCGCGTTCTCGTCCGCGTCGGTCAGCGCGGAGCGGGCCATGGCGTGGGCGCCCCCCAGCCACAGCAGCAGCACGGTGGTCGCGGCGGTGGCGGCCAGCAGGCCCTGGTTGAAGACCCGGTTGGTCCGCAGATAGTCCCGGCGCTGCGCCCAGAGCAGCACCGCCAGCACCGTCAGCCCGATGACCATCGACGCCAACGGCCAGGCCCTCGCGTCGTCCAGGTCCTGCTGGAACCGCTCGGTCTCCAGCGCGTACAGCGCCTCGGCGGCGCGCAGCATCGTCTGCTGCATCCGCTCGTCGGCGTACCGCAGATAGGCGCCGCCCAGCGGCAGGCCCTGCCGGTTGTTCGTGCGGGCCGTCTCGACCAGGCCCGTGTAGTCGGGCAGCGCCTCGTTGAGCAGGGCGATGTGGCGCTGGGCCTCCGCCGAGCCCGAGCTGTGGGCGGCGGCCTCGGCGAGCAGCTCGGCGGCGGTGTCGATGTCCCGCTCGTACCGCCGGCGCATCTCCGGGTCCTCGTCCGCGCCGGCCAGGAAGCCCGCGGCGGCGGTGGTGTTGGCGTCGGCGAGCGAGCGGTAGATCTCGGCGGCGCGGGCGCTCAGCGGCTGGCTGCTGCCGCGCACGGTGTCGGCGTCGTCGGCTCGGGCGGAGATCTCGGCGAACGTGACGCCGCCCAGGAGCAGCAGCAGCCCGGCGACGACGGCGCCGATGATCCGCAGCCGGCCCGGCTCGGTCCGCGCGGCGGCCCGCAGCCGGGCCACGCCCTCGGCGAAGGCGCTACGGCGACGCGGCACCTCGGGCGGGGCGGCGGGAGCCGGCCGGAGGGGCGCCGGTGGCGCCACCGGGACGGGCGGCGCGGTTGGCGGAGCGGGCGGGTGAGTCACGTTCCGGGCCCTCCCCCTCACGTTTCCGGCACGGGCCACGGCCAGCAGTATGCCGTTCGGCCGGAGCGGGCACACAGCCCTTGCCGAGATCTTGTCGTGATCGCGATGTGTGGGGCGCCGCGAGCCCCTTCCCCGCAATCACGCGGGCGGCGGTCCGGTGGTTCCCGGCACGCGGCAGGATCGTCGTATGACCAGTCAGCCCGATTTCGCGCTGCCCATGACCGTCCGGCTCTCCGGGCACGGCGTCCACCTCCGGCACTGGCTGCCCGAGGACGCCGACACCATGACGGAGCTCTTCGACGACCCGGACATCGCCCGGTGGACGCCGCTGCGCTCCCCGTTCGACGAGGACGCCGCCCGTGAGTACCTGAGCAACGCGCTGGCCCGCCAGTCGGCCGGCACCCGTATCCAACTGGCCGTCACCACGGACGGGTTGGCGCCGCTGGGCGAGGTCGTGCTGCTGCCGGGCGAGGACGGCCGCCGCGAAGTGGAGCTGGGCTACATGGTCGGCCGCCGCCACCGCGGCCAGGGGCTGGCGCGGCGCGCGCTGACGGTGCTCACGGACTTCACGCACCGCGAGCTGGCACCCGCCCGCGTGGTGCTGCGGATCGACCGGGAGAACGAAGCGAGCAACGCGGTGGCGCGCGCCGTCGGCTACCGGCTCACGGACGACGAGCCGATGCTCAGGGACGGCACGCACCACCGGTTCACGCTGATGACGTGGGAGCACGCGCCGGACCCCGGCGCCCTGCCGGAGTGACGCGCGCCGCTCCGCGCTACCCCTCCGCGGCTCCGCCGCCGCCCCCGCCTCCGCCCGCGCTGTCCGCCGCGGCCGGGCCGCCGCCCCCCGCCGCTGCCGGGGGACCAGGGGAAAGCGACGGACCCGATGCCTCCGGCTGGGTGATACCCGCGCCGCCCAGGACCCGTTTGATCCGCCAGCGCAGCTCCCGTTCCACCACCGAAGCCTTGCCCGGCTGGGTCTTGACGATGACCCGGAGCACCAGCTGCTCGCCGGCGACCGACTCGACGCCCAGCACCTCCACCGGCTCCCACAGCAGCTCGTCCCAGGGCGCGGTGTCGGACAGGTCGTCGCCGACCATGGCGATGAGCTTACGGATCTGGTCGAGGTCGGCGTCCGCCTCCACGGTGACGTCGACGCCGGCGGTGGCCCAGCCCTGGCTGAGGTTGCCCACCCGCTTGATCTCGCCGTTGCGGACATACCAGGTCTCGCCGGTGTCGCCGCGCAGGGTCGTCACCCGCAGCCCGATCTCCAGCACCGTGCCGCTGGCCTCACCGACGTCGATGGTGTCCCCGACGCCGTACTGGTCCTCCAGCAGCATGAACAGGCCGCTCAGCACGTCCGCCACCAGGCTGCGCGCCCCGAAGCCGATCGCCACGCCCGCGATGCCCGCGCTGGCCATCAGCGGGCCGAGCCGCACCCCCAGCTCGTCCAGCACCATCAGGGCCGCCGTGCCGAGCACCAGCACCGAGGCCGTGCTGCGCAGCACCGAGCCGATCGTCTCCGAACGCTGCCTGCGCCGTTCGGGGTTGACCAGCAGTCCGCCGAGCGCGGCCGAGCGCCGCTTGTCGCTGTCCTCGCGGTTCAGCCGCGCGATGAGCCGGGTGATGGCGCGGCGCACGACGAAGCGCGCGGTGAACGCGATGCCCAGGATCAGCAGGACGCGCAGCCCGGACGCGAGCCAGGCTTCCCAGTTGTCTCGCATGCGGTCCTCTTCAGTCCTCTCCCGCTTCCCCGGTCACCGGCCCACGGTAGTCACGTTCCCCGGTCGGCGCCCATTTCCGCGAGGGCACGCGGTCAAGGGGCGTCGCCGGCGCGGGTGCCACGGGGCCGGCCGCCGGAGGTGGGATGCGCGGCGAGGAGAGCGGGGAGCGGTTCGCGCGCGGGCCATGCTCGGCCGCTGGGAGCGCGGCGAGAGCAAGTCCGAGAGGGCCGTGCTCCGCGCGGCCCCACCCACCCCGAGGCGGCGCGGAGTGTCCGGACCGCCTTCGGCGGAACAGATCCTCCCCGCCCCGCGAGCCGCCTTCCCGGCGGATCCGGACATCGAGACGCGCGCCGGCCTGGTCCTCACCCGGGGCCTGGGCGTGGCGCTGGTCCGCTAGGTACTGAGGCTGGAGCCAGTGGCGTCGATGGATCGCGAGGAGCTGATCCGCGCCGTCGACGCCGGCCTTCAGCGCCACCTCACCGCGCCCCTGCGCGGAAGGGATCAGCCACGGCGGGGAGGTGGGAAAAGCGGGAGGCAAGGGAGCCCTGTGGTGAACGACACAATCAGTACATATCGCGATCGTGGTGGCGCGGGCGGCGGTGCGCGGGACACACTGGGGGAGATCGTCCCGGCGCGAGCCACGTGCCGCCGACGGAAACGGAGGGCGTTTTCGTGCCACACGTCTTGGTCCTCAACGCGTCGTACGAGCCACTTGGGGTCGTACCGGTCCGCCGCGCACTGATCCTGCTGCTCAACGACAAGGCCGTGAGTCTTGAGGACTCCGGGGCCCTGATGCGCAGTGCCACCGACGCTATACCAGCCCCGAGCGTCGTGCGGCTCAAGCGCTTCGTGCGCGTCCCGTACCGCACCGCCGTGCCGCTCACCCGGCGGGCGCTCTTCGCCCGCGACGGCGGTCGCTGCGCCTACTGCGGCGGCGCCGCCACCAGCGTCGACCACGTCATCCCGCGCAGCCGGGGCGGTCAGCACGCCTGGGACAACGTCGTCGCCGCCTGCCGCAGCTGCAACCACATCAAGGCCGACCGGCATGTCGCCGAGCTCGGCTGGCGGCTCCGACATACGCCCGGGCCGCCGACGGGGCTGGCCTGGCGCATCATCGGCACCGGCCACCGTGACCCGCGGTGGCTCCCGTATCTGCGGCCGTACGGCGCCGACGACGCGCTGGCCAGAATCGAGGGCAGACACGCCTGACCACCGCCCCTCGGGAAAAATCCCGCCCCGACGCCGCCGTCGCGGCAAATTTTCCGCCGCAAGGCATGTGAGCTGCGTCGCTTTCCCGTCGCGGGAAAGGGTGCGGTGGCGTTGACTGGGTAAGAGCACTCCCTACAGTCCGCCGCCGTCAGCGAACGGAGTCCCCCGTGGCAGGAGCCGCCCGGGTCATCAATGATCCGGCACACGACCTGGCAGTGCCTCCCCGGATACCCCCATGGACGGTGCCCAATCCCGACGGGCCCGCCCTGATCCGTATGTCCGAGGGCACCTCCGCCCGTGAGGTCCCGCTGACCAGCGAGCCGCCGCTGGGCGACCTCACCCCGCTCACCGCGGAACAGCCGCTGGCCATCCTGCCCCCCCTCACCGCGGAGCCCAACGGCCGCGGCGGCGCGGAGGCCGGCGAGGGCTGATGGACCGGCTGTCGCGCCTGGCCGCGACGCATGGCGTCGCCACCTCCTACGAACCGGCGCCCGGCCGCCGGGTCAAGGTGCCCAGGGACACGGTCGTCGCCGTCCTGGCCGCGCTGGGCGTGGCCGCCGACGACCCCGGACCCGCCGCCCGGCCCCGGCTCCTGCCGCCCACCGTGGTGGTGCGCGACACCGGCCGGGCCGCGGCGCCGCCCGCCCTGTCCGCCCTCCCGGAGGGCACCGCGCTGCGGGTCGAGACCGAGGACGGCGAGACCCGCGACTACGCGGGCGCGCCGCTCCCGCTCGGCTGCCACACGCTGCGCGCCGAGACCCCCGACGGCCGCGCCGCCCGCGCCACGCTCATCGCCGCCCCGGCCCGGCTGCCCGGCCCGCCGGGCCGCACCGCCGGGTTCCTGGTCCAGCTCTACTCGGTGCTGTCCCACCGTTCCTGGGGCATGGGCGACCTGGTCGATCTCGCTGACCTGGCGAGCTGGGCGGGCCACACGCTGGGCGCCGGGTTCATCCAGGTGAACCCCCTGCACGCGGCCGTCCCCGGCGCCTCCGGCGAGGCCACCGACCCCTCCCCTTACCGCCCCGGCACGCGCCGCTTCGCGGACCCCGTCTACCTGCGGGTCGAGGACATCCCCGAGTACGCCTACCTCGACGCCGACGCCCGGCGGCGCGCCGACCAGATCCTCTCCCGCGCCGCCGCGCTGCGGGCCGCCGTGCTCGGCAAGGGCGCGCCCATCGACCGCGACGCCGTGTGGACGCTGAAGCAGGAAGCGCTGGAGATCGTCCGCCGCGTCCCGC
Source organism: Streptomyces sp. NBC_01803 (assembly GCF_035917415.1). Taxonomy (NCBI): domain Bacteria; kingdom Bacillati; phylum Actinomycetota; class Actinomycetes; order Kitasatosporales; family Streptomycetaceae; genus Streptomyces; species Streptomyces sp. NBC_01803. The sequence continues at coordinate 4,285,929 of NZ_CP109073.1, forward strand.
TCAGCCCCGGCCGCGCCGCGTCGTACTGGGCCTACCTCGCCCGCCAGGGCCAGGCCCTGGAGGACCACGCCACCTGGTCCGCCCTGGCCGAGCTGTACGGGCCCGACTGGCGCGCCTGGCCCGCCGGGCTGCGCGATCCGCGGTCGCCCGAGACCGCCCGGGCCCGGGGCGACCACCTGGGGCGCATCGACTTCCACAGCTGGCTCGCCTGGCTCACCGACATCCAGCTCGCCCGCGCCCAGCGGACCGCCGAGCTGGCCGGCATGCCGATCGGCCTCGTCCACGACCTGGCCGTGGGCGTCCACCCGCACGGGTCCGACGCCTGGGCCCAGCAGGACGTGCTGGCCACCGGCATGTCGGTGGGCGCGCCGCCGGACGCCTTCAACGACCGGGGCCAGGACTGGGGCCTGCCGCCCTGGCGCCCGGACGCGCTCGCCGAGCGCGGCTACGCCCCCTACCGCGAGCTGGTGGCCGGGCTGACCCAGCACGCGGGCGCGCTGCGCGTCGACCATGTGATGGGCCAGTACCGGCTGTGGTGGATCCCGGAGGGCGCCGCGCCGCACGAGGGCACCTACGTCGCGTACGACGCGGACGCCATGCTCGGGGTCCTCGCGCTCGAAGCGCACCGCGCCGGCGTCGCCGTCATCGGCGAGGACCTGGGCACGGTCGAGCCGGGCGTGCGCGCCGACCTGGCCGAGCGCGGCGTGCTCGGCACCTCGGTGCTGTGGTTCGAGCGGCACTGGGAGCGGCGGAAACAGCCGCCGCTGCGCCCGGAGGAGTGGCGCTCGGCCTGTCTGGCGGCGGTCACCACGCACGACCTGCCGCCGACCGCCGCCCGGTTGGACGGCTCCTACGTCCGGCTCAAGGAGCGGCTCGGCCTCCAGGCCGACCCGGCCGAGGCGCTGCGCTCGCTGATGGCGGAGAACGCCGAGTGGCTGGACACCTTCGCCCGCCTCGGGTTGCTGCCGCGCGCGGCCCCCGAGGAGCAGCGGATCGCCGCCGCCTACCGGTTCCTGGCCCGCACCCCGGCCGCGATGGTCGGCATCTGGCTGCCGGACGCGATCGGCGACCGCCGCCCGCAGAACCTCCCGGGCACCTGGCGGGAGTACCCGAACTGGCGGCTGCCCGTCGCGGACGGCACCGGCCGGCCGGTGACCCTGGAGGAGCTGACCGGCTCGTCCCGGGTCGCGGCCCTGGTGAGGGCGGTGCGCGACGAGATGGCGGGGCCGTGAGGAGGCGGCGGAGGGCGTTCGTTACTGTGGTGTCCGTGGTCAACCTGAACAAGAAGCGCGCCGTCGCCGTCTCCCTCGGCACGGTGCTGCTGACGCTGATGACATCCCCGGCGGCCCACGCACTGAACCGGGACGACGGCGACGACCCGGGCAGCGGCCTGAGCGTCGCCGAGACGCTCGGTCTCTTCGTGGTGACCCCCATCCTGCTCTTCGCCGTGATCGCCGGCCTGGTGGTCCTGAGCGACCGCAAGCGCTGAGCCACGGGGGCGCGCCCCTCCGTAGACTGCCGTCACCTGTCTGTCGGTGCGCCCTCGGGTCTGTGCGAAGGCACCCGGCATTGCCACCGCCGAGCCGTGGAACGAAACGGCACCCGCCGCCCGCTCGGCATCAAGCTCCGCCTCACCTCGGGGGCGGAGCTGCGGCACGCGATCACGGGCCAGACCCACCCCGGGGAGCACTACGATGAGCCGGAACAGCCCGTCGTGCGCGGCCTGTTCCCCACCCTCCAGGCCGACTGGGCCACGCTGAACGCGACGGACGCGTGGATCGCGTCCCACGAGGACAGGCCCCCGGCCCTGCGCCGCCTGGTCCTGGAATCCCGCGACGACCTGGCCAGCGCGCTGCGGGCACAGGAACGGGACGGGTGACGTCCGCGGCGGACCTGACCATGTGACCTGGCCCGCCGCGAGGCGACCGGACGGCCCGCCCATGGTGAGCCGTCTCCGCTCCGCGCCAGGGGTGAGGGACAGCAACGCGTGTTCGACATTTCAGGTCGTCTTGTCCGGATATCGGTGAGCGCAGCGTATGCCATGGCGGACGGCGCCAAGTGACGTGCGTCGGGTCCTGCCACAGGTGGTGCAGCGGGAGGTCCAGGGTAGGGATGTACGGCCTGGATAGCGTTGGAGGGGTTCGTAGCCGGCGGCACGCATCTCCCTGGCGGCCTGGTCAGGGGTCACGCGAGGGCGGGGCTGCCTGCGGTGGACGCAGCGCTGGCCAACCCTGATCCGTTCCAGCGGGATGAAGCGGTCGCCGACCGGACAGCCGGGCTGGGTGCAGCACATGCGCCAGGGCACGGTGGCGTTGCCGGGGTAGGGTTCCAGTGGCTCGAAGCCCGCCCGCCCCAGCTCCTGGGCAGCCTTGGTGTGGTCAACACGCTCGCGGACCGGTGGCCGGTGGCCGCAGCGGCGCAGGCCCATGCGGAGGTGGGCCAGCCACACCCGCCTCACCTGCCGACAGGCAGGGTGGACGCAGCGCACCTTCCACGAAGCGGTGGCGGTTCCGGGGTAACGGTCCACCGGGTCATAACCAGCGGCCTTGAGCTCGGCGGTCGCTTGCTCGTGCGTCACGGGCGCATGTGGCTTGGTCATGCGGCGTTGACCGGGACTTGGGCCCATACCGTCTTTGTGCAGGCGTCGATGGTGGTGGCCCACACGGTTGCGAGTTCGTCCAGCAGTACCACGCCACGCCCGGACTCCGCGTCCGCCGTCGCGGCACGCCGTACCGGAACCCGGTCCGGGCGCCGGTCCGTCACAGCGATCCACACGAACCCGCCCTGGTGCTTGACCTCGACGTCGACGGTGCCGTGGCTCGGGCTGCCGTGTTCGACCGCGTTGGCGAACAACTCGCTCGCCACGAGCACGGCATCCGAACAGTCCGTCAGACCCCACCAGCCCGCATGCTCCCGCACCGCCCGCCGCAACTCGCCCGTCGACTGCTTTTCGGCAGGCAGTGTGACCGCGAAGCGACACTCGGAGGATACGGACGACACCGAGCCGTCCTCGGAGCCGGGAGATCCGCCGCACACAGCGGAGGCGGGCCGCTGCCCGAACATCATCCTCAGGTGGTACCGGCGCCGGAACCACAGCGCGACGTTGAGAGAACGGCCTACGGGGCAGGCCCGCGAATCGGGCTCAAGGACGGGCCAGCGGAGAAACAACGCGGTGGTCGACATACGTGACACCTCCCGGGACGCCCCTGCTGACGGGGGGTGTCCACTGCTCGACAGTGGGTAGCGCACTCACCGAACCGCAGGCGATCCTGAGCGAACCAGAAATGACCCGGCCGTCGCATGCGCCTATGCGCCCCCCGCATAGGCATGAACGGAATCCAGACAGCGCGCTGTACGAATCGTTGGGACACACACATATGAACTGGTCGACGCAGGCCATTCGCGATGCATCGAGGACCGGCGACTACGGACGCGTCGTCCGACTCGCGCGACTGGACGCCCGCGTATCGCAGAAACAACTCGGCGAGGCATGCGGCCTCAGCCAATCGGCTGTCTCGCGGCTGGAGGCCCACGGGACCGGTTCCTACGACATGACGGTCCTGGCCCGGGCCGCCACACATCTGCACATCCCGCCACGGCTGCTCGGCCTCGCCGATCACCTGGCTTCCCTCCCTGTATTGGACGGAGACGTGGAACGGCGCAACTTTCTGGCGACTGGCGCGGTGATCGCTGCGGTCCCCGTATTCGGCTCATCCACCCCCGGCAGCCACGCGACGGACGGACAGGCAGCGACGCTGCGCACGGCGACGACAGCCTTCCGGCGGCTGGACGGCACCACACCATCACGCCACCTGATCGAACCCGTCCTGGCGCACCTGCGGCTGACGCAGAAGCTCGCCTCGGAAGCCGCTGACGATCAGCATCGCGGGCGGCTCGCCGCTGCGGGAAGCGAGGCCGCCAGCCTCGCCGGCTGGCTCTCGTGGGACATGGGAGACCACGGATCCGCAAGGACGTGGTACGGCAGCGCCATCACCGCCGCTCGACGCTCCTCCGATCGACTTCTGGCCGCCTACCAGCTCGGAAGCCTCGCGCAGCTCGAAGCACATGTCGGCAACGCCCCCCAGAGTCTGGCGCTCGTCCGGTCCGCGAGGCAGCAACTCGGCAGCGAAAGGCCCGCGATCGCCGACGCCTGGCTTCTCACCATCGAGGCCCTCGCCCACGCGTCGGCCCATGCGGCCCCGGCGGCCGATCGGGCACTGCGCGCCGCATGGGACGCGGCGGCGAGCATCCACAGCGAGGAGCCTCCGCCCTGGCCCTGGGTGTTCGCCTTCAACGAGAGCAAGGTAGCCGCCTGCCGCCTCTCCTGCGGAGCGCGCCTGGGGCTGCACGAGTGGGTCTTCTCCGCCCAGGACGCCGCCGCAGCCGCCCTGTCGTCGGGCCACGACAAGCAACGGGCACAACTGGTGCTCGATATCGCCTTCGGCCATCTCGCCGCCGGTCGACTGGATGGCGCATTCACGCTCGGCATGCGAGCGCTGGAGACCGGTCTTCGTTACCGTTCGGGCCGCACCGTGGAACGGGCTCGCGCCCTGCGCAGGGCCTACACCTCGCCCACTCCTCCGCGAGTGGTCCGCGACTTCGACGAACGGCTGCACGGCGTCTACATGTGAGCGAAGGCAAGGGGTAACCGACATGCGAGTAGGAATCACCGGCCACCGGGGGCTGCCGGAGAACGTCGCGGTCCGCGTCCGGGAACTGCTCCGCTCCCAGCTCGTCACCTACGCACCGGACCAACTCATCGGCGTCTCCTGCATCGCCGACGGCCCCGACGCCTGGTTCGCCGATATCGTGCTTGACCTCGGGGGCCGGATCGAGGTCGTCGTCCCCGCTGTGAAGTACCGGGACGACCTGCCGGAGTGGCACCACCCCGCCTACGACGAACTCCTGCGGCGCGCGACCCAGATGCACGACACCGGCCTGGAAGAGTCCGACTCACAGGCACACATGGCGGGAAGCGAAATCCTGGTCGGGCTCTCCGACGCACTTCTGGCCGTCTGGGACGGCAAACCGGCACGAGGCCACGGCGGCACCGCCGACGTTGTCGCCTACGCACAGGCCAACGGCGTCCCCGTGCACGTCCTGTGGCCGGATGGCGCGACAAGGGACTGAGCAGCTCTCGACGAATTCATGGGCCATGTCGGCAGGATGGGCCCCGCACATCATCGATAACGAAACTCGATACGGGACTACACTCACAGTTATGAGCGCCGAAACCACCGACCAGGCAGCGTACGCGGACTCACTGCGCAAGAAGCTGATCGAGGAACTACGCGAGAAGGGTGATGTGCGCAGTGACCGAGTTGCCGCGGCCTTCGCGGCGGTGCCGCGGCACCGCTTCACTCCGGGCGCTTCGCTGGAAGAGGCGTACGCCAACGACTCCGTGATCACCAAGCGAAATGAACGAGGCTTTCCGATCAGCTCCGTGTCGTCGCCCTGGGTGCAGGCCCGGATGCTGGAGCTGTCGGGACTCGGTCCCGGAATGCGCGCGCTGGAGATCGGGGCCGGTGGCTACAACGCCGCCCTGATGGCCGAGTTGGTCGGTGAGCAAGGTGAGGTCGTCAGCGTTGATATCGATCAGGAGGTGACCGACCGGGCGACCGAGCTGCTGGCACAGACCGGCTACGACCGCGTGCGGGTGCTGTGTGCCGACGGCACCTACGGAGCCGGAAAGCTGGCCCCGGGAAGCGGTTTCGACGCCATCGTGGTCACGGCTCAGGCGCCCGATCTACCGCCGGCCTGGTCCGAGCAACTCGCCGGGCAGGGGCGGCTTGTGGTGCCGCTCAGCCTTCGAGGTACCCGCCAGGTTTTCGCTTTTGAACACGAGGGCGGGCATCTGCGCAGCCGTGGGCGGACCGAGTGCGGCTTCGTCGGCATGCGCGGGGACAACCGCCACGGCGGTCACACCATCGACGTCAGTGGCGAAGACCTGCGGCTGAGTCTGGGCGACGACCAGCAGGCCGACGCCGAGGCGCTCCGCTCCGCAGTAGCGTCCTCATCACACAGCACCGTGTGGACCGGGGTGACCCTGCGCGGAAACGAGGGCGCCCTGCCCTCGCTGGATCTGTGGCTGATCAGCACCGTCGATCCCTGTGCGCGGATCTACGCCAGCACCAGGGCTGTGGAACGCGGCTTGTCCGGCTGGACGATCGCCACCAGTGCCACGTGGGAGAGCAGCACCCTCGCCTACCTCACGATCCGCCCGAACACCACGGGAGGTCATGACGGCTTCGAACTCGGCGCGCACGCCTGCGGCCCTGATCGCGTTCTTCTGGCGGAACGACTCGCGGAGCACATCCGTGCCTGGGACAGCAGCGGTTACCGAGGCGCGGTGGAACCGACCGTCCGCGTCTACCCGGCCACTACTCCGGAAGACCGGCTCCCTCCTGGACGGGTCATCACCAACCGCTACTCCCGGCTCGTCGTCTCCCTGCCCTGACGCCACTTTACTGATCCTCGTCGACTCCCGGCTCTTGTGCCGGGTGTCTCCACAATCCATCCGTTCAAGGAGCTGCGGAAGCCATGACACCTCAGAGCGCTGCGTCGGCACTGGATGACGCCTTCGACCTTGCCCCGGAGACAACCGACCTGTCCTCCATCGGCTCGGCACTCGCCGATTCCGAGCCGTGCACGCAGGACGGCTGTGGACCGTCCCCCACCACCGGCCCCACCACGGGGTGCGCCGCACCGGACGGCCCGGTGCTGGGCAACGGTGGCGGCTGCAACCTCGTGTAGGCCCCAGCCTCGTCTCGCGTCCCTCTCGCAAGTAGCCGTGTGTGGCACGAGCTTCATGCCACACGGCGCGTTTCGCTCACAGGAGGAAGACCCACGTTGGTCCGCCGTGTGTTCACCCACCAGCGGGTGGCCATGGCCCGCATTCCGCTGCGCCCGGTCGTACCCGGCCCAGCCGGGGACTGCGCGGGCCTGCTGGCCGAGGGCATGTTCCTCGCCTCCCGTTCCCTGTCCCGGGCCGTCGACGCTGAGCAAGCGGCCAACAGTCCACGTCTCGCGGCTACCTGGCGCGCCTATGACATCCGCTCCCGGGCCCGCGCCACCCCGCACGGAGTATTCTCCGGCGTCGCCCCCGCGACCTTCACCAGCGAGGCTGCCACGCTCCGTCTCGGCTCCCGGCACCGGACCATCACCACCGTGACTCCGTCATGGCTGATTGCCGTGGCAGATCAAATCATGGATGACGAGGAGCTGCTGCTTCGCCTGACGTTGACGTCCAACAACCTGGGCGTGCGGCGCGCGGACCGGTTGGAAGCCGACCATCCGGCGCCGAACGGCGGGACCGCCCAGCGCAGCAGCGTCCGTGCCACCGACGTATCCGTGTGGGTGCTGGACACCTGCCGAAGGGGGGCGCCGGCCGAGGAAGTGCTTGGGGGCCTGGCAGCCCGGTATCCGTCAGCGGGTGAGGCCACGATCAACACTGCGGTGCGGCAGATGCTCCGCGCGGGTCTGCTCCTGGCCGACCTTCTTCCCGCCAACATGCGAGACGACCCGCTCGGCCACCTCCTTGCCCGGCTCCCTGCGTCGGCCACGCTGCGACCTGCTCTGGAACGCCTGCGAGATCTGCTCGCACGCGCCGATGAGCTGGCCGTCGGCGCGCCGGAACGGCTGGAGCTGCTGCGCTCCGCCCGACAGGCCGCCGACGAGATCGTGACGGTCGAACGCCCATTAGCGGTGGACACGCTGGCCGACGCCACCCTCACCCTCCCCCACACGATCGGGCAACAGGCCGCGCAGGCTGCCGGCATCCTGTGGCGGATCAGCCGGACGCCCCCTCCCGGGGCCCTTTACCACGAGAAATTCGTCCGCACCTATGGGCATCACCGCCTGGTACCGCTGCTGGAGGTCATCGACCCCGCCATCGGTATCGGTCCGCCCGACGACGCCGACGACATCGGCGCTCAGAGTGACATCGAACCTCGCGTGGCCGGGGTGCTGGCCCGCCTGCTGGCCGAGGCCACCGCCCGGGGACAGGCCGAGATCACCCTCGACGACGACCTGGCCGATCAGTTGGGGCACACCGCTGGCGCTGTCCCGCCACGGACGGCGGAGATCCATGTGCGGTTACTTCGCCACGGTGGCCAATTGCGGATAGCGGTTTGCGACATGGGGTCGCAGGATGCCGGTTCGGCCGCCGGGCGCTTCGCCCACTGGCTTCCCCGGCTCGCGCCGGAGACAGCCGGGCCGGAGGGGCCGATGGTCGCGGAGGTCGTCTGCCGTCCCCGCACCGGGGCGCCCGCCGCTCTGGCGGTCGAGACCGGCTTCGCCGAATACCGGATCCCCCTCGGCGTTCCCGAACATACATACGATCTGACTCCAGATGAGCTACTGATCGGCACCACCGGCCGTCACCTTGTCATGTGGTCCGCCCGGCACGAGCGCCCTGTCATACCGGTGCTCTTCACCCGCCTGACCCGTGATCTACTGCCCCCAGCAGCCCAGGTCCTGCGCTTGATCGGGCATGCCGGAATCCGGCCCTGGCACGCCTGGTCCTGGGGACCGGCCGGCTATGCCCCCTTCACCCCCCGCGTCCGGTACAAGAACACCCTCCTCGCCCCCGCCCGCTGGAGACTCCCGGACGATCTCGTCGGCGCCGCCTCCGACCGTCATGCCTGGGACAAGGCGCTCGCCGCCTGGCGGACCGACGCCGTTCCGCCGTCCCCGGATGTCGTGGTGGTCCAGGAGTCGGACCGCCAAATCCCTCTGGACTTACGGCAGAACGAAGACCGCGAACTGCTGCGCCGCAGCGTGGGACGCGGAGCGCGGGCCGTCACCGAACTCCTCGGTGGCCCTGATGCGGACGGTGCGGTCCTCGACGGGCCGGGCGGTCGGCACGCTGTGGAACTGGTGGTGAATCTCTCCCGCCGAGACAAGCCTCCAACGCCGCACCGGGATCCGCGTTCCGCACCTCGCCGCCGTGCCACCGTGCACCTTCCGGGCGGGAGCTGGCTCTCGGCCGCCGTCCCGGTGCCAGCCGAGCATCAAGACCGGGTGCTCAGGCAACTCTATGACGTGCTCGCGCCTGCGGCCGACCACCTCAACCGCTGGTTCTGGCTGCGCTACCACACCCCGGCTCTGGGTGATCATCTGCGCATTCGTGCCCACGGCGACCCCGAGGTCATCGCGGTCCACGTCCTGCCGCTGCTCACTGCCTGGTGCTCCGCACTGGCCGACCGACGGCTCGGGGGCCGGATGGTGCTGGAGCCCTACGAGCCGGAGATCGAACGCTACGGCGGCCCGGAAGCCATCGGAGCCGCCGAAGAGGTCTTCGCCGCCGACAGCGTATTCGTCGTCCACGGCCTGACCCTCACCACTTCCACGGACGACCGGCTGGTGATCGCCGCCGCGTCCGCCGCGGACATCGCCCGCACGGTGACCGACCAGCCCCACACGGCACTGCGCGGCCACCAGCTGACCCCCCACAACCGCCGCACCCACGATGCCCTACGTCCCAGACTGCGTGCAGCGGTTGCCGAGCCCACCTCCCTTTTCCCCACCGTCCTCTCCGCTTCCTGGCGCACACGGCACGGAGCACTGACCGCCTACCAGGCCACGCTCACCGACCCGCACGTGTCCGCGTTGTGCGCCTCCGACTTGGTGCACATGCACTGCAACCGTCTCCTCGGCTCCGACCCCGCGCACGAACGCGTCGCCCGCTCATTGGCCACCGACCTTCTGCACACACAACCTCATGCCCACCAGCACTGACACCATGGTCGAGCAGGCCGTGGCCGTGGCCCACGCCCTTCTCGACCCGGAACGGGTCGCCGCGGCCCTCACCCCGCAGGCCGCCGCAACGCTGTCCGACGGCCTGGCAGGCACCGCCCTCCTGCACGCCTGCCTGGCCCGTACCAGCCCCGAGTTCACCACCGCAGCCGCGCGACACTGGGAAGCTGCCGCTCGCCTGCGCGGCCACGCGCCACCCAATGGCATCCACACCGGCCCCGGTGCCCTGGCCGCATCCCTGATCACCGGCTCCGCCTACCTCCCTGACCCCGCTTCCTACCACGCCACCACACGGAAAGCCACCGCCTGGCTGTCTGCCCGTGCCCAGGGACTCGCCCGCCACCAGAAGCGACGCATGGACAGCGGACAGCCGGGTGCCCCCTGGGCGGTGTACGACGCGATCAGGGGACTGGCCGGGATCGGCCGCGTCCTCCTGACCGCCCACACCGCCGGGTACCAGAAGGCGGCGGAACCGGGCCTGACCGCCGCACTCACCACCCTTACGGCTCTGATCCAGACCCGGTGCGGCTCCCGGCCCGGATGGTGGCTTCCGGCCTCCGACCACCCCGAATCCGTCACCGTCCACCCCTCTGGTGCGGCCACCACCGGCCTGGCTCACGGCATCGCCGGCCCTCTCGCTCTCCTCTCAATCGCCCACACCGCCGGCCGCACCGTCCCCGGGCAGGCCGAAGCCATCCGTACTGCCGCAATGTGGCTGCTCACCTGGCAAGAACCCACCGGCTCCTGGTCACCATGCATCAGCGGCAACGACCTGGAGAACCCGCCCGATCCAGGAACACGCCGCCTGCCGAGCACGAGCGGTAGGCGAAACGCCTGGTGCTACGGCACTCCGGGCATTGGCCGCGCCCTCACTCTCGCAGGCCAAGCCCTGGATGACCCCGACCTGTGCCGCGTCGGCCGCACCGCCGTCGCTGCCCTGGCCGAACGAGCCCCCGCCCGCTGGGACACCGAAGGTCCCGGGCTGTGTTACGGATCGGCCGGAGTCCTCCAAGCCGCTGCCCAGATCGGATGCGAAGCGACAGCCCGGCGGGCCGCCGAGTACACCGCTTCCCACCATGACCGCCAACGCCCCTTCGGCTTTCCCCACCTTGAGAGGGGAACTGCCCACGACAACCCCGGGTTTCTCTCCGGTGCTGCTGGAACCGCCCTGGCTCTCGCCGACTACGCCGGTCTCCTCGCCCCCGCACCGCCCGCCTCCTGGGGCAGCCTTCTGCTCTTGGCCTGACCCCAAGGCCCCCCTGATCTTCCCCGCCACCCGCAGCCGCGGCATGGGGCGGTCCGGGCACTCTCCCGTTAGCCGGACTCGCCGCGTTGCGCGTGCTCCGGCCGCGTCCGGACCTCCGGCAGTTCCCCCGCCGCGTCAGCGGGTGAATTGCCCCACACAGGCGACGATGGCCACGGGCAGACCGAGAGTCCCGATGACGACACGCCACCTCTCGCGCGCCGTTCACCGGCCGGTCGTCTCGTCCACCTAATCGCCCATCGCCCCCCTCGCTTCTCCGGACAGGCCCCAAGGACAGTGCCTCACCGGCCCCCATTGCTGACGAAGCCGAGGGGACGACACGACGCTGAATTCCTTTGGGATTTTCCCGAACTCCCAGGGCGGGCAACGCCCTCCGGGTGCGGCGGCCGGTGGGCCGCCGCACCCGGGTGGCGGGAGGTGTCAGACGGCCGCCGCCGCGTCCGCGGCCTGGGCGTTCAGCGCGCGCTCGACGCCCGCGCGGGACTCCGTGACCAGGCGGCGCAGGGCCGGGCTCGGGTCGGCCGAGGCCAGCCAGGCGTCGGTGGCCTCAAGGGTGGCCCCGGAGACCTGGACGGCGGGGTAGAGGCCGACCGCCACCTGCTGCGCCATCTCGTGGCTGCGGCTCTCCCAGACGCTCTTGAGCACCTCGAAGTACCTCTCCGTGTACGGCGCCAGCAGCTCCCGCTGGTCCGTCTGCACGAAGCCGCCGATGACCGCCTCCTGCACGGCGTTGGGCAGCTTGTCGCTCTCCACCACCGACGCCCACGCCTCGGCCTTGGCCTCGGCCGTGGGGCGGGCGGCGCGGGCCGTGGCGGCGTGGCGCTCGCCCGCCGAGGTGGCGTCGCGCTCCAGCTCCGCCGCGATCTCCGGCTCGTCGGCCCGGCCGGTGGCGGCCAGCCGCTGGAGGAACGCCCAGCGCAGCTCGGTGTCGACGGTCAGCCCCTCGATCGTCTCGCCGCCGGCCAGCAGTGCGGCCAGCAGGGCGAGCTGCTCGTCGGTGCGGGCGGTCGCCGCGAACGCCCTGGCCCAGGCGAGCTGGTGGTCGCTGCCGGGCGCTGCCGCCCGGAGCTGCTCCAGGGCCGTCGCGGACCAGGTCGCCAGACCCGTCTCGCGCCACGCGGGCGCGGCGTACAGGTCGAGGGCCAGCTTCACCTGCCGGTGCAGCGACTGCACGACGCCGATGTCCGTCTCCTTGGTGATCCCGGAGATCACCAGCGACAGATAGTCGCGGGCGGCCATCTCGCCGTCGCGTGTCATGTCCCAGGCCGAGGCCCAGCACAGCGCGCGCGGCAGCGACTCGGTGAAATCGCCCAGGTGCTGGGCGACCACCGCGGTGGACTCCGGGTCGAGGCGCACCTTGGCGTACGACAGGTCGTCGTCGTTGAGCAGCACGACGGCCGGGCGGGCCCGGCCCTCCAGCTGCGGCACCTTCGTCAGCTCGCCGTCCACGTCCAGCTCGACGCGCTCGGTGCGGACCAGGGCGCCGCCGGTCAGCTCGTACAGGCCGATGGCGATGCGGTGCGGGCGCAGCACGGCCTCGCCCTTGGCGCCGACGGGCAGCGCGGGGGCGGCCGGCTCTGGGCGTCAGCGCAGAGCCTGGGTGACGCGGTGCCGCAGCCGCTCGTCGTGGAGGGTGTCGATCGCCCGCCAGGCGGCGTCGGTGACTTCCTCAGCTTGGAGCTGGCGGATGTCGGTGCTGGTGCGGAAGAGGAACCGGAAGTCGAAGTGCTGGTGGTCCGGCTCACCCTTGGTGTCGTTGGCTGGGATGGGGTGGATGTCGATGTGGATGGGGTGGTCGCTGACCGGCGTGACGGCGTCCGCGGGGATGCCGGTCTCCTCGGACAGTTCACGCAGGGCCGCCTCCCGCAGCGTGGTGTCGGAGATTTCCAGATGGCCGCCGGGCAGGAGCCACTTGTCCAGGGCGAGGTGGTGGATGTGCAGGATTCGCCCGTCGGGGTCGGCGAGGATCGCCCCGGCGGTCGCGTGGCCGCGGAACTCCTTGCGGGTGGAGATGTCCGCGTGGTCGTCGAGCAGGTCGAGGACGGGGGCGAGGTCGGCCTTCTCGTTCGGGTGGTCGTTGAGGTAGGCGTTGACCGTCGCGTGGATGTGGTCTGCCGTGATCGGCAAGGTGGTCTCCTTCAGCGGTTGAAATAGCCCAGCCAGGTCGCCGCGATGGCGGCCCGGTCTGCGGGGTCGGCCTCATGCATACCGGCATTGAGGTCGTCGCGGGCGAGCATTCTGATCCCGGCGAGGATCTCGGCCTGGACGAGAAAGATGAACGGGCCGACGCTCGCGCCATGTAGGAAGTTGACGGCGTTTCCGCCGTTGAGCAGGTAAAAGTAGGAGCCCGTGGTCTGGTAGCGGGTGATGTGGTCGCGGACCTGGGTGCGGGTGTAGACGTCCGGCAGTCCGGCGAGGTCGAGTTCGTCTTCGCTGCTGGTGACGGTGGCGATGTAGGCGCCGTTGCGCAGGTGCGGGAAGTCCTCGCCGTGCAGCGAGACCGATCCCGTCGCGCAGAGCACCAGCCCGGCCCCCGCCAGGGCGGCCTCGCGGTCGCGGGCAACGGTAAAGCCCTGGGAGAGGGCTTGGGTGCGGCGGACGGGGTCGATGTCGAACACGGTGACGTGGACGCCCTTTGCGTGCAGCAGCCGGGCGATCGAGGAGCCGAGCTTGCCGAACCCGATCACCAGAGCGGGCCGTCCGTGCAGGATGTCGCCCCGGCCGCGCATCAGCGCCTCGGTGGAGAACACCACCGACTGGCCGACGAGGAAGTCCTCGGGCTCCTTCAGCGGCGAGCGGGCGACCGAGACCACCGGGCAGGGCAATTTGTTGATCTCCTGGTAGCGGCGGTGGCCGTTCTCGGTGTCCTCCACCACTCCGGCGATGCGGCCGGAGAACCGGCCGTGCAGATCCTCGATAACGGGTGCGAAATAGCCGCCGACGTCCAGCAGCACGACCGTTTCGCCGGCCGCCCGCGATTCGAAGTACTCCAGTGCGGCATCCGAGTCGGCGAACAGGTCGCGGGAGAGCGTGTCAACCGGGACCGTATGCTCGACCTCGCGCCGGGCGGCCGGGCTGATCGACTTGGGCTTGGGCAGTACTGCCCGCAGCCGGCTCACCGCCGCGACCGCGCGGACGAAGCCGGGCCTCTCCGGCAGCAGGTGCGTGACCAGGAACGACGCCGCCGGTTCTTTGGGGGTGAACTGGGTGGCGATCTTGGCGAAGTAGGAGTCCAACCGAGCGCGTTCAAAGGATTCCATGACAGTTCCCTCTCATCCGTCAGTGCGGATCGTGCGTGGGAAGGCTGAGGCGTTCATGTGATGCGGGCCAGACGAACAGAAGCCCGTCGGCAGCGAGGGCGGTGTCGATGCGTGCGGCGTCCGCCGGCTGCGGCAGTGCGTCCAGCCGACCAGCACAACTGCTGTCCCCCTGCTGGTGACCAGCTCGGTCCGGCGGGGGTGCGTCGGAAGCCGCAGGCAGGAGGCGGGTCAGCATGCCGCCTCCCGGAGGGCGGGGACAGCCTTGAAGCGCTTCCCGAGCGGCTGTCGGTCCTCGACTCCCCAGCCGTCCGCGAGCGTCTCGACAATCAGTAGGCCCCGCCCGGAGGTCTCTGAGGATGTCGGGTGATGGACCTGTGGCCGCTGGTCGCCGCATCGGCGGCTTCGGCTGTCATGCACTTCCACGCGTACGAAGTCGTCGTCGACAGCCAGCCTCGCCAAGAAGCCGTGCCCAGGCTCGCTCCCGTGGGCGAGCGCGTTTGAGGCCAGCTCGGAGATACACAGCCGGTTGTCCTCCGCGGGCCCGTCCAGCCCCCAGGCCGTCAGGGGCGAGGTGGCGAACTCGCGTGCCAGGTCCACGGATTCCGGCTTCGCGTCGAAGTACTTCTGCATCACCTCGGACATGGCTGGCCTCATGTTTCGGTGTCCAAGGCAGGTGTGCATCCCGTGCTGCTGCTGCGGGTGGGGCCGCTGGGCGGGCTGGTGGTGCGGTGTGCGGCTGGGCGGGGCTTGCGGGCCCCGCGGACCAACAGCAGCCGGGCTCGGGCCGCCTCGATATGCTGCTCACGCCCCGCTGCTATCACCTTGGGCCCCAGGTGGGAGGCGGCGGGCAGTACGACGCCGTAGGTGTCGGGCAGCGCGAGCACGTCCAGTAGCCCCGTGAACGCCGGGGCCATCGCGGTGGTGGAGCGTTCGGTGAACACTCCGGACAGCAGGAGCTCGTGCTGGCGGCAGTACTCAGCCAGCGACGCTGCCAGGGCCTTCTGCCGGGCAGTGGAGACTCGCACCAGCCGCAGATAGCCATAGACGACCGGGTCGGCGACGCTGCGATGCTCGGTGAGGGTTTCCATGCTCGTGACCGTCCAAGGGCTCGGAAAGGAGTGGCACTCCGAGTCTGACTGCGACTCAACGCACCGGGAATGACAGGCTGTTGCACTTCCGTCGCACTTCCGTCCCCCCGCTTGCACGCGGCGTGTTTCGATGATGACCGGAAGGGAGCGACGCGTGGCGACCGTGCACCACTGGACCGGCCTGGAGGCCCGGGCCCTGCGTTTCGCGCTGCGGCTGAGCGTTCGAGCCTTTGCCGAACACCTTGGCGTCGGGGTCCGTACCGTCTCCAAGTGGGAGAAGCTCCTCACCGCCACCGAGCCCAGGCCCGACACCCAGGCCATCTTGGACACCGCGCTCGCCCGAGCAGACGCCGCGGTGCATCTGCGGTTCGAGACGAACCTGTCCGAGGCTGGACGCCCCACATCAGGGCCAGGCCGAAGAGTGGCCGTGACCGGTCCGCGGGCATGGGAGTACGAGTCGTGGAGCGACGACCTGGACCGCACCCTCGTCGCGCTGTCCCGCCAGAACTTCGCCTTCGCCGACAACCTGCTTCGCCGGTGGCTTGCCCGTTTCAAGACGCTGGAGCTGGACGACAAGGGCCAGTATCTGCTCGCCCGCTCCACCGCCCTGCTCGGCGATCTCCAGCGCGATCAGGGCGCCGTGATCGGACCGATGTCGGCCCAGCACTCGTATGCGGGCGCACGCTCGGTCTTCACCCAGCTCGACATCCCCCGCCGCGTCGCGCAGCTCGACCTGTCCCTGGCGGTGGTCGCGGAGATGTCGGGCAAGCTGGAGATCGCCGCTCGCCACTACGAAACCCTCGCCGTCGATGATCGGCTCTCCCGCCGCGACCGCGCAAGGGCCCGACTGTGGGTGGGGACCGCTCTGAGCAAGGACGGCAACCACGACTATGCCGTCCGCGTCATGCTGGCCGCGACCCGCGAGTTCGAGGATCTATCCGAGCCCGACGACTGGTCGGTCGCCCATCAGAAACTCGCCCTCGCTCACCGTGGCGTCGGCGACCTGAGCACCGCCCTGTACTTCATCGACATCGCCCGCGGCACCGGCGTGACCGATTCGCCGATGCAACGCGTGCGTCTGGACACCGCTCATGGTCACATCCTGCTGTCGGACCCGGATACCCGGAATGATGGGCTGCGCGTGCTCGACGACACCGCGAAGCTGGCCGCCAAGTTCGGCCTGAGCCATCAGCTACGCAGCATCGAGGGCATCCGGATGACGACCGAGGGGGCATCGGGCCCCCGGCGACGGTGACCAGGGAGACAGGCGAGTGACGGAAAACCAGCGGGCCATCACCGACGACCAGCGGCAGCAGGCCAAGCTGATCTGGGACTACCACCAGATGCACCACCACGTGTGGCCCTGCGACGCCGCGATCGGCCTGGGCAGCCACGATCTTGGAGTACCCGCGTTCTGTGCCCAGCTGTATCGCGCCGGGCTCTTCCCGACCCTGGTCTTCACCGGCGGCCCCAACCCAACCGCGCCCGAGCGGTTCCCCCATGGCGAGGCCGTCCATTTCCGCGAGCACGCCCTCGGGCTCGGCGTCCCCGACGCCGCGATCCTGCTCGAACCCAGCGCCCGCAACACGGGCCAGAACATCACCCTCTCCCGTGAGGTCCTGGCCGCCGCCGGGATCACGCCCAGCACGGTGCTGCTGATCTCCATGCCCTATATGGAGCGACGCTCCTTCGCCACCGCCCGCAAAATGTGGCCCGAGGTCGGGGTGATCTGTGCCTCGGAGCCGCTGGAGTTCGACGACTACCTCAAGAGCATCGGTGACGAGAAGCTCGTCACCGACCAACTCGTCGGCGACCTGCAGCGGGTGATCGAGTATCCGAAACTCGGGTTCGCCATCGATCAGGACGTCCCGGAGGACGTGCATGCCGCGTACGAATCTCTCCTCAACGACGGCTTCGACAGCCGCCTCATCAAACCCTGACCTCCCGCCGCCGGGCGAGCTGTGCGCCATCCACCAGCCCAACTTCTTCCCCCGGCTGACCACCCTGGCGAAGCTGTTTGCGGCGGACTACTGGATCATTCTCGACGACGTGCAGTTCACCCGCCGCGACTACCAGCACCGCACCCGCCTGGCCGTACTGGACGACCCGTATCGGCGCCAGTGGCTCACCATCCCCACCCACTTGCCTCACGGCCGCCGGACGGCCGTCCGAGAGGCCCTGATCGCCGATCCGGTCCGGTCGCGGCGGCGGGTGGCCCAGATGCTGCCGCAGTACTACGGAGCCAGCCCGCACTGGCCGGCCCTGCGAGGGGAACTGGCGGTGGTGCTTGACCTGTTCGAGACCAATGACAAGACCGCCGAGGTCGCCGAAGCCTCTACTCGTCTCCTGCTGGACCTGCTCGGCTGGAGGGGCCAGATCCTCCGCAGCAGTCGGCTTCCCGCCCGCCAGGGCCGGTCCCAGCGGCTCGCCGACCTCACCGAAGCCACCGGCGCCCGCAGCTATCTGTGCGGGACCGGCGGCATGAAGTACCTCAAGACGGAATGCTTCGACGCCATCGGGGTCGGCGTCATCCCGTTCCGCACCCCGGCCTCGGGGATCTGGGTCCACGGCCGGGAGAACAGTGCCCTGAACGCGCTGATGCGGGGCGGCCTCGAGCGGACAGGGTACGAACTTCTCGCGGTCGCCGCCCGGTATCGCGCTGTCACTCGCTGGGGCGGTTCTGGTCGCGCATCATGTTCCGCTGGGCCTGCCGGGCGGAGATCAGATCGTCCTGGGCCTCGGTGAGCGCGGACTGCAGGCCGTCCCGGTCCGCTTCGGCGCGGACCAGCTTGATGCCCAGTTCCTGGTTGGCCACGGTGAGTTCGTTGATGCGGGAGACGAGTTCAGCATGGCCTGCTTGTCCGACGTGCTGTCCAGGACCGCGCCCATCGCCCCACTCGCTTCTCCGGACAGGCCCCAAGGACAGTGCCTCACCGGCCCCCATTGCTGACGAAGCCGAGGGGACGACACGACGCTGAATTCCTTTGGGATTTTTCCCGAACTCCCAGGGCGGGCAACGCCCTCCGGGTGCGGCGGCCGGTGGGCCGCCGCACCCGGGTGGCGGGAGGTGTCAGACGGCCGCCGCCGCGTCCGCGGCCTGGGCGTTCAGCGCGCGCTCGACGCCCGCGCGGGACTCCGTGACCAGGCGGCGCAGGGCCGGGCTCGGGTCGGCCGAGGCCAGCCAGGCGTCGGTGGCCTCAAGGGTGGCCCCGGAGACCTGGACGGCGGGGTAGAGGCCGACCGCCACCTGCTGCGCCATCTCGTGGCTGCGGCTCTCCCAGACGCTCTTGAGCACCTCGAAGTACCTCTCCGTGTACGGCGCCAGCAGCTCCCGCTGGTCCGTCTGCACGAAGCCGCCGATGACCGCCTCCTGCACGGCGTTGGGCAGCTTGTCGCTCTCCACCACCGACGCCCACGCCTCGGCCTTGGCCTCGGCCGTGGGGCGGGCGGCGCGGGCCGTGGCGGCGTGGCGCTCGCCCGCCGAGGTGGCGTCGCGCTCCAGCTCCGCCGCGATCTCCGGCTCGTCGGCCCGGCCGGTGGCGGCCAGCCGCTGGAGGAACGCCCAGCGCAGCTCGGTGTCGACGGTCAGCCCCTCGATCGTCTCGCCGCCGGCCAGCAGTGCGGCCAGCAGGGCGAGCTGCTCGTCGGTGCGGGCGGTCGCCGCGAACGCCCTGGCCCAGGCGAGCTGGTGGTCGCTGCCGGGCGCTGCCGCCCGGAGCTGCTCCAGGGCCGTCGCGGACCAGGTCGCCAGACCCGTCTCGCGCCACGCGGGCGCGGCGTACAGGTCGAGGGCCAGCTTCACCTGCCGGTGCAGCGACTGCACGACGCCGATGTCCGTCTCCTTGGTGATCCCGGAGATCACCAGCGACAGATAGTCGCGGGCGGCCATCTCGCCGTCGCGTGTCATGTCCCAGGCCGAGGCCCAGCACAGCGCGCGCGGCAGCGATTCGGTGAAATCGCCCAGGTGCTGGGCGACCACCGCGGTGGACTCCGGGTCGAGGCGCACCTTGGCGTACGACAGGTCGTCGTCGTTGAGCAGCACGACGGCCGGGCGGGCCCGGCCCTCCAGCTGCGGCACCTTCGTCAGCTCGCCGTCCACGTCCAGCTCGACGCGCTCGGTGCGGACCAGGGCGCCGCCGGTCAGCTCGTACAGGCCGATGGCGATGCGGTGCGGGCGCAGCACGGCCTCGCCCTTGGCGCCGACGGGCAGCGCGGGGGCCTCCTGCCGGACGGCGAACTCCGCGATGTTCCCCGCCTCGTCGAGGACGATCTCGGGCCGCAGGATGTTGATCCCCGCGGTCTCCAGCCACGCCTTCGACCACGCCTTCAGGTCCCGGCCGCTGGTCTCCTCCAGCGCGGTCAGCAGGTCCGCGAGCCGGGTGTTGGACCACTCGTGCCGCTTGAAGTACGTCCGCACGCCCCGGAAGAACTCGTCCTCCCCGACGTAGGCGACGAGCTGCTTCAGCACGCTGGCGCCCTTGGCGTAGGTGATGCCGTCGAAGTTGACCAGGACATCGTCCAGGTCCTGGATCTCCGCCATGATCGGGTGGGTGGAGGGCAGCTGGTCCTGCCGGTAGGCCCAGGTCTTCATGGAGTTGGCGAAGCTGGTCCACGCCTGCGGCCAGCGGCTGCCCGGGGCGTGCGCCTGGCAGGCGATGGAGGTGTACGTGGCGAACGACTCGTTCAGCCACAGGTCGTTCCACCACTCCATGGTGACCAGGTCGCCGAACCACATGTGGGCCAGCTCGTGGAGGATGGTCTCGGCCCGCATCTCGTAGGCCGCGTCGGTGACCTTGGAGCGGAAGACGTACTGGTCGCGGATGGTGACGGCGCCCGCGTTCTCCATCGCGCCCGCGTTGAACTCGGGCACGAAGAGCTGGTCGTACTTGGCGAACGGGTACGGGTAGTCGAACTTCTCCTGGAACCAGTCGAAGCCCTGCCGGGTGACGTCGAAGATGGCCTCCGCGTCGAGGTGTTCGGCCAGCGAGGGCCGGCAGTAGACGGCGAGCGGCACGGTGCGGCCCTCGCCCTGCCAGCTGCTGTGCACCGAGTGGTACGGGCCGGCGATCAGCGCCGTGATGTACGACGAGATGCGGGGCGTCGGCTCGAACCGCCAGATGTTGTCCCGGGGTTCGGGCGTCGGGGAGTTGGAGATGACCGTCCATCCCTCGGGGGCGGTCACGGTGAACTGGAACGACGCCTTCAGGTCCGGCTGTTCGAAGCAGGCGTACACCCGCCGCGCGTCCGGTACCTCGAACTGCGTGTAGAGATACGCCTGCTGGTCCACGGGGTCGACCGAACGGTGCAGCCCTTCACCGGTGTTGGTGTAGGCGCAGTCGGCGACGACCCGCAGCTCGTTGTGGCCCTCGGCCACCGAGGGCAGGGCGACGCGGGAGTCGGCGAAGACCTCGGACGGCGTCAGGGGCACGCCGTTGAGGACCACTTCCTCCACATCGGGGGCGATGAGGTCGATGAAGGTCGTCCCGGCTTCGCGGGCTGTGAAGTGCACGGTCGTCTCCGAGCGGAAGGTGCCCCCTTCCTGCGCGCCGGAGAGATCCAGGGTGATCTCGTAGCTGTCCACGCTGAGCAGCCGTGCCCGCTCCTGCGCCTCTTGCCGGGTCAGATTCGTGCCAGGCACCTGGTGGTCTCCTTCGTCGTACGTCTCGCCGCCATCCTTCCACGACACGCGCCACCGGGGCGGGTGCGGAGGATGCGCCGCGCCCGCCCCGGTGGGTTGTGCCCAAAGGTGCTGGTGATGCCGTGCTGGAGGGTCACTCCGTCACGTGCTCCACGAGGATGTGGCCGGTGCCGACGAGCGTGCCGGCCTCGTTGAGCAGACTGACCTCGCCGAAGACCTGGCGGTCGGCGCCGGCCGCGAGCGCGGCCTCCGCGACCGTGACCTCCGCCGCGACCTCGGCCGACGCGCCGGTGGCCAGGTCCACGGCCCGCTCGGTGTCCACGGCCACCGCGCCCAGGCCCGCGCTCAGGTACGAGTCGCGGTAGGCGAAGGTGGTGCTGCCGCTGGGCACCGCGTAGCCGTGCACCTCGATGGTGTAGGTGCCGGCCGCCGGGTCGTCGAAGCGCACGACCTCGTCGTCCGTCGGGCTGGTGGAGGCGCCGACCTCCTCGCCGTCCAGGTACACGTACAGGTCGAGGTCGGCGCCCGGGTCGGACGCGGAGTCGATCTCGACGGTGAACGAGGAGACGCCCTCCGGCAGTTCGACCTCGCTGGTGACGTACTCGCCGGGCGTGATGGTGGGCGTGGCCGCCAGCGCGGAGCCCAGCTCACCGGCCGCGAGCGAACCCTCGATCGGTGCGAAGCCGTTGGTGACGTCCCAGGTGACCGGGACCGGCGTGCCGACCTGGGCCTCCTCGACGGTCACCGTCTCCGGCTCGAAGGCCGCGCCGAGCGCGGTGGCCGTCACGGTGTACGGGTTGTTCAGCAGCGGCGAGGTCCGCCGCGACTCGACCTCGATCTCCCACACGCCCGGGGTGGGGTTGGCGTAGGAACGCAGGTCGGGCCGGCAGGTGTTGGCCGGGTTGTCGTAGTTGGGGTAGCAGTAGGGCGTGGAGCTCACGTCGGCCGGAGTGCCCTCGGGGGAGATGGCGATCCAGCGGGTCTGGCTCCCCTCGGCCAGGCCGCTCATCGCGACCTGGAGCGTCGCCGTGCCCTCCGGCACCGTGACGAAGTACGAGGTGGTGCTGTTGCGCTGGGCCGTGCCGGAGCGGGAGACGGCGTAGCTCGGTCCACTCAGCTTCTCCGGCACGACGACGGTCGACAGGATCTGCTTGTCGACGCCCCGGGTCGAGGAGTCGTCCACGGTGAGGATCGCGCTGTGCGCGCCGGCCGAGCGCGGCTTGGCCTGGATCTTCACGGTGACCGGCACGTTCAGCGGAAGCTGGACCGTGTCGGAGCCGACGAGCCGGAAGGTGTTCTCGTCGTTGTTGACCAGCTCCAGCTCGTGCCACACGGGGCGGTTGGGGCCGGTGGTGCGGGTGATGGTGACCTCGTAGGTCTCGGACGCGCCGACCGCCGGAGCGGACTCGCGGTCGTAGACGCCGTCGCCGGAGCCCGGGGTGTCCAGGAAGCCGTCGAGGGTGTGGTCGACCGGGGCCGACACGGTGTACTCGCGGGCCGTGGCGCCGCGGGTGATGAGCCGCCAGGCGCCCTCGGTGTCCATCAGGCCGGTGCCCTGCTCGTGTGCCTGGACGCCCTCGATCGGGTCCGCGGAGCTCGTCAGCGCGGTCCGCAGATCGGCGGCGGACAGGTCGATGCCCCGCTGCTTCGCGGCGGACAGCAGCAGCGCGGACGCGCCCGTGACCTGCGGCGAGGACATCGAGGTGCCCTGGAGCATGCCGTAGCCGGGCGGCAGGTCGTAGCCGGCCTCGGCGACCGGGGCGCCCTCCATCCAGGTCGGGATGGTGTTGATGGAGGCACCGGGGCCGACGATGGTCGGCTTGAAGCCGCCGTCGTCGCGCGGGCCGACGCTGGAGAACGGCATCATCGCGTAGTCGGTGCGCACGCCGGAGCCGTAGTTGGCGGCCCAGGTGGCGCGGGAGACGCCGGCGCCGACGCTGACCACGCGCTCGGCCACCGACGGGTCGCCGACGGTGTTGGTGCCGGGGCCGTCGTTGCCCGCGGAGATGAAGAGCTGCACGTCGTAGGTGTCGATCAGCTCGGCGTACAGCCGGGCCCGCGCGTTGTTGCCGTCGTTGAGGGCGGGCAGGCCGCCGATCGAGACGTTGACGAGGTCGACGTCGCGGTTGACGACGAGGTCGATCATGCCCTCGAAGAGCGCGGTGTAGGTGCAGCCGCCGCTGAACAGGCAGGCGCGCGAGGAGACGATCGTCGCGCCCGGCGCCGCGCCGTTCATGGCGCCGCCGAACAGGCCGTTGGCGGCGGTGATGCCCGCCACGTGGGAGCCGTGGTCGCTGGCGACGATGCCGATGTTGACGAAGTCACGGACCTGGCCGACCCAGTCGCCGCCGTAGGGGTCCATCGGGACGTCCTCGCGGATCTCCACCACGAACGGCATGGTCTCGGCGACCTCGGTGCCCGGGTCGTCGGTGCCGAAGTAGGCGACCTCGTGGTCCTCGCCGTAGGGGTCCAGCACGGCCTCGTCGGTGAAGTCGGCGTCGGCGTCGAGGTCGACGCGGACCGTGCCCGCCGCCGGGTCGTACAGCAGCGGCCAGGAGTCGGTGGTGTCGCCGTCCCGGTTCACGTCGCCGCCGACCTCGCCGATCGCGACGGACTCGCGGAAGGTGTTGATCAGGTAGCTTCCGGTCGGCGCGGTGAACTGCCGCCCGGCGTAGGCGAACGAGGGGCCGGTGACCGAGGTGACCATCGCGCGCCACGAGCCGTCGCCGTCGATGATCGGGTCGGTGGCGGTCACCCAGTCCGTGATCTTGCGCGCGCCCGTGGTGGTCTCCTGGAGCGCGGGGTGCGCCAGGTCGACGCCGCTGTCGAGCACGCCGATGGTGATGCCGCGTCCGTCGTACCGGGGGTTGTCCTCGACGAAGTCGACGGCGCCGGTCTCGAAGGCCGGCTGGTAGGGGTTGGTGGCCGGGGTGTCCTCGTCGGGCCCCGGGTAGCTCCGCTCCGCGGTGGCCCGGTCGCCCGAGGCGGACTCGGGCTGGGGGTCCGGCACTTGGATGACGTCGTTCAGGTCGATCGCGAGCACCGACGACAGCTCGGTGGCCTCGTCGATGGCGGCCTGGGCCCGGCCGGTGGGGACGGTGGCCCGGACGTAGCCGATCTCGTCGTCGGTGAAGCCGACGGAGGCTCCGGTGACGGCGTCGAGCTGATCGGCCACCTCGGCCGTCTCACCCGGCTCGGCGGCGACGAGCAGGGTGACGAACGGCTTGTCGGCGGCCCTGGCCTCGGCGAGCAGGGCCGCGTCCTGGGTGCCGAACTTCTCGCCGAGCGGCTTGTCCGGCCCGGTGTTGGCCGCGTCGTCGGTCGCCAGGACAGGGGTGGCGCCGGTCAGCGCGAGAACCGCCACCAGACCGGCGGCGAGTGCCGTCCGGCGCAGCCGGCCGCGGCCGGGTTCGCCGACCGGTGGGGTTATGGGCTGGTGTCTCAATGGCATGAGCATCCTTGTTCGGAATGCGGAGCGGGATGACCGGTCATCATACGGAAGAGGCGTGCGGGGAAAAGCGTCTGACGGGAACTTGACGCATTCCGGCCAGTTACGTTTGCGTGAAGCCGGGTTCCGGCGCCCGGCGTTCAGCGCGGCATGACCACGACATAAGTGGCCGGCGGCCGTCCGGCGGCGGCGCGCAGCGCCTGGCGTACGGCGTCGGCCTGGTGCCCGGGCGATTCGCGGAGCTTGCGCGGGGTCGTCCGGATCACCGTGATGCCCAGCCCGGTCAGGGTCTGCCGGGTGCGGTCGTGTTCGGTCCGCTCCGCGTCGTCGGCCCGCTGCCGGGGGCCCCGGGCGTCGATCTCCACGGCGACCGCCTGCTCCGGCCAGTAGGCGTCCATGGCACACAGGAAGGGTCCGTCCGGCAGCCACAGGGCCACGTTCCAGCACGGATCGGGCAGCCCGGCCGCACGCACCGTCTCCAGCAGCCTCTCCTCCGCCATGGTCCGGCCCTCCACCAGCAGCGCGTCGATGGCGGTGGCCACGTGCGGATGACTCAGCAGCCGGGCGCGGGTCAGCTCCCTGATGACCGCCTGGGGATCGCAGTGCCCGCCGCGCACCGCCTCGGTCAGCAGCCGCCGGACGGCGAGCTGGTCGGGCAGCCGCGCGATCGCGTCGGCCAGGGCCCGGGGCACGGGGGCGACCGGGAACCCGCCCAGTTCCACCGGCCGGGGCAGCCGGTGGGTCCGTACCACGCGGGCGAACCCGGCCGTCCGCAGCCGCCGGGTGCGCGGCACCAGCACGTCCACCCGGTCCAGCGCGGTCAGCGGCGGCGCCCCGGTGAAGCCGTGCAGCGCGAGCGCGGCCAGTCCGCTGACCACGGCCTCGCCCTCCCGCCCGCCGATGTAGCCGAGGGCGGCGTGCAGGATCTCGTCACCGGTGGGCGGTCCGGCGTGCAGCAGGAAGACCCCGGGCAGCGGCATCTGCCAGGGGCCTCCGGGCCGGCAGCGCTCATGGGCGGCGGCGAGCGACACCCCGTGCGCCCGCAGCTGCTGGCTGGTCATCACGAGCCGCTGTACATCGGCGAGTTGGCGGAGCGGGCGAGGGGTGAGCGGCGAGTTCTCGGTCATGTCCGGCCGATTCCCCCTGACGGGCACTCAGGCAACCTCCGTTACCCATCCGTTGGTAAACAGGGACAACCCCGCTCAAAATGAACTGACGTTCGGGCGCGCGATGAGCACCACGGTGACGTCCGCGCGCCGTCGGGGTTCAGGGGTCAGGCGTCCCGTTCCTGGGCGCGCAGGGCGCGGGCCAGGTCGTCGCGGGATTCCAGGATCAGGCGGCGCAGCGCCGGGGGCGCGTTCTCGTGGGACGTCAGCCAGGCGTCCGTGGCGTCCAGCGTGGCGCGGTCGCCCTGGAGTGCCGGGAACAGGCCGCGCACGATCGTCATCGCGATCTCGATCGTGCGCTCCCGCCACACCCGGTCCACGGCCGCGAAGTACCGTGCCGTGTACGGCGCCAGCAGCGCCTGCTGACCGCTGCGCGCGAAGCCGTCGACCGTCGCCTCGACCAGCGCGTTGGACAGCTCGTCCGTCTCCAGGACCTGCGCCCAGGCCGCCGCCTTCACCTCGGCCGACGGCCGGGCCGCCAGGCAGCGCACCTGGTGGCGCTTCCCCGACGCCGTGTCGTCGCGGGCGAGTTCGGCGGCGAGACCGTCCTCGCCGACGTGGCCGTGGGTGGCCAGCGGCAGCAGGAAGAGCCAGCGCAGCTCCTGGTCGACGTCCAGCCCCTCGATCCTGGCGGTACCCGCCAGCAGCCCGGCCAGCAGCTGGAAGTCGGCGTCGGAGACGGCGCTGCCCGCGAAGAAACGGGCCCACGCGAGCTGGTGGTCACCGCCGGGCGCGGCCCGCCGCAGCTCTCCGAGGGCCGCCGCCGCCAACTCCGCGCCCGCTGCCGCGCGCCGGGCCGGGGGAGTGTAGTGATCCAGGGCGACGTGTGCCCAGGCGTGCACCATCTGGAGCACGCCGATCTCCGTCTCCGTCCCCGCGAAGTCCCGTACCAGCCCCAGGAAGTCGCGGGCCGGCATCAGGCCGTCGCGGGTCAGGTTCCACAGCGCGGACCAGCACAGCGCGCGGGCCAGCGGGTCGGTGATCTCGCCGAGCCGGGCCCGCAGGGTGTCCAGCGAGCCCTCGTCGAACCGGGTCTTGCAGTACGTCAGGTCCTCGTCGTTGACCAGGATCAGCTCCGGCCGCTCGGCCCCGGCCAGCGCGGGCACGACCGTGCGCGGGCCCGTCACATCGGCCTCGGCCCGCGCGTACCGCACCAGCGGCCCGCCGGGCTCCGCGCGCCGGTAGAAGCCGATCGCGACGCGGTGCGGGCGGAGCGTGGGATGGCTCTCGGCCGCCTCCTGGAGCACGGACAGCTCGGTGACGCGCCCGGCGGAGTCGTAGGTGGCGTGCGGCGTCAGCGAGTTGACCCCGGCGGTCTGGAGCCACGCCTTGGCCCACTCGCCCATGTCGCGGCCGGAGGTCTCCGCCAGCACCGTCAGCAGGTCCTCCAGCCGGGTGTTGCCGTAGGCGTGGCGCCGGAAGTAGCGCCGGGCGCCCTCCAGGAAGGCGTCGCGGCCCACGTAGGCGACGAGCTGCTTGAGGACCGAGGCGCCCTTGGCGTAGGTGATGCCGTCGAAGTTGAGCTTGGCGTCCTGGAGATCGCGGATGTCCGCGGTGATCGGGTGGGTCGAGGGGAGCTGGTCCGCGCGGTAGGCCCACGCCTTGCGGCGGTTGGCGAAGGTGATCCAGCCCTCCTCGAACCGTGTCGCCTCCACCAGCGAGAAGGCGCCCATGAAGTCCGCGAAGGACTCCTTGAGCCACAGGTCGTCCCACCACTCCATGGTCACCAGGTCGCCGAACCACATGTGCGCCATCTCGTGCAGCAGCGTGTTCGCCCGGCCCTGGTACGCCGCCCGCGTGGTGCGGCCCCGGAAGACGTACTCCTCGCGGAACGTCACCAGCCCCGGATTCTCCATCGCGCCGAGGTTGTACTCCGGCACGAACGCCTGGTCGTACTTGCCGAACGGGTACGGATATCCGAAGTGCTCGTGGAAGAAGTCGAAGCCCTGCTTGGTGGTCGCGAAGATCTCGTCCGGATCGAAGTGCCGGGCGAGCCCCTTGCGGCACAGCGCGCCGAGCGGGATCTCCAGGAGCGAGCCGTCGGGCAGCTCGCGCGTGTAGTGGTCGCGCACGTGGTGGTAGGGCCCGGCGAGCACGGCCGTGATGTAGGTGGAGATCGGCCGCGTGGGGGCGAACGTCCAGGTGGCGGCGGACGTCCCGGGCAGCTCCTCACGGCCGGTCTCGGCGCCGTTGCCGAGCACCGTCCAGTGCGCGGGGGCGGTCACCTTCAGCGCGAACGGCGCCTTCAGGTCCGGCTGTTCGAAGGTGGCGAAGACACGGCGCGCGTCGGCCGGCTCGTACTGGGTGTACAGATACGTCTCGCCGTCCTCCGGGTCCGTGAAGTGGTGCAGTCCCTCCCCGGTGTGGCTGTAGGCGCAGGCGGCGTCGACGATCAGCTCGTTCTCGGCGGCCAGCCCGGCCAGCGCGACGCGGGTGCCGTCGAAGACCTGGTCGACCACGAGCGGCACGCCGTTGAGCGTCACGGAGTGCACATGCGGCGCGAGCAGGTCGGCGAAGCTGTCCGCGCCCTCCGCCGCGCAGGCGAAGCGGATCGTCGTGGTGGAGCGGAACGTGCGCGGCCCGGTGGCCGGCGGCGGCTCGGTCGCGGACCGCAGGTCGAGGGAGACCTCGTACCCGTGCACGGTCAGCAGCCCGGCCCGCTCGCGGGCCTCGTCGCGGGTCAGATTCTCTCCGGGCACGGTCGACTTCCCTTCGCTCTTGCGGGCGCGAGTCAGCATGTCACGGGCGTTCCGGGGAGCGCACGCGGAATGCGGCCGGGGTGCCGTGGTGTTCCCCGCGTGACCGCCCGCCCCGGCCGACGAGGAGACCCGCATGCCCGAGAAGACCCCCGCCGACTTCTGGTTCGACCCGCTCTGTCCGTGGGCCTGGATGACCTCCCGCTGGATGCTGGAGGTCGAGCGGGTGCGCCCGGTGGAGGTGCGCTGGCACGTGATGAGCCTGGCCGTGCTCAACGAGCCCCGCCTCGGTGAGATGTCCGAGGAGTACGTCGCGCTGCTGAAGACGGCCTGGGGCCCGGTGCGGGTGTGCGTCGCCGCCGAGCGGGAGCACGGCCCCGAGGTGCTCGGGGCGCTCTACACGGCGCTGGGCACCCGCTACCACAACCAGGGCAAGGAGCGGAACCGCGAGACGCTGGTCGAGGCCCTGGCCGAGGCCGGCCTGCCGGCCGGGCTGGCCGACGCGGCGGAGTCCGACCGCTACGACGCCGAGGTGCGCGCCTCGCACAAGTCCGGCATCGACCTGGTCGGCCAGGACGTCGG
Source organism: Streptomyces sp. NBC_01803 (assembly GCF_035917415.1). Lineage (NCBI taxonomy): Bacteria > Bacillati > Actinomycetota > Actinomycetes > Kitasatosporales > Streptomycetaceae > Streptomyces > Streptomyces sp. NBC_01803. The sequence continues at coordinate 4,314,827 of NZ_CP109073.1, forward strand.
CACGCCGGTCATCGCGGTGCCGGGCGCCGACGGCGGGCAGACGGCGTTCTTCGGCCCGGTCGTCACCCCGACGCCCAGGGGCGAGGCCGCCGCCCGGCTGTGGGACGGCACGCTGCTGGTGGCGTCCACGCCCGGCTTCTTCGAGATCAAGCGGACCCGGGACACCGAGCCGAGCTTCGACTGAGCCCGGCCGGCCCCGGCGGATCGCCGGGCCTCGGAGACGGCCCCCGCGCGACGCCTTCGCGCGGGGGCCGTTCCGTGTCCCCGCCCGCCCGATGGGTGAGAAGACGATCCAGGCGGCAGGGAGTCCGGGGAAGCGGGTCCGGTGGGTGGCCCGGGGGCGGCGGTGCGCCGACCCGCTCCTTCGCCGCCGGGTAACGGGCCGTCACATCCTGCCAGTTCATCACGCGCCACAGGGCCTCGGGAAAGTCGACCTTCCGGTCGCGGTACCGGAGGTGGACGCCGCGCCCCGCTGCCGGGACCTGGTCCACGTCCCGCCGGTGGTCGTGGATCCGCTCCAGCACCGGCCGCCCGTGCTCCCGCACCGGCCGCCCGGTGACCGGCTCGCGGACCGGCACCTCCGTGCCGTCCCCCTCCAAGGGCTCACCGCCACCGTCACCGGTCTTCCGCGCCTCTTCCAGCTGCTGGGATGTGCGTGGCCATACCGTTGCCCATCTCCCGTAAATGCGATCCACTTGCAGTAACAACCTATCAGCGGCGACGCGCGCCCACCCCTTCCGGTGTCGCGAAGATCACGCCGGGATCGCGCACGGGGTCGGTTAGCGTCGGGAGCGTCTCCGTCCCCCAGAACCATGGAGTCGCCCCATGAGCACCGCCGTCCTCGCCGATCTGCTGCCCGCCGCCACCGCGCCCAGGGCCCGGGTCAGGGACGCCGCGCTGGTCCTCGGGGGCGCGGCGCTCACCGGTGTCGCCGCCCAGATCGCCGTCCCGGTGCCGGGCTCGCCCGTGCCGGTCACCGGCCAGACGTTCGCCGCGCTGCTCATCGGCGCGTCCCTCGGCACCCACCGCGCGCTGCTCTCCCTCACGCTCTACGCCCTCGCCGGCATGGCCGGGACGCCCTGGTTCGCGGAGGGCACCTCCGGGTACGGCATGCCGACCTTCGGCTACGTCATCGGCATGGCGCTGGCCGCCGCCCTCGTCGGCGCCCTCGCGGCGCGCGGCGGCGACCGGACGGTGCCCAGGACCGTGGCGACCATGGCCCTCGGCACGGCCGTCATCTACGCCGTCGGCGTGCCCTATCTCGCGGTCGCCGCCGACATGTCGCTCACCGAGGCCGCCGACAAGGGGCTCGTGCCCTTCCTCATCGGCGACGCGCTCAAGGCCGCCCTCGCCATGGGCGCCCTGCCCGCCGCCTGGAAGCTGGTCGGCCGGGGCGACCGGGACTGATGGCCGCCGCCGGGGGCGCCCATGTCAGACTCCTCCCCATGCGCGTCTATCTGGGTTCCGACCACGCCGGCTTCGACCTCAAGAGCCACCTGATCGACTGGCTCAAGGGCCAGGGCCACCAGCCGGTGGACTGCGGCCCCCATCAGTACGACGGTGACGACGACTACCCGCCGTTCTGCCTGCGCGCCGCCGAGCGCGCCGCCGCCGACCCCGAGGCCCTCGGCATCGTCATCGGCGGCTCGGGCAACGGCGAGGCCATCGCCGCCAACAAGGTGCGCGGCGTGCGCTGCGCCCTCGCCTGGAGCGAGGAGACCGCCCGCCTCGGCCGCCAGCACAACGACGCCAACGTCATCAGCGTCGGCGCCCGCATGCACACCGCCGACGAGGCCACCGCGTTCGTCGCCGCCTTCCTCGCCACTCCCTACTCGGGCGAGGAGCGGCACAGCCGCCGCATCGGCATGCTCGGCGCGTACGAGACGGACGGCACCTTGCCACCCCTGCCCGAGCAGAGCTGATGCCCGAGGGGCACACCATCCACCGGCTGGCCGCCGACTACCGGGAACGGTTCGGCGGCCGACCGGTGCGGGCCGACAGCCCGCAGGGCAAGTTCGCCGACGGCGCCGCCCTCATCGACGGCCAGACCCTCACCGCCACCGAGGCGCACGGCAAGCACCTCTTCCTCGGCTTCACCGGCGGCGCGAGCTGGGCGCACATCCATCTCGGCCTGTACGGCAAGGTGTTCTTCGGCACCGGCCCGGCCCCCGCGCCCGTGGGGCAGGTGCGGCTGCGCCTGCGGAACGACGACGGCTACGCCGAGCTGCGCGGCCCCCACACCTGCGCCCTGATCACCCCCGACGAGCGGCGGGCCGTCGTCCACCGCCTCGGCCCCGACCCCCTGCGGGCCGATGCCGACCCGGAACGGGCCTGGCGCCGGATCTCCGCCGGCACGTCCGCCGTCGCCGCGCTGCTGCTCGACCAGGCCGTGATCGCCGGCGTCGGCAACGTCTACCGCGCCGAGGCCCTGTTCCGGCAGGGCATCGACCCCCACCGCCCCGGCCGGAGCCTGACCCGCGCCGAGTTCGACGCGCTCTGGGCCGATCTGGCGGCCCTGATGCGCGAGGGGGTGCGGCTCGGCCGCATCGACACGGTCCGGCCCGAGCACACCCCCGAAGCCATGGGGCGCCCGCCCCGCCGCGACGGCCACGGCGGCGAGGTGTACGTCTACCGCCGCACCGGCGCCGCGTGCCACGTCTGCGGCGGCGAGGTCCGCACCGCCGCCCTCGCCGCGCGCAATCTCTTCTGGTGTCCGGCGTGTCAGCCTCGTTGACTATTCCGGTGCCCGGCACCGACCCGTATCCTCGGCCTTCACAACGTCAGGGGGTGGGCGGTGCGTTCTCCTCAAGTGGGCCCGGAATCCGGACATCCGGGTCCCGCGCGTTTACCAACCGAACGATCGAGGCGGTCAGAAGCCGTGCGGCAGCCAGGGAGCGACCGGCGACAGGAAGGCCGTCGCGGTGGCGGTGAGCGCCCCCGGGCGCAGCTCCTGGGCCAGCCCCGCCGCGGCCAGTCCGGACAGCGAGGGACCGCCCAAGTAGGCCGTGCCCAACGCCCGTACGTGAACGGCGAGATCGACCGGGTCGTTGGTCCGCTCGCACACCGCCCCCTTGGCGCCGCCGCTCAGCCGCCAACGCCCCTCGTTCCAGGGGCAGAAGTCGTCGGTGACCGCCAGCACCACGTCCACGTCGGTGAGATACGTCCGCGCGGCCAGCGCCGCCCCGACGTCCACGGGCCGCAGATAGAGCCGGTCCATCAGCCGCGGCCGGCAGCGCCGGATGTCCGAGACCATGTGCAGCAGCGCGTCGTCCTCCGGCCGGTTGCGCAGCGCCACCGTCCCCATCAGGTCGGTCCCCAGGAAGAAGCGCAGCAGCGCGGCGTACGCGGCCGGCTCCACGGCGTCCAGGTCCCGTACCAGCACCGTGCCGTCGGGCAGACCGCCCGCCCAGTCCGGCTTCAGCGCGTAGCGGGCGTAGCCGACCAGCTCGCCGTCCCGCTCCGCCAGGACCAGGCGCATCTCCGAGGTTCCCTCGCGGTCCTGCGGCGGGTCGAGCAGGGCCACCTTCTCCCAGCCGGGCCGCCGCTCCAGCATGCCGGGACGGCCGCCGACCAGCCCCGCGTACAGCGCCTCGCACCGGTCGAGTTCGGCTCCGGGCTCCTCCACCCGCAGCCGGACGGCGTCGGTCCCCGGCGGCACGTTCAGCGTGACCCGCGCGGTGTCGATGTCCACGGCCACCGACCGGGTGGCGACCCCGAAGCCGAAGCGGCCGTAGATCCCCGCCTCCGACGCGGTCAGCGCGGCCAGCGGCTCGTCGCCCTCCCGGTAGTCCTCCAGCGCCCGGCGCATCAGCTCGCGCAGGATGCCCTGCCGCCGGTGCGTGGCGGCCACCCCCACCATGGTCACGCCGGCCGTGGGCACGACGGCCCCGCCCGGCACGGACAGGCCCAGCGAGAAGGCGCCGATCGAGCCCACCACCCGGTCGCCGTCCCACTGCGCCAGCGTCCGGTCGTACTCCGTCAGCTCCCGCCACAGCCCGCGTTCCTCGGGGGACTCGGCCAGCCCGCCGAACGCCCATTCGAGCGCCCGGTACCACGTGTCCCACTCGGATGCGTCGAGGCGGCGCGGTTCCATCGTCATGGGGCCATGCCTATCAACGCTTCCCGCGTGGAGCGACACATTTTCCGGGCCGGTGCCGGTCCGCACGGATATCCGGGCATGGCAAGGGTTCGACGCGCCGCCGAACGGGTGGGTAGGGTCCGAGGTCATGGCGCGCGGCAGTGAGACGGCACCCCGGAAGGCCCGGAGACCCGGGGCCCACAAGGCTTTTCACCGCGTCCGCGTAGGACTGCGGCGCTCCGCCGTCGACTACTTCCGGGGCGGCGGCTCCGACTGGATCGCCTTCGCCGCCCTGCTGCTCACCGTGCCGCTGCTCGGCTGGGCCACCGTCATCTGGCCCGAGTGGTGCTCGCCCGAGGCGCTGGTGCTGCCCCTGGTCGCGGGCGGCCTGCTGCTGCGCCCGGCCAGCCTGCTGGGCCTCTACGCCGTCGCCGCCACCGCGCTGGTGCTGGAGACCGCGCTCATCGACGCCCGCCGCTCGATGCCCGACCCGGTCACCCCGGGCAGCATCCTCGTGGTGGCCGCGGTGGCGCTGATCGGCCTGCTCATCGCCCAGTTCCGCAGCCGGGTCGGCGTGCCCTGGCGGCGCGGCGGCACCATGCTGTTCGACCTGCGCGAACGCATCCGCGCCCAGAGCGCGCTGCCGCGCCTGCCCAAAGGCTGGCACCGGGAGATGTCGCTGCGCCCGGCGGGCGGCCAGTCGTTCTCCGGCGACTTCGTGGTCGCCACCCGCACCGGGCCCGAACAGCGCACCCTGGAGGTCGTGCTCACCGACGTGTCCGGCAAGGGCATGGACGCCGCTTCCCGTTCCCTGCTGCTCTCCGGCGCCTTCGGCGGTCTGCTGGGCTCGCTGCCCCCGCACTCCTTCCTCCCCGCCGCCAACGGCTATCTGCTGCGGCAGAGCTGGGACGAGGGCTTCGCCACCTCCATCCACCTGGTGCTCGACCTCGACACCGGCGACTACGAGCTGCTCTCGGCGGGCCACCTGCCCGGCGTCCAGCTCAACGCCGGCACCGGGCGCTGGCATCAGGTCGAGGCCGAAGGCCCACTGCTCGGCGTGTACGACGGCGCCGAGTTCCACCCGGCCAAGGGCACGCTGCGGCGCGGAGACGTGCTGATGCTCTTCACGGACGGCCTCGTGGAGCGGTCCGACCGCGACCTGTCCGAGGGCATCGACCGTCTCACCGGCGAGGCCGACCGCTATGTCACCACCGGATTCCGGGGCGCGGCCTGGCACCTCATCGAGTCCGTCGCCAAGGATGTCAACGACGACCGCGCGCTGCTCCTGATCAGCCGGGAGTGATCACCCGGCGGAGCGGATCGCATACGCTCCGTCCCGCTCCGCCGACAGGCCGCGCTGAGCTGCGCCGATGACGCCCGCCCGGTACCCGCCCTGTCCGCCGATCGGCGGAGCCCGGGGCCGCGCGGCGGGATGCGGCGGCCCCCGGGCTGACTTTGGCTCGTGGTCATGAGCGAACGCACGATCTTCGCGCCCCCGGCACGTCCCGTGACGCGGCACCGGCGCCGGCGGCCCCGCGCCACCCCGGTCCGGTTGGCCCGCCGCGCCGTCGGCAGCACGCTGCTGGGAGCGCTGGTGATAGCGGGACCGTGGACCGCCGAGGCCGCCGGTCACGACCGGCCGGCGGCCGACCGCTCCGAGTCGCCCGCGGCGCGCGGTCCCGAGCCGCGCGAGTCGACCTGGCTCTACGAGGCGCCGTTCGGCCCGTACCCGGCCGCGCGCCGGGAGGAGCCGCGCCCGCCGGTGGTCCGCGACGCCGACGCCTGGGTGGCCCCGGTGAGCGGCCACCCGGTGTCCGAGCCCTACGGAACGCCCGGCTCCTGGGCGGCCGGTCACCACACCGGCGTGGACTTCGCCACGCCGATCGGCACCACGGTCAGTTCGGTCGGCCCCGGCACGGTGATGCTGGCCGAGAACTCCGGCGACTACGGCGAGCTCGTGATCGTCAAGATGACGGACGGGTACTACACCCTCTACGCCCACCTGTCGGAGATCTCGGTCCGCGAGGGCCAGCAGGTGAAGGCCGGCAACCAGGTCGGCGAGACCGGCGACACCGGCAACAGCACCGGTCCGCACCTGCACTTCGAGGTCAGGGCGGGCGCCGAGTACGGCACCGATGTCGACCCCATCGCCTACCTCGCCGACCATGGGGTCACCATCGACTAGCCCCTCGCTAACGCGCCTTGGACCACCCGGACGGGGCCGGGTGGTGGTCGGCCCGCAGGGCCTCCTGCCGGAACGCCCAGTCCATCGAGGGCTCCACCAGGAAACGGAACACCCGGCGCACCGGGGCCGTGCACAGCACGGTGATGACCGCGGCGCCGATCAGCGTGACCACCACCCGGCCGGCGGGCGAGTTGACCCAGTCCGCCGCGTACCAGTCCCACCACCGCGAGCCCTTGGCGATGAATCCGTGCAACAGATAGCCGTAGATCGTGCCCGCGCCCAGGCTCGTGAACCAGGTGCGGCGGGCCGGGACCCAGGCCAGGAAACAGAGCGTCAGCGCCAGCCCGCAGCCGGTCAGCGCGAACGTCGTCGTCACCCCGGCCCACCACGGCGCGCCCATCTCCTGGGCGCTGTGCGTCCGGTAGAACCAGCTGTGGTCCACGCGCGGCACCACCCAGTAGGCGGTGGCCAGCGCGGCCACCAGCACGGGCACCGCCGCGGCCCGCACCTCCGGCCGCCGCACGCGCGCGAAGTGCTCGCCGCGCAGCAGCAGCCCGAGGACGAAGAACGGCAGGAACTGCAGCACACGCTGGATGTTGAGGTCGTCGCCGAGGTGGGGGGAGACGGCGGCGACCGCGGCCACGCCGAGCGCCACCGGGAGCGGCCAGCGGACGATCCGCCAGACGGGTGAGGTGAACCGCCAGACGAAGAGCGCGATCAGGAACCAGGTGACGTAGTAGGGGTCGAGGATGCTGAAGGGGTAGTCCGGGTCGTCGTCGCCCCACCGCTTGAAGAGGATGTAGGCGACCTCGAAGATGACGTACGGCACACCGATCCCGCTGATCAGCCGCTTGAGCTGCGCCGGGCGGCCGGTGAAACCGCGGGAGAAGTACCCGGCGAGCAGGATGAACGCCGGCATGTGGAACGTGTAGACGAACAGGTACAGCGCCGAGGCCGCGCGGGAGTCGTCCCGCAGTGGCGTCCAGGCGTGGCCCACGGCGACCAGGACGATCGCCAGGTACTTCGCGTTGTCGAAGTAGGGGTCACGCGGCTTGACTTCCGACGGGGCGTCCGTGACTGCCGGTGTGGGGTCAGCCACCGTCGCCCGGGCCGCGGGCAGGGGGGCTCCTTGATTACGGACGTGCAACATTGACCGCACGATAGTGCGCGCGCCGCGATTCGTAAATTCTCGTCCCGGTATGCCGCGCCATTATCGGGAATTCGGCCCGACGTCCGGCCGATGCGTCCGAAATGACGGCATTTTGTCATCTCAAATGGGGCGAATCATCTCGTCCGGCGATGCCAAAGAGTGCGCCGCCTTCCATCGGAGGGGAAATCCGGAACACCCCGGCGGAACACGGGGAATACCCGGTCGGATGGCCCCGGCGGCTAACGGACAGGTAACGGAGCACCTCGGTACGCAGGGTGGCCCCCCGGACACAGCTGGGAGTAGACGGTCGGTCAGCACTCTCCACGTCGGCTGCGGTTGATGGCACGATGGTGTCTGCGGGGGTGCGGCGGAGGTGGTCAAGCCCCTGATGGAGCAGAGGCGAACTTTCCGAAGGTGTGATCAGTTGTGGTTATCTCGTTCTCTCTGGCCCTGTTGTTCGGCGTGATCATGTTCTTCCTGATCCGCGCCGGGACAATCAAGTGGGGGCCGGCCATCGTGGCGATCCTCTTCGGCTTCTCTCTTGCCTCCACGGGAGCCGCGGAGCCGATACAGGACTTCCTGCAGTCCGTGACGGACGGCGTCAACGAGGTCGATGACTCGATCAACAGCTCGAACGGCGAGTGAGCCGAAGGCGAAGGCCCGGCACCCTGGAGGGAGCCGGGCCGGGCCGCGCGAGCGGGCGACGGGAATCGAACCCGCGTAGCTGGTTTGGAAGACCAGGGCTCTACCATTGAGCTACGCCCGCGTCGGCCGGCGATTCTGGTCGGCCGGCACGGTCTGCATCGTACCAGCGCCCCAACAGGGCTTGGCTTCCCGGCAGACCGCACCCGCGCGGCCCTGTACGCTACGGTTCGCGTCCGGAGCCTCCGCGGGGTGTGGCGCAGCTTGGTAGCGCGTCCGCTTTGGGAGCGGAAGGCCGTCGGTTCGAATCCGGCCACCCCGACCACGTACTATGAGTAGCCTGCCTGCCTGTGGTGTGTCCGCGTCCCGCGCGGCCCAGGAACAGTGCCCCCCTCCCGCTGCCAGCCCCAAGGAGACCGACCGTGAAGAGCGCCGTGGAGACCCTGAACCCCACCCGGGTTCGGCTCACTGTCGAGGTGCCCTTCGAGGAGCTCAAGCCCAGCCTCGACGCGGCGTACCGGAAGATCAACCAGCAGGTGCAGGTGCCCGGCTTCCGCAAGGGCAAGATCCCGGCCCGCATCATCGACCAGCGGTTCGGCCGCGGGGCGGTGCTGGAGGAGGCGGTGAACGACGCGCTGCCCAAGTTCTACAGCGATGCCGTCTCCGAGGGCGAGCTCAGCCCGCTGGGCCAGCCCGACGTCGACATCACGGAGCTCAAGGACAACGAGCTCCTGACGTTCACGGCCGAGGTCGACATCCGCCCCGAGATCGAGATCCCGGACTACTCGGGCATCGCGGTCACGGTCGACGCGATCGAGGTCTCCGACGAGGACGTGGACGCCAGCATCGAGCGGCTTCGCGAGCGCTTCGCCTCCACCACCGTCGTCGAACGCGCCGCCACCGACGGCGACGTGGTCAAAATCGACCTGGAGGCCCGGGTCGACGGCGAGGTGCTGGAGGACGGCGTCGCCACCGGGGTGAACTACACGATCGGCTCCGGACAGATGCTCGACGGCCTGGACGAGGCCGTCACCGGCCTGGAGGCCGGCGGCACGGCCACCTTCGCCAGCGAGCTGAAGGGCGGCTCCGCGGTCGGCCAGGAGGCCGAGATCTCGGTCGCGGTCGAGACCGTCTCCGCCCGCGAGCTCCCGGCCCTGGACGACGACTTCGCCCAGCTCGCCAGCCAGTTCGACACGCTGGAGGAGCTCCGCGAGGACAGCCGTCGGCGGCTGGCCGACGAGAAGAAGTACCAGCAGGCCACCGAGGCCCAGGAGAAGGTCCTGGAGGCTCTGCTGGAGCTGGTCGAGGTCCCGATGCCGCAGAAGCTCCTCGCGGACGAGATCCAGACCCGCAAGCACAACCTTGAGCACCACCAGCTGTCGCAGCTCGGCATGGACATCGACGCCTACCTGGCGCTCCAGGAGAAGACCGCCGAGGAGTTCGACGCCGAGCTGAGGGAGCAGGCCGAGAAGGGCATCCGCACCCAGTTCGTGCTGGACGAGATCGCCAAGCGGGAGAACCTCAACGTCAGCCAGGCCGAGCTGACCGAGCACCTCATGCGGCGCGCCCAGTCCTCCGGTATGAGCCCCGACCAGTTCGCCAAGGCCGTCGTCGAGGGCGGCCAGGTGCCGATGCTGGTCGGCGAGGTCAGCCGGGGCAAGGCGCTGGCCACCGTCGTGGAGTCGGTCACCGTCACCGACAGCAACGGTGAGCCGGTCAGCCTGGAGGACGAGGACGAGACCGGCGTGGAGACGGCGGAGGCCGTCGAGGCCGTCGAGGCCGCCGAGGGCGAGGCCCCGGCGGAGGTCGCCGAGGCCGCTGGGACCAGCGAGAAGACCGAGGACTGAGGCTGGCGGTACGGGGCCGGACGCGGGAGCGCGCGTCCGGCCCCGTCCGTTGTCGGCGGGCTTTCCCGCGCCCCGGCCGACCCTGCGCTGACAGCGAACAGTTCCCAGGTCGGGCAGGGTCCGTGAGGCCAGCGCGTTAGGGTCCGTAGATACAACGCAGATGTCGAGCGACGGCCGGCGAAAGCGGGGCCGTCCGAGAATGAGCAGGTGGATACGTGACGCTCTTGATGCCTTCCGCCGCAGCGGAGCCGATCAGTGGCGGCCTCGGCGATCAGGTCTACAACCGGCTGCTCGGCGAGCGGATCATCTTCCTGGGCCAGCCGGTCGACGATGACATCGCCAACAGGATCACCGCGCAGCTGCTTCTCCTGGCTGCCGATCCGGACAAGGACATCTTCCTCTACATCAACAGCCCGGGCGGCTCGATCACGGCCGGCATGGCGATCTACGACACCATGCAGTACATCAAGAACGACGTGGTCACCATCGCCATGGGCCTGGCCGCGTCGATGGGCCAGTTCCTGCTGACCGCCGGTGCCCCCGGCAAGCGGTACGCGCTGCCGAACGCCGAGGTGCTGATCCACCAGCCCTCCGCGGGCCTGGCCGGTTCCGCCTCGGACATCAAGATCCACGCCGAGCAGCTTCTGCGCACCAAGGCGAAGATGGCCCGCCTCTCCGCGCAGCACTCGGGTGTCAGCATCGAGCAGTGGGGGCGCGACGCCGACCGGGACCGCTGGTTCTCCGCCGAGGAGGCCCGGGACTACGGGCTGCTGGACGAGGTCATCACCAGTGCGTCGGACATCGCGGGCGGCGGTGGCACGGGCGCCTGATCGCCACGATCGATCCGGCCCGCCCGCAGCCCCCGTCCGCAGACCGAAACCCAAGGCGGTATCACACCTCATGAACTACATCCCCGGCTCCGGCATCTACGACCGTCTCCCGGCCGAGTCGCGCTACGTCGTCCCGCGCTTCATCGAGCGCACCTCGCAGGGTGTGCGTGAGTACGACCCGTACGCCAAGCTCTTCGAGGAGCGGGTGATCTTCCTCGGCGTGCAGATCGACGACGCCTCGGCCAACGACGTGATGGCGCAGCTCCTGTGCCTGGAGTCGATGGACCCGGACCGCGACATCCAGATCTACATCAACAGCCCCGGCGGCTCCTTCACGGCGCTGACCGCGATCTACGACACGATGGAATTCGTCAAGCCGGAGATCCAGACGGTCTGCATGGGCCAGGCGGCCTCCGCCGCGGCCGTGCTCCTCTCGGCCGGCACCCGGGGCAAGCGCATGGCCCTGCCGAACGCGCGTATCCTGATTCACCAGCCCTACAGCGAGACCGGACGCGGTCAGGTCTCCGACCTGGAGATCGCGGCGCGCGAGGTCCAGCGGATGCGGAATCAGCTTGAGGAGATGCTCGCGAAGCACTCCACCAGGCCGATCGAGCAGATCAGCGACGACATCGAGCGGGACAAGATCCTCACCGCCGAGGAAGCCGTGGAGTACGGACTGATCGACCAGATCGTCACCACCCGCTCCACCACGGCGGTCTGATCGCTCACCGGCAGCACTCTCAAGCATCACCCGGCACGACAACGCAAGACAACGACTGGCCACCCCCTTTCGACGGGAAGGCCCCGCCGAGCGGGATTCCCGTCGAGGGGGGACCATTCCGCCGGGGCGACAGGGTACCGTCGTCTTCAGAAAGCACTAGGCACCGTCTCCCCGGCGGTGCGCAGGCGAAGGGGAAGCACCTCGTGGCACGCATCGGTGACGGCGGCGATCTGCTCAAGTGCTCATTCTGCGGCAAGAGTCAGAAACAGGTGAAGAAGCTCATCGCGGGTCCGGGGGTCTACATCTGCGATGAATGCATCGATCTCTGCAACGAGATCATCGAGGAGGAGCTCGCCGAGTCACCCGAGTCGGAGCTGAGCGAGCTCCCGAAGCCGCGCGAGATCTACGACTTCCTGGAAAGTTATGTGGTCGGCCAGGAAGACGCCAAGAAGGCCCTTTCGGTGGCTGTCTACAACCACTACAAGCGGGTGCGGGCCAGCGAGGCCGACGCCTCGTCGCGTGACGAGGAGATCGAGCTCGCCAAGTCGAACATCCTGCTGCTCGGCCCGACGGGCTCCGGCAAGACGCTGCTGGCCCAGACGCTGGCCCGGATGCTCAACGTCCCCTTCGCCATCACGGACGCCACGGCGCTGACCGAGGCGGGCTATGTGGGCGAGGACGTGGAGAACATCCTGCTCAAGCTCATCCAGGCCGCGGACTACGACATCAAGAAGGCCGAGCAGGGCATCATCTACATCGACGAGATCGACAAGGTCGCCCGCAAGAGCGAGAACCCGTCGATCACCCGCGATGTGTCCGGCGAGGGTGTCCAGCAGGCGCTGCTGAAGATCCTGGAGGGCACCACCGCCGCGGTGCCGCCGCAGGGCGGGCGCAAGCACCCGCACCAGGAGTTCCTGCAGATCGACACGTCCAACGTCCTGTTCATCGTGGGCGGCGCCTTCGCGGGGCTGGACGACATCATCCGGGCCCGGTCGGGCGGTCGGGGCATCGGCTTCGGCGCGGACATCCGCTCCAAGCGCGACCGCGACTCGGGCCAGATCCTCACGGACGCCCTTCCGGAGGACCTGGTCAAGTACGGCATGATCCCGGAGTTCATCGGCCGGCTGCCGGTCATCACCTCCGTGCACAACCTGGACCGTGAGGCGCTGCTGCGCATTCTGGTCGAGCCGCGCAACGCGCTGGTCAAGCAGTACCAGCGGTTGTTCGAGCTCGACGGTGTGGAGCTGCAGTTCGACCTCCCCGCGCTGGAGGCCATCGCCGATCAGGCGATCCTGCGCGGCACGGGCGCCCGCGGCCTGCGGGCGATCATGGAGGAGGTCCTGATGTCGGTGATGTACGAGGTGCCGTCCCGCCAGGACGTGGGCCAGGTGCTGATCACCGAGGACGTCGTCAGGTCCAACGTGAACCCCACGCTGGTCCCGCGCTCCCGGCTGACCAAGCAGCGCGGCGGCAGCGCGGCGCCGCACGAGAAGACGGCCTGAGGCGCGCGCCGGGCACCGCCGACACAGACGCCCGCGGGGCCCGGACCGAGCGATTCGGTCCGGGCCCCGCGGGCGTCGTCACGGGCCCGCGCTCACTCGGTGGACGGCGGCGGGACCTCGATGTCGCCGAAGTCCCCGCCGCTGCCTGCGTCGCCGCTGTTCCCGCCGTCAGCGGTGGGGGTGGCGCCGCCCTCCACCTCGACCAGGGCGTCCAGCCGCAGCTGCCGGGTGTACTCGGCGGCGGTCTCCAGGCTCACCGGGGCGGGCGCGGTGAACTCCGGGATATCCGAGGAGTTGGGGTCGAAGTTCGTGGGGAACTCGGGCATCGGCAGGATGACGGTGGCGCCCAGCGTGCTGTAGTCGCCCCACACGCAGATCGCCGCCTCCAGCGGGTAGCCGAAGTCCGGGTCGGGCTCGGTGCCCTGCGCCGTCTGGCATTTGATGATCGCGCCGTCGTCGGAGAAGTCGGTCGGTTCGCCGATGAGTTCGCCCTCGAACTCCTCGCCGCTGTCGCCCTCGCCCACCGTGGCGAAGAGCCCGTCCACGGCCGCCTCGGGGTCCCGCACCTCGCCCCAGGCGCCGCCCGTCTGGAGCACGATCGTGCCTGGCTCGGGGACTTGGGCGTCGGGGTCGGTGTTCATGTAGCTGGCGGTGTCCTGCTCCATGCCGGACACGCCCGCGGCCTCAAGGTCCTCCTCGGTGAAGAACTCGTCCTCGGCACCCGGGACCAGCGTGAACTCGCCGGTGGTGTCGGGCATGGCCAGGCTGTAACGCGGGTCGTCGGCGGACGGGCCGCCGCCCTCCTCGTCCCCGCCGATCAGGAAGAAGGCGCCGGCGCCGATGACGGCGAGCCCGGCGACGACGGCGATCGCGATGATCGCCGTGCGCTTGCCGCCCTTCGCCGGCGGGGGCGGCGGCGCCTGGCCGTAGGGCGGCTGCCCGGGGAACTGGCCCGGGGCACCGGGCGGCTGCTGCCCGTACGGGCCGGGCGCCTGGGGCTGGCCGTAGGGACCCGGCTGCTGGCCCGGCTGCTGCGGGTAGCCGTAGCCGGGGGCTCCGGGAGCACCGGGGGCCCCGCCCTGTCCGTAGGGGGCCGGGCCGCCGGGTGGCGGCGGCGGACCCTGCGGCGGCGGCGCCCCGTACGGGCCGGGCTGTCCGGGCGGGCCCTGTGGGGGCTGCTGCCCGTACGGTCCCGGCTGGTTGTAACTCATGTGCTTCCCCTCAAGAGCCTTTACCTCAACACTTCCGCACATCCTGTCTGACAAGATGCCGCTCTGTACATCCGCCCCTGGAATCGGTTCGAGGGCATGACATCCGCGCCTTTAGACTGACGCCGTGACCGAGAAGACCCAGCCGCCCGCGTACGGGCCCCACAGCGCCTCCACCGACCTGCCGACGCAGTACACGCCGGCCGATGTAGAGGGGAAGCTGTACGAGCGCTGGGTGGAACGGGGTTACTTCGCCGCGGACGCGAAAAGCGAAAAGGAACCGTACGCGATCGTCATCCCGCCGCCGAATGTCACCGGAAGTCTTCATCTCGGGCATGCTTTTGAACACACGCTGATCGATGCCCTCACCCGCCGCAAGCGGATGCAGGGTTTCGAGACGCTGTGGCAGCCCGGCATGGACCACGCCGGAATCGCCACCCAGAACGTCGTCGAGCGCGAGCTGGCCAAGGAGGGCAAGTCCCGCCACGACCTTGGCCGAGAGGCGTTCGTCGAGCGCGTCTGGCAGTGGAAGGCGGAGTCCGGCGGCCAGATCTCCGGGCAGATGCGCCGCCTCGGCGACGGCGTCGACTGGTCCCGTGAGCGCTTCACCATGGACGAGGGCCTGTCCCAGGCCGTCCAGACCATCTTCAAGCGGCTCTTCGACGACGGGCTGATCTACCGCGCCGAGCGGATCATCAACTGGTGCCCGCGCTGTCTGACGGCCATCTCCGACATCGAGGTCGAGTACCAGGAGGACGACGGCGAGCTGGTCTCCATCCGGTACGGCGAGGGCGAGGACTCGCTCGTCGTCGCCACCACCCGGGCCGAGACGATGCTCGGCGACACGGCGGTCGCGGTCCACCCCGCCGACGAGCGGTACGCGCACCTCGTCGGCCGCACGGTCCGGCTGCCGCTGACCGACCGGTCCATCCCGGTCATCGCCGACGAGCACGTCGACCCGGAGTTCGGCACCGGAGCGGTCAAGGTCACCCCGGCCCACGACCCGAACGACTTCGAGATCGGCCGCCGGCACGGCCTGCCGCAGCTCACGATCATGGACGAGCACGCCATCATCACCGCGCACGGGCCGTTCTTGGGCCTGGACCGGCTGGAGGCCAGGTCCGCCGTCGTCGCCGCGCTGCGCGCCGAGGGCCGGATCGTCGACGAGAAGCGCCCCTACCGGCACTCGGTCGGGCACTGTTCGCGCTGCAAGACCACGATCGAGCCGCGGCTGTCCATGCAGTGGTGGGTCAAGGTCGCCCCGCTGGCCAAGGCGGCCGGCGACGCGGTCCGCGACGGACGGGTGACCATCCACCCCAAGGAGATGTCCGCGCGGTATTTCGAGTGGGTGGACAACCTCCACGACTGGTGCATCTCGCGGCAGTTGTGGTGGGGCCACCGCATCCCCGTCTGGTACGGGCCGGACGGCGAGACGGTCTGCGTCGGCCCGGACGAGGAGCCGCCGTCGGGCGCGGGCTGGCACCAGGAGACAGACGTCCTGGACACCTGGTTCTCCTCGGGCCTGTGGCCGTTCTCCACGCTCGGCTGGCCGGAGGAGACCGAGAGCCTGGCGAGGTTCTATCCGAACGCCGTCCTGGTCACCGGCTACGACATCCTGTTCTTCTGGGTCGCCCGGATGATGATGTTCGGCCTGTACGCGATGGACGGCGTCCCGCCGTTCCACACCATCGCCCTGCACGGCATGGTCCGCGACCAGTTCGGCAAGAAGATGTCCAAGTCCTTCGGGAACACGGTCAATCCGCTGGACTGGATGGACGCCTACGGCTCCGACGCCGTCCGCTTCACCCTCGCCAGGGGCGCCAACCCCGGGGTGGACGTCCCGATCGGCGAGGACTGGGTCCAGGCGTCGCGGAACTTCGCGAACAAGATCTGGAACGCCACGCGCTTCGCCCTGCTCAACGGCGCGACCGTCGAGGGCGATCTGCCGTCCCCCGAGGAGATGTCGTCCACCGACCGGTGGATCCTCTCCCGGCTCCACTCGGTCGTCGCCGAGGTCGACGCCTACTACGACGACTACCAGTTCGCGAAGCTGAGCGACGCCCTGTTCCACTTCGCGTGGGACGAGGTCTTCGACTGGTATGTCGAGCTGAGCAAGACGACGTTCGCGGCCGGTGGCCGTCCGGCGGAGATCACGCGGCGGGTCCTGGGCGAGGTCCTCGACGTCACGCTGCGGCTGCTGCACCCGGTCACGCCGTTCGTCACGGACGAGCTGTGGACCACGCTGACGTCCGGCGAGTCGGTCGTCGTCGCCGCGTGGCCGCGGGACTCCGGCTTCCGCGACCCGGCGGCCGAGCGGGAGATCGACGCCGTCCGGCAGCTCGTCACCGAGGTCCGCCGTTTCCGCGCCGACCAGGGCCTCCAGCCCGGCCAACGGGTCCCGGCCACCCTCGACCTGACCGCCGCCGCGGGTCTGGCCGCCCACGAGGACGCGATCCGCTCGCTGCTCCGGCTCCAGCCCGCCGGTGAGGACTTCGCGGCCACGGCCACCCTCCCGGTCGCGGGTGCCACGGTGGCCCTGGACCTCTCCGGCGCCATCGACTTCGAGGCGGAGCGCAAGCGCCTGACGAAGGACTTGGCGGTGGCGGAGAAGGAGTTGGCCCAGACGACGGCGAAGCTGGGCAACGAGGCGTTCCTGGCCAAGGCCCCCGACCACGTGGTCGACAAGATCCGCGCCCGTCGCGCGGCGGCGGAGTCGGACATCTCCCGGATCACGGACCAGCTTTCGCGGCTGCCCTGACCCATCGCGTCCGCCCCGCCCCCCGCACCGGGGGGCGGCGGCCCGGCGCGTGGCGTCGGGGCCCGGCCGTGGTTCGTAGACTGGCACCGTGAGCGACCCACACAGTGACGGAGACGAGTCCTTCGACGAGACCATGGCCTCCCCCGGGGAGCCCGGTGGAGACCGTGACCCCGATCTCGCCATGATCGAGGCGGGCAGCCGTACGCTGCGGGCCCGAGCCGGGGCACCGGACGCGGAGGATCTGCCGACCCGGCCGGCGGACCCCGAGGTCGACCGGGCGCTGCGTGAGGTCGAGGCGGAGCTGGCCAAGCGGTGGCCGGAGACCAAGCTCGACCCGTCGCTGGTCCGCGTCCAGGCGCTGATGGACCTGCTCGGCGACCCGCAGCGCGCCTATCCGGCCATCCACATCACCGGCACCAACGGCAAGACCAGCACCGCCCGCATGATCGAGGCGGTGCTCGGCGCCTTCGACCTGCGCACCGGCCGCTACAGCAGCCCGCATGTGCAGTCCATCACCGAGCGGATCAGCCTGGACGGCGCCCCGATCGCGCCCGAGCGGTTCGTCGAGACGTATGAGGACCTCAAGCCGTACATCGAGCTGGTCGACTCCCGACAGGGCTTCCGGCTGTCGTTCTTCGAGGTGCTCACCGGCATGGCGTACGCCGCCTTCGCCGACGCGCCCGTGGACGTGGCGATCGTGGAGGTCGGCATGGGCGGCACCTGGGACGCGACCAACGTGGTCGACGGCCAGGTCGCCGTCCTGACGCCGATCGCCCTGGACCACACCGACCGGCTCGGCACCACGCCGGAGCAGATCGCCGTGGAGAAGTCCGGGATCATCAAGTCCGACGCCCGGGTGATCCTCGCCCAGCAACAGATCGACGCCGCCGCCGTGGTGCTCCGGCGGGCGGTCGAGGTGGACGCCACGGTGGCCAGGGAGGGCCTGGAATTCGGCGTGCTGGCCCGGGAGAACGCGGTGGGCGGCCAGATGCTGACCCTGCGCGGCCTGGGTGGCGAGTACCCGGACATCTTCCTCCCGCTGTACGGGGAGCACATGGCGCACAACGCCGCCGTGGCGCTGGCCGCCGTCGAGGCGTTCTTCGGTGTCGGCGTCGACCGGCCCGCCACGACGCTGGACGTCGACGTGGTCAGGACCGCCTTCGCCTCCGTCACCTCGCCCGGCCGGCTCGAAGTCGTCCGCACCAGCCCGACCGTCGTGCTGGACGCCGCGCACAACCCGCCCGGCGCGCAGGCCGCCGCCGCGGCGATCATGGAGTCGTTCTCCTTCAGCCGCCTCGTCGGCGTGGTCGGCACCAGCGAGGGCAAGGACGCGCGCGGCCTGCTGGAGGCGTTCGAGCCGGTCTTCAGCGAGGTGGTGATCACCAGCAACGCCAGCCATCGAGCCATGGACCCCGACCAGCTGGCCGCCGTCGCCGTCGAGGTCTTCGGCGAGGACCGGGTGCAGGTCGAGCCGCGCCTGGACGACGCGCTGGAGGCGGCCATCGCGCTGGCCGAGGAGGAGCACGAGTACGCCGGGGCCGGGGTGCTGGTCACCGGTTCCGTCGTCACGGTGGGCGAGGCCCGCCTGCTGCTGGGGAGGTCCCGCTGATGCGCACGCTCTGCGCCAGCACGCTCATCGCCGAGTTCATCGTCATCGGCCTGGCCGCCCTCGCGGCCACCCGGCTGACCGACGTGTCCGCCGGGACGGGGACGGTCTGGACGGTCAGCGGCGTGGCCATGGCGCTGTGCCTGCTGCTGTGCGGTCTGGCCGACCGGCCGGGCTTCGTGCAGCTCGGGTGGACGCTCCAGGCCGCGCTGATCGCCGGCGGCCTGGTGCTGCCGGTGCTGTTCCTGCTGGGCGGCGCCTTCGCCGCGCTGTGGTGGGCCTCGATCCATTACGGCCGCCGGGTGGACGAGATCAAGGCCGCCCGCGCGGGGGCGGAGGCCGCCGCCGGGACGGGCTGACCGCCACGGTAATCTTGCTCGCCCGCACCACACGATCTTCCGGGAGCCGCCGCCCATGAGCCAGCGCACGCTTGTCCTTCTGAAGCCCGACGCGGTCAGGAGAGGTCTGATCGGCGAGATCGTCGGCCGCGTCGAGCGCAAGGCGGGCTGGGCGATCACCGCGCTGGAGCTGCGGACCCTGGACCTGGAGGCGCTGCGGACGCACTACGCCGAGCACGTCGGTCGGCCGTTCTACGAGCCGCTGCTGGAGTTCATGGCGTCCGGCCCGAGCGTGGTGCTGGTGGTCGAGGGAGAGCGGGTCGTGGAGGGAATGCGGGCGCTGGCCGGTCCCACGGACCCGATCGCGGCGGCCCCCGGCTCCATTCGGGGGGACTACGGCACGGTCGTGCGGGAGAACTTGATCCACGCCTCCGACTCGCCCGAGTCGGCCGAACGGGAACTCAAGATTTTCTTCCCCGGTCTCGCCTGATCATCCGCTGAATGCGCGTCCGCGGGAGCGGGGGTGTCACCCGAGGTGTACGTCTGAATGCAGTCTTTCGGAGCACTGGATACAGTCGAACGTGGGAACCCTTCACCCGAACACGACGTCACCATGATGGAGGGTGAGCCACGTTCCGCCGACAATGGCGAAAGCGGCGCTCCGGCGCTCCGTGTTCGACCGGCCGTGGATACGATGGCTACGCCGCGACTCTCTCCCCCGGACGGGAGGGACTCCGCCAGCGCAAGTTCATCGCACCCCCTGCCGACCTCCCCGCACAAATCGCTCCAGCTGGAAGGCCAGATGTATCCCTATGGCGAACAATATGTCGTTCATCGGACGTGACATGGCAGTCGACCTCGGGACGGCCAACACGCTGGTGTACGTCAGAGGTCGCGGGATTGTCCTCAACGAGCCGTCCGTCGTCGCCATCAACACCAACACCGGTGGCATTCTCGCGGTCGGCGCCGAGGCCAAGAAGATGATCGGCCGGACCCCGGGCAACATCGTCGCGGTTCGTCCGCTCAAGGACGGCGTCATCGCCGACTTCGAGATCACCGAGCGGATGCTCCGCTACTTCATTCTGAAAATCCACAAGCGCCGTTATCTGGCCCGCCCCCGGGTCGTCGTCTGCGTGCCCTCCGGTATCACCGGGGTGGAGCGGCGCGCGGTGATCGAGGCGTCCACCCAGGCGGGTGCCCGTCAGGTGCACATCATCGAGGAGCCGATGGCCGCCGCGATCGGCTCGGGTCTGCCCGTGCACGAGGCGACCGGGAACATGGTGGTCGACATCGGCGGCGGTACCACCGAGGTCGCGGTCATCTCCCTCGGTGGCATCGTCACCGCCCAGTCGATCCGGGTCGCCGGCGACGAGCTGGACAACGCGATCATCCAGCACATCAAGAAGGAGTACAGCCTCCTCCTCGGTGAGCGGACGGCCGAGAGCATCAAGATCACCATCGGCTCGGCCCACGAGATGGACGCGGACGAGCACACCGAGATCCGGGGCCGCGACCTGGTCAGCGGCCTGCCCAAGACGGTGGTGATCTCCTCGGCCGAGGTGCGCAAGGCGATGGAGGAGCCGGTCAACGCCATCGTGGACGCGGTGAAGACCACGCTGGACAAGTGCCCGCCCGAGCTGTCCGGCGACATCATGGACCGCGGCATCGTGCTCACCGGTGGTGGCGCGCTGCTGCGCGGCCTCGACGAGCGGCTCCGCAAGGAGACCGGCATGCCCATCCACATCGCCGAGGACCCGCTGGACTCGGTGGCGCTGGGCTCCGGGAAGTGCGTGGAGGAGTTCGAGGCGCTGCAGCAGGTGCTGGACGCCCAGCCCCGGCGGTGACCCGGCGGCCCGCGAGCCGGCTCCTCGCCGCGGGTCCGCCGCGTGGCGGGACACCAATCCGCGTGGCGGATCGTTAGCACCACCGAATCAGCTCAGGCATCGAGGAACGACCCAGAAAGGCACGGCCGCCGCACGTGAGGGACACCCGAGAGAGCCGGCTTCTTCTCGTCCTGCTGATCTCCATCGCGTTCGCCTTCATCACGATGGACATCCGCGGCGGGGACGACTCCCCGCTCGACGGCGCGAGGGATGCCGCGGCCTCCGTCTTCGGGCCCGTGGAGGAGGGCATGGCCGGCGCGGTGGACCCGGTGGCCAACGCCATCTCCGCCGTCCGCGACTCCGGCGACCGGCACGACCGGATCAGCGAGCTGGAGCGGGAGAACGCCGAGCTGCGGCAGCAGTTGGGCAGCGAGGAGCACCGCGAGTCGCGCGTCGACCAGCTGGACGAGCTGCTCCGGACGGCGGGCGCCGGACAGTACGGGATCGTCGGCGCCCAGGTCATCGCGATCGGCGCCGCCCAGGGCTTCTCGTGGACCGTCACCATCGACGCGGGCAGCGAGGACGGCATCGCCCGCGACATGACCGTGCTCAACGGAGATGGCCTGGTCGGCCGGGTCACCACGGTCGGACCGGGCACCGCGACCGTGCTGCTGGCCAACGACCCGGACTTCACGGTCGGCACCCGCCTGGAGGACAGCCAGGAGCTGGGCTTCGCGACCGGCCGCGGCGACGACACGCTGGACGTCCAGCTGCTCAACCAGCAGGCCCGGGTGGAGGAGGGTGACCGGATGGTCACCTTCGGCTCCTCGGACAACAAGCCGTTCGTGCCCGGAGTCCCGGTGGGCGAGGTCATCAGCGTGGACCGCACCACCGGCGACCTGACCCGGATCGTCCAGGTGCGCCCCTACGTGACGTTCACCCAGCTCGACCTGGTCGGCGTGGTGGTCGAGCCGCCGCGCGACAACCCGCGCGACTCCGTGCTCCCGCCCCGGCCCGAGGGGCCGGAGGACCAGGCGCGCGAGGAGGAGCCGGAGGAGAACGCCGAGGGCGCCGTCGCCCGGGAGGGCGAGGCGGAAGACGCCGACGGGAACGTGGCGGACGCCGAGGAGACCGTGGACGCCGACGAGATGGTGGACACCGAGGAGAACGCGGACGCCGACGAGAACGTGGGCGCCGACGCGACCGAAGCCGCCGGTGACGCCGCGGGCGAAGATGAAGACGACGACCCGGCCACCAGGAGCTGATCGATGCGCGTGTCCCGCACCCTGCTCGCGACCGTGCTCGTGGTCGCGGCCCTGGTCTTCCAGGTCTGCGTGCTCGCCCGGTTCCAACTCCCGGGCGCCGTCCCCGACCTGCTGCTGCTCACCGTGCTGGCGCTGGCCCTGGTCTACGGGCCCGTCGGCGGCTGCCTGGTCGGCTTCTTCGCCGGCCTGCTCGCGGACCTGGCGCCGCCGGCCGACCACGCGGTGGGCCGGTACGCGCTGGTGCTGTGCGTCATCGGGTACGCGGCGGGGCTCACCAAGCCCGATACGGGGCAGCACCGTTCGGCCACCGGGCCGATGTTCGTCGTCGCGGCCGGGGCGGTCAGCTCCACGCTGCTGTACGCGCTCGTCGGCACGCTCGTCGGGGACACCGCCGTCCAGGACGCCGGCCTCGGCAAGCTGCTCTTCACCGCCACCATCTATGACCTGCTGCTGGCCCCGTTCACCGTGCCGCTGGTGATGGCCATGGCCCGCCGCCTGGAGAGCGATCCGCTGTCCGGCGACGGCGGCCCGGGCCCGATCGGCGGCGCCGACGTCAGCGTGCGCTGGCTCGGCGGTGTCGGCACCGGCCTGCGGACCCGCGCCCCGCGCCGCCGCCGGTACGGCAAGGCCGCCCGGCTCGGCCAGCGCTCGACACTGCTCAGCCGATCCGCCCGGAACAAGGCGGGACGCATCAAGGGAGTCAAGCGCCTGTGAGCGACGCACACGCGGCCGCCGGGCCGCGGACCGTGACGATGACCGCGCCCCGCCGGGGCGCGGGCGGAGAAGCCACGAGGAAGACGCTGTGACCAACATCCCCGAGACGGGCCGGACTTCCCGGATCACGATTCGGCTGGTCGTCATCCAGATATTGGTCTTCTCGCTCCTGCTCACCCTGGGCGGGCGGCTGTGGTACCTGCAGATCCGCCAGGGCGACGAGTTCGCGGCCGAGGCCGCGGGGAACCACGTCCAGCAGGTCGTGCAGCCGGCCGTGCGCGGCTCGATCCTCGACGCGCGCGGCGTGCCGATCGCGGACAACGAGACGCGACTCGTCGTCTCCGCCGACCGCACGGAGCTGAGCGGGCTGCCGGACGACGGCGAAGGCGTGCTGGCCGCGCTGGCCGAGCTGCTCGGCATGCCCGTCGAGGAGGTCACCAACCGGGTGCGGCTGTGTGACGCCGAGACGCCGCAGCCGTGCTGGAACGGCTCGCCGTACCAGCCGATCCCGATCACCGACGAGGCGACCACGCAGCAGGCGCTCCAGATCAGGGAGCGGGCCGAGGACTTCCCCGGCATCAGCGCCGAGCCGACCGCCGTGCGCCGCTACCCCTCGCCGGACAACGCCAACGCCGCCCAGGTGCTGGGCTACCTCTCGCCGGTCACCGACGACGAGGTCGCGGAGACCGAGGACACCGACGCGCCGCTGCTGCGGTCCGACCAGATCGGCCGCTCCGGGCTCGAACGCGCCTACGACAGCTATCTGCGCGGCCGGGCGGGCATCACGCGGTACGAGGTCGACAAGTTCGGCGGCGTGCTCGGCGAGTCGGAGAGCGAGCCGGGCGAGGCCGGGGCGAACCTCATCACCACCATCGACTCCCGGGTCCAGGGCGTGGTGGAGGACGAGCTCGCGCAGGCCATCGAGACCGCCCGCGACACGCACGACGACGTCTCCGGGCGGAACTTCGAGGCCGACTCCGGCGCCGCGATCGTGCTGGAGAACGACACCGGCCGCGTCGTCGCCATGGCCTCCGCGCCCGACTACGACCCCAACGTGTGGGTCGGCGGCATCTCCGCCCGCGAGTACGAGCGGCTGACCAGCGAGGACTCCGACAACCCGCTGCTCAACCGGGCCATCCAGGGCCAGGGGCCGCCCGGTTCGACGTTCAAGGTGGTCACCACCACCGCGGCGGTCAACGCCGGGTACGACTTCGACGGCACCTACGACTGCTCGTCCACCTACGAGGTCGGCGGCCAGCGGTTCCGCAACTTCGAGTCCTCCTCCTACGGCCCGATCACCCTGGCCCGGGCCATCGAGGTCTCCTGCAACACCGTCTTCTACGGCATCGCGCACCGCGAGTGGCTGGCCGACGGCGGCACCGACCCGGTGGACAACCCCGACGACTGGCTGTTCCGCACCGCCCACGAGTTCGGCCTCGGCGCGCCCACCGGCATCGACCTGCCCAACGAGGCCGCCGGCCGGATTCCGGACCGCGAGTGGAAGCAGGACTACTGGGAGACCAACGAGGAGACCTGGTGCGAGCTCGCGGACTCCGACCGGCAGGACTACGAGGCCCGCATCGCCCGGGAGAACTGCACCGAGGGCATGAATATGCGCGCCGGTGACATGCTCAACTTCGCCATCGGCCAGGGCGACGTGCTGGTCACCCCGATCCAGCTCGCCACCATCTACGCGGCGCTCGGCAACGGCGGCACGCTCTACACCCCGACCGTGGGCCGGGCCGTGGTCGCCGCCGACGGCACGGTGGTCGAGGAGTTCGACCCGCAGCCGTCCGGTCAGCTGCCGGCCGACGAGGAGACCATCGAGAACCTGCGCGACGCCACCGCCTCGGTGATCACCACGGGCAGCGCCGCCTGGCGGTTCGGCGGCTGGCCACAGGGCGAGATCCCGCTGCACGGCAAGACGGGCACCGCGGAGGCGTCCGGCGACCAGCAGACCACCTCGTGGCTGGCCACCTACTCCGACGACTACACCGTGGTGATGACCATCGCCCAGGCGGGCACCGGCTCCGGCGCCTCCGGACCGGCCGTGCGGAACATCTGGGAGGCCATCTACGGCGTCGGCGAGGACGGCTCCATCGACCGCGACGCCGCCCTGCTGCCGGAGCCGCTCCGGGAGCTGCCGGAGATCGACGAGAACGGCACGATCGTCCCGCAGCGCGACGAGCGGAACGAGTGACGAGGAACCGGTGAGCGTTCACACCCTGACCCTGCCCGCGCAGCGCGGCGGCGCCTGGCGCCGGCTCTCCGCGCGGGACTCCGCGGCGCGCCGCGTCGACTGGGTGCTGCTGCTGGCCGCCGCGGCGCTGTCCGTCCTCGGCCTGCTGCTGATCTACTCCGCCACGCGCAACCGCACGGAGATAACCAACGGCGACCCGCAGTACTTCCTGATACGCCAGGTGATCAACCTGGCCGTCGGCATCGCGCTCGCCCTCGGCGTGATGTGGCTCGGCCACCACCGGCTGCGCAGCGCGGTCCCGTTCTTCTTCGCCTTCTCCATGGGCGCGATGCTCCTGGTGTTCAGCCCCCTCGGCACCGAGATCAACGGCCAGCGCGCCTGGCTGTCGGTCGGCGGCTACACCCTGCAGCCCGGCGAGTTCGCCAAGGTCGCCATCACCCTCGGCATGGCCCTGATCCTCGCCGCGCAGGTCGACGCCGGGGACAGCGAGCGGCCCGGCAGCCGTGCGATCTGGCAGTCCCTGGCCCTGGCCGCCGCGCCGCTGGCCATCGTGGTCATCGACGACATGGGCATGGCCATGGTGCTCAGCGTCATCGTGCTGGGCATCCTGCTCGCCTCGGGCGCGCCGCTGCGCTGGTCCATCGGGCTCATCCTGGCCGGGGTGGCGGCGGCGGTGCTCGTCTGGACCCTCGGCGTCCTCGACCAGTACCAGCTCGACCGCTTCGCGGCGTTCGCCGACCCGTCCCGCGACCCGTCCGGCGTCGGGTACAACACCAACCAGGCCCGTATCGCCATCGGCTCCGGCGGGCTCAACGGCACCGGGCTCTTCCACGGCACCCAGACCACCGGCCAGTTCGTGCCCGAACAGCACACCGACTTCATCTTCACCGTGGCCGGCGAGGAGCTGGGCTTCCTCGGCGCCGGCGGGATCATCCTGCTGGTCGGCCTCATCCTGTGGCGGGCCCTGCGCATCGCGCGCGGCGCGACCGACCTCTACAGCACGATCATCGCGGCCGGGATCGTCGCCTGGTTCGCGTTCCAGTGCTTCGAGAACATCGGCATGGCGCTGGGCATCATGCCGGTCGCGGGCGTCCCGCTGCCGTTCCTCTCCTACGGGGGTACCGCGATGTTCGCCTCCTGGATCGGCATAGGGCTGCTCCAGTCCGTGCGCATGAAACGACCGTTGTCCGCCGCTTGATCCCCCGGGCCCCTTGGGGCCTGGGAGGTACTCCCACTGTCGCCGGGTCCGGGTAGGCTGGATGGTCAGCTCCGTGCCCCCGGACACGCCCCCAACAGCTCCCGAAAGAAACAGTCATGCCTGTCGAGTCGGTCTTTCCGCGCCTGGAGGCCCTCCTCCCGCACATCCAGAAGCCGATCCAGTACGTCGGCGGAGAGCTCAACTCCACGGTGAAGGACTGGGACGCCTGCGACGTCCGCTGGTCGCTGATGTACCCCGACGCCTACGAGGTGGGGCTGCCCAATCAGGGCGTCATGATCCTCTACGAGGTGCTCAACGAGCGCGAGGGCGTCCTCGCCGAGCGCACCTACAGCGTCTGGCCCGACCTGGAGAAGCTGATGCGCGAGCACGGCGTCCCGCAGTTCACGGTGGACGCGCACCGGCCGGTGGGCGCCTTCGACCTGCTCGGCGTCTCGTTCTCCACCGAGCTCGGCTACACCAACCTGCTGACCGCGCTCGACCTGGCCGGTGTGCCGATCGAGGCGAAGGAGCGCACCGAGGACCACCCGGTGGTGGTCGCCGGCGGGCACGCCGCGTTCAACCCCGAGCCCATCGCGGACTTCATCGACTGCGCCGTCCTGGGCGACGGCGAGCAGGCGGTGTTGGAGATCACCGATGTCGTGCGGGCCTGGAAGGGGGAGGGCCGCCCCGGCGGGCGCGAGGAGCTGCTGCTGCGCCTGGCGCGGACCGGCGGGGTGTACGTGCCGTGCTTCTACGACGTGGAGTACCTGCCGGACGGCCGGATCGCGCGCGTCGTGCCGAACCGGTCGGGGGTGCCGTGGCGGGTCGCCAAGCACACCGTGATGGACCTGGACGAGTGGCCGTATCCGAAGCAGCCGCTGGTGCCGCTGGCGGAGACGGTGCACGAGCGGATGTCGGTGGAGATCTTCCGCGGCTGCACGCGCGGCTGCCGGTTCTGCCAGGCGGGCATGATCACGCGGCCGGTGCGGGAGCGTTCGATCACCGGCATCGGTGACATGGTCGACCGGGGGCTGAAGGCCACCGGCTTCGAGGAGGTCGGCCTGCTGTCGCTGTCGTCCGCCGACCACAGCGAGATCGCGGAGGTCGCCAAGGGCCTGGCCGACCGGTACGAGGAGGACAAGATCGGCCTGTCGCTCCCCTCGACCCGGGTCGACGCCTTCAACATCGACCTGGCCAACGAGTTGACGCGCAACGGCCGCCGCTCGGGTCTCACGTTCGCCCCGGAGGGCGGCAGCGAGCGGATCCGCAAGGTGATCAACAAGATGGTCTCCGAGGAGGACCTGATCCGCACGGTCGCCACCGCCTACGGCAACGGCTGGCGGCAGGTGAAGCTCTACTTCATGTGCGGGCTGCCGACCGAGACCGACGAGGACGTGCTGCGGATCGCGGAGATGGCGACCAAGGTCATCGCCAAGGGCCGCGAGGTCTCCGGCTCCAACGACATCCGCTGCACGGTCTCCATCGGGGGCTTCGTGCCCAAGCCGCACACGCCGTTCCAGTGGGCGCCGCAGCTCTCCGCCGAGGAGACCGACGCCCGGCTGGCCAAGCTGCGGGAGGCGATCCGCGGCGACAAGCGGTACGGCCGTTCCATCGGCTTCCGGTACCACGACGGCAAGCCCGGCACGGTCGAGGGCCTGCTCTCGCGCGGCGACCGGCGGGTGGGCGCGGTGATCCGCGCGGTGTACGAGGCGGGCGGCCGGTTCGACGGCTGGCGCGAGTTCTTCTCCTACGACCAGTGGATGGCCTGCGCCGGGCCCGCGCTGGAGCCGTTCGGCGTGGACGTGGCCTGGTACACGACGCGGGAGCGCGGGTACGAGGAGGTCCTGCCCTGGGACCACCTCGACTCGGGTCTGGACAAGGACTGGCTGTGGGAGGACTGGCAGGACGCGCTCGACGAGACGGAGGTCGAGGACTGCCGCTGGACGCCGTGCTTCGACTGCGGCGTGTGCCCGCAGTTCGATACCTGGCCACAGACGGGGCCCACGGGGAAGAAGCTGCTGCCGCTGACGGTCGTGAAGTGAGCCGTCGCCCGGGCGGCGGCCGGGCACAGTCGTGAATCGACGGGTTGCCGCCGCGGGTTCCCCGACGGAGGATGAGGCGATGCCGGAGCTCGTCGTCCCCACCACCGCCGTCCACGTCTCGTTCCTGGAGGCGGTCGAGGAGTTCACGGCGGAGGGGCGGGGCACCCTCCAGGACAACTCGATGCTGGGCCGCGATATCGCGGTCTACGGGCCGCGCTGGCGGGAGCCGGCGGCGTTCGCGGAGTACGTCGAGCGAACGATCGCGGACGCCCGGAAGAACAGTCCGCGCCCGCAGGGGTTCGTGCCCTCCACGATCCTGTGGTACGTGGCGGGGGACACCTTCCTCGGGCGGCTGTCCATCCGGCACCGGCTCACCCGCCGGCTGCTGGACTGGGGCGGCCTGATCGGCTACGACGTCCGCCCTTCCGCCCGCCGCCGCGGCCACGCCACGGCGATGCTGCGCGAATCCCTCCCGGTCGCCCGCGCCTTGGGCCACGAGCGGGTGCTGGTCACCTGCGACCATGACAACGTCGCCTCCCGCAAGGTCATCGAGGCGTGCGGGGGAGTCTTCGAGGACCAGCGGGCGGAGAAGCTGCGCTACTGGATAGCGGCGCCGGAGGAGGCGGCGGACGGCGGGTCGGTGGCCTGACGGTCGGTCGCCGGACGGTGCGAGGGTGGCGGTGGGGGCTCCAGCCCAGCGGGCGGAGAAGCCGCGCTCCTGGACAGCGGCGCCGGACGAGGTGGCGGACGGCGGTCGGTGGCCTGAACGCGGGGGGTGGGATGAGCGGCGTTATGGCATAGCGACAGCGTGACGTCCGTGTGGCACGTAACCTGGAGTCAAGCAACGGCCCGTAGCCGGGCCCCGGGAAGCAGTACGTACGAGGGACTGAACAGAACTGGGCAAGCGACAGCCCGTAGGCCCGCCGCCCGCTCCGGCGGTGCAGCGTGTGCGGATGCGGTATACCAAGCGCGGGCGCCTGCGGTTCACCAGCCACCGCGACTTCCAGCGTGCCTTCGAACGCGCGCTGCGCCGGGCCGAGGTGCCCATGGCGTACTCCGCCGGATTCACCCCGCACCCGAAGGTCAGTTACGCGAACGCCGCGCCGACCGGTACGGCGAGCGAGGCGGAGTATCTGGAGATCGCCCTGGCCGAGCGCCGGGACATCGCGGAGCTGCGGGCGCGGCTCGACGAGTCGCTGCCGGACGGCCTCGACATCGCCGACGCCGTCGAGGCCCTTACCGGTGACTTCGCCGAGCAGCTCGCGGCGTCCTACTGGGAGCTGCGGCTGGACCGCGTGGCGCCGGCCGAGGCCGAGGTCGCCGTCAAGGCGTTCCTGGCCGCGGAGGCCGTCGAGGTGCGGCGGCAGACGAAGAAGGGCCTGCGCACGTTCGACGCCCGCGCGGCGGTCGTATCGCTCGCCGTGCCGCCCTCCGAGGAGCTGTCGGCAGGGTCCCGTGGGCCACACCCCCTCCCTTGTGCGATACTGCGGCTGGTAGTACGGCACCTCACACCTGCCGTGCGACCCGACGACGTCCTGTCCGGTCTCCGCGCTACGGCCGACCTGGCGCCGCCGGTCCCCGCAGCGGTGACCAGGCTGGCGCAGGGGCCGCTCGATGAGGAGACCGGTACGGTGACCGACCCGTTCGCGCCTGACCGCGAAGCTGCCGGGGCCGCCTCGACCAAGGTCGCCGGGCAGCGGGCTGCGGCGGTGCCGGGGGTCATCGTTTAGCGATGCCGTTGCTGCGCCGCCGAACCGCCTGGTGCCAGGGAGCCACTCGGGTCCGGCTGTTCCGGGCGACGCACCGACCAGAAGACTTTCGCCGTAGCCGGGCCGTATGGTCCGGAACCGGCGAGTGATAACGAGAGCTCCCGAGCGGCGCCCGCTCAGTTTCGCGAGGCGCCCGGGAGCGTGACGGGAGAACCGCCCGCATGCAAGAGCCCAACGAGTCCGCGGAAGCGGACGGTGCCGGCCGCATCGAGAACCAGACCACCACAACGACTACACCGAGTGACACCTTGCCGCCGCGCCGTCGGCGCGCGGCATCCCGCCCGGCCGGACCACCGGCCGCCGCGGAGCCGTCCGCCGAAGCGGCGGACACGCCTGAGCCGCGCAAGCGCCGTCGTGTGACGCGCGTGGCGTCGGCCGCGGAGGCCGCCGAGGCGCCCGAGGCCGCGGCAGAGGCGCCCGAGGCGATCGCCGGAGCGGAAGAGGCCCCGGCCGCTCCGCCGCGCAGGCGGCGTCGCGCCACCGCCGCGGCGACGGCGCCCGAGACGGCCGCCGAGGCCGCTCCGGTGGCCGAGGTGGAGCCGGAGCCCGAGTCGGAGCCCGCTCCGCCGCGCCGCAGGCGTCGTGCGACGAGTGCCCGGACGGCGCCGGAGCCGGAGGCCGCCGCGCCCGAGGCCGAGCCGGAGCCTGAGCCCGCCCCGCCGCGCAAGCGCCGCCGTGCGACGCGGGCCGAGGCCGCGCCCGAGCCGGTGGAGGCGGCGCCCGAGACGGCCGCCGAGGCCGCTCCGGTGGCCGAGGTGGAGCCGGAGCCCGAGTCGGAGCCCGCTCCGCCGCGCCGCAGGCGTCGTGCGACGAGTGCCCGGACGGCGCCGGAGCCGGAGGCCGCCGCGCCCGAGGCCGAGCCGGAGCCTGAGCCCGCCCCGCCGCGCAAGCGCCGCCGTGCGACGCGGGCCGAGGCGGAGGCGGCCCCCGAGGCCGTCGAGACCGACGAGAGCACCGTTCCGCTGCCGCCCGTCGTGCCGGTGGCGACGACCGCCGTCTTCCAGGCGCCGGTCTTCCAGCCGCCCATGTTCCAGACGCCGCAGCGTGCCGCCGAGGAGGCCGTGCGCGAGGCCGCCCCCGCCGAGGCGGAGGAGGACGAGCAGGACGTCGAGGAACTCGACGACATCATCGGCATCGCCGACGAGGAGGACGAGGAGGACGAGGCTCAGGCCGACCGTCCGGCGCGCCGCCGCCGCCGGGGTGGCCGCAGGCGCCGCCGCGGGGAGACCGCGGAGCGCGCCGCCGAGGCCGCCGCCGGGGGCGAGGAGGAGGCCGAGGCCGACCTCGGCATCGAGGAGGAGCCGGAGGCCGCCGCCGAGGCCGCCGAGGGACCGGACGAGCCGCAGGAGGAGGGCGCGGGCTCCCGCCGTCGCCGTCGCCGCCGGCGGCGCAACGGGGACGCCGCCGAGGGTGCCGAGTCCGGCGCGCCCGGCGAGGACCCGGAGCGCACGGTCGTCAAGGTCCGCGAGCCGCGCCGCAGGCGCGAGGAGGCGATCGAGAGCTCGGACGGCGTGCAGTCCATCAAGGGCTCCACCCGTCTGGAGGCGAAGAAGCAGCGCCGCCGCGAGGGCCGCGAGCAGGGCCGCCGCCGGGCGCCGATCATCACCGAGGCCGAGTTCCTGGCACGCCGGGAGTCGGTCGAGCGGGTGATGGTGGTGCGGCAGAGCGGCGAGCGCACCCAGATCGCGGTTCTTGAGGACAACGTGCTGGTCGAGCACTTCGTCAACAAGGAGCAGTCGTCCTCCTACGTCGGCAACGTCTACCTCGGCAAGGTGCAGAACGTGCTGCCCTCGATGGAGGCGGCGTTCGTCGACATCGGCAAGGGCCGCAACGCGGTGCTCTACGCCGGTGAGGTGAACTTCGAGGCGCTCGGCATGGGCCACGGCCCGCGCCGTATCGAGTCGGCGCTGAAGTCCGGGCAGCCGGTCCTCGTGCAGGTGACCAAGGACCCGATGGGCCATAAGGGCGCCCGGCTGACCAGCCAGATCTCGCTGCCCGGCCGGTATCTCGTCTACGTCCCCGAGGGGTCGATGACGGGCATCAGCCGCAAGCTGCCCGACACCGAGCGGGCCCGGCTGAAGCAGATCCTGAAGAAGATCGTCCCCGAGGACGCGGGCGTCATCGTGCGCACCGCCGCCGAGGGCGCGAGCGAGGACGAGCTGACCCGCGACGTCGAGCGGCTCCAGGCGCAGTGGGCCGATATCCAGAAGAAGGCCAAGAAGGGCAACGCCCCGACGCTGCTGTACGGCGAGCCGGACATGACCGTCCGGGTGGTCCGCGACATCTTCAACGAGGACTTCTCGAAGGTGATCGTCAGCGGCGACGAAGCCTGGGAGACCATCCACGGCTATGTCGCGCACGTGGCGCCCGACCTCGGCGAGCGGCTCCAGCGGTGGACCTCGGACGTGGACGTGTTCGCCACGTACCGGATCGACGAGCAGCTCATGAAAGCCCTGG
This sequence comes from Streptomyces sp. NBC_01803, assembly GCF_035917415.1. NCBI lineage: Bacteria > Bacillati > Actinomycetota > Actinomycetes > Kitasatosporales > Streptomycetaceae > Streptomyces > Streptomyces sp. NBC_01803. The sequence continues at coordinate 4,347,160 of NZ_CP109073.1, forward strand.
ACCGGAAGGTGTGGCTGCCCAGCGGCGGTTCGCTGGTGATCGACCGGACCGAGGCGATGGTCGTGGTCGACGTGAACACCGGCCGCTTCACCGGGCAGGGCGGCAACCTGGAGGAGACCGTCACCAGGAACAACCTGGAGGCGGCCGAGGAGATCGTGCGCCAGCTGAGGCTGCGCGACCTCGGCGGCATCATCGTGATCGACTTCATCGACATGGTGCTGGAGTCCAACCGGGATCTCGTCCTGCGGCGGCTGCTGGAGTGCCTGGGCCGGGACCGTACCAAGCACCAGGTGGCCGAGGTCACCTCGCTGGGCCTGGTCCAGATGACGCGGAAGCGGGTCGGACAGGGGCTGCTGGAGTCGTTCTCCGAGCCGTGCGTGCACTGCAACGGCCGGGGCGTCATCGTGCACGTGGAGCACGTGCACGCGCCGGTCGGCGGCGGGGGCGGCAAGAAGGGCCGCAAGCGGGGCAAGGCGGCGGCCGAGGAGCCGCAGCCGCTCCTGGAGCCGCTGGAGACCGAGGAGCCCGTCGAGCCGATCGTGCACGCCGCGATGGTGGACAGGATGGAGCCCGTCGAGCCGGTGGACGCCGAGCCGGCCGACGAGCGGGTCGAGGCCGTGGAGGTCGTGGAGCCCGCCGCCGAGGCGGCGGGGACGCGGCCCGAGCCCGAGCCCGAGCCCGCTCCCGAGCCGCGCAGGCGCCGCCGGGTCAGCCGCAAGGTGAGCGCGCCCGCCGGTCCGCCGAAGACGGCGGCGGCCGAGGCGGAGGACGCGGCCGTGACCGTGGTCACCGCCGAGCCGTCCCCGGAGCCGGAGATCCCGGCGGCGGCGACACCGGCCGCGCCGGCCGAGGCCGCCGCGCCGGAGCCGACCGCCGAGAAAGCGGAGCCCGCCCCCGCGCCCGCGCGGCGCCGGGGGAGCCGTAAGGTCACCGTCCCGGCCGGGGCGCCCAAGGCGGCCGAGGAGCCGGAGGTGCTGGTCGTCGCTCCCGCCGAGCCGCCGGCCGGGGCCGTCGCGCCCGAGCCGACCGCGGAGACGCCCGAGCCGGTGGTCGCCGCCGCGCCGCCGCGCCGTCGCGCGGTGCGCCGGGCGTCGGCCCCGGCGGGGTCGCCGGAGGGTGCCACGGAGGCGGTCGTGACCGTCGTCACGGCCGGGCCCGCGAAGAAGGCTCCGGCCAAGAAGGCGGCGAAGAAGGCTCCGGCCAAGAAGACCGCCAAGAAGGCCGCGACCAAGAAGGCGGCGAAGAAGGCCCCCACCAAGAAGGCGGCCAAGGCCACCGCGGCGGCGGAGCAGCCGCAGCCGCCGTCGGTGTCCGCGTCGACCGAGGACTGACCGGGCGGAGGCGTCGGCCGGGCGGTGAATTTGACCGCCTTGTCGGCGCCTCCGTATTCTTGACCGCTGGTGTGTCGTTTCCGGCGCGCCATGCTCCTGAGCACCTTCCTCCCCGATGCGCGCACGGTTCCCGTGCCGGGGAGAGGCCGGGCTCGCCCGTCGCTGGCATCAGGGGCTCCGAATCGAGTGAGAGAGAGTTCCGCGTGTACGCGATCGTGCGCACCGGCGGTCGTCAGCAGAAGGTTTCTGTGGGCGACGTCATCGAGGTTGACCGGATTTCCACCAGCGAGGTCGGCGACACCGTCGAGCTCTCCACCCTGCTCGTCGTGGACGGCGAGACCGTCACCAGCGACCCGTGGGTGCTGGCGGGCGTGAAGGTCAGGGCCGAGGTCCTCGACCACCACAAGGGTGACAAGATCCGGATCCAGAAGTTCAAGAACAAGACCGGTTACCGTCGGAGGATGGGCCACCGTCAGCTCCACACCGCGCTGAAGGTCACCGAGATCCCCGCCCCGGCCGCGAAGTAAGGGACTGAGCGAAGATGGCACACAAGAAGGGCGCGTCGTCCACCCGGAACGGCCGCGACTCCAACCCCCAGTACCTCGGCGTGAAGCGCTTCGGCGGTCAGCTCGTCAACGCTGGTGAGATCCTCATCCGGCAGCGGGGCACGCACTTCCACCCCGGCAAGGGTGTGGGCCGCGGCAGCGACGACACGCTGTTCGCGCTCCAGGCCGGCACCGTGCAGTTCGGCCGGTCCCGTGACCGCAAGGTCGTGAACATCGTGCCGGTCGCCGTCGCCGTCGCCGAGTAGTCGACCGACCGCACCAGCACTTCCGAGGGCGGACCGCCTTCCCACGCCGGGAAGCTGGTCCGCCCTTGCCGCGTTCAGCACCGTATGAGCAAGCATTTGGAGGCACCGTCATGACCACCTTCGTCGACCGCGTCGAGCTGTACGTCGCCGCGGGTAACGGGGGCCACGGCTGTGCCTCCGTGCACCGGGAGAAGTTCAAGCCGCTGGGCGGCCCGGACGGCGGTGACGGCGGGCGCGGCGGGAACGTGGTGCTCGTCGTGGACCCGGACGTGACCACGTTGCTGGAGTACCACCACCGGCCGCACCGCAAGGCCACCAATGGCAAGCCGGGCGCCGGCGGCAATCGCACGGGCGCGGACGGGCAGGACCTGCTGCTGCCGGTGCCGGACGGCACCGTCGTGCTGGGCAACGACGGCGAGGTGCTGGCCGACCTGGTCGGCGCGGGCACCACGTTCGTCGCCGGCCAGGGCGGCCGGGGCGGGCTGGGGAACGCGGCGCTCGCCTCGCCGCGGCGCAAGGCGCCGGGCTTCGCGCTGCTCGGGGAGCCGGGCGACGCGCGGGACATCGTCCTGGAGCTGAAGACGGTCGCGGACGTGGCGCTGGTCGGCTATCCCAGCGCGGGCAAGTCCTCGCTGATCTCGGTGCTGTCGGCGGCCAAGCCGAAGATCGCGGACTACCCGTTCACCACGCTGGTGCCCAACCTCGGCGTGGTGACGGCCGGTACGACCGTCTACACCATGGCGGACGTTCCCGGGCTGATCCCGGGTGCCAGCCAGGGCAAGGGCCTGGGCCTGGAGTTCCTGCGGCACGTGGAGCGCTGCTCGGTGCTCGTGCATGTGCTGGACTGCGCGACGCTGGAATCGGACCGGGACCCGCTCACCGACCTCGATGTGATCGAGGACGAGCTCGCGCAGTACGGCGGCCTGGACAACCGGCCGCGGCTGGTCGTGCTGAACAAGACGGATATCCCCGAGGGGCAGGATCTCGCCGAAATCGTGCGCCCCGATCTCGAAGCGCGAGGTCTTCGCGTATTCGAGGTTTCCGCGGTGTCCAGAAAAGGTCTGAAGGATCTTTCCTACGCGCTCGCCGCGCGGGTCGCCGAAGCGCGGGCGGCGAAGCCGAAGGAGACCACGACGCGCGTGGTCATCCGGCCGAAGGCGGTCGATGACGCGGGCTTCACGGTGACCATGGAAGGCGAGGGGCTCTACCGGGTCAGGGGCGACAAGCCGGAACGCTGGGTGCGGCAGACCGATTTCACCAATGACGAGGCCGTGGGGTATCTCGCCGACCGCCTGAACCGGCTCGGGGTCGAGGAGGAGCTGCTCAAGGCCGGGGCCAGGGAAGGCGACGGGGTGGCGATCGGCGGCGATGACGACGCCGTGGTCTTCGACTGGGAGCCCTCGATGACCGGCGGCGCGGAGATGCTGGGCCGGCGTGGCGAGGATCACCGGATGACCCCGCTGCGCCCGGCGGCCTCGCGGCGGCGGGACCGGGAGGCGCAGCGCCTCGACGAAGCACAGCGGGAATTTGAGGAATTCACGCCTTTCGACTGAAATACCGGACATGAGGCGCCCTGCGGCGGTGGCCGCAGGGCACCTCCGTCCTGTCACAAACGGGTAACGGCCGACAACGGCACATCGGGCTTGGGGGTCAAGCTTCCGCAAGGGTTAACCTTCTCCTCGCGTAGGCGACACTTCTTGATACCCGGCAGGAGCTTCCTTGACCATCCATCCCCATGGACCGTCCCCCCACACCACCGCGGTCGTCCTCGCCGGTGGCACGGGCCAGCGTGTGGGTCTTTCCATACCGAAGCAACTGATCAAGATCGCGGGCAAGGCCGTTATCGAGCACACCCTGGCCGTTTTCGAAGAGGCCGAGGAAATCGATGACGTCCTGGTCATGATGGCCCCCGGCTACGCGCACGAGGTCGAGAAGATCGTCGCCAAGAGCGGTCTGGGCAAGGTCACCCGGGTCGTGGAGGGCGGGGCCACGCGCAACGAGACCACCGAGCGCGCGATAGCCGTGCTGGGCGAGGGCCTCGGCGAGGGCGAGGAGCGCTACGTGCTCTTCCACGACGCCGTCCGCCCGCTGCTCTCCCGGCGCGTGATAGCCGACTGCGTGGCCGCCCTCGACCGGTATCGAGCCGTGGATGTCGCCATACCGTCGGCCGACACGATCATCGTCACGCGCACCCACGGTGAGGACGGCGAGTTCATCACCGACGTGCCCGACCGTTCGCGGCTGCGACGCGGTCAGACCCCGCAGGCGTTCCGGCTGTCCACCATCCGCCGCGCCTACGAGATCGCCGCGGAGGACCCGAACTTCCAGGCCACCGACGACTGCTCCGTCGTCCTGAAGTACCTGCCGGACGTGCCGATCCACGTGGTGCAGGGTGACGAGTTCAACATGAAGGTCACCCAGCCCGTCGACGTGTTCATCGCGGACAAGCTCTTCCAGCTCGCCTCCACCGCCGCTCCCGCCCAGTCCGACGAGGATGCCTACCGGGAGCGGCTGGCCGGCAAGACCGTCGTCGTCTTCGGCGGCTCCTACGGCATCGGCAAGGACATCGCCGACCTCGCCGAGCGGTACGGCGCGACCGTCTACGCGCTGGGCCGCTCCACCACCGGCACCCACGTCGAGAACCCCGGGGACATCGCGGGGGCCCTCGCCAAGGCGTACGCGGACACCGGCCGCGTGGACTTCGTGGTGAACACCGCCGGAGTGCTGCGGATCGGCAAGCTGGCCGAGACCGAGGACGCGGTCATCGAGGAGGCGCTGACCGTCAACTACCTCGCGCCGGTCCGCATAGCCCGGGCTTCCTACAAGTACCTCGCCGAGACCGGCGGCCAGCTCCTGCTGTACACCTCCAGCAGCTACACGCGCGGCCGCGCCGAGTACAGCCTCTACTCCTCCACCAAGGCCGCCATGGTGAACCTCACCCAGGCCCTGGCCGACGAGTGGGCCGCCGACGGCATCCGCGTCAACTGCGTCAACCCCGAGCGGACCGCGACCCCGATGCGCACCCGCGCCTTCGGCGAGGAGCCGGCCGGCACGCTGCTGTCGTCCGAGGCCGTCGCCCGCACCTCCCTCGACGTGCTGCTGTCGCCCATGACCGGCCACGTCATCGACGTGCGCCAGCAGGACCCCACCGCCGACGCCAGCCAGGCCGACTCCTTCGAGCGGGCCCTGGCCGCCTCCCTCAACGCCCAAGCGGCGGGAGGGACGGCATGACCCGGGCAACGCTCTACCGGCTGGCCGGCGTCACCGGCGGTGCCGAGCTGTCCGCCGCCCTGCTGATGCTGGTGAGCTACCCGCTGCTGCTGCTGGCCGCGCTGCTGCCGTCGGCCGGCGCGTTCGCCGCCGCCGCGGTCCTGTCGTACGGCGGCGACCACTACCTGCACCGCAGGGGCAGCTATCTGCTGGTCCGGCTCGGCAAGGCCAGGGTCGGCCTCACCATCCGCTTCCTGCTCCGGGAGCTCATGCTCCTGCTGCTGATGGCCCGCTCGGACTGGGCGGAGGAGACGGTCTTCCACGTCGCCGTCGTGGGCCTGCTGGCGTTCTACGCGGTCCAGGCGCCGCACACCGCGTTGATCATGATGCTGCGCAGGAAGCGGCGGCTGCCCATCGCCACCCGCAACATCGACCTGTCCACGCTGCGCGTGCCCGACGGCGCCCCGCGCCTGTTGACGCACCGGGCCGTGGAGAAGGTGCTGCACACCGAGGCGCCGATGTTCGCCGGGCTGGTGGCGGTCGTGCTCACGGACACGACCGGCTTCGGCTACGCGGGGACGGCGGTGACGCTCGCGCTGGCGCTGGTCTACCTGGTCGCGCTGCTGCCCTACCTGAGCCCCCGGCGGCTGCCGCCCGGGCCCGACAAGACGCTGGAGTGGTTCGACGGCTGGCTGCGCGACTACCGGCCGACCGTCGCGCTGTACTTCTCCGGCTCCAAGGACGCCGTCTACCAGGTCAACATGTGGCTGGACACCATGGCCAGGCTGAACGCCAGGCCGCTGGTGATCCTGCGCGAGCGCGCCATCCACAACCGGCTGGCCACCACCACGGTCCCCGTGGTCTGCGTGCCCAGCGCGGTCGACCTGATGAACATGGACCTGTCCATGCTGCGGGTCGGGCTCTACCCGGCGAACGTCGGCAAGAACCTGCACCTGCTGCGCGTCCCCACCATGAAGCACGTCTTCATCGGCCACGGCGACAGCGACAAGATCGCCAGCATCAACCCGTACGCCAAGGCGTACGACGAGGTGTGGACCGCCGGCCGGGCCGGCCGCGACCGGTTCGCGCTGGCCGATGTCGGTGTCCGGGACGAGGACATCGTGGAGGTCGGCCGCCCCCAGCTCGCGCCGATCAGGCCCGCCTCGGACGTGCCGCACGGCCGTATCCCGACGATCCTGTACGCCCCCACCTGGGAGGGCTGGACCGACGACCCGGGCAACACCTCGCTGCTGCTGGCCGGCGAGAACATCGTCCGCCGGCTGCTCGCCTCCGAGCGGCCCGTGCGGGTGCTGTACAAGCCCCACCCGTTCACCGGCTCACGCGACCCCGAGGCCGGGGCGGTCCACCAGCGGATCACGGCGATGATCGAGCGGGCCGCCGTCGAGCGGGCCGCCGACCCGCGCTGGAGCGCCGCGGTCGAGCAGACCGAGGCCGACCGGGCGCGGGCCCGGGCGACCCTGCGGGCCGTCGAGGACGCGGGCGGCCTGCCCGGCGTCGCCGTGGCGGGGGTCTGGGACGACGCCTCGGTCTCCCGAGACGCCCAGACGCCGCCCGAGACCGCCGCGGCCGAGGAGCGCCGGCTCCAGGAGGGGAACGAGGCGTACTGGCGGTCGCAGGGCTGGTGGGAGCACCGCGTGATCACCGGCTCCCACCCGCAGCTCTTCGACTGCTTCAACGAGGCGGACGCCCTGGTCTCGGACATCTCCAGCGTCGTGTCGGACTTCATCGCCAGTGGCAAGCCGTACGCCGTCACCGACTCGGCCGGGCTCGGGGCCGACGAGTTCCGCCGGCAGAACACCGCCGTCCGCGCGGCGGTGATCCTGGCCAACGACGCGGCCCGGCTGGAGGAGCTGCTCGACGCCGTGCACACGCCCGGCGCCGACCCGCTGGCGGCCGACCGAATCGAGCTGAAGCACTACCTTCTCGGCCCCGACGAGCCGACCTCGCTGGAGCGGTTCGACAGGGCGATCGCCGCCCTGTCGGCACGGGCCGAGGCACGCAACCAGGCCCAGGGCGAGACCGGCGCCACGGCCGTGGTGACGACCCCCTAGCAGCAGGAAGAGAAGGCACGTCCGTGGTGGCCAAGCCCGAAGACATGATTCCCGAGGACCTCCGGCGCCGGATGCGCTTCCTGCCGGAGGCGTCCGCCGAAGACCGCGCGAGCTTCCTGGCCGAGGCCGCGGACTTCCTGGCGTCGGCCGACGCGGCCAAGCTCACCAAGCTTCCGCCACTGGCCCGCGTCAAGTGGTACCTGGCCCGCGAGCGGCGGCTGGAGGAGCTGCTCACGGTCCTGCGGTTCGAGCGGGAGAACCCCTCGGCGTTCCCCGTGCAGGGGCGGCTGCGCCCGTACGTCTCGATCCCCGGCGTGGACGACCGCGTGCTGCCGTCCTCCGTCGCCCGCCTGCGCCCGCGCGAGATGCCGGCGCGGGCCAGGGCCACGGAGGTGCTCTGGCGGGACGGCAAGGTGATTCTGCGCGGCTACGCCTACGTGCAGAACATCCCCGGCGGCCGTACCGGCCCGATGCCCCGGCTGGCGTGGCTGCGCCGGCCGGGCGGCGGCCGGGTGCCCGTCAAGTTCCGCCCCGAGGAGGCGCAGCGGGCCACCCGGGACTCCAAGCAGGCGCTGCACAACTACGACGACGCCGGGTTCGAGATCGTCATCGACCCCGAGCGGCTGAAGACCCGGGGCCGGTGGCGGGCGGGCACCTGGGGGCTGACGCTGGCCCTGCCCCGGCCGGGCGGCTACGTCCCCGGCAAGGTGGAGCGCACCGACATCGGCTCCGCCGGGCACTCCCAGGCGCATGACCTCGGTGACGGCGCGCGGCTGGTGGCCGGCTTCTCGGAGGACCGGTTCCAGATCACCGTCGACACCCCGGAGGCCGAGGTGGTGGACCAGTCCGCCGCCGGGGACGCGCTCCGGCTCGGCCTGCGGTCCCCGGCCGGTGGCAAGGAGCCGCGGGGGCTGCGCGTCGCGCTCAAGGGTGAGAAGGACGGGGCGGTGCACGAGGCCCGCCGCGACGAGGCGGCCGGCGACGCCCGCTGGAGCCGCTGGACCGTCGACATCCCGCTGGCCGACCTGTCCCGGGCCACCGCGGAGCGGACCAAGACCCTGGACTTCATCGCCCACATCGAGTTCGCCGACGGCACCTCGCGGCGGGCCACCGTGGTCGACGGCTTCGCGCCCGGCCGCCACCCGCGCCCGCTCGGCCGGGAGATCGCCGTCACCACCGACGGCCCCGGGCTGCTCAAGCTGCACGACCGGGCCCGGCAGGCCGTCGTGGACTCGCTGCGGTGGACCGGCAAGGGCGAGCTGCTGATCGAGGGCTCATACACCGGGCCCGGCGACCGGATGCGTTTCGTGCTGCGGCACGGCGAGCGGTACGAGGAGCACCTGCTGCCGCTGACCTGGGCCGACGGCCGGTTCAGCGTGTCCGTGGCCCCGCACCGGATGACGACGTACGACGCGATCCTGTCGCTGCGCGCCGGGCGCTGGTACTTCTCGCTGCGCGACAAGGACGCCTGGGGGCACTCGGCGGACGTGCCGGTGAAGCTGCGCGCCGACCTGATCGACAGGCTGCCGCTGCGCAAGCGTGTGGCGGGCCGCACGTACACCGTCAACCGCCGCTTCTTCGACCGGATCTTCCTGGGCGCGGGCCCGGTCCTCTCCGGCGAGGAGCGGGGCGCGTACCGGCAGCGGGAGCTGCGCCAGGTCCACTTCCCGCGCTTCCAGCGGGAGCCGCTGCGGGACGCCGTCTTCTACAACAGCTTCGGCGGCAAGCAGTTCTCCGACTCGCCGCGCGCGGTCTACGAGGAGTTCGCCCGCCGCGGCGTCGAGGTGGACCACCTGTGGTCGGTCGCCGACGCGCAGGTGAGCCTGCCGCCGGGGGTCAGGCCGGTGGAGTGGCACAGCCGCGAGTGGTACGAGGCGCTGGCGCGCAGCCGGTACGTGGTGACCAACGTCGGCCTCGGCGAGTGGTACGAGCGCCGGGACGGCCAGTGCGTCGTGCAGACCTGGCACGGCACCCCGCTGAAGAAGATCGGCGCCGACCTGCTGGGCACGCCCAAGGCGAACCCGGCGTACATCGACAGCCTGCCGCACCGCTTCCGGCAGTTCGACCTCGTCGTGTCGCCGAACGCCTTCACGACGCCGATCATGCGCAACGCCTTCCGCTGCGAGGGCGAGATCCTGGAGTCGGGCTATCCGCGCAACGACATCTTCCACCGGGAGGACCGGGAGAAGATCGCGCAGCAGGTGCGGGCGACGCTCGGCATCCCCGAGGGGCGCAAGGTGGTGCTGTACGCGCCGACCTGGCGGGACGACCAGCGGCACACCGCGTCGAAGTTCAAGCTGGACCTCCAGGTGGACCTGACGGCGGCGCGGGAGGCGCTGAGCGACGACCACGTCTTCCTGTTCCGCAAGCACCCCAAGATCCTCGACGCGATCCCGGGGGCCGGGCAGGGCTTCGTCTACGACGTCTCGTCCTATCCGGACATCGCCGAGCTGTACCTGATCGCGGACGTCCTGATCACGGACTACTCGTCGGTGCTGTTCGACTACGCGCACTCCGGGCGCCCGATGCTGTTCTTCACCTATGACCTGGAGCACTACCGGGACACCCTGCGGGGCTTCTACTTCGACTTCACGGAGAAGGCCCCGGGGCCGCTGATCAAGACGTCGGCGGACCTGGTCGACGCGATCCGGAACATCGACCGGGTGCGGGCGGACCACGCCGCCAAGTACGCGGCGTTCGTCGAGGACTTCTGCCGGCCCTCGGACGGGCTGGCGACGGCCCGGGTGGTGGACCGGATGCTGGAGATCGCTCCGCCCCCGGGCGCGTAGCCGGGGCCCGGGCGCTCAGGCGTTCGGGCGCTCAGGCGCCGGTGGCCGGCGGGCGGCGGAAGAGCCAGTGCAGCTTCGGCTCCATCACGGGCCGGAACACCCGCCCCACCACCGGCGCGCACAGCAGGCTGACGCCGACGGCCGCGATCGCGCTGGCGATGAGGAAGGCCGCCGGCTGCTCGCGCATCACGTCCGGGTCGTACCAGCCCCACGCGCGCGAGCCCCGGATGAGGAAGCCGTGCAGCAGGTAGCCGGACAGGGTGCCCGCGCCCAGCACCGTGAACCAGGTGCGCCGGCCGGGCACCAGGGCGAAGAAGCAGGCGGTCAGCAGCAGCGCGCAGCCGAAGAGGAGCACCGTCATCACGACGCCGGTCCACCAGGGCTCGCCGAGCTCCTGGGCGCTCTCCTTGCGGTAGAGCCAGGCGTGGTCCATGCGCGGGACCGCCCAGTACGCGACGAGCAGCGCCGCCGCGAAGACGGGCACCGCCGCCAGCCGCACCGCGCGGCGGCGCACGGCCCGGAAGTGCTCGGCCCTGAGCGTCAGGCCCAGCACGAAGAACGGCAGGAACTGGAGAACCCGCTGGATCTGGAGGTCGCCGCCGAGGGAGGGCGAGACGGCGCCGAGCGCGGCGACGGCCAGCGCGACCGGCACGGGCCACCGCAGCGCCTTCCAGAGCGGCACGGTGAGCCGCCAGATGAACAGCGCCATCAGGAACCACAGCAGCCAGCGCGGTTCCAGCAGCGGGATGTAGGTGTTCCGGCTGTCGTCCAGCCATCGCAGGAAGAGGACGTAGGCGATCTGGAAGACCGCGTACGGCACGGCGACGCCGGTGATCAGCCGCTGGACCCGGTCGGCCCGTCCGTCGAAGCTCCGCGAGAAATACCCGGCTATCAGGATGAACGCGGGCATGTGGAAGGCGTAGACGGCCATGTAGAGGGCCGTGACGGTCCGCGAGCCGTCGCGCAGGGGCTCCCAGGCGTGGCCGAGGGCGACGAGCACGATGGCCAGATATTTGGCGTTGTCGAAGAAGGCGTCGCGCTCCTTGGGGCCGCCGCCCCCGGTCGCGTCGCCGGTCCCGGTCACGGTCGCGCTCTGGCGGGGCAGGGCGACGGTGGGGGTGGCCGGGAGCTGCCTGGAGTGGGTCACCCAGGCACCTTAACGGGAGATGACGGCCCGGTGTCGCCTCGGGTGACGGCGGGCGCGAGGAGCGGACCGGGCACCTGGTCCGGACTGTTCGCACCCCCGCCGGGGGCGCCCGTATCACCTGGCACACCGCTCCCGGAGACCGTGCCGCTCGTGCCGCCGTGCCGACCCTGCGGCACGGTGCGGGCGGCACGGCGCGGGCGGCACGGAGCTGATCGAGGTGCCCGACGGGGATCACGGCTTCGCGGTGCCCACAAGCGCGGGCGTCTCGCGGGAGGAGGCGCCGGCCGCCGTCATCGGCCCGGACAGCGGCCGGCTACTGCGGCACACCCTGGCCTGACGGGCGCGCCCGGCCCGGCGGAGGCGCCGACGGGCGCGCTATGGGCAGCTCCACGGGGGTGTCGGAGATCAGACGAGCCTGGCGCGCGCGGCGGGCGTCGGAGGCGGCGCACAGGGCGCGGACCGCGTCCTGGAAGCGGGCGAGCGACGGCGGCTCGGACGGCCCGAGCAGATACTCCTTGAGCGCCGCCCGTTCCGCCGTGAGCGTGTCCCGGGCGGGGTCGAGCACCGCGTCGAGCAGCGCCGGAACGCCCTCGGCGTCCGGGGACAGCACGGTGGCCGCCCGGACGGTGGGATTGGCGGCGCGGAAGTCGGCCTCGGACAGGCCGCTGGTGTTCACCACGGCGTACGGCTTGGCGCCGGCCAGGAAGTCCGCGACGACGCTGGAGACGTCGGAGATCAGCAGATCGGCCTCGTTGAAGCAGGAGTAGATGTCGGGGCGCGCCCCGGTGAGCACCAGATGGGCGCGGGGCGGCTGGGCGGCCCAGAACGCCGCCCGCCACGCCTCGGTGGCCGCCGCCACCGCCTCGGCGCGGCCCGGCTCGGGGGCGGTCTGCCGCATCATGCGCTCGACCTCGTCCGCTCCGGGACGGAACGCGCGGGCGGTCAGCGCGTCCAGCTCCCCCGTGCGGCGCTCCAGCTCCGCCAGGAGGTGGGCCTGCGCGGCGGGCCCGCGACCGTCGGCGGGCACGCTGACACCCAGCGCCCGCGGCCCGGGAGCGGCGGTGTCCGCCTCCCGCGCCTCGCCGCCCAGGGGCGGGGCGGCGAGCGCGCCGCGTTCGGCGGCGGCGCCCCGGGTGGGCAGAGCCGCCGGCCGGGCCGGGGCGTGTGGCGCGGCGGCGGCGTTGGCCTCCTCGACCAGCGCGCGGATCCGGGCGTCGGCCTCGCCCGCCTCGGGGTTCACCGAGCCGGTCATCGGGTGCGGCTTGTAGAGCAGTCGCACCCGGGGGTCGGCCAGCAGGGCGCGGGCGATGTTCTCGCCGGCCAGCAGCACGGACGTGTTGCCCGGGTCGTTGGTCCAGCCCTCCCAAGTGGGCGCGTACAGCACGGTCACGGGCCCGGCGGGGTCCGGCGGGCCGGCGGCGGGCCGGATCGGCGCGAGCTGCGGGCGGCCGACCTCGACCACGTCCCGGTCGTCCACGCCGACGTCCGCGAGGGCGTACCGCTTGCGCGCGGCGGGGCCGGCGACCCACACCTCGTCGTAGACCTTGGCGTAGGGGTTGCAGCTCGACAGCTTGTCGCTCTCGCCGTGGTTGGTGAAGGCGTGCTTGATCGTCGGGATGCGCAGGACCTGCGAGGTCTTGGGGGCGTTGGCCGGGTGCAGCAGCATCTTGAGCGAGGAGTGCTCCAGCAGCATCAGGTGCGCGACCTTCGGCAGGCACACGATCGGCACGTCCGTCGCGGCGATCTGCTGCACCATGCCGCGCTCGCGGAGCACGACCAGCGGGTGGGCGTCCAGGGCGGCCAGCGTGGAGAGCCACATGTTCGCCTGGTAGGCGGTGCCCGAGCCGCCGGAGAAGTACAGACCGACGTCGGGGCGGTAGGCCGCGAGCCAGCGTTCGAACCACGCCAGCGTCCGTTCGTCGTCCGGCGGGCGCTTGCCCGGCAGCAGCCACGTCGCCAGGTAGGCCGTACCGCCCGCGAACAGGGCGAGGGAGATCGCGATCCCGAGCAGGCCCCAGGCAGTGCGGTCGGTGAGCGCCGTCGCCAGCATCCCGGCGGTGGCCGGCACGGCGAACAGCGGCATCCGGCGGCCGGGACGCATCAGCGGCCGGGGCGGCGCGGGGGACAGGCGCAGCGCGGCGGTGTCGATGTTGCGGGTGACGATCGGCAGCGTGCGCGAGCGGCGGACCAGGACGGCCAGCGCGCGGCACAGGAAGTGCGCCGCGTAGCAGGCGAGCAGGCCGCCGACGAGGGCCAGCCGCGCGCCGGTGGCCAGCCCGGAGAGGTGCCCGAGGCCCACGACGATCAGCAGGTCGCGCAGGAGCTGCCGGACCGCCTCGTCGCAGTGCAGCTTCGTGAGCAGGGCCAGGATGCCGGGCTGCCAGCGGCGCAGTAGGAAGTCGAGTCCGATGCCGACGGCCGCCGCCGCGCACAGCAGCGGGGCGTTCGGCAGCAGGGCGCCGACGAACTGGAGGAAGAAGGCACACAGCAGGGCGGCGAGGGCGATCCATCGCGCGCCGCGACGAAGCGACGGTCCCGCAGACACAGTGAGGCTCCGGAATGGGGTGGATGTGGGGATGTGGGGATGTGTCACCCGGCATGCGGATATGCGCTGGTCCAGCACCGAGCGTAGGCCGGACGACCCCGGGCGGCAATCGCAGCGGGGCGTGGGGGACGCCGGGGAAGGGGGTGACGCGAGATGCGCCTATATGAGGGAGCGGCCTATCGGCGTGGTGGCATAGATTACGGACGGCAGTCCGGTTTGACCGGGAACGAACGAACGCAGGGGTACCCCGGTGAGCGACGCACGCGCGGCTGTCCGGTCGCGGGTCCCGAGGACGCCCGAACGGTCGCCGCGCGGGGGCCGGCGGCACCCCCGGGCGGAGCCTGGGGGAGAGCAGGGAGACGCAGTGAGCGCAGCGGTACGGCAGGGTGTCTCCGATGCCCGCAGGATCGTCGTCAAGATCGGCTCATCCTCGCTGACCACCGCGGTCGGCGGGCTTGACGCCGACCGGGTGGACGCACTCGTCGATGTGCTGGTGAAACAGGACGGGAGGCAGATCGTACTGGTTTCCTCCGGTGCGATCGCCGCGGGCCTCGCCCCGCTCGGGCTGCCGCGACGCCCGGCGGACCTCGCGCGGCAGCAGGCCGCCGCCAGCGTCGGGCAGGGGCTGTTGCTGGCCCGCTACACCGCCTCGTTCGCCCGGTACGGCCGCCGCGTCGGCCAGGTGCTGCTCACCGCCGACGACACCCGCCGCCGCGCGCACTACCGCAACGCCTACCGCACTCTCGACCAGCTCCTGGCGATGGGCGTGATCCCGGTCGTCAACGAGAACGACACCGTGGCCACCGACGAGATCCGCTTCGGCGACAACGACCGGCTCGCCGCGCTCGTCGCCCACCTGGTCCGCGCCGACCTGCTGGTGCTGCTCTCCGACGTGGACGGCCTCTACGACGGCGACCCGTCCCGCGCCGGTACCCGGCTGATCCACGAGGTCACGGGACCGGCCGATCTGGAGGGCATCGAGCTGGGCCGGCCGGGCCGGGCCGGGGTGGGGACCGGCGGCATGGTCACCAAGGTCGAGGCCGCGTCGATCGCCACCGGCGCCGGTGTCCCGGTGGTGCTCACCTCGGCGGGCCGGGCCGCCGACGCGCTGTCGGGCTCGTCCGCCGCCGGGACGTACTTCCACGCCACCGGGCGCCGGTCGGCCGGCCGGCTGCTGTGGCTGGCCCACGCCTCCGCCCCGCGCGGCTCGGTCACGCTCGACGCCGGGGCCGTGCGGGCCATCACCGAGCGCGGCAGCTCCCTGCTGCCGGCCGGGATCACCGGTGTGGAGGGCGACTTCGTGGCCGGTGATCCGATCGAGCTGCGCGACGAATCGGGTCGTCCGGTGGCGCGCGGGCTGGTCACCTTCGACGCCGCGGAGATCCCGCGACTGATCGGCCGTTCCACCCACGAGCTGGGCCGCGAGCTCGGCCCGGCCTACGAAAGAGAAGTCGTACACCGCGATGACCTGGTGCTGTTGCGGGCATAGTCCATGGGGCGAGCCTCGCGACGGGCGCGGCCGGACCGGTGCCGGAGCTGTGAAAGACCAGTCTTTCCACGGAAGGTTCCGGGAAACGGCCGCGCCGTCGCGCGCGAGCTGGTCAACTTTTGAGTGATGTCGCGCCCGCACCGAGTCCCGTACCCGCACCGCACCAGCACCATGTCAGGAGGCCACCGGTGAGACGACTGGCCAGCGTCGGACCCTCCGGGGGAGCGCAGCCGCGCGAGGAGCCCACCCGCGAGACCCCGCGACTGTGGCACATCACGCTCAGCGTGGCGGGCGAGGCCGCGCCGCTGACGGACGTCAGGCGCGCCCTGGAGAAGCTCGCCAACGACCACCCGTTCCTCCTGACCAGCCGCTACGCCCACGACCACGCCGAGATCAGGTACTGGGAGGAGGCGCGGGACCTGCACGACGCGGCGGCCGTCGCGCTGCGGCTGTGGGGCGAGCACCGGCGCACCGCGCAGCTGCCGCCCTGGGAGATCGTCGGTCTGGAGGTCATCGGCCGGGAGACGTACCACCAGCGGGTCGCCGAGGGGTACGGTCCGCCGCCGGCCGTTCCGGTGGGCGTGCACCCGTTCTGAGCCGGTGCCGCGCCCGTTCGGGGCACCGGTCCGCGCCCGTTCGGGGCACTGGTCCATGCCGCTCGGGGCACCGGTCCGTGCCCGCTCCGAGCCCGTTCCGGGGTCCGCCGGACGGCGGCTACGCTTGATGACATGAGCAGTCCCGCACACCCCATCGGCACCTCTCCCGTCCTCGCCACCGCACGCCGGGCCAAGGAAGCCGCCGCCGCGCTGGCGCCGCTGCCCCGCTCGGCGCGGGACGCGGCGCTGGTGGCCATCGCCGACGCCCTGGAGGCGCGCGCCGACGAGGTGGTCGCGGCCAACGCCGAGGACATCGTCAAGGCCCGCGCGGCCGGCACCGCCGAGTCGATCGTGGACCGGCTCACGCTCACCCCGCGGCGCGTCGCCGCGATCGCCGCCGACGTGCGCGACGTGGTGGCGCTGCCCGATCCGGTCGGCGAGGTGGTGCGCGGCTCCACGCTGCCGAACGGCCTGGAGCTGCGGCAGGTCCGGGTCCCGCTCGGTGTCGTCGGCATCATCTACGAGGCCCGGCCCAACGTGACGGTGGACGCCGCAGCGCTCTGCCTGAAGTCGGGCAACGCCGTGCTGCTGCGCGGCTCTTCCTCCGCGTATGCCTCCAACACAGCGCTGGTCGGCGTGCTCAGGGACGCCGTCGAGAAGGCCGGACTGCCCGCCGACGCAGTGCAGTTGGTGCCGGGCGAGGGCCGGGAGGCGGTGCACGAGTTGATGCGCGCCCGCGGCCTGGTCGACGTGCTGATCCCGCGTGGCGGGGCCTCGCTGATCCAGACCGTGGTGAACGAGTCGACGGTCCCCGTCATCGAGACCGGCGTGGGCAACTGCCATGTGTACGTGGACGAGTCGGCCGACCTGGAGATGGCGGTGGACATCCTCGTCAACTCCAAGGCCCAGCGGCCCAGCGTGTGCAACGCGGCGGAGACCGTTCTCGTCCACGCCGGGATCGCCGACCGCTTCCTGCCACGCGCGCTCGCCGCGCTCACCGCCGCCGGGGTCACCGTGCACGGCGACGAGGCGTGGCGCGCGGCCGGCCGGGCGGCGGGCACCGAGGTGACCGCGGCGACCGACGAGGACTGGGCGACGGAGTACTTGAGTTACGACATCGCCGCCGCCGTGGTGCCCGACCTGGACGCGGCGGCGGCGCACATCCGCCGCTGGGCGTCGGGCCACACGGAGGCGATCGTCACCAAGGACACGTCCGCCGCCCGCCGTTTCGTCTCGCTGATGGACTCCTCGGCCGTGATGGTGAACGCCTCCACCCGTTTCACGGACGGCGGGCAGTTCGGCTTCGGCGCCGAGATCGGCATCTCCACGCAGAAGTTGCACGCCCGGGGACCGATGGGCCTGCCGGAGCTCACCTCCACCACCTACGTGGTCACCGGGGACGGTCACCTCCGGGACTGATGTCCGGTCCGGCAGCGATATCCGGATGGCCCTCCCCCTGCGGACTCATTGCGCCTACGCTGGGAAGCGTGCCGGACGACGTGGGGGGCCAGCCGTTCCCGAACGGTGAAGGGCCCGACAGCCATGACCTCGGGGCAGCCGAGGAGGCGTTCGCCTCCGTGGTGCTCGACGAGGCGTTCGTCGAGGCCGCCCGGATCCACGAGCCCACCGCGGCCGAGCGGATCCTCTACGCGGCGATGGAGCGTGCCGAGTCCGAAGCCGGCGGAGAAGTCGGGTTCTACCGGGACCCCGACCTGGACCCCGGCGCCTCCGACGGGCTGGGCGGCTTCGACGGTGACGACGACGTGGACGACGAGGGGCGGTTCGACCGCTCCGACTACACCCGCTATCTGCCGGACGAGGACGACGAGGACAGGCCGACGTTCGGCTCGTTCACCGCGTACGGCGGCTATGGCGCGGACGGGATACGCGGCCCCGGCGGCCGGGAGGCCCAGCCGCCCCCGGCGGCTTGGCGGCCCGCCCCGAGACCGCGCGGCGGTCTGGGCGGCGCGCCAGGCCGCTGGCAGCGCCCCGTGGCTTGTGTGCTGGCCATGGTGATGGGCATCAGCGTCATCGCCTTCGCGCTCATAGCCATCCAGCGCGCCGGTGCCGCCCAGCCCCGGGTTCCCGGCCCGCCCGCCCCGGCCAGCGAGTCGGACGGCGACGGCGGCGGCCGGACCACGGAGGACGTGGAGTCCGCGGACAACGGACCGGACGGCGGACCCTAGCGGTTCCGGTCCCCCCGGGTCCCCCTGATCCTTCCCGTCCCTCCAGCTCCCTGGCCGCCCGTGCCGTACGGGCGTTGGGGCCGCGCGCGGTACGCACATCGCACGGGAACGGTGAAATTGCCTGCCCGGGAGGTCTGTTTACGCCTGGGTCCGCGACCTACGCTAAAAGGGTGGCCGGGCGGACCGACCCTCCAGAAGGGACTCCCGGGGGCACTCCGGGAGCCGGGGACGAGGAATATCAATCGACCGTCTTCGACGAGTCGTTCGTCAGAGCTGCGCGCCTGGAGGAATTCTCCGCGCAGGAGCGGCTTGAGGATCACACCACGGCCGTCCGAAGACGACCGGCCGCATCGGGGCACGGCTTCGGCAGGACGGTGCCGAAGCAGGGCTTCGCGCTGGGGCTGATCGTCCTGATGGCGTTCGCCGCCGCGATCTTTCTGGGCGCCAACAATCCGTACGAGGTCGATCGCGCCCTTCACGCCGATCCGCCGGCCGGGAGCCTGGTCGCGCTCGCCCCAGGGGGCGAGGTGCCCGGGTCCGCCGACGCCGCCGAGCTGTACGCGAGCAGCCCGGCCGACGACTACGGCGCCGGGGCCGGGGGAGTGCGCCTGCCCGACCCGCGGCAGACGGCGGACTTCTCGCGCGAGCAGGTCCTCACCGCGCTGACCCTCGCCAAGGAGTACGTGGTGGCCAGCGCGCTCACCCCCAACGTGCTCGCCGGGGCGACCACCGCGCCGGTGCGCGAGCTGCTCGGCGCCGAGCAGCAGCGGCAGTTCGACAGCGCCGTGGGCGGGCGGGATCCGCACTCGGACGCCACGGACTGGCTGATCCGTTTCGACGCCGACGAGGCCCTGCTCGCCGACCCGCAGGTGCGGGTGGCCGGTGATTTCACGTTCACCCAGGTCACCGAGGACATCCTCCAGGTCGACGGCCGCCACGTCTTCGTCTACGCGCTGCGTCCGCCGGGCGCCCTGGACACCGAGGCGGCGCTGTTCACCGTGCGGCGGCTGGTGCGGCTCCAGTTCGGCAAGGAGGAGCTGCGCGACCGCGACGTGGTGCTGCGGCAGACGGAGACCGTGGCCGGGCCGATGGACTGCGGCGCCGACACCTCCGCCGTGCTCACCCCGCTGCTCGCCGGGGAACGCGCCTCGCTGCCGCCGTCCGCGGGCTTCGATCCGTACGTGCTGGAGGAGCATCGGCCCGCGCCGTGCGGCAGCTTCCCGGCCGGGGGAATGCCGACCCCGGACGGCCGCTGACCGGCGGGCCGCGCGCGCGAGCGTGGGGGCGGGAGGCTGTCGCGGACGGGTCCGCATACGATGACAGGCACCGAGTCCATGCCGTCCCGTTCCCGGATAGGTTCGCGATGACCCACCTCACCGCTTCGCCCGCCGCCTCGGCCCTGCGCACCCTCGCCGAGGAGGGCGGTCACGAGAGCACGCTCAACGCCTACGCCGTCGGCGGTGGCGCCTTCGCCGCCCTGCTTCTTCTGCTCTGGATCACGACGCGGCTCAACCGCGACCGCTAAGGTCGGCGCATGCGCGAGAAGATAGGCCACGCCAAGCGGCGGCTGGGCGTGATGGGCGGGACTTTCGACCCGATCCACCACGGGCACCTGGTCGCCGCCAGCGAGGTGGCCGCACGCTTCCACCTCGACGAGGTCATCTTCGTGCCGACCGGGCAGCCCTGGCAGAAGGGGCACCGGTCCGTGTCCCCGCCCGAGGACCGCTATCTGATGACGGTCATCGCGACGGCGTCGAATCCGCAGTTCTCCGTCAGCCGGATCGACATCGACCGCGGCGGCAAGACGTACACGATCGACACCCTGCGGGAGCTGCGCGCCGAACACGAGGACGCGGACCTGTTCTTCATCACCGGCGCCGACGCGCTGGCCCAGATCCTGGGCTGGCGCGACGCCGCCGAGCTCTTCTCGCTCGCGCACTTCATCGGGGTGACCCGGCCGGGCCACGTCCTCGCCGACCCGGGCCTGCCGCAGGGCGGCGTGTCGCTGGTGGAGGTGCCCGCGCTGGCGATCTCCTCCACGGACTGCCGCGAACGGGTCGCCCGCGGCGATCCTGTCTGGTATCTGGTGCCCGACGGGGTCGTGCGCTACATCAACAAGCGTGCGCTGTACCGGGACCTCACCGAACCCACACGCTGAGCGGGCTTGAAGGGCGGCACTGTGAACGACCGACAGGATCCGTACGGGCAGGTCTACGGATACGACGAATACGGGCGCCCGCTCTACATGCCGGCCCCTCCCCAGCAGCAGCGGGGACAGCAGGAACAGCAACAGGAACAGCAACAGGAACAGCAACAGGAACAGGAACAGCAGCGGGAGCAGCCCGCCGCGCACGAGAGCTACGGGTACGGCGCGTACGCCACGGGCCACCCGGACGCCCACCAGCGGCAGCGGTACGAGTACGGTACGGCGCAGCAACCGCCCGCCACGGACGTCTACGCGGGTTACGGCTACGACTACGGCACCGCCGGGCAGCCCGCCGGGCAGCCCGCCGCCGCCGAGTCGGCGCCGCCCGAGCCCGCCGAGCAGCCGGGGGCCGTGCCGCCGCCCAGACAGCCGCCGGACGACGACTACCAGACCGAGCAGTTCTCCTTCGTCGACGAGCCCGACGAGGAGTCAAAAGACGTCATCGACTGGCTGAAGTTCACCGAGAGCCGCACCGAGCGCCGCGAGGAGGCCAAGCGGCGCGGCCGGAACCGGCGCCGGCTGCTCGCCGTGGTGCTGGTCCTGGCACTGCTCGGCGGCGCCGGGTATCTGTGGGCCACCGACCGGCTGCCGTTCGTGCCCGGTGCCGGCGGCGCCGGGACCTCCGCCGAGGCCCAGGAGCGCGACGTGATCGTGGTCCACCTGCGCCAGCTCGACTCCGACGAGACCGCCACCGCCCTGCTGGTCGCCAACGAGACCACCTCGGCGGGCACCATGCTGCTGCTCCCCAACGACTTGGCCGTGACCCCCGACAACGGCCCCACCACGCTCGGCCAGGCCGTTCTCGACGAGGCCGCCGGATCCGTGCGGGAGGCCGTCGGCGGGTTGCTCGGCGCCGATATCAAGGGCACCTGGCGGCTGGACACCCCCTACCTGGAGAACCTGGTCGACCTGGTCGGCGGCATCACCCTCACCACCGACACCGAGGTGCCGGACGAGGCGGGCGAGGCGGGCGAGGGAGACGATGAAGGCGAGGGAGGCGAGGCGCGCGAGGGACCGCTGGTCCCGCTCGGCGAGGACGTCGCGCTGGACGGCGGGGCCGCCGTCGCCTACGCCACCTACCGGGCCGAGGACGAGCCGCAGAGCGCGCAGCTCGCGCGGTTCGGCCAGGTGATGCGGGCGGTTCTGGAGAGGATGCCGGACACCGAGGGCGGCGCCGTCCGGATCGTGCAGGCGCTCTCCCAGATCACCGACCCCTCGCTGACCGAGGAGGAGCTCGGCGCCAGCCTCGCCCGGCTCGCCGGTTACGCGGAGGCGGGCGAATACACCACGGAGCAGCTCCCCGTCGAGGAGGGCGGGACCCTCAGTGACGAGACCGCGGACGGGCTCGTGGCGGACGTGCTGGGCGGCACCGTCAGCGACGCCGCCCCGGGCGCGGCGCCACGGGTCGGCATCCGGGACGCCGGTGGCGGCCAGGGCTCGACCGAGCAGGCGAGGGTCACCCTGGTCAACGGTGGCTTCAGCGTGGTCGACAGCCGCGCGGCGGGCGAGACGAGCGCCGAGTCGTCGGTGGTGTACGCGGACGAGGCGCACCGGGGGACCGCCGTCGAGGTGGCCAGGACGCTGGGCCTGTCCGAGGAGGCCGTCACCCAGGGTGAAGGTGCGGGCAATGCCGATGTGACGATCACCCTGGGCGAGGATTTTGGGGAGTGAGGGTCGGCGCGGCGTGAGACCCTGGACAGCACGGACGGGCCCCCGCCCGCGACATCGAGGAGATTGCTGCACCTGTGACCGCCACGGACCGCGCCACCGAGCTGATCGAGGTCGCCGCCCAGGCCGCCGCCGACAAGCTCGCGCACGACATCATCGCCTACGACGTCAGTGACGTCCTGGCCATCACCGACGCCTTCCTGCTGGCCTCCGCTCCCAATGACCGCCAGGTCAAGGCGATCGTCGACGGCATCGAGGAGCGGCTGTCCAAGGAGCTGGGCATCAAGCCGGTCCGCCGCGAGGGCGAGCGGGAGGGCCGCTGGGTCCTGCTGGACTACGTCGACGTCGTGGTGCATGTGCAGCATGCCGAGGAGCGGGTGTTCTACGCGCTGGAGCGCCTGTGGAAGGACTGCCCGTTGCTGGAGCTGCCCGAGGACGCCCAGGCCACCCGGGGCCGCGCCGCCGAGCACGCGGTGGAGGTCGGCGAGGGCGGTGAGCGGCGCTGAGCGGCGCGAACGGCGTCCGCCGGATCGTGCTGTGGCGGCACGGTCAGACGCCGTGGAACCTGGAGAACCGGTTCCAGGGCACCACGGACATCGAGCTGACCGACATCGGCCGGGCCCAGGCGCGCCGCGCCGCCGGGCAGCTGGCCCGCCTCGACCCGTTCGCCATCGTCTCCTCCGATCTGCGCCGCACGCGGGACACGGCCGCCGAGCTGGCGGAGGTGACCGGGCTCGACGTCACCTATGACGAGGCGCTGCGGGAGACGTATGCGGGCGCCTGGCAGGGGCTCACCCACGAGGAGATCATCGCCCGTTTCGGCGACGAGTACGCGGCGTGGAAGCGCGGTGAGCCGGTGCGGCGCGGGGGCGGCGAGCTGGAGACGGAGGTCGCGGACCGCGCGGCACCGCTCATCGAGCGCACGGCGGAGAAGCTGCCGCCCGGCCGGGCGCTGGTCGTCGTCAGCCACGGCGGGGCCATCCGCACCACCATCGGCCGGCTGCTCGGGCTGCCCCCGGGGAGCTGGGAGTCGCTGGGCGGGCTGTCCAACTGCTGCTGGTCGGTGCTCGGCGAGAGCGTGCGCGGCTGGCGGCTGCTGGAGCACAACGCGAGCTCGCTGCCCGAGCCCGTCATCGGCGACGACGTCTAGAGCGGGTCGGCCCCGGCGGCGAGCGACTCGACGTACCGCCGGCTCTCCTCGTCGCCCGGGGTGTACACGACCAGCCGGGAATCCGGCATGCCGTTGACGGACAGGGACTGCGAGCACAGCCGGATCTCCCCGATGTCCGGGTGCCGGAAGGTCTTCACCCGCGGTCCGGGCGGCGCGACGTCGCCGCTGGCCCACATCGCGGCGAACTCCGGGCTCGCCGCGCACAGTTCGCGGACGAATGACTCCCAGGCCGGCTCCCCGACGTGGCTGCCGTAGGAGGCCCGCAGGGTGGCGACCATGATCTTCAGCTCGTGCTCCCGCAGGACGACCGGGCACCGCACGGGATCCGTGGTGAACAGCGTCCACAGCACATTCCGCGGTCCGTGCCGTCTCTGGTAAGCGTCGGGGAAGAGCGCCCGGTAGGTGGCGTTGTTCCCCAGCACGTCGTAGCGCGCGTTGTAGACGACGGCGGGCAGCGGATTGAGGGCGTCGAGCACCACCCGCATGCCGTCGTCGACGGTGTCCACGCCCGGTGTGCCGTCCTCGGGCCCGGGGACGCAGGGCACTTCGGCCAGGTGGTACAGGTGCTCGCGCTCGACGGCGTCCAGCCGCAGCGTGCGGGCGATCGCGTCCAGGACCTGCGCGCTGGCGTTGATCGGTCTGCCCTGCTCCAGCCACGTGTACCAGGTGATGCCCACGCCCGCGAGCTGCGCGACCTCTTCGCGGCGCAGGCCGGGCGTGCGTCTGCGCAGGCCGGGCGGCATGCCGACATCGGCGGGGGTGATGCGGGCCCGCCTGCCGCGCAGGAAGGCGGCCAGCTCCAGCCTGCGGCGGTCGCTCGCCGTACCGCGCGTCACGGGCGTCATGGTCGTCACGTCTCCCACCTTGCCGTTCCCCGGCACCGGCTGCCAGGTGCTGTCAATACCAGTATCGAGGGGCTCTCGTTACCGGTATCGCGTCGGGCGCACGCTGGTGGGCATGACCACGACATCGACGATCACGCCGGCCGGGCGGGCCACGGGGGGCCGTCCGGCCGGACGGCCGGGCTGGCTGCTGACCATCGTCCTCGCCGGACTGTTCATGGCACTGCTCGACGTCTTCATCGTCAACGTCGCCGCACCCACGATCCAGTCCGATCTCCACGCTTCCGGCGGCGAGTTGCAGCTCGTCATCGCCGGCTACACCATCTCCTACGCGGTCCTGCTCATCACCGGCGCCCGGCTCGGCGGCCGGTACGGTCCCGGGCGTCTGCTCCTGGGCGGGCTGGCACTCTTCACCCTCGCCTCGCTCGCCTGCGGCCTGGCTGTCGGCACCGGGCAGCTGATCGCCTTCCGCTTCCTCCAGGGCGCCGGCGCCTCGATGATGCTGCCGCAGGTGCTCAGCCTCATCCAGCGCACCTTCACCGGCACCGCGCGGGCCAGAGCGCTCACCCTCTACTCGGCGGTGATCGCGACCGGCGCCGCCGCCGGCCAGATCGCGGGCGGCGCGCTGATCGACGCCGACCTGTTCGGCTGGGGCTGGCGCCCGATCTTCCTGGTCAACGTGCCGATCGGCGCGGCGCTGCTCTTCTTCGGCCTGCGGGTCGTGCCGCTGGACCGCCCGGCGCGCACCGAGCGGGCCCGCTCCCTCGACCTGCCGGGGCTGACGCTGCTGACCGCCGCCGTCATGCTGTTCACCATCCCGCTGGTGCTCGGCCAGGAAGAGGACTGGCCGCTGTGGTGCTGGCTCTCGCTGGCGGCCAGCGCGGTGCTGGTGGCGCTGTTCGTCACCTACGAGCTGCGGCTCGCGCGGCGCGGTGGGGCCCCGCTGATCTCGCCCCGGGTGCTCGGCAGCCCCGGCATGCCGCTGGCCGCCGTCCGGATCTTCCTGGTGATGGCGACCAACAGCGGCGTCATGTTCGCCCTGTCGCTGCACCTCCAGGGGGCGGAGGCGGGCGCGGCGCTGGGATACGGCCCGCTGCACGCCGGGCTGATCTTCATCCCCACCGCCGTCACGTTCGGCGCCGTCTCGCTGATGTGGCGCGGCATACCGGGGCGCTGGCACGGCCTGTTGGTGCCCGGTGGGTTCGCGGTCTCCGCCCTGGCGATCCTGGTGATGGGCCTCGCGCTGCGCGACGGCGACGACGTGGGGCCGGTGGCGCTGGTGGCGTTCGGCGTGAACGGCGCGGCCAACGCGCTGGCCTACAGCCCGACGTTGACCCGTTCGCTGGCCTCGGTCCGGCCGGAGGACGCGGCCGACGCGAGCGGGGTGACGGCGATGATGACACAGCTGGGCATGCTGGTGGGCATCGCGACGTTCGGCACGCTCTACCTCAACCGGACGGAGAGCACGCTGTCGTCGGCGGACGGACTGTGGGTGACAACGCTCGTGCTCGGTGTGACGGCCGCGGCGGGTGTGGCGGCCGGGGCGCTGAACCGCGCGAAGACCCGCTGAGCCCTGTGTATCGATCCCGTCTCCCTTGGTGCGGAGGCGGGATCACAAGGCTTATCCGCAGGCTCCTGCCATGGCAGAATCGTCACTACGCCGGGAGCGGGACCTCCCGGTTGTGATCACCGACTCGACGGAGGGGTATGCCTCGTGTGCACGGCCCACAACCGAGGGTGGAGCTGATAGGCGCATGGGTGCACACAGCAGAAAGTGCGACTGGTGCGGAGCGGGTACGCCCATCGTCCGCGACCTGCAACCCGTCAACGTGGCTTACCAGTACTGGTGTGTGGAGTGCGCGCGGGCGCTGATCATAAAGGGCGACCCGATCGAGGTGTACCGCGAGCTGGAGGGCGAGCCGATCTACGGCCGGCTGCTGGACGAGCACTGCGCGCTGAAGCGTTTCTACTCGTTCGCGAGCGTCTGACCCCGGCCGGAACCGATTTGGCAAACGAGCCCAGGGGGCGTGTACAGTAGGCATCGCCGCCGAGGGAAAGCCCGGAAGGGAAAGCCCAAAGCGTCGCGACAAGGGGCTATAGCTCAGTTGGTAGAGCGCTTGCATGGCATGCAAGAGGTCAGGAGTTCAATTCTCCTTAGCTCCACAAGATCGAGAGGCGAGGTGTGTTCGCGGAAAGCGCGAACGGCCTCGCTCTTGTCATTTCTGCTCGGCTTCGCCTCGCATGGCGGGGGCTTCGCCACCCGCGCCCCCCGGGGGGTGGGGGCGGGGCGTGTGCCGGGAAAGCGCGAGCGGCCTCGCTCTTGTCATTTCTGCTCGGCTTCGCCTCGCATGGCGGGGGCTTCGCCACCCGCGCCCCCCGGGGGGTGGGGGCGGGGCGTGTGCCGGGAAAGCGCGAGCGGCCTCGCTCTTGTTGTTTCCGCTCGGCTTCGCCTCGCATGGCGGGGCCCGGTCTGTTCGGTGGGGGCGGTTTCGGGCAGTGCGCTACCCTGTCGGCATGCGTGCCGTACGCCTTCTGCTTACGCGGCCGCGCTGACGAACGTCGGACACGACGCCAGCGCGGCCATCCCCTCCTGTGTGAGGGGTTTTTTCATTGCGTGGCAGAGACGACCCATGGAGTTCGAAGACGATGAGCGAGACACACAAGTACGACGCCGCCCTGGCCGCGGACA
Organism: Streptomyces sp. NBC_01803; assembly: GCF_035917415.1. Classification (NCBI taxonomy): domain Bacteria; kingdom Bacillati; phylum Actinomycetota; class Actinomycetes; order Kitasatosporales; family Streptomycetaceae; genus Streptomyces; species Streptomyces sp. NBC_01803. Next base: position 4,373,912 of record NZ_CP109073.1, read on the forward strand.
TCGAGGCTCGCTGGCAGGACTACTGGGAGCGGCACGGCACGTACGAGACGCCCAACCCGATCGGGGATCTGGCGGACGATCCGGAGCAGGCCGCCCGGCCCAAGAAGTTCATCATGGACATGTTCCCGTACCCGTCGGGCGCCGGGCTGCACGTGGGGCATCCGCTGGGGTACATCGCGACCGACGTCTACGCCCGCTTCCAGCGGATGACCGGGCACAACGTCCTGCACACCCTGGGGTTCGACGCCTTCGGGCTGCCCGCCGAGCAGTACGCGGTGCAGACCGGCACGCATCCGCGGGTCTCCACCGAAGCGAACATCAGGACGTACAAGACCCAGTTGCGGCGGCTGGGCCTGGGCTACGACCAGCGGCGCTCGTTCGCCACCATCGACGCGGACTACTACCGCTGGACGCAGTGGATCTTCCTGCGCATCTTCAACTCCTGGTACGACCGGGACGCCGACCGGGCGCGGCCCATCGACGAGCTGATCGCGCGGTTCGAGGCGGGCGAGCGGGCCACGCCCGACGGCCGGCCGTGGAGTGAGCTGACCGCCGTCGAGCGCGCCGACGTGCTGAGCGGGTACCGGCTGGCCTACGCCTCCGACGCGCCGGTCAACTGGTGTCCCGGCCTGGGCACCGTGCTGGCCAACGAGGAGGTGACGGCCGACGGCCGTTCCGAGCGCGGCAACTTCCCGGTGTTCAAGGCCAAGCTGCGGCAGTGGAACATGCGGATCACCGCCTATGCCGACCGGCTGCTGGACGACCTGGAGACTGTGGACTGGCCCGAGGCCATCAAGCTGCAGCAGCGGAACTGGATCGGCCGCTCCGAGGGGGCCCGGATCGGCTTCCGGGTCGGGGAGGAGGGCGACGGTAGCACCGTCACCGTCTTCACCACCCGGCAGGACACGCTGTTCGGCGCCACTTACATGGTGCTGGCGCCCGAGCACCAGCTGATCGACGCCGTCGTCCCGGCCGCCTGGCCTGAGGGCACGCACGCGGTGTGGACGGGCGGGCACGCCACCCCGGCCGACGCGGTCGCGGCGTACCGCAAGCAGGCCGCCACCAAGTCGGACGTGGAGCGGCAGGCGGACGCGAAGGAGAAGACCGGCGTCTTCACCGGCGCGTTCGCCGTCAATCCGGTCAACGGCGAGCGCGTTCCGGTGTTCATCGCCGACTACGTGCTGCTGGGTTACGGCACCGGCGCCATCATGGCCGTTCCGGCGCACGACAGCAGGGACTTCGTGTTCGCGCGGGCCTTCGAGCTGCCGATGCGGTGCGTCGTGGAGCCGGACGACGGACGCGGCACGGACCCGGCGATGTGGGAGGACGCGTTCAACTCCAAGGACGCGCGCATCGTCAACTCGGCGGCCGAGGGGCTGAGTCTGGACGGGCTGACCGTCTCCGAGGCCAAGGCGCGCGTCAACTCCTGGCTGGAGGAGCGCGGTCTGGGCGAGGGCACCGTCAACTTCCGGCTGCGCGACTGGCTGTTCAGCCGCCAGCGGTACTGGGGCGAGCCGTTCCCCATCGTCTACGACGAGGACGGCGTCGCCCACGCGCTGCCCGAGGAGCTGCTGCCGCTGGAGCTGCCGGAGATCGACGACTACTCGCCGCGGACGTTCGATCCGGAGGACGCCGACACGCGGCCGGAGACGCCGCTGTCGCGCAACGAGGAGTGGGTCCACGTCACCCTGGACCTGGGCGACGGGCCCAAGCGGTACCGCCGGGAGACCAACACCATGCCCAACTGGGCGGGTTCGTGCTGGTACCAACTGCGCTACCTGGACCCGCACAACGACGAGAAGCTGGTCGACCCCGAGATCGAGCGGTACTGGATGGGGCCGCGCGAGGGCATGTCCACCGGCGGCGTCGACCTGTACGTGGGCGGCGCGGAGCACGCCGTGCTGCACCTGCTGTACGCACGCTTCTGGCAGAAGGTCCTGTTCGACCTGGGCCACGTCTCGTCGGCCGAGCCCTACCACAAGCTGTTCAACCAGGGCATGATCCAGGCGTACGTCTACCGGGACAGCCGCGGCTTCCCGGTGCCGGCGGCCGAGGTCGAGGAGCGGGACGGCGCGTTCCTGTACGAGGGGCAGCCGGTCACCCGCGAGCTGGGCAAGATCGGCAAGTCGCTGAAGAACGTGGTCGCGCCGGACGAGATCTTCGCCGCGTACGGGGCCGACACGCTGCGGCTGTACGAGATGGCGATGGGGCCGCTGGACGTGTCGCGGCCCTGGGAGACCCGGGCGGTCGTCGGCCAGTACCGGCTGCTGCAGCGGCTGTGGCGCAACGTGCTGGACGAGGCGACGGGCGAGGTCACGGTCGTCGGGGATGAGCCGGACGAGGTGACGCTGCGTGCCATGCACAAGGCGATCGACGGCGTCACCCAGGATCTGGAGCAGCTGCGCTTCAACACGGCGATCGCCAAGATCACCGAGCTGAACAACCATGTCACCAAGATCGAGCGGGTGCCGCGGGCGGCGGCGGAGACGCTGGTGCTGCTGATCGCGCCGCTGGCGCCGCATATCGCGGAGGAGCTGTGGCGACGGTTGGGCCACGGGGAGAGCGTCACCGGCGAGGCGTTCCCGGTGGCCGATCCGGCCTATGTGGTGGACGAGTCGGTGACGTGCGTGGTGCAGGTCAGGGGCAAGGTCCGCGCTCGGCTGGAGGTCGCGCCGACCGTGTCCGAGGCGGAGTTGGAGGCGCTGGCGCTGGCCGACGTGGCTGTGGTCGAGGCGCTGGGCGGCGCCGCGATCCGCAAGGTCATCGTGCGGGCGCCGAAGTTGGTCAACATCGTGCCCGCGTGATCCGGCCGTTGGGGACCTACTCTGGGGATTCATGGAGATAGCTATCGCTCTGCTCGCGCTGTCCCTGGTCGTGTTCGGCGTCTTCGTCGCGGTGGTGGTGCGCGGTGTGCGCGCCGCCAGACGCGGCATCACGCGCGCCCGGCGGGAGGTGCGTCGCACGCTGACCGACGCCGCGCTCACCGCGCGGGCCGCCCAGCCGGGCGTGGTGGGTGAGATGGCGCGGATGCGCCGGGAGCTGCGGAGCTCGCTGGACAGCACGCGCGGCACGCTGCTCGCGGGCGCCGAGCGGGATCCGGCGCTGCGCGAGGCCCTGGGTTTGCTGGACCAGCTCGCCGAGCACGGGGAGCGGCTGGACGGCGAGCTGGCCCTGCTGATGGCGGCCGAGCCCGACCGGGCCCGTGTCGCCGCCCGCCTGCCGGATCTGCGGCGGCGGGCGGAGCGTATCCGTTCGTCCGCGGACTCGCTGCGCCAGGCCGCCCAGGACCGGGCGCGTCACGACGGCACCGCGGGCCTGGACTCCCTGCACCAGCAGATCGCGCTCGAGTCGAACGCGCTGCGGCACTGGTCGCCGGTGACCGACCCGCCAGCCGATCGGGCGGCGGATCGAGCGGCCGAGCGGGCGGCCGAGCGGGCGGCCGAGCGCAAGGCGGTCGAGGACGCGGACTGAGCCCGTCCGGGACGGCCCGCGTCGCCGTGCGGTGTGGGGAGTTGGGCTTTTACCGGCGGCGTCCGTCACATGCCGGACGCGCGTCCGGGCCGGTGCTCTGCCGGGGGCCGGGGACGGCTCCGCTAGTCTCCGTTCTATGTCCCGCTCTCTCGTCATCGTCACCGATTCCACGGCCTACCTGCCGCGGGCGGCGATCGAGAGCCACGCGATCCGGGTGGTGCCGCTGACGGTGGTGCTGGGCCGGGAGGCGCTGGAGGACGGCACCGAGGAGGCGGGGCGGAGGCTGGAGCAGGCGCTGCGGCAGCGGCAGCCGGTGACGACGTCGCGGCCGGGGCCGTCGATGTTCGCGGCGGCCTACCGGGCGGCGGCCGAGGCGGGCGCGACGGGCATCGTCTCGCTGCATCTGTCCTCGGAGATCTCCGGCACCTACGACGCGGCGGTGGTCGCGGCGCGTGCGGCGCCGGTGCCGGTGCGGGTGGTGGACAGCGGGATGGTCGCGATGGCGCTGGGTTTCGCCGTGCTGGCTGCGGCCGAGGTGACGGCGGTCGGCGGCACGCTGGACGAGGCGGTGGCGGGCGCGGTGAAGCGGGCCGAGGCCACCCGTGCCTACTTCTACGTCGACACCCTGGAACATCTGCGGCGCGGCGGCCGGATCGGCGCCGCACAGGCGCTGCTCGGCTCGGCGCTCGCGGTCAAGCCACTGCTCGAACTGACCGAGGGCCGCATCGAGTTGCGGGAGAAGGTGCGGACGGCGGGGAAGGCCATCGCGCGGCTGGAGGAGCTGGCGGTCGACCACGCGGGAGCGGGACCCGTCGACATCGCGGTGCACCACGTGGCGGCGGGAGAACGGGCGGCCCAACTGGCCGAGCGGCTCAGTCGGCGCCTGCCGGGGCTCGCGGAGCTGCACGTGAGTGAGGTGGGCGCGGTGCTCGGCGCGCACACCGGCCCCGGACTGCTGGGCGTGGTCGTCTCACCGAGGTGAGCCCGGGCGGGCCGGCCGCCGGAGGTCCGGCGGCCGGCCCGCGCCCTCAGCCCACGCGGGACATCCGCTCCCGCGCGGTCCGGGCGGGCAGCCGGTGGCGTGCCACCTCCGCCAGCCGGGTCGGGCCGGCCAGGTCGGCGACGACGACGAGCTCCCCGTCCACCGCGCGGATCCAGACGTCGCGGCCGACCAGGCTCGGCGGCAGCGGGTAGCGCCGCGCCCCGTACGCGATGGCGCGGTCGCCGTCCACCGTCCGCCGCCGGCCGAGGGCGAGCGCGCACGGCTCGGACGGCACCGGACGCAGGCGGCGGCGCTCCATGGTGATCCGCTCGTTCCCGCTGTTCACCCGCTCGGTGAACAGCGCGCAGGCCGAGCGCAGCGCGCCGAACGAGGTGTAGCGCTGGCGCAGATCGGTGCCGATGGGCACCAGGTCGCCCGGCGCGATCCGGATCTCGGCCCACCTGCCGTCGTCCATGGAGGCCGGGCTGTACGGAACGCGCGCCCGAGCCTGGGCGCCGTAGTGCAGGCCGACCTCGGCGAGGTCGGAGTGCCGGATGCCGATTCCGGCGCCGGGCGCCGTCAGCAGGTGCTCCGGGACGCCGCCCATGGCGCGCAGCGCGGTGTCCAGGCAGCAGACCAGCGACGGGAGCGTGCGGTCCCACGCCGGGATCACGACGCGGAATCGCGACCAGGGCAGCCAGGCGTGGAACAGCGACGTCCGGCGCGGCTGCCCGTCCGGGCCCGGCACGGTCGGGCCCTGGGTCCAGCGGAACTCCAGCCACAGACCGGGCTCAGGGACCCATGGCCGGTAGGTGCGGCGGACCCCGGCCCGCCATCGGGCCTTGGCCTCGGCCACGAGGCGCCGGGTGGTGCGGTCCGTGCCGTCGAACCCCAGGCTCCGCAGGCGCTCATGGGCACGGGCCGCGCTCAGGCGCCCCTGGGAGCGGTCGACCCACTCCTCGACCTTCTCCACGTACATGTCGGTGAGCCGGGGGCGGCGGATGGGGGCGGCCACCGGGCGGCCGGTGTCGCGGGCCGCCACATAGCGGCGGACGGTCTTCGGGTCGCACCCGACGATCCTGGCCGCCGCGTGCGCGCATTGGGTGGCGTCGTAGGCCACCAGTATGTGGATGACTTCCTCGGCGGACTTCTTCACGGCGCCTCCACAAGAGTGGGGCGGTGCGCCGGATTTTCGCGGGATATGAACATCTGATGTGCTCTCTGTCCTGCTTCTCGGGCTGATGGTGATCGGAACGCACGCGCGAGGAGCGCGTGGTGCCGGGTCAGCCCGGGAGTGCCAGAACGCCGTGCGGGCGGTCGCGCAGGGGGTGGTCCGGCCCCGTGGGGGGCTGATCCTCACCGGAGAGCAGTGGGTGGCCGGTCGGCAGCGCGGTCGGCTGGTCGACGCCGCGCGGGGTCTGGTCGCAGACACACCGCCCGGGGTCGGCGGTGTGGTCCCGGGAGGGGAACGGCGACGGGTGGCCGTCGCCACCTGCCGGGCCGCCGGGCCCGGCTGTCGCGGCGGGCGGCGGGGCCGTGGCCCGCTCGGCGGCGGACGACCGCTCGGCGAGCGGATCGGGGTCGGGCACCGGTGGGCCGAATCCGGGCTCTCCGGACCGGTCCTCGCGCTCGGTGCGCTCGGCGGCGGCCCGGTCGCGGCCGTCCGGAGTGCCGGTGTCGTGGTCCTCGGCGCGGTCGCCGGCCTCGGCCGGTGCCTGCCCGGAGGGCGGGGAGGGGGACGGCAGGGAGACGCGCACCGGCGGCAGCTGGTCCGTCAGGCTCGTCACCACGGGCTCAAGCACCCTGGGCGCCGCCTCGGCCACCCGGGCTATGTCCGCTATCCCGGGCAGGGATGACTCGACCGGGGCCCGGTCCGGGGCCCCCTCCACGGCTTCCGCCGGGCCAGGTGCCGCGGGGTCGGCTTCCGCCGGGCCAGGTGCCGTGGGGTCGGCTTCCGCCGGGCCAGGTGCCGTGGGGACCGGCTCGGCCGCCGTGTCGGTGGCTTCCGTCGCGGTGGCGGACCGGACCGCGCCGGGCACCGGCTCCTTCGGCGGCGCGGGCGCGGGCGCGTCCCACACCGTGACCAGCGCGGGCGGCAGGTCGTCGGACTCGTCGGCGTGTGCCGATCCCGCGAACAGGACGGCCAGGAACAGGGCTCCGCCGAGCAGGAGGAGGACCATCAGGGCACGCCACACCGCCGTGGGACACCGGACTTCGGTGTCGGGGCGGACGGCGTGCGTGGTCATGGAGCGATCCTCTGCCCTTGTGTGAGGGGCGCACAAGTCCTCGGGCCCAGGTGTACTCACCTCGGTGACGAAGTTTTCCACAGAGCCGTGGTTGTCCACAGATCCGGCCGTGGGCCGCCGTGGGGCGTTGGCGGGCTCTAGCGTCAAGAGGCATGGAGACAAGGCGAGTAGGCAGGCGGGGAGCCGGGTCCGGCCCGGCCGGCAGAGGACCGGGGCGCCGGCCGGTGCGCGCCCGCGAGGCGCGGGCGGCGCTGACGCGGACGCGCGCGGCGGTGCTGTTCCCGGCGGGGCTGACATGGACGACGGGCGAGCTGACCCCGGCGGCCTGGGAGGAGCGGGTGCGCGGGCCGGGGACGTCGGCGGCTCGGCCCCCCGGGGAGGTGGTGGCGCGGTCCCCCGGGGAGGTGGCGGAGACGCCGGCCGAGCCCGGGGAGCGGCTGTCCCTGTGGCGGCGGGGGCGGCTGGCCGCGGGGGAGCGGCTGCCGTCGTGGGTCCGGTCGCGGTGCGGGATGGAGGCGCGGACGCTGGCCGCGCTGTCCGTGGTGCTCCTGGTGGCGGCCGTGTTCGCCCTTCATCACTACTGGACGGGGCGGCCCCGGCCGGTGCCCGTCGCCGAGCGGGAGGTGCCCGCCGTGGCGTCGCCCGTCGCGTCGCCGTCGGCGGAGGTGCCCGCCGAGGTGGTGGTCGACGTGACGGGCGAGGTGCGCGAGCCCGGTCTCTACACGCTGCCCGCCGGGTCCCGGGTGGCGGACGCGATCGAGGCGGCGGGCGGTGCCGAGCCGGGCGCGGAGACCCTGGGACTCAACCGGGCCCGGCCCCTGGTCGACGGGGAGCAGATCCTGTTCGGCGCCGAGGCGCTCGCCGCACCGGCCGGGGACACGGCGGCGGGCGGTGCCCTGGGCGGCGCGCCGGGCGGGGGCCTGGTCAGTCTGAACGCGGCCACGGCCGAGCAGTTGCAGACCCTGCCCGGCATCGGGCCGGTGCTGGCGGAGCACATCGTCGGTTATCGCGAGGAGAACGGCGGCTTCACCTCCGTCGACCAGCTCAGCGAGGTCTCCGGGATCGGCGAGCGCAGGCTGGCCGACATCAGGGACCGTGTCAGTCTCTGACCGGCCGGCGGCCGGGCGGCATCCCGTGCACGCCGCCTCGGGCCACCGGCTGGGCGCGGCGCATCCGAGGCAGAAGCTCCCCGGTGACCTGCGGCTGGTGCCGCCCGCGGTGGCGGCCTGGGCGGCGGCGGCCGTGGCGCTGGGCGCGCCGGGGCGGGTCACCGCCTGCTGCGTGGGCCTCTGCCTGCTCGCCGCGGTGACCGTCCTGGTCCGGGCCCGGTGGCCGACCGGGGGGTCGCGGCCGGTGCGGCCGGTGGCGGTGGCCTTCGTCATGGTGCTGCTGTGCGCGGCGGCGGGCGCCGGGGCGGCCGGGCTGCACCGGGCGGGGGTGCGCGGCGGGCCGCTGCCGGGGCTGGTCGGGCAGCGGGTCACTGCCGAGGTCACCCTCACCGCCGACCCCCGGGCCACCGAGTCGCGGCCGGGTGGCGGGCCGGGGCCGGTCGTGCTGGCCGCCGAGGCGACCCGGATCGGCGCCGGAGGCGCCGAGCGGGCCGTCCGCAGCCCGGTGCTGGTGGTGGTCGAGGTCGACGGTCAGGAGGCCGAACGCCAGGGAGAGTGGCGGGAGTTGCTGCCCTCGACCCGGCTGCGGGTCCGGGCCGCGGTGGTGGCGCCGCTGCCCGGCCGTGAGGCTGAGGTCGCCGCCGTGCTCCGGGTGGGCGAGGCCGGGCCGCCGGAGGTGGCCGGGGGACCCAGCGGGCCGCAGCGGTTCGCCGGGCGGCTGCGGGCCGGGCTGCGGGAGGCCGCCGAGGGGCTGCCGGGCGACGCCCGGGCGCTGCTGCCCGCCCTGGTCGTCGGCGACGACTCGGGCATCCCGCCCGAGCTGATGGAGGCCGTGCGAGCGACGGGGCTGACCCACGCCATCGTGGTGAGCGGCAGCCATCTCGCCATCATGCTGGCGGTGTTGATCGGCCGACCGGCCACCGCGTCGCGCGCGGAGCGGGGCGGGCTGGCCGGGCGCCTGGGGCTGCCGCTGCGTGCAACGGCCGCTGCGGGCGGCGGGCTGGTCGTGGTGTTCCTCCTGGTGTGCCGGCCGGAGCCCAGCGTGCTGCGGGCGGCGGTGTGCGGCGGCATCGCGCTGCTGGCCGTCGCCACCGGGCGGCGCCGTTCGCTGCTGCCCGCCCTGGCCGCGGCCGTGCTGCTGCTGGTGCTGTACGACCCGGCGCTGGCCCGTTCGTTCGGCTTCCTGCTCTCCGTGCTGGCGACCGGTGCCCTGCTCACCGTCGCGCCGGGCTGGAGCCTGGCGCTGCGGCGGCGCGGGGTGCCCGCCCGGCTCGCCGAGGGGCTGGCGGTGGCGGCGGCGGCCCATCTGGTGTGCGCGCCGGTCGTCACCGTCTTCGCGTCGAGCCTCAGCCTCGTGGCCATCCCGTGCAACTTGCTGGCGGAGCCCGCCGTCGCGCCGGTCGTGGTGCTGGGCTGGCTCGCGCTGGTCGCCGCGCCGGTCTCGATGCCGGTCGCCACCGCCCTGGCGTGGGCGGCGAGTTGGCCCACGCGCTGGATCGCCGTCGTGGCCAGAGGCGGCGCGGGGCTGCCCGGGGCGGAGCTGGGCTGGCCCGGCGGCTGGCGCGGCGCCGCGCTGTTGCTGGCCGCCGGTCTGGCCGCGCCGGCGCTGGCGCGGCGCCTGCCGGGGCGACCCTGGCTGTCGGCGCTGTGCGTGCTGCTGGTTCTGCTGGCGGTCCTGCGCCCGCCCCCGGTCACCCGGCTGCTCACCGGCTGGCCACCGCCCGGCTGGCGGCTGGTGGTCTGCGATGTGGGGCAGGGCGACGCGCTGGTGCTGTCCGCCGGGAGCGGCCAGGCGGTGGTCGTGGACGCCGGGCCGGAGCCGGCGGCGGTGGACCGCTGTCTGCGGGAGCTGGGCGTCCGGCGGGTGCCGCTGCTGGTGCTGACGCACTTCCACGCCGACCATGTGGCCGGGCTGCCGGGGGTGTTGGCGGGTCGGGCGGTGGGCGCCATCCAGACGTCCACCGTGCGGGACGCCCCGGATCAGGCGGAGTTCGTCGAGCGGGTGGCGGCCCGGGCGGGCGTGCCAGTGGTGCCGACCGTGCCGGGGGAGCGGGGCGGCGTCGGCGACGGGCTGAGCTGGGAGGTGTTGTGGCCGCCATCGGCGGCGGAGGCGGCCGGGCTGGAGGCGAACGACGCGAGCGTCACGCTGCTGGTCCGGGCCGGGGAGCTGACCGTCTTCCTGCCCGGCGATCTGGAGCCGCTCGCCCAGGAGCGGCTGCTGGCCGAGCGTCCCGGACTGTCGGCGGTGGACGTGGTGAAGGTCGCCCATCACGGCTCGGCGGCGCAGCATCCGCCGCTGCTGGAGCGGCTGCGCCCCCGGCTGGCGCTCATCTCCTCCGGCGCGGAGAACACGTATGGCCACCCCGCCCCGGCCACGCTGGCGGCACTGGAGGCGGCGGGCGCGGCGGTGCTCAGGACGGACACCCACGGCGCGCTCGCCGTCACCGGGACACCGGAGGGGCCGCGTGGCCACACTCGCGAGTGAGCCGCCGCGCGGGCCCGGCCGCCGTCCGGGCCGGGCTCGGACCAGCCAGTCACCGTCGGCCGTCAGGTGCCGCCCGGCCGGCTCGTTCTCCTCCCGCCAGGCGCGGACGGCGCGGGGGCGGAAGCGGATGAACGCCCAGGCCGGGCGGCCCCTGGCGGGCCAGTTCAGCTTGCTGGCAAAGGCATCGCCCTCCGCCTCGGTGATGGCGTCGCTGGTGAGCGCCTCGGCGTCCGCCTCGATGACCACCACGTCCCTGGTGTGGCCGAGCGAGATGACAGCCCTGCCGGTCTCCCAGACGTTGACCGCGGCGGGTTGGTGGCCCGCGTGCCGACCAGCAGCGTCCCCTCGTGCCAGACGAACGACAGCGGCACCAGTCACGGCTCACCGTTCCGGTCGGCCGTGGGACATCCGGAGGTCCTCGTCCTCCGTCAGCCGTCGCAGCACGTCCCGCCCGCGCCGCGCCGTCCCGTGGGGGGCCTTCTCGATCGCCGATCGGTCACGATGGGCCGGAGGCGGCGGCCGGACATCGGGCGGACGGCCTGGACGGGACCGGTCCCCGGTGCCTAGTCGGTCTCCAGCCAGCCGTCGTACGCCTCGGCCAGCTCCGCGAGCGCCGCCGTGTCGCAGCCGTCCGGCAGGCCGTCCAGGACCACCAGCCACTGGGCGTCCTCGGCGTCGTCCTCCCCGGCCAGGGCCTCGCGGACCGGCCGGGGCTCGTCCGGCAGGCCGAGCCGCTCGGTCAGCTCGGCCGCCACGTCCTCGGCGGTGTCGCGGTCCGGCAGCACCAGGATGTGTCGCGCGTCGGTCACCCGGCCATTCTGAACGCTGTCACAGGCGCGTGGGATGCTGGGGCGCATGGCTGCCAGAACGACCAGCGCGGACGACCTTCTCGCCGCCGTCACCCTCGCCGTCGGCCAGGAGGACCTGCTGCTCGACCGCGTCGTGCGGGACGTGGTCGCCGCCGCGCGGGCCGCCGACGCCGACACCGACGTGCGCGACCTCGCCGCGGGCGAGCTGCAGCCCGGCACGCTCGCCGAGATCACCAGCCCGTCGCTGTTCTCCGAGCGCAAGGTGGTGATCGTCCGGCAGGCGCACGATCTGACGGCGGACACGGTCAAGGACATCAAGGCGTATCTGGCGGCGCCCATCGAGGAGATCAGCCTCGTCCTGCTGCACGCGGGCGGCGCCAAGGGCAAGGGCCTCCTCGACGCGGCCCGCAAGGCCGGTGCCCGGGAGGTCCCCTGTCCCAAGATGACCAAGCCGGCCGACCGGCTGGCGTTCGCCCGGACCGAGTTCCGCGCGGCCGGTCGCAGCGCCACGCCCGGTGCCTGCCAGGCGCTGGTCGACGCCATCGGCAGCGATCTGCGGGAGCTGGCCTCGGCCTGCGCCCAGCTCGCCGCCGACGTCGAGGGAGCCGTGGACGAGGCGGTCGTCGCGCGCTATTACACGGGCCGTGCCGAGGCGTCCAGCTTCACCGTCGCCGACCGTGCCGTCGAAGGCCGGACCGCCGACGCCCTGGAGGCGCTGCGCTGGGCGCTGGCCACCGGGGTCGCGCCCGTCCTCGTCACCAGCGCCCTCGCCCAGGGCGTGCGGGCCATCGGCAAGCTGGCCTCGGCCCCCGGCGGCATGCGCCAGGCCGATCTGGCGCGCGAGCTGGGCATGCCGCCGTGGAAGATCGACCGCGTCCGGCAGCAGATGCGCGGCTGGTCGGCGGACGGGGTGGCGGTCGCGGTGCGCGCGGTCGCCGACGCCGACGCGGCGGTCAAGGGCGGCGGCGACGATCCGGCGTACGCGCTGGAGAAGGCCGTGGTCGCCATCGCGCGGGCCGCCCGGTCGCGCTGAGTGGTCTTCAGCCCTCCCGGAGCGCGCGCAGCGTGGCGTCGGAGGCGGCCACCAGCGTCTCGGTGACGCGGTCCCGGCTGGCCACGTTCACGTATTCCTCGCCGGTGACCAGCGAGTTCCACGTCACCGAGGAGGTGAACCAGCCGTCGCGGACGGAGAGGGTGACCCAGCTCAGCGTGGAGTCGGTGATGTCGGAGCCGTAGACGATGTACGCCTCGTCGCCCAAGCCGTCGACCGGCTCGGTCTCATACGTGTAGGACGAGCAGGCGGGGTCGTCGTTGTACTGCGCGTAGGACTCGGCGTGGGCGGCGAACTCCCCGGCCGGGTCGCTGCCCTTGTGCCAGGAGGCGTCGTACGACACGTGGACCAGCTCGTATGCGTCGGCGCCGGCCCCGGCGGGGGACAGGCTGACCTCGCAGTGCCCGAGGTCGAGATCCTCGCTCGCGAACGAACGGGACGCCGGCTCCCCGTCCGGCGACGGGTCGTAGTCGTCCTCGAAGGCCGTCATGTCGGCCTCGGCGCATCAGTCCTCGGCGAAGGCATAGTCCAGCACGGGGTCGTCCGAGGCGCCGGTCACCCCGGTGGCGAACAGCGCTCCGCCCTGCGCGGCGGAGGCGAGCACCACTCCGCCGAGTCCGCACAGCCAGCCGGACGTCCCGCCCCGCGCGCCGCCGCCCCCCGGCCCACCGGGCGAGGGCGGCATCAGCGGCCCGTAGCCGCCGCCCGGCCCCGGCGGGCCGCCGCCGGCCCCGTGGCCCCCGTGGCCTCCGTAACCCGCGTTCGGCGCGGGCCCGTACGGTCGCGGCTGCTGCCCGCCGCCGGACGGCGGGTAGGGGGTGGGCGGCGGTCCCCCCGGTGTCGACATGGCGGCAACGTACCGCGTTCAGCGCGAAGGCCCCAGACCACCGGGGAAGGGCGGAGAGGGGCCTTGCGAAAGATATGCGCCCGACTGTGGGCACCGCGCCCGCGTGGCGAACGTTTGGGATCAACGCGGTGCCGGAGCACGCCGGCCGGAGCGGAGAGAGGGGCCGCGGGAACCGGACCGGTGATGAGCGAGGCTCTCCGGGCGGCGCGCCCGGAAGGGGCTCAGCTCTGGAGCGCGTTGACCTGCGCGGCCAGCGCGGACTTCTTGTTGGCGGCGTTGTTCGGGTGCAGGACGCCCTTGCTCACGGCCTTGTCGAGCTTGCGGGCGGCCTCCCGGCGCGCGGCCTCGGCCTGCTCGTAGTCACCGGCCGCGGCGGCCTCGCGGGCACGCCGGACGGCGGTCTTGACCTCGGACTTGACGGCCTGGTTCCGCAGACGCGCCTTCTCGTTCGTCTTGATCCGCTTGATCTGGGACTTGATGTTCGCCACGAATGAGCCTTCTCAGGTTTTTACGGAAGTGGGTGCGCCCTGGCAGGACCCCGACAGGACCCCGACAAGACCCCGACAAGACACAGTGGGCCAGCGTACCAGCGGCCCCCGCCCCGCTCCCAATCCGGAGGAGCCCCGCCCGCATGGGACGATGGGAGCGACCAAGCGACCCACAGCCATGACCCGACAGGACCCCGCGTGCCCGCGATCCCCTCGAACGCGCCGGAGCCGAGCCGCACCGACCCGGCTCTCCTCCGCAACTTCTGCATCATCGCGCACATCGACCACGGCAAGTCGACGCTCGCCGACCGGATGCTCCAGCTCACCGGCGTCGTCGAGCAGCGCCAGATGCGTGCCCAGTATCTCGACCGCATGGACATCGAGCGCGAGCGGGGCATCACCATCAAGTCCCAGGCCGTCCGCATGCCCTGGGCGGCCGGGGGCACGGCGCACGTGCTGAACATGATCGACACCCCGGGTCACGTCGACTTCACCTACGAGGTCTCCCGCTCGCTGGCCGCGTGCGAGGGGTGTGTGCTGCTGGTCGACGCCGCCCAGGGCATCGAGGCGCAGACCCTCGCCAACCTCTACCTGGCGATGGAGAACGACCTCACGATCATCCCCGTGCTCAACAAGATCGACCTGCCCGCCGCCCAGCCCGACAAGTTCGCCGGCGAGCTCGCCCACCTCATCGGCTGCGACCCGGGTGACGTGCTGCGCGTCTCCGCCAAGACCGGTGAGGGCGTCGCCGAGCTGCTGGACGAGGTGGTCCGCCTGGTCCCCGCCCCGGTCGGCGAGGCGGACGCGCCCGCCCGCGCGATGATCTTCGACTCGGTGTACGACGCCTACCGGGGCGTCGTGACCTATGTGAAGGTCGTCGACGGCCGGCTCGGCAAGCGCGAGCGCATCCAGATGATGTCCACCGGCGCCACCCACGAGCTGCTGGAGATCGGCGTCAGCTCACCGGAGATGACCCCGGCCGACGGCTTGGCCGTCGGCGAGGTGGGCTATCTGATCACCGGCGTGAAGGACGTGCGGCAGTCCAAGGTCGGTGACACGATCACCGCGCAGCGCCACGGGGCGACCGTGCCGCTCGGCGGCTACAAGGACCCCAAGCCCATGGTGTTCTCCGGGCTCTACCCGATCGACGGCTCCGAGTACCCGGCGCTGCGCGACGCCCTGGAGAAACTCCAGCTCAACGACGCCGCCCTGGTGTACGAGCCGGAGACGTCCGCCGCGCTCGGCTTCGGCTTCCGCGTCGGCTTCCTCGGCCTGCTGCATCTGGAGGTCGTCCGGGAGCGCCTGGAGCGCGAGTTCGGCCTCGACCTGATCGCCACCGCGCCCAACGTCGTCTACCAGGTGGTCATGGAGGACGGCTCCGAGCACACGGTCACCAACCCGAGTGAGTACCCCGACGGCAAGATCGCCGAGGTCCGCGAGCCCGTGGTGCGCGCCACCCTGATCGCGCCCAGCGAGTTCATCGGCGCGATCATGGAGCTGTGCCAGACCCGGCGCGGCGCCATGCGGGGCATGGACTACCTCTCCGAGGAGCGCGTCGAGCTGCGCTACACGCTGCCGCTGGCGGAGATCGTCTTCGACTTCTTCGACGCGCTGAAGTCCAAGACCCGGGGCTACGCCTCGCTGGACTACGAGCCCGTCGGCGAGCAGGCCGCCGCCCTGGTCAAGGTCGACATCCTGCTGCACGGCGACAAGGTGGACGCCTTCTCCGCGATCGTGCACAAGGACAAGGCGTACGCCTACGGCGTCAAGATGGCCGCCAAGCTGCGCGAGCTGATCCCCAGGCAGCAGTTCGAGGTGCCCATCCAGGCCGCGATCGGATCCCGGGTGATCGCCCGCGAGACCGTGCGCGCGATCCGCAAGGACGTCCTCTCCAAGTGCTACGGCGGCGACATCTCGCGGAAGCGGAAGCTGCTGGAGAAGCAGAAGGAGGGCAAGAAGCGGATGAAGATGGTCGGCCGCGTCGAGGTGCCCCAGGAGGCGTTCATCGCCGCTCTCTCCTCCGACTCCGACGGAAGTGACGCGAAGAACAAGAAATAGTCACCCCCTTACAAACGGGCGCCCGTGACCTTTACTCTGAACGCCACCCGAGGTTACTCGTGAGTTACCCCCGTTGCAGCGCGGCACCCGGAGGAAGTCGTGACCGAGAAGCAGTATTCGCTCAACAACCGGCCGCCGTCGGTGGCGCACCTCTTTCTGGAGCGGGTCGAGGCCACACCCGAGCGGACGGCGTTCCGCTATCCGGTGCCGTCGGCGGCGAGCGGCCCTGACGACTGGCGGGCCTACACCTGGGCCGAGGCGGCCGAGCGGGTCTTCGCCATCGCGGCCGGCCTGATGGATCTCGGGGTCCGCCCGGAGGCCCGGGTGGCGATCGCCGGCGCCACCAGCGTGGACTGGGTGCTCTCCGACCTGGGCGTCATGTGCGCGGGTGCGGCCACCACCACCGTCTACCCGCAGACCGACGAGGACGAGACCGCGTTCATCCTGGCCGACTCCGGCTCCCAGGTGCTGTTCGCCGAGGACGCGGCCCAGCTCGCCAAGGCCCGCGCGCGGCGCGCCGAGCTCCCCGACCTCCGGCACGTCGTGGTGATCGACCCCGCCGACGCGCTGGCCGCCGAGGGCGACCCGGAGGGCTGGGTGCTCTCCCTGGCCGACCTGGCCGAGCGCGGCGCGGCGTACCTGGAGAAGAACCCCGACTGCGTGCGGGAGACCGTGGCCGGGCTGCGCGCCGACCAGCTTGCCACGCTCATCTACACCTCGGGCACCACCGGGCGCCCCAAGGGCGTGCGGCTGAGCCAGGACACCTGGTCCTACATGGGGCTGGCCGTCCAGGCGATCGAGCTGGTGGTGGAGGACGACGACCAGTACCTGTGGCTGCCGCTGGCCCACGTCTTCGGCAAGATGCTGCTGTCCGCCCACATCGTGATCGGGCATGTGATGTCCGTGGACGGCCGGGTCGACAAGATCATCGAGAACCTTCCGGTGGTGCGGCCCACCACCATGTGCGCGGTGCCGCGCATCTTCGAGCGCGTCTACAACGGCGTCGCGGCGAAGGCCAAGGCGGCGGGTGGCGCCAAGTCCAAGATCTTCTCGTGGGCGGCCGAGGTCGCCCGCGAGTACGCCAGGGTCTCGCAGGAGAACTTCCGGCGCACCGGCAAGGAGTCGGTGCCCGCGCGGCTCGCGGCCAAGCACGCCGTCGCGGACCGGCTGGTCTACAAGAAGCTGCGGGACGCCTTCGGCGGCCGGCTCCGGGGCTGCGTGTCCGGTTCCGCGGCGCTCTCCCCCGACATCGCGTACTTCTTCTGCGGCGCGGGCATCCCGATCCTGGAGGGCTACGGTCTCACCGAGTCCGCCGCCGCCAGCTCCGTCAACCCGTGGCAGGGGTTCCGCACCGGCACGATAGGCAAGCCGCTGCCGGGCAACGAGGTGCGGATCGCGGAGGACGGCGAGATCCTGATGCGCGGCCCCGGCATCATGCAGGGCTACCACGGCCTGCCGGAGAAGACGGCCGAGGTGCTGGAGGCGGACGGCTGGTTCCACACCGGGGACATCGGTGAGCTGTCGGACGACGGGTACCTGCGGATCACCGACCGGAAGAAGGACCTCTTCAAGACGGACGGCGGCAAGTACGTGGCGCCGACCGAGATCGAGGGCCGCTTCAAGGCGGTGTGTCCGTACGTGTCGTCGCTGGTCGTCGTCGGGTCGGGCCGGAAGTACTGCGCGGCGCTGATCGCGCTGGACAGTCAGGCGATCATGGCCTGGGCGGCGGAGAACGGCATCGCCGGCGAGTACGCCGAGGTGGTCGCGAACGGCAAGACGCGGCAGCTCATCGAGGGGTACGTCGAGGAGCTGAACTCGGGGCTCCAGCGCTGGCAGACGGTGAAGCAGTTCCAGCTGCTGCCCCGTGAGCTCGACGTCGAGCACGGCGATCTGACCCCGAGTCTGAAGCTGAAGCGGCCGGTGGTGGAGCGGGAGTTCGGCCACTTGATCGAGGAGATGTACAAGCCGGTGGCGTGACGCCACCGGGCCCTTCTCCGCCCGCCCGTCCGTCCGCCCGTCCGCCCGCCCCTCCCGGGGTGGGCGGGCGGCGGCGCGTCCGGGGGCGGTCAGTCCACCAGGTCGCGGGTCAGCGCGTCGGCCAGCAGCCGGCCGCGCAGGGTCAGGACGGCGCGGCCCGCGGCGAAGGGCTCCGGGCGCAGCAGGCCCTCCGCCAGGGCGCGGCGCGCCGTGGCCAGGCCCGCCGGGCGGAGCAGGGACAGCTCGCAGCCCTCCGCCAGGCGCAGCTCCAGCAGGATCCGCTCGACGCGGACATCTTCGTCCGTGAGCCGCTCCCGGCCCACCCCGGGCGAGCGGCCCTCGGACAGGGCCTGGGCGTAGGCGCCGGGGTGCTTGGCGTTCCACCACCGCACCCCGCCGACATGGCTGTGCGCCCCCGGGCCCGCGCCCCACCAGTCGGCGCCCGTCCAGTACAGCTCGTTGTGGCGGCAGCGGGCGGCCCGGGAGGTGGCCCAGTTGGACACCTCGTACCACGTGAAGCCCGCCGCCGACAGGGCCTCCTCGGCGATCAGGTAACGGTCGGCGTGCACGTCGTCGTCCGGAGCCGTCACCTCGCCGCGCCGCACCCGGCCGGCCAGCCGGGTGCCCTCCTCCACGATCAGCGAGTACGCCGAGACGTGGTCGGGGCCGGCGCCGATCGCCGCGTCCAGTGAGGCCCGCCAGTCGTCGTCGCTCTCGCCGGGGGTGCCGTAGATCAGGTCCAGGTTGACGTGCTCGAAGCCCGCCGCCCGCGCCTCGCCGACGCACGCCTGTGGGCGCCCGGGCGTGTGGGTCCGCTCCAGCACGGCCAGCACGTGCCGGCGGGCGCTCTGCATGCCGAACGAGATCCGGTTGAAGCCCGCCGCGCGCAGCGCGGACAGCGAGGCGGGGTCCACCGAGTCGGGGTTCGCCTCCGTGGTCACCTCGGCGTCCGCCGCCAGACCGAACTCCTGACGCACCGCGTCGAGCATCCGCCCCAGGTCGGCCGGCGGCAGCAGTGTCGGGGTACCGCCGCCGACGAAGACCGTGCTGACCCGGCGCGGGTCGTTCCCCAGGACCTTGCGGGCCAGCCGGATCTCCTCGGCCAGGGTCTCCGCGTAGTTCTCCCGGGAGGCCAGGGCGCCGCCGGGGCCGCGCAGCTCGCCCGCCGTGTAGGTGTTGAAGTCGCAGTACCCGCAGCGGGTCGCGCAGTACGGCACGTGCAGGTAGAACGCGAGCGGCCGGTCGGCGGCCCCGGCCAGGGCGGACGCGGGCAGCGCGCCGTCCTCGGGGACGGGTTCGCCGTCGGGGAGCGTGGAGGGCATGCGCCCATTGTCCGGCACCGCCGTGCGCGATCACGAGCACGTCGTGCGGTCCCGCACCGAGCCGGGGGGCGAGCGCGTGCACTCGCGGTCGGCCGTCCGGATGGAGGACGAGTCGGGGGGAGCCGCTGGGCGTGCTCTGCAGCGTCACCGATGTCACGGAGCGCTACCGCTCCCGGTACCGGCTGACCCCGCTGGACCGGGCCGCCCGGCCGCCGGGGATGGTGGCCGACCACTCGTGGGCGACCGGGTCCAGCCATTCCTGGCGCCACGCCTGCCCGCCGACGGGGGCGCGCGCGGGGGGCGACCAGCGTGGTGGTCGGCCCTCTCGCCGATGCGGACCACCGCCTCGGGGATGTCTTCGCGCACCGACTGCTGCCCGGCGCGGCTCAGCGGGACGGTGCCGGCCCCGGACCCGGCGGGGCTCGCGGGCTCGCCGCCCCGGAGCACGGGCTCCAGCAGATCGACGGCGACGAAGTCCGCGAGGTCGGGCACGGCGATGTCGGCGAGGTCCCGCGCGGTCCTGACCACGTCCACGACACAGCGGGCCAGACGAAGTCGCCCGGTCTCGGTCAGCGGGGCATTACGGTGGGGCACGAGGGCCTCCTCGGGTCGATGTAGATGTCGCAATCCACACCGAACCGGGAGGCCCTCACCCGTTCAAGAACCCAGCACGCGTGTCACCAACGTCCCGGGACAACACACCTAGGCGCCCGGTCCGGCCGGGCCGCCGACCGTCACATGGTCGATGAGGTGCTCGACCGGACCCAGCAGCCCCGGGTCCAGGTCCCGGAAGTCGCGCACCGCGCCGAGGACGCGCCGCCAGGCCGCGCCCGTGTTCTCCGGCCAGCCCAGCGCCCGGCACACGCCCGTCTTCCAGTCCTGACCGCGCGGCACGTCGGGCCACCGCGCGATGCCGACGGCCGACGGCTTCACCGCCGCCCAGATGTCGATGAACGGATGGCCGACGACCAGCACGTGCGGATCGTTGATCTCCGCCGCGATCCGCGACTCCTTCGAGCCCGGTACCAGGTGGTCCACCAGCACGCCGAGCCTGGCCCGCGCCGAGGGACCGAAGTCGCGGACCACGGCCGGCAGGTCGTCGACGCCCTCCAGATACTCCACGACCACGCTTTCCACGCGGAGGTCGTCGCCCCACACCTTCTCGACCAACTCCGCGTCGTGGCGGCCCTCGACATAGATGCGCCCGGCGCGCGCGACCCGGGCGCGGGCGCCGGGGACCGCGAGCGAGCCGGACGCGGTCCGGGCCGGGGCGGCCATGCCCCGGGTGTCCGGCCGGGGGCCGACCAGGGTCACGACCTGGCCCTCCAGCAGGAAGCCGCGCGGCTCCATGGGGAAGACCCGGTGCGCGCCGAACCGGTCCTCCAGCGTCACGGTCGGGCCCTGCGCGGTCTTCTCGCACCGGATCACCGCGCCGCAGAAGCCGGTGCCGGCCTCCTCCACGACGAGGCCCGGGTCGGCGGGCACCTCGGGCGCGGGCTTCGGCCGCTTCCACGGCGGCGTCAGATCGGGACCGTAGTGTCTGCTGCGCATGTCCTCATTCGATCACGCCCGGTCGCTCAGGACGAGGCGTCGAAGCGCCGGGCGAGGGCCTCGCGCTGGGCCAGGACGAACGCCGCGTCCACCACCGCGCCGTGCCCCGGGACATACCGGGCGTCCGGCCCGCCGAGCGCGAGCAGGCGGTCGAGCGCCGCCGGCCAGCGCGCCGGGGCGGCGTCCGGGCCGGCCTGCGGCTCCCCGGACTCCTCGACCAGATCGCCGCAGAACACCACGGGCGGCGCGCCGTCGCCGCCGCGCACCAGCACGGCGAGGTCGTGCGGCGAGTGCGCGGCGCCCAGGTCCGTCAGCACCGCCCGCCGGCCCGCGCCCAGCTCGACGGCGAGTCGCCCGTCCACCTCGTGCCAGACCCGCGTGAGCGCGGGCGCGTCGGCCGCCGCCGCCCGTTCGTCGGCGCCGTGCCGGGCCGCGTCCGCCACCAGCGCCTCCCGGCCGCCGCCCGCCAGATGCGCGCCGAGGCCGGCCGCGCCGTACGCCTCGGCCGACGGGAAGGCCGCGAGGCCGAGGATGTGGTCGAAGTGCGGGTGCGTGATCGCCACCCGCGTGACCGGCGCCCCGAGCAGGGCGCGGAGCTGCCCGGCGAGGCCGGCGGCGGTGGCGCGGGCCGGCCCGGCGTCGACCATCAGCACCCCGTCCGCCCCGGCGATCGCGCCCACCGTCTCGTCCCAGCCCGGCAGCCGGACTCGAAGGACACCCGGCGCGACCTCTTCCCAACTGGTCTCCATCCTGCGACGTTAACGTCTCGGGATTGCCTTCACTCCGGGCTGCTCGTTCCCTCGCCGTGCTACCCGGCCGTACACTGGAGCAGGGTTGGCACTCGGAGTGGTGGAGTGCCAGGGCGGCAGTCGTAGTCGAACGGCCGGACGGGAGGTGTGCGGCATGCTCAGTGAGCGCAGGCTTGAGGTGTTGCGAGCCATCGTCCAGGACTACGTGGGTACCGAGGAGCCGGTGGGCTCCAAGGCCCTGACCGAGCGGCACAATCTCCAGGTCTCCCCTGCCACCGTGCGCAACGACATGGCGGCTCTGGAGGAGGAGGGGTATATCGCCCAGCCCCACACGAGCGCCGGCCGCGTGCCCACCGACAAGGGATACCGGCTGTTCGTCGACAAGCTCGCCGACGTCAAGCCGCTGACCGCCCCCGAGCGCCGCGCCATTCAGAACTTCCTGGACGGCGCCGTGGACCTGGACGACGTGGTGGGCCGCACGGTCCGGCTGCTCGCCCAGCTCACGCGGCAGGTCGCCGTCGTGCAGTATCCGTCGCTCAGCCGCTCGACCGTGCGCCACGTCGAGCTGCTCGCGCTGGCCCCGGCCCGGCTGATGCTGGTGCTGATCACGGACACCGGGCGGGTCGAGCAGCGCATGGTCGACTGCCCGGCGTCCTTCGGCGAGACCTCGCTGGCCGAGCTGAGGGCCCGGCTGAACAGCCGGATCGCGGGCCAGCGGTTCCCCGAGGTGCCGCGTCTGGTGGCCGATCTGCCGGACTCGTTCGACGCCGACGAGCGGGGGACGGTCTCGACGGTGCTGTCCACCTTGTTGGAGACTCTGGTGGAGGAGACCGAGGAGCGGCTGATGATCGGCGGCACCGCCAATCTGACGCGCTTCGCACAGGATTTCCCGTTGACGATCCGGCCGGTTCTGGAAGCTTTGGAGGAGCAGGTCGTGCTTCTGAGGCTGCTCGGGGAGGCGAAGGACTCGGGTATGACGGTCCGTATCGGGCATGAGAACGCTCACGAGGGCCTGACGTCCACATCGGTCGTCTCGGTCGGCTACGGTTCAGGAGACGAGGCGGTCGCGAAGCTCGGCGTGGTCGGACCGACCCGCATGGACTACCCCGGAACGATGGGAGCGGTGCGCG
This sequence comes from Streptomyces sp. NBC_01803, assembly GCF_035917415.1. Classification (NCBI taxonomy): domain Bacteria; kingdom Bacillati; phylum Actinomycetota; class Actinomycetes; order Kitasatosporales; family Streptomycetaceae; genus Streptomyces; species Streptomyces sp. NBC_01803. The sequence continues at coordinate 4,396,187 of NZ_CP109073.1, forward strand.
CAGTGGCACGTTACGTCGGACAGATCCTCGCGGAGAACTAAGTGGCGGGCGACTACTACGCGATTCTCGGTGTACAGCGGGACGCCTCCCAGGAAGAGATCAAAAAGGCGTTCCGCAGGCTGGCGCGTGAGCTGCATCCGGATGTGAACCCGGATCCGAAGACCCAGGAGCGGTTCAAGGAGATCAACACCGCGTACGAGGTGCTCTCCGACCCGCAGAAGAAGCAGATGTACGACCTGGGCGGGGACCCGCTGGGCGGCGGCGCGTCCGCCGGTGCCGGGCCCGGCTTCGGTGCCGGCTTCGGGAACTTCTCGGACATCATGGACGCCTTCTTCGGCACCGCCTCGCAGCGCGGCCCGAAGTCGCGCACGCGGCGCGGCCAGGACGCCATGATCCGGCTGGAGATCGACCTCAACGAGGCGGCGTTCGGCACCACCAAGGAGATCCAGGTCGACACGGCCACCGTGTGCGCCACCTGCAATGGCGAGGGCGCGGCGCCCGGCACCTCGGCGCAGACCTGCGACATGTGCCGGGGACGCGGCGAGATCTCCCAGGTCACACGCTCCTTCCTGGGCCAGGTCATGACATCGCGGCCCTGCCCGCAGTGTCAGGGCTTCGGCACGGTCGTGCCCACGCCGTGCCCCGAGTGCGCGGGCGACGGCCGGGTGCGGTCGCGGCGCACGCTGACGGTGAAGATCCCGGCGGGCGTGGACAACGGGACCCGTATCCAGCTCGCGGGCGAGGGCGAGGTCGGCCCGGGCGGCGGTCCCGCCGGCGACCTCTACGTGGAGATCCGCGAGAAGCCGCACGCCGTCTTCCAGCGCCGTGGCGACGACCTGCACTGCACGGTCACCATCCCCATGACGGCCGCCTCGCTGGGCACCAAGGTGCCGCTGGAGACGCTGGACGGCATGGAGGAGATCGACATCCGGCCCGGCACGCAATCCGGCCAGTCGATCCCGCTGCACGGCCGGGGCGTCACGCACCTGCGCAGCACCGGGCGCGGCGATCTCGTGGTGCATGTGGAGGTGCAGACACCCTCCAAGCTGGACCCGGAGCAGGAGGAGCTGCTGCGCCGGCTGGCCAAGCTGCGCGGCGAGGAGCGGCCGATGGGCCAGTTCCAGCCGGGGCAGCAGGGGCTGTTCTCGCGTCTGAAGGATGCTTTCAACGGCCGGTAGGCGAGCGCTGGATGAGCACGGTATGGGCGGTATGAGCGGCGTATGAGTACGGCACCGGTCTTCCTGGCCGAGCCGGGATCGCTGGCGGCGGCCGGGGTGGGCGGGACGATCGCGCTCGACGGCCCCGAGGGTCGGCACGCGGTCTCGGTCCGGCGGCTGCGGGTGGGCGAGGCGGTCGTTCTCACCGACGGCGAGGGCGGCGGCGCGTTCGGCGCGGTGGCGGCGGTCGAGGGCCGGGACCGGCTCGTGGTGACGGTGACCGAGGTGCGGCACGAGCCGCCGCCACGGCCGGTGCTCACGGTCGTGCAGGCGTTGCCCAAGGGCGACCGGGGCGAGCTGGCCGTGGAGACCATGACCGAGACCGGTGTGGACGCCGTCGTGCCGTGGGCCGCGTCCCGCTGCGTCACGCGGTGGAAGGGCGAGCGCGGCGAGAAGGCTTTGGCGAAGTGGCGCGCGACGGCCCGCGAGGCGGCCAAACAGTCCCGGCGCCTGCGCGTCCCCGACGTCACGGCCCCGATGACGACGCGGCAGGTGGCCCGGACGCTGTCGGCGGCGGCCTTCGCCGCGGTGTTGCATGAGTCGGGCACGGAGCCGCTGTCCACCGCGCCGCTGCCGGCGGACGGCGAGATCGTCCTGGTGGTCGGCCCGGAGGGCGGCGTCTCACCGGAGGAGCTGGCGGCCTTCGCGGCGGCGGGCGCGAAAGCGTACCGCCTGGGCCCGACAGTCCTGCGCACCTCGACGGCGGGCACCGCCGCGACCGCGATGCTGCTGGCCCGGACGGGACGCTGGAGCTAGGGCGCGGTGCCCTGCTCGGGCGACGGCGACGGCGACGGCGACGGGGCGCGGGCGGCGGCGGGGCGCGGGCGGCGGCGGGGCGCGGGCCGTACCGCCTGACGGCCTCGCGGGGCGCGGGCGGCTTCGCCGTGCGGAGGGCGAGGTCGCCCTTGGCGTGTGCGGGGTTGGGCTGCCGCGGTGGGCGGGTCGTGAGGTTGGGGCGGTGGCTCGTGCGGAGAGCCCGGTGATGCTGTCCGGCGGTGAGCTTCTCGGTCGTCGCCACCAACCGCGCACCGCCGTGTGATGGCCTCGCGTGGTTCGTCGGGGCGAGGTGGCCGTTGGTGTGGGGCGTGCTGGGTCGTCTGACGGGCGCTCGGGGGTGAAGGTCAGAGGCGGGCGCTCTCCTCGTAGCGGCGGAGTCTGCGGCGGGCCCAGGCGAGGAGCTCTGTCGTGAGGGGGGTGTCGTGGCGGTTCAGGCGGGCGCGGATCAGGCGTTCCGCCTCGTCCGCGGCTTCGCCGCCGGCGGTGATGTCCTGGCCCCGGACCAGGAGTTCGGCCACCGCGCGTTTGGTGGCGTCCAGCCGGTACACGTGCTCGTGCCGCAGCAGCTCCTGGGCCAGCGCGCAGCGGTCGTCCGTGATCTCGCCGGGGCGGCTCAGCCAGGACGTCAGCCACAGGTGCAGGCGGGCGGCGACGACCAGCTCGGGTGGGCAGGTGCGGGCGATCTCCAGCGCGCCCTTGAGGTCGGGGCCCGCCGTGCCCCAGACCAGCTCGTACATCAGGAGGAGCGTGTCCGGGTCGGTCGGTCCGCCGTTCGGCAGGCGGGCGGCCAGCACCCGGTAGAGGCCGGTGCCGTGGAGCTGGTGGGGGCGTCCGCGCAGCCGTTCCGCCGCGAGGCGCAGCCGTTCCGGCGTGCTGGGCGGCGGGCTCTGCGGCACCGGGCCGGCGCGTCCGGGCAGCTCGCGCAGCCAGACGCGGGCCGCCTTCGCCACCCATGGGTCCGGCTCGGGCCGGCTGCCGTCGCCGCCGAGGCCGTCGTGTACCCGGTAGCGCGTCAGGAGGTCGAGGTCCTTGCGGTCGAAGTCGGTGTCCGGGCCGATGCCCACGATCTGCTGGGGCGCCTCGTACGGGCGCCGGGCGCGGGTGGTGAACGTCAGGGAGCGGGCGTGCGACTCGTCCACGAACCGGTGCAGGAAGCGGCAGGCGAGCGCGATCCACAGTGCGACGGCCGCCTGGTCCTCCTCGGCGACGACGATCCGCGGCCCGGGGGCCGACCCGGTGAACAGGCGGCGGACGTCGCTGAGGAAGGCGATCATGCGGGCCTGCCGGGCCCGCGCGAAGTCGGCCAGCCGGCCGTCGGTGATCTCCATGGCCGGGCGCGGCACGGTGTCCTCACCCAGCCGCCGGCCGGGAGCCGTTCCCAGCCGGGCCGGGCGCCAGGTGGGGGAGCGCCACAGGTCGATGGGCCACATCGCGGGCAGGTCACCGGCGGCGCCGTTCGGCAGGAACAGCACGTCGGCCTCGCCGCCCTTGGGCGGGGTGTGGCACAGCACCGCGCCGTCGTCGCCCGGCAGCCGGGCGTAGCTCAGGGAGTCGCCGGGAGCCGGGGCCGAGGCGGCCACCAGGGGCGCCAGCGCGATCGGCAGGCCGTCCGGGGCGGGTGGCCCCAACGGGATATGGCGCGCGGAGACTTCACCGTTACCGGGATCGACGGCGATGGTGAAGCGGAGCCTTCGGATGACGTGGCTCCCGTGCATCAGCTCAGTACCCTCCTGGGCCGCGGTGTCGACTGTGACGCCGCGCTGGGGTCCAGTTTCGCGAAAGCATCGCGGAATCCGCAGGTCCTTGGCGGAATCTTTTCCGAGTGGTAATCCTCAGGGCCCCGGAAGCGGCTCGTCGAGCGGCAGGATCCAGTCCGCGTGACCCCACCACGGCACGGGGATCCGGGACAGGTCCACGTCCGGGTCGATCAGCAGGGCGGGGTCGCGGCCATTGAGGGCCACCCACGCGCGCACCCTGACCTCGGCGCCGTCGAACTCCTCGGAGAGGAAGTGGGCGAAGAGCACGAGGCGCTCGGGGTGGCCCGCCAGCCGGGCCTCCTGTTCGGGGGTCAGATAGTCGGCGTTGTCGATCCGCCACACCCGGCGGCCGTCGGTGAGGATGAAGGCGGCGGTGCCCTCCTTGGCGCGCAGCATCATGTGCCAGGCGTAACGGTGGCCCTCCTCCGTCCAGTTGGCCGGGCCGGGGATGAGGAGGTGGCGCAGCGGCAGCAGCATCTGGACCGTCGCCCAGGCGGCGAGGCACAGGGCCAGGGCGGGGCGCACGGCCGCTCGCCGGGCGGCGACGGGGGCGGCGACGGGGACAGGGACGGGGGCGGTGACGGGGACAGGGACGGGGACAGGGACGGGAACGAGCGCGGGCGCGGGCGCGGGCGTGGGTTCGCGGACGCGGTGGAGCAGCCGCCGGGGCCAGTCGGGTGGGAAGAAGACGGTGGTCGCCGGGATCATCAGCCACGGGAAGATGAACAGGCCCCACAGCCGGGCGTTGGCCAGGTGGAAGCAGACGGCCGCGGCGAACGCCCAGGCGCGCGTGCGGCGGTGCGACAGGAGACCGGCGACCGTCAGATCGAAGACGAGCGAGCCGTAGGCCATCGCGAGAACGACCGGCTCCTCGGTGAAGAAGCGACCGACAAGGGGGAAGTCGGCGCGTTCGGCGAGCCAGCCCCGCAGCGGCTCGCCGCGCAGCCAGTCGCCGTTGAGCTTGGCGAGGCCGCCGAAGACGTACGGCACGCCGATCTGGAAGCGCAGCAGCCACACCACCCAGGCGGGCACGGTCGGCGACGCGACGGCCGGGCGCAATCGCGCGTCCAGCGACCAACTGCTGTGCAGAGGAAGGAAGATCATCAGGAATGACAGCAGCGACAGCAGGTACTCGTGGTTCTGGTAGAACGAGGAGTCCAGCAGGAACACATAGGTGGTCAGCGTGAAGAACGCCGCGCACGCCGCGCGGTACCACAGCCCGGCCGCGATCAGCAGGCCGGCGACGACCATCCCCGCGTAGACCAGACGTAACCACGGTCCGGGCGGCGGCTGGACGAACGTCAGTGGGGGATAGCCGAAGTGAAAGGCGGCGTCGGCGTAGTAGGCGTCCGCCAGATCCGGCAGGTACATCAGCGCGTTCACGGTGACGGCGATCCCGAACGCGCAGCGGAAGACGGCCGGACCGGCCCCGCTCACCCCGCGCGCCCCCGCGACGCGCACCCGCTCCCCCCACACCCGCCGCATCCTAGAGCGTGCCGTCCGGGAGGGGCGCGCAGCGGGTAGCATCCGGTGGGTATTCGTTCGATGACGCTTCGGAGGAGGGCCCCCGGCGATGGCGGGAGAACCCCAGGCCGACTGCCTGTTCTGCAAGATCGTGTCGGGCGACGTGCCGGCGACGATCGTCCGGGAGACAGAGACCACCGTCGCCTTCCGGGACATAAACCCGCAGGCGCCGTGCCACGTGCTGGTGATCCCCCGGGCCCACTACCCGGACGGGGCCGCGCTGGCCACCGCCGCGCCGGAGGTGGCCGCCGACGTGCTGCGCGAGGCGGGTGAGGTGGCCGCGCAGGAGAAGGTGGACGGCCACGGGTACCGCGTCGTGTTCAATACCGGAGCGGGCGCGGGCCAGACGGTCTTCCACGCGCACGCCCACCTGCTGGCGGGACGCGGTCTGACCTGGCCGCCGGGCTAGGCGCCCGTTGTCCGCCCGCGAGCTGGTCGTGCTCGGCACGGCCAGCCAGGTGCCCACGCGGCACCGCAACCACAACGGCTATGTGCTGCGCTGGGACGCCGAGACCATCCTGTTCGACCCCGGCGAGGGCACCCAGCGGCAGATGCTGCTGGCCGGGGTCAGCGCGCACGACCTCACCCGGATCTGCGTCACGCACTTCCACGGCGACCACTCGCTCGGCCTGGCCGGGGTGATCCAGCGCATCAGCCTCGACCAGGTGCCGCACCCGGTCGCCGCCCACTACCCGGCGAGCGGGCAGGAGTTCTTCGACCGGCTGCGGTACGCCACCGCCTACCGCGAGGCCGCGCGCCTGCTGCCGCGGCCGGTGGCCGGGGAAGGGGTGCTGGCGGAGTCTTCCGCGTTCACGCTGACGGCCCGCCGGCTGTCCCACCCGGTCGAGTCCTTCGGCTACCGGCTGGTCGAGCCGGACGGCCGCCGGATGCTGCCGGACCGGCTCGCGGCGCACGGCGTCTCCGGTCCCGACGTGGGCCTGCTGCGGCGCGCGGGGCGGCTGCGCGGCGTCACGCTGGAGGAGGTGAGCGTGCGGCGGCCGGGCCAGCGCTTCGCGTTCGTCATGGACACCCGGCTGTGCGACGGCGTCTACGCGCTGGCCGAGGGCTGCGATCTGCTGGTCATCGAGGCCACCTTCCTGGCCGCGGACCTCGCGCTGGCCCACGAGTACGGCCATCTCACCGCCGGGCAGGCGGCCCGCGCCGCCGCCGAGAGCGGGGTACGGCACCTGGTGCTGACGCACTTCTCGCAGCGCTACCCCGACCCGGAGCCGTTCGCCCGGGAGGCGAGGGAAGCCGGCTTCGAGGGCGAACTGACGGTGGCCGAAGACCTCATGCGGGTGCCGCTCCCGTCGCGGCGCTGAGCATCCGGGCGGCGGTGGTGGGGGAGTCGACCAGCGGGTGCAGGGCGAGGGCGCGCAGGGCCGCCGCGCCGGAGCCGGTGGTCGCGGCCTCGATCGTGGCCCGCTCCACCGCCTTGACCTGGAGCATCAGGCCCAGCTCCGGCAGCCCCGGCGACAGGCACGGCACGGGGTGGGCGCCGTGGGCGTCCACATCGCAGACGGTCTCGATGATCCCGTCGTCGGGGAGCGCCGGGACCGCGCCCGCGTTGCGGACGTTCAGGATCAGGCGGGCGCGCCGGTCCGTGGCGATCGCGCGCATCAGGTCGAGCGCGACCCGCTCGTAGCCGCCGCCCTCCAGGTCGCAACTGTCGCGCTGCCAGCCGCCGGTGGCCGCGCGGCCCTCGGCGCCGTACGTCTCCTCGCGCTCCAGCCGGGCGCGTTCCCACAGCCGGGCCGCGCGCTCGGGGTCGCGCCCGGCCGCCGCGAAGAACGCGCTCTGCTGCCGGTCGAGGAACTCCCCGCGCGTCTCGGCGGCCACGCGGGCCGCCGCCAGGGTCTCGCGGCCGAAGTAGTAGTAGTGCAGGTACTCGTTGGGGAGGATGCCGAGCGCCCGCAGCCAGTCCGCGCCGAACAGCCGGCCCTCCTCGAACGACGCCAGCGCCGCGTCGTCCGCCAGCAGCCCCGGCAGCAGGTCGGTGCCGTGGTGCGTCAACGACTGGAGCCAACCCAGGTGGTTGAGGCCGACATAGCCGAACGTCACCTCGTCCGGGTCGGCGCCCGCCGCCCGCGCCGCGCGCCGGACCAGGCCGACCGGCGAGTCGCAGATGCCGATCACCCGGTGGCCCAGCTCGGACGCCATCGCCTCGGTCACCATCCCGGCCGGGTTGGTGAAGTTGATCAGCCACGCCTCGGGCGCCAGCTCGCGGACGCGCGCCGCGATCCGCAGCGCCACCGGGATGGTGCGCAGCCCGTACAGCACGCCGCCCGCGCCGACCGTCTCCTGGCCCAGTACCCCTTCGGCCAGCGGCACCCGCTCGTCGCGGGTCCGGCCGGCCGTGCCGCCCACCCGCACCGCGCAGAAGACGAAGTCCGCGCCGCGCACCGCGTCGTCCAGCGACTCGGCGATCCGCACGGCGGGCGCGTCCGGCAGGCCGGCCGCGTCGGCGGCGAGGACCGTGGCGATCACCCGGGCGCGACCGGGGTCGGTGTCGTACAGCGTCACCTCGGAGCAGCGGCCGGCCGCGTCGCGATCGGCCGTTGTCAGTAGCGCCCGGTATACCAGGGGAACGCGGAACCCGCCGCCGCCGATGATCGAGAGCCTCATGAGCCGGAACGTACCGTAGACACCGGCCACAACCACGACCGGAGCCACTGGTGACCATCGAGAAAGTTGACCCGCTCGCCGCGGTGCGCGTCCCCGGGGACCCGGGGTGCGACGTCTATCTGACCGGGACCGTGTTCCTGGACATCATCTTCACGGGGCTGGACTCCGCGCCCGTGCGCGGCACCGAGTCCTGGGCACGGGGGATGGGGTCGAGCCCCGGCGGGGTGGCGAACATGGCGACGGCGCTGGCCCGGCTCGGCCTGCGCACCAGCCTGGCGGCGGCGTTCGGGGACGACAAGTACGGGGAGTACTGCTGGGAGACGCTGGAGCGGGGCGAGGGCATCGATCTGTCCCGGTCCCGGATGGTCCCCGGCTGGCATTCGCCGGTGACGGTCTCCATGGCCTACGACGGCGAGCGGACCATGGTCTCGCACGGTCACGAGGCGCCGCTGCCGCAGGAGGTGCCGGGGGAACGGTGCCCGCCGCCGGCCCGTTCCTGTGTCGCCTCGCTGCGGGCGGGGGAGCGGCAGGAGTGGATCGGCGAGGCCGCCGGCGCCGGCAGCCTGATCTTCGCCGACACCGGGTGGGACGAGACCGGCGCCTGGGACCTGGCGGCGCTGCCGGATCTGGCGCACTGCGAGGCGTTCCTGCCGAACGCGGGCGAGGCCATGCGCTACACGCGCGCCGACTCGCCCCGGGCCGCCGCGCACGCGCTGACCGAGGTGGTGCCGCTGGCCGTGGTCACCATGGGCGCCGAGGGGGCGTACGCGGTGGACGGCCGCACCGGGGAGACCGCCGAGGTGCCGGCCATCCTCGTGGAGCCCCTGGACACCACGGGCGCGGGGGACGTCTTCATGGCCGGGTTCGTCACCGGCACGCTGGCCGGCTGGCCGTTGGCCGACCGGCTGGCGCTGGCCGGGCTGACGGCGGCGCTGTCCGTGCGGGAGTTCGGCGGTTCGCTCTCCGCGCCCGACTGGGGCGAGGTGGCGGCCTGGTGGCAGGAGGTGCGCGCCCTCACCCCTGAGGACGGGCCGATGGGCGGGAGCCTCACGCGGTACGGGTTCCTGTCGGGGCTGCTGTCGGCCGCCGGCCGGCCGTGCGCGCGGCGGCGCGCGGTGCCCACGCTGGGGTTCCGCGGCTGACCGGCGGGAGCGCCGTCACGGGTGCCGCCGCGCTGACCGGCGCGGCGCGCGCCGGCGTGACGCATACCGGCGCGGCGCGCACCGGCGAGGCGGCCAAGGCCGCAGCGAACAGGGGTGATCGCGCTCCGTAATTTCCTACGGCTCTGTCGGTCCCGCGTCGTACCCTGGGAATCCGGTACTCCAGTGCAGAGAGGGATGAGCAGGTCCGCAGCGGGCCGCCCATGACACAAACACCGACACACCAGCCAGCGGCCCCCGCCGCTGAAGCGACCGCCCGGTTCACCGTGCCGGCGAAGCACCCGATGGTCACGGTGCTGGGCTCCGGCGACGCGCTGCTGCGCGTCATCGAGAAGGCGTTCCCCGCCACGGACATCCACGTCCGGGGCAACGAGATCACCGCCACCGGCGACCGCGCCGAGGTGGAGCTGATCCAGCGCCTCTTCGACGAGATGATGATCGTCCTGCGCACTGGCCAGCCCCTGACGGAGGACGCCGTCGAGCGGTCGATCGCGATGCTGCGGGGCACGGAGGGCAGCGGCGCCACCAGCCCCGCGCAGGTCCTCACGCAGAACATCCTGTCGAACCGCGGCAAGACGATCCGCCCGAAGACGCTGAACCAGAAGCACTACGTCGACGCGATCGACACCCACACGATTGTCTTCGGCATCGGCCCGGCGGGCACCGGCAAGACGTACCTGGCGATGGCCAAGGCGGTGCAGGCCCTCCAGTCCAAGCAGGTCACCCGGATCATCCTGACCCGCCCGGCCGTCGAGGCGGGGGAGCGGCTCGGCTTCCTGCCCGGCACGCTGTACGAGAAGATCGACCCGTATCTGCGCCCGTTGTACGACGCGCTGCACGACATGCTCGACCCGGACTCGATCCCGCGGCTGCTCAGCGCGGGCACGATCGAGGTGGCGCCGCTGGCGTACATGCGGGGCCGGACGCTCAACGACGCCTTCATCATCCTGGACGAGGCGCAGAACACGAACGCCGAGCAGATGAAGATGTTCCTGACCCGGCTCGGCTTCGAATCCAAGATCGTGATCACCGGCGACGTCACCCAGGTCGACCTGCCCACCGGCACGAAGAGCGGCCTGCGGCAGGTGCAGGACATCCTCCAGGGCGTGGACGACGTGCACTTCTCTCGGCTCACCAGCCAGGACGTGGTCCGCCACAAGCTGGTCGGCCGGATCGTCGACGCCTACGAGCGCTTCGACGACCGGAACGACCGGAACGGAAAGTAGCCGCCCGTCATCATGGCGATCGAGGTCAACAACGAATCCGGCGTGGAGATCGACGAGCGGTCCGTTCTGGACATCGCCCGCTACGCCCTCGCCCGGATGCGCATTCATCCGCTCTCCGAGCTCTCGGTGATCGCGGTCGACGAGGCGGCCATGGAGCAGCTCCATCTCCAGTGGATGGAGCTGCCCGGACCGACGGACGTGATGTCGTTCCCGATGGACGAGCTGCGGCCCCCCTCCCGGGACGACGAGGAGCCCATCCAGGGCCTGCTGGGGGACATCGTGCTCTGCCCCCAGGTGGCCAGAAAGCAGGGTGAGCAGGCCCCCACCCAGCACTCCATGGACGACGAGCTCGCGCTGCTCACCGTGCACGGCGTGCTGCACCTGCTCGGGTACGACCACGAGGAGCCCGTCGAGAAGGCCGAGATGTTCGGCCTCCAGAAGGCCATCGTCGACGGCTGGCGCGCCGAGCGCGGCCTGACGGGGCCGTCCCCGGCCCCGACCACGACATGACCGGCTCCCTGCTCGTCGCCGTCGTGGCCCTGCTCGCCGTGGCCTGGCTGGCCTCCTGCGCGGAGGCCGGCCTCGCGGTGATCACCGGCTTCCGCGCCGAGGAGGCCGTGCGCGCCGGTCGGCGCGGCGCGGCCCGCCTCGCCGTGGCCGCCGCCGACCCGACCCGCTATCTGAACCTGGCACTGCTGCTGCGCGTCGCCAGCGAGATGGGCGCGGCGGTGCTGGTGGCGTACGCCTGCCTGAAGGAGTTCGGCGAGGTCTGGCAGGCGCTGACGGTGGCGTTCGGCGTGATGGTGCTGCTGTCGTTCGTGGCGGTCGGGGTCTCGCCGCGCACGATCGGCCGCCAGCATCCGCTGAACACGACGACGGCGGCGGCGTACGTGCTGGTGCCGCTGGCGCGGGTGCTGGGCCCGCTGACGCAGTTCCTGATCATCCTGGGCAACGCGCTGACACCGGGCAAGGGTTTCCGCAAGGGGCCGTTCGCGTCGGAGGCCGAGCTGCGGGCGATGGTCGACCTGGCCGAGCGGGAGTCGCTGATCGAGGACGAGGAGCGCCGGATGGTGCACTCGGTCTTCGAGCTGGGCGACACCCTGGTGCGCGAGGTGATGGTGCCGCGCACCGACCTGGTCACGATCGATCGGCACAAGACGCTGCGGCAGGCGCTGACGCTGGCGCTGCGCTCGGGCTTCTCGCGGATTCCGGTCACTGGGGAGAGCGACGACGACATCGTCGGCATCGCGTATCTGAAGGACCTGACCCGGAAGGTGCACGACAGCCGGGCGGCGGAGGCCGAGCTGGTGGAGACGGTGATGCGGCCGGCGACGTTCGTGCCCGACACGAAGAACGCGGGCGATCTGCTGCGCGAGATGCAGCGGGACCACACGCACGCGGCGGTGGTGATCGACGAGTACGGCGGCACGGCCGGGCTGGTGACCATCGAGGACATCCTGGAGGAGATCGTCGGGGAGATCACCGACGAGTACGACACGGAGCTGCCGCCGGTCGAGGCGCTCGGCGACGGCGCGTACCGGGTCACCGCCCGGCTCGACCTCGGCGCGCTGGGAGAGTTGTACGGGCTGTGGCTGGACGACGAGGACGTGGAGACGGTCGGTGGCCTGCTGGCCAAGGCCCTGGGCCGGGTGCCGATCGCCGGCGCGCGGGCCGTCGTGGACATGTCGTCGGAGCAGAGCCGCACCCCCGCCGCCCCGCCCCTGGCGGCCCTCCGCCTGACGGCGGAGTCGGCGGCGGGCCGCCGCAACCGGATCGACCGTGTCCTGGTCGAGCCCATCCCGGCCGAGCCGGCCACCAACGGCGAGCCCCCCGGCTCCTCCCCATCCCGCCGCGACCACGGCCACCCCTGAGCCGCCGCACGGGTGGGTGTGGCGGGGGACGGCTCGCGCCGCCGGTCGCGTCCTTCCGGGGCCGGACGGCCGGACGGCCGTAGGGGCATGGGGCTGAGCCGCCGTGCCGGTGACGTGCCGACGGGAAGCGGCTGGCGGGCGCCGTGGTGGTCCCGCCCGCGGCCTGCTCACGCCCGGCGGTCGCGTCCCTCCGGGGCCGGACGGGCCGGGCCGTTCGTTCCGCCGTGGTATCCGTCGGTGCCGATGTGCCGCATCGGCACCAGCCCGCGCTGCCGGTCCCGTGCCGCCGTGAGGCGGACGTGCTGAGGGGGCCGGGGCGCCGGCGCCCCGGCGTGCGTTCACTCGAATGGGGGTGTGCAGTGGCCGTACGGGCGTTCGGGTGGCGCCATGGGAGGCATGTACGCACACCACCTTCGGACGCTGCGGACCGCCGTCGTCGCCGGGCTGGCCGTGCTGAGTCTGGCCCTGGCGCCGGGGCGGCCGACCGCCGGGGAGGCGCTCAGTGAGCACCAGTTGCACGAGGCCCTGCTCGACGCCGTGGACTTCCCCGAGGGCTGGGCCGGCGACAGCGAGGAGAGCGCCGAGAAGCGCGGCTTCGGCGTTCCCCGGCCGACCGAGCCCGCCTGTGACGGCCTCTTCGACTTCAGCGAGGGCGAGGGCGAGGGAGAGGGCGGGAGCGACGGCGACGGCGACGACACCGTGGCCCGGGCCGGGTTCGCCAAGACCCGCAGCGGCCCGTTCGTCACCACCGTCGCCGCCGCGCACCGGGACGCCGGGGCGGCCGGAGACGATCTGGACGCGTTCCGCGCCGCGCTCGACGAGTGCGCCACCCTCCACACCCCGGAGGGGCCGGCGGACAAGGCCGTCTCCGTCGCCTACGACGCGGCGCCGCTGGAGGTGAGGCGGCTGGGCGAGGAGTCCGTGGCCGTCCGCTTCCACCGGCGGCTGGACGGCGAGAGCGCCACCACGCCGGTGGTGGCCGATCTGGTGATCGTCCGGGTCGGCGCCCAGACCCTCCGCGTCGCCCAGGCCGGGCGCGACGACGGCGATACGGGCGACGTCGAGAAGATCGCGGACCGGGCGGTGGAGAAGCTCGAACAGGTCGCCGCCGGCCGGGTGCCCGCGCCGCCCGCGGACCAGCCGGGGACCACGGAACTGTGAGCTCGGCGGAGCACATAAGCTCGGTCGTATGACTGACGCCGCCTCCGCCGACGCTCTCGATCCCGAGGACCGCAAGATCATCACGCTGGCCCGCAGCGCCCGCGCCCGCAACGGTGTCCCCGAGGGAGCGGCCGTGCGCGACGACACCGGCCGCACCTACGTGGCCACCACGGTCGCGCTCGACTCGCTGCGGCTGAGCGCGCTCCGGACGGCGGTGGCGATGGCGGTGGCCAGCGGGGCGGCGGCCCTGGAGGCGGCGGCCGTGGTGAGCGAGGCGGCGGCCGTGCCGGACGGCGATCTGGCGGCCGTCCGGGACCTCGGTGGCCCGGGGGGCAAGGACGTCCCCGTTCTCCTGGCTGGCCCCGACGGGCGGCTTCGTGCGACCATCGCCGGGTCATGAGCACCCCTGAGCCGAGCCCGCAGACCACGACCAGCCCGCACCGTTCCGGATTCGCCTGTTTCGTCGGCCGTCCCAACGCGGGCAAGTCCACGCTGACCAACGCCCTGGTGGGCACGAAGGTCGCGATCACCTCCAACCGCCCGCAGACCACCCGCCACTCGGTGCGCGGCATCGTGCACCGCCCGGAAGCGCAGCTCATCCTGGTGGACACCCCGGGCCTGCACCGGCCGCGCACACTGCTCGGCCAGCGGCTGAACGACGTCGTGCGCGCCACGTGGGCCGAGGTGGACGTGATCGGCTTCTGCCTCCCGGCGAACGAGAAGATCGGCCCCGGCGACCGTTTCATCGCCAAGGAGCTGTCCCAGATCAAGCGGACGCCGAAGGTGGCGGTCGTCACCAAGACCGACCTGGTGGACAACGAGGCGCTCGCCGAGCAGCTCATCGCCGTGGACCAGCTCGGCAAGGAGGTCGGCGTCGAGTGGGCGGAGATCGTCCCGGTCTCCGCCACCGCCGGCCGACAGGTGGGGCTGCTGGCCGATCTGTTGGTGCCGCTGCTGCCCGAGGGCCCGCCGCTGTACCCGGAGGGCGACCTCACCGACGAGCCCGAGCAGGTGATGATCGCGGAGCTGATCCGCGAGGCCGCGCTGGAGGGCGTGCGGGACGAGCTGCCGCACTCGATCGCGGTGGTGGTCGAGGAGATGCTGCCGCGCGAGGACCGCCCGGCCGACCGGCCGCTGCTGGACATCCACGCCTTCCTCTACATCGAACGCACCAGCCAGAAGGGCATCGTGATCGGCCCGAAGGGCGCCCGCCTGAAGGACGTCGGCACGAAGGCCCGCCGCCAGATCGAGGCCCTGCTGGGCACGCCGGTCTTTCTCGACCTGCATGTGAAGGTCGCCAAGGACTGGCAGCGCGACCCCAAGCAGCTGCGCAAGCTGGGCTTCTGACGGACCGTCCGGGCGGTTGATCCGGTCGCCGGGAATGCCGCGCGGTGGCAGGGTGCGGCGCATGGCGCCCGCATACGAGATCCGTGCCGACCACGACGCCCGGACGATCGTGGTCCACCGGGCGTACGCGCCGACGATCGCCGGACCGGCCCCGGCGGTCGTGGTCCGTGCCGACGCGCGTGTCCAGTGGGATCCCGAACGGTCGCCGCGGGGCGCGGCGTTGACCACGACTGCATCCAGGTCGGCGTCGGCCGGAGCCTGATCCGCACCTTCGTCGAGGAGTGGATCACCGGCCTCACCGGCGGATGCGCGCGATCGCGGCGCGGGCGCGGAGCGGGCGGACCGCCGGGGCCCGGCGGCTGATCCGCCCGAGCGCCCCTGTCCCGTGCCTCGGGCGATCGCCGAACGCCTGCACGTCGGCGCCCGTCAGCCGAGCCCGCACCCTCCGGAACGTCAACGATTCGGCCAGCCATGGACGTTGCCTCTATATGTCATGTCTATGACATTCAGTGGACGGTCTTGCCGTCGTCGCCGCGCTCCGCGAATCTTTCGACGGCGGGAATCCGAACGTATGACCAATACCCCGGGCCTCGCCCGTGCGCACCACCCCGTGCGCGCACCCCCACACTGGCGTGCCGCACCCACGGCGCCCACCGATGAAGAGGACAACCCCACATGGCATTGACGCGCTCCGCACAGAGCCCCGCACGCTCTCCGAGACGCGGTGTCGCCACGGTCATAGCGGCCGTCGCCACGGCCGCGATAGCCGCGGTCGGCGCGCTTCCGGCGGAGGCAGCCCCCGCCGAAGGCGTCGTCATCGGGGCCGGCTCCCCCAACGCCGTCTCCGGCAGTTACATCGTCACCCTGGAGGAGAGCGCCGGCGTCGCGTCCGCCTCCGGCCAGGGCCGGAACCTCATCTCCGAGTACGGCGGCACGGTGGAGCGCACCTACCGGGCCGCGCTCAACGGCTACGCGGCCCAGCTCAGCCCCGCCGAGGCCCGGCGCCTGGCGGCGGACCCCGCCGTCGCATCCGTCGTCCAGGACGTCGAGGTGCACGTCGACGCCACCCAGACCAACGCTCCCTGGGGCCTGGACCGGATCGACCAGGCCGCGCTGCCGCTCAACGGCACCTACACGTACCCCGACTCGGCGGGCAGCGGCGTGACGGTCTACGTCATCGACACCGGCGTGCGCGTCACCCACACCGACATCGCCGGCCGCGCCTTCAACGGCTACGACTTCGTCAGCAACGACTCCGTCGCCCAGGACGGCAACGGCCACGGCACGCACGTCGCGACGACCGCCGCCGGCACCACGTACGGCGTGGCGAAGAGCGCGCGGGTCGTCGGCGTCCGGGTCCTCAACAACTCCGGCTCCGGCACCACCGCGGGCGTGATCGCGGGCATCGACTGGGTGACCCAGAACCACTCCGGCCCGTCCGTCGCCAACATGTCGCTGGGCGGCGGCGTCAGCACGGCCCTGGACAACGCGGTCCGCAACTCCATCGCCAGCGGCGTCACCTACGCCATCGCGGCCGGCAACAGCGGTGCGGACGCCTCGACCGCGTCCCCGGCCCGCGTCACCGAGGCGATCACCGTCGGTGCCACCGACCGGAACGACGCCAAGCCGAGCTGGTCCAACTACGGCCCGATCGTGGACATCTTCGCCCCGGGCGTGGACATCACGGCCGGCTGGAAGACCTCGGACACCTCCACCAACACCATCTCCGGGACATCGATGGCCACGCCGCACGTCGCGGGCGCGGCGGCGGTCTACCTGGCCGGTCACCCCGGCTCCACGCCGTCGCAGGTCGCCACCGCCCTCGTCAACGGCGCCACCAGCGGCGTGCTGACCGGCCTCGGCGGCGGCTCCCCGAACAAGCTGCTGCGGCTCGTCCCGTAACTCCTGGCACCACCGAAGGCCCCTCCGCCGTGGACCGGCTCCCCCCGCCGGTCCGCGGCGGAGGCGTGTCCGGGCGCGGGCGGTCCGGGCGCGGCGGCCGGGGCTCAGGAAGCCGGGGCGGTGAAGCGGGTGAGGACGGCCATCACGATGGTGTGCGCGTTGGACACCAGCGCCTCGATCTGCTGGGCCCGCTCGCCCAGGACCCACCGCCGCGCGAACAGCACCACGGCCCCGAGCACCCGATGGCGAGGATCTCCGGATCGGACTCCGAGAGCCCGGCGGTGTCCAGGTAAGGCTTGGTGAACTGGAGGATCGTGTCCACGAACGTCGTGTTGACCGTCTGCCAGGCGCCGTCGATCGTCGCGCTCACCGCGAGGATCTCCACGAACGCGATCCGGGCCAGGCGTGTGCCCGACTTCGCCTTCACCGTGGGCTACACCAACGCCTCCTGGACGCTCAAGGCCGACCTGGTCAGCCCATACGTCTGCCGCCTTCTGGCGCACATGGACGAGCGCGGCTACCGTCAGTGCGTCCCCGAACGGGACCCGTCCGTCGCGGAGGAGCCGTTTCTCGACTTCACCGCCGGGTATGTGCTCCGCTCCATCGACGCCTTCCCCAAGCAGGGCGCGCGGGCGCCGTGGCGGCTGCGGATGAACTACCTGTACGACATCCGCTCGCTGCGCCGGGGCTCGGTCGAGGAGGAGATGAGATGCAGCGCGTCCCCGCGCGCGTCTTCGCGCGTGTGAGTCAGGTGAGGGAGAGCATGACCAGCGCTCAGCAGGCGGCGTTCGTCGCGGCCCTGCGGCTCTACGCGATGAAGAGCCGCCTGTCCGACGGCGAGCGGACCCTGGCCGGGGCCCGCAGGCTCCAGGCCGGGGGCCCCGCCCGGCCGCCGGGTCGGCTCGGTGCCAAGGTCCACCTCTCCCGCGACGACGCCCTCGGCTTCCCCGTCCACACGCTGCGCCCGAAACGGCCCGCGATGGCGCCGGGCCGCACGGTCCTCTACCTCCACGGCGGCGGGTACGTCAACGACTTCGTCTCCCAGCACTGGGCGTTCATGGCATCGCTGGCCGACCGGACCGGCGCCACGGTGATCGCCCCGCAGTACCCGCTGGCCCCGGACCACACCTGGCGCGACTCGTTCCCGCGGGTTCTGGACCTGGCCCGGGGCCCGGGCGGCCCGCCGCCTGTCCTGATGGGCGACTCGGCGGGCGGCGGCTACGCCCTGGCCCTGGCCCAGGCCCTCGCCGCCGAGGGCGGGCACGCGCCGGAGACGGTGCTGATCTCCCCGTTCGTCGACGCCACCCTCTCCCACCCGGACACCGCCGAGCACGACCGCGCCGATCCCTGGCTGGCCACCGAGGGGCTGCGCGCCTGCGGGCGCGCGTGGGCCGGCGCCGACGACCCGGCCCGCCCGGAGATCAGCCCCCTCTTCGGCGACTTCACGGGCCTGGGCCGCATGCTGGTCTTCACCGGCACCCGGGACACGCTCCACCCCCAGATCCGCGACCTGGCCCACCGCGCCCGCGCGGCGGGCGTCCCCTGCGACCTGGTCGTCGCGCCCGACTGCGTCCACGTCTACCCGATCCTCGCCATCCCGGAGGCCCGGGCCCCGCGCGAGGCGATCGCCGCCTTCCTGGCCGGAACCCCGTCTAGCGGCTGCTGAGTGTCCCACGCCCCGAATTCATCGCTGTCGCGCATCATCGCGAACGCCGACGGCCGGTCGGGGTGATCCCGCATAGCGTCTCGCCACGTCAGCCTGGTCCAGCGGGAGTCGAGGGAGCGGATGATGGCAGCAGCGGCGAGCCTGCCGGAGGCACTGGCGGGAGTGGGTACGACGGCGATCGGAGTCGCCCTGATCCGGGCCAGAGAGACCGGCCGCGACGACCGGCTGTACGAGGACCCCTTCGCCCAGGCGTTCGCCGACGTGGCGCGGGACGCATTCCTCGCCCCCTCGGCGCCCTCGGGCTCAGCGGACACCTGGGCGACGGTGCGGCGGCTGGTGGACGTGTTCTACGAGGGCCGCACCCTGGCCACCCGCTTCTTCGACGGCTGTCTGCTCGACGCCGTCACCGCCGGCTGCGAACAGGTCGTGCTGCTCGGGGCAGGACTGGACACCCGCGCGTTCCGGCTGGCGTGGCCGCGACAGATCGACCTGTTCGAGGTCGACCTTCCGGAGATGTTCGCCTTCAAGGAACAAGTCCTGAACGCCCGGGCCGCCGCCCCCGCGTGCCGGCGCGCCGTCGTCCCCACCGACCTGCGGGAGGACTGGCGAGCCGCCCTGTACGGCGCGGGGTTCCGGGACGGGGTACCCACCGCCTGGGTCGCCGAGGGGCTGCTCGGCTATCTGCCCCGGGACGCCGCCCGGCGGGTGCTGACCACCGTGGGCGCCATGTCGGTCCCCGGCAGCCGGTTCGCCTGCGAGCACATCCGGCCGGACACGCCGGGCCTTGAGGGCATCCGAGAGCTGCTGGGCCGGGAGGAGACCGCCCGTCCGGCCGGCGGGCTCGGACCGGACGCGCCGGAGTGGCTGGAGGGCCAGGGCTGGCGGACCCGGTTCGCCGCCAACGACGACCTGGCCGCGTCCTACGGCCGGCCGCCGTCCGGCGGTCCGCACAACGGCTATCTCTCCGCCGAGCGCGCGTAGCCCGGCCCCTCTGGCCCGCCGGCCGTCGGTGTGTGCCGCCCCCGGCCGGTGAGGCCGGGGCCGTCACCACGCGCCGTCCGCTCTCCCGGACCGCGCGTGGTGACGGCGCCCGGTCTGTCTCCTCACCTCTTCCTGACCTCTTCCCCACCTCCTCCTGGGGGTGCTCGACGCGCGGAATCATCCGGCATCGGGTGGAATTGGGGGTGAAGAGGACAGGGGGTGTCTGACCCATGACCCAGGAATCGCGGACCGCCATTGTGGCGCGCGGGCTCCGTGTCGTGCGGGGTGGGAAGGAAGTGCTCAGAGAGCTGGACTTCACGGTGCCGAAAGGCAGCGTCACCGGGCTGCTCGGCCCCTCCGGATGCGGCAAGACCACGCTGATGCGGGCCGTCGTCGGCGCGCAGGCCAAGGTCACCGGCACCCTGGAGGTCCTCGGCCGCCCGGCAGGCAGCCCGCCGCTGCGGCACCGGCTCGGCTATGTGACGCAGGCGCCGTCCGTCTACGACGACCTGACCGTCCGCCAGAACCTCGACTACTACGCGGCCGTCCTCGGCATCGGCCACTCCGACCGCCGCGACAACGTGGACTCCGTGCTGGCCGACGTCGACCTCGCCGGGGACGACGGCGTCCTCGCCGCGAACCTCTCCGGCGGCCAGCGCGCCCGCGTCTCGCTCGCCGTCGCGCTCCTCGGCACGCCCGAGCTGCTGGTCCTGGACGAGCCGACCGTCGGTCTCGACCCGGTGCTGCGGCGCCGCCTGTGGGACCTGTTCCACCGCCTCGCCGCCGACCGCGGCGCCACCCTGCTGATCTCCTCGCACGTCATGGACGAGGCCGACCGCTGCCACCGCCTGCTGCTGATGCGCGACGGCGCCATCCTCGCCGACGACACCCCCGACAAGCTGCGCGAACGCACCGGCGGCGACTCGATCGAGGAGGCGTTCCTGCGCCTCGTCGAGGAGGAGTGACCGGCCATGAACGCCGCCCGGACCCTCGCCACGGCGCGCCGCGTGCTGCGGCAGCTCAGCCACGATCCGCGCACCATCGCGCTCCTGCTGGCCGTCCCGCTGTTCCTGCTGGTCCTGCTGCGCTACGTCTTCGAGTCCGACCCGCGCCTCTTCGACCGGGTCGGCTCCTCGCTGCTGGGCATCTTCCCGATGATCACGATGTTCCTGGTCGCCTCGATCACCACCCTGCGCGAGCGCGCCTCCGGCACCCTGGAGCGGCTGCTGACCATGCCGCTGGGCAAGGGCGACCTGCTCGTCGGCTACGCCCTCGCGCTCGGCGCGTTCGCCGTCGTCCAGGCCGGGATGGCGACCGCCCTCGCCATCTGGTTCCTCGATCTCGACGTCGCCGGGTCGCCATGGCTGCTGCTGGTGGCGGCGCTGCTCACCGCCCTGCTCGGCATCGCGCTCGGCCTGCTCGTCTCGGCCTTCGCCGCCACCGAGTTCCAGGCGGTGCAGTTCCTGCCCGCGCTGCTGATCCCGCAGATCCTGCTGTGCGGGCTCTTCACGCCGCGCGACACCATGCAGCCGGTCCTGGAGTACGTGTCCAACGTGCTGCCCATGTCGTACTCGGTGGACGCCATGACGGAGGTCCTGCACGGCGGTGGCGTCGCGGGCGACTTCCCGCGCGACGTGATCGTCGTGGCCGGCGTCGCCCTCGGCGTCCTGGCCCTGGGCTCGATCACCCTCCGCCGCCGCACCGCCTGACGGACCTCTTGCCCCGGACGGACTCCTTGCCCCGGACGGACTCCTTGCCCGGACGGCTTCTCGCCCCGGAGCACCCGGCCCAGACCCGAGCGCGCCGGGTGCCTGTCCGTGGCTCGCCCCGGTGGTCGCCGTCGGTCGACGGCGCGGGCCCGAGCGCGTTTGGGGGGTCCCGGACCGCTCCTCTTCCGGGGCATGTTCGCTCGGGGCGTCCTGTCGGTCGTCCGGCCCGGGCCCCGCGGGTGCTCACGCGGGGTGCTCACGCGGGGTCTCAGTGGGGGAGGGCCGCTGCCGCGAGGAGGCGTCGCGTGTCGGCCGGGGGGATGCGCAGGGCCTCGCCGACGGCCGTCAGCATCTCGCGTTCCGCCGCGCCGTAGGGGCCGTCCGCCAGGGCGATACGCGCTCCGTGGAGAAGTAAGCTTTCCCGGCCGGGGGCCGCGAGGTGCGGCGTCAGCGCGGTCAGCGCCTCGCGGACCTCGCGGTCCAGCAGCGGCAGGCTCCGCACACCCATCGCGGCCTGGAGCGTCAATAAACGTTCCTCCGTACAGTCCCCGAACCCGGCGGCCCGCACCGACGCCACCGCCGTCCGGCGCGCGGCGGCGGCGTCGTCGCCCCCGGCGGCGAGCAGCGCGAGGGCGACGGTGTGCACACCGTCGCACAGCAGCGCGGACAGCCGGGTGGTCGTCGGTTCGTCCAGGGCCGAGAGCGGGAAACGGCCACGGCACGACACACACTCCACGACCGGCTCGGCCGCTCCGCGTGTCAGCACCGGCAGACCCAGCAGGGTGAACCTGCGCCGCCCGTCGAGCCGCTGGTAGCAGCGGTCCCCGCCACAGGCGGCGCAGAAGAAGTCACCGTCGTCGACCACCCGCCAGGCCGTCCGGACTCCCGCCAGCCGGGCCATCCTGGAGCGCACCACGCCGTACCTCCGTTACCGTTTGGCAACCTTGCCGTGGGCGTGATGCTAGCCATATCCGGTCGTCCGCGTCAGTAGTGCGTCGGCAAAACCGGTCCGGAAGCAAGGGGCTAACTTGCCCGGCGCGTCGCCCGGTTGACGGCGGAGACGACCGCCTTCAGGGAAGCCCGCACGATGTTCGGGTCGATCCCGACGCCCCACAGCACCCGGTCACCGACCGCGCACTCGATGTACGCGGCGGCCCGCGACCCGGCGCCCTGGCTCATGGTGTGCTCGACGTAGTCCAGCAGCCGTACGTCCTCGCCCACGACCCCGGCCCTCGCCAGGGCGTCGAAGAACGCGGCGAGCGGCCCGTTGCCCGTCCCGGTCAGCGTGGTGTCCACGCCGTCCACCACGGCCTCGACGGTGAGGGCGTCGTGCCCCTCGCTGGTGGTCGAGGTCTGCGCCTCGCGCAGCGCGATCCGGCCCCAGGCGGCGCCGGGCACCGGCAGGTACTCGTCCTGGAAGGCGTTCCAGATCTGCGCCGGGGTGACCTCGCCGCCCTCGGCGTCCGTCTTCCCCTGGATGATCCGGGAGAACTCCACCTGCATGCGGCGCGGCAGGTCCAGCTTGTGGTCCGTCTGGAGGACGTATGCCACGCCGCCCTTGCCGGACTGCGAGTTGACCCGGATCACCGCTTCGTAGGAGCGGCCGACGTCCTTCGGGTCGATCGGCAGATACGGCACGTCCCAGACCAGCCGGTCCACGGAGGTGCCCGCCGCAGCGGCCTCGTCGGCCATCGCCTCGAAGCCCTTCTTGATCGCGTCCTGGTGCGAGCCGGAGAACGCGGTGTAGACGAGGTCGCCCACGTACGGGTGGCGCGGGTGCACCTCCATCTGGTTGCAGTACTCCCAGGTGCGGCGGATCTCGTCGATCTCCGAGAAATCGATCCTCGGGTCGACGCCCTGCGAGAACAGGTTCATCCCGAGGGTCACCAGGTCGACGTTCCCGGTCCGCTCGCCCTGCCCGAACAGGCAGCCCTCCACCCGGTCCGCGCCCGCCATCAGTGCCAGCTCGGCGGCGGCCACGGCGGTGCCCCGGTCGTTGTGCGGATGGACGGACAGACAGACGAACTCGCGCCGCGACAGGTTCCGCGACATCCACTCGAACCGGTCGGCGTGCGTGGACGGCGTCGAACGCTCCACGGTGGCAGGCAGGTTGAGGATGATCTCGCGGCCGGGGCCGGGCTGCCAGACGTCCATCACGCCTTCGCAGACCTCCAGCGCGAAGTCCAGCTCGGTGTCCGTGAAGATCTCCGGGCTGTACTGATAGCCGAACACCGTCCGGTCGTCCAGCAGCTTCTCCGCGTACTCCATCACCAGCCGGGTGCCGTCCACCGCGATCTGCCGGACCTCGTCCCGGCCACCCCGGAAGACGACCCGGCGGAACGTCGGCGCCGTCGCGTTGTAGAGGTGGACCGTGGCGTGGTGCGCGCCGGCCAGCGATTCGACCGTGCGCGCGATCAGCTCCTCGCGGGCCTGGGTCAGCACGGAGATCGTGACGTCCTCCGGGATCGCGTCCTCCTCGATGATGGAGCGCACGAAGTCGAAGTCGGTCTGGCCCGAGGACGGGAAGCCGACCTCGATCTCCTTGTAGCCCATCCGCACCAGCAGGTCGAACATGGCGCGCTTGCGGGCCGGGGACATCGGGTCGATCAGGGCCTGGTTGCCGTCCCGCAGATCGGTGGACAGCCAGCGGGGGGCCTCGGTGACGCGGCGGCCCGGCCAGGTCCGGTCGGGGATGTCCACGGCCTCGAACGGGCGGTACTTGTGGATCGGCATCCGGGAGGGCAGCTGACGGACGGTGGCGGCGGTCAGGGGCGTCGGCTTGTTCACGGCGTCGCTCATGGTGCGGTGGATCTCCTTGCGTTGCGCGGGATCTTCGGCGGGTTGGAAGGGCCGACGGCAGCGCCGAACTCCGCGGGGAGGGGGTCGGCCGTATGACTACAGACCCTCGCCGCGGCGGCTAAGAAGGAGCATCCCGATACGCATCGCGAACGTAAGCCTAACCCCGGCCGCGCCACCGGCCCCCGCCGTATCAGCATCCGAGACACAGGCCACACCTCATCACCGCGTTACTCACCGGGGAGTACGGGGAGTGACGGCCGCCCCTGGCCACCGTACGCAGTGCCCGGGACCTCGGTCCGCCGGGTGACGAAACGGCTCCCGCGCGTCGGACGTCCGGAGACGTCAGCCCGTGACGACGACCGAGAAGGAGACCCGACCAGGGGGCACCGGCCGTGGAGACACCACCCGCACCGGACCGGCGGGCGCCACCGCCCCGGCGCGGGAGAGCACGCGCCCTGCCGAGGGCGCTCCTCGCGCCGTGGGCGGCGCCGCTCGCCGCCGCCGTATCGTCCCGCTTTCCTGAGCCCCGGTGCTCAGAGCTGCGACAGCGTCAGCATCAGCCCGACATCCGTGCTCAGCAGCCGCCCCGGCACCTGCTCGGGAGCGGTGTCGGGGACCGTGACCCGCACGCCGTCCGCGCCGTCCAGCGAGGTGACCTCGGCGTCCGGGTACGTCTCCGGGTGGGCCTCGATCGTGTCCCGCAGCAACCCGGCCGCCTCGTCGGCCGTCCCGCCGTCGTCGGTCAGCACGCACAGCACCGTCGCCGTCTCCTCGGGGGAGTCCGCCACGTGTCCGTAGGCGTACAGCGGGATCGCCGCGCCCTCCTCGCCCTGGATGAAGTCGGCCCGGTAGACGTCGCCCAAGCAGTCCGTCACCTCGCCGTAGGCGGGCTCGTCGGCCAGGGATTCGCCCTCCGACAGCCGGGCGGGCGTGAAGTCCTCGTCGCCCCAGGCGATCTGGCCACCGGAGACCTGGAACGTGATCCCGGCCTCCTCGTCGCGCCAGAGCCCGTCCTCCCGCTCGAACCCGTCGTCCTCCAGGGCCTCGGTGACATCGTCCTCGTCGAAGCGGCCCACCCAGTACCCGTAGTGGTCGTGGAAGCCGACCGTCACGGTCGCCTCCGCGCCGGCCGGGTCGAGGCCGTAGCGGTTCCCCGGCAGGTCGTAGCCGGCCAGCAACGGGGTGCCGAGGTCCGCGACGAACGCGAAGCGCTCGGGGTCCTCGTCCACCAGCTCGTTCGCCCGCTCCGCGTCCACGAACGTCACCCCGTCCGGCGGCAGGACCGTGTACCGCACCTGCTCCAGCACCCCCGGCAGCGCCGTTTCGGCGCCCCCCGCGCCCATGCAGCCCGTCGCGGTCAGCAGAACGGAGATCGCCGCGCCCGCGCCCGCGGCCGACCGGTATCCGCGGCACCTGTCGCTCGACATGGACGGAGCCTAGTTCCCCCGGCCTCCTGCGGCACACGCCCCCCAGTCGTCCGCCGCACCGCCAGGATCGCGGTGTCGTCCGCGAGTCTGCCGCGCGTGTGGGCCACGACGGCCTCCTCCCCCCGTGCCACCACCGC
This sequence comes from Streptomyces sp. NBC_01803, assembly GCF_035917415.1. NCBI lineage: Bacteria > Bacillati > Actinomycetota > Actinomycetes > Kitasatosporales > Streptomycetaceae > Streptomyces > Streptomyces sp. NBC_01803. The sequence continues at coordinate 4,421,473 of NZ_CP109073.1, forward strand.
GCCCGGCGCCGGATCGCCGCCCCGCGCCAGATGATCGGACAGCCGCGGGAACGCGCCGTCCGGGTCGCGGGCCTCCGTGACGTCGTCGGTGACCAGCGGCAGTGTCTCGTCGGCGGCGAACGGCACCCGCAGTACCGGCGGCAGCCCGCCGGTCAGCGTCGTTCCAGCGGCCGATGCGCGGCACCGGCTCGTTGGGGGAACAGCAGGCTGCGGTGCCACCGTTGGCGCGGGAGCGAGGGGCTCACGGGTTCACCATCCGGGAACGCCGCCGGACCGCCCGGCGGAGGTGGGCCGCTCGGGGCATGGGCCAGAATGGCGGCATGAGTCTGTTCCGCGACGACGGCATCGTGCTGCGCACCCAGAAGCTGGGTGAAGCGGACCGGATCATCACGCTGCTCACGCGCGGACACGGCCGGGTGCGGGCGGTGGCGCGCGGGGTGCGGCGGACGAAGTCGAAGTTCGGGGCCCGCCTGGAGCCGTTCTCCCACGTCGACGTCCAGTTCTTCGCGCGGGGCAGCGCCCTGATCGGGCGCGGGCTGCCGCTGTGCACGCAGACCGAGACCATCGCGCCCTACGGCCGGCACATCGTCGACGACTACGGCCGGTACACGGCGGGCACGGCGATGCTGGAGACGGCGGAACGATTCACCGACCACGAGGGCGAGCCGAACGTGCAGCAGTACCTGCTGCTGATCGGTGCGCTGCGAACCCTGGCCGCCGAGGCGCACGCGCCCGGGCTCGTGCTGGACGCGTTCCTGCTGCGCTCGCTCGCCGTCGGCGGCTACGCGCCGAGCTTCGCCGACTGCGCGCGCTGCGGACTGCCGGGACCCAACCGGTTCTTCTCACTGGCCGCGGGCGGTTCGGTGTGCGGCGACTGCCGAGTGCCGGGCAGCGTCGTGCCGTCCCCCGAGGCGCTGCGGCTGCTCGGCGCGCTGCTGACCGGGGACTGGGAGACGGCCGACGGCGCGGAGCCGCGCCACGTCCGGGAGGGCAGCGGCCTGGTCTCCGCGTATCTGCACTGGCATCTGGAGCGCGGACTGCGATCCCTGAGGTTCGTCGAGAAGGGCTGACCGGGATACGCTCGACGGCAGGACCGCACCGACTACTGGAGTTCTCCTATGGCCCCCCGCGGAATGCTGTCGTCGCGGCAGCGTCGCGAGTACCGTGCCCCCGATCCGCACCCGTCCGGCGCTCGCCCGCCCAAGCTGCCCGGCGAGCTCGTGCCCTCGCATGTGGCGGTCGTCATGGACGGGAACGGCCGGTGGGCCAAGGAGCGCGGACTGCCCCGCACCGAGGGGCACAAGCGGGGCGAGGCCGTGGTCCTCGAAGTGGTCAAGGGCTGCCTGGAGATCGGGGTGAAGAACCTCTCGCTCTACGCCTTCTCCACGGAGAACTGGAAGCGCTCCCCGGAGGAGGTGCGCTTCCTGATGGGCTTCAACCGGGACGTCATCGACCGCCGCACCGACGAGCTGCACGCGATGGGCGTGCGCGTGCGGTGGGCGGGGCGCGAGCCGAAGCTGTGGAAGTCGGTGATCCGCAAGCTCCAGACGGCTGAGGAGCGCACCCGGGACAACGACGCGATGACGCTCTACATGTGCGTCAACTACGGCGGGCGCGCGGAGATCGCGGACGCGGCGGCGCGGCTGGCCCACGACGTGCGGGCCGGGCGGATAGCGCCGGAGAAGGTCACCGAGAAGACCCTGGCCGAGTACATGTACTTCCCGGACATGCCGGACGTGGATCTCTTCCTGCGGCCCTCGGGGGAGCAGCGCGTCTCCAACTACCTGATCTGGCAGAGCGCCTACGCCGAGATGGTCTTCCAGGACGTCCTGTGGCCGGACTTCGACCGCCGCGACCTGTGGAACGCCTGTCTCCAGTACGCCTCCCGCGACCGCCGCTTCGGTGGCGCCATCCCCAACGAGGTCGCCTTCCCCGATCGGATGGGCCCGACCGATCAGGCGAGTCCGACCGATCAGGCGGGTCCGATCGCCGGGTGATGCCGCCGCCGGGCCGCCGGCGGCGTGCGCGCGCCGCGGACGGTCAGCCGCGCCGCGGGTCGGGGCAGCCGGCGCAGTCGCCGCAGGTGCCGACGATCTCCACGGTGTGGTCCACGTCCACGAAGCCGTGCTCGCTGGCGACGGCGTCCGCCCACTTCTCCACGACCGGGCCGGCCACTTCCACCGCCTTGCCGCAGGAGCGGCAGACCAGATGGTGGTGGTGCTCCCCGGTGCTGCACCTGCGGTAGACGGCCTCGCCCTCGCTGGTGCGCAGAACGTCGACCTCACCCGCGTCGGCGAGGGACTGGAGCGTGCGGTAGACGGTCGTCAGACCGACCGAGTCGCCGCGGTGCTTGAGCATGTCGTGCAGCTCCTGCGCGCTGCGGAACTCGTCGACCTCGGCGAGCGCGGCCGCCACCGCCGCGCGCTGGCGCGTCGACCGGCCGCGCACCGGCGGTTCTGCCGTCCCCACGAGTGGGCCTCCTTGCGTCTGCCGTCCCTGCCTGGCCAGGGTATCCGCTTTCCCGGGGGTCACGGACGGGCGGCCAGGGCGGGCTCCCCACCCGGCTGCTCCGCCCCGGCGGCGGCCCGGCGGGCCCGGTGCCGGGCGAGGGGGAGGGCGAGCAGAGAGATCACGACGAACAGGCCGAGCGCGAAGAGCACGATCGTGGCCCCGGGCGGGACGTCGGCGTAGAACGAGGTGACCGTCCCGGAGACCGACACCAGCAGGCCGATGACCATCGCCATCACCAGGGTCAGTGCGAAGCCGCGCGTCGCCTGCTGGGCCGCCACCACCGGGATCACCATCAGGGCGCTGACCAGCAGCAGACCGACGACCCGCATGGCGATGGTGACCGTGGCCGCCGCGGTGACGGCCAGCAGGAGGTTGAGCGCGCGCACCGGCAGGCCGGTGACGCGGGCGAACTCCTCGTCCTGGCAGACCGCGAAGAGCTGGCGGCGCAGACCGAGGGAGACCAGCAGCACGAACGCCGCGAGCCCGGTGATCGCGGTGATGTCGGAGGGGGAGACGGTGGTGACCGAGCCCCAGAGGTAGGACGTCAGATTCGCCGTGGAGCCGCCGGGCGCCAGGTTGATGATCATCACGCCGCCCGCCATGCCGCCGTAGAAAAGCATGGCCAGGGCGATGTCGCCGCGCGCCCGGCCCGAGGAGCGCAGCAGCTCCATGGCGACCGCGCCGATCGCGGAGACGGCGACCGCCATCCACACCGGGTTGGTGCTGAGCAGGAAGCCGAGGGCGACGCCGGTCAGGGCGACGTGTCCGATGCCGTCGCCCATCAGGGCCTGGCGGCGCTGCACGAGGTAGATCCCGACGGCCGGGGCGGCGACGCCGATCAGCAGCGCGGCCAGCAGGGCCCGCTGCATGAAGGGGTAGTCCAGGACTTCGAACATCAGGGCATCACAGGATCCCGGTCTGGAGCGTGGGCTCGGCGGACGGTTCCACGGCATCCGCCGGGTGGCAGGCGTGGTTCTCGGGAAGCTGGGCCGGGTGCTCGACCGTGCGCTCCACCCGGCCGTGGGAGAGGATCACGGCCCGGTCGATCAGCGGCTCCAGCGGTCCCAGCTCGTGCAGCACGAGGAGTACCGCGACGCCCGCGTCGAGCTGTGCGCGGAGGGTGCCGGCCAGTACCCGCTGACTGGCCAGATCGACGCCGGCCAGCGGCTCGTCCATGATCAGCAGCTCCGGCTCGCCGGTCAGCGCGCGGGCGATCAGCACCCGCTGGTGCTGCCCGCCGGACAGGGCGCCCACCGACTCCCCGGCGCGGTCCGCGAGCCCCACCAGCTCCAGGGCGCGGTCCACGGCGGCCCGGTCGGCGCGGCCGAGCGGGCGCAGCCGGCGCCGGGCGAGGCGGCCGGCGGAGACCACCTCGCGGACGGTGGCGGGCACGCCGCCGGCCGCGGTCGAGCGCTGCGGGACATAGCCGACGCGGGCCCAGTCCCGGAACCGGCGCACGGGGGTGCCGAACAAGGCCAGCTCACCGTCGGTGATCGGGACCTGACCGACCGCGGCGCGCACCGCCGTCGACTTCCCCGATCCGTTGGCGCCCAGCAGGGCCAGCGCCTCTCCCGGGCGCACGGCCAGGTCGACGCCGCGCAGCACCGGGCGTCCGCCGAGCTCGGCGGTCACTCCGGTCAGGGATATGACGGGCTCCATGTCGGTGCTTCCTTTCCGGCCCCTGCGAGGGGGTCTGACCACCTGGCTCCTGGCCGCGCGGCGGTTGGGTCGGCGCCGGGGTCGGCGCCGGGTCGGCCCAGCGGTCAGGCCGTGCCCAGGGCCGCGCGGAGGGCCTGGAGGTTCGCGCGCATCACCTCGAAGTAGTCAGCGCCGGCGGAATCCTCGGTGATTCCCTCGACGGGGTCGAGAACCGCCGTTTCCAGGCCGAGGTCACCGGCGAGGGTACGCGCGGTCTCGTCGCTGACCAGGGTCTCGAAGAACACGGTGGTCACGTTGTCATCCTCCGCGATCTCCTGGAGCTCGCGCATCCTGGCGGCGCTCGGCTCGGACTCCGGGTCGAGGCCGGTGATGGCCTCCTCGTGCAGGCCGTAGCGGGCCGCGAGGTAGCCGAAGGCGGCATGGGTGGTGATGAACGTGTCGTTCTCGGCCGTCGCCAGGCCCTCGGTGAATTCCTGGTCCAGGGTGGTCAACTCGTCGGTGAGCCGCGTGGTGTTCCGCTCGTAGTCGGCGGCGTGATCCGGATCGGCCTCGGCGAGGGCGGCGCCGACGCCCTCGGCGACCTCCGCGTACTTCAGCGGGTCCAGCCAGACGTGCGGGTCGAGGCCCTCCTCGCCGTGGTCGTGCTCCTCGTGCTCCTCCTCCCCGCCCTCCTCGCCATGGACCTCCTCGCCGTGGGACTCCAGCTCGGTGAACGAGGTGGCCTCCACGACGTGTTCCACGCCGGACTGCTCGACGGCCTCGTCCACGGCGGGCTGGAACCCGGCCAGATAGACGACGAGATCGGCCTCGGTGAGGTCGGCGGTGCGGCGCGGGCTGATGTCCAGGTCGTGCGGCTCGACACCGGGCTCGGTGAGGGTGTCCACCGTGACGTGCTCCCCGCCGATCCGCTCGACGAGGAACTGCATCGGGTAGAAGGAGGTGACCACGTCGAGCCCGTCCCCGCCTCCGTCGTCGGAGCCACAGCCGGTCAGGGCGAGCGTCCCCAGGGCGGTGGCACCGGCGGCGAGGGCGGCGGCGGATATTCGGGCGCGGGAACGGGTGCTACGTCTTACGGTCATGACAGCCATTTTCAAGTCAACTGGAAATCATTGTCAAATGTGTCAACAGGGCGTGACGGAAGATGTGACCGAAGTGACGCTCGGGGGCCGACGGGGCGGGCGGTGCGGGACCGGCGGATTCCCGCTCACCGATTTGCTGCGGCCCCCTCGGACGCCGGTAACCTGAGGCAATTCCATCTCGTCCTTCGTCCCGAAGAGAGCACCGTGGCCGCCGACAAGATCGACACTATCGTCAGCCTCAGCAAGCGCCGTGGCTTCGTCTACCCCAGCAGTGAGATCTACGGCGGGCAGCGTGCCGCCTGGGACTACGGACCGCTGGGCGTGGAGCTGAAGGAGAACGTCAAGCGCCAGTGGTGGCGGGCCATGGTCACGTCGCGCGACGACGTCGTCGGGATCGACTCGTCGGTGATCCTGGCCACCGAGGTCTGGGAGGCCTCGGGGCACGTCGCCACGTTCACCGACCCGCTCACCGAGTGCACCTCGTGCCACAAGCGGTTCCGCGCGGACCACCTGGAGGAGGCGTACGAGGCGAAGCACGGGCACCTCCCGGCCAATGGGCTGGCGGACGTCAACTGTCCCAACTGCGGCAACAAGGGCGGCTTCACGGAGCCCAAGCAGTTCTCCGGGCTGCTCGCGACCCACCTCGGCCCGACGCAGGACAGCGGCTCGGTCGCCTACCTGCGGCCCGAGACCGCGCAGGGCATCTTCACCAACTTCGCGCAGGTGCAGCAGACATCGCGCCGCAAGCCGCCGTTCGGCATCGCGCAGATGGGCAAGTCCTTCCGGAACGAGATCACTCCGGGCAACTTCATCTTCCGCACCCGCGAGTTCGAGCAGATGGAGATGGAGTTCTTCGTCAAGCCGGGCGAGGACGAGCAGTGGCACGGGTACTGGATGGAGCAGCGCTGGAGCTGGTACCGCGACCTCGGCATGACCGAGGAGAACATCCGGTGGTTCGAGCACCCGAAGGAGAAGCTGTCCCACTACTCCAAGCGCACGGTCGACATCGAGTACCGCTTCAACTTCGCGGGCTCGGAGTGGGGCGAGCTGGAGGGCATCGCCAACCGCACCGACTACGACCTCAACGCGCACTCCAAGGGGTCGGGCCAGGACCTGAGCTACTTCGACCAGGAGGCGGGCGAGCGCTGGACGCCGTTCGTCATCGAGCCGGCCGCCGGCGTGGGCCGCACCATGCTGGCGTTCATGCTCGACGCCTACCGTGAGGACGAGGCGCCGAACGCCAAGGGCAAGATGGAGAAGCGCGTGGTGCTCGGCCTCGACCCGCGGCTGGCCCCGGTCAAGGTCGGCGTGCTCCCGCTCTCGCGCAACCCGCAGCTCTCGCCCAAGGCCCGCGACCTGGCGACGGCGCTGCGCAAGAACTGGAACATCGAGTTCGACGACGCGGGCGCCATCGGCCGCCGCTACCGCCGCCAGGACGAGATCGGCACGCCGTTCTGCGTGACGATCGACTTCGACACCCTGGACGACAACGCGGTCACCGTGCGCGAGCGCGACTCGATGAAGCAGGAGCGCGTCTCCCTCGACCAGATCGAGTCCTACCTCGGCGCCCGCCTGATCGGCTGCTGACCCCCGGCCACGCCCGGTCCGGTCCCCTCGGGGGCCGGACCGTCAGGCGTGCCGGCCGACGAGGAGTCCCGCGAGCGGCTGGCGGTGCCGCACGCGCTGATCCGCGGGCCGGAGACGGCCGGAGCGGCGACCGCGCCACGGGCGGTGTGGCCCGGGGGAGAATGGGAATCCGTGCCGCACCCGTCCCTGTCCGAGCCCGTGAAGGACCGCCCATGATCCAGCCGTTGCAGATCGGCCCCCACACGGTCGACCCGCCGGTGGTTCTCGCGCCCATGGCCGGGATCACCAACGCGCCGTTCCGCACGCTGTGCCGGGAGTTCAGCGGCGGGCGCGGGCTGTTCGTCAGCGAGATGATCACCACCAGGGCGCTGGTCGAGCGGAACGACAAGACCATGCGGCTGATCCACTTCGACGCCGCCGAGAAGCCCCGGTCCGTCCAGCTCTACGGCGTCGACCCGGAGACGGTCGGCCGCGCCGCCCGCATGATCGCGGAGGAGGACCTGGCCGACCACATCGATCTGAACTTCGGCTGTCCCGTCCCCAAGGTGACCCGCCGCGGCGGTGGCTCCGCCCTGCCGTACAAGCGCCCGCTGCTCCGGGCCATCCTGCGCGCCGCGGTGGGGAACGCGGGCGGGCTGCCGGTGACGATGAAGATGCGCAAGGGCATCGACGACGATCACCTGACGTATCTCGACGCGGGCCGGATCGCGGTCGAGGAGGGTGTGACGGCCATCGCCCTGCACGGCCGCACCGCCGCGCAGCACTACGGCGGCCAGGCCGACTGGTCGGCCATCGCCCGGCTGAAGGAGGCCGTCCCCGAGATCCCGGTGCTGGGGAACGGGGACATCTGGTCGGCGGACGACGCGGTGCGCATGGTGCGTGAGACCGGCTGCGACGGCGTGGTGGTCGGGCGCGGCTGCCTGGGGCGGCCGTGGCTGTTCGGCGATCTCGTCGCCGCGTTCGACGGCGGTGACGGCGGCGGGCCGGAGGCGTACGCGCGGCCGTCGCTGCGCGAGGTCGCGGACGTGATGCTGCGGCACGCCGCCCTGCTGGGGGAGTGGCTGGCGGACGAGTCGCGCGGCGTCATCGACTTCCGCAAGCACGTCGCCTGGTACACCAAGGGCTTCTCGGTCGGCTCCGAGGCGCGGCGACGGCTGGCGGTGGCCGCCTCCCTGGACGAGCTGGCGGCGCTGCTGGCGGAGCTGGACCTCGACCAGCCGTGGCCGGCGAGCGCCGACGGCCCGCGCGGCCGGACCTCCGGCCGGAGCCGGGTGGTCCTGCCGGACGGCTGGCTGGCCGACCCGTACGACGAGGCGGCCGTGAGCGCCGAGGCCGAACAGGACACCTCGGGCGGCTGAGCCGCCCGACGCCTGCGGCCGGGCACCGCGCGTGGTGGTGCGCGGCGGCTCCCGCGTGCCCGGCCTCGGGCCGGGCGGGGCGTCGTGGTGCGGGTCGGCCACCCGAGGGGATGGGTGGTGCTCGTGGCCCGGAGGCGGGCAGGGCGCCTTGGGCGGGGGGCGTCCGACACCTTGGCCGCCCCGTCAGGGAGACGGTGGCGGTCGGGCTGGTTGCCCGCCGCCGGGCGGGCACCGCGCGTGGTGGTGCGCGGCGGCTCCCGCGTGCCCGGCCTCGGGCCGGGCGGGGTGTCGGGCGACGCCATGCGTGCCGGTGTCAGCGGTCCGAGGGGTCCTGACCGTCGCCGGTCACGGCCGTCAGCAGGGCGAACGGTGAGGCCGCCGACCATGCCTGGGGTGAGCAGGCGTGCGGGTAGGGCACCGGGTCGGGGTGATCGGCGCGCGCGTAGCCCGCGATGACCTCCGGCATCCGGTATTCGTGCCGGGCGGCCATGTCGAGGATGCCGCGCGCGAGCGCCCGGGCGTGGTCGTGCAGGCCGTAACGGGCCAGGCCCAGCGCCGCGATCGCGCTGTCGTGCGGCCAGACGCTGCCCCGGTGATACGACAGCGGGTGGTACGCCTCCTGGCCCGCCGCCAGTGTCCTGATGCCCCAGCCGGTGAAGAACTCGGCGGACAGCAGCCGCTCGGCCACCGCTTCGCCGTGCTCCTGGCTGAGGATGCCCGTCCACAGCAGGTGGCCCGCGTCCGAACCGAGGGCGTCGGCCCGGCGGCCGTCGCCGTCCAGCGCCAGCGCCGGGAAGTCGTGCTCGCGCAGCCAGAAGTCCGCCAGGAAGCGGAGCCGCAGCCGGTGCGCGGCGTCCTCCAGCCGGTCCGCGTACCCGGCGTCGTCCCACGCCGTGCGGGCCAGCCGGGCGGTGCGGCGCAGCGCGTCGTAGGCATACCCCTGGGCGGCGGCGGCCCTGATCACGCCCTTGGCCGGGGTGCCGTCGGCGAAGCAGATCGCGCCCGCCGAGTCCTTCCAGCTCTGGTTGGCCAGGCCGCCCGCGTCCGCCCGGTACAGCAGATAGCCATGCTCCCGCAGCCCGCCGTACTCGAACATCCAGTCGATCGCCGCCCGCGCGTTGCGCTCCAGGCGGTGGGCGAGCTTGTCGTCGGCGGTCGCCTCCGCGTGCGCGCCGAGCAGCATCAGGAAGAGGGGAGTGCTGTCGACCGATCCGAAATACCGGCCGTAGGGCACCTGCCGGAAGTGCGCCAGCTCGCCGTGGCGCAGCTCGTGCACGATCTTGCCGGGTTGCGCGATCCGGTCGGTGTCCTCGGCCGTCGCCTGGGTCGCGGCCAGGGCCAGCAGGGTGGCGGCGGCGTGCTCGGGACGGCTCGGCAGCGCGAAGAGCGAGGTGATCAGCGCGTGCCGGCCCAGCAGCGTCAGGAACCATGGCACGCCCGCCGCCGGGACCCGCAGCGCCTCGCCGTCGGGCCCGGTGGCCGCGACCCGCAGCCCGGACAGGTCGGCGGACCCCTGGGCGCAGGCCCGCGCCAGCTCCGGCCAGCCGTCGGGGATCTCCGTCTCACTGGCGGCGGTGGACGGGAAGACGGCGGCGGCCTCGGCGGGGTGCGGCTCGGGCGCGCCGTTGGGGTGGGCCTCGACGCGCAGCGTCAGCTCGGCGGAGCCGTGCGGCGGCAGGTCGAGCAGCCAGCACAGGCGCCGGGCGCCGCTGCCGGTCTCCTCCACCGCGTCGGGCGCGGGCCGGGCGGTGACCACCGTCCGGGAGGACCACTCGCGGCGCCGGTACCCGAACTCGACGCCGTCCGGCAGGGAGGCGCGGGTGCGTACCGCGTACGACTTGTCGTACCAGCGGTGGTCCCAGCGCAGCTCGAACTGGTCGGCGAAGTCGGCGTTCACGGTGAGCGCGACCAGGGCGCTGGAGGCGTCCCCCCGGTTGCTGCTGAGGCGGATCCGCTCGGTCAGGGTGCCGTCGCTCACCGTCTGCTCGCGGAACACGGTGAGCGCGGGAGCCTCGGCGCGCGAGCCGCGCGGGGTCAGCACGGCGGTCGCCGAGGAGCCGGCCGAGGCGGCGGGCACCAGCACGGTCGGGGTGGAGCCGTCCACGGTGAGCTGCCAGCGGCTGAGGTGCCGGGCGTCGCGTGCGAACAGCCCGAGGGGATGGGAGCCGCGCTCGTCGGTGATGTCCCCGGACGGCCCGACCGCGACGAAGGTGCCGTCCCGGACGAGCAGACAGTGGTTCGTCGTGATCACCGGGCCGCCTCCGCGATCAGGTCGATGGTGAGAGCGGCCGTCCAGCTGAAGTCGCGGCTGCCGCGTGCCTCGCCGGTGAACGGGTCCACGTACTCGGCGAAGCTGGAGTCCCGGGCGGCCTGGAGCATGGTGGCGCGCAGGGCGTCGGCCGGCTGGAGCGCGCCGTGCCGCCGCAGGCCGCGCTCCAGCAGCCAGTTGACGTTGAACCAGGCGGGTCCCCGCCAGTACCGCGCGGGGTCGAACGCGCAGCCGGTCAGGTCGTAGCTCGGCACCAGCCGGGTGGTGGAGCCGAGGCCGAAGTGCTCGCCGGCCGCCGTGCGCAGCAGGGTGTCGACGATGTCCTCCGGCAGGCCGGGCAGGATCAGCGGGAGCAGCCCGGCGGCGCTGCGCTCGGGGATCGGCTCGCCGGTGATCACGTCCTGGCACAGGAAGAGGCCGGCCTCCGGATTCCACAGGCGCTTGAGCAGCGTGTTGGTGAGCTGCTCGGCGCGGACCTGGTGGTCGGAGGGGTCGTCGCCGAGGGCGACGGCGATCTCGCCGAGGGCGTGCTCGGAGGCGATCAGCAGGGCGTTGAGCCCGGGGTCCTCGACGGCGAACAGATGGCGCGCGGCGTCGTCGCGGTACCCGAGGTCGCGGTAGTGCGCCGCGAGCCGCACATACCGGCCGTAGTCGAGGTCGGTCGGCCGGTCGGCCGGGCAGCCGTGGTCGAGGTCGGCGCGGTGGAACGTGTGGGTGGCGGCCGGCTCGACGCGGGACAGCGGCGGGTCCCAGCACGGACTGTTGTCCATGCCCGATTCCCAGGGGTGCACGATGGACGCCAGGCCCCGGCCGCCGAGGTCGCGGTTGTCGGTCAGATACCGCTGCCAGGCCATGAGGCGCGGGTAGACCCGGCGCAGGAAGCCCCGGCGCGCGGAGGCGGCGGGATCGGCCTGGTGCACCAGCCAGGCGGCCAGCGCGTGGATGGGCGGCTGGACGATGCCGGAGGTCTCGACGGCCGCCGGCGCGCCCGCCTTGCTCCCGGCGGACGAGGAGCGCCAGAAGTCGGGACTGGGGAAGTACGCCGTGAGGGGGACGTCGGGATTGAACACGATGTGCGGGATGCGTCCGTCCGACCACTGGGCGTCGAGGAGGGTCTCCAGCTCCAGCTGGGCCCGGAAGGCCGACAGATGGCGCAGCCCGATGGCGATGAAGCCCGAGTCCCAGCTCCACTGATGGGGGTACAGGGTGCGGGAGGGGACCGTGGAGGCACCCGTCCAGTTGCCGGAGAGAACACTGCGTGCGCTGTTGTATGCGATCGTTGCGGGTCTTGGCGGCTGATCAGCGCGATCCACGTGGGCTCCGATGGGACGTTGGCTTTGCCGCTGCCACGCGGCTTCACCGTTTGTTTTGTCGAAGGTACCGTAGAGTTACGTCTACTTAACACGCAAAAGTACCCCTGTAATATCGACTTCACAAGCTAAAGGGGGGAGAAAATCCAGCCCGGCCGGGAAGGCAGTCATGAACCAGGCGAGCGCGGGGCACCTGCTGTGGCTGATCCGCAGGGGGCAGGCCACGACGCGCGGCGAGCTGCAACGGATCACCGGGCTCTCCCGGTCGACGGTCGGCCACCGCCTCGATCAGCTCTTCCGCGCCGGATGGATCCGGGAGACCGCGGCCGATCCCGTTGACGTGCCGACCGTGGGCCGACCCGCGCTGCGGCTGGAGTTCGACGCCTCGCACGCGGTGGTCCTCTGCGCCGACCTGGAGACCCGCCATGCCCGCGCGGCCGTTCTCGACCTGAGCGGCGCGGTGCTGGCCGAGCACTCCGGGTCGTTGATCATCAACCAGGGGCCGGGTGAGGTGCTGGACCGGCTGGCGCAGTGGTTCGGGATGCTGCTGGACAAGGCCGGGGTGGCGGCCACCTCGGTGTGCGGTATCGGGCTGTCCGTGCCGGGGCCGGTGGATCCCGTCTCCGGGCAGGTGGTGCAGCCGCCGATCATGCCGGGCTGGGACCGGTATCCGGTGCCCGAGCGGATGCGCCGGTCGTTCGCCGCTCAGGTGAGCGGCGGCGGCGAGGACATACCGGTGCTGGTGGGCAACGACGCCAACCTGATGGCGTACGCGGAGCAGCGCCTGGGTTTCCCGGACTGTTCCGCTTTTCTGTTGATCAAGGTCTCCACCGGCATCGGCGCCGGGGTCGTGGTGGACGGCGAGATGTACCGGGGGATCGACGGGGCGGCGGGGGACATCGGTCACATCCGGCTCAGCGACCATCCGCACGCGCTGTGCCGTTGCGGGTCCTACGGCTGTCTGGCCGCCGTCGCCAGCGGGCGGGCGCTGGCCGAGCAGCTCACGGGGTCCGGGGTGCCGACGACCTCGGGGTCCGGGGTGCGCGACCAGCTCTCGATCGGCCAGCCGGACGCGCTGCGGCTGGCGCGGGACGCGGGCCGGCTGGTGGGCGAGGTGCTGGCCACGGTCGTCACGCTGCTCAATCCCGGGGTGCTGATGATCGCCGGGGACCTGGCCGGGCCGCCGTTCCTGACCGGGGTGCGCGAGCTGCTCTACCAGCGGGCGATGCCCCGCACGACGGCCTATCTCCAGGTCGTCACCTCCCGCCTCGGCGACCGGGCGGGCCTGATCGGGGCCGCCGCGATGGTGGTCGAGTCGCTCTACGGGCCGGACCGGGCCGATGCGCGGCTGAACGGTCTCGCCGCCTGACTCCCTTACTGTCCTACATCACTTGAACGTCCGGCGGTGCGGCGGCGCGTGCCGGGGGTGGCCCTGGGTGCCACCCGTTTGTGAGGCGTGGATCCGGGGGTATTGAGGGCTCTAAGGCCCGTTGGCCGGGGTCTTGATGGCACTGAGTGCCGAGGTGAATCGCTGCACTTTGGCCCCTGATGTCCCTTCTGTGGGCGTGATGCCCCTCACGTATGAAGACGGAAACGCTCAGATGAGCAGTCGGCGGGGTAACCTCCCGCTGTCAGGGCAGCCGTTCACGAGGAGTCGAGTCCCGTGCCGGATACGCAAATCACGTCCGTCATCCAGCCGCCGATAGCCGCCACGGAGCCCACGGTGAAGTACGTCTACGACTTCACCGAGGGCCACAAGGACCTCAAGGACCTGCTGGGCGGCAAAGGCGCCAACCTCGCCGAGATGACCAGGCTCGGCCTGCCCGTACCCCCGGGCTTCACCATCACCACCGACGCGTGTCGGGAGTACCTGCGCACCGGGTCCGAGCCGGCCGCCCTGCGTGACGAGGTGAGTGCGCACCTCGCCGCGCTGGAGGAGCGGATGGGCAAGCGGCTCGGCAAGGGTGCCGACCCGCTGCTGGTCTCGGTCCGCTCCGGAGCGAAGTTCTCCATGCCGGGCATGATGGACACCGTCCTCAACATCGGCCTCACGGACGAGTCCGTGGGCGCGCTCGCCACCCAGGCGGGAGACGAGCGCTTCGCCTGGGACTCCTACCGGCGGCTCATCCAGATGTTCGGGAAGACCGTCCTGGGTATCGAGGGCGACCTCTTCGAGGACCGTCTGGAGGAGATGCGCAAGACCGCCGGTGTGGCCACCGATGTCGAGCTGACCGCGGGCGAACTCCAGAAGCTCGTCACGCAGTTCAAGGACATCGTGCGCGATGCCACCGGCCGCGAGTTCCCCCAGGACCCGCGCGAGCAGATGGACTTGGCCATCCACGCCGTCTTCGACTCGTGGAACGGCGACCGCGCCAAGCTCTACCGCCGCCAGGAGCGCATCGCGCACGACCTGGGCACGGCGGTCAACATCTGCTCCATGGTCTTCGGCAACCTGGGCCCCGACTCCGGCACCGGCGTCGCGTTCACCCGCGACCCCGCCTCGGGCCACCAGGGCGTGTACGGCGACTACCTCCAGAACGCCCAGGGCGAGGACGTGGTGGCCGGCATCCGCAACACCGTTCCGCTGGCCGAGCTGGAGCGCCTGGACCCGGCCTCCTACACCGAGCTGATGCGGATCATGCAGGTGCTGGAGACCCACTACAAGGACCTGTGCGACATCGAGTTCACCATCGAGCGCGGGACCCTGTGGATGCTCCAGACCCGGGTCGGCAAGCGCACGGCGGCGGCGGCGTTCCGCATCGCCACGCAGCTCGTCGACCAGGGCCTGATCGACGAGACCGAGGCGCTGCGCCGGGTCACCGGCGGCCAGTTGGCGCACCTGATGTTCCCGCGCTTCGACGCGGAGGCGAAGGCCGAGCGCCTCGTCACCGGCATCGCGGCCTCCCCCGGCGCGGCCGTGGGCGCGGCCGTCTTCGACTCCGCGACCGCCGTGGCCAGGGCCGCGGCCGGTGAACGGGTCATCCTGGTACGGCGGGAGACCAACCCCGACGACCTGGACGGCATGATCGCCGCGCAGGGCATCCTTACCTCCCGGGGCGGCAAGACCTCGCACGCGGCCGTGGTCGCCCGCGGCATGGGCAAGACCTGTGTGTGCGGCGCCGAGGAGCTGCGCGTCGACGCCGCGCGGCGTGAACTCACCACCGCCGACGGGACGGTGATCCGCGAGGGCGAGCTGCTGTCGATCGACGGCACCAGCGGCAAGGTCTACCGGGGCGAGGTCCCGGTGGTCCCGTCGCCCGTGATGGAGTACTTCGAGGGCACCGTCACCGCCGACTCCGACGAGCTGGTCGCGGCCGTGCACCGTTTGATGAACGTGGCGGACGACGCCCGGCGGATGACCGTGCGCGCCAACGCCGACACCGCCGAGGACGCGGCCCGGGCCCGCCGCTTCGGCGCCCAGGGGATCGGTCTTTGCCGTACCGAGCACATGTTCCTGGGCGAACGCCGTGAGCTGGTCGAGCGGTTGATCCTCGCCGAGTCCGACGACGAGCGGGAGGCCGCGCTGGCGTCCCTGCTGCCGTTGCAGAAGGGCGACTTCCTCGACCTCTTCGAGGCGATGGACGGCCTGCCGGTCACGGTGCGGCTGCTGGACCCGCCGTTGCACGAGTTCCTGCCCGACCTCACCGAACTGTCGGTGCGGGTCGCCCTGGAGAAGGACGAGAACGACATCAAGCTGCTGGCCGCCGTGCGCAGGCTGCACGAGCAGAACCCCATGCTGGGGCTGCGCGGCGTACGCCTCGGCCTGGTCGTACCCGGTCTCTTCAGCATGCAGGTACGGGCGATCGCCGAGGCCACGGCCGAGCGGCGGCTCGCGGGCGGCACACCGCTGCCGGAGATCATGATTCCGCTGGTGGGCACCGTCCAGGAGCTGGAGATCGTCCGGGACGAGTCCGAGAACGTCGTCGCGGAGGTCGAGCGCGAACACGGTGTCGAACTCACCATCCCCATCGGCACGATGATCGAGCTTCCCCGTGCCGCTCTGACGGCTGGTCAGATAGCCGAGAGCGCGGACTTCTTCTCCTTCGGTACCAACGATCTCACCCAGACCGTCTGGGGTTTCTCCCGCGACGACGTGGAGGCGAGCTTCTTCACCGCGTACCTGGAGAAGGGCATCTTCGGGGTCTCTCCGTTCGAGACCATCGACGCCGATGGCGTCGGCTCCCTGGTCCGGGCCGCCGCGACCGCAGGCCGGGCAACCCGCCCCGACCTCAAGCTCGGCGTCTGCGGCGAGCACGGCGGCGACCCGGAGTCGGTGCACTTCTTCCATGGGGTGGGTCTGGACTACGTGTCCTGCTCACCGTTCCGAATCCCCATCGCCCGGCTCGAAGCCGGCCGGGCGGCAACGGCGGCTTCCTGACCGCCGCCGGGGACCGCTGACGGCTCTCCCCGCTCCCCGGAAACCCTCACCGGCGGAGAGGCCCAGCGGTCCCAGGGGAAACACCCGGGGGCGGCGCCTGTGCGGAGGCGCCGCCCCCACCTTCTGTGACCTGTGGATGAGCGCCCAACTGGCGGCTGAGCTGCGGGAACTACTCTCAGTGTTTCCCATGGTTTCGGGTCGTTTTCCGGTACCGTGTGCCCTCCTTGTGCCCCGGGGCACACCCCGTCCGCACGCCGGGAAGGTAGGCGTGCGGGCGGGGGCGCGGGCCATGGTGGATTGCGGCGGTCGATGTTGGTGGCGGCGTCTTGGCGCAGGTCACTGCTCGCGCTTATCGGCTTCGCGGAGCCGTGCGGCTTCCTTGCGTCCCCTGAGTGGGACCTGCCATTCCTTGAAGAGTTTGGTGAGGTAGGGGGCGGATACTCCATAGTCGCGGGCGAGGGCGTTGACGGAGATTTTCTGGTCCAGGTAGAGCCGGGTGGCTTCGTTCCTGGGGATCGCGGGCATACGCCGCGTGGGCATATCGCTTCCTTTGGTTTCTGAGTTCAGGCGGGCCCGTCGGGGCCCCGGCCGGGCGGGAGTCCGTCAGTCGGCCCGTGCTCCTCCGGGTGTCCGGCGGGCTCCCAGTCGGGGCAGGCACCGTGCGGACACGGTCAGAACCAGCGCGCCCGCTAAGCGCCCTGCGCGCGTCGTCAGGCGCCGGAGTCTGCGGGCCGGTGGCCGTGCGTGAGCCCCGGGGGGCCGATCACCGGGGCGGGTGCTGGGGCCGTGTCCGGGGCGCACGGGGTCTACGCGCCAGTGCTGCTGTGCCGTACTGAGGAACTGACTGTGTGTCAGTCCGTGCCGGTAGGTGTGGTCGAGGGCCCACATGCCCACCGGCTTGGGGTCGTTGTCCACCCAGGGTGAAGCCTCGCCGCACGTCATGCACTCCGCCGCGTACATCCCGGCCGGGGCGCCCTCGGCCCGTTCTGCGGTGAGCATCCATTCGGCGCCCCTGATGATCGTGTGCGTCACTGCCACTCCCCGGCCGTGAAGCGGTAGGGGCGGGTGACGTGCTCCCGGTAGGCCAGATGCCCGGGGTTCCCCTTCACGTGCCGGGCCGCCCACGCCGTACCGTCCCCGGGGTCCGTGGCGGTCGGCCCGGTCTCCTCGCACACCCGGCACTGCATCGTGTGGGTGACCGGTTCGGCGTCCGCGCACGGTGTCGGGGCCGATGGTGTCTCACGGAACCGGTATGTCGCGCGGGTCACTCCCCGCTCCCTTCCGCCAGCCGCGCGCCCCGGGACTCCGCAACCCGCAGCGCATCCGACAGGCACTCGGCAAGCCGGGTGGCCGCAAACCGTAACTCCCGTGCGGTCGCGGCCGGATCGGCGAGCAGTTCGCGGGCGCAGCGCAGCACCTCGGCCCCGGTAGCAAGCTGCGCACCCTCCAACTCATCAGCGAGTCCGGTCAGTTGCTCGCCCGCGCTGTCCGGCGCGAGGTAGGCCGGACCGCCATCGGTGTCCGGCCACGGCAACAGCCGCGCCCCGCTCCCGGGGTCGGCGGGCCCGTGCCGGGTCCCCTCTAGTGGGGACCCCCGGTCAATTCTGGTTGACGTAGGCTCCGGCATGGCTGCCTGCCTTTCTCAGGTGGTCCAAGCCCCCGGGCCGTCGCCACGGTCGCGGGGGTCCTGCTTGCCGTGCCCACCGTCCCGCCGGTGGTGACGCCGGCATAGCGGCCCGGTGTCGGCCAACTGTCGGCCACAATGGGGACATGACCAGCGTCATTGGGGCCAACATCCGCCGTCTGCGCCAAGATCGGGGCTGGAGTCAGGCACGCCTTGCTCGCGAGACATGCCGCGCGGCAGGCATCCCAGGCGACCCGATCGGACGGCAGGAGATCAGCCGTTACGAGACCGGCAAGCGCACCCCCCGTGAATGGCTACCGTTCATCGCTCGGGCGCTGGGCGTGACCGTGAACGACCTCAAGGCGCAGCGGGGAAGCACTCAGCTACCCGTTCCGCTTCCTGATCAGGATGACGCGAGAGGCGATGATTACGCGCACGCCATCCGTCGAATGTCGAGACGACTTATCGTCCTCGATAATGAGATGAACGGCCTTCCGATCGCGGACATGGCTGCACGTGCTTTCAAAGCCGTACATCGCCGCCTTGGCGAAGGCGCCTACGAACCACGCTATGAGCGGGACATTCGCGCCGCAGCAGCAGAATTGGCGGAAATCGCAGGCTGGGCACTCTTCAACGCGGGAAAATTCAATGAATCCCGGCGCTTCAACCAAGAAGCTCTTTTCCTCACGAAGCTCTCTGGGGACCGTTCGACGGAACTACTCATTCTACAGAACATGGGGATGCTCGCCGGATGGGTCGGGCGTGCGCGTGAGGAATTTTCCATTGCGCGGTCAGTAATAGATCAGGGCCGTCTGACTCCGCGAGTTGAGGCTATGTTCCGAGCCAGGGAGGCACAGGGGCTAGCAGGGCTGGGCCGTAGTTCTGAGGCGGATCATTCCTTCGGACGTGCGCGCTCCCTACTTGAAGACAGTGCCCCGGATGATGCGCCGCGCTGGGCGTGGTGGATCACTGACAGCGAAATCGATAGACAGCAAGGGCGGGTACTCCATGAAACTGAGCAATGGGGCGCAGCCATCCCGATTCTTCAACGAGCTATGCAACCGGACTCGGGAACTGTGGGATATCGAAACGTCGCATCCGTCCGGCTGCTCGCCTGCTTGCTGGCGGTGAAGGCGTGGCAAGCGGCAGAAGAGGAAACGGAAAAGCTCATCCCGGCAGTGAGTGAAATGTCTTCAAACGTGACCCTTCATCTGCTCGCACGGGTGGCCAATAGAGGTGAGGCACTGGACGATGCACCCAGTAGCCTCCGCGACGCCCTGCGCCATATCGGGGAAGCGGTAAACGAAGATCCGTACATTCTATGAGAGGCCGCGCAATACAGGTCCCATTCCCCCGGGAGCGGCGGGTTCGGGGGTGGGTGGTTGGTGGGGTCGTTCATGTCGTCTGGGATTGGCTCGCTGCTGTGGCTGTGGGCTGAGTCCGTCCGGGGGCGCGCGGGTGTCGGGGCGGGTGTGGGTTGTTGTCACAGGGGGTTGCGGGTACGGCGGTTGGTGAAACTTGGCAGGGCGGGAGGCGGCTCACCCCCGCGTTCCGCGTTCCCTTCCGCCAGGGATACGGGCCCCCCTACCCGTGACACGGCGTGATGATGGGCGCCCTTTGAACTTGACA
The DNA here is from genome assembly GCF_035917415.1 of Streptomyces sp. NBC_01803. Lineage (NCBI taxonomy): Bacteria > Bacillati > Actinomycetota > Actinomycetes > Kitasatosporales > Streptomycetaceae > Streptomyces > Streptomyces sp. NBC_01803. The sequence goes on from NZ_CP109073.1 coordinate 4,440,877, forward strand.
GACCCCCGAGCGCCCTCCCCCGCGTTCCGGACCCCCGACCGTCCGGGGGGCGCCCCCCACCCGGCCGTCACGCGGCGTGCCCGTTCTGGGCAACGCCGCGTGACGGCCGTGCGGTCAGAAGGTGAGCGGCCCGATGGCCTCTCCCAGAACGGTGGGCGCGGCAGGGCGGCGGGGGTCGCGCGGTGTGGCTGTGTCGGCCCGGGGTGCGCCGTAGTGCTCCCGCATGGACTGGAGCAGCATGCTGGCTGTCTGCATGGCCGCGTCCCGGATGCCGAGCAGCGATTCGGCTGCCCTCGCTCCGCGCGCCGCCGCTGAGCGTTCCTGGTCGGCGTTCTGGTCGGCGGCGCCGTTGAGCGCGTGCCCGATGATCACCTGCTGGGCCAACTCGATGTCCCGGTCATCGCATCCCCGGGAGCGCAGGTAGTCCGCGCCCCACTGGGTGACCGCCAGGGCGCCGACGTCGTCCTGTCGCAGGGCCAGACGGCCGAGCGCGGTAACGGGGTCGTCCTCCTTGTCGAGGATCATCCGGGCGTTCTCGCGTGCGACGAGTTCCCGCCCCTTGGTGAGCGTGGGCAGTGCGGCCACGATGAACGAGGCGCGGGCCACGGTGGCGTTGGCGTCGATCTGGTTGACCTTCTGCTGTGCCTTCTCCTCGGCATCGGTCAGCACGTCGCCCATCATGCGCTTGCGGCCATCCGGGTACAGCGTGTCGTCCCAGCGGAGCTTCTCCAGCGTGGTGTGGGCCGAGGTGATCAGCGTTCCTACGGTCGAGGCCGTGTTCGTGCCGGTGCGGATCTGCGCGCGGCCGGGGGACGGCAGGGTCCCGGTGGGGTGTTCGCTGCTGTGGTTGTCGATGGCCGTGCGCAGCGCGGCCAGCATGGTGTTGATCTCGTTCGCGAGCATGTCCATGGGGTTGTTCCTCTCGGTTCAGGATGCTGTGTCGCAGCCGGGGTGTGTGGTCTGGCCCGGTTCGGTGACCGTCATCGGCTCCCCGCAGACGGCGCAGGCCGGTGCGCTCTGGCGTTGGGGCCGCAGTGGGCTGGGTCGCGTCTCAACGCGTCTCAGCGGCTCGCCATCGGGTGTGAGTCGCGTTGAGTCGCGACCCGTGCCGCTGTAAGCGTCACCGGGCTGGGCTTTGAAGGTGATGCCCGAGTAGGTGGGCACCTGTCGGCCGTCCGCGCCGCGTGGGCGGGTTCGGCGCACCTGGGGGACGACCGATTGGAGGTTGCGGCCGAACATCGGCTTGGTGCCCGGCCGGATGCCGCTGTCCTCTGTCCAGGAGCGCCAGGCCGCCCACAACGCGTCCACCGTGATTGCCCGGCCGGGGCCGGTCTCGCAGTGCTCACGGACGAACGCGGAGGTGGGCGAAGCCGTGTCCGGCACTTCTACGCTTCGGTGCTGATCAAGCACGGGGCGAGCGTGAAGAAGGTACAGCGGCGCTTGGGCCACGCGAAGCCGTCGATCACCCTCGACCTGTACGTGCACCTCTGGGAGGACGACGAGGACGACACGGCCGAACTCATCGACAAGATCATCGGCTAGTGTGCCCTTAAAGTGCCCTCTGAGCGTCGGTGGGCGCTCATCTACCAGCTCAGGGCCAGTGAGTCGGCGCCTGTGCGGAGGCGCCGCCCCCACCTTTCTGTTCGCCCGGTGGCCCGCTCGGTGGCCCGCTCGTCCGGCCGCCCGCTGTCTCGGGCTCTCTCCCGGGGAGCGGCGCCTCGGCTTCCTCGCCCGGCACCCGCAGCATGGTGCGGGTCTCCACGATCTGCCCGGCCTGCGGATAGGTGTGCCAGGTGCGCCAGGAGATGACGTCCCCGGTGCGCAGCACGGCGAGCGCGGAGATCGCGTCCGGCGAGCCCGGGAAGGTGCCGTACAGCGAGGCCGGGTGCGCGGCCAGCTCCGCGCGCAGCCGGGCGGTCCGGACGGCGAACTCGCGCCACTCGTGGTGGCGCAGCTCCGAGGTGAACCGGTAGGCCCAGCCGTCGATCTCCTCCGTCACGACGGCGGGCGGGCCGCCGCCGGGTGACCCCGGGAGGCAGGCGAGCGTCTCGGTCACCGGCCCGGCGAGCACCTGGTGGGAGGCGCCCAGCAAACGGAGTTCGACGGTGACGCCGCCGAGTCCGACCGCGGTGACGGCGAGCGCGTCCCGGGCGGGCGTCGTCAGGGAGAACGAGAGCTGGTCGGCGCTCGTGTCGAGGTACGGGGTCGTGAGACGCACCCGGTTCACGCGCCGCCGCCCGGGCACACCGCGATCCCCACCACGGCAGGCAAAGGCTCCATCGCGCTTCCCCCGGTCACTCGGTCCCCGTCGATCGGCGCCGAGTATGGCACACATACGACCGCCCCGGCCCCGGGAGAGAAACCCGGGGCCGGGGCGGTCGAAGGGTGTGCTCAGAACTGTCCGCAGTTGCTGGTCGCGGGCCGCTCCGCGAAGCGGTCGGCCAGCCACGTCGCGGAGTTGCCCGAGGCCGGAAGGGCCGCCGAGACGTGTGAGAGGAGGAGCGGAAGGGTGTGCACGTCGCGGAACTGGACCTCGGCGCCCAACTCGCACCAGTCACGGGCCATCTGCTTGCCCTGGGCGTAGGGGACCAGGTCGTCGGTCGGGGTGTGCTCGACGAGGGTCGGCACGGTCGGCGCGATGTTCCCGATCCGCTGCTCCTCGACCACCGTGCTGTACGGCTCCTCGGCCAGGTACTCGGAGATGGGCCGGCCGTCGGCGGTCATGTCCTTGGTGTTGAGGAACGGGTACCGCAACACGCCGTCCACCAGGCACAGTTCGGCCGCATCGTCCAGCGCCTGCCGGCCCCGGTCGTTGAGCAGCGCGTCGATGTCCAGCTCCGGGTACGCGGCCCGCGCGCCGTAGACCGCCAGGCCGACGACGGCACCGGCGTAACCGCCGTCCGCGCTCGCGCCCACCGCCGCGAGGTCGGCGGGCGGGGCGCCGACGTAGGCGCCCCTGACGTCCAGCTCCGGCGCGTAGCTCGCGGCGAGTTCGGCCGCGGCGGCCGAGGCGCCGCCGCCCTGCGAGTAGCCGGTGATGCCGACCGGGCCGTCGCTCGGCAGGCCGGTGCCGGGGAGGCGCTGGGCGGCGCGGATGACGTCGAGCACGGCGTGCGCCTGCGGTTCGCGCATCATGTAGGTGTGGTCACCGGGGGTGCCCAGGCCCTGGTAGTCGGTCTGCGCGACCGCGATGCCCTTGTCCAGCAGCGGGTTGATGAACAGGCTGTGGGCGACGGAGAGCAGGCTCGCCTGGCCCTCACCCGCCATCGTCTTCGACGGCGCGCACTGGTCGCCCGCGCCGACCGTGGGCGTCGCGTACGCCACGATGGGCCGCGGACCCGGGCCGTTCCAGGGCTTGTCGGGGACGAGGACGGTGCCGGTGACCGCCATCGGCTCCTCGTTGATGTCCTGCGAGAGGTACATGATGCGCGTGGCCCGGGCGCCGCTGAAGGTGGAGGGCTCGGACCTGATCACATCGCCGGCCTCACCCGCCGGCAGGGGTGAGGGCGGTTGATAGAACTCCTCCGTCGCGCCGGCCGAGGGGCCGCCGATGACCAGAGCCGTGACGGCTCCGGCGGCGATGAGCACCGGGGCTATGGTGACGGCGATGCCGCGCCGCATCGAACCGAGCATGGACACTCTCCGTTGAGTTGTTACTGACGAGTCAGGCAGACAGCAGCGTGACGCCGGTCACGGTGAAGGTCAACACTCATGACCTGCGTGCACCCGAATCCCACATCTCGCGCAGAATCTTCTCGTCGGGGAGTGAGCGATTCCCGGTCGGCGGGCCGGTGGTGCCCGGCGATGCTCCGTCGGTGATCAAGCGCCGGTGATCAAGTGCCGGTGATCGGGTACCGGTCACCGGCCGGGCCGTCGGCGACCGCTCGGGGGCCACGCGAAGTGCGGAAGAGGCGGCTCCGCGAGAGCCCTCGGCGTGGCACACGGTCACCAGCGCACGCCGTAGCGGTCCGCTGGTCCCCCCGTCCCCGAGCGGCGCCGAGCGTCCCCACCTTTCCCGATGGGCGCCCGCCCACGCGAACACTTTTCGTTCCGGGCCGAAAGCCGCCGGAAGTCACGTGTGGAGCGCGCTGCGCGCGCCGTCAGGCGTGCCTGACGTAGCGGACGCCGGTCAGCTCCTCCGAGGCGCTCCACAGCCGGGCGGAGACGGCGTCGTCGCGGGTCCACGGCGCGCGCAGCGGACCGCCCGGCCCGCCGCGCAGCGTGCGGCGGCCCAGGATGCTGGGGCCGGTGAACGAGTCGGGCGCGACGTCCGGGGCCGTGGCCGCGAACAGCGTGGGTGCGGCGCCGACATCGGGGGAGGAGGCGACCAGCCGGGTGAGCAGGGCCGTGCCGCGCTCCTGGAAGGAGCTGCCGGCCAAGCGCGGGCCCTTGGTCTGCAACTCGGTCTCCGCGTAACCGGGATGGACGGCGGCGGCCACCACGCCGGAGCCGCTCAGGCGCCGCGCCAGCTCGTGCGTGAACAGCAGGTTCGCCGTCTTGGAGCGGCCGTATGCCACCCAACGACGGTACTTCCGCTCGGCGTTGAGGTCGCGCAGGTCGACGTTGGCGACCCAGTGCAGGAGGCTGGAGACCGTCACCACGCGCGCGGCGGGGGCGGCGAGCAGGCCCTCCAGCAGCAGACCGGTCAGGGCGAAGTGCCCCAAGTGATTGACGCCGAACTGTGTTTCGAAGCCGTCCGCCGTCCGGGAGCGCGGGATGGCCATCAGGCCCGCGTTGTTGACGAGGATGTCCAGGCGCCGGCCACCCCAGTCCTCGGCGAACGCCCGCACCGACGCCAGATCGGCCAGGTCCAGCAGCCGCAACTCGGCGTCGGCCTCCGGGACTTCGCCCAGCAGCCGGTCCAACGCGGCCTGCCCGCGCCGCTGATCGCGGCAGGCAAGCACCACTCGCGCGCCGTGCCGGGCCAGCTCCAGCGCGGTGACGTAGCCCAGGCCGCTGTTGGCGCCGGTGACCACCGCCGCGCGGCCCTTGAGCTCGGGGATGTCGCGTACTGTCCAGCCCATGCGCCCAAGAGTAGGCCCAACCCGGCTCAGGGCAGGCCCGCATCCCGGGCCAACCGCCGCACCGCGTGGGTGAAGAATTCCGCGCGGGCGGCCCCCACCACGCCGTTGAACTGGCCGAAGACCTCGAAGCCGATCAGGCCGATGAGCTGTGCCCATGAGGTGACCAGCACCGCGATCACCGGCCCCGGCAGGCCCGGCGCGTGCTCGGCGGCCAGCTCCTCGGCCTCCGCGCGCACCGGCCCGGGCAGCGGGTCCCCGGGGGCACGTCCAGTGGACGTACAACATGCGGGCGGCCGGCGGCGGTGAGCTCCACCTCGGTAAAAAGGTGGAGCCTTTCACCGCCGAGGAGATCTCCGACGATCAAAAGCCGGAGCTGCTGCGCGCCTATCTCCAGCGCTGGAAGGCGGAGGTCGGGATCTTCTTCGACGGCGTCGGCCCGGATTCCCCGGCGGAGGACCTGCGCCATATCGCCCCCGACCACCCCGTTTTCCGGATCACGACGACCGGTTGACGGAATGCCGCACCCGTCACACGCCGTCGAGAATCAGGACCTTGCCCTTGGTGTTGCGCAGCCGGATCGGAAGGATGTCCTGGTAGGCGTCGGAGGCGTACCAGGCGCGAACGGCGTCGACGCTGGGGAATTCCAGCACGCCGATGAACCCGGCGCTCTCGCCGTCGAGCACCTCGACCGGCGCGCCCCGCACCACGTATTTCCCGCCGTGCGGCTCTATGGTCGAAACCAGCTTGGCGCTGTATTCGCCCAACTCCGCAGGGTCCCCCGTCAATTGCGCTTCAGCAATCACATAAGCGGTCATGAAAACGACTTTACGCGGGCGGAACGTGCTCATATATGTCACATCCATCCAAGGTGACAGCCGCCGGCCTGAGGTCTCCGACAAGGGCGCGGAGGGGCGCGGAAGAACGGGCAGACGCCCCTTGTCACTTCCCTCCAACGCCGAAGGCGTCCGCATGTGCCTTCGCCCACCGCCCGAAGGTCCGGGACTCGCGACCGGCGGCGGCCTCGCCCGGCTCGCCGCCGTCACCGGACCGGGCGTCGGCTACGGCACGTTGGTCACGCCACTGCTGGTGTCGGGCATCGGCGTCCCGATGGTCTTCCCGCCCGTCGCGAACCGGGTCGTCATCGGTCCCGGCCGAGGACGTGGGCGTCGCCTCCGGCGTCGACAACGCGATGCGCGAGCTGGGCGCGGTCTTCTGCGTCGCGATCCTGTCGGCCGTCGCGGTAGACCTCGGCCGGCGCGGGGGCCGGCTCAGCGGTCGGGGCGTGCCTCCTCGACGCATACGAGGACGACCACTTCGTTGTACATGCCGATGACGATGTACGGGCCGCAGGTCGCGACCGCATGTCCGGGCAGCGGCAGGGTGATGGTGTCCACGAGCTGGTGCACCGCCAGGTCCCAGACCCGTGTGGTGTGGTCGTCGCTGGTGGTGATGGCGTGCGGACGGCCGTTGACGGTGGTGTGGGCGACGGCGTTCACCCAGTCGTTGTGGCCTCTGAGGGTGGTGTGTTCGGTGCCGTCTTCGAGGTTCCAGACCCGGACCGTGTGGTCGTTGCTGGTGGTGATGGCGTGCGGACGGCCGTTGACGGTGGTGTGGGCGACGGCGTTCACCCAGTCGTTGTGGCCTCTGAGGGTGGTGTGTTCGGTGCCGTCTTCGAGGTTCCAGACCCGGACGGTCTGGTCGTTGCTGGTGGTGATGGCGTGCGGACGGCCATCCAGAGTGGTGCCGACGACGGACGTCACCGCGTCATCGTGCCCGGAGAGAATCGTGCGAAGAGCCTCCTCTTCGAGGTTCCAGACCCGGGCGGTGTGGTCGTCGCTGGTGGTGATGGCGTGGGGCACGCCGTCGATCGTGGTGCAGGCGACGGCGTTCACCCAGTTCGTGTGGCCGGTGAGGACGGCGCGTTGAGTTCCGTCCTTGAGGTTCCAGACGCGGACGGTGTGGTCGTTGCTGGTGGTGACGGCGTGGGGAATGCCGTCGATCGTGGTGCAGGCGACCGAGGTCACGGCGTCGGTGTGGCCGGTGAGGACGGCGTGTTGGGTGCCGGCTTTCAGGTCCCAGACCCGGGCGGTGTGGTCGTCACTGGTGGTGATGGCGTGGGGGTGGTCGCGGATGGTGGTGCAGGCGACGGCGTTCACCCAGTTCGTGTGGCCGGTGAGGACGGCGTGTTGGGTGCCGTCTTCGAGGTTCCACACCCGGGCGGTGTGGTCGTCACTGGTGGTGATGGCGTGGGGGTGGTCGCGGATGGTGGTGCAGGCGACGGCGTTCACCCAACTCGTGTGGCCGGTGAGGACGGCGCGTTGAGTCCCGTCCTTGAGGTCCCAGACGCGGACGGTGTGGTCGTTGCTGGTGGTGATGGCGTGGGGCACGCCGTCGATCGTGGTGCAGGCGACCGAGGTCACCGCGTCGGTGTGGCCGGTGAGGACGGCGCGTTGGGTGCCGGCTTTCAGGTCCCAGACGCGGACGGTGTGATCGTGTCCGGTGGTGACGGCGTGGGGAATGCCGTCGATGGCGGCGCAAGCCACGGCGGTCACGGCGTCGGTGTGGCCGGTGAGGACAGCGCGTCGGACTCCTTCTCCGAGGTTCCAGACGCGGACGGTGTGGTCGTGGCTCGTGGTGACGGCGTGGGGCACGCCGTTGATCGTGGTGCAGGCGACGGCGTTCACCCAGTCCGTGTGGCCGTTCAGGACGGCGCGCTGGGTGCCGTCTTCGAGGTGCCAGAGGCGGACCGTTTTGTCGTTGCTGGTGGTCACGGCGTGCGGCTGGTCGCCGATGACGGTACAGGCGACCGACGTCACGGCGTTCGTGTGGCCGGTGAGTGTGGCGCGTTGGGTGCTGTCTTCGAGGTTCCACACCCGGGCGGTGTAGTCATGGCTGCCGGTGATGGCGTGGGGGCGGCCCTTGAGCGTGGTGCAGGCGACGGCGGTCACCGCGTTCGTGTGGCCGGTGAGGGCGGCGTGTTGGGTGCCGTCTTCCAGGTTCCACACCCGGATGGTGATGTCGTGGCTCGTGGTGACGGCGTGGGGCACGCCGTTGATCGTGACGCAGGCGACGGCGTTCACCCAGTTGGTGTGTCCCGTCAGTGTGTTCCGCAGGGCGGGGTGCACGAGGGAGCCGGTGGCCCAACGGGGCCTCCAGTGGCGATCGCGGGTGAGGTCCTCGGCGAGGTCGCGGTGGCCGTAGCGGGTGGCGTCGATGGCGAGGATGTCGGCGCGCTGCCGCGGTGTCGACCGGGGAAAGGCGTGCGCGGACGTGCGATAGATGGCGCTGCGCAGCCGGGCTTCCGTGCTCGTGGCGGTGTTCAGCGCGGGCGCGAGGTGGGCTGGGTTGGCGTGGGTGAGGTAGTCGGCGTCGTTCAGCAGGGGGTCGAGGGACCCCGCTGCCGCGTGCGTGGCGAGGTGGTCGCGGATGTACGGGTGGGCGGTCGTCCAGTCGCGGGGGTTGTCAGGCACGAGGGAGACGAGAGCTTCGGTGATGGCCCGATGCGTGTCGGTGTCTCGGTCCCGCACCCGGAGGTGTTCGGCCATGGTCTCGTGGAACAGGCGGTAGACGGAGCCGTCGGGGGTCGGGGTCTCGACCACGTAGGCGCCGGCGTGTTCGTGCAGCCAGCGGATGTCGTCCTCGGGGCAGGGCACGCCGGAGATGGCCGAGGCGACGCGTGCCCACACCGCGGACCATGGAAGTCCCGCTCCCTGCGCGTAGGCCAGCGGGCGCAGCAGCCGTTCCACCTTCGGCTGATCGGGGCCGAAGCGCGCGAGGTAGGCGGCGAACGCCTGGGCGGCGTCGCTGGGAAGCGCCTTCTCCCAGCCGGGAATCGTCGTGTCGATGAGCGTCTGACCGTGCACGAGGGCACGGGCGGTCATACGGGCGACGAGGTAGCAGGTGCCGGCACGGGTGGCGATGCCGCGGGCGACGGTCTCCGCCTGTTCCGGGCGGTCCCGGTAGGGGGAGACGCTGTCGGGGTCGGCCGCGTCGAGCAGTACGGCGCGCGCGAAGGCGGTGACGTCCTCGTGCGTCACGTGCTGGGCGTCGTCCATGTCCAGGACCGTGACGGCGTGGCCGAGCGCGGGAATGAGGGGGCGACGGGTGCCGACGACCAACCGGAGCGCGGGCAGGCTGGTCAGCGGCTGGAGCAGCTCTCGGGCGATGCGTGCGCCCTCACGGGAGTCGCCGGCTGTGCCCGCCTCATCCAAGGCGTCCACGATCAGCAGCAGCGGTTCGGTGCGTTCGCTCAGCGCCGCCAGTACCGAGTCCACGTCGCCTTCCGGCAGGTTCAGGGCGGTGGCGAGGTCGGCGGTCAGGCGCTCCAGATTGGTGCGGCGGGCGTGCAAGGGCACAACGGGCAGGCCCGGTGGGGGGAGGGCGGAGGCCGGGGTGGAGTCGCGGGCCGGGTGATCGGGATCGGCGAGCATCAACAGGCGTCCGACGAAGGCGGACTTGCCCGAGCCCGGGTCGCCGGTGATCACACGGGCCTTGCGGTCATGTCGTTCGGCCTTCAGCCACGTCGCCAGCTTGGTCAGCGCGGTGGTGCGGCCCGTGAAGTAGTCGCCCCGCTGCCCGAGATGGTCCAGTCCCCGGGCACGCGGGTCGAAGTGGCCACGCGTCTGGCGGCGCAGGCGCGTGAGGGTGGCCAAGTCGAGGTCGTCGGCCGGGAGGTCACGGATGTGCGTGGGATTGGGGAAGAACGGGGCCCGCCCGTCGCTGTCGATGGTGGAGAGACGTGCGTGCTGGCCGGGGTGCTTGGCCCGCAGGTAGACGTTGACCCGCTCGGTGACCTCACGGACTCCCAGGAACTCCGGGTACGCGCCGGCCCGCGGGTGCCGGAACGCGTCGCTGAGGGCGTCGACGAACGCGTGCTCGCGTGCCTGTTCCTTGCCGCGGGCCGCGGCGAGCATCCAGCGTCCGGCCTGGTTCCGTTGGTACGACGCCAGCTCCGCCGCCAGGACGGCGATGTCGCCCGCTCCCGCTCCGGCGTAGCAGGTGTCGAGCATGACCAGCAGATGGCCGACCGGGCTGTACATCAGCGGCCGGGCGAGGTCGATCGCGGCCACGGCGCGGCTCGTGTAGCGGTCCGGCTTGGTGTCGGCGCAGAGCAAGTAGTGCTGGTCCGGGGCCTTGTGGCCGTGCCCGGCGAAATAGACCACGACCACGTCCGCCCCGCCCAGGTCCGCCTGGTCGGTCCAGTCATCGATGGCCTCGCGGATGTCGGTCGAGGTCGGGTCCGTCATCAGGTGTGTCAGGACGGTCTCGTAGCCCATCGGTTCCAGCAGCGCGCGGACACGTTGGGCGTCCGTCCGGGCTCCCGGCAGGTCGACCATGCCCTCGTCATGGTGGGTGCCCACGCCGATGCTGATCAGGAATCGCCGACCCGTCATGAGCCTGCCTCCTCCCCGAGTGCCCGGGCGATGGCCCGGCCCGTGGTGGGAGCCGTCAGATAGCGGATCAGGTCGTGCATGCGCGTGCCGTTGGTGATGCGGCGGTCGTCCACCTCGGGGCCGAAGCGCGGTGCCAGTGCGCCCGGGAGGGAGACGATGTCGGTGGGGTCGGCGACGTTCGTCCACCGTTCCACTCCCCGCGGCCACACGCCCGTGCCGTCGGTGGGGGGCGGCTGAAGGCGGTCGAACACCACCCGGCGCAGGCCCAGTGGCGATCCCAGCGTGACGAAATCCGTGGCGGGCGGGTCCTCTCGCGCGCACAGCGTCTCGTAGGCCGCGACCGAGCCCAGCGAGTGGGCCACCACCGCACGGGTGTCGGCGGTGATGGCACTGGCTATGCGTCGCTGCACGGCCTGACAGATTCCCGGCTCCAGCAGGTACCGTCTGACCTGCTTGAGCGCGAGAATCACGACACGATCCGGCACCGCGCCGAAGAAGCGGGACGCGCTGAGGGCGTCCAGGGCCTCACGGACCCGTCGCGACAGCAGCGTGCGGGAGGCGCCCCAGGCGGCCACGTTCCGTGTGCCGGCCTGGTCCGGGCCGCTCACCGTCGGCTCGGCCCGCGCGGCCTGCTCCCACCAGGTGAACAGCAGCTCCGCTTCGAGCCCGACCTCGACGTCGGTCTCGTCCCAGGGCGGCACGCCGAGAGAGCGCGTGCCGGGCTCGTTGTAGACGTCCCCGTAGAACACGCAGGCCACGTCGTCCGGTCCTGGCAGTCGACCGCCGTCGCCCGTGGCCAGCCGTATGCCGTCCCGCAGCGCCGGTAACACCCGCTGCGCCATCAGCTCAGGCCCCGAGAACTCCTGCCCTATGCCGTGCACCACGACCACACGCGCCACAACCAGCTCCCCAACTCCCCATGGCCCGCCCCCGCGTTGTGTGTAAACCCTATGCCCAGAACTTCCCCGGACGCGTTTCCCCCGCCGGGGGCGGAGCGTTGGTGACGGCAGAGGCGAAGGAGACGGACGAGGCACATGAGGTGTCGGCGGGGCCTGTCGGTGTCACGCGGCGTGGGCCGCTGGTAGCCGTGTGGTTCCGTGTTTCGGCGCGGAGACATTCGACACCCCGGAATGCGGGCCGGGCACCTTTAGAGCGCCTTTGCCCGGGGATCAATGGAGTATCGGGTCATGGCGCGAAGACAGGAGTCTGTCATGAGCACGATCAACGTTTCGTTCCGTCCGCGAGGCGCGTGGTGACCGGGAGGCTGCCGGATCCCGAGCGGTTGGATCAGCGGCAGCTCATCGGGGTCAATTGCGCGCTCTGCGGAAGATATCTCGGTTTCCGGGCGCGGGATCTGGGGACCGTGCGGCATGCCCGGTACGGGTATACGTACCGGCTCTGGGGCTGCGTGCCGGAGTGCGCGGGTGCGCCGGCCACGTTGCCCGCGCCCGCGCGGCATCACGCGCCGCGGCCGGCCGGGCCCTCGTCCTCCGCCTCGGGTGGCTTCTTCGGGTGACGCGCGTGATGCTGAGGGGATGGACGGGCACGTGCACAACCACCGCAGCGACGTCGGGCGGCGCGTCGCGTCGCGGCGTGAGCAGCTCGGGCTGAGCCGGGAGGACGTGGCGGGCCGGGCCGGGGTGGCGCCGCAGTACCTGCGGTATCTGGAGGAGCGGCCCTCCTCGCCCAGCGTCGCGTCCCTCACCCGGGTGGCCAGGGCGCTGGAGACGAGCGTCGCCGAGCTGACCGGGGCCGAGGCGCCGGTCGTCTCCGGCAATCCACCGCCGCACGGCGAGATGGTGAAGCTCGCCCCCGACGAGTGCTACGACCTGGTCGCCCTGCACGCCGTGGGCCGGGTCGCGGTGACGACGCCCGAGGGTCCGGCGATCATCCCGGTGAACTACGGGCTGGTCGACGGCGCGGTCGCGTTCCGGACCATGCCGGGGGCCGGGCCGTCGTTCGCCCCCGACGCGGCGGAGACGCCGTTCGAGGTGGACGCCCTCGACGAGGCCCAGGGGGTCGGCTGGAGCGTGCTGCTCGTCGGCCCGGCCCGGGAGGTGACCGACCCGGCGGAGATCGCGCGGCTGGCCGAGGCGACGCCGACCGAGCCCTGGGCGCCCGGCGACCGGGATCTGTGGGTGCGGCTGCGCCCGTCGCGGGCCACCGGGCTGCGCGTCTACCTGCGGTAGCGCCGTCGCCGTTTGCGGGCGCGGGCCGGTCGCGTTCCCATGGAGGGAGTGCCACGGACCCCGGGAGGCGGTGATGGTCGAGGTGCCGGAGCTGTGGACGTGTCGCGCGGTGGTGTTCGACACCGACGGCGTGATCACCGATTCGGCCCGGGTGCACGCCGCCGCCTGGAAGGAAGCCTTCGACACGGTGCCCGGCGTGGACCCGCCCTTCGACGAGCACGAGGACTACCGCCGGCACGTGGACGGCAAGGCGCGCCTGGACGGCGCCGCCGCGTTCCTCGCCGCCCGGACGCTGCCGGCGGACCCCGCGACGGTCTCCGCCGTGGCGGCCCGGAAGGAGGCCGCGTTCGTCCGGATCCTGGAGGAGAGCGGTGTCGACGTGTACCCCGGGACGGTCCGGATGCTGACCGCCCTGCACGGCGCCGGCGTCCGCTGCGCCGCTGTCTCCGCCTCCCGCCACGCCCGTGACCTGCTGGCCCACGCCGGGGTCCGCTCGCTGGTGCAGACCGTCGTCGACGGCAACGACGCGGCCCGTCTCGGGCTGCCGGGCAAGCCCGATCCGGCGCTCTTCCTGGAGGCGGCGCGCCGGCTGTGCGTGCCGGCCGGGTCGGCGGCGGTGGTGGAGGACGCGCTGGCCGGGGTGGAGGCGGGCAGGCACGGCGGGTTCGGCCTGGTCGTGGGCGTGGACCGGACGGCGGGCCCGACGAGCGCGGGGGACCTGCTCGGCCGTGGCGCGGACCTGGTGGTCAACGACCTCGCCGAACTGCTGGGGAGGTGACCGGGCCGGTGACCAGCTCCGACTGGATCTGGGAGTACGAGGGGTACGACCCGCGCGCCGAACGCCTGCGCGAGGCGCTGTGCACGCTGGGCAACGGGTACTTCGCGACACGCGGCGCCGCCCCCGAGGCCGTGGCGGGCCCGGCACACTATCCGGGCACCTACGCGGCCGGCCTCTACAACCGCCTGACCACCACCCTGGCGGGGCGGCAGCTCTCCCACGAGGACATCGTCAACCTGCCCAACTGGCTGACCTTCCGCTTCCGGCCGCACCCCGACGAGGGCGCGGACGGCCAGTGGTTCGGCGCGGACCAGGACCCCGACGGACTGCTGCGGTACCGGCAGGTGCTCGACCTGCGGGGCGGTACGCTCACCCGGCTGCTGCGCTACCGCGACCCGCACGGCCGCCACTTCGGCGTCGAGCAGACCCGTCTGGTGCACATGGAGGACCCGCATCTGGCGGCGCTGCGCACGACGTTCTCCGCCGAGGACTGGTCCGGCACGGTCGAGGTGGACTCGGCGATCGACGGCATGGTGGGCAACACCGGCGTGGCGCGCTACCGCGATCTCGCGAGCCACCACCTCACCCGGATGACCACGGGTGCCGAGGAGCCCGACACGGTGTGGCTGCGGTGCCGGACCAGCGACTCGGACGTGCGGGTCGTCATGGCCGCCAGGACCACGTGCGGTGAGTGGGAGGGCGCGGCGGAACGGCGGACGGCGCTCGCGGACTTCAGGGCCGGGCAGCGGCTGACGCTGCCCGTCGCGCCGGGACGGCCGGTGACCGTGGAGAAGACCGTCGCCCTGCACACTTCCCGCGACGCCGCGATCAGCGGCCCGTTCTCCGCCGCCCTGGCGCGGGTGCGGCGCGCGCCCGGCTTCGGCGGGCTGCTGGAGACGCACACCGCCGCCTGGGAACGGCTGTGGCGGCAGGCCGAGTTGGAGGTGCCGGGGGAGTCCGGGCACATTTTGCGGCTGCACCTGTTCCATCTGCTCCAGACGCTCTCGCCCCGCCACACGCCCGAACTCGACGTCGGCGTCCCGGCGCGCGGGCTGCACGGGGAGGCATACCGGGGGCACGTCTTCTGGGACGAGCAGTTCGTGCTGCCGTATCTGAACCTGCACTTCCCCGAGTTGTCCAAGTCGCTGCTGATGTACCGCTACCGGCGGCTGCCCGCCGCCTGCCGCGCCGCCCGCGCCGCCGGGCACGAGGGCGCGATGTACCCGTGGCAGAGCGGCAGCGACGGCCGGGAGGAGACCCCCCCGACGCACCTCAACCCGCGCTCGGGGCGCTGGACGCCGGACAACTCGCGGCTTCAGCACCACGTCTGCTCGGCGGTCGCCTACAACGTGTGGCGGTACGGACAGAGCACCGGGGACACGGAGTTCACGCACACCAAGGGCGCGGAGATGCTGCTCCAGATCGCCCGCTTCTGGGCGGACACGGCGCGGTGGGACGACGAGTACGAGCGGTACCGCATCCGGGGGGTGGTCGGCCCCGACGAATACCACGAGGGGTATCCGGAGGCGCCGAAGCCGGGACTGGACGACAACGCCTACACCAACGTCACGGCCTCCTGGGTGCTCGCCCGCGCGCTGGAGCTGGCGCGCACGCTGCCCACCTCGCGCCGCCGGGAGCTGTTCGAACGCATCCGGCTGCGGCCGGAGGAGCTGGAGCGCTGGGACGAGGTGTCGCGGCGGCTGCGGGTGCCGTTCCACCAGGGCCTGATCAGCCAGTTCGAGGGCTACGGGAAGCTGCTGGAGCTGGACTGGGAGGGCTACCGGCAGCGGTACGGGGACATCCGGCGGCTGGACCGCATCCTGGAGTCGGAGGGCGACACGGCCAACCGCTACCAGGCGTCCAAGCAGGCGGACGTGCTGATGCTGGGCTACCTGTTCGCGCCGGGCGAGCTGCGGGACGTCTTCGCGCGGCTCGGCTACGGCCTGGACGACGAGGTGTGGCGCCGCACGGTCGACTACTACCTGGCCAGGACCAGCCACGGGTCGACGCTCAGCGGCGTCGTGCACGCCTGGGTGCTGGCCCGGGCGCGGCGCGGCGAGGCGTGGACGCATCTGAGGGAGGCGCTGGCCAGCGACGTCGCGGACCTCCAGGGCGGCACGACGGCCGAGGGCATCCACCTGGGCGCCATGGCGGGCACGCTCGACCTGGTGCAACGCGGGCTGGCCGGGCTGGAGACGCGGGAGGGCGCGCTGTGGCTGGACCCGGCGCCGGTGCCCGAATTGGCGGAGTTCGGCTTCTCGGTGCGGCACCGGGGGATCGGGGTGCGGGTGCGGATGAAGCCGGGGCAGCTGTGGATCGGGGTGCCGGCGTGGGAGGAGACGCCGATGCCGGTGCGGGTGATGCTGGACGGGCGGGCCGTGGACATCGCGCCGGGGGAGGAGCGGCTGCTGCCGCTGCCGTACGAGTGAGGTGGGCGTACGAGGGGGGTGGCGGATGAGTGGAGGTGGCCGTACGAGGGGGTGGGCGAGCGGCGCGGCCGTCAGCCGTTCTCGGTTCTCGGTTCTCGGTTCTCGTACGTTCTCAGTTCTCGTACGGCACGGCCGCGACCGGGCAGCGGGCGTGGTGGAGGGCGGCGTGGACGACCGGGCCGACGCGCATGCCGAGCACCGGCCGGTGGACACGGCGGCCGACGACGAGCAGTCCGGCCCGGAACGCGGCGGCCGTCAGCAGCACCTCCGAGGCGTTGCCGAGCCGCAGGTGCTCGACCACGGGCACGCCGGGGTAACGCCGCCGCCACGGGTCCAGGATCTGGGCCAGCTCGCGGCCCTCCAGCTCCTCCATGTCCTTGCCGCCGACCGCCTCCAGGCCGTCCGGCATCTCGGGGCCGAACATCGACGGCGTGCCCCAGGCCCGGACGGCGCGCACGGCCGCGCCGCGTGCCGCCGCCGTGGCGAAGGCGAAGCCGAGCAGCACGTCGGCGGGCGGGCCCGTGTCCTTCAACCCCACGACCACTTCGTCGCCCTCGTCGGCCCGCTCCTGGGTGCCGGAGCGGACGAAGACCATGGGGCGCTTGACGCGGGAGAGGACGGACAGGCCGACCGAGCCGAGCAGGAAGCCGACGATGGCGCTGTGCCCACGGGAGCCGATGACCAGCATCTCGGCGTCGGCGGCCTTCTCGATCAGGCCGGTGGAGGCGACCTCGGGGACCAGCTCGGTGGTGATCGTCAGGCCGGGGTGGCGGACGGCGAGCTGGTTCCGGGTCCGGATCAGCAGGCCGCGCGCCGCGCCCTCGTCCGGGGTCGGCGGCACGTAGACGGGCTCGGTGATCCAGGCGTGGACCAAGTGCAGTGGCGCGCCGCGCCGCTCGGCCTCCCGCGCGGCCCACTCGGCGGCGGTCACGCTCTCGGCGGAGCCGTCGATGCCGACGGTGATGGGACGAGTCATGGGACATCCTCCGAAAATTTCCGGTATGTCCACTCTCGCGCGTTTCAACCGCCGGGGCGAACCAGATCGCCCCCGGATCACTCCCCAGGGCGTCGGGCGGGGCGTCGGGCGGGGCGTCGGGCGGGGCGTCGGGCGGGGCGTCGGGCGGGGCGTCGGGCGGGGCGTCGGGCGGGGCGTCGGGCGGGGCGTCGGGACGGCCGCGGAGGCATGCCGCCGCGGCCCTCCCCCGTGCGGTGGGGGAGGGCCGGGCCGGCTCCCCGGATGGGCTCATGCCACCGTGACGGCCCTCCCCCGGGCGAGTGGGGGAGGGCCGGCGGCTCCCGGTGGGGCTTCAGCGGCTCCGGGTGGCGTACACCGGGACCGTCTTCTCCGGGTCGGGGTCGTCCAGGCAGCGGCCCGTCGCCAGATCGAAGCGCTGCTTCAGCAGCGGGGACGCCACGAACGGGCTGCCGCCGTTGCCCGTCGAGCCCAGCAGGCCCCGGGAGAGGACGTGGGCGCCGGTGAACGGGTCACGGTTGCCGATCGCGTACGTCCGGCCGTGCCGGTCGAGGAACACCGCGGCCTGCCTGCCGTCCGGCAGCAGCGCCGCCACGCCGCGCCCCGGCGTCAGCTCGGCCAGTCCGCAGACCGGGACCCACTCGTCCCCGGCCACCTGAACTTCCACCTTCATCGCTGGCTGCTCCCCTCAAGCGTGCGGACGGGCAGCTCCGGCCCGGCCAGAATGGTCAAGTCGGGCTTCACCTGGTCGCGTTCGGGCACGAACTTGATCGTCGGGTCGGGGGCCCCCGGCGCGTTGACGAAGGACACGAAGCGCCGCAGCTTCTCCGGGTCGTTGATCGTCTCCGCCCATTCGTCGCGGTAGTTGGCGACGTGCGCGGCCATCAGTGCCTCCAACTCGTCGCAGATGCCGAGCGAGTCGTGCACGACCACGTCCTTCACGTGGTCGAGCCCGCCCGGAATCCGCTCCAGCCAGGTCGAGGTCCGCTCCAGCCGGTCGGCGGTGCGGATGTAGAACATCAGGAACCGGTCGATGAGCCTGATCAGTTCGGCGTCGGACAGGTCCTGCGCGAGCAGGTCCGCGTGGCGCGGCGTCGCGCCGCCGTTCCCGCCGACGTACAGGTTCCAGCCGTTGGCGGTGGCGATGATGCCGAAGTCCTTGCCCATCGCCTCCGCGCACTCGCGCGCGCAGCCGGACACCGCCGACTTCAGCTTGTGCGGCGACCGCAGCCCCCGGTAGCGCAGCTCCAGGTCGATCGCCATCCGCACGCTGTCCTGCACCCCGTACCGGCACCAGGTCGAGCCCACGCACGACTTCACGGTGCGCAGCGCCTTGCCGTAGGCGTGACCCGACTCGAAGCCCGCCTCCACCAGCCGGGACCAGATCATCGGGAGCTGGTCGACGCTCGCGCCGAACATGTCGATGCGCTGCCCGCCCGTGATCTTGGTGTAGAGCCCGAAGTCCCGGGCCACCTCACCGATCACGATCAGCTTCTCCGGGGTGATCTCACCGCCCGGCACGCGCGGGACGACCGAGTAGGAGCCGTTCTTCTGCATGTTGGCGAGGAAGTGGTCGTTGGTGTCCTGCAACGCCGCCTGCTCGCCGTCCAGCACGTAGCCGTCCGCGCCGATGGTGGGCGCGAGGGAGGCGAAGATCGACCCCACCGCCGGCTTGCAGATCTCGCAGCCGTCGCCGCCGCGCGCCTCCGGGCGGCCGTGGTTGTCCAGCACCTCCTGGTAGGAGTTGAGGCGCAGCGCCAGCACGATCTCGTACAGCTCCTGGCGGGTCTGCGAGAAGCAGCCGCACAGCCCGGTGTCGACGGTCACGCCGTTGGCGGCCAGCTCGTCGTTGACCAGCAGGCCCAGCGTCTTCACGCAACTGCCGCAGCCCGTGCCGGCCTTGGTGCACTTCTTGACCTCGGGGACGGTGGTGCAGGCGTGGTCGTTGACCGCTCCCCGGATGACGCCCTTGCTGACGTTGTGGCAGCTGCAGATGATCGCCTCGTCGGGCAACGCGGACGGGCCGATCGCGGTGGCCGGCGCCAGCCCGGCCGGCAGCACCAGCTGCTCGGGCGCGGCCGGCGGCACGCTGCCGGTCAGCGGGCGCAGCAGCCCGTAGGAGTCGGCGTCGCCGACCAGCACGCCGCCGAGCAGCGTGCCGTCCCGGCCGATCACCAGCTTCTTGTAGACGCCGGAGCGCGAGTCCGAGTAGACGACGTCCAGGCAGCCCTCGGCCCGGCCGTGCGGGTCGCCGAACGACGCCACGTCCACGCCGAGCAGCTTCAGCTTGGTGGAGGTGTCCGCGCCGGCGAACGTCCTGGCCTCGGCCGTCCGCGCCGCGCCGTCCGCGATGGCCCCGGCGGCGGCCACGGCCATCTCGTAGCCCGGCGCGACCAGTCCGTACACCACGCCGTCCACGGCCCGCGCGCACTCGCCGATCGCGAACACCGCCGGGTCGGACGCCGTCCGGCAGAGCTCGTCCACCACGACGCCGCCGCGCTCCCCGACCTCCAGGCCCGCCGCCCTGGCGAGCTCGTCCCGGGGGCGCACGCCGGCCGAGAAGACCACCAGGTCGGTGGCGACGGTCGAGCCGTCCGACAGGACCATGCCGGTCACCGCGCCGTCCCCGTCGGCGTTGATCTCCTGCCCGCCGACGCCGGTGTGGACGATCAGCCCCATGTCCTCGACCGTGCGGCGCAGCGCGGCGCCGCCGCCCTCGTCCACCTGGATCGACATCAGGCGCGGGTTGAACTCCACGATGTGCGTCTCCAGGCCGAGGCCCTTGAGCGCGCCGGCCGCCTCCAGGCCGAGCAGCCCGCCGCCGACGACCAGCCCGGCGCGGCAGTTCTTCGCGTACTCCTCGATCGCGAGCACGTCCTCGATCGTCCGGTAGACGAAGCAGCCGGCGCTGTCCTTGCCGGGCACCGGCGGCACGAACGGGTAGGAGCCGGTGGCCAGGACGAGCGCGTCGTAGCGGAACGTCCGGCCGCTGCGGGCGGTCACCGTCCGCGCCTCGCGATCGACGGCGGTGGCCGGGTCGTCCGTGTGCAGCTCGATGCCGTGCTGCTCCATGAACCCCTCGGGGACCATGGACAGTTCGTCCGGCGAGCTGCCGGAGAAGTAGGACGTGAGGTGCACTCGGTCATAGGCGGCGCGCGGCTCCTCGCACAGCACGACGACGCGGGCCCGCTGGGTGACGCCCCGGTCCGCGAGCTCCTCCAGGAAGCGCTGGCCGACCATCCCGTGCCCGATCAGGACGATCGTCTCGGGGGCGTTCTCGGTGGCGGTGGACATGGGTCAGTACCCTCCGTCGTGGGTGAGCAGGTGGAGCAGGGGAGTGGCGGGAAGCGGCTCATCGCCTTCCCAGGTGCGGGCGAGCGTCCCGACGCTGCCCAGGTCGCCGACGAGGATGCCGCCCAGCAACCGGTCGCCGCGGACGACGATCTTGCGGTAGGCACCGCGCGTGGCGTCCGCGAGGTGCACGACATCGTCGCCGGGCGACGGCGTCGTCTCGCCGAACGCGGCCAGGTCCAGCGGCCCGTCGGGCAGCGTCAGCCTGACGAGCGAGCGCGTCCCGGCGTAACCGGCCGCGTTCTCACCGCCGTTCAGCACCCCGGCCAGCACGTCGGCCTGTTCCTGCGCGGCGCCGGCGAGCCCGTACAGCACGCCGTCGTGCTCGGCACAGTCCCCGATCGCGTACACGTCGGGGTCGGAGGTCCGCAGCCGGTCGTCGACGGCGATTCCGCCCCGGGCGCCGAGCGCCAGCCCGGCCTCCCGGGCCAGGCCGGTGCGCGGCCGGACGCCGCAGGCCAGCACGACGAGGTCGGCGGCCAGCTCGTAGCCGTCCGCGAGTTCGACGCCCCGCACCCGGCCGGCCTCGGTCCGCAGACCGCGCACCCGGCACTCGGTGTGTACCTCCACGCCCGACGCGCCCAGATGCGCCCGCAGCAACCGGCCCGCGCCGACGTCGAGATGACGATCCATCAGGTGCTCGCCCTGCTGCGCGACAACGACTCCGGCGCCGCGCGCGGCCAGCGCGCGGGCCGCCGAGACGCCCAGCAGCCCGCCCCCGATCACCACGGCGCTCGATCCCTCGCCGACCGCCTCGCGCAGCGCCAGGCAGTCGTCCAGGGTACGGAAGGCGTGCACGCCGTCGGGCAGGCCCGCGACCAGGCCGCGCAGCGGGGGCAGTACCGGGCTCGATCCAGTGGCGAGCACCAGCACGTCGTACGGCGTGGCGGAGCCGTCCTCGCACTCGACCTGCCGCGCGACGCGGTCGACCCGCGCCACCCGCACCCCGCCGCGCCAGGTGACGGCGTCGGTCGGGCGCGGCAGCGCGATGACCTCGGCTGGATACCGGCCCGCCAGCACATCGGCCAGCAGCACCCGGTTGTAGGGTGCGTGCGGCTCCTCCGCCAGCACGGTGATCACGGTGTCCCCAGCCGTGCCGAGCTGCTGCGCGAGCCGGGCGCCGGCCATGCCGCCGCCCACGATCACCACACGCTTTTTCGAACTCATGCACCCGAGAGTGCGGGGACGCTGTTACCCGTCCGCATCACATCCGTTTCTCATAGGCAACGCTGCCCTCAGCTCGGCCACCCATGGGCTGTGAGCCCGCTACGCTGCCGCCGTGCGGCACCTGACCTTCATCGTCGGCACCGGGCGCAGCGGATCGACGCTGCTGTCCCGCATCCTCAACCTTCACCCCGGCATCCTCAGTCTGAACGAGCTGTTCGCCTCGCTCCAGGAGCCGGACCGGGCCCTGCCCGCCGAGCCGGTCACCGGCGACGCCTTCTGGCGGATCCTCTCCGACGTCAACCCGGTCTTCGACGCCCTGATCCGCGCCGGAGTACCGCTCCCGGAGTTCCTCCGCCCGCGCCCGGCCGCGCCGGCCCTGTGCCTGATGGCCCTGCCGCACCTGACCAACGAGCCCGACAGCGTACTGGACGACCTGGCCCGGGAGATCACCCGCTGGCCGCGCCGCCCGGCGCCCGCACACTACCGCGCCTTCTTCGACCTGCTGTCCGCGCGGTTCGGCCGCGGCGACGCGGTCGTGGAACGGTCGGGCTACTCGCTGCACTGGATCCCGCGGCTGCGCGCCGCCTTCCCGACGGCCCGCTTCGTCCACCTCTACCGGAACGGTCCCGACTGCGCGCTGTCGATGAGCCGCCACGTCGGGTACCGCGTGATCTCCCTGCTGCGCGACCCGCCCGCCGATCTCACCGTCCCGTTCGACCCGGCCGCGGCCGTCGCCCGTGACCTCCCGGTGACGCGCTTCGGCGCGCTGTGGTCCGAGCTGATCACCGAGGGCGTCGCCCATCTCGACGCCGTCCCGCCCGGGCTGCGGACGACCATGGCGTACGAGGACCTGCTCGCCGCGCCCGACCGCGAGCTGAGCCGGCTGGCCGCCTTCGCGGGCGCGACCTCCCACGCGAGCTGGCTGACGGCGGCCGGCTCCCTCCTGGACCCCACCCGGCAGGGCGCTTCCCGGCACCTGGCGCCGGACGCACTGGCACACCTACGGGCGAGCTGCGCCCCGGGCACCCGTGCCCTCGCTCGCGCCCGTTGACCCGCAAGGATGGCAGGTATGACACCTATGACCGAGGTGCGCATCGCCCACACCGCAGACCTGGACGCGCCGGCGCTCGACGCCGCCCGCGCCCTGCTCGACGAGGCTTTCGAAGGAGATCTTTCCGATCACGATTGGGAACACGCGCTCGGCGGCATGCACGCGCTGCTGTGGGAGGGCGCGGAGCTGATAGGTCACGCGTCGGTGGTGCAACGCCGCCTGCTGCACGCGGGCCGCGCGCTGCGGGCCGGATACGTGGAAGGGGTGGCCGTGCGGGAGGACCGCCGCCGGCGGGGGCACGGCGCCTCGCTGATGTCGGCGCTGGAAAAGGTGATACGCGGCGCCTACGACCTGGGCGCGCTGTCGTCGTCCGACGAGGCGCTGCCGTTCTACGCGGTCCGGGGCTGGCGCCTGTGGGAGGGCCCGACCTTCGCGCTGACGCCGCTGGGCATCGCGCGGACGGAGGAGGACGACCGCGGGGTGTACGTCCTGCCGGTGGCGGCGCGGCTGAAGGTGGCGGGGGAACTGGTGTGCGACTGGCGGGACGGCGACGTCTGGTGATCCGGCGGGGCGGGCCACGGGGCATGGCCTCGTGACCCACCCGCCGGCGGACGTCTCCGCTTCAGGGGAGCGTCTTCATCGGATCGGTCGGAGTGGTCGGTTGGGTCCGGAGCTTGGCAGGTCCCGTTGCAGGAGCAGTGTGTCCAGCCAGCGCCCGTGCTTGTGGCCGACGGCCGTCAGTCGGCCCGCGTCCCGGAAGCCGAACTTCCGGTGCAGCGCGGGCGAGGCGTCGTTGTCCGCGTCGGCGATCACCGCGATGAGCTGGCGGACCCCGGCCTCGGCGCAGCGCGCGAGGAGCGCTTCGAGCAGCGCGCGACCGAGGCCCCGGCCGGTGTGGTCGGGGGAGAGATAGATGCTGTCCTCGGCGGTGTGCCGGTAGGCGGGCTGCGCCCGCCAGGGACCGGCGTAGGCGAAGCCCGCCACCTGTCCGTTCACCTCGGCGACGAGGAACGGCAGGCTCCGCTCGGCCAGTTCGGCCAGCTTGCGGCCCCAGTCGTCGGGGGTGGGCGGGGTCTCCGTGAAGGTGATCACGGTCTGGGTCACATAGTGGGCGAAGATCTCCGCGACGGCGCCGAGGTGGGCGGCGGTCGCCGGGCGGATCTCCGGGGCGTCGCTGTGGTCGGGCATGCGCACATCCTAGGGAGCCCCGTCGTTCGGGCCCCCGCCCGCCAGGCCCGCCACACCCCACACCCGTGTCAGGCGTGCCACACGCCGGTCGCCGCCGTCCGCCGGGTGTAGGCGCTGAAGTCCCGGGGCGGGCGGCCCTGTCGGGCATGCGCACATCCTAGGGAGCCCCGTCGTTCGGGCCCCCGCCCGCCAGGCCCGCCACACCCCACACCCGTGTCAGGCGTGCCATACCCCGGTCGCCGCCGTCCGCCGGGCGTAGGCGCTGAAGTCCAGGGGCGGGCGGCCCAGGACCGTCTCCACATCGGTCGTCGGGTGGGCGTTCCGGCCATCGAGCACGGCCGTGAACAGGGCGGTGAGCATCTCGGCGACCTCGGGCGGGAGGCCTCCCTGGGTCAGGGACGCCGCGTACGCGCCCGGGGACACTGCGCGGAAGCGGATCTCGCGGCCGGCCGCTTCGCTCATCTCGGCCGCCGCCTCCTCGAACGTCAGCGCGCGGGCCGTCGTCAGCTCGTAGACGCGCCCCGCGTGCCGCGGGTCCGTCAGGGCCGCGACCGCCACGTCCGCGATGTCCTCCGTGTCGATGAACGGCTCCCGCACGCCGGGGACCGCGGGCAGGGCCAGGTCACCGGCCAGGACCGCGTCGAGCAGGAACTCCTCGCTGAAGTTCTGGCTGAACCAACTCGCCCGCAGCACCGTCCACTCGGCGCCCGACTCGGCCACCGCCCGCTCGGCGTCCACCGCGCTGGCCATACCCCGGCCGGACAGCAGCACCAGCCGCCGCACGCCCCGCGAGACCGCCAGCTTCGCGAACGCGCCGATCGCGTCCGCCGCGTCGGGAGCCGTGATGTCCGGGTAGTAACTGAGATACGCCGCCTCGCGGTTCGCCAGCGCCGGGGCCCACGTCGAGCGGTCGACCCAGTCGAACGGCGGGGTGCCGGCGCGGGAGCCGATCCGGGCGCCGGGGAGACGGGCGGCCACCCGGCGCCCGGTCTTGCCGGTGCCGCCGGTGATCAGGACGGTGTCCGCGATGTTCGCGATGTTCGCGATGTTCGCGATGTTCGTGATGTCCGCGATATCCGCAGGGCCCGCGGAGTCGCTGAAGTTCGTTGTCATGCCACCAGTTCAGCCGAGGACCGGTCGGCGGGACATCGTTGGGAGGCTCACCGGCATGCGCGTGCGTCTACGCTGATCGGCGTGGACGCACTGACCAGCCTGCTGGACGGCCCCCGCGCCCGGGGGGCCTTCCTGATGCGCGTCGTCCTCACCCCGCCGTGGGCCGTCGAGGTGCGGGACGAGGCGCCGTTGACGCTGGTGTGCGCCGCCCGGGGCGGCGCGGTGATCGCCCGCGGCGGCGGCGAGACATGGCTGGCGGCGGGCGATGTCGCGGTCATCCGCGGGCCGGAGCCCTACGTCGTCGGCGACGACCCCGCCACCGAGCCGCAGGCGCAGATCCGGCCGGGCGGGTGCAGCGTCGGGCGCGACGGCACCGACCTGTGCGAGGCGTTCGATCTCGGGGTGCGGACCTGGGGCACGGCCCCGGACGGGCCGACCGAGCTGCTCATCGGCACCTACCAGCTCCACCGGGAGGTCAGCGGGCGGCTGCTGCGCGCGCTGCCGCCCGTGCTCCTGCTGCGCGCGGGCGAGTGGCACAGTCCGCTGCTGACGCTGCTCGGCGCCGAGATGATCCGGGACGAGCCGGGGCAGGAGGTCGTTCTCGACCGGGTGCTGGACCTGCTGCTGATCTCCGTGCTGCGCGCCTGGTTCGCCCGGCCGGAGGCCGCCGCCCCGGCCTGGTACCGGGCGCACGGCGACCCGGTGGTGGGCCGGGCGCTGCGGCTGATCCACGACCACCCGGCGCACTCGTGGACCGTTTCCTCGCTGGCCGCCAAGGCGGGCGTGTCCCGGGCCGCGTTGGCCCGGCGCTTCACCGGGCTGGTCGGGGAGCCGCCGATGACGTATCTGACCGGGCTGCGGCTGGAGATGGCCGCCGAGCTGCTGCGCGAGCCGCACGCCACGGTCGAGGCGGTGGCCCGCCGGGTCGGGTACGGCAGTCCGTTCGCGCTGAGCACCGCGTTCAAGCGGGAGCGTGGCGTCAGCCCCAGCGAGTACCGCGACCGGGCGGGCGCGGAGGCGTCTCAGAGCAGCGTCGGTCCCGGGTCGGGGCGGTAGACCGCCAGGCTGTCCTTCCGCTTGTCCAGCACCAGCGACGCGGGCGCGGGCGCGACCTCGCCGTCGTACGCCAGGGTGCTGTCCGCGCGCAGCCCCGACAGCCGCAGCCGGGGCAGCCGGGCCGCCGAGTACACGTGGGAACGGGCCAGGGTGCCGGTGAGCGCGGCGACCGTCACGCGGGTGCGCGCGAACCGTTTGTCGCCCGAGACCGTGCGCACGTCCAGCAGCCCGTCGTCCAGGTGGGTGCGGTGAGAGGGGGCGAACCCCTCCGGCGAGTACAGGCCGTTGCCCGCGAAGAACAGCCACAGCTTGTGCGGGCGGCCGTTCAGCTCCACCTCGACCGGGCGGGCGCCGCGCAGCACGCGCGCCAACGACAGTGCGGCCAGCGGCCATTTGCCGATGCGCCGCTCCAGCACCTCCAACGACTCCCGCAGGCGTATCACTTCGGGGTAGATGCCGAGGCTGAAGGTGTTCAGGAAGTGCGTCGCGGGCGCCCCGGCGGCGGCGCCCGCGGGGCGGAACCGGCCCAGGTCGACGGCGATCGCGTCGCCCGCCTGGACCGCCGCCGCCGTGTCCTCGAAGGTCTGGATGCCGGTGTCGAGCGCGAAGTGGTTGAGCGTGCCGCCGGGGAAGACCGCGAGCGGCACGCCCCGGTCGGCGGCGCGGGTGGCGGCGGCGTTGACCGTGCCGTCGCCACCGCAGACGCCGAGGGCGCCGCCCCGCGCGGCGGCCCGTCCGGCCGCGTCGTCCAACTGCGCCCCGAGGTCGGCCGGGCCGTCCTCGCCGACCCGGCAGACGACGATCTCGGCCTTCGGTAGCACCGCGCGCAGCCGGTCCGCCGAGGCGTCGCCGGCTCCGGCGCTGTCGTTGACCACCACGGTCAGTCCCTCGCCGTCCGGCAGCGCGGGCACCGGCACCCGGTGGTGGACGAGCTGCGTGGGCTGCGGGCGGCGCGGCCACACCCGGCCGGTGGTCAGCGCCGCGCCGGTGCCCAGCAGACAGCCGATGAGCACGTCCGCCGGATAGTGGACGCCGACGTAGACCCGGGAGAACGCGACGGCGGCGGCGGCCGGCACGACGGCCGCGCCCAGTCGGCCCGACTCCATGGCGACGCCGGTGGCGAACGCCGCCGCCGACGCCGAGTGCCCGGAGGGGAAGGAGCTGGTCAGCGGCTGGCGGGTCAGGCGCCGCGCCAGCGGTACGGAGTCCAAGAGGGGACGCTGCCTGCTGGCCGCGTACTTGACGATTGTGTTCGTCGCGAACGAGGCCAGTGCGAGGGCGGCGACCCCGCGCCCCGCCGCGCGCCGCCCGTTCCGGCCGCCGAACGCGGCCAGCGCCCCGGCCGTGCCGAACCAGAGCCGGCCGTGGTTGGCGGCCCGGGTCAGGCGGGGCAGGACGAACTGGACGCCCGGTGGGTGCGCGGCGGCGACACGTTCGAATATCCGGCGGTCCAGGCGGCTGAGCCGTCCCATGGTCTGGTCCCCTCCTCGGCGGCGGGCTTCGCGCCTCCCCGCCTACCCCGCCGCGCGGACGGCACGCGCGCCGGGCGAAGCCGCGCGGGCGCCGTGCGGAAGCTACGCAGGGTTCCCGACCCGCCGGGTGTCGTATACGACCACCGGCTCGGGGGTCGCCGTCACCGACGTGAGCAGCACCACGGAGTCCAGCAGGGCGCCCAGCGCGTGCCGTGCCTGCGGCACGCGCATCACCTGGCCGGCCTCCAGCTCGACCGCCCCGGCGTCCGTCCGCAGCCGCACCCGGCCGCGCAGCACCTGGAGGCTGGCGGCCGGCGGCGCGCTGTGCTCCTCCAACTCGGCGCCCTCGGTCAGGGCGATGACGCTCTGCCGCAACGGCCCGTCGCGCAGGAAGAGATGAGCGCTGCGACCGTGGTCCGAGTGGCGCGCCAGGGCCAGGTGCTCGTCCGCGAGGGCGGTCAGATTGTCCGTGAGATCCAGATCCATGACTCCATGCTCGCGGCTCGCGGCCGGGCCGCAACTCGGCTAGCCGCCGTCACCACCGGCCTCCGCCAGCTCGACGCGGACCGCGCACACCTTGAACTCGGGCATCCGGGACGTCGGGTCGAGCGCCGGGTTGGTCAGCGTGTTGGCGCGGCCCTCGCCCCCCCAGTGGAACGGCATGAAGACCGTGTCCGGCCGGATGTCCCGCGAGATGCGGGCCGGCGCCACCGCCCGGCCGCGCCGCGAGATCACCGCCAGCCGGTCGCCCTCGGCCGCGCCCAGCCGCTCCGCCAGCCTCGGGTGGAGTTGTACGAACGGGCCGGGCTCGGCCGCGTTGAGCCGTGCCACGCGCCGGGTCTGCGCGCCCGACTGGTACTGGGCCAGCACCCGGCCGGTCGTCAGCAGCACCGGATACTCGGCGGTCGGCTCCTCCGCCGAGGGCCGGTGGGTGACCGGCGCGAAGCGCGCCCGGCCGTCCGGGGTGGCGAAGCCGTCCAGGAACATCCGGGGGGTGCCGGGGTGCGGCGGCGTGGAGTGGTCGTTGGACGGGTCGTCGTTCTCGCCGCGCGAGCCGGGCGCCGGCTGCTCGGGGCAGGGCCAGAACACGCCGTCCTCCTCGGCGATCCGGCGGTAGGTGATGCCGGAGTAGTCCGCCTTGCCGCCCGCCGAGGCGCGGCGCAGCTCGTCGAAGACCTCCTCCGGGTCGGTGGGGAAGCCCTTCTCCCAGCCGAGCCGGGCGGCGAGCCGGTGCAGCACCTCCAGATCGCCGCGGACGCCGGCCGGCGGCTCCGCGGCCTTGCGGCGCAGCAGCACCCGGCCCTCCAGGTTGGTCATGGTGCCGCTCTCCTCGGCCCACTGCGTCACCGGCAGCACCACGTCCGCGAGCCGCGCGCTCTCGGAGAGCACGACGTCGCAGACGGCCAGGAAGTCGAGCGACCGCATCCGCTCCTCGACATGGGCGGCGCGCGGCGCGGAGATCACCGGGTTGGACGCCATCAGCAGCAGCGCCCGGACGCCGTCGGGGGTGTCGCGGCCGAGCGCGTCGAGCAGCTCGTAGGCGCTGCGGCCGGGCGCGGGCAGTACGTCCGGGTCCACGCCCCACACGCGCGCGACGTGCTCGCGGGCGGCCGGGTCGGCGAGCAGCCGGTAGCCGGGGAGCTGGTCGGCCTTCAGGCCGTGCTCGCGCCCGCCCTGTCCGTTGCCCTGCCCGGTCAGGCAGCCGTAGCCGGACAGCGGGCGGCCCGCGCGGCCGGTGGCCAGGCACAGGTTGATCCAGGCGCTGACCGTGTCGGTGCCCTTGGCCTGCTGCTCGGGGCCGCGCGCGGTGAGCACCATCGCCGCGTCCGGCTCGCAGAACTTCCGCACGGTCTCGCGCAGTTGGGGCACCGGCACCCCGGTGATCCGTTCCACCAGCTCCGGCCAGTGCGCCATCGCCGCCGCCCTGGCCTCCTCCCAGCCGCTCGTCCTGGCCGCGATGAACGCCTCGTCCGTCCGCCCCTCGGCCACCACCAGGTGCAGCAGCCCCAGGGCCAGCGCCAGATCGGTGCCCGGCCGGGGCGCGAGGTGCAGGTCGGCCTGCTCGGCGGTCTTGGTCCGGCGCGGGTCGATGACGATCAGCGTGCCGCCGTTCTCCCTCAGCTCCGTGAAGTACCGCAGCGCGGGCGGCATGGTGTCGCCGAGGTTGGAGCCGACCAGGATGACGCAGCCGGTGCGCGGGATGTCGGCCATCGGGAACGGCAGGCCCCGGTCCACGCCGAACGCCTTGGTCCCGGCCGCCGCCGCCGAGGACATGCAGAACCTGCCGTTGTAGTCGATCTGCGAGCTGCCGAGCACCAGGCGGGTGAACTTGCCCAGCGCGTAAGCCTTTTCGTTGGTCAGTCCGCCGCCGCCGAAGACCCCGACGGCGTCCGGGCCGTAGCGGGCGCGGGTGCGCCCCAGCCCGGCCGCGATCCGGTCCAGGGCCTCCTCCCAGCCCGCCGGCTCAAGATCGCCGCCGCGCACCCGGCGGACCAGCGGCTCGGTCAGGCGCGCCCCGGAGGCCAGCACCTCGTTGGCGGTCTGGCCCTTGCCGCACAGAGCGCCCCGGTTCACCGGGAACGCGGTGCGGGGCACGATCTCCAGGCCGCCGGCCGCCTCCGCGTTCGGGCGCAGCCGCATCCCGCACTGCAGGGCGCAGTACGGACAGTGGGTGTCCGTGCTCGTGCCGTCGCTCATGACCTCGCTCATACCTACGCATGATGCTTCGTCCGTGTTACACGGGAGGACCCTCCGCGTTACTCGGCCGGTGCGGCCGTCTCAGCACGTCACGGCACCCGTGGTGAGGAACGGTGCGGCCATTGGTGACACCTCGGCAACACGACCGCAACGCGGCGGGCGCAGGCTGACGGCATGAGCGCTGCCAGTACCACGCCGACCCTGGTCGCCGTGGCCCACGGTTCCCCGGACCCGCGGGCCCGGCAGTCCGTCCTCACGCTGATCCGGCTCCTGCGCGCCCTGCGCCCGGGGCTGCGCGTCGAGCTGGGCCATCTGGAGACCGACGAGCCGCTGCTGGCCGACACCCTGGCCCGGCTGCGCGGCGGCGCCGTGCTGGTGCCGCTCCTCTTCAGCCGCGGCTTCCACGTCAAGCACGACATCCCCTCCGTCCTGGCCGGCGCCGGGCACCTGAACGCCGTGACGGCCGGCTGCCTCGGCCCGCACCCGCTCCTGGCCGAGGCGCTGCACAGCCGGCTGGTCGAGGCCGGCTACCGGCGCGGCCGGGCCGTCGTCCTGGCCGCCGCCGGATCGCTCGACCCGGAGTCGGCGGCCGGGACCGAGTACACCGCGAGCATGCTCTCCGCGCGGCTCGGCGGCGTCCCGGTGCTGCCCGCCTACGCCTCCGCCGCGCGCCCGACGGTGCCCGAGGCGATCGCGGAGCTCCGCGGCCGGGGCCACCGGGAGATAGCCGTCGCCTCGTGCTTCACCGCCCCCGGGCTGTTCGCCACCCGCTGCGCCGAGGCCGCGCCCGGCGTGGTGGCCGCCCCGCTCGGCAGCCACCCGGCGCTGGCCCGGCTGCTGCTGCACCGCTACGACCAGGCCCGGGGCGTGCGCTCCGAGCCCTATCCACGCGCGGTCCTGGCCGCCAGCGCCTGAGCGTCCGCCCGGCGTTCACCGCCGGCGGTTACGGTCGGGGTATGCACGCCGCCGGCTACGACGCATCCGCCGCAGAACGCTTCGACCCCGAGCCCGACAAGCGGCCCGGCCGGACCGCCTTCGCCCGCGACCGGGCCCGGGTGCAGCACTCCGCCGCCCTGCGCCGACTGGCGGGCAAGACGCAGGTCGTCACCCCCGACGCGCCCGGCGCGGACGTCGCGCCCCGGACCCGGCTGACCCACTCCCTGGAGTGCGCCCAGGTCGGCCGCGACCTCGGCGCCGCCTTCGGTTGCGCCCCCGACATCGTGGAGGCCGCCTGCCTCGCGCACGACCTCGGCCACCCCCCGTTCGGCCACAACGGTGAACGGGTCCTGGACCGGATCGCCGCGCCCTGCGGCGGCTTCGAGGCCAACGCCCAGTCCCTGCGGCTGCTCACCCGCCTGGAGCCCAAGCGCTTCGCGGCGGGCGGCCGTTCCGTCGGGCTCAACCTCACCCGCGCCACCCTGGACGCCGCCACCAAGTACCCCTGGCCGCGCGGCGGGCACCCCACCGACCCGGCCTCCGCCAAGTCCGGGGTGTACGAGGACGATCTGCCCGTCTTCGACTGGCTGCGCCGTGACGCCCCGCCCGCCACCCGCTGCTTCGAGGCCCAGGTCATGGACTGGTCCGACGACGTGGCCTACTCCGTGCACGACCTGGAGGACGGCCTGCGCGCCGGCCACCTCGACCCGCGCCTGCTGCGCGCCGGACCCGAGCGGGCCGAGGTCTTCGGCGTCGCCGCCAAGCGTTACGCCCCGCCGGGCACCGCCCACGAGGAGCTGGCCGGGGCCCTCGACCGGCTGCTGGGCCAGGAGTGGTGGCCGGACGGCTACGACGGCGGCGCACCGGCCCAGGCCCGCTTGAAGGACGCCACCAGCCAGCTCATCGGCCGCTTCTGCCTGGCCGCCGAGCGCGCCACCCGCGACCGGTTCGGCCCCGGGCCGCTGCGCCGGTACGCCGCCGCGCTGGTCGTGCCGCGCGCCACCCGGCTGGAGTGCGACGTGCTCAAGGCGGTGGCCGACGTGCACGTCATGCAGCGCCCCGAGCAGGAGCGCCTGCGCGTCCGGCAGCGGGCCCTGCTCGCCGAGCTGGGCGACGCGCTGCTGGCCCGCGCGCCGGACGGGCTCGACCCGCAGTACCGGGCGCTGTTCGCCGCCGCCGGTGGCGACGCGGAGCGGCTCCGGGTCGTGGTCGACCAGATCGCGGCACTCACGGACTCCTCCGCCCGTTCCCTGCACGCCCGGCTCGTCGGCGCCTGACCCCGGCGCGCCCGGGATGACCTGCCCTCTTCCGGCCAAGCCCGCTGTCGGGCAGGCTCGTCGCACGGGAACAGCGACGGCACGGGAACGGCTGAGCGACCGGAGGGTCACAAGTGGGCGAAGCACACGACACGTTCGTCATCATCGGTGGAGGACTGGCCGGGGCGAAGGCGGCGCAGACGCTGCGGGAAGAGGGGTTCGCCGGCCGGGTCATCCTCATCGGGGACGAACACGAACAGCCCTACGAGCGACCGCCGTTGTCCAAGGGCTACCTCACCGGCCAGGCCGAGCGCGACAGTCTGTTCGTGCACGAGCCGGCCTGGTACACGCTGCACGGCGTCGAGCTCCACCTCGGCCAGCCGGCCGTCTCCATCGACCGGGAGGCCCGCGAGGTCAGGCTCGGTGACGGCACCCGCCTGCCGTACGACGCGCTGCTGCTGGCCACCGGCGCCGAGCCGCGCCGCCTCGGCGTGCCCGGTACCGACCTCGCCGGGGTGCACCACCTGCGGCGGCTGTCCCACTCCGACCACCTGCGGGGCGTGCTGACCAGCCGCGCGGGCGGCGACGAGCCGCTGGTCATCGCGGGCGCCGGGTGGATCGGTCTGGAGGTCGCCGCCGCCGCCCGCACGCTGGGCACCGAGGTGGTGGTGATCGAGCCGGAGGCGACGCCGCTGCACGCGGTGCTCGGCCCGGAGCTGGGCGGCGTCTTCGCCGGCCTGCACCGCGAGCACGGCGTCACGTTCCACTTCGGCACCCGGCTGGCCGCCATCACCGGCCGGGACGGCATGGTCGCGGGCGTGGTCACCGAGGACGGCCGGGAGCTGCCGGCCAGGGCCGTGCTCGCCGCCGTCGGCGCCGGGCCGCGCACCGCGCTGGCCCAGTCCGCCGGGCTCGCCCTGGCCGACGGCGGCGGCATCGCCGTCGACGCCGCGCTGCGCACCAGTGATCCGCGGATCTTCGCGGCCGGGGACGTGGCCGCCGTCGCGGGCCGCCGCGTGGAGCACTGGGCCAACGCGCTCAACTCGGGCCCGGCCGCCGCCCGCGCCATGCTGGGCCGGGAGGTGACCTACGACCGGGTGCCGTACTTCTTCTCCGATCAGTACGACGCGGGCCTGGAGTACTCCGGATGGGCGCCGCCGGGCTCCTACGACCGCGTGGTCTTCCGGGGCGATGTCGCCAAGTGGACGTTCATCGCCTTCTGGCTGCGCGAGAACCGGGTGCTCGCCGGGCTGAACATGAACGTCTGGGACGTCACGGACCCCATCCAGCGGCTGATCGGCGACGGCCGTCCGGTCGACCCGGCCGCGCTGGCCGATCCGGAGGTGCCGCTGGCCGCGCTGCTCGACGGCTGAGGCACCCGCCGCCCGGCCGGGCCACGCGCGGCCGGGCACGCGCGGCGGCCGGATCGCCGGTCGCGCGCCGCCGGATCGTCCGGCATGGTGAGGGGAACGGCGGCGGGGGTATGCGCGGAAGGACAGCAAGGTGCGGGTCGAGACCCCCAGTACGCGGACCGTGACCGCGCTGGCCGAGGCCGCCTCGGCGGCCCCCTCGCTGCACAACGCGCAGCCGTGGCGGTTCCACTATCTGCGCGGCGCCGCCACGTTCCAGGTGCGGGCCTCCCTGGACCGCACCCTGCCGCACTCCGACCCGCACGGCCGCTTCCTGCACATGGGCTGCGGTGCCGCGCTGCTCAACCTGCGCGTCGCCGCCGCCCACGCCGGGTGGCGGCCGGACACCACCCTGCTGCCCGATCCCTATGACGCCCGGCTGCTGGCCACCGTCGGGTTGGTGCCGGCCGGCGACGACCCGGAGGTCGCCGCGCTGGCCGGGCTGTATCCGGCGATCGGCCGCCGCCGCAGCAGCCGGCTGCCGTTCGACGAGGAGCGGGTGCCCGACCAGGTGCGGTCCGCGCTGCGCGAGGCCGCCGAGCGGGAGGGCGCGCAGCTCCACTTCCCCTCCGCCTGGCACCTCACCACCGTGCTGGAGATGGTGCAGGACACGGAGGGCCGCGACCTGGCCGTTCCGGGGCGGGTCGAGGAGCTGGCCCAGTGGGCGCCGACGGAGGGGGGTCCGCCGGCCCGGGACTTCGCCGGCCGGCTCGCCCCCGGCGACCACCCGCCCGCCACCGACCCCGGGCCGCCCCCGCAGCTCGCGCTGCTCGGCACGGCAGAGGACCGTCCCACCGACTGGGTGCGGGCCGGACAGGCGATGCAGCGCGCGCTGCTGGAGGCGACCCGGCACGGCCTGTCCACCGGGATCGGCGCCGTCGCCATGGGGTGGGCCGACCTGCGCTGGACGGACCGCGACCCGCTGTCCGAGATGGGCCAGGTGCACGCCGTCCTGCGCATCGGCTACGGTCCGCCGGTCGCGGCGCCCCCGCGCCGGCCGGTCTCCGAGGTGCTGCGGATCGAGGACGGCCCCGAGAACCGCCCCGAGAGCCGGCCCGAAGGGCTCACCTAGGGTGGCGGTATGGCCGTTCGTACCGCTGTCGTACCCCTGCCCGAGATACGCGACCTGCGCTGGTCGGTCCTGCGCCCCGGTCTTCCGCGCGAGACCGCCGAGTTCGCCGAGGACGGGCGGCCGGGGACGCTGCACCTGGCCGCGTACGAGGACGATGGCCCCGAGGTGCTCGCCTGCCTCACGCTCTTCCCCGACCCGCTCCCGGCCGGGCTCCGGTCGGCGGACGAGACCCGGTCGGGGGGCGAGGCCCGGTCCGGGGGCGGGGAGCGCGTGGCCTACCGCTTCCGGGGCATGGCCTCCGCCCCCGCCGTCCGGGGCAAGGGCTACGGCGCGGCCGTCCTGGCCGGGGCCGCGCGGCAGGCGGCGGAGCGGGGTGCGGGAGTGCTGTGGTGCAACGGCCGGACCGTGGCCCGCGGCTTCTACGAGCGGCACGGTTTCGCCGTCGTGGGCGGGGAATTCGTGATCGAGGGCGTCGGGCCGCACGTCGTCTTCGTCGGCGATGTGGACACAATCGGCTCCATCACCGACAGCGGTGAGATTCCTTAGGTGTCGTCTCCGAGAGAGGGTGCGTGAGCGATGGCCGAGCGGACCGCGGCGGAGCAGTGCGTCGAGACCCCGGCGCGCAGCGGGGTGCGGCGGCTGAACGGAGTGGTCGGGGACGGTTCCGCCCCCCGGACCTCGCCGCGATGGCCCGCGCCGCCGGGGCGCACGGCATCCGGGTGGAGAAGTCGAAGGAGCCGCGCGGCGCGCCGCGCGCGGCGTTCCGGCACCGGGGACCGGCTCTCGTGGACATCGTCACCGACCCCAACGTCCTGTCCGTCCGGCCGAAGATCAAGGCCGAGATGGTGACCGGCTTCGCGCTGTCGGCGAGCGGGATGGTGCTGGAGGGCGGCGTCGGACGGATGACGCGGATGGCGCGCTCCAACCCCCGGAACATCCCACGCCCATGACCCGGCTCGTGCCCGAATTCCGTGGGAGATAGGGAGACGTGACGACGGTTCTCTGGTTCGCTGGTTCCCTGACGGCGCGTCGGGAGGGGTTCGAGGACATGCCGCACCGTCGCGAAGAGCACCTCAACATCCTTGGGAAGGGGGCCCGTTGACGTTCAACGCGCGGAGACCCGCGACCGGTGGCGCGCGGAGACCCACGACCGGCGGCCACCGGGGAGCCGCCGCCCGCCGCGGCCCGGGCCCGCGCGGAGGGATCTGACCATGCCGGACGGTGGCGTCATACCGCGGATCGTCTTCACTCGCCGCCCCGCCGGGGCCGACCCCGGCGTGATACCGGCGATGATGCTGGGCGTCCGGCACGTCCCGCTCCCCACCGGGGACGTCCGCGACCTGCTGAAGGCGGCGACCGGCCTCCCCGAGGGTGCCGGGCCGCAGCTCCTGGCGGCGGCCAACGCCCGCGCGGCCGAGGACCCCGTCGCGGCCAACGCCGAAGTCGCCCACGGCGTCCGGGAGTTCCTGCAACAGCACATCCTGCCTCTGCCGCCGGACCGGCGCCAAGCACGCCTGACCACCGCCGCCGAGATCTCCCCGGACAGCCACCTCTACGTCCACGTCGCCTGCGGGCCGCCCGGCGCCGTTCGCTCGGCCCCCGACCACCGGACCGGGCGGACTGTCGTCGGCGCCATCGGCGGCGGCTCGGTGGAGCTGCCGCTGGCCCCGCAGTACCGGCGGGTCCTGGCCCGCCCGGACGCCGGCGGCGCCATGGAGTTCCTGGCCCGCCTGCTGCGCATCAAGGCCGGCGATGTCCTCGCGTACAACGCCCGGCGCTACCGGGACGACGAGCCGTACGACGGGCTCGTCCAGCTCGGCGCCCACGGCATCGCGGAGATCGCCGCCCATACCGTCCACGCGGGGTGGTGGGGCACGGCCCACGTCTGGCGGGTCGCCACCACGCCGTTCCACGCGGCGGCGGCCGGGGCGATCGGATGCTTCATCGACAGCTCACCGCTGCCCGGCGCGACCCGCCGCCTCCCCACCGAGGCCCAGGGCAGATTCCTCGTGCTCACCGGCTTCGGCGGGCCGCCCGGCGCCGAACCGGCCGCCGTCGGCTGCGTCATCCACCCGGCCCTGGCGCGCGCCTGCGGGACGCTGGACGCGATCGCCGAGGAGGCGCCGCCCGCCGAGGTCGTGGCCCGCCAGCACCAAGGGCCGCTCTACCACGCCGCCGCCGCGCGGATGCCGCGCGCCGCCCGGCTCAACGAGGGCGCCGCCCGGCTGCTCCACGGCGTGACCGGCGGCCTGCTCGCCCAGGGGCGCGCCGGGGGGGAGCCGGTCAGCCCGTTCGACCGTCCGGGAGCCCCGGCCGTCGCCTATGAGCTGCCGTCCCCCGACCAGGCCGCCGGGCTGGCCGCCCTGCCGCCGGAGCGGATCGAGAACGCCTTGGTGGACGCCTCACCCGTCCCGATGCCGACCGAACCACCGGGCCTGCTGACCCCGACCGACCCCCTGGACCCGTCCCTGACCCGGCAGATCGTGCTCGCCGACCGCTGGGTCCCCGCGGTACTCACCGGCCGGATACCGTCACCTCCGCCACCTCCGCCACCTCCGCCACCCCTGGCCGGACGACCGCCGGGGAGATAGGGGGTGATGGTGGGCTTATCGCCCCAATCCGGACCGCCCGTCGGTCCTGTCCGAGCCGAGCCGTAGACTTCAGCCGTGGCGGGCAGGATCAACGACGAGGACGTGAAGACAGTCCGGGACGCGGTCCCGATCGACTCCGTCGTGTCCGAGTATCTCCAGCTCCGCGGCGCCGGCGGGGGGAATCTCAAGGGCCTGTGCCCCTTCCACGACGAGAAGTCCCCCTCGTTCCAAGTCAGTCCGAGCAAGGGCCTCTTCCACTGCTTCGGCTGCCAGGAAGGCGGGGACACGCTCGCCTTCGTCATGAAGATGGAGCACCTGTCGTTCTCCGAGGCCGTCGAACGGCTGGCGGCCCAGGCCGGGATCACGCTCCGGTACGAGCAGGGCGGATACAGCCCGGGGCGACAGCAGGGGGAGCGGACGCGGCTGGTCGAGGCGCACAAGGTCGCCGCGCGGTTCTACGCCGAGCAGCTCGCCTCGCCGGAGGCCGAGATCGGGCGCCGGTTTCTCGGTGAGCGCGGCTTCGACCAGGCGGCGGCGGAGCACTTCGTCGTGGGGTACGCGCCGGCCGGGTGGGACCACCTCGTGCGCTTTCTGCGCGGGCGCGGCTTCACCGACCGCGAGTTGCTGACGTCGGGCATCGCGCAGGACGGGCGGCGCGGGCCGATCGACCGGTTCCGGGGGCGGCTGATCTGGCCGATCCACGACATCACGGGCGAGGTCGTCGGCTTCGGCGCGCGCAAGCTCCGCGACGACGACAACGGGCCCAAGTACCTGAACACCCCCGAGACGCCGATCTACCGCAAGTCCCAGGTGCTGTACGGCATCGACCTCGCCAAGCGCGACATCGCCAAGACGAACCGGGCGGTGGTGGTCGAGGGGTACACGGACGTCATGGCCTGCCACCTCGCCGGGGTCACCACGGCCATCGCCACCTGCGGCACGGCCTTCGGCGGCGAGCACGTCAAGATCCTTCGGCGGCTGTTGATGGACAGCTCCAGCTCGCACAGCGCCGGCGAGGTCGTGTTCACCTTCGACGGCGACGCCGCCGGACAGAAGGCGGCGCTGCGGGCGTTCGAGGACGACCAGAAGTTCGCCGCCAGGACCTCGATCGCCGTCTCGCCCGGCGGCATGGACCCGTGCGAGCTGCGGATCGCCGAGGGCGACGAGGCCGTGCGGAATCTGATCGAGGCGCGGTCGCCGCTCTTCGAGTTCGCCATCCGGTCGATCGTCCGGCAGCACAATCTGGACACGGCGGAGGGACGTTCCGCCGCGCTCGACTTCGCGGCGCCCATCGTCGCGCAGATCAAGGACAGCGCGATCCAGCACGAGTACGCCGTCCGGCTCGCCGGGCTCGTCGGCATCCCCGACGAGGGGTTCGTCGTGCGCCGCATCGGCCAGCTCGCCCGGTGGGGGCGGGAGCGGCAGCGCCCGGCGCCGCCGCCCGCCGCTCGGTCCGCGACCGCCGCGCGGCCCGCGGCCCCCACCGCCGTGCGCTCCGGCCCCGCGCTGAACCATCGCAGTCCGGCCGCGCTGGCCGAGCGGGAGCTGCTCAAGCTCGCCCTCCAGTATCCGGAGCTGGTCTCGCCCGCGTTCGACGCCTACGGCGAGGACGAGTTCACCGTGCCGCCGTACACGGTCGCGCGCCGCGCCATCGCCGAGGCGGGCGGCGCGGCGGGGGCCGACGACGGCTATCTGGAGCGGGTCCGCGAGGCGGCGCCGGACGACTCGGTGCGCGTGCTGATCACCGAGCTGGCCGTCGAGCCGCTGAACCTGCCGCGTCGCAGACAGCGCGAAGTGGACCTGTACGCGGGGCAGTTCCTCGTGAAGGTGCGGCTGGCCGCCGTCGAGCGGCGGATCGGCCAGCTCGAATCCACCGCGCTCCGCGCGGAGGCCCAGGGCGACAACGCCCAGGCGGCGGCCGACGCGCGCCAGGAGGTGTGGGCGCTGGGGCAGTACCGGACGGCCCTGAAGGAGCGCGGCGTCGCCGCCCTCTACGGCTGACCGGCCCGGCCGCGCGCCGACAGCTATGGCCGCGCGACAAGCACGTCGACGCCGACAAGCATGTCGCGCCAACCAGGATGTCGCGCCAACAGGCATGAAACTGCTGGGAGTTGGGTAACGAGGCGCGTTCGTCGCGTCCGTCCCAAAAAGTGTTCGCACGCATCTCGTGGCCGGTGCGCGCTGTCGGCCACACTGGGGTTCAACGCCGCTTCCCCTCCTCTCCTTTTCCCTCCTCCCTTTCCCGCCTGCCGCGAAATTCCTGGAGGCTTCCCCGTGCAGACCCCGACCCTCCCCAGCTCCCCTCCGGCCGCGCCTCGTTCCTCCACCGGCGCCCGGCCCAGGGTGACCCCGCGGCCGGAGGGCAACGGCGCGTCCAGCGACCTCTTCCGGCAGTACCTGCGCGAGATCGGCCGCATTCCGCTGCTCACCGCGGCCGACGAGGTGGAGCTGTCGCGCAGGATCGAGGCCGGTCTGTTCGCCGAGGAGCGGCTGCTGACCGGCACGGACCTCGACGACCGGCTCGTGCTGGACCTCGACCGGCTCGTCGTGCGCGGCCGGGTGGCCAAGCGGCAGCTCATCGAGGCGAATCTGCGGCTGGTCGTCTCGGTGGCCAAGCGGTACATCGGGCGCGGCCTGACCATGCTGGACCTGGTCCAGGAGGGCAACCTCGGGCTCATCCGGGCCGTCGAGAAGTTCGACTACACCCGCGGCTTCAAGTTCTCGACGTATGCCACCTGGTGGATCAGACAGGCGATGTCACGCGCGATAGCGGACCAGGCGCGCACGATCCGGGTGCCGGTGCACGTGGTGGAGTTGATCAACCGGGTGATCCGCGTTCAGCGCCGCGTTCTCCAGGAGCGCGGCTACGAGCCGTCGTCCGAGGAGATCGCCGTCCTGCTCGGCATCACCTCGGCCCGGGTGAGCGAGATCCTGCGGCTGGCCCAGGACCCGGTCTCCCTCCAGACGCCGATCGGTGACGAGGACGACGTCAACCTCGGCGACCTGATCGAGGACGCCGACATCCCCTCCCCGGCCGAGTCCGCCGCGTTCCTGCTCCTGCGCGAGCAGCTCGAATGCGTCCTGTCCACGCTGGCCGATCGCGAACGGCGCGTGGTGGAGTTGCGGTACGGCCTGGTCGATGGCCGTCCCCGCACGCTGGAGGAGATCGGCCGCCTCTTCGGCGTCACACGCGAGCGCATTCGCCAGATAGAGCACAAGACCCTCGGCAAACTGCGCGACCACACCTACGCCGAGCAGCTCCGCGGCTACCTGGACTAGCGCCTGCCGGCCCCTCGTTGGGCCCGGGCGGGACGGTCGAGGGCGTGCAGGTGGGTCATCAGACGCTGGAAGCCGACCCAGCCCGCGTCGGCGAGCGGGTAGAACAGGCCGGGCCGGGACGCCGGGCCCAGGGGAGCGGGGCGCGTGGCGAGCGGGGCGCGGCGGGCGTTGTCCAGGCCGATCGAGCGGACATCCTCGGCGCCGACCACGAACGCGACCGGCTCGGGGGCCGCTTCGAGCCAGGCCGGAACGGTCAGGTCGGCCCGGGCCCGCCGCAGTTGCGCCAGCAGCGACACCAGCCCGTGCCGTGTCACCAACTCCTCGGCCAGATCCGGCAGTGCGGCCACCGGCCCGTCCAACGCGGGCTCCGCCCCGGCCGGCCGCCCCAGGGCGAGGGTGACGTCCTCCTCCACACCGCCCGTGGTGCGCGTCACCCGCAGCGTCGCGATCGCCGGGCGGTCCGGCCGCCCCACGGCGACGAGCCAGGTCGGGTCGGGCGCGCGGTCGCGGGCCAACGCGGTCAACTCCTCGCGCGACCACGGGATACTGGCGGGCTCGGCGGTACCCCACCCGGCGGGCGGAGCGCCGGTCAGCCGCTGCCAGACCGCCTCCAGCGCGCCGCCGAGCAGGAGTTCGCGCTCGGCCGGGTGCCGGGTGACGAAAGTGAGCAGCAGTTGCTGGTCGGCCGTGCCTTCCGCCCGCGCCGTCGCCCCGGCGAACGCCGACGCCGGGGCCCCGTCGCCGACCGGCGTGATACGTGAGCGACAATGACCCTTCAGCGTTCGTCAGCACATCGCGACGCGAGGACATCGGCGAGGACTTCGGCGGCAAGTACACGTACGAGCTCGACGTGCCAGGCGGCATCGATGTCAACCAGTCCATCGGCCCCCATTCATTGGAATACGAGATGGAGATCGCCTTCCCGGGGGGAATCCGTTCGGAGTTCATAAGAGGCGCTCGTCCCTACGACTACGCCACGGGTGAACTGGGCGAACTCATCCCCAATCCCCATTACCGACCCCGGGAATGACTGTGCCCACTCAACGCGAGACGCTCTACGACAAGCAGATCTCTCTGGTCGGACCTATGGATATCGTGGGGGCACATCTGGTTTCGAGCTCATCCGAGCGCGAGTATCTCGTGCGCATCTCGTATGACGCACATGCCGTGGAGCACACCGCGTGGAACCTCTTCGATGCCCTGGTCCAGGTCCGCAGAGATCTGGAACGTGAAAGCTTGCGCCCGGCCGTCGAAGGCGCTTGCCGGAACGTCTACCCCAGCCGCATGGCTCGGGAGATGGGGGGTGGCCGGCGGGCGTACAAATGGTCGGGCGGCGGGCGGCCCGCCACCGTCGACATCTTCGACGAGGTGCCGGCGAAGGAGCACGACAGGCTGGTATACCCTGAGGAGCAGCTTGCCTGGTTCCAGGAATGGCGGAGTCGTTCGAGATGAGTGAGTCCCATAGGCCGGTCCCACCCGTAACCGATGCCCTGCGCGCCGAAGCGGCCAAGCGGCCCGGTGGATGGGTGTACTCGATCGACCCCTACTTCGATCCCGGTGAGGCCGTGCCCTCATTCGGCATCGTCGGCGCATGGCGGGTCGACACCAGCGGCCAACTCTCGGACGAGTTCCGTCACAATCCCCATTATCGCCCTTCGCCGCGAAGTGCCAGTTTGCCGGAGGCCACCGATTCTGTCGATGAAGCCCTCCAGTTGGCTGCCACCGGTTACGGCACTGACGCCCAACTCCGGAACGTTCTGCTGAGCTCATCCGTATATCTCGTTCCGGGTGAAGGGGCCGGAGTAGTGGCATACTCCGATGACCGGGGTGATTTCTTCCCCGTCTACACGGCTCCCCGGCACGCACCCGAGCGTTCCCCGAGCCTGATCCGCGTGGCATTCCTTGAATTGCTGACCGAGATTCCGTCTCAGGCCAGTGTCTACATTAATCCGGGGAGCAGGCTTTCCGTCCGCATCCCGGCCGCCGACTTGCGGTCATCGGTGTGAGGGATGACGCGGTTGATGGAACACAGGCGCAGCGAGAATCACATGAACGCCTTCGATGACCGAGGATCTGCGGCCGACCGCGGCCCGTGGGCCGGACCACTACGCCCGTACCACCGAGCGGCCCGTTCGCTACGCCCGGGTGGCCCGCGAGGACGGCGGTGTGCTCGGATTCGTGTGGTTCACGGACGCCGACGACGCCGCCGGGTACGTGCCGCGCGTGGCTGACGGGGACGAGGCGTACAACGCCGGGATCCAGTCCCGCTCGGTATGGCCACGGACGGTGAATGTGCCCGCCACCGAAGAGGAGGCGTTCGTCGTGCAGGAGGAAGTGCGGGCGGCGGCGGATCCGGTCGGGGTTGGGCCTGGGGTGGGGGAGGTGGGGACCGTGGTCGGGGTGGATGTGACCTATGAGGAGGGCACCGACCGGCACGTCGCCGCCGCCGTCGTGCTCGACGCCGGGTCGTTGGAGGTGGTGGAGGAGGTCACCGTCGCCGGGCGGGGCGCGTTTCCGTATGTGCCGGGGTTGCTCGCCTTCCGGGAGGTGCCGTCCGTGCTCGCCGCGCTGGAGAAGCTGCGGACCGCGCCGGACCTCATCGTCTGTGACGGGTACGGCATCGCCCACCCGCGCCGGGCCGGACTCGCGGTGCATCTCGGGGTGGTGACCGGGGTGCCGTGCTTCGGGGTGGCCAAGTCGCCCTTCGCGTTCGAGTACCAGGAGCCCGGGCCCGAGCGCGGCGCCATGGCGCCGCTCACCGACGACGACGGCGATGTCGTCGGGCGGGCCGTGCGGACGCGGGCTGGGGTCAAGCCGGTGTTCGTCTCCGTCGGCAGCGGCATCGGGCTCGACAACGCCTGCGCGCACACTCTCCGCCTCACGCCCCGCTACCGGCTGCCGGAGACGACGCGCCGAGCCGATCACCTCAGCCGCCAGGTGCTGCGGGAGGCCGGAGCGGTCCGGCACAATGCGGCACATGGTCACTGAGGAGCACTACGCGCACACCACCGAGCGGCCCGTCCGCTATGTCCAGGTGGCGAACGAGGACGGCGTGCTCGGCTATCTCTGGATCTCGGACGCCGACGACGCCGCCGGATACCGGCCGCGGGAGGGCGGCGGGGACGACGCCTACCACGCCGGGGTCTCCTGGGCGCGGCATCTGCGGGTGTGCAAGGCGCGCGGGCTCACCCCGTCGCAGGCGCTCATCGAGCTGACCGTGCACGCGGGTGGCGGGCGCTTCGGGCATGTCGTGCCGGGCTCCGAGACCGACGCGCCCAGCCTGGCGGCACTGCGGGAGCAGGCCGCCAGGGCCTAGCGGGCGGGCGTCAGGGGAAGTTGATCGCCGCGCCCGTGCCCAGGTGCTCGGTCGCGTCGAGATCGGCGGCGACCGCCGCGAGCTTGTCGCGGATCGCGATCATCGCGTCGTCGCCGAGGGCCAGGCGCAGCGGCGGGTTGGGGAGGTCGAGGGCTACCAGCAGGGCGGCGGCGGCCTTATCCGGGTCGCCGGGCTGCTTGCCGTGGGCGGAGTCGAGCACGTCACGGACCGGGCCGACCGTCGCGTCGTAGTCGGCGATCGACTCGGCGGTCCGGAGCGCCGAGTTGAACTCGGTGCGGAACGCGCCTGGTTCGACGATCAGCACCCGGATGCCGAGTGGCGCGGTCTCACCCGCCAGCGCCTCACTCGCCTGCTCCAGCGCGCCCTTGGCGGCGCAGTAGCTGCTCACCCCGGCGAACGCCAGCAGCCCGCCCATGCTGGTCACCTGCACGATCGTGCCGCTGCGGCGGCGGCGCATGGACGGCAGCACGAGCCTGGTCAGCCGCATCGCGCCGAAGAACATCACCTCCATGGCGTGCCGCAGCGCGTCCTCGCCGGTCTCCTCCAGGGCACCGACCGTGCCGAATCCGGCGTTGTTGACCAGCACGTCGATGGGTCCGTACGTCCGTTCCGTCGTGTCGACGGCCTGTCGGCACTGCTCGGGGTCCGCGACGTCGAGCGTGACGACGGCGAGCCGGTCCGGGTGTTCGGCGGCGAGGCCGGCCATGGTCTCCGGGCGGCGGACCGCCGC
Source organism: Streptomyces sp. NBC_01803 (assembly GCF_035917415.1). Classification (NCBI taxonomy): domain Bacteria; kingdom Bacillati; phylum Actinomycetota; class Actinomycetes; order Kitasatosporales; family Streptomycetaceae; genus Streptomyces; species Streptomyces sp. NBC_01803. The sequence goes on from NZ_CP109073.1 coordinate 4,485,368, forward strand.
CACGACCAGATCACCGGCCGCCAGCGCGGCCCGGGTGAAGGCGGCACCGAACCCACTGTTGGCACCCGTGATCAGCCAGCGTCGGGCGTCGGGCGTCGGCGTCGGCGCGGGTGCTGCGTTCATGTTCTCTTCCTTCGAAGGCGTCTCAGGGGCGTCGTCAACGACCATGCCTGATAGGGGCCGTCCGTCACATGGCCCGAAAGTGGAACGCCCGGCCCGTAATGCCTTGCGTCCGCGATCATCTCCTGCCTATAACGGCGAGGTGGCCCTCGATCCGCGACCGCCCAGACCGTTGCCCGCCGCGCACGCGCTCGTCTCCGTGCCCGGCGCCCCGAGGCGACTGCCGGGCGGCGAGCCGCTGCCGCCCGAGGACTACCGTCGGCTCTTCGGCGTGATCGAGGCCGTGGACCGGGAGCCCGATCTGCCCGCGTTCCGCGAGCGGTTGCTGCGCGCGCTGGAGGAGTGGTTCGGGTACTCCACGATCGCCGTGCTGCACGGTCCCACGATCGCCGCCGCGCTCTACGACGGGCGCGGCGTCAAGAGCGGCTATTCCCGGGAGTTCCTCGCGGCGTACGCCGAGCGCTGGATCACCGCCGACCCCTACATGGCGTCGCACGCGCACCAACTCCTCGCGGAGCGAGGCGTGGTCACCCTGCGCGAGCTGCACCCGGAGCTCGTTCCGGCCCAACACGCCTTCGTCGAGCGGTTTCTGAAGCCTCATGGCATTCACGACAAGGTCGCGCTGCTCATCGACGCCGGCGCCGAGGGCGTGATGTACGTCGGCGTCGTCGTCCGGGGCGCGCAGCGGATCGCCACACGTGACGTCGCCGTGATGCGTTCCCTGCGCCGTCACCTGGCGCCGCTGGTGACCCGGCTGCTCGCGGACGACCGGGCCGTGGCCTCGGCCGCCGGTGACCTGGGCCTGACGCCGCGCGAACGGGAGGTCGCCGGGCTGGCCGCGCGTGGACTGACCAACCAGCAGATCGCGCAACGCCTGTTCGTCGGCGTGGGCACAGTGAAGAAGCACCTGACGCGGGCGCTGGCGAAGACGGGGGCCACGAGCCGGACGCAACTCGCCGTGCGATGGCGGGCGTTCGAGACGGCTCAGTCGGAGGCGTAGAGGGCCAGCACCACCCAGACCAGGGCGAGCACGGCCACGTCGAGGAGGAGCATCGCCGCCGGGTCGTGGACCCGCAGGCGGCTGATGAGCGCGCCGGTCATCAGGCCGGTCAGGCCGATGGCCGCCACGAGGCCGATCAGGGGGACCACCAGACCGGCCAACAGGCCGACGGCGCCGACGCATTCGGCGGCGCCGATCGCCGTCCAGGCGGCGGGGGAGAGACCGAAGCGGTCGCGTATTCGCCGCGACCGCGGATGTCTCAGCAGCTTGACCCCGCCCGAGGCGAGGAAGAGGAGGGCGAGCGCGGAGGCGAGTACGCCGAGGACGACGGTCATCTGTCGAAGGCTCCTGGGTGGGTCTGGTCGCGGACTGCGGTGAACTGTCGGCGGATCGCCGTACCCACCGCGACCTCGTCGCCCGGGTCCAGAACCTCGCCGGGCGCCGACGGCCACGGCGGCGGTGTCTTGTCGTCCAGCGTGCCGTCCGCCACGCCCTGTGCCCACGCCGCCTGCCGGGCGGCGCCGAGCGCGGTGTAGTCGGCGGGCGCGGGGATGACCACGCGGGCGCCGAACAGCCCGGGGGCCAGTGCCTTGACGGCGGGCAGCTCGGCGGCCGGGCCGAGCAGGAAGACCCGTTCGATGCGCACGCCGCGCTCCCGCAGCACCTCGGCGGCGTCGGCCAGACCGCACAGCATGCCCTCGAACGCGGCCCTGGCCAGGTGTTCCGGCTTCATGCTCTCCCGCCGCAGCCCGGCCAGCGTGCCCGCCGTGTGCGGGAGTTCGGGGGTGCGCTCGCCCGCCAGATAGGGGAGGAAGACCAGGCCATGGGCGCCGGGTGTCGAGGCGAGGGCCAGCTCCGACAGGGTGGCGAGGTCGCGGCCGAGCAGGTCGGCGGTGCCGCGCAGGACACGGGTGGCGTTGAGGGTCTGGACGACGGGCAGGTGCCGGCCGGTGGCGTCGGCGAGGGAGGTGATGGTGCCGGTGGGGTCCGTCAGCGCCTCGTCGTGCACCGCGCAGACCGAGCCCGAGGCGCCCAGCGAGATGACGGCGTCGCCCGGCCCGACGCCCAGACCGAGGGCGGCGGCCATGGTCTCGCCGGTGCCGACCGAGATGAGCAGGCCCTCGGGAGTGCGGCCGGCGGCCTCGGCGGGGCCGAGCACGTCGGGCAGTGCGACGGGGTGGCCGACGGCGAGCTCGGCCAGCTCGTAGCGCCACGCCTCCGCCACGGCCGACCAGTACCCGGTGCCGGACGCGGCGCCGCGGTCGGTGGTCCAGCGGCTGGGGCGGCCCAGGAGCTGCCAGACCAGCCAGTCCTGCGCCTGAAGCACGGTGGTGGTGCGCTTGGCGGCCTCCGGCTCCTCGCGCAGCAGGCGGCGGAGCTGCGCGACGGGCTGGCCGGGCTGCGGCACGGAGCCGACGGCCTCGGCCCACGCCGCCCGGCCGCCGAGCGCGTCCACGAGGCCGAGCGCGGCGGCCCGCGCGCGTTCGTCGCCGGTGCCGGTCAGCGCGGGGCGCACCGGGTGGCCGTCGGCGTCGAGGGCGACGAGCCCCTGCGCCTGGGCGGCGACGCCGATCGCCGTGACGTCCTCCAGCAGCCCGCCGTCCGCGGCCTCGCCGAGTGAGAACAGCCACGCCTCGGGAGTGGCCTCCCCGGCCGGGTGCTCGGCGTGGCCGTGCCGTACGACCTGCCCGGTTTCCGCGTCGCATACGACGATGCGGGTGTCCGCGGCGGAGCTGTCCAGACCTGCGACCAATCCCATGAGGTCAGATGATGCCTCATTCTTTCGGACGAGCAGACCATAAGGTCACTTTGTGACCATCCGTGTTCGACGCCGTGACACGACGGCCGTGCCCGTACCCGGCGCGGACGGCCGCGCGCGGCCCCGGGCGCCGGAGACCGGACGGTCGGATCGGGCGGTCGGATCGGGCGCCGATCGTCAGGCGCCGGACTCCGCCGTCCGCACCTCGCCGACGAGCTCCGCGGGGGTCGTCCGGCGGGACGCGCGGCGCTCGCGGAGCCGGCGCACGACTGGCTCCGTCCACCGGGTGGCGAAGGGACCCACGATCACCAGGATCAGCACATACGCCGTGGCCACCGGGGCGATCCTGGGCTCGCTGGCCGAGGCCAGTCCGGCTATCACGATGGAGAACTCGCCGCGCGCCACCAGCGCGCCGCCCGCCCGGAACCGGCCGCGCGGCCCGATCCCGGCCCGCCGCGCCGCGTACCAGCCGGTGGCGATCTTCGTGACCGTCGTGACCGCGGCCAGCGCCAGCGCGGGCACCAGCACCGGCGGGATGGCGCTCGGATCGGTGGACAGGCCGAAGAAGACGAAGAACACCGCCGCGAACAGGTCGCGCAGCGGCGTGAACAGCCGCCGTGTGTCCCGCGCGACCTCGCCCGACAGCGCGATGCCGACCAGGAACGCGCCGACCGCCGCCGACACCTGAAGCCGCTGCGCCACCCCGGCCACCAGCAGGGTCAGCCCGAGCACCACCAGCAGCAGCATCTCGGGGTTGTCCGAGGAGACGGCCTTGCTGATCACGCGGCCGTGCCGCAGCGCCACGAAGAGTGCGAGACCGGCGGTGCCGAGCGCGATGGCCAGGGTCAGGCTGCCGCTGGCCAGGCCGACCCCGGCCAGCACCGTCGACAGCACGGGCAGGTAGACCGCCATGGTCAGGTCCTCGATCACCAGGACGCCGAGGACGACGGGCGTCTCGCGGTTCCCGAGCCGGTTCAGATCGGTGAGGATCTTGGCGATCACCCCGGAGGAGGAGATGTAGGTGACGCCGGCCAGCGCCAGCGCGCCGACCGGTCCCCAGCCGAGCAGCAGCCCGGCGACGGCGCCCGGCACCGCGTTGAGCACGAGGTCGACGATGCCCGAGGGGTATTGCGTCCGGAGACTGTCCACCAGCTCGGTCGCGGTGTACTCCAGGCCGAGCATCAACAGCAGGAGAATGACGCCGATCTCGGCCCCGACTCCGATGAAGTCCTCGCTGGTGGACAGCGGTACGAGCCCGCCGTGGCCGAAGGCGAGGCCGATGAGCAGATAGAGGGGGATGGGGGAGAGGCCGAGCCGTCCGGCCAGCCGTCCGACGAGGCCGAGGCCGAGCACGACGGCTCCCAGCTCGATCAGCATGGTCGTGGTGTCGTGCACGGTCATCGCGCCTTTCCTTTGGGCCCGTTGGGGTGCGGGTCGTGGTGGGGGCGGGCGCGGCTCACGAGCCGGCGATGATGTCGGCCAAGTCGTCGACGCCCTCCCGGGTGCCGACGACCAGCAGCGTGTCACCTGCCTCAAGGCGGTAGTCGGGGCCGGGAGAGGGGTGCGCCCCGGTCCTGCGGAGCACGGCGACGATGGAAGACCCGGTCCTGGTGCGGGCCTTGGTGTCACCCATCGGCCGGCCCCGATAGGGGGAGTCGGGACCGATGGGGATGCGCTCGGTCACCAGGTTGAGGTCGAACTCGCTGCCCGGCAGCGCCACTTCCGTGCGGTCCGGGGCGATGATCGAGGCGAGCCGGGCGGCCTCCTCCGCCTCCAGGGGCACGGTGCCCTGGCAGGCGTCAGGATCCTCGGGGTGGTAGAAGCCGAGGAACCGGCGGCCGTCCTCGTGGACCACCACCGAGATGTGGCGGCCGTCCTTGGTCGCGATGTCGTACTGGGTGCCGACGCCCGGGAGCGGGGTGCGTCGCGTCACCATGAATGCCTCCTCCGGCAAGCGGTCCCGGCGTGTGCGGGAAACGCGCGCCGTGACCAGGGATCTTGTGTCATTCTCGCATGCCTCCCGGGGATGATCGCCAAGAAATCGCTGCAAAGACTTCTTCGCAAAGGCTTCTTCGGAGCCTAGGCTGGCCGCCATGACCGACGCGACTTCCGGCCCGCTCCCCGGAGTGACTCCCGACTCCGGAGTGACTCCCGACTCCGGAGTGACCACGGACTCCGGAGTGACCACGGATCCCGGAGTGAGCCCCGACCCCCGCCACGACGTCGTCCTCGACGCGCGCGGCCTGCGCGCCCTGGCCCACCCCGTCCGGGTGCGGCTGCTGGAACTGCTGCGCCTGCGCGGGCCCGCCACCGCCACCTTGCTCGCCCAGCGCATGGGCCTGACCTCCGGCGCGACCAGCTACCACCTGCGCCGGCTCGGCGCCGCCGGCTTCGTCGAGGAGGACACCGAACGCGGGAACGCCCGGGAACGTTGGTGGCGTTCGGCGCACCGGACGACCTCGCTCAACGACCCGGACCTGATCGCGCGCGAGCCCGACGCCGTCCTGGGCTGTCTGCGGTCGGTCGCCGCGGCGCACTCGCTCCGCGTCCAGCAGGCGCTGAACGAGGTGGAGACGATGCCCGAGCCGTGGGGGCAGGCCCTCTCCTTGAGCGACGTCTCGCTGCTCCTCACCCCGGCGGAGACCCGGCGCCTGCGCGACGAGTTGCGGTCCGTCGTCGCCGGCTTCCGGCGGGACACGCCGGAGGAGGCCGCCGCCGCGCCGACCGGGGCGGAGCGGGTCGTGATCATGTCGCATGTGCTGCCCGACCCGGCCGACCGGCCATGAGCGGTCCTCCCGGCATACGGCCGCTGGCCGGGGTGCCGGGGCGTCGGCGGCCAGCCCCGTCTCACAGACCGGCACCAAGATCTCGGCCGTCGCCCCTTCCCGGGTTCGTGCTGGTCGGCGCCGGCAGCGGCAGCGCCGTGCGCACCGGCCTCGTCGCGTTCGCCGAGATCGCCCGGACCCGCTGGGCAAGGCGCTCGTCGGCCCGCTGCTCGACCGGATCGGGCCGCGCGTCGGCTCCGGGACCACGGACCTGGCCGGCGCCGCCGCGATCGGCCTGCTCCCGCCGCTGCACGCCGCCGGGCCGCCGCCGTTCTGGCTGCGAGGCCCGCGGGGGCCGGGCGGAAGGAGGCGCGGCGGACGTGGCGGACACGGGCGGGCGACGGTCGGCCGGATGACGACCTCGGCGGACGGGAGTCACCGGACGCGCGCGGGGGCTCGTGCCGCCGGACGAGCACGGCCGGGGCGTTGCTCACCGGGTGCCTGTGGATCGGCCGCGCCATTGCCCGGCGGGCATCCGGTGGGGTAATCACCGAGTCATCGCCAACAGGGAGGGTGCTCCATGCCGTTCAAGGACCCTGTCGCCACCGGCCGGGTGACGGTCAACGTCACTCCCGCCGAGGCTTACCGCGTCGTCAGTGATCCGCTCCTCATGGTCACCTTCGCCGAGGAGACCGTCGAGGCCCGCTGGCTGCGTGGCGCCACGCACGCCACCGTGGGCGCCCGCTTCCGGGGCGTCAACCGCAACGGGCGCCGCCGTTGGGTCACCACCTGCACCATCACCGAGACGAACCGTAACCGCCGGTTCGCCTACGAGGTCGCGACCGCTCCGCTGAGGATCCCGGTGTCGCTCTGGCGGTACGACATTGACCCGGTGCCCGACGGCACCGGTTGCGTGATCACCGAGAGTAACTGGATCCGTGTTCCGAGGTGGTTCAGGCCCATCACCACTGTCCTCACCGGGGTTTCCGACCGCGTCGGCGCCAACCGCGCGCACATCGCCACCACGCTGGACCGCCTCAAGTCCCACCTGGAGTCCCGGCAGCCCGCGTGACCGCCGGGGGATTTCAACAGCCCCGCGCAACCGTCGACTTGCGGGACTCGTTGGGGTCGGCGTGATCCCCAACGGCCGCCTTGTCGCGGCACTCATCCTGATCGAGGTGGGGGCGGGCCTGCCGTCCGCCGCCACCGCCTCGGCGACCACCGTCATCGGCGGCCACAACGGCACCCACGACAGCTCCTGCTTCATCACCGGCGGTGCGAGCGGCGGGGGCCGGGGCGCCGCCGGGCTCGGGCTGTCCCTGCCGGTGGCCGGCCCCGCGAACCAGTGCGGAAACCTCGGCCTGACGACCGAATGGCAGGAGTCGGCCATCGTCCTCTTCAACGATCCGAACCTCGGGCTGCACCCCTGAGGGCGCCGGGGCGCGCGCCCCGGCGGGCCGGTCACTCCAGCGCGTGGACTCCTCCACGTACGTCCTTCATCCGGGCGTACAGCACCTGTTTCGTCGACCTCCAGGTTGTTGATCAGCCGCAGGCTCGCGGCGATGCCGTTCCCACCAACTCCTCGGCGATCCCGCCGTACTCGACCTGGAACAGTGTGTTCGGCGCCCGCTCGTCGGGGGCGCGGCCGGGCGGGTCGTGCCACGCGCCCTCCGCGCCGATCTCGGTGGCGGCGCGAGGCGTGATCGCGCCAACCGTGAGCTGTGTGGCGGGGCAGTGCCATCGTCAGCGGCTCACGCCCGGTCCGCTCCAGCTCTCGCCGCTCATGGGCGGGGTGGGGGCGCGCCGCGCCGGCCGACGCCCGCGCCGGCCGCCACACCACCGCTCTGTGTCAATCCCGGGGCTACAGTCGGTACATGAGCGACTATCCCCCCGCGCCCTGGCGGCTGAAGGGCGACATGTACGTCTCCCTGTGGCGGCTGCCTCTCCGCTCCGTTCCCGCCTGGGACCTGCCGCCCGGGGTCCGGCCGCTGACCATGGGCGGGCGGTGTGTCCTGACCACGTTCTGGGTCGACTACCAGCGGGGCAGCGTGCTGGAGTACCACGAGTTCCTCGTCTCGCTGCTCGTCCGCCACCGGCGCGGCATCGTGGTCACGGCGGTGGCCGTCTGGGTGGACGACGAGCGTTCCCTGGCGGGTGGGCATGAACTATGGGGAATTCCGAAGGAGTTGGGCATGTTTGCCCTCGACTCGGCGGCCGGGTTCACGGCAGAGCTGGCCACCGGCCCCGGAGAGACCGTGACCACGGCCTTCCGGGACCGGCTCCGCCTGCCCGCCGTCAGGCTGCCCGTGCGCACCCGGCTCGTACAGCGGAAGCCGGACGGGAGCGTCTGCGAGGTGCCCCTGCGGCTGTCCGGTCCGGTCGGGCTCGGCCGCGAACGGCTACGGGCCCCGGCCACCGGACCGTTGGCGTTCCTCGCCGGACACCGCCCGAGCGTCACGGTCGCCCTGCGCGGCTTCCGCTTCCTGGTGGGGGAGGCGGTCAGCGCAGCTCCACCGAGTTGAGCGACACGGCGCCGGTGTCGGCCTCGGTGCTGATGAGGGTGAGGATGTTGGTCCCCCGGGTCAGCCGGACCGCGTCCTCGGCGGTGGCCCACGCGCCGCCCGTCGCGGGCAGCGCCACCTGCCTGGGGCGGCCCACCGGCGTGCGGTTCAGCTCCTCGGCGCCCACGGTGAGCGTCGCGTCGGCGTCGGCGGCGTACCGGTACCGGACGCGGTACGTGCCGGTCCGGGCGGCCTCGACGCCGAAGGTGACCGAGGCGCCGGTGCCGGGCAGATCGGCGTAGCCCATGGCGGTGTGGCCGGGGCGGGTGTTGCCGAAGCCGGCGCCGCCGCCCCAGGCGGCGAACGCCGCCTGATACACGCGCTTGTGACCCGGCGCGCTCACCTTGACCAACCGCACGCCGTGCGCGGGCAGTTCGGTGGTGAGGCTGCTCATCCGGCCGAGGTCGCGGTGCTCCCACAGGTCACGCACCGCCGCCCTGTCGGTCAGCCCGAGTGCGCCGGCCAGGTCGAGGGTGCGGGTGGCGGCGGTGTCACCGCGGTTGAACAGGGCGACGGCCCAGGAGCCGTCGGGGAGCTGCCCGGCCCAGCGCTCGGTGTCCCGGCTGCCCGGGTTCGTCGAGTAGGGCTCGGCGCTGTGGAAGTAGGGCTTGCCGACGAGTCCCTGGTCGTTGAGCGCGAGGACCTCCTCGTTCTGGTAGGCCCAGGCGTGTGCGCCGATGTTGCTGTGCAGGTCGGAGATGGTGAGGGGGGAGCCGGCGATGGTCATCAGGCTGACGCAGGTGCGGCGTTCGTCGTCGTTGGCGAAGGTGTTCATCATCAGGAAGTCGCCGTCGAGGATGAACTGCCCGCGTCCGGAGCGGTCGGCGAAGCCGGTGAAGCCGGCGAACGGGTTGTGCCACTGCGACCAGCCGTTCTGCCAACTCTGCCGTCCGCCGCTGAGCCGGTCCCAACCGCCCCGGTCCGCGTCGGCGTTGATGCGGATCAGGTCGCCGTACCGGATCTCCGCGGCGCCGTGGTCGAACAGGTGCGGCATGACGAGACTGACCTGCATGTCGTCGCCGGCCGCCTCGTGGATCCAGCGCAGTGCCGTCTCGTACTGGGCGCGGCCGTGACCGAGGCCGACGGTGCCGATGTTGGCGTCCTGGCCGTTCTCGTACCAGGAGAGGAAGTCGATGCGGAGGTAGGGGACGCCGAGATCTCTGAAGTACCGCACGTAGCCCTGGATGTACTCCTTGGCGCCGTCCTTGGTGACGTCGGCCCAGTAGAGGGTGTCGCCGCCGATGCCGCCGGCGAAGAAGTCGCCGTCGGTGACGATGTCGGCGATCCGGACGTCGGGGCGGCCGATGACGGTCTTGGAGGTGTCCGCGACGGCGGCCCGGTGCACCCACAGGGGGTTGTAGTAGACGCCGAGGTCCATGCCCTTGCCCCGGATGTACTCGGCCCACCAGGCCCAGTCGTGCTGCCAGCCGTCGTTGTAGGTGACGATGTAGCCGTTGTCGTTCGTCCTGCTGGACGCCTCTATCCAGCCGTCCGTGCAGGGCATGGTGTAGCCGTACGGGGCGAACTCGGCGGCCAGCCAGTCGACGTTGGCCTTCCACTCGTCCTCGGGGATGGGCGCGTTGTGCGGGAAGCTCCAGCCGTAGATGCTCCAGTAGCGCGGCCCGGCACCGCGCCGGCTGAACACGCTGTTCCGGCTCGCTACCGGCAGCGGGGCGGCGGCCGTGCCGGCCCCGCCGGCCGGTAGCCCGTTCCCGGCCCCGGTGGTGGGCGCCGTCAGGGGGCTCGCGTGCGCGTCGCCCACCAGTGAGGCCGCCGTCAGACCGCCGGCCGCGGCGGCCCCGGCGCTCGCGATCAGCGCCCGTCGGGAGAGTGCCATGGGTGTCTCCATCCCTTTGCCTTCAGGTGACGGGAGTGTGTCCAGCTTTGCTTTCTTGCGTCAAGCAAGAAGAAAGAACTAAATTCTTTCCGTGTACGTGATTGACAGGGAGGCCGGTCAATGCCACGGCAGCCACCTACACTTCCCGGTATGACAGCAGGCCCGGCGCCGAGCAGGCCCACCCCCGTTCTCTTCCGCCGGGTAGCGGCCGAGTCCGAGCTGTCCGGGGTGGTCGCCGACGACACCAGGGCGGCGATCTTCGCCGAGATCCTGACGGCGGGGCCCTCCTCCCGCACCGAGCTGGCCCGGCGGCTGGGACTCTCCCAGTCCACGGTCACCCGGGCGGTCAACCCGCTGATCGAGACCGGATATCTGGTGGAGATCGGCGCCCGCAGCTCGGGCGGCGGTCGGCCGCAGCGCATCCTCGCGGTCGCCCGCGACCGCCACCTGGTGGTCGGGGTCAAGCTGGCGCCGCAGAGCGTCACGGCGGTCCTGACCGACCTGGAGGCCACCGTGGTGGCCAGGAGTCGGCTGCCCGTGGGGGCCGGGGCCACGCCCGAGGAGGTCATGGCGCTCGCCTCGCAGGCGGTGAACTATCTCCTGGCCGCCGAAGACCGTTCGGAGGAGCGGGTGTTGGGCGTCGGCGTGGGCATCGGCGGACACGTCGACGCGGACACCGGCCGTTGCGTGCGCTCGGGAGTCATGGGCTGGGAGGACGTCGACGTGGCCGGCCCGCTGTCGGCGGTGCTCGGCCTGCCCGTCGTCGTGAACAACGACGCCAACGCCCTTCTGGTGGCTGAGCGTTGGTTCGGCGCGGGCCGGGACTGCGAGTCGCTGGCCGTGGTCACGGTGGGCGCGGGTATCGGCTGTGGACTGATGCTGGCGGGGGGCCTGTTCACCGGCTCCTCCGGGCTGGCCGGCGAGCTCGGCCATGTGCCGATCCAGCCGGACGGGCCCGTATGTTCGTGCGGGAGCCGGGGCTGTGTGGAGGCGCTGGCCTCCGACGCGGCGGTCCTGACGGCGATTTCGAGCACCTCGGGCATTCCCTGCCCCTCGATCAAGGACGCGCTGACCCGGGCCGCGGCGGGGGAGGCGGCGGTGCTGGCGGCGTTCTCCGCGATGGGCGAGGCGCTGGGCCGGGCCATGGCCACCGTGTGCAACCTGGTCAATCCGGAGAAGATCGTGCTGACCGGTGAAAGCGTGCGCGCCTACGCCCTCTTCGGCCCGGCCTGCCGCGACGCGCTCGCGGCGCACGGCTTCTCCACGGCCGCGGCCGACTGCGAGCTGGTGACGCACGTGGCCGACGACGACATGTGGGCGCGCGGCGCGGCCTGCCTGGCGATCAGGGAAGCCGTCCAGGCCACGCGCTGAGGCGCGCCCGCGCGGCGCCGGGACACCTGCGGCGTCGTCATTTATTGCGCGCGTCAAGAAAAGCGCATCACTCGCCGCGTCGTGCGGTCCGCCGCCCTTGGTCACGGGCGGATGCGTCGCCCCGGAGGGTGAGGCGATGCCGCGCCGAAGGCTTTCTCCCAAGCAGGAGCAGGTCCGGCTGGGTCTCCGCCCATCGCGGGGCAGTGGAGCCTCACCCCCCTCGTATCCCTTTTCGGCGGCTTCTTCCGCTGTGCCCTCTCGCTCGGATCGAAGGGTTGTTTCCAGGGGATTGACCCGGAGAAACTTCCGCCGTACAAATAAGTGCGCATCGCGCCGCACTCGGTCGGCACGGTGCAAGGTGACGCGCCGATGCCGCCCGCCCCCGGGCCGAACGACGGTGTCCGCGCACGAGCGATAGGAGGTTCCCCTGTGTCCCCTGCTCACGCGGCCGCCGTCGAGCCGTGGTGGAAGTCCGCCGTCGTCTATCAGATCTATCCGCGCAGCTTCGCCGACTCCAACGGGGACGGCATCGGGGACATCCCCGGGATCATCGGGCGGCTCGACTACCTCTCCGGCCTGGGCGTGGATGTCATCTGGCTGTCGCCCGTCTACCCCTCCCCGCAGGACGACAACGGCTACGACATCAGCGACTACCAGGGTGTCGACCCGGTCTTCGGCACCCTGGAGGACTTCGACAAGCTGCTGGCCGCGGTCCACGAGCGGGGCATGAAACTGATCATGGACCTGGTGGTGAACCACACCTCCGACGAGCACCCGTGGTTCATCGCGTCCCGGGACGGCGGCAAGGACGGCCCGAAGCGTGACTGGTACTGGTGGCGCCCGGCCCGCGACGGCATGACGCCCGGCACCCCCGGCGCCGAACCCACCAACTGGGCCTCCTGGTTCTCCGGGCCGGCGTGGGAGTACGACGAGGCGAGCGGGGAGTACTTCCTGCATCTGTTCTCCCGCAAGCAGCCCGACCTCAACTGGGAGAACCCCGAAGTCCGCGAGGCCGTCCACGCGATGATGCGCTGGTGGCTGGACCGGGGCGTCGACGGCTTCCGCATGGACGTCATCAACCTCATATCGAAGAACCCCGCGCTCCCCGACGGACACATGGCCGAGGGCGACCGCCACGCCGACGGCGGCCAGCACTACGTCTGCGGTCCGCGCATCCATGAGTTCCTGGCGGAGATGCACCGCGAGGTCTTCGCCGGCCGTCCCGAACGCCTCCTGACCGTCGGGGAGATGCCCGGCGTGACAGTGGAGGAGGCGGAACTGTTCACCGATCCGGCGCGCGCGGAGCTGGACATGGTCTTCCAGTTCGAGCACGTCGGCCTCGACTCGGGCCCCGGCGGCAAGTTCGACCCGAGGCCGCTGCGGCTGGTCGATCTCAAGGCGTCACTGGGCCGTTGGCAGACCGGGCTGCACGAGACCGGCTGGAACAGCCTGTACTGGAACAACCACGACCAGCCCCGCGTCGTCTCCCGCTACGGCGACGACACCCCGGGACATCGCACCCGCTCCGCCACCATGCTCGCCACCGTGCTGCACCTGCACCGCGGCACGCCCTACATCTACCAGGGCGAGGAACTCGCCATGGCCAACCACCCGTTCGCCACCATCGACGACTTCCGCGACATCGAGTCCCTCAACCACTTCCGCGAGGCCACCGCCGCCGGCGAGGACCCCCGGCGCGTACTGACCGCGCTGCGCGCCCGCAGCCGCGACAACGCCCGCACCCCCATGCAATGGGACGCGAGCGAACACGCCGGATTCACCACCGGAACGCCCTGGATCGCCGTCAACCCCGACCACCGACACATCAACGCCGAAACCCAACTCGCCGACCCCCACTCCGTCTTCCACTACTACCGGCGCCTGATCCACCTCCGCCACACCGAACCAGCCATCGCCCACGGCGACTTCCACATGCTCGCCCCCGACGACGAACAGCTCTACGCCTTCCTCCGCCGCCACCAGGACAGCGGCACCGAACTCCTCATCCTGGCCAACTTCACCGGCCAGCCACTCACCCCCGACCTCCCCGACGGCTGGACCGGCACCGAGACCCTCATCACCAACGCGCCGCCATCCGGCGACCCGCACACCCTCGCCCCCTGGGAAGCCCGAGTCCACCGCCGCCGCACCCCACGACTGCGGCAATTCACAGAGCAGTGAAGAAAGGCAGCATCATGCAATTCACGAGGAGAACCGGCCGACTGGCGCTGGGCGCGGCGGCGGTCACGCTGTCCCTGGTAGCCACCGGATGCGGCGGCTCGGACGACTCCGGCTCCGGCGGTGGCCAGACGCTGAGGCTCTGGCACTACGAGGACCCCGAAGGCGCCCTCGGCCAGGCGTGGGACGCGGCGATCGAGGAGTTCGAGCGGACTCACCCGGGTGTCACGGTCGAGTTCGAGCAGAAGACGTTCGACCAGATCCAGCAGACCTCGGGCATGATCCTCAACTCGGACGAGGCGCCCGACATCATGGAGTACAACAAGGGCAACGCCACGGCCGGACTCCTGTCCTCCCAAGGGCTGCTGACCGACCTCACCCAGGTCGCCCAGGAGCGCGGTTGGTCGGACCAGATCAGCGAGAACCTCTCGACCGCCGCCCGGTACGACGAGTTGGGCCATATGGGCGGCGACACCTGGTACGGCGTCCCCAACTACGGCGAATACGTCCTCATGTACTACAACCAGGACATGTTCGAGGAGTACGGAATCGAGGTGCCCACGGACCGGGCGGGCTTCGAGGCGGCGCTCCAGGAGTTCGTGGACAACGGCGTCACCCCGATCGCCAACGCGGGCAACGACCACCCGGCCGAGCACTGGCTCTACCTGCTCGCGCTCTCGCAGGCCGACGAACAGTGGGTTCGCGACTATCAGTTCTTCGAGGGTGACGTCGACTTCCACGACGAGCAGTGGACCTACGCGGCCGAGACCTACGCCGACTGGCTGGACCGCGGCTACTTCGACCAGGAGTCCGTCGGCCTGGTCGGCACCGACATGACCGAGACGTTCGTCTCCGGCCAGTACCCGATCCTGGTGGGCGGCAACTGGTGGTACGGCGGGTTCCTCAACGACATCCAGGACTTCGAGTGGAACGCCGTCCCCTACCCGGGCAGTGACATGACCCTGGGCTCGGGCGGCAACCTGTGGGTCGTCCCGCAGAACTCGGACAACCAGGAACTCGCCTACGACTTCATCGACATCACCATGTCACCGGAGATCCAGGCGCTCATCGGCAACGCCGGCAACATCCCCGTGAACGTCGACGCGCAGGACATCGAGGACGAGCGTGCCCGCGGCGTGATCACCGGTTTCCAGGAGCTGTCGGACAACAACGGCCTGGCGCTGTACCCGGACTGGCCCGTCCCCGGCTACTACGACACCTTCGTGGCCTCCGTGCAGAACCTGATGAACGGCAGCTCGCCCGACGAGGTCCTCGACGAACTCGCGGGCCCCTATGAGGAATACGTCTCGTCCCTCGGCTGAGGCGCCGAGCCCAAGGACGATACACCGACTGAGGACGGCGGCCCCTCCATCCCCGCCGGGGCCGCCGTCCTCGCAGTCAAGGAGCATTGGTGAAGCGGAACAACCTCCCGCGGTCGGCGGGCTACGGGATCTATCTGGTGCCGGGACTCGTGCTGTGCGCGCTGTTCCTCGTGGTTCCCCTGATCATGACCATCGGGTACAGCTTCACCCGCTGGCAGGGCATCGGCAGCGCCGAATGGATCGGATTCGACAACTACACACAGCTGATGGAGGACGACGCGTTCTGGGCGTCGTTCAAGAACATCGGCTTCATCATCGTCGGCATGGCGATCGTGCCCACGCTGCTCGGACTGATCATCGCCGCCGTGCTGTTCGACTACATTGGCAAGCGTCACAGCGACACCCTGGTCAACGGCCTGCGCTCGGGCCTGTACATCCCGCAGGTCATCCCGGTCGCCGTCACCGGCCTGATGTGGGGATGGATCCTCGCCCCCAACGGCGCGATCAACGACATCCTGGAGACGGTGGGCCTCGACGGCCTGACCCAGAACTGGCTCGGCGACCCCGACCTGGCCCTGTGGACCGTGCTGGTGGTCCTGGTCTGGATGCAACTGGGCTATCCGCTCATCCTGTTCCTGGCCGGACTGCAGCGCATCGACCCCGAGCTCTACGAGGCCGCCGACCTCGACGGCGCCTCCTGGCCGCAGCGCTTCGCCCGCATCACGGTCCCGCTGCTGCGCCCCGAGGTCTACGTCGTGCTGGTCACCACTACCATCGCCGCGCTGAAGGTCTTCGCGCAGATCTACGTGCTCACCGGCGGCGGACCGGGCGACACCACGCTCGTCCCCTCCTACTTCGCCTATCAGAACTTCTTCGAGAAGGCGCAGGTCGGCTATGGCTCGGCCATCTCGACCGTGATGACGCTGATGGTCCTGATCATCGCGGCCGTTTTCCTCTTCCGGCAGAACAGCGAAGACCGAGGGATCTGACCCGCATGACACTCACCGCCCCCGAGAGGGCCACCGGCGACAGCCCCATGGCCGCCCTCCCCGAAAGCCCCCGCCGCCGCACCCGGCGCTCCTCACGCCGCGCCGCCGCCGGCAAGGGCCGCAGGACCCCGCTGTCCTACGTCGTCGCCGCGGGCGTCACCGCGTTCGTCCTCGCCTTCCTCGCGCCCTTCCTGATCATCCTGATCAACTCGTTCAAGACCTCGTCCGACTACCGCTCCAACGGCCCGCTGTCCTGGCCCGAGAAGTGGAACTGGGACATCCTCGACGACGTCTGGGAACGCACCGACTTCACCCAGAAACTCCTCAACAGCGTCCAGATCAGCCTGGGCGTCGTCGTCATCGCGATCGTGATCGCACTGTTCAACGCCTATGCCATCGGCATCGGCCGCGTCCGCTGGCGCAACGCCTTCCTCATCTTCTTCCTCGCCGTCAACGTGCTGCCGCAGGAAGGCGTGATCTACCCCGTCTACTACCTGTTCAAGGAAATGGGCCTGTACGACACCAAGCTCGGCTACACCATCCTGCTCGGAGTCCTCTACAGCGCGTTCGGCACCTACCTCCTGTCCTCGGTCTACGCCGGGTTCCCCCGCGAGCTCCTGGAGGCCGCCCAACTCGACGGCGCCAGCCGCTGGACCGTGCTGTGGCGCATCGTGCTGCCCATGAGCTGGCCCACGCTCTCCGTCATGTGCGTCTTCTTCTTCGTCTGGAGCTGGAACGAGTTCCTGACGCCACTGGTCCTGCTGATCTCCAACGACAACCAGACCGTCCCCCTCGGACTCGCCGTCATGCGGGGCCAGTACACCAGTGAGCCCACCGCGCTCAGCGCCGCCGCACTCCTCGGCGTCATCCCCATGATCGTCTTCTTCCTCATCTTCCAGCGCACCCTCACCCGCGGCGTCACAGCCGGCGCCGTGAAATGAGCCGGCCGTGACGCCCGGCCGGGCCTACAGGGAGGTGCGGAACGGCCCGGTGACCTCGTAGGTGATGCCGCCGGTGCTGGAGCCCGACGTGCCGCGCTGGGAGGAGAAGTAGAGCCGGTTCCCCGCGGGGTTGAACGCGGGGCCGGTGATCTCGGACCCCGACTGGCCGGTCACCCGCAGGAACGGGGCGATGACATCGCCCGGCGTGATGACGCAGATCTCCATGTTGCCTCCGTCCTCGGCCACATACAGGTCGCCGACGGAGGCGGCGGTGATGTTGTCCACGCCGGTCAGCGGGGCGCCGGAGACGTTGTCGTCGTAGATGACGGCGATGGTGTTGGCGGAAGCGTTGTACGCCCACACCCGGTTGTCGCCCTTGGTGGTGAAGTAGCAGATGTTGTCGCGGTAATAGCAGCCCTCGCCGCCGTTGAACAGCTTGGCGCCCGACACCTGGTCGCGGGTCGGCGCGGGACTTCCGTCCGGGTCGGGCACGTTGACCCAGGACAGGGTGCCGGACGACTCGCGCAGCACCTGGAGGGTCCCGGACGACAGGTTGCCCCAGGTGCTGGGAACGAAGCGGTAGAAGCAGCCGTCCGACTCGTCCTCGGTCAGGTAGATGACGCGGCGGACCGGATCGGCCGCCGCGGCCTCGTGGTTGAACCGGCCCATCGCCGCGCGCCGCACCGAGGCGTTCACGCCCCACGGGTCGGTCTCGTAGACGTATCCGCCGCTGACCTCCTCACAGGACAGCCAGGTGTTCCACGGAGTCGCGCCCCCCGCGCAATTGCGGTTGGTACCCGAGAGGATGCGGTAGGCGCCGGTGACCGATCCCGAGCCGTTGAACTTCACGGCGCTCGCGCCGCCGCCGCTGGAACTGCTGACCTCGGCGTTGGACACGTAGATCCACCCCGAGCCGTCGGCGAAGCACGCGCCGCCGTCCGGCGCCTGGTGCCAGGTGTAACCGGTGCCGGCGACAGTCTGTCCGGTGCGGGCTATCACGCGGCTGGTGAACCCGGACGGCAGCATGACCCCGTTGGCGTCGGCGGCGCGCAGCGCTCCGTAGGGCCCGGTGCCCGGCAGCGCCGGATAGGCGGCGGCCTGCCGCCACAGGGATCCGGAAAAGGCGGTCGCGCCCGCTCCGATGGCGGCGGCACGAAGTACGGTACGGCGTTCCATGGCCACACTCCTGTTCCTCTGCTCCACTTGGACACCGTGGAGCGTAGGAGCGGCCGAAGGCGCCGATAAGGATCGCAGAGGGGAACTCTCCCGGACCGCGAGGCGCCGCCGGGTGAACGCGGGAGGAAATCATCGACGAGTGCCCTGGCACGGGTTTCGACGTGCCGTCAGCTGTCCGCTTCGATCTCCGCGATCCGCCTCCGAATGGCCGGATCGTCCACGAGGTGCGGCGGAAGCGTCGTCGTGGAATCGATGACGGCGCCGGCGATCTGTTCCACGCTCAGCGTGGCGAAGGTGAGGTCCGTGCCGCGCAGATCCGCGTCGGTCAGGTTCGCGTCGGTCAGGTTCGCGCCGCTCAGGTCGGCTTCCGACAGGACCGCGCCGGACAGATCCGCGTAAGGCATATAGGCGTTGGTCAGCCGCGCGCGGTAGAGGAAGGCGCGCGAGAGATTCCCGTAGGGGATATCGGTGACGGAGAGGTCGGCGCCCCGGAGATCCAGAGTGAAATACGGGTCGTCGTACGTGGGATCGCGGTAGACGAGCACGAGGAGCGCGGCGTTCACGTCGGCTCGCGCGCCAGGAACGGGTGGGACCGCGCCCTCCTCCACTTCCGCTTCCTCCGCCGCCGGTTGGGCGGTGTGGGTGCGGATGAATGCGGCCAGGACGTTCGAGATGGTGCGGTGGTCACGGGGCGAGTCCTGCATGATGCGCTGCAGCGCGTAGATGCCGCCCAGACGCACATCCGTGGCGTCGTCGCCGAGGTTGGTCACCGCCGCGTTGTACCGGTCGGTGATCTGTCCCTCCTGGGTGACGAGGAGTTGGTCGCGGTTGATCCCCAGCTCCTGCCGGACCTGAATGTTGGAGTACCACAGGCCGATCGCGGCGACGAGGGACGCGAGAATGACCGAGGCCAGCTCTATCCTGCGCGCCCAGTCGAGCCCGTCGCCCGAGCCGGTGCCGCCGGACCGCCGGGAGGAGCCCGGGGCTTGTGAGGCGCGCCGGGTCGCCGCACGGCGTAACTGCCGACCGTTTCCGTAAGGCATGCGACCTGTCGCCCCCCTGTCCGCGGCGCGCCACCTCGCCCCGCGTGAAGGTCCGGTGCGTGAGATGACGTCAGCATTCCATAATGGACTGACAATCACACCGGTAGGGGCGATCCTCGCCCTTCTCCGCACGGAACCGCCGTCAGCGGCCGGGGCGGCGGCCTCCGCGGCGGAAGCGCACCGCGCCGAGGACCAGATCGGCGAGCAGCACGGCCGCACCGATGAACAGCAGGACGAGCAGCCCCTCGGCGGCCACGCCGATGATCCCCAGAATCAGCGCCAGCAGGAGCAGCAGCAGGAACAGCACCATCTTCTTCTTCCCTCTTCTTCCCTCCGGGCGTCCGGTCGTCGTTTTCGTCGGCCCGTCAGCGGCACCCCAGCGGCGTGCCAGCCGCCGGTCAGCGGCGCGCCAGCCGCCGTTCGCCGCCCATGCCCGGCTGGTAGCCCAGCTCGTAGTGGGAGAAGACGGCGGCCTCGTCCTCGGCAGGCAGCTCGCCGTCGGTGTCGATGGCGGGGGCGCCCTTGACCTGGTTCTTGGCGTGGGTGACCTTCAGATAGCCCGGCCCGACGGTCGCCCCGGCGAGAGGCACGAACACCAGGCGGCGGCGCGTGGGCACGCCGACCGTGACCGTGGCGAAGGCGGGCCGGTCGGTGGCGGTGTCCACGTAGACGGCCTCCAGCGTGCCGATCCTGTGGCCGCCCGGATCGACCACGTCGTGCCCCCGCCAATCCCGGATGTTGTCCGCTTCGAACATCGCTGGCCTCCTGCCGCGTGTGCTGGGGAACTCTGGTGCCAAGAGCCCTTCCGAGGATCACGGAAGCAAGACCGCGCGCGGGACTCCGGACCGCCCGGGAAGGACACTTCCCACTGAAAAGCACCCGAATGCCCCGGTCGGCGCCCCCTCACACCTCGTCGGCGTGCGGGGGACCGGTCACCAGCCGGGGCCGGAACGGCCCGGAGTCCTCGGGCGGGCGGGCGGTGTCCACGGTCAGGTGGAGCGTGGTCTCACCGAGCCGGTCGTCGACGGGATGCCCACGCCGCACGGTGGTGGCGAACCGGAGCCGGAGCGTCTCGGCGATCTGGCGCGCCGCCTCGGGGGAGGCGGCGATGATGCGGACCTCGGCGAGGCCCGGTGCGGAATGTGGCTCGTCAGACACCATGGTGCTTTCTGGAACGGGGACGAGGGGCGAGGGGGAGGCGGGACGGCGGGCGCGGGCGCCCACGCCCGCCGTCCCGCCTGTCGAGCAGCCACATCATGAACGCTCCCGACGCGAGCGCCGTGAGGAGCGTCGTCACGGCGACGGCCGTTTCCACGACGCTCACGCGGGGCCCGGACCCGGGGGCGGGGCGGCCGGGACGGCGAGGCCCCGCCCGCCCCCGGCTTCCCAGTCCACCACCCGGGCGCTGTCGCCCGCCGCCGCGACGGCCGTCCGCGCCTGGGCCATCAGGGCTCCGGCGGTGAGGGTGCTGCCCGGATCGGACGCGGCGGCCATCAGCCGGGCGGCTGTGGCGGCCGGTGTCCCCGGCGGGATCACCAGGAGGTCCCAGCGCTTCACCCTGCCGGAGAGCAGGAGCAGCGCGTGCGGGTCCTGTTCGGCGGAGAACCAGCCCACGTGCACCACACGCCCGGGGACGAGAATCTTCCTCGGGATGATGGGCCAGTGGGCGGGATTCACCGCCGCGCGGGTGACCCGTCCCCACCGGCTGTCGAACTCAGCCGTGAGGAGCGGGAGTTCGAGCATGAGATCACGGGAGTACGGCCACCAGGCGCCGTCCAGGGGACCCGGGCCGCTGCCCCCGGGTGCCAGGGAGAGGCGGATGATCCGTGTGTCGGGGTGCTGTGCCGTCGTCGGATCGGAGATCACGGTCATGGCACGACCATTCCCGGGCGGGTGTGCCCGGTGCTGTGGATCGCCGAGAACGACGCCGGCAAGACCGCCGGAATGCGAAGTGCCCTCGGTGCCACCAGCCTACTCCGGCCGCTGTCCGAATGGGCCGTGACGGGAAACCGTCAGGGGAGGCCGCCCGGGCCCACGCCGTGGACCGCGTATGTCGGGAGCATGTCGCATTTCCGGACCTCCGTCTGATCCGGCAGGCCCGAACGGTGGGTGTTGAACACCGCGTTCCGTCCGTGGTGGTTCCCCGGCCGCTCACCGAGGTACAGGAGGGGCCGGGCTACGCGTTCGGCTTGGCCGGGAGCGTCGCCGGCCCTGGGGAGCCCGGTCCGAGGTCCGGGCGGGGAGTGCCGGATCGGGCCATCGTGGGTGAAGACGTACGGCGTCCCGCCAACGCTGGTGCTGGTGCTGGTGCTGGTGCTGGTGCTGGTGCTGGTGCCGGTGCTGGTGTCACGGGAGCGCGGTGGCGGTGGCCGCCTGTGACGCGGAGAAGGTCGAGCTTTCCCGCGTCGCCGCTCCCGGCCGCCGCCGTGTAGGTGACCATCCGCAGGTCGGCGCCGGGGACGATGAGGACATCGCAGTCGAGCAGGATGTCGCCGATCTCCGGATGCCGGATCGTCTTCCGCTCGGTCACGTGCGGGGTCGGCGTCGCCGTGGCCCAGTGGTGGGCGAAGGCGTCGGACGCTCCCCGCAGCTCCCGCACGAGACGACCGAGTCGGGCGTCCGCGGGATAGCGGGAGACGGCGTCCTTGAGGTCGGCGACGATCGACGCCGCGAAGGTGTCCTCGCCGTGCTCGGACCGGATGGGACGCAGCGCGGCGCGGGCCGGGCCGTCACCGAACAGGGCTCGGGGGAGGTTCCGCTCGGCGGCCGGGAGCTCGGCGGGGTCCCCGTGCAGGGCGCTCCACATGGTGTTCCACCACACGAGCGCCCAGTCGGCGGTGAACACCCCGATCGGGACGTCCCCGAGCCGAGCGGCGAGCCGCTGGACACCCGCCGGCACATGGGTGCTGACCGTCCCGTCGCGCGGCGGCAGCAGCCCGGCGCGGAGCCGACTTCGCGGCGGCCGGGACGCCGTGCGGGACGCGCTGGTCGAGGCGGTCCGCGTCCGGCGGGAGGGCGCCGCGGGGCGGTGGTGTCACGGATTGGGCATGAGGGCTGCGCCGTTGAAGGGTGAACGGTAAGCTGACCGGCGACTCCACCATTCATCGATCCCCCATTCTTCCTGCGCGAGGTGTCCGCAATATCGGGAAGCTGTGGGGGTGGGGGCCGGGGGCGGATCGACACCGGTACCGGGTCGGGGGGAAGTCAGTGGGGGAGGGGTGTCATGATCTCCGTTCAGCCGGTCGTCAGGCCGGCCGAGGACATGTTCCTGCGGCTCGGACCGTCCCGCAGGTGGTATCTGGTGGCCGTGGCCCTGTGGGTCGGCGCGTTTGCGCTTCTCTTCGGCTACGGATACGGCCAGAAGACCCGGTTGGATGATGCGGCGGCCGGCTTCGCGCGCGCCGACCAGGGCGGTGAGCTGGAGTTCCGGGTCACGGCCGGGCAGGGCGGCACCTGGGCGTTCTGGCTGGAGACCGAACCGGGCACCGAACGTCTTCCCCTGGTGCAGGCCATGCTCGACCAAGGACGGCCGCGCGCGGTCCTGGTGACGGTCACGGACGAGCGAGGCAATGCGGTGCCGGTCGAAGAGAGCACCGCTTTCGAGCACCGCGCCGCCACGGACAGCGGCTGGCGGGACGGCTGGGCCGTGGGTGAGGCGGAACTGCCGCCCGGTGTCTACCGGTTGACGCTCCCGGAGTACGACGACTGGTCGGCCGGCGGGGAGTCCCTGGCCGGCATCGCGGCAGCCCCCGCCCCGGCCGGCCAGCCGCTGTGGCCGCTGGCCGCCGCCGCGGGCGGTGCCCTGCTGGGCCTGCTGACCGCGCTGGTCACGGTGCGCCGACGGACCCGGGCCACGGAACGCGCGGCGGTGGGGCGGTGACCAGCCGGGCCGCGGCCCGCACGGTAGGCCGGGAGCCGGCGGCCGGGAGAGCGTCAAGAACCGGTGCCGCGCGCGCCGGTGCGGTGGATACCCGGGGTGGGAGGGCGAACGACGATGGATGAGCAGCGCGATCTCGTTTTCGCGACCGAGAGCGAACTCGGCGCACGGGCCAGGCAGGGCGACTTCGCCGCCTTCAACGAACTGCACAGTCGGCAGCGGATGGACCCGCATCTGGAGCGCATGCGGCTGGCCGAGGGTCGCCGACCGGCCGCCGGGCGGGTGGTGGACGCCCAGTTGCTGTGGAATCTGTTCCTGCTGGCGCTGCCGGTGCTGGCGCTGATCTCAGTGATCCGGGGCCTGGCCCGGGGCACCGAGTGGCTGGCCGAACAGTCGGTCCTGGCGCCGCTGTTCCCGGCCCCCGGCGACTCCCTGGCCCGCTATCTGCTGTCTGTCCTCACCCTGCTGCTGCTGATCCCCGGCAGCCTGGGCGTGCTGGCAGCCCGGCTGAGTTCCACCCGGCTGCGCGTCCCGGCCCGGCTGGTCCTCGTCCCGGCCGCCACCCTGCTGGTCCCGGTGATCCTGTTCATCACCGAGTCCACCACCACCGCCGACTTGATGAGGCTGCCCGGATGAGCGTGCTGGACGAGGCGATCGCGGCGCTGCGCCATCCGCGCACGCTGGTCACCGTGACGCTGGCGGCCGGCGGCGGACTGCTGCTGATCCTGGGCTCGCTGCTGCCCTGGATCGGCGGGCCGGACGCCGGCGAGGTGGTCTACGGGGCGAGCGAGCACGGGCTCGGCTCCCGGGCCGGGCTGTCCGGTGGCGACGGCGGGATCACCCTGGCCGCAGGCATCGTCGCGGTGCCCACCGGGCTGTGGTACCTGACCGGCCAGGCCGGCCGCCGCAGCCGGATGGTCCTGCTGGGCGCCGGGGCGCTGGCCGGTGCCTGGGCGCTGCTGCACCTGGCCGAGACCGGGGAGATGCCCGGGCCGGACGGCGCGACCCTGGACATCTCCCCGGGCGTCGGCCTGTATCTGCTGGTGGCCGGCGCGATCGCGGTGCTGGCCGGCGGGGCGGCGGCGCCCGCCAGCCGACTGTGGGACCTGATCGCGTTGCGCCGCCGGGTGCTGCGGCTATGGGACCGGGGTCTGGGCTTCGAGGCGGCCGAGCTCCAGCAAAAGCTGCTACGCCGGATGCGCCGCATGCCCGGCCTGGAGCGCCGCACGCTGGTGATCGAGACCCTGCACCTCGCGGGCCTGTACGTGGACTGCGGGCTGCCGCAGCGCGGGACGGAGCTGGTGCTGCGCACCATGGCGGACGCCCCGGCGGCGCTGGCGGACGACGCGGAGGCGCTGGCCGAGGCCCGGGCGCTGGCTGACCACACTCTGGCGCTGGCCCAGTCGGTGTCCCAGCAGCAGATGGCCACGGGGACGGCCAGCCTGATGCCGATGCCGATGCCGATGCCGATGCAGCCACAGCCACAGCCGGGACCGTATCCGCAGCCCGGCCCGCACCAGCAGAACGACCCGCAGCAGGGATTCGGACCGCCGCAGTGGTGAACGGAGTGCGGCCGGCCCGGCCGCACCCCCGTTCACCGGCCGGGCCAGGCACCGACTCCGCATCATCCTGGAGGTCGTCAGGCGCAGCGACGACATGCGCGGCTTCGTCGTGCCGCCCGGACGCTGGTGCGTGGAAGGCCCCCTGGCTCGGCTGATGCGTTCGCGTCATCTCGCCCGCGACTACGAGCCCCGGCCGGTCACCAGCGAAGCCGTCGTGCGGAGGTCGATGGCCATGCTCAGGGGACGCCGCCTGGCCCGCGGCCGTCACACGGTCACCTTGCCGGGCACCTCAGCCCTTTCTCCAGGTCTGTGAGGGATCTTCACTGGGCTGAGCGGCCGGTGGCAGGTTCGGTCAGGAACCGCCGGACAGAGAGAGCGAGTTACATGCCGATGATGCGGCGAACGATGGGGTGCCTGGCATTGGTGGGGGGGCGGCCGACGGATCATGAGTCCTGGGGAAACCGTCCAGGAACTCCAACGCCCATCTGGCTCAGGCCGTTTGACGCGGCGTACGACGGTCCTGGCGTCGAGCTCACGCCGTCCCAGCCAACCTCATCCGAAGCAGTCCGCTCCCGGAACGCTCCCGGAATCGCCTCCTGGTGAGTTCCCTCTGACCTCTTTGAAGACTCGCTGACGGTGCACCCCGGCCGAGCAGCCCCCGCCGGCCTCCCGGCAGGGCTGCTCGCTGTCCGCTCCATCGAACCAGGAGTCGCCCAAACGGCTGGTCCCCGCGGCATCGCGGTCGGCCGCGCGCGGGCAGGCCAGACCGCAGGCGCCTTTGCCTCCCCGAAACCCCGTCCCACATGACTGCCGCGATGGGCGGTTGGGTCACGAGTCACGGGACTCCAGAGATCCCGGCGACAACCCCTCGGCGCACATTCGCATGCGCGCGTCGTGCCTTCAGGCGTGCGGATCCAGGGTCCGCAACAGCCCGAGCAGCTCAGTTACGGGGCTGAGTTGCTCCTCGGTTAGTGGGTCTGGGCTGAAGTGCATCAAGTTGTTGCGGAAGCTCCGGCATTCCTCGAGCCAGTCCAGGAATTGCTCCTGGTCGACGTCCCAGCGGAGTCTCGCCCAGTGGCTGGGTTCCTTCAGCAGGAAGTGGTAGTTGCCGAAGTTCAGGTCCGAGGCCGACTGGACGGAATGGCGGCGAGACCCGCGTGCCACGGCCCGGATTTCGTCAACGGTGAAGTGAATATCCACCGTCCGCCGCAGTCCCTGCTCGATCACTCCCGGGTGCGGGTGTGGCCTTGCCATATTCCTCACCACTGCCCGCTGACCAGGGCAAACGCAACGGTCCGGCTGGAGCACTAGACTAACCGCCACACTGACACCCGCGACTCAAGGAGACCCAGGACCGTGACGGCCATCGTCGACGAGCTGAGGTGGCGTGGGCTGATCGCCCAGTCCACTGACGAGGACGCATTGCGCAAGGCTCTCGCGGACGGTCCCGTCACGTTCTATTGCGGCTTCGACCCGACCGCGGCGAGCCTGCACGTCGGTCACCTGGTGCAGGTGCTCACCCTCCGTCGGCTCCAGCAGGCCGGGCACCGGCCGTTGGCGCTCGTGGGCGGCGCGACCGGCCACATCGGTGACCCGCGGCCGACTGCCGAGCGCACCCTGAACGACCCGGAGGTCATCGCCGAGTGGGTGACCCGGCTGCGCGCGCAGATCGAGCCGTACCTCTCCTTCGAGGGCGACAACGCGGCGACCATGGTGAACAACCTGGACTGGACAGCGGGCCTGTCCGTGATCGAGTTCCTCCGGGATATCGGCAAGCACTTCCGGGTCAACAAGATGCTCACCAAGGACTCGGTCGCCCAGCGCCTGGCGTCCGCCCAGGGCATCAGCTACACGGAGTTCAGCTACCAGTTGCTTCAGGGCATGGACTTCCTTCAGCTGTACCGGCGGTACGGCTGCACGCTCCAGACGGGCGGTAGCGACCAGTGGGGCAACCTCACGGCCGGACTGGATCTGATCCACCGCCTGGAGCCGAACGCCGAGGTGCACGCGCTCGCGACGCCCCTGATGACGAAGGCGGACGGCACCAAGTTCGGCAAGACGGAGACCGGCACGCTCTGGCTCGACCCGGAGATGACCACGCCGTACGCGTTCTACCAGTTCTGGCTGAACACGGACGACCGGGACATCTCCCGGTACACCCGGATCCTCTCCTTCCAGTCCCGCGAGGAATTGGAAGAATTGGAGAAGGTGACCGAGGAGCGACCGCAGGCCCGTACCGCGCAGCGTGCGCTCGCCGAGGAGCTGACCACGCTGGTGCACGGCGCCGACCAGTGCGCCGCCGTGATCGCCGCGTCGAAGGCGCTGTTCGGGCAGGGTGAGCTCGCCGCACTCGACGAGGCGACGCTGGCCGCCGCCGTTGCCGAGCTGCCGAACGCCAAGGTGAGCGAACTCGGCCCGGTCACTGACCTGTTCGCGGAGGTCGGCCTCGTGGCGAGCAAGTCGGCCGCCCGCCGCACCGTGAAGGAGGGCGGCGCCTACGTGAACAACGTGAAGGTGACCGCCGAGGACGCGGTGCCCACGGCCGACGAGTTGCTGCACGGGCGCTGGCTGGTGCTGCGCAGGGGCAAGAGGAACCTGGCGACGATCGAGGTCACCGGAGCCTGAAGCGGCGAGGCTGCGAGCCTGTCGGCATCACCTCTCGGACCGGTGGTGAGTGGCGCAACGGCCGGTCCGGTCTCCTCTGTGTGTCTTCTTTCAGAGAACGACTTTGTACCTGGTCGCCTCCACGGTGGAAAGCCGCTGTCCCTGCCGTTGCGAGCGAGGTAAGTCGGTCCCGGCGCCACGGAAGTTCGGTGGGCAGTAGTGGCCAGCAGCCTGGGCAGTTCACGCATATCGTCGAACAGGGCGGTGTCTGGTCCTTCCAGCCGCGAGGTCGGCGTCAGAGCGTCGCAGTAGCCAAACGCCCGCATGCCGGCGGCACGGGCCGCTGGCTGCTGTGGAGGAACAGCCTGGACGGCGCCTGGAAACGGACTGGCTGCGGCAGTACGGGCACCTGTATGAGGCGGCCCCTCGGAGCGGAATTGACCGCTGTCGATGGCATCGCAGAGGCCATGAGCGGGCTGCCCGCTCCCGTCTGCGTCGCGTCGAATACCGACGACTTCGTCAGTCCCTGTCGCCGGCACCGCTCGGGTGGTCACGCATGTGTGGAGTGGAGCACCCGCCGATAAGGCGGGGCGGTAGCGGCGGCTCGGGTCAGTCGTGCACCCAGTCCCGCAGGGGGCACGTCTTCCAGGAGAAGCGCCGCAGTCTGGCCCGTTCGACGCTGGCGGCGGTGTCGCGAAAGGTGCGGTTGAGATGGCGGCCGAGGACGACCACGGCAACGTGGCGGGCTCCGGCGGCCTTCAGCGCGGCTGCGGCGGATTGCGCGTGGTTACCCGTGGTCCAGGTGTCATCGATGAGGAGTACGGACTCGCCTCGCAGTGCCGATGAGACGTATCGGGCCGGCGCGGCGGTACGGCCGAGCGCTGCTGCCTTCTTCGTCGGGCTGAGGAGATCGCGGAAGCGTCCACGTGTGGGCTCAACTGTCCTGGCGACCATGGTGCGTAGTGGATGCCTGCCTGGCCGCTGGTGCTGGGGACGGTCGTGTCCGT
The DNA here is from genome assembly GCF_035917415.1 of Streptomyces sp. NBC_01803. Taxonomy (NCBI): domain Bacteria; kingdom Bacillati; phylum Actinomycetota; class Actinomycetes; order Kitasatosporales; family Streptomycetaceae; genus Streptomyces; species Streptomyces sp. NBC_01803. The sequence continues at coordinate 4,513,480 of NZ_CP109073.1, forward strand.
ATCGAAGCGGGGAACAGAGCAGTGGGCGGCGACGCAGGCTTCGTGGTCGGCGAGGAAGCGCCAGAGCACCGCGGGGGCCTGCCCAGGGCCACCAGCGGACATTGAGGTCCCCTCCCCCTCGCGTGATGACGGTGCTACTGCACGGAGGGGCGCCTGCTCTCATCCATCGCGATGCGCACGGTCAGTGACTGGCACTACCGGAATTGTCGATCGATCTCTGGAGCCTTCGCCCGCGACCCCTGCCGTATGGTGAAGCATGTCGTGTGAGCGTCGAGGCGATACCGCAGGAGTTCCGGCGAGGCAACAAGAGAGGTGACACCTTGAGCAGCCCGGCTCATCACCCCATTCCCGTTCGTCGCGGACACCTGCGCGAAGCTGCCGAGCGGATCGAGCAGGCCACCGGCATGAGCGTTGAGATCATCGGAGGAACACTCGTGATGTCCCCGAGCCCGAGCGGCAAGCACGCCGGGATCATCATCGATCTGCGCGACGCCATCCGCCCCGGGCTTTCCGGCCTGTACGAGGCGTTTGAGAACGTATCCGTCCCGATGCCCGACGACCCGGACGACTACGCGACTCCAGACCTGACCATCGGGCCACGCACGTTCAAGGATGACGAGGGCTGGCTCCTGGACGCGGACGCGGTCGAACTGGCCGTAGAGGTGATCTCTCCGACCGAGCGGCTGAAAGGCATCAATGAGAAGACCGCATGGTATGCAGCCGCAGGCGTCGTTCGTCTTCTGCAGGTAGACCCGCGTACCGGCACGTGGTCGCTCTTCGGCCGTCCCGGAGATGGAGAATACAAGAGCGTCGTGCACGGCAAGTACGGCGAAGAGGTGCCGCTGCCCACTGAACTCGGCGGCGATCTGCCCACGGCCGGTCTCCGCTTGTACGGCACGCGACCGAGCGGCTGACGGCGCCGGGCCCCCGACGCGTAGAGAGTCAGGGGGGCGCGCAGAGACGATCAGCCGCTGGCCGGGCGTCGGCCACGACGAGCCGCCGGAGGACGCCAGTTCCGCAGGTCGTCGTCGGTCAACCGTGTGCGCCCTGCTGTGTGGGGCGATACCCCGCGAAGAAGGCTGCAGGAGAGCCGCCGTACACCGGGTCGAACTCGTTGTGCCCCTGGTCCAGCCACGGCTGGAGTTCCAGGAGACCGGCGAGGAGCGGCGTCATCTCCTCGGCGGACAACTCCTGGTTGGTGAAGTACGTGGCGAGTGCTCGCGCCTGTTCCCGGTGGTCCCAGCCAGCCCAGCCGAACAGATCGGGAGTTCCTGAGATCGCGCCGGTGGCATAGGAGATGAACCGCTCCTTTACTGACGCTCGGCTGCGCACCAGCCGTGCCTCCGACCTGGACGCCCTGGTCGCGGAGTTTCAGGAGGTCGACAAGCGCTTGGTCCAGGCGGCAGCCGGGGCGGTCATCGAGGTGTGTAACGCCCGTCGGCCCCGGAACTTCGCCGGAGGCGCCGCCGGCGTCATCACACGGCAGGCCCAGATGAAACGCAGGCACATGCCGGTCCGGGAACTGCTTGGACGTACCCGCGACGTGGTCCGCGCCATCAAGCCATGTTTCATGATGAGCCCACTGACGGTGAGCAGATCCTGCCGGATCCGCGCGAACATTCAGCAGGTCCTGCGAGGTCTCCAAGGGGCTGGCCGGGTCATTCGGGACGGGGAGTTCTGGGACGTGCCCGGCCGGGCGTGCGTCACCGCACGCCGCCCCTCAGACCAGGTGAGGCGTCCGGTCGGCCGCATCTCACCGGTGTAACGGCAGGTGGCACTGCGCGAGCTGGCCACAGAGTGCCCCGGGGTCTCCGGCGAGGAACTGGTGCGGCTGGCCTGCGAGTTCTTCGGCTGGGCGAGGCTGGGCCCAGACATCCGTACGGCGCTGCACCAGGACATCACGGCCCTGTTCGCTCAGGGGCCCTGACCGGCGACCCCAGCCGCATCACGGTGACCTGAAGGTTCGTACCTGGTGCCGTATGGGAAAGCGGTGGCAGTGAAGGCCGTGTGGCTCAGTCGTGCTCCCAGTTCCGCAGGGGGCACACGTTCCAGGAGAAGCGTCGCAGTCTGGCCCGTTCGACGTGGGTGGGGGTGTCGCGGAATGTGCCACGTCACCGTGGCGGCCGAGGACCACCACGGCGACGTAGCCGGCCCCTGCGGCGTTCAGCGCAGCCGCGGCGGATTGTGCATGGTTGCCGGTGGTCCAGGTGTCGTCGATGAGCAGCACGGACTCGCCTCGCAGCGGCGTCGAGATGTACCGGGCGGGTGAGGCTGTGCGGCCGAGCGCGGCCGCATTCTCCGCTGGGGCTGAGGAGATCGCGGAAGCGCCCACGTGTGGGCTCAACTGTCTCGGCGACCATGGCGCGCAGCGGATGTTCCGCCCGGCCGCTGGTGCTGGGACCGTCCTGACCGTATCGAAGCGGGGAACGGAGCAGTGGGCGGCGATGCAGGCTTCGTGGTCGGCGAGGAAGCGCCAGAGAACCGCGGTCAGTCCCATGCGGAAGTGCTGTTGCTGAGGCGGACAGCCCGACGATAGATGCCACCCGAGGACCGCCGCTATCTACACCCAGGCGAGCTCGCCCGCGGCGGGGACGAGGGAGTCGAGTTCGCTGAAAACGTCATCAGGGCCGTCGATGACGGTGGTGTTGAGGCCGGGACGCGTACTCCCGTGCCCACTTGGTCAGCAACGAACGCATCAGGAGGACCCGTCGGCCATGCTCAAGCATGAGACGCGCCTGCATGCGGGCTTCCGCTGCGGTAGGCGGCCTGCACGACGACGGTGGCGAGGCTGTGGCCGCTCATCACCGCGTTGCGCATCGGGAAGGTGGACTTCGATGGCGGTGCGTCCGGCCAGAACTGGGAAAGGACCAAGCCGCGTTCGGAGATCTCCTGTTGGAGTCGGACGTTCTGTGCCGGGTACGCCCGACGCAGGCCGGTGCCGATGACGGCGACGGTGCGCCCGCCAACGGCGAGCGCGGTGCCGTGTGCGGCGGTGTCAATGCCGACGGCCAGGCCGCTGACCACGGTGACACCGCGCTCGGCGAGTCCACTGGCGATCGCGCACGCGCGGGCAACGCCTTCCGGAGTGGGATTGCGGGTGCCGACCACGGCGACGCGCAGATCACCCTCCACGGCGGTGCCGCGCATGAGGAGGAGGGTGGCCCTTGGTGCACGAGCCGCAGATACAGGGGGTAATCCTCGTCCAGGATCGTGACCAGCCGCATGCCCTCACGCTCCCAGCCGGCGATCTCAGCGGCGACGGCCTTCAGGTCAACAGACGGCGCAGTGTCGAAGAGGACCCCCTGACCATCAGTGTCGAGCGCTTCCTCCAGAACGGCGCGTGCGCTGCCGACCGTCTCGACCTGGTCCGTGAGCTGGGGCCAGGACCGGTCGCCCCGTCGCAGCAGCGCGACGAGTGCGGCTCGCTCCAGTTCCTGCTTCGCCTGATCGGTATAGGTTCAGCACTCGGCTCAGTACCGGCCCACTTCGCCTTCCTCAGTCAGCCAGCGCTGATGACGCGCCATCCGCATCAGATCCCTGCCATGGATAACCTTCCGTGTTCCTCCCTGTGGATAGCGTGCTCCGCGTGGGGGCGATGCCACTGCCGGGATCCGGAGGCGCATGACGCTGGGCAGCAAGTGCTCCAGACTTGAGCAGGCCAAGCAGGGCACGTACTCCATACGCCGGGAACTGCCGCCGCGCGAGGACGGCAAGCGGCGGTTCTTCAGCGGGGGGGATATACCTCGGCGGGACAGGCGCAGGCGGACCTGCACCGTGTGCGTTCTCTGCTGTGCCTGCCGGACGAGGATGACGACGAAGCGCGTCGCGAGATCGCGGACCTCCTTGAGACGGTGGCGCGGGATCGGAAGCCGCTGCCCGACCGCAAAGAGCCCCAGCGTCGGCTCGCCGCGGGGCAGCCCTTCACCTCCCGCATGACGGTGGGCGAGTGGCTCGACTCCTGGATCGCATCGAGGAAGAGCATCCGCAGGACGACGCAGCACGGCTACGCGTCGCACAGCCGTCTCCACCTCAAGCCCCGCATCGGACGTGTCCGGCTCGACCGGCTCAACCTCACCCACCTCATACGCATGTTCGATGCGATCGCCGACGAGAACGAGGTGATCGCGGCGGAGAACCAAGCCCGGCGTGAGCAGGTCGCGCGCCACCTGGGGCAGGCGGAGCAGGCCCGTCGGCTGCGGAGAGTGCCTGGCTGGCCGAGGAGGGTGAACGCCCAGCTCAGGATGGGTTCTTCGGCGCGGACGGTGGTGGGGCGGGTGGGACTCGAACCCACGGCCGACGGATTATGAGTCCAAAGGCAACTGTCCAGCAACCCCAACCCCCGTCCAACTCAGGCGATTTGACCAGGCGTTCGACCGTCCTGGTGTCCAGCTCACACAGTCTCAGCCAACCTGGTCCGAAGCAGTCCGCTCCCGGAATGCTCCCGGAATCGCCTCCCGATGAGTTCTCCCCACCCTCTCGGGAGAACTGCTGACGGGCACCCTGCCGACCGAGAAGTCCCGCCGACCCTCCGGTGGGGCTGCTCGCCGTCCGCTCCATCGGCGAGGCGCAGGACGGGCCACTTGGGCTATCGCGACCGCGGGTTGGAACCGCCGTGCCGAGCGCACTCGGGGTGACTGTCCCGGCATCCATCACAGGTCAGCCATCCAACGCAGAAGGGTCTGCCGTGCCTGTTCCAACTCCTCAACGGTCGCGTCGGCGCGCTTCGGATGCCCGGCCTTCAGCAGGTTGGTGTTGACATCCTGCGGCTCCATTCCGGCGCGCCGGGCGTACCTTCCGACGAGGGTCGTGATCTCTCCTCGCAACAGTTTCTCCCGCTTGTGACGCGGTACGGCCACTTCTTCGGGCAGTGGAACCGTGGTCGGCTCCCGTGCTGGAGTGGCCTCCTTCGACCGCAGCAGGGGAACCAGGTTGACCGCAAACCGGGCCGGGATGCCCAGCTTCCGGCACTCGGCTCCCGCGGCCGCGACCTCATCGGGCGTGCTTTCCTGCCCGCCCAGGATCGCGCGGTCGAAGACAGGCGCGGACGCGGACAGCGGTTCGCGGAAGTCGAGCTGCCCCTGGCCGGAGTTGCTGCTGCCGTCACCCTCTCGGGCCTTGCGCTCCTCCGCCTCGGCCAAGTCGAGCTGGTGGCGCAGTTCCTCCTCGATTTCGCGTGCGTGTCGAAGGAGTTCCGGTGCCGCAGGGATGAGGAGGCGTGCGTTGAACTCCTCACCTTCGCGCATTCGAACGAAACGTCCGACGACCTGGCGGAAGAACAGCGGTGTCTGTGTCTTGGACGCGTATACGCCGATCGCCAAGCGAGGAATGTCGACCCCCTCGCTGATCATCTTCACTGCGACAATCCACCGGCCTCGCCCGTTCCGAAAGGCATCGATCTGTGCCTTGGCGATCTTCCCCCCAGGGTCGCGCTGTGGGTCCGACACCACCACAGGCGGCTTCTGCCCGGTGATTCTCTCGATCAGCTCGGCGTAGCCGCGAGCATGCCACTGCCGTTCGCATACCACCAAGCCGGCCGCGTCGGGGATCTCCTCGCGCAAATCGTCCAGCATGACGTTCGCCTGGGCCAGCATCTCCGGCATCCAGTTGTGCTTTGGCTCGTACAGGGCGTCCAGGGCAGCGGACACGTCTGCCCCGTCCATACCAGCACCCAGTGTCGCAGCGAACTCCACGGTCACCGTGCCGGGCCCACTGGCCGACGTTCTGCGCGCCCGGGCGGGGTCCGTCCAGCGGGCCTCGCCATCGTAGGCGTGGAACTCGATGCGGCGGCAGACGTCATCGGCGACCGCCTCGCCGTATTCGTAGGCGTAGTCGACGATCACCCTTCCCTCGGCGTTGTACTTCACGAAGGGGATAGGTGATTGGTTGTCCCTGCGCCATGGAGTGCCGGTGAGCGCGAGACGGTAGCGAGCCTTCTCGGCCGCTCGTTGCAGCGCCTCGCCCCACGAGCGGGTCTCGCCCGCGTGGTGGATCTCGTCAAGGATGACGAGTGTCGGTCGGCGGGTGACGCGCCGCAGGAGATCCGCACCCGCGCCGAGCAACTGCTGGTAGGTGACGACGCAGCCCCGGTAGCCGGCCTTGTCGTAGTCTTCTGGTTCGGCGACCGGCTTCAGGGAAAGCCCTTGTCCTTCTGCGGCGTCGGCCCATTGCTGCCGGAGCGCATCGGTAGGGACTACGACGGCCACCCGCTCGATGGCTCCCTGGGCGATGAGATCGCCCGCTTGACGCAGGGCGTACCGGGTTTTGCCAGCGCCAGGTGTAGCCGAGACGAGGAAGTCGCGGGTGCCGGGCGGCAGCACGTTGAAGAGTTCAGTCGCCCGGCGTTGCCAGGTTCTGAGGTTGCTCATGTCGGAGGTGCCTTTCGCGAGGTTGCAGGTGGGGCAGAGAGCCTGCCCGTTGGTGACGTCGGTGGGTCCGCCCGCGGAGTAGGGGGCGATGTGGTCGGCGTGCCAACTGGGCTGCAGTTCGATTCCGCAGCCTGTACAGCGACCGTCGGCGGCCAGGTAGAGGGCGGCGCGCTCCGAGGAGTTGAAGCGCCGCCTGGCCGGCTCTGGAGTCACCGGATGCAACCTGCACGGAAAGGCCACTCGCAGAACTTGACCGGCGAGTAGCAATGGGTAGGGTGGTGCACGCGTTTCAAGGCTTCGGCTCCTTGAACTCATCGCCCTCCGCGGACTGCCATCTGCGCGAGGGCGTTTCAATTCTCAGGGGGACACCCCGAACGTCCAGTCGGGTGCGGCATACCCTACTCGCACGTTCCGTCGACAGAGGGAACCCAAGGCGCAGTGAACGACGCCTGAAGTCCGGTGAATTGGGACTCTGTCTGACGGCGGTGTCACTCCGTGCCCGGACTGCCGCCGCGGCCTGTGGCCGGAGTCACCACGCAAGGAGGGCATCCGCCGCCTCCAGAGACGCAACGGAGGCCAGGTCGCGCGAACAGCGGGGGGCGAAATGGCTGAATTGGGCATCTATCCCTCGCGGGCGCGCGTCTCGGTGTTCGCACCCAAGCGTGGCGCTGTGACACCGGGTGCACATTACGGACTCTTCATGAGTTACATCACATTCAGTCGCGGAGGCACCGGCGACTGCGGTAGGCCACCGCCCAGCGGACCCGGCCACGCAGCCAGCTCTGCTCTCCGCGCACTGCCCTGGCCCTGGCCACCGGGGCGCTTCTCCCGCGATGGGCGCAGTGCAGAGATTCGCGAGTATGTCGTTTTCGGGAGGCGTCCTTGACCTCGCCACCACGAGATCGATGCCATCGGCTTGGCTCTCGGGAATGGCCCACCGCCGGAATCAGCTGAGCACGAACCGCCGTCACGCGCATTGTCCACGCCGCTTGGACCGCGGGCAGGACTCAGGCTCATGCCAGGATGTACGGGGAACGAGGGCGATCCAGGGGTGGAAGTGAACGCGGGTGAGGGCCGAAGTGCTCAACGAGAATGACCTGTTCGCGCAGAATGCAGCCTTGCCGACGGTAGGCCAGTTAGTTACGGTACGTAATCGGAATTGGGTGGCCACGGCGGTGGAACGCTCCTCGATCGCGGTTGAGGAGCCAGGCAGCCCGCTGCTCGGCGAGGCACAGCACCTAGTCTCCTTGGTTTCCGTGGATGGCGATGCCGGGGATGAGGAGCTGCGCGTCCTATGGGAGCTTGAGCCCGGCGCGGCGACCCGCGAACAGCACGCCCTGCCATCGCCGATGCGCGGTTTCGACGAGCCGGCGAAGCTGGACGCGTTCCTGGACGCGGTGAGCTGGGGCTCGGTGGCGACAGCGGACAAGACGCTGCTGCAGGCCCCGTTCCGTTCCGGGGTCAAGCCTGAGGATTACCAGCTCGACCCCGTGGTGCGGGCGCTGCAGATGCCGCGCACGAATCTGCTGATCGCGGATGACGTCGGCCTCGGTAAGACCATTGAGGCGGGTCTGGTGATGCAGGAGCTCATGCTGCGTCACCGGGCGCGCACGATGCTGATCGTGTGCCCGGCGTCGCTCACACTGCAGTGGCGCGATGAGATGCGCGACAAGTTCGGCCTCACTTTCAAGATCGTGGATGCGGAACTCCTCAAGGAGCTGCGAAGGTCTCGTGGCCTGTACGCGAACCCATGGACGCACTACCCACGGCTGATCGTCTCGATCGACTGGCTCAAGCGGGATCGGCCCCTGGCGCTGCTGCGCCCGATCCTGCCATCGGTGCCCCAGTATCCGCGCACCTTCGATCTCCTCGTGGTCGACGAGGTACACACCTGCGCGCCCTCGGGTACAGGGAAGTACGCGGTCGATTCGCAGCGCACGGCCGCGATCAAGATCCTTGCCCCGCACGCCGAGCATCGGCTGTTCCTGTCGGCGACTCCGCACAATGGCTACCTGGAATCCTTCACCGCGCTGCTGGCCCTGCTCGACAACCACCGCTTCGCCCGTACCCTGGCCCCGTCGGAGGAGGCCAAGGCTCAGGTGATGGTGCGTCGGCTGAAGCGGGAGCTGCCGCCAAAGTGGGACGGCAGCCCTCGGTTCCCGGAACGCGACCTCGACCACCCCCTGGAGGTCGCTTATGACGCCGTCACCCGTGACGCTTACGCGAAGCTCGACCAGTACGCACAGTCGCGCCGGGAGATCATCTCCGGGCAGATGGCCCTGAAGGGGACCGCACCGAACCGGGCTGCGGACTTCGTCGTGACGCTGCTCAAGCGCCGCTTCCTTTCCAGCCCGAAGGCATTCGCCAGCACCGTCGAGGCTCACCTGAAGACGATGACTGCGTGGGAACAAGGGGGTGACGCGGAGCGGGTCTACGACCGGGGAGCGCATTCGGTCGCGGAGAAGGTTCTCGCGGCGATGCTGGGGCAGCTGGACGAGACCGCCGAGGACGACGCCGCCTACGAGGAAGCGGCGAAGCAGGCCCTGGCTACAGCCCGCCGGTTTGTCCCGCCGCTCTCTCCAGCCGAGCGGAAGCTGCTGGAGGAACTGCGTGATTGGGGTTTGCAGCACTCGGACAAGGCCGATGGCAAGTTCACCTCATTCCTCGGCTGGCTGCGTGAGATCGTGCAGCCGCAGGGTGCCGACGATGTGAATGCGCGTTGGGACGGCGAGCGCGTCATCGTGTTCACCGAGTACCGCGACACCCAGCGCTGGCTGCACGAACGGCTGATCAGTGCCGGGGTCCCGAACGAGGCCATCGCGCAACTCTACGGCGGCCAGGACCGCGACGAGCGCGAGCGCGTCAAGAACGTCTTCCAGGACTCCCCGGACGCCGACCCGGTGCGGATCCTGCTTGCCACAGACTCGGCGAGCGAGGGCATCAACCTGCAGAACCACTGCCACCGGGTGCTGCATTGGGAAATCCCATGGAACCCGAACCGCCTTGAACAGCGCAACGGCCGCGTGGACAGACATGGGCAGAACGCCGCGAAGGTCGAGATCGTTCACTTCGTGCCCCGCGGCTGGGACCAGAGCCGCGAGGAGGAAACCGGGTTTGCCGAAGGCACCTTGGAGGACGCGATGGCGTTCCTCGGTGTCGCGGTGCGCAAGGTCGAGCAGATCCGCACCGACCTCGGCAGCGCCGGAGAAGTGATCGCCAGCCAGGTCGAGCAGAAGATGCTCGGCAAACGTACCAACTGGCAGACCACCGACAAGGAAATCCAACGCCGAGCCGGCAAGGCCGTACTGAAGATCCGACGGGATCTGGCGCACGACCTGCAGCAGGCGCAGGACCAGCTCACCCAGACCCGCACTGAGCTGAACCTGAACCCGGAGACGATCGAACGAGTGGTGCGCACCGCGCTGCGCCTGGCCCACAACAAGGACCTGATCGACACCCCATCGCCCAGGGGCGTGAAGGCGCGCTGCTTTCGACTCCCGGATCTGAAGGAGGGGTGGGCGCAGGCCCGTAACGACGGCCTGCGGCACCCGGTGAGCGGCAAGGAGCGCCCGGTCACCTTCGACCAGGACTACGCCGGGCGCAACGACGTCGTGCTGCTGCACCTGAACCATCGCCTGGTCGACCTGTGCCTGCGTCTGCTGCGCGCCGAGCTGTGGTCCCAGGGCGAACACGGCGCGCACCTGACCCGCGTCACCGCCCGGATCGTGCCCGGCGACCTGCTGCGCAACCCGGCGGTGATCGCACACGGCCGCGTCGTGCTCACTGGGAACCGCGGCGTGCGCCTGCACGAGCAGATCGCCCTGGCCGGCGGCGCGATCGAACAGGGCAAGCTGACCGTGGAGAAGGACCCAGCGGTCCTGGAGCGTTGGCTCGCCGCAGCGTCGCAGGACGCGCCGCCACCCGAACTCCTCGACCGGCTCGCCGGGCTGTGGGGAATGCTGGAGACCCCGCTCGGCAAGGCCCTGGCGACCGCGTCCAACAAGATCGCGCGCAAGCAAGGGAAGATCCTGGACAAGCGCTGCGAAGAGGACGTCAAGGCGATGCGGGCGGTGCTGTCCGAACTGGAACGCAACATCCGGGAAGCCTTGAAGTCGGACCCGCTCTGGCGCCAGGACACGCTGTTCACTGTCGAGGCGGAACGCGATCAGCTCAAGAAGGACCAAGCGGAACTGGAGGAACGCCTCGCCGCCATTCCGGAACAGATCGAGAACGAGACCAAGGTCCTGCGCCACCGCTACGCCGACCCGGTCGCCCGCCGCTTCCCTGTCGCGGTCACATTCCTCGTTCCCGCCTTCTTGACCGTAGGTGCTACTTCACACCAGGCAGGCCGCTGATGGCAGCACGCACCCGTTTCCCGAAGTCCGGGCAGCAGACCCCAATCGAACAGCACGCCGAGTGGCTCAACTTGCTACGCCCAGACGGCCCGTTCCTGTCCGCGAAGATCCTCGCCGAAGCGTTCCCGCAGGGTCTTGACGTCGTCGAGAGCTCCCTGCGCGCCCGCCTCCGGCAGGCATGGGCCGAACTCAAAGCCGATCCGGCGGTGCTGTGCTCCGCCTGGCAGCACTTGGTCCTGGAGGAACTGCTCGGCTACCGCGGCCAGGCGCTGCGCCATGGCTCGATGCTGCCGCGTGAGCTGGCCGGCCGTCCCGGCACCCATCCCGACGCACTGCTCATGGGCCCGGCCGACCCAACCAGCGGCCTGCCCGGCGCGGCCGAACGCGCCCTGATCTACCGCCGCCCCTGGGACGAACCCCTCACCCGCGCCATGAAGGGCATGCCGTCGCTTGCCGAACAGGCGGCTGAGCTGTGTCGCCGCCGCGCCGTGCCCCTCGCACTGCTCACCAACGGTCGCCTGTGGGTCCTCGTCCACGCCCGGCCCGCGGCACCAACCTCCGTCGCAGTCTTCGACGCCGACACCTGGTCCGAAGAGCCGCTACTGCTGCGCGCCCTCGCCTCACTGCTCGGTGTCCGCTGCGCCGCGATCGCACCCAAGAGCCGCGACGGCGAGGACACCGACTCTCTTGCCGCCCTGTTCACCCGCACCGCCGACGACACCACCGCCGTCACCAAAACCCTCGGCAACCAGGTCCGCGAAGCGGTCGAGCTCCTCGTCTCGGAACTCTCCCGCCTCAACCGAGAAGCCGACGGCACCGTGCTGGAGGGCGTCGCCCCGCGCACCGTCTACCGCGCGGCCCTGACCGTCATGATGCGTATCGTCTTCCTCCTGTACGCGGAGGAACAGGACCTGCTGCCCGCCGGCGACGAACTGTATGCGGACTCATACTCGGTCACGAAGCTCTACGACCGCCTCGACCAGGACGACGCCGCCATCGCGGACCGCTGGCAAGCGGCCTGGCCCACACTGCTCGCCACCTTCCGGGCCATCCACGGCGGCGCCCGCCACCCGGACATGTGGATTCCTGCGTACGGCGGATCACTGTTCGACCCGACCCGGTTCTCCTGGCTGGAACGTCTGAAGGTCACCGACCGCGTCGTCTTCGCCATGCTCGACGCGCTGATCAAGCTCAAGCGCACCACGTCCGCTGGCAAGGTCACCTCGACGGAACGCCTGTCATACAAGAGCCTCGACGTCGAACAGATCGGCCACGTCTACGAAGGCCTCCTCGAACACTCCGCAGTCCTGCTCGGCGAGACACACCTCGGCCTCAAGGGCAAAGCCGGCCTCGACGCCAAACTCACCGACCTCGAAACCTGGCACGGTACCGGCCGCCTCGACACCGAGGTTCCCAAGCTCGCCGGGCTGACGGCGAAGCAGTTCGCCACCGCACTCGCGACCGAGCCGGCGAGCGCCGACCTCGGCAAGCTCGACGCGGCCTGCGACAACGACCCTGCGCTCGCTGCCAGAGTCCGACCGTTCTTCGGTCTGCTGCGCACCGACCTGCGCGACGAACCCATCATCCACCCGGCCGGGACGGTCATCGTCACCCGGGTCGGCGACCGACGTGACCAGGGAACGCACTACACGCCCCGCTCCCTGGCTGAAGAGGTCGTCCTGCACACACTCGACCCGCTGTGCTTCTCGCCTGGCTCCCCGGAGGGCATCCCACGGCCTGCCGATGGGACGCAGCCAGCCGAATGGGCGGTGCGTCCGGCTTCTGAACTCCTGGCACTCAAGGTTCTCGACCCTGCGATGGGTTCCGGCGCGTTCCTCGTCTCCGCATGCCGGTACTTGTCCGAACGCGTCGTCGAAGCATGGGACCGGGACGGTCTGCCGGAAGCGGTCGCCACACGCCTCAGCGAACAGCGCGAGAACCGCGACGCACTGCTGCTCGAAGCCCGCCGCATGGTCGCCGACCGCTGCCTCTACGGCGTGGACATCGACGAGATGGCCGTGGAACTCGCCAAACTCTCACTGTGGCTCGTCACCCTCGCCAAGGGCCGCCCCTTCAACTTCGTTGACCACGCCCTGCGCTGTGGTGACTCCCTCATCGGGTGTCTCACGGCAGACCAGATTGAGGCATTCCATCTCGTGCCCAGCGATGGGCGCCGCATCAACGCCCGCCTCACCGGTGAGATCGACAAGGTCACTGGCCCGCTGCTCTCCCAGGCGGCGGAACTGCGCCGCGACATCGAAGCCCACGAAGTCATCGACATCCGCGACGCGCGGGAAAAAGCGAAGAAACTCGGCGAGGCCGAAGCCCTCACCGAACGTCTCCGCCTCGCCGCCGACGCCGTCGTCGCCGCTAAGCTCTCCACCGCGACGACCAAGTCCGACGACGCATACAACGACCGCCTTGGCTCTATCGCCGACCTCGTCGAACAAGCGCTCCTGGGAGACAAGGAAGCAGCGACCAGAGCCCGCACCATCATCGATGGCTGGCTCCTCGGCCCCAACGCTGGATCACGCACCGTCCCACTACGGCCGTTGCACTGGCCGCTTGAGTTCCCCGAGATCGTCGCCGACCCCGTTCGCGGCGGCCACCGCTTCGACGCGGTAGTGGGCAATCCACCATTCTCAGGCGGCAACCAACTCAGCGGCCGCATCGGCAAAGACGCCCACGAATACGTCGGCCAGATTGTCGCGGACGGCCACACTGAGGGTGGTCAAGTCGACCTCGTTGCCTACTTTCTGCTTCGCGAACTGACACTCATGCCGAGCGGTCGCCTCGGCATGATCGCAACGAAGACCATCGGCCAGGCAGGCACGCGTAAGGTTGGGCTCGCGCGCGTTGAAAGTCAGGACCGATCGATCTACCGCGCCATCAAGTCTCAGCCCTGGCCTGGCGGCGCGGCCGTCCACGTCGCGCTTGTCTGGGTCGGGAAGATGGGCGGCAAGGAGCAAACTGTCCTCGACGGAACGGTTGTTCTGGAGATTGATTCAAGCCTGACCAGGCCATCACGGGTCGTCGGCGAGCCGCACACGCTTGCGACCTTTGCTGGTCAAAGTTCTCAGGGCTGCAAGACAACTGGTACGGGCTTCCTCTTGGAACCAGCTGCAGCTCAGGCTCTTATTGCGAAGGATGAGCGTAACGCGAAGGTCATCTTCCCGTATCTCATCAATAATGAGGTAAACAACCAGCCGGACTCATCGGCAACACGTTGGGCTATCGACTTCAACGACATGCCCGAGGAGGAAGCACGAAAATACCCGGACGCGTTCTCAATCCTTGACGAGCGAGTCCGACCCGGGCGGCAGCGTAAGAAGCCGGATGGAAGCTTCCAATTGCGGAACCCGCTACCGCAGCGCTGGTGGCAGTACGAGGAGAAACGGCCAACGCTGCGCGTGACTATTGCCGAATACGAGCGCGTTCTTGTGATTGGTATGCACAGCAAGTACGGCCTGCCGAGCATTGTCCCGAATGGTCAGGTCTTCTCGCACTCTTTGTGTATCTTTTACACTTCTGACGTGACCGCCATGCTCGCGCTCCTGACCAGCGCTTGGCATTTTAACTGGTGGACCGTCAAAGGCGAGTCGACGATGAAATCGGACCCGCGCTATACGCCTTCCGATGGTTTCGACACGTTCCCACAGCCGGAGATCACCTCACGCATCCGTGCCGCCGGCGAGGAGTTGGACACTTACCGCCGCCATGTCCAGTTGACGCGGATACCACAGCTCGGTATGACCGATCTCTACAACGAAGTCCACAACCCGGAGAACCGTGACTCCGACATCCAGCGTCTGCGCGAGATCCACATCGAGATCGACGAGGCAGTCTCTGAGTCCTACCTCGCGCATCCCCTCGCTGCACAGTTCGGCTGGACGCCGCTGATCTTGAACCATGATTTCCACGAGACCACCCATGGCCTGCGTTGGAACGTTGATCCCGACATTCAGATCGAGATGAACGACCGTCTCCTCGAACTCAACCATGCCCTCTACGCGGATGAAGTCCGTCGCGGCCTCCACAACAGGAAAGGCTCCGCCAAGCCCAAGAAGGCCGTCGGTCCGAAGGAGACCCCGGATGATGCGCTGTTTTAAGGGAGCGATTCACTGGAGCTGCGACCCTGGTGATCGACGCCGATGCCCCTATCCCTGTCAGTGCCAGGCCCTATGGTGGTGACCCATGAGCGACAAGTTGCCGTCCCTGACGTCGAGCGATCCGGTCCTGGCGGTCCCGTCTCCCGGTGAGGTGCGGGACGAGCTGGCCGAGCTGGTAGTGCGGGACCTGCTCGGACCTGTGGGCGGCGAGCTGGAGGAAGTTCCGGACTCACCGACAGACTGGTATGTGCTCGGTCGGCTCGCACCGAACGGCACCGCGATCGTGCCGGAGGAGTTGGACACCGCGCCCGGCGACAGCGAGCTGCCAGGGGCGGACGAGGGATCTCCGGACACGGATGCGCCGAACGTGCCGAGCCTGAGTCCGTCATCGGTCGGGTTCACCGCGCGGGTACGCGGCGACACCGACCGCCTGGAAGTGACCGGGGAATGGGCGCGCTATGTTCGCGAGCACTCGACTGATCCAAGTATCGAGAGGCTGATCTGGCGACGCGAGCCGCACTCGGGCGGCGTACCGATCAAGCTGGTCGAAGGTTTAGTGGAACCCGTTGTGCTCGATCCCACTGACGAGAAGGTGGTGCTGCGCGGTCGGATACGCCGCTTCCGTGACGACTGGCTGGTCTCGCTGTTCCTGGTCAATACCACCGAGACGGATTCCAACTCCGCGCTCCACTGGGTGTTTCAGGCCGAGCTCTCGGCAGCCGGTACGGATGGCGCGGCGGTGTTCCTGCCCCGGCACGAGCCCGGTTCCGGCGGCGATATCGCTGATCAGGGCGAGCAGCGGCGTCTGGCGATGGCGTACCGGTTCAGCCCGGAGTTCGCTGTGGGGCACGCCGCTGGAGTGCACGCGACGGCGAGCAGCACCGATCCAATGACAGCGGTCGCGATTGAGACGAAGGCCGCGCCGGCGTATGACGTCGCACAGACTGATGCGCCGTCGATCGACAACGACCCGGATCTGCCGGAGTTGGCCGACCTGTTGGTCGACATGAAGCTGCTAGCCGAGTGCGAGCCGCAGGATCTGCGGGCGGGGCTCTTGCCGCTGGTTGCCGGATATCGGGCGTGGATCGGGCGGGCGGAGGCGCGGATCGGACAGGATGGCCAGTACCTCGACGAGTACACGGACCAGGCCATGGAAGCACTGGTTGACGCGAAACGGGCGGCTGACCGGATCGAGGCGGGGATCGAGCTGGTGCTCGGGAACACGGATGCCCTGGCCGCGTTCCGGTTCGCGAACAGCGCGATGCATCTGCAGCGCGTTCACACACGGGTCGCTGCGGCCCGGCGCCGTGACGAATCCCGTGATGCCGGCGAGGTTTTCCTTGACGAAGACAAGCCGCATAACCGGTCCTGGCGCCCGTTCCAGCTCGCGTTCTTGCTGTTGAACCTGCCCGCGCTGAGCGATCCGGCACATCCGGAGCGCGCCACGGGGGCCGAGGCGGTGGCAGATCTGCTGTGGTTCCCCACCGGTGGCGGTAAGACTGAGGCGTACCTCGGGTTGACCGCGTACACCCTCGCCATCCGCCGGATGCGGCCGGATCTCGGCGGACTTGACGCGCGTCATGGGGTCGCGGTCCTGATGCGTTACACGCTGCGGTTGCTGACGATCCAGCAGTTCCAGCGTGCCACCGCGCTGATCTGTGCGTGCGAGGTGCTGCGCCGCCGGGATCAGGTGCGGTGGGGAGAAGTGCCGTTCCGGATCGGCCTGTGGGTCGGGGGGAAAGTCTCCCCGAACACGACCGACAAGGCCGAGGGGTGGGTCAGAGACGTACGCCGGGCCAGCGGTCGGCCGGCGCAGAATTCCGGTTCGCCCTATCAGCTCACCAGTTGCCCGTGGTGCGGCACCAAGCTTGAGAAGGGCCGGGACGTCGAGGTCGACAAGACGCTGCGCCGTACCTACTTGCGCTGCCCGGAACTGTTCGCCTGCCCGTTCGGTGGTGGTGACCTGAGCGGGGAGGGCCTGCCGGTCGTCGTGGTCGACGAGGAGATCTACCGGCTGCTGCCGAGTCTGGTGATCGCGACGGTCGATAAGTTTGCGCAGCTGGCCTGGAACGGGCGTACTCAAGCCTTGTTCGGGCGGGCCTCGCGGCACTGCTCCCGGCACGGGTATGTCACGGCTCAGGTCGTCGAAGAGGACTGGGAGGCAACACATCACCTGGCGGAGGGGCGCCATCCCGCCGCGTCGCTTACTGCGGCCACCCCGGTGCGCCCGCCGGACCTCATTGTGCAGGATGAGCTGCACCTGATCTCCGGTCCGCTCGGTTCGCTGACTGGCCTGTATGAGGCTGCCGTGGACCGGCTGGCTACCTGGGAGTATGTGCCGGGAAAATCTGCGCGGCCGAAGGTGATCGCCTCCACGGCCACCATCCGGCGTGCCGAACGCCAGATCCACGCCTTGTTCGACCGGCGCGCAGAGGTGTTTCCGCCGCAGGGCCTTGAGATCGGTGACAGCTTCTTCGCCCGGCAGCGGCCCACGGATTCGCATCCGGGCCGCCGCTACATCGGGATCTGCGCGCAGGGGGTGCGTACGAAGTCCACGATGATCCGTGTGTACGTCGCTGTGCTCGCCGCCGCGCAGACCGTACACAAGAAGTACGGGCACAATCCGGCGACCGACCCGTACATGACGCTGGTCGGCTACTTCAACAGTCTGCGCGACCTCGGCGGCATGCGGCTTTCGGTCGAGGACGATGTTTCCACCCGGCTGGAACGGATCAACGAACGGGGTCTGTCCCGACGTTACGACCTGCGGCTCGACGAACTCACTTCGCGCCTGAGTTCGGAGCGGATCCCGGAGATTCTCCAGCAGTTGGAGTACACCTTCCCCCGGGCCAACAAGCTGACGCCGATCGATGTGCTCCTGGCCACCAACATGATCGCTGTCGGAGTCGACGTCTCCCGGCTCGGCGTCATGGTCGTGGCCAACCAGCCTAAATCCACAGCTGAGTACATTCAGGCCACCAGCCGCGTCGGTAGGGCCGCCCCCGGACTGGTGTTCACTGTGTTCAACTGGGCCCGCCCACGCGACCTGTCGCACTACGAAACCTTTGAACACTTCCACGCCACCGTGTACCGGCACGTGGAGGCCCTTTCGGTCACCCCGTTCGCGGAGCGCGCCATAGATCGCGGCCTTACCGGTGTACTCGTTGCGCTGGCCCGCAACCTGGAGGCCGGAGACAACGGCAATCTCGGTGCGCAGACCTTCGACACGCGTGGGAGCAAGGCCGACCACATCGTGCGCTACCTGGAACGCCGGGCGGGTGAGGTCGCCACTGATCGGGCCGTTGCGACCCGAGTACGCGAGGAACTCGACAGCGTCCTGGATATGTGGGCGCGCGAGCAGCGGCGCCCGGCGACCAGGCTCGCCTTCGACGCCAAGGGTAAGACCGATGACATCGTCGGGCTCCTGCACAGCCCGGACTCCGGCCCGTGGAAACGCACCACTTGCCCGACCTCGCTTCGCGAAGTCGAACCGGGTATCCGGCTGATTTTGAGAGCAGCGCCAGGTAGCGCCGACGGCCATGAGGAGCATCCGTACCTTCCGCGCGCGAACCCGGATACCGACGGACCCGGACACGAAGGGGAGCTGCCATGACCATCACTGCGGACAGCTCGCAGTCGGCGAGCAATCTGCGGGTCGGGGAGTTGAGGCCCAGCCAGCTGCTGCACACCTACGGCGTTGGCTCGGTCGCGGACCTGCCGAACCTGTCGGTGATGATCCTCGGACTCGACGAGTGGGAGTTGGAGGAGGCCGCTATTGTGCCGGAGGAGCGGCTGCTCGCGGCGGTGCGCAGCAAACTCGGAGCCCAGGTACAGAACCTGCGGATGCCGCCGTACACGCCAGAGGACCAGAACAATCCCACCGGCGGCTGGTCCCGGATTGGGGTGCCCGTCGCGGTCTTTCCCGGTTGGCTGCGTTGTACCGACAACCGGTGCAATCGACTCGCCCCGGCCGGCTCGGGACTGTTTCACCTGTTGCCCAACAGCTACGCGCCCGACCGGACCCGCTACGTCCACTCCTGCCGTGGGACCGGTCACAAAAGGCCGACCGCGGTACCGGCGAGGTTCGTCTCCGCCTGCCCGGCAGGCCACGTGGACGACTTCCCATGGATGTACTTCGTCCACCGCGGAGCGCAGCACGGGGCGGACCACACACTGAAGCTGGTCGAGCGCGGCACGACCGGCGAGGCTGCGAACATCTTCGTCGAATGCTCCTGCGATGTGAACTCCCGGTCCATGGCCGAGGCGATCGGCACCCGCAGCGAGCAAGTGCTCCCGGCCTGCCGAGGTCGACACCCTCATTTGGGCATCTTCGAACCCTGTGACGAGCAAACCCGGACGATGGCGCTGGGCGCGACGAACGGCTGGTTCGCGATGCAGCTGCGGGTCTTCTCCATCCCGCACGCCGATGACCCGGTGGACAGCGCCGTGGCTGAACACTGGGCCGGGCTGCGCGTAGCGGCACAGCTGCCACGCGAGACCGCCCGCTTGGTCCTGCCGACCCAGGTGATGTGGCCGCAACTCGAGCGGTTCGGCACGGACATGGTGCTCAACGCGATCGAACGGCGCCAGAACGCGAACCAGGCCCCTGTCGCCGAGGACGTCGACGCGCTCGACATCGCCGGACCGGAATGGCTCGCCTTCACCGGCAGCCCACAGAACCATCCCGACTTCAGCGTCAGCGAGGAGGCCGTCCCGGCCTCGCACCGTGACTGGCTCGGCCAGGTGCGCCTCGTCAAGCGGTTGCGTGAAGTATCCGCCCTGTATGGGTTCAGCCGGATCGATGCGCCGGAATGGGGTTCCGCGACCAGCGGCGGCCTCGTACTGGAGGAGAACCGTGCCCCGCTGTCCAGCGCCGCACCGTCCTGGGTGCCGTGTGCGGAAACCCGCGGCGAGGGGATCTTCCTGCGCTTCGACGAACAGCGGGTCACCGCCTGGGAACAGGACCCGAGCGTCATCCGGCGCGCCAAGACCCTGATGAAGGCGCACGAGAAGTGGTGCGCCCAGCGCCGGACAGAAGCGGACTGGCCGGGTATCCGCTACCTCTTGTTGCACACCTTCGCCCACGTCCTGATCCGCGAGTTCGCCCTCGAATGCGGGTACGGCGCCGCCGGAATCGGCGAGCGGATCTACGCACGCTCCGGCGAGGACCCGATGGCCGGGATCCTGCTGTACACCGCGGCTCCCGACAGCGAGGGCACCCTTGGAGGCCTGGTCACCCTCGGCGGACAGTACCGGCTCGGCAAGTTGATCGACCAAGCGCTTGAAGCCGCGCGGCTGTGTGGCTCGGACCCCCTGTGTGCCGACCACAACCCGGTCGCGCACGGCCGCCTGCACGGCGCGGCCTGCCACGCCTGCCTGTTCGCCGCGGAAACCTCCTGTGAGCGCGGCAACCACTTCCTGGACCGCGAACTGCTCGTCGAAACATTCAGCGGCCGGCCGGGCGGGTTCTTCGCAGACTTCTTTACGGCATGACCAGCCTCGATGGCCCTCAGACCGCGCCCTCGCTGCCCGAAGTGCTCTCCGGGCTGGTCGCCAGCCTCCCCGAAACCCACCTCGCCGCCTGGATCAGAGTCTTACGCACCATCGTGGCTCCCGATGAGCGGACCGAATCCCGCCTTGTCGCCGCACACCCGGGCGCGGGGCTCGGACCGCGCGCTGAGCTGCTGCTGTCCTCATGGATGGCCACCGATCCGCAGGTGTCCGGTCCGGCGGTAGCCTTGGCCCTCGAAGCCGCCAGCAACCGGTACGAGCTCGACCGCACCTCTCACCGTGTCGAAATCGCGGTCTCCGGCCCCGTGAGTGACGCAGTCCCGATCAGGCTGACCGCATCTGTTGCCGTCGAGGTGATCCGTGCCGCCACCAACACACTTCTGGTTACCAGCTACGCCGCGTTCGGTGTTCGGGAGATCGTCAGCGAGATCGGAGCAGCGGCAGACCGCGGAGTGTGCGTGGATCTGGTCCTGGAGACCGTGCGCTCCTCCGGCGGCAGGCTGAATGGGAACACGGACGGGCGTGCCGCGTTCTACGAACTGCGCTTCCATCCGGACGTGCACCTCTGGGAGTGGGCGAATGACCAGCGGCACGGCCCTGGCCGTTGGCGTGGCAGCATGCACGCCAAAGTCATCGCCGCCGACCGTGGCACCGCTCTACTCGGCAGCGCGAACCTTACTGACAACGCGTACACCGACAACCTGGAGATCGGCGCGGTCATCCACAACCCCACCGCAGTCGCCAGCCTCGTCGACCACTTCACGACGCTGATGCACTCAGCGGACGGTCCCCTGATCCGGCTGCGTTGGGCTTCGCTGGGCTGAGAAGATCGCGGAAGTGCTTACGGGTCGGCCCCACTGTCTCGGCGACCATGGTGCGCAGCGGCATGACCGGTCCGAGGGTTGATGCCGACGAGCTTGCTCGCCTCGCCGCTTCACGAGCCGGAGATATTCCCGATGCTCACGGCTGAACTCCGTTTCCTGGTCTGCTTCAGGTTCCGGTGACCTCGATCGCCGCCAGATTCCTCTTGCCCCTGCGCAGCACCAGCCAGCGCCCGTGCAGCAACTCGTCGGCCGTGGGCACCGCGTCCTCGGCGGTCACCTTCACGTTGTTCACGTAGGCGCCGCCCTCCTTCACGGTGCGGCGGGCAGCCGACTTGCTCGCCACCAGGCCGACCTCCGCGAACAGGTCAGTGACCGGGCCGAGTTCGCTCACCTTGGCGTTCGGCAGCTCGGCAACGGCGGCGGCCAGCGTCGCCTCGTCGAGTGCGGCGAGCTCACCCTGCCCGAACAACGCCTTCGACGCGGCGATCACGGCGGCGCACTGGCCGGCGCCGTGCACCAGCGTGGTCAGCTCCTCGGCGAGCGCACGCTGCGCGGTACGGGCCTGCGGCCGCTCCTCGGTCACCTTCTCCAATTCTTCCAACTCCTCGCGGGACTGGAAGGAGAGGATGCGCATGTACCGGGAGATGTCCCGGTCGTCCGTGTTCAGCCAGAACTGGTAGAACGCGTACGGCGTGGTCATCTCCGGGTCGAGCCAGAGCGTGCCGGTCTCCGTCTTGCCGAACTTGGTGCCGTCCGCCTTCGTCATCAGGGGCGTCGCGAGCGCGTGCACCTCGGCGTTCGGCTCCAGGCGGTGGATCAGATCCAGTCCGGCCGTGAGGTTGCCCCACTGGTCGCTACCGCCCGTCTGGAGCGTGCAGCCGTACCGCCGGTACAGCTGAAGGAAGTCCATGCCCTGAAGCAACTGGTAGCTGAACTCCGTGTAGCTGATGCCCTGGGCGGACGCCAGGCGCTGGGCGACCGAGTCCTTGGTGAGCATCTTGTTGACCCGGAAGTGCTTGCCGATATCCCGGAGGAACTCGATCACGGACAGGCCCGCTGTCCAGTCCAGGTTGTTCACCATGGTCGCCGCGTTGTCGCCCTCGAAGGAGAGGTACGGCTCGATCTGCGCGCGCAGCCGGGTCACCCACTCGGCGATGACCTCCGGGTCGTTCAGGGTGCGCTCGGCAGTCGGCCGCGGGTCACCGATGTGGCCGGTCGCGCCGCCCACGAGCGCCAACGGCCGGTGCCCGGCCTGCTGGAGCCGACGGAGGGTGAGCACCTGCACCAGGTGGCCGACGTGCAGGCTCGCCGCGGTCGGGTCGAAGCCGCAATAGAACGTGACGGGGCCGTCCGCGAGAGCCTTGCGCAATGCGTCCTCGTCAGTGGACTGGGCGATCAGCCCGCGCCACCTCAGCTCGTCGACGATGGCCGTCACGGTCTGTCTCCTCGAGTGGCGTGTGCCTCTGGCGATTAGCGTAATACGCCAGCCACCGACCGGGTTTGTGCTGGTCGACGGGCTGCGCGAAGTCCTCTACGCGTCGTTCACGATACCGGGTCGCTGTCGACAGGATGGTCCGTGAGCGTGCGGGTGAGCACCGATTCGCTGGTGTCCAGCGCGGCTGACAGGACGGTCCGCAGGGGTGCGGGGAGGTCGCCGGATCCGAGCGCGCACAGGTCGATGATCTCGGTGAGGTCGTGCGCTTGGTGGGTGGTGAGAAGGCTGGCGCAGGCGTCGTGAGCGAGGAGGTCGCGGGCGGTGTAGCCGTTGCAGGTTGAGGTGGTGTGGTGGATGAGGTCGGTGGCGATGTGGCGCGCCGTTGGGTGGTTGATGTCGCCGGTGGCGTCGATGGCGGACAGGGCGAGGCGGGTGTGGAAGACGGCCAGGCCGGGGCCCGGTCGAGGTGCTGGTAGCGGTCGAGCAGGGCGGCAAGGTCGTGGTCGGTCGGCTGCTGGGCGTGGTGTCGGCATAGGGCGGTCAAGCAGGTGGTGACGGCGTTCTCCCAGGGCTCGCCCGGTGTGGTGTCCTCCAACAGGGCGAGGGCGCCGCTGTGGTCGCCGGCTGTGGCGTGGGCGAGGACGGCGACTTGGCGGCCGTCGAGAATGCGGCGGCCGATGCCCTTGTAGCGACGGAGTTGGGTGTGGGCGTCGTCCCAGCGGCCGGCGACGGCCAAGGCTCGGGAGCCGGTGGACAGCAGGACAGCCCACAGCCACTTGCGGACGTCCTGGTGTGCCTCTGACGAGGTGGTGAGGGTGGCTGCGGGGATGGTGATGCCGTCGATGGTGGTGCCGGTGCGGGTGTTGACGGCGGTGAAGAGGGACTCGATGAGGGTGAAGGCGCGTTCGCCGTCGCCGTCGCGGATGTGGAGGCGGACGAGGTTGACCAGCGGTTCCAGGGCGCGGCGTGTGGCCTTGGCGTCGAGGGGGTGGGCGCGCAGGTAGACGTTCGCGTGCCGGTGGCACCAGTGGCGGGCCAGGTCAGGCAGGCCGACGTCCGAGGCGAGGAGCGCGGACAGGTTGAACACGGCGGACGCCTCCCCCGTGTCGCTGTTCTGGTCGGCCGCGCGTGCGCGGTCGCACAGGTCGGCCACGCGCTGGTGCAATGGGGTGCAGGCCGGGCGCGGCCGGGCGACGAGGGGGAACCAGGCGAGCGTCCGGTTGCTGATCACCGTGCTGCTGGGGGCCATGTCTGTCCTTCCCGGGGCTCTTGCTCGGTGTTGGCGTCGGGCGGCCCGAAGACGATGGCTTTGGCGGTGGTGGCCAGGATGGATTGGGCGGTGTGCGGGAGTCCGAGTCGGTTCCAGGCGAAGATGATGTGGTGAGCCAGGACGGCGCGCAGCCCCCGGTGAAGCCGTCCGGCCATGGCGAGATCGGCCAGTTCGCGGCCTGCGGTGGTGAATGCCTGCGGCCACGTGGCGGCGACGGTCAGCGTCGCGCTTTCGCGGGTGAGGCAGGTGATGTCCGCGCCCATGATCCGCCGAAGCCCGGCCTGGAGGTTCCTGAGTCGGTGCGCGGGGGGCGGTTGGGGTGGGTCGCGGTGGTCGGCGACGCGTGCCCATACGTCGCCTTGTTCGTACCAGTCGAGGCCGGCGGCGCGGAGCATGGCCGTGTACAGGAGGATCGACAGCTCGCGGCGGTGTCCGTCGCCCGGGTTCTGGGTGAGGTGGTCCAGGAAGTGGTGGCTGTCGAGATGGAAGAGGCGGTGTGCGGTGGCCATGGCCTGTGGCCCGCCGAATGCGTGGACTTCGGGCTCGTAGATGACGGGCGTGAGGGCGCTGATGTGCCCTTCCTGCTGGAGGCGTCCGATCTCGCGCAGGAGCTGCGTCTCCGTCTTGGTGGGGTCGTCGGCGGGCTGGTAGCGGATCCGCCAGCAGGGTGCTTTGCGGATGAAGAACCAGGCAGCGATGAGCCCTTCGGTTTCGGCTGCGGCCATGCGCGGGGCGAGGTGGGTGAGGGCGGTGTGCTCGGCGGTGGCCCAGTGGGGGAAAGCGACGTTGAGTTGCCGCCACGGTGTGTCCATTCCGGTCAGCTCCGTCTCTTATGCCAGGAGGAGGATGGCGTCCCAGCCCGTGGTGGGGGCGGTGCCGGTGCCGAGGGTGTGCAGCGCGAGTGCGGCGCCGGCGGCGCCGTCGAGGAGTTCGGGGTCGGTCAGGGGCTGGGTGATCGGGCCGGTGAGCCGGGCGGCGAGGCGGGGGATCTCCGCGGCGATGCCGGGAGTGCGGGCGTCGGCGGCCATGCGCCAGGCCGCTTGGAGCAGCCCGGCCTTGCCGTGGCAGAGCCCGATTTCGGGCAGGAGGTCAAGCTGGGCCGGGTCGCGCAGGGTGGTGAGCAGCGCGGTCTCCGCGGCCCGCTGACGGGCGGTGTGGCCCAGGGCCATGCCTGCGAGTTGCTGGGCGCGGGCGGTGCCGGCGATGCCGTAACACCATGAGGGACGTGGCCGCAGGCTCGGATCGACCCGCCGTTGCTGGACTTGGTCGAGGGTGACGAAGCCCGGCCACCAGGGCCCTGCGTCGTCGTACTGGCGCCACTGGTCGGTCCAGGCGCAGATGCGCTCGGCCGCGTCCCCCGCGCCGGTGACGGCGAGGCCCCGCAGGAGGGCGAGGGACAGCAGGGCGAGGACGGAGCCGATGCCGTGGGACAGGCCGAAGTTCCCGTGCCCGCCGGGGAAGTCGGGGTGTGGCTTGCCGTTGGGTGACAGATCCGTCCACCACGGCGGGAGGCCATCACCGGAGAGCGGCTCGGTCAGGCGCACCAGGTAGGCCAGTACGTCGTGGGTGACCTCGTGGTGCGGATGGCGGGCCAGATGGTAGGCGCCGAGCCCGGCCAGGCCGCGGATCAGGTCGAACTCTTTCATGGTGGGGCGGTCGCCTTGGTCGATGCGGGCGTGGGCGTCGGCGAGGCGGCGCCGGGTGACCGTGATGGTGGCGGCGTCCAGTTTCTCCAGCGCGCGCTGGTATCGGGCGGAGGAGCCGGCGGCGGCGTTCAGGACGAATGCCAGGGCAGGGGCTCCCATGTACAGGCCCGCGTTGGCCGCGGCGGTCAGGTTGCCGGCGGCGGCCGAGGACAGCCAGGCGTGCGCCGTGGCCCAGTCACCGCGGCCGGATTGGGCGCGCTCGATGTGCAGCAGGGCGACGCCCGCCGCGCCACCGGCCAGAGACTGTGGCCACGCCCGGCCGCCGGGCGGCGCCGCAGCCCAGGCGGTGCGCGGGTCGGTCAGTGCGACGGCGATCGTATCGGCCGCGTCCAGCGCCTCCGGGTTCGGTCTCATGACGTTCCCCGCGCTCGTGCGGTCCAGCTCAGCGCCGCGGCGCGGGCCAGGTGCAGGCATTGGCGTTCGGCCTCCAGGTCGACTCCGACGATGCGGGTGTGGTGCAGGTGCAGCAGTTCGGGCAGCAGAGCGGTGGCATCTGCTGTCCCCGCCTGAACGAGAGCGGTGCGGTAGGCGGCCAGCGCGTCCCGGCGCCGCGACCAGCTCGTGACGATCTGCTCGCCCCCGGGCTGGCTGGCGAGACGCCTTTGGTGATTCGGGTTGGCCAGGGTGACGGCTTGGTTGTAGAGGGCGCGGGCCGGAGGCGTGGTCGTCGTCCGTGCGTGGGTGACCAGCCACGTCATCGCCTCGGCGGGGTTGCCGATGAGGCCCGTCACGAGGTCGAGCATGCTGGCGGCGGTCAGGGCTCGCGCATCGGGGCCGCCCTTCGCCGCGCTCGCCGCGATCTGCGCGACGGCGGCCTGCGAGTCCGCGGCGAAGTACGCCTCGGCGGAGTCCATCGCCGCCGCGCCGCCGAAGCGGGCGGTCTCGGGGAAGTCCGTGTCCCACTGCACCCGGGCGACCAGACCGGTCCGACGCAGCCTCTGGCTCCACGCTCCGATCACCGCAGTAGCGGTCGCGGCGGCGCCGACGGGAACGGACAGCCGCAGCCGCAGATGGTCCTCGGGGTCGCGGTAGGGCAGGAACCACCACCGCACCTCATCGCTTAACTCACCCAGCAGAGCGGGCAGATGGTGGGTGAGAATGCTGCCGTAGTGATCCGGACGGCCATACAGCTTGACGAAGAACCGCCCGCCGCACCCGGGCAGATGGCCATGATCACGCGCGACCGCCTGCGCGGCGTCCAGCCCCTGCGGGGCCGGTCCAGGCTTTGTGGCGGAGGCCATGGGGATGACGATCTCGTGGACGCGCCCGCCTGCCCATCCCGCCGCACCGGCGGCCGGCTCGGCGCGGAGCATGGCGGTGCCGTCGCGCTGGATGTGCGCACGCAGGAGGGCCCGGTGGGAAGACTCGGCAAGGTTCAGGCGGATGCGCTGATCGCCGTCGCCGACGTAGACCGTGCTCGGGGCGGCGACCTGGTTCCGCCATGCTGCCAGGGACTCGTCCCATTCCGCCCACTCCGCATCGTCGCTGGCCAGGTCGGTGGCCATGAGCCGCCAGCGTGCCGGAGACAGGATCGTACGGCCGTGGCGCAGCGCGGGCAGGAACGGCAGCCCGGCTGCGGCTCCCCAGTCGAAGGGAGTGCAGGGGATACTCAGGGCGACAGTGGCTTCGGTGAGGAAGCGCACCAGAGGATGCGTGTAGCGGGTCGGCTCCACCGCGTTGAGCGTCACGAACTCCAGCGGGCGACGGCGGGAGACGGAGAGCAGGTAGAGGCGGTCCACGTCCGCGGTTACGGCGATGTCCTCCAGCCTGATCCCGGGCTCGTCGCCGTGGTCGCGGCACTCGCCCAGGGCGAGCAGCGTGGGCATGACGCGGGGGGTCCGGGCGACGTTCTCGGCGCTCGCATACAGCGGGGGCGCGGAGATCTGTACGGTCAGCGCGCCCTCGTTCGTGCCGGGCGCGGTCGCAAACGTCTTCGCCATGCGCTCCCAGTCACCGGCATCCAGCAGGTTCAGAAAACGGCCGACGGTGGTGCCGGCGGTGCGCGATACCCCGACAATCGCCAGCGTGAAGTCTCCGGTGTCCAGGGCACGGGGGCTGGTGGCGTGGACGCGCACGGTCAGTTCCGTGGTCGGCTGGACGCGCGCATCGGGGACTGGGGTTGCGAGGTCGGAGACCGTGGTCTCATCGAGTGCGATCTCGTGCTGTCGGCGCAGCGCCGCGTTCTGGGCGAGGTTGAGCAGCTTGATATCCCGCTCGGTCGGCGTTCTGCCCGACGGGGCCGGGGGTGCGCCGAGGAAGCCGGCCGGGTAGCCAAGTCCGATGTCGCCGTCCACGGCGTCGAGGAGCGGCACGAGGGCGCGTGGGCCGTAGCGCTCCAGGAAGCGGCTGTGCCAGGTCACCCATGCGGCGCTGAGGGCGGGGCGGCCGGCCAGCTTCGTCAGCACGTTCGCCGCCCGCGCGGCCTCCTCCGCGACCAGGCGCGGGACTGTCACCCCACCCTCCAGCCGCAGATCAACGGTGAGCGCGGGCCCGGAGACAGGGGCGAGGTTCCGCATGGCGGCGGTGAGCCGCCCACGCTCGGTGTGTGCGAGATCGGAAGTGGGGGCGGTGTTGTGCCGTGCCATTCCGTCGGCGATCTCGCGCAACTGATTGCCGGTCTCGGCCACGGCAGAGACCGTCTGGGCGGGCAGGGTGGCAAGGAGATGTCCGAGTGGGTCCGCCGTCGTCATCGGGGGGCGCAAGCTGGTGACCAGGAAACGTTGGTCGACCAGGCCCGCCAGCAGGCGCGCGATAACGTCGGCGGGCACGCCGGGGAACTCGCTGGCGAGCTTGCCCGCAAGGTCGGCCAGCAGGATGGGGCTGCGCGCCGCGTCCATGGCCGAGGCGACGGGAGTGCTGGCGCGGACCCGGACATGGGCCGGCGCCCCACCGGAGGGGCCGGAGCTGCGGTGTTCCAGCACCAGATGACCGTCCCGCTTGACGACCAGCGCATGGGCCTGGACCGTCAGGTGCGGCTGGAGCGCGGGCTCGGCCTCCAGGCGTTCGATGACCGCCGTGAGCCACTCGGCCGTCGGCCCCGCGATGGCCCGGTGCCGGGTACCGAGGCGTACTGCCGTCGTCTCGGCGACCTCCACCGGGGCTACCCCGGCGAACAGGCCGAAGGGGGTGGCCCGTCCCGAAGCGCGCAGCACGTAGCGCATCACCGCCATCACCGCCTTGCGAACGGCGTTCTCGGGGAGTTCCCGCCCTGCGCAGATGTCTCGTACGCGGCGGGCCAGCACGGGCGTGGCCTGCTCCAAGGCCGCTGCGAAGCCGGGTATCCGCAGGGCCTGTTCCAGCCACGGCCGCCAGGACTCCGCTGCGTCTGCCTCGCCGACCAGGTCGGGCCACGACGGTATGGGGTGGCCCGGCGGCCAGGCCACTGCGCGCACCATCGCGGCATCGAGGAACTGATACACCGGCGACCTCCATCGAAGTGCGGTGTCCGGCCTCAGCAGCGGCCGGACACCGCGGCTGTCGGAAATGCGGATGGCCCGCTACGGGCAGGTCGTCGAGCAGGCGGACTGGCAGGTCTGGCCGCAGCCGTCGTCGGTCATCTGAATGAGCCTGTCGGCCTCGGGACCGGACTCGACGATGGAGACATCCAGGTCCCAGCCGTCGAAGTCCTCCGCCTCATGGCCGGTTGCGGACGGGGCGACCGTGGTCGCCACGCCGTCAGTGGGGACAACAGACACGCGTTCCTCCTTGTGAGTTGGGTGGTGCTGGTTTCCCCGCGCCCGCGACGGTCTGCCGGGGCCGGGAGCCTAGAGCCAGGAGATCTCGACGGCGCCAAGCCGCTTGGCGATAACTCCTGGGGCCGGTTCAGCTGTGCCGGCGGGCATCGGCAGGTACCGGAGGAGGGCTGCACCGCGCCGCCGGTGATCGGACGCCCACCGGCGCAGCAAATCGGCGTACCGCTCCGCTACCGCTTGCGCGTCGGGGCCGTGAGCGAGAACGCCGCTCTCGAACCCGCCGGTCGCCGCGTTGGGCCGCTTGGTCCGGTACGCGATGCTGCCGCCGTCGACCAGCGCGGGCACGCCGCGAGTCACCGACAGAGCGAGGAGGCCCTGATCGACGACCTCCTGGCTGCCGTGCAGCATCACCATCTCGGGCGTACTGGCCGTCAGGAACAGCTCCAGCTCGTCGGGCAGGTCGAACGCCGCTCCAGACCACAGCTCCAGCTGCGGCGTCCGCACGGCGGCTGCCAGGGCCTCGATGTCGAAGTTTTGCTGCTGGTCGTCGACTCGCAGCGCGATGCCCTCATCGACCCGGACCAGCCGCTCGGTGTAGGCGCCGGCTCCCTGCATGGGCACGAAACCGCACAGGCGGTAGCTGTCGCTGACCAGCAGCCCCTCACCGTCCTGGTCGAAGGCGATGGAGCGGGTGAGCCCCCTCATGCGCAGCGGGACGACGATCCTGCCGCGCTCGGACAACTGTTCCCGCCATGCCGAGGGGATGTCCCACGCTCCTGCCGTGACCACGATCCGGTCATAGGGCGCGTGCGTGTCCACACCCGCGTCGGCATCGGCCAGCACCACCTCGACCTGGCCGTAGCCGGCCGCGTCCAGGCAGGTGCGGGCGCGCCCGACGATCTCCGCGTCGATGTCAACGGAGACCACCGTCCCGTCCTGGCCTACGAGTTCCGCGATGAGAGCCGCGTTGAAGCCCCCTGAGCCCACTTCGAGCACCCGCATGCCCGGCTCGATCCCGGCCTGTTCCAGCATCACCGCCTGGATGTGAGCGGCCGACAGGGAACTAAGAGCCGTGCCGTCCTGGTCACGCTTGATCACCAGCGCGCGGTCCGCGTCGTACACCTTCTCCAGCGGCTCGTCGATGGCGAACATGTGCCGCGACACAGCCGTGAAGGCAGCGGCCACGGGCTCGGATGTGATCGCGTCCAGGTTGCGGAGTTCCTTCACCATGGCAGCCCGCAACACGGCTGCTTCGTCGTCCGTCCTCGATGCGGTGGTGTTGTCGGCAGACGTGTTGATCACGCTAATCCCTCCATGGGACTTCGGAAGCGACGGTGGCATTCGGTCATGGGATTGAGGGCCTCTCTGGACAGCACATAGCGGGTAGGACGTACACGCGTGCGTTGGGGAGCGGTTTCCCCTCGATGGTGCACGGGGCGGACGCCGTGCTCGTCCTGACAGGACAGACGTCGGGACGGTGTCCACATGGAGGTCGCTCGATGCGATGGCGTCGTTGGCCAGTTCCTTGCTGTCCGCGCCGGAACGGAGCGCACCGGCGGGTCCAACGAGCGTTCACCGACCGCAGTGTAGTCATCCGCTCACACTCCATGGGCGGTTTTCTCGCCTCCCTCGCTTGTCCACTGAGTAAGCGCTCTCACGCACGACGAGGTGGTTCAGGCGGCTGCGTCGGACCGGAATCCCTCTCGTGTAGGGCGACCACGATGCGTTGGAGAACGCCAGTGTCCACGCGGGAACTGTCTGTGGCGACCTCGGCCGCCCGCTCGCACTCGGCTTGGCCCTGCTGAGGGTCCTCGCCCTCTCGTTCAGCCCGAACTCGTGCCTGGACAAACTGGGCCTGCTGGAACGCCTTGATCTGCGCCCCCAGGTCGGCCAGCGCCTTGGAAGAGAGGCGCAGCTCCAGCCGTTCCGGGGGACGGCGGCCAGACGGGTCGTGGACGATGCCGTCAACCACCAGCAGTACGTTGAGCTCTCGATGGTCATCGGCGGGCATGCCGTCCTCGCTGAGCAGGAGGACACGTAAGCCACGTTCAGGCATCTGCTCCTCCTTCGGCGAGTTCGAGTCTTGGCTCTGCTGTGGCGCCTGGCATGCCCTGTCAGCCAGGCGCCGCGATGGCGTTGCGGCTGGCTCAAGTCCGGGGGACGCGTCACGGGGAAGGTCATCCAACCTGTACGGAGTCGGCGGGCTGTGTGACGTCGGCCAGGTGTGTCCACCACGGTTCGCCACCGTCGAGCGGACGCAGGAGCACCTGCGTGGACCGAGCCGTCGGCCGATCGGTGTTCAGGTCACCCAGGTCGCCTCTGAAGAGTTGGGCGACGCCGATGCGGCGGGCGGCGGTGTCCCGTACAAGGACGCCGAGAGCGAGCCAGGAGGGGACGCCGCGAGGCGCCGGATCATGCAAAGGCATGGCCATGGTGGGCCTTCCTTGGGTTGGCCATGGGGGTACGAGGACGTCACCAACCAGCGATATGCGCTACTTGGCTGCGCGGCGTCTCCGTCTACGGCAGAATGCACCTCCAGGGGTCTCTACTTCAACCATGAAGTCGAACTTTCCAAGAAAGCAATCAGCAGTCTCTGGACTTGAAGAGTTTTGGGGTGTCAAACTCGCCGTATGGCCAACTACAAAGTCCTTCCAACCGTGCGAAGGCGGCGATTGGGCGACCAACTTCGCCGCTTCAGGAACGAAGCGAAGATGAGCGTGGAGGTCGCCGCGACGGCCATGGGCTGGGACCCGGCCAAGATCTCCAAGATCGAGAACGCCAAGGCGCGCATCCGTCCCGAGGACGTCGGGATGCTGCTGGAGAAGTACGGGATCACCGATCCCGAGGTGGCCACGGCCCTGAGCCGATTGGCGGCGGACGCGCAGAAGACCGGCTGGTGGCAGACGTACGGAGACGTTCCCGCCCATGCATACCGGGACTACATCAGCATCGAGGCCGACGCCGAGAGCGTGCGGACCTGTGCCCCAGCGATCATCCCGGGCCTGTTCCAGAACGGCGAGTACGCCCGGGAGATCATCACGGCCACGGCGATCACCAGGACACCGGAGGAGGTCGCCGCGCTGGTCGAGATCCGCAAGGCCAGGCAGTCGATTCTCACCCGACCGGAGAACCCGCTGAAGTTCTGGGCTGTCATCGGCGAGACGGCCCTGCACCAGCGGTTCGCCTCGCGTCCGCACCTGATGCGCAACCAGTTGTCGCACTTGCTGGACATGACCGAACTGCCGAACGTACGGATCCAGGTGATCCCCAGCGTGTCC
The DNA here is from genome assembly GCF_035917415.1 of Streptomyces sp. NBC_01803. NCBI lineage: Bacteria > Bacillati > Actinomycetota > Actinomycetes > Kitasatosporales > Streptomycetaceae > Streptomyces > Streptomyces sp. NBC_01803. The sequence continues at coordinate 4,546,025 of NZ_CP109073.1, forward strand.
GCCCCCACGTCGGCGATGCTCGGGCCCTTCACCCTCTTCCAGTTCCCCGCGCCGTGGCCGACCGTCGTCAGCACGGAGAACCTGCGGGGCACGCACTTCGTGGAGGATCCCGCCGAGGTGCAAATCTTCGAGGACGCGTTCGACCGCGTCGTCGTCGCAGCGCTCCCCGTGGACGAGTCCCGAGAGGCCATCAAGAAGATCATGGAAGGGGCAGACACGTGACCGACAAGTCCGAGCTGTACTCGATCGACCTGAGCAGTGCCCCCTGGCGCAAGTCGCCTTTCAGCGACGGGGGCGAGGGCTGCGTGGAGATGACCGACCTCCCCGGCGGAGGCGTCGCTATACGGGACTCCAAGAACCCCACACGGCCGGCGTTGTGCTACACCGCAGAGGAGTGGGAGGCCTTTCGCAAGGGTGTGATCAGCGGCGCGCTGTAAGCAGATGTCCAAGTAGGTTCCCCGGATACGAGGCCACTTCCCTGCGATCTTGACCACTCGGCGACCAACCGCGAGCCTATGCAGGTCACAGGCTCGCGCTGATCGCCATCCCGTAGGAAGTGGCCACGACACCCGGGAAATGACCACCTCTCCGACGCCGCCGCCACTGGGGTAACCCCAGGTCAGTGGAGGCCAATTGGCCATGAACCACGGGAACCTGAAGTCCAGCGCATAGCAGTGAGGCCGACTTCCCCCGATCGGCGTGGTGCCGCCGGTTCATCTGCAGGCGGCCGGGGTTGTCCTCAGACCTCGGGGCAATCTCCGCAGTGGCTGTATGGTGCGCGGCGTGTCGGCCGCCACGGTGGGTTCACGCTGACCAGTCCCGCCAACTCGCCTCCGTTTTCAGATCGTTACGGTTGAGGGCTTCCTGGGCAATGCGTTGGCCGGACACGAGAAGGTCTCGGGCCTGCTCTCTGCACGTGGCTGGCAGCCATGAAACCAACAGCCGAGCGCGTTGATCGTCGATGTATGCCGCCTTGGTTGCTCGGTTGCCGTACCGGTCCAGCAACGTGCGGTAGAGGCTGCTGGCCGGTTCGATGGGCGGGAGACCCTGTTGCACGGCGGTGGCGGAGGCGCGTGCTGGGATGGAGAGCCCGTCCGCGTCGAGATCGCCGTAGTAGAGGATGCGGCGGATGCTGGAGAGCTCACTGGCGGTGGCGATGGAGGCTTCGATAGCGCGCCCCGAGCCGAAGGCGAGGTATCCGATGGGGCCAGGGTCGGGGAGGAGCAGCCTCCGGAGCGTGCCGTAGGTGTCGCTGTTCTCGGCGACCAAGAGGGTGTGGCCGGCGCCGAGGCGACAGTGCGCGAGCGGCGGTGGTTCCCGGAAGGCGGCCAGTTGCTCCAGCGTCAGGCGCTCGGGGGCGAATAGGGACGTTGCAAGGAGTGTGTCGAGTCGCTTCTCGTCACCGAAGATCTCGTGTGAGCGCTCGCGCAGTGGAAGGGGTTCACAGGTTCGTGCGCGAGTGCCAATATCGCGGAACCACTGGTTGATCTGGCGCAGGGTGTCGATTTGAGTGGTCGTCAGTCGAGCTGTGTAGGCCCAGTTCAGTTCCGGCCGCCAGGATCCGCGCGCCGGTCGGAGCGCGTTGTCCCTTGGGGGGGCGGTGGGCGTGCGGATCCATTCTGGGAGCGCCGGGCGTCCGACGTCCCAATGCTTGGGGCTCTTGGGCAGCGCCAGCAGGCTGACTTCAGCCAGTTCTTCGAGGAGAGCGGCAAGGGAGGGGCGTGCGTGGCCGCTGCTGGCCAGACCTGGCAGTGCGGCGGCGAACGCTTCCATCACGGTGGCGCGTGGAACGGTAGTTCGTTGGGCATGTGCGGCGATGGCGGCGTTGAGCTGGGTCGCGCCGGGTGACAGCGAGATGGGGTCGTGTGGCGTGGTGATCATCCCGCCTGGTCCTCTTTGGTGTATGAGCGCGCGGAGCTGAGGTAGCCCGTCGGCACGGGGGCGTCCGGGTCGGGGCTGATGCGGGGGGCGGGGACGAGCGCTGCGCGGACCTGATCGCTGACGGTCACCAGGGACAGGCCGCTGCGGGCTTCGGCGTCGTTGCGCAGCTGGACGTGCATGGGGAAGCGGGTCATGACGCGGTGGTCGACGAGTCCGGTGGTGTAGATGAGCTGGATGCCGAGGGCTGCTGCCATTTCCAGCTGGATGTCCACCAGGTATTCGGCGTTAGCCCGACCGATGGGGTTGTCCAGCACGAGGAGTCCGCCGTTGCGGGTCCGGCTGCGGGGGCCGGGGGAGGTCCGCAGCGCGGCGAGGGTGCAGTAAAGGAGGATGGCGCCAGTGAGCTCCTGGCCGCCGGAGAACACCTTGGCCATCTTCTCGACGGGCACGTACTCGGTGCGTTGGGACGCGGTGGGCTTGAGAACCTTCACGGTGAATCCTCGTGGCACCGCCTTGTGGAGGCAGCGGAGGACGATGTCGATGCCCTTGAGGCTCTTGGCCTTGGGACGGGCGGCGAGGTGCTCGATGTTTTCGCGGATAAGGTTGGCCAGCATCGTCCGCTCGGTCCTGGGGTAGCGGATGGTCAGGAACTTCTGTTCGGACCACTTTCCGGTCCCTGCGGGGAATTTGGAGAACGTGCTGGCTTGTTCCAATTTGCGCAGGGCCTCGGAGACGTGGTTGACCAGGAGGGAGACGACGGTCTCGCGTGTCTTCTCGACGCCTTCCAGGTCGCTGGTCAGCGCGGATACCCGGCGGGCCATGCCGGTAGCCCAGTCTGCGGCGAGTGCGGGCAGCACGGTGCTGTCGAGGGCGGAGATCTGTTTCCGCAGGGGGATGTCGAGATGCTGGTAGGAGACGTCGCTGACCTTGTCCTTGAGTTCGCTGACCGCGTCTCGTAGTTGACGTTGCGAGGTGCTGCGCAGCCGTTGCGATTCGGCGTACTGGCTGATGTTTTCCTTTGCGGCGGCTTCGGCGGCTTCGACCGAGCCCCGGTACGCGGTCTCGGCTGGCACGATGTCGAGCGCCGCGGTATGGGAGTCGAGGCGGGCCAGTACCGGCTTGAGAGCCTCGATGTTCCTCGATGCGCGGCTCGCGGCGATCTCCGCTGTCGAGCGCGCCTTCTTGGCCGATCGCTCCGTCTCTTGAGCCGCGAGTAGCGCGTCGTGTGCGGCTGTCAGCAGGGGTTGGGCCTGATCGAGGTCGGTGGGTGTCCAGGCGGCGGCTGCCGTGTCGTCGAGCCAGCAGGCCCCGCTCGGCGGGCGGGCGCTCTCGATGTCTGCCTTCAGCAGTGCCGATCGCTCTTTGAGAAGGTTGAGTTGGCTGTCGGTGGAGGTGTGTGTGGCGTCCAGCTCGCGGCGGATGGCGTCGCGCTGAACGTCATCGTTGGCGCGAGGATCGTGGGTCAGTTGGTCGGCGCGTCCCCGCACGTCTTCCGCAACCTCGCCCCACTCCTGCTGACGGGCACTCAGATCCCTTTCAGCCTTCCTGGCCCGTTCCAGGAGGTCCTCGCCGACCTCCACCGCATGTAGGTCCGCCAGACCTTGGGAATGACGTTGCCGCAGCGTGGCCAGGGACGCTGTCGGAGGGCCCTGCAGGCCCTGAGTGTGATCGGCCTCTGGGCTGGCGGTGATGGCGTCGCGATCCCTGGCGTAGCCGCTGGCCTCCAGCTCGGCCGCCTCGATGGACCGTGCGCGGGCGAGATTGTCTTCATCGGCCTGCTGGCACTTGGTGTCCAGCTCCTCCCAAGCTCGACGCCGGTCGATATTGTGCTGTTTCAGCTCGTCGATGCGTTCTCGTGCGGTGTACGCCGCGGATTCGCGTGTGGCCAATCGGCCCAGGTCGTCTGCGATTCGCTGCGCTTCGGCGCTGTCGGCGAGGAGCTCCTCACGCTCGCTGTCCATCGTCGTGACGGCGGCGTCCAGTTCATCCGCATGGTTGTGGGTCTCCTTGGCTGTCGCTTCAGCCGCATCGGCATCTGCCACGCGTCGACGGAGGGTCTCCAGACGTGCCGCGACCGGAATTTCGGTGACACTGTCCAGCCAGCGCCGCGTGCTGCCGACGAGGGTCTGCGCGTCCTGCTGCCGTGAGGTGATCTCTTCCAGAACGGCCCTGCGTTCGGCCAGTCGCGCCTCGACGACTCGGCGCTCCTGCGCGGCGGCCTCCTCGTCGTGCATCGCGGGTGATGGTTCCACCACTATGCGATCGTGTCCGTCCGTGGACGGCGTGGACAGCATCCGTTCGCCGGTGCCCAGAGCGACTGCTGCGGTGGGCAGCGGACGGGCTTGTTGCAGGTACTGGCTCGCCTGGTCGAGCGCGGCGGCGTCGCTCACCACGATGCCACCCACGAGTTCCGGGTGGGTGGTGATGACCATCGCATGTTCGCTGGCGGCGACGTTGTCGCGTAGCCATTGCCAGCCCGGGTGGGCGATGACGCCGCGCTCGTCGAGCAGGGTGCACAACTGGTGTACGTGCTCGGCAGGGGGAAGGAGACCGTCGCTGGTGTCCAGGGCCTGGAGGAGGATGTCGTCGTCGCGGACCGCCATGGCCGCCTCAGTCACGGAGGCCGACAGTACCGTCAAGGCGCGACGCGCTGCCTCATCCAATCCGGTAATCCGGTCGGCCAGCCACTCCAGGACGCTCTCACGGGGAAGGTGGGCTGTGTCGATTTCCAGTAGTTCGGAGGTCAAGGGCTGGCGGCAGATAGCGGCCGCTTCGCCGGTCAGTTTCTCGATCTCTTGCTCCGCTGCGTCTGCCTTGCCGCGCGCGGCAGCGGCGTCCTTCTCCTGTTGAAGGAGTTTCGCGCGGGCGGCTGCCGCCTGTTTCCGTGCCCGCTCCAGCTGCTGCTTTGCCTCTTCGGCCAGCTGCTTGGTGTGCTGCGCTTGGTCGCCGGCTCGGGCGGCAGCGGAGGCCACGGTCTCCTGCGTCTGGACCAGACCGGCGCCCTGGGCCTGTTCCAGGGCGCCCTCGAAGTCCTGCACGCTGGTGTGGAGTGTCTGGATCTCGCCGAGAGCTAATCCGGAAGCTTCTCGCAGCGCGCCGGCACGCTTTCGCCAGGCGCTGAGGTCATCGCGAGCCTCGCGTGATGCTTCCGCAAGGTCAGTGACCCTCTTGCGCGCTTCCGTCTCCGCAGCGCGGTAACCAGCCCGTAGCTCCGCGGCGGCGGCATCCGCGGCGAGAAGGTACGGGGCGGCGGCCTGCTCAGCATCCCTCAGGATGGTCTGCGCACTGCCGTGCGCGCTGCGGGCGGCTGCGTAGCGCAGTGCCATCGGAACGCTGCGCCAGGCATCGCGTTCCAGCTGCGTTGTGCGCCGCTGCTCACGCAGGAGTTCGTGCTTGTTCGTGACGGAATCCAGTTCAAGGTTGAGTTTCGCCAGCCGGACATGCCTTACGGTCCGCTCCGCAACATTCATGGCGCGCTGTGCGCCGGTGTGGTCGTTCACCGCCGTGCGCAGCGCCTCCGTGCTCTGCTCCAGATCCGTTGTGAGCTGCCGGGACCAGGCCAGTAGCTCCGCTGCCAACCGGATCAGGCGGTGCTCGGCAGCATCGGCGGTCGTGAGACATGTCTGGTGCTTGCTGTGTGCCTGGGCCACCTGTTCGCAACAGTCCTGCATGGCCCGGGCAAATTCCCGCTCTTCGCGCCACGTTCCGTACTGACCGATGACGTTCGCATAAGCGGCAAACAGCTGGCCGACCTCGACGTAGTCCTTGTCATCACTCGCCGTCTTCAAAAGCCAGTCGACAAAGCCGTCGGCGCTGGAGGTCGTGAAAGCATCTGCCGCACCGCTTTCGGTCTGGTTCATGCGGCGCTGCACATCGAGGAGTTCGGGCTGCAGGCCGAGGCCGCGCTGATGGTCCTCCCACCGTTCCTGGGTATCGAAGGAGTGGAGTTCGAGGGCATCGTGGCGCGATTTGAGGTCCTGGATCTCGGTCTCGAACTCGTCAAAGGGCAGCCAGTGGCCGTCGCGGTGGAAGGGCAGGGAATCGGCCGTGAGCGCGGCGCCGGGCAGGAAGCTGTAGAACAGGCGCTTCAGTCTGTCATCGCTACCGGGGGCCAGGGTCTGTGCGGTGACCAGCAGACGCCCCGTACGCGCTTGGGACCATTCCAGGATCACGTGCGAGGGCTGTGCCGTGGAGGCCACGAAGCTGCGCAGTGTCTCCACGTCCTGATGGCGGTACGGGACGGTGGTCGACATGATCGCGGTCATCAGTACACCCTTGCCGCCGCCGTTCTGCAGGATCACCAAGCTGGCCGGTGAGGGCCGCTCACTCACGTGGCCCGGCGCCGGGATCAGGGAGGCCGTGGGAACAGCGGCGCCGGCGCCGGACAGATCGAGATCGACGTTCTCGTACCTGGCATCCTGCGGGCCGAAGTTCCGCAGCAGAATCCGGTTCAGCTCGTACATGCGCGGAGATTCCTTCCGGTCCGTGGGTCAGGTAAGGCGGTCGAAGGCGTGCGGCTCCGGCGCCGGGAGCGCGTCTTCGGAACCTCCGTGGGCCGCGGGCGGCGGCGCACCATGGCTGTCCTTGGGCATTGCGGCGATTCCCATGGAGGCGAGTTCTTCCAGCATGTCGCCCGCCGCGAGATCGCGGACTTGAAGCCGGTATTTGACGTGAGTGGTGTAGGTGCCCCCGTCCTCTTCATTCAGCCAGCGCAGGAACCCGTACGCGACCAGATGCTTGATCGCGCGCTCGACCAGCCGCTGGGTGGCCCCGTGCGGCGTGTGGTCGCCCTTGGTTTTCCCTGTGGCGTTACGCCGGAGATACGCTCTCCACAGGGCTTCCAGGCCCGGCTTCCCCGCCGGCGGGTCGGTGTCCACACCCGATTCATCCAGGCGGCGTTCGATGTCTCGGGCGTGGGCCCGTACCAGCTCGTCCACCCTGGCCACAGATACCCGCCCCACGTGCTCGTCGTTGTCGAGGTCCTCCGGCCGAGGAAAGGCCAGCGAGGCGATCGTCAACTGGGCGAGCAAGTACAGCGGCCGGTCGGCGGGTGCACTGACCAATTCGGCGGGCGAGATCGCGAACTCGCTTTCCGGTGTGGTGCCCAGGACAAGCCCGGACCGGTGGTCTACGTCCAGGACCGTGAGATCGAATCCCTTCGCGACCATGCGGACCATGTGCGCGAAGGCGGGATCGACGTCGAAGCGCTGCACGAGCTTGTGGTAGTCGCGCGAATGGGCGGGCACCCTGCCCCGGCCCATCGCGAACGCGACCATCCTCGCCGCATCCGCGACGTCTTCTGCGTGGTTCATGCGCCCTTCCGCTCCGTTCCGCTCTCTGGGCTTGCGGCGTGGGGCCCTGGTGGATCGGGAATGCCGAACCAGCGGTCGTCGCCGGATGCACGGAGTGCTGCTGGACTGGCCTGTGTCTTCATGAGGAGGAAATCGCAGCCGCCGAAGTCCTCGTCGTCCAGCTCAATGCCGTCGTCGACGGCAAGGACGGTAGGCATCCCGCTCACCAGTTGGGATACAGGTACCTCCCGGAACAGCTGGCCTACCCGAAGGACCAGCAGTCGGTCGGTGTCGGTTTCCTCCACGGTCTCCGACTGCGACTCCCGTGTCTGCTGCAGTAAGGCGGACAGTCGTACACCATGCTCTGGCACACCCTCCAGGAGCGCGTCCACGGCCGCCTCCTGGGCAGGCGAGAACCGCTCCCCCTGCGCGGCATCGTTGCCGTCAAGGTCCGTACGCACGGGAACTGGCGCCAACTGAGGTTGCTCGCTGACCCTGGCCAGCCCCTCGAAGAAGTCCGGCAGGTACAGCACATGAGGCCGTTTGGGTCCCAACACAGCGCGGGTAAAGGCCGATAGAGCACCGATTGCGTCGTCAAGCGGAAGGTCCAGGACCGGAAGTAGTAGCTGCTGCTCCAGGTGCACCCGCATGTGGATTGCTGGCGCCACGAACACCTGCCGGTCCTGCTGGAGACGGAACTCTGTACCGACATGCAGCAGCATCTCGGTGAGCGACGCGTGACGCCGCAGGCAGTCCCCGATCAGTCGTTGGAGATCCTCCAACTGCCGCCGCTTGTCGGCATCGTCGCAGGCCGCCAGCAGTTCACTCACGTGCTCCTGCAATATCCCCTCGGCCTCAGAGCGCGACCTGACGTGCTCCCTGGCCATCTCGACCGATTCCTCGACCTGCCCTGCCCAGTCGACCGTCCGGACGTTCCGCTTCATGCCGTCGATTCGCTCACGCAGATCCTTGGAGTAGCGAATGCTCTGCAGCCGTGCCTCATGAGCCACCCTCCAGGCGTCGCCGATTCGTGCTCGCTTCAGCAGTGCTTCCAGCTTGGCTTCAGCCGCGATCTGCGCCGACGCGATGTCCACATCGATGGCGTGCACGAGCACATTGATGGCCGCGTCGGTCACCGTCAGGGCCGCTTGACCTGCTTTATCCGGTACTTCTCGGAATATCTGGAACGGGAAGTCGACGGGCGCGAAGCGCCCGTCGACTAAGCCACCGATCACATCCGAGAAGCCCCTGCTGCGGTCCTCGATGTTGATCAGACGCTCCGTCACCCACCGGGCGACTTCCCGGTGCTCAGTTTCCGGGCGGGTCGGTTGCTGAATTGCTGCGAATCCTGCGACCTCCTCAACCACGACATCCTGCCGCACGGCCGTTTCAGAATCCGTTCGCAGCGTCACGATATCGATGGCCGCCAGAGCTAATTCCGTGAGTAGATATTTCTCCCAGCCCCGCTCCGCCTTGACCTTGCTCCTGTCGAGAGCCAGCAGCGGCCGGACGACCGCCAGAGCCTTCATGCGCGCGGTCAGGCCCTCGTAGACTCCGCTCGGATCACCGAACACCAGGCAGGCTCTCCTTCCAACTGGGTCGTATCCGCAACTCGATCGACGCTAACGCACGGGTCTGACAAGCGTCAGAAAATCAAACACGCGAACGAAAGGATTCGGGCGCTGTAGTGTGCGATGACCGACTTGCTGACGGCTGGTTCACCCGGTAGCACGACGAACCCGTGATCTCGCAGTGCCTGCGCGGCCTTGCGGTAGGCGCCAGTCACCACGAATGTCGCCATCTGGTCGCGGGCGGAGCCCAGCAGCACCAATGCCTGACCGTAGGCGTGGCAAGCTCTACGTCCTCAGCCGCCCAACAGCGACGCGGCGCACGCCACGTGACCCCAGCGATCACCACCTGGTCCCGCACGGCCGGCCCAGGCGCTCCGCGATCCGCCGGTGCCCCACCCAGCCGCCGCCGACTCCAGCCCAGCCCCGACCAGCTCGACCGGGTCAGCCCCGCTTGGCGCAGCGTATCTGGCCGCCTGCGCCCACCTCACGCATATGCGCAGCCGATACCCCACTCGTACACGAAACGTCCCGAGCTGATGCATCACGTTCAGCAGGCCGCCAGGGTCTCACGCGTTGAAACATCCTGGCTCCTCAGGGGCTGCGTACTGCTCGCTGCCTTGAGTAGGCATCCCGACCGGTACATCGGTCCAGGCGAGGAAGGTAATCGGCCGTCTGCGGGGGAACCCGTACGCGTAAGCGAGATAGGTGCGGGGAGCTCCCAGGTCGGTTACGTTTTGTCACATCGCCAGCGGTTAGAGTCACGAGGCGCGAAGTAACGGATGGGCGGCGGTTGCTACACCGACGGCGTTCCGAGGTGGCCCTCTGTGTCCGGGGCGTATCTCAACGCACTGCACGATGGATGGCGCTGCCTGGCCGACGGCGACCCGATCTTGGCAGAGGGAGGACAGATGAAGGGCTCGGTTTTCCGGAGATGCCACTGCCGCGATCCCGAGACGAGTAGGCCGCTGGGCAGTATGTGCCCGAAGCTCAAACAGAGCAGCCACGGCACTTACTCGATACGCCAGGAACTGCCGCCACGGGAGGGCGGCAAGCGGCGGTCCTTCACTCGTGGCGGCTACGACACGGCGAAGCAGGCGCAATCTGACCTTGATCGCGTACGCACATTGCTGAACCTGGAGGACGACGATCACGAGGCTCGCTCCCAGATCACGGAACTCCTCGGGAGCGTCGCGAAGCATCGGGAGCCGCTGCCGGATCCCGAGGAAACCCGCCGCCGACTCGGCACGGGCCAGACTCTCACGTCCCGCATCACGGTCGGTGAGTGGCTCGACACCTGGTTCGCCTCGAAGAGAAGGATCCGTACGACCACGAAAAGCGGCTACCGCACGCACATCAGCATTCATCTCAAGCCCCACATTGGGCACATCCGGCTCGACCGACTCAATCTCCGCCATCTCATTCAGATGTTCGACGCAATCGCCGACGAGAACGAGGTGATCACGGCCGAGAATCGGGCCCGGCGTGAGCAACTCGCGCGCTGCACATGGGGGAGGAACAGCAGACCGTCGGCCGAGGCCAGCGCACGCCTGAGCGAGGAGCGCGCGAGGCTGGCCGCGATGAAGCCGTTCCGGAGGCTCACCGGGCCCGCGACCTGCCAGAGCGTCCGCCGCACGCTGCGGGCAGCGCTGAACGCTGCCATCGCGCAGCAGTTGATCACCTTCAACCCAGCGCAACATGTCGAGCTGGAGTCCGGCCGGCGGCCCAGGCCGCTGCTGTGGACCGACGAGCGGGTGAAGCGGTGGCGGGAGACGGGTGAGATCCCGGGAGCGGTCATGGTGTGGACACCCGAGCAGTTCGGTGCGTTCCTCGACGAGGCGGTGGACGAGCGGCTCTACTCCTTCTTCCACCTGGTCGGCTTCCGGGGGTTGCGGCGCGGCGAGGCGGTCGGCCAGGAGTGGACCGACATCGATTTCGACGCCGGCCTGATCACCCCCGTGAAGGAGATTGTGGTCGACAACTGGGAGCCCTACGAGTCGTCTCCGAAGACGGACGGCAGCGCGAACCCGATCGCCCTCGACAGCCTGAACGTGGTCGTTCTGCAGGCGCATCGGGCGCGGCAGGAGGAAGTGCGGCGCGCGCTGGGTGACGCCTGGCAGGACTCCGGGAAGGTGTTCACCCGGGAGGACGGGAGCCCCCTGCATCCGGAGATGGTGAGCGAGGCCTTCCGCCGCATCTGCGCCCGCACCGACCTCCCCCCGATCACTCTGCGCGACCTGCGGCACGTCTCGGCCACCCTCCAGCACGGCGGGGGCGGCGACATGCACACGATCAAGGAGACGTTGCGGCACTCCACGATCGTCCTGACCTCGGACACCTATACCAGCCTGCTGCCGACGGTCGGCAGGGAGGTCGCCGAGGCCGCCACGCGGCTGGTCCCGAGAGCCACCGCGACACCCGCCGAGAAGGACCGCTCCCGCTTCGCTCCCGCACGGGGACGCGAGGCGCGCGGGCGAAAGTTGGCCAAGTGGCAAAGCCGCAGGTCAAAGCTTGTGTATCGGTGGTCTGAGGGTGGGGCGGGTGGGACTCGAACCCACGGCCGACGGATTATGAGTCCGTTGCTCTAACCGGCTGAGCTACCGCCCCGTAGCGGCGTGCCGCGCACATCTGTGCGCGCCGTCTGCCGCAGCATAGCTGCTCATACGATCTGCCGCCCGGGTCGGGGGCGGTCGTACGCAGGGAGGGACTTCCGGCACGGGGTGATCGGTTCCCGGTGTTCGGGAAGAGATGCGTGGCAACGGGAAAAGGGCCCCGGACGGGGCCCTTCGGGTGATGCTCCCCCGACTGGACTCGAACCAGTAACCTGCCGGTTAACAGCCGGCTGCTCTGCCAATTGAGCTACAGGGGACTGCTCCGCCCGGGTCCGCTTCCCGAATCCGGGGGCGTGACCGAGCCGCGGCCCATAGATTAGCGCATGTAAGGGGGTGCTTCGAAATCGGTATCCGGGCTACCCGGTTACTGAAGGCGCTCACGAGCCAGTGGATGATCGGAAGAGCGAGAAGGGGAGCATCCCATGCGCAAGCTCATGTTCATGTCAGGAGTCGCGGTGGGCTACGTGCTCGGTGCGCGGGCCGGGCGGGAGCGGTACGAGCGGCTCCGCGCGACGGCGGACAAGCTGATGACCAACCCGGCGGTGCGCAACACCGTGGACTCCGCGGCCCAGTCCGGCCGGCAGGCCGCGACTTGGGCGGCGGGCGCGGTGGCGGACCGGGCCGGTGACCGGCTGCCCGGTCCGGTGACCAGCAAGCTGCGCGCGGTCGGCGGCCACGAGGACGGCGACGCGCCGGATGTGGAGAGCGACGGGCGCGCCGCGCTGTGACGTTCGGCGTCGTGCCCATTGCCTGCCGGACGGCGGGCTGACTAGCGTAGTGTTCGGCATCCCGGCCACGGCCGGGATGCCGAACGTTTCAGTGGCGTGGATGCAGGCACGGGACGCCGTGTGTCCGCGCGACGTGCTGGGCGACCGGTATCCCAGGGGGGACTTGCTCGCCATGACGCCGGGCCCATCACCTTCGCCGCGGGGCGCGCCGAGCGCCCGCTGCGGTTGTCCGGGCGGCTGGGTCGGCGTCGCCGGACGAGCTGACGACCATCACAGAGACCGCGGGTCCACGGGAGATCCGCGGCGGCCCGGGAGAGGGCCGGAAAGAAGGGGAGAGCGTGGGGCACGGGTTGGAGATCGCGGTACGGGCGCGGGCCTTGATCGGGGAGGGGCCGACGTGGGACCCGGAGGCGGGACGGCTGATCTGGGTGGACATCCTCTCCTCGCGGGTGCATCTCCTCGACACGTCCACCGGTCGGCGCACCATCCTGGCGACGATCCAGCACGTCGGAGCCGCCAAGCCGCGGGCGGCCGGCGGATTCGTGGTCAACCTCAGGGACGGCGTGGGCCTCTACGACGCCGAGGGCGCGTTCCGCTGGTTGCGGCGCGAGACCGTTCCCGAGCGCCGGGGCAACGACGCCGCCGTGGGGCCGGACGGCACCCTGTGGGTGGGCACCATGCGGTATGACGAACGGCGGGGCGGCGGAACGTTAACCCGGGTCCTCCCGGACGGCACCGCCGTGACCGTCGTGCCCGACGCCACCGTGAGCAACGGAGTGGGCTGGAGCCCGGACGGCACCTCCATGTACTACATCGACACCCCCACCCACCGCGTCGACGTCTTCACCGTCACGGGCGACGGGGGAGTGGTGGACCGCAGGACGCTGGTCGACGTCGGCGATGTGGCCGGCGCGCCCGACGGGTTGACCGTGGACGCGGACGGCTGCGTGTGGGTGGCGTTCTTCGACGGCCACTCCGTGCGCCGCTACACGCCTGAGGGGAAGCTGGACCGGACCGTCGAGGTCCCGGCGTCCCGTCCCACGGCCTGCGCGTTCGGCGGCCCCGGCCTCAACGACCTCTTCATCACCACGGCGAGCAACGGCACCGACCCGGCCGTCGAGCCGCTGGCCGGCTCGGTCCTGGTCCTCCCGGACGCCGGCCAGGGACTGCCGCAGCCCGCTTTCGCCGGATAGCACGGCGCGCGGGCCGCGACCGGCGGCCACGGCACGGCCTCCGGGCAGACGCACGAGTGGCGGCGCGTCGCGAGCCCGTCCGCCGGCTCCAACTCGCTCGGCGGGGCGCACGGCGACGAATCCTCCGTCACCTCCCGGTCGTGCCGGTCGTGCCCGTCGTCCTGGTCGTGCCCGCCGGAGCCCGTGGGCGCGGGCGACGGGTCGGTGCCGGGCGGCGGGGACGGCGGCTCCGGGAGGGAGGAGGCGCGGCCGGTCAGGAGGGCCGCGCGGGTGAGCAGGACCGCGAGCGCCGTGAGCCGGTGGGACACGCGGGAACCCTCTGGTCAGGGTGGCGGCGTCGGTCCGGGGCAGCGTACGCCGCTTGTCCGGACCCGAATTCGCGGGGCCGGACCGGCGGGCACATGATGGGCTCAGCGCATCGCGACCCCCACAGGAGGCTCCCGTGTCCCTGCCCGCCACCTCCCGCGAATGGCACCTCGTCGCCCGGCCCAAGGGCTGGCCGCGTCCCGAGGACTTCGCGCTGCGCGAGGCACCCGTGACCGCTCCGGAGAAGGGCCGGATCCTCGTGCGGAACCTCTACCTGTCCGTCGACCCCTATATGCGCGGCCGGATGAACGACGTGAAGTCGTACACCCCGCCCTACCAGCTCGACCAGCCCATGGAGGGCGGCGCGGTCGGCGTCGTCGTGGAGTCGGCGTCCGAGGACTTCACGCCGGGCGACCACGTGCTGCACGGGCTCGGCTGGCGCGAGTACGCGACGGTGGACGCGCGGCACGCCGCCCGGGTCTCGCCCGAGCTGGCGCCGTTGAGCACCTACCTCGGCGTGCTCGGGATGACCGGGCTGACCGCGTACGCCGGGCTGCTGGAGGTCGGGAAGCTCCGTGAGGGCGACGCCGTCTTCGTGTCCGGCGCGGCCGGCGCGGTCGGCGGTGTCGTGGGGCAGATGGCCCGGCTCAAGGGCGCGAGCCGCGTCATCGGCAGCGCGGGCTCGGCGGACAAGGTGCGGCTGCTGATCGAGGAGTACGGCTTCGACGCCGCGTTCAACTACAAGGACGCGCCGGTCGCCGAGCAGCTCGCCAAGGCCGCCCCGGACGGCATCGACCTCTACTTCGACAACGTCGGCGGCGACCACCTGGAGGCCGCGCTCGACGCCTTGAACGTGCACGGCCGGGCCGTGATCTGCGGCATGATCGCGCTCTACAACGCCACCGAGCCGACGCCCGCGCCGCGCAACCTCCACCTCATCATCGGCAAGCGGCTGCGGCTGGAGGGCGTGCTCGTCTCGGATCACTACGGGCTCCAGCAGCGGTTTGTCGAGGAGGTGTCGGGCTGGGTCCGCTCGGGCCAGCTCGCCTACCGCGAGACCGTGGTGGCGGGGGTCGAGAACACCCTGGACGCCTTCCTCGGCATGCTGCGCGGCGAGAACATCGGCAAGATGATCGTCAGCCTGGCCGACTGAGGACCGACGTCGGCCGGCCGCGGCGGTCACGCCGCCGTGGCCGGCTGGAGCCGCTCGTCACGCCGCCACGGCCGGGGGCATGCCTTCCGCATCGGCCGCCGTCTCCCTCGGCCGCCGTCTCCTGGCCGTTCGTCTCCTCCGGGGCATGCCGAGGAGGCGGTTGAGCAGGTCGGCGAAGGGATCGCGGGACGAACCGAAGAGGGGCATCGGCACGTTCTTATCAGAGCGACCAGGGATCCCCCTCGCACATCGGGGTGATCCGGGCGGTCAGTCGGTGGCCGCGGTGATCCGGTCGTACGCAAGCGCCGCCAGCTCGGACTGGCCCTCGCGGCTGGGGTGGAACCAGTCCCAGTCGCTCAGGTGGTGTGAGGTGAAGGCGTAGTCGAAGACCGCGCCGTCGTCGTACCGGCACAGCGGGTCCTCGGCGCAGACCTCCTCCAGCGCCGCGTTGTACTCCCGCACGCGCGTGTCCACCGCCGCGCGGCGCTCGGCCGCCCCGGCGGAGTCGTCGCCCGCGCCGTCCAGCAGCGAGGGGCAGATGTCGGCGAGCCCCCACACGGCGCGGGCCATCGAGGAGTCGCTGCCCTCGGTCCACAGGCGCAGCAGGTCCGGCACGCTCGACACGTACACCTCGGTCTCGGGCAGCTCCGCGCGGATCACGGCGAGCGCCTCCCGGAAGTCCGCCTCGAAGCCGGCCGGGGTCGTCATCGACGCGATGTCCTCCGCGCAGGCGTCGTTGGCGCCGATCAGCACGGTCACCAACTCGGGGGAGTGGGCGACCGCCCGGCGGGCCTGGGCGGGGAGGTCGGCGACCGTGGCACCGGTCTCCGCGAGATTCCAGGTGTGGGCGGCGACGCTCTCCGGATCGCCCAGCAACTGCCGGGCCAGGCTGTCCACCTCGGCGTCGGTGCCGGTCGCCCAGGACGCCTCCGGGCAGTCGGACAGGATGGAACAGGCGTCAAACGCGCGGGTGATGGAGTCGCCTATGGCGGCCATCGACGCCGGGCTGGTGTCCCACGCTGGGGTGACCTCTGCCGACGGGACCGGGTCGGCTGTCTCGTCCGGCCCCGAAGAAGTGGTAGATGAGGAGGTGCACGCGGCCAGCGCGGCGACGGCAGCGATCGGCAGGGCGAGGGTGCGGCGGCTGACCGGCATTCAGGTTCCTCGGTGTCCTTGGCGTCACGAAGCGGGGCGGTAGCTTGGATTCCGGCAGTGGGCGGGCCCGACGTGCGCCCTCAGCAAGACTAAAAGATGACCTGACGGCACAAGTCGTCCTCTTTGTCGTAAAAGGTATGTAATGGTGTTTGCTGTTCGTGCGCGTTTCGGGGTCATTGGGGGCGCCTTGAGGATCGCGACGGGCGCAAGGTTGACAAGAGTGTGAGACTGGAGGTCCCGATGACGACACGTGGTGTTCTGTATGTGCACTCCGCCCCGCGTGCGCTGTGTCCGCACATCGAATGGGCCGTGGCCGGAGTGCTCGGCGCCCGTGTCAGTCTCGACTGGACCAGACAGCCGGCCTCCCCCGGCACGTGGCGGGCGGAGTTCTCCTGGCAGGGCGAGGCCGCCACCGCCTCCAAGCTCGCCTCCGCGCTGCGCGGCTGGCATCTGCTGCGCTTCGAGGTGACCTGCGAGCCGTCCGCCGCCACCGAGGGCGAGCGCTTCAGCTGCACGCCCGGGCTCGGCATCTACCACGCGGTCACCGGGATGCACGGCGACATCATGATCCCCGAGGACCGGCTGCGCGCCGCCGCCGCCCGCGCCGCGCGCGGCGAGAGCGACCTGCACGTCGAGATCACCAAGCTGCTCGGCAAGCCGTGGGACGACGAGTTGGAGCCGTTCCGGCACGCGGGCGAGGGTGCTCCGGTCCGCTGGCTCCATCAGGTGGTGTGAGCCGTGGCCGCTGAACGCACCCCCTCGGTCGCGGTCCTGGGCACCGGCATCATGGGCGCCGCCATGGCGCGGAACCTGTGCCGGGCCGGGCTCGACGTCCGCGTGTGGAACCGCACCCGGGCCAGGTCCGAGCCCCTGGCCGCCGACGGGGCGCGCGTCGCCGACAGCCCCGCCGGGGCCGTGGACGGCGCGGACATCCTGCTCACCATGCTCTTCGACGCGGACGCGACGCTCGAAGCCGTCCGCGCCGCCGCCCCGGCGCTGCGTCCCGGCCTGCTGTGGCTCCAGTGCGCGACGGCCGGGCTGGACGCCCTGGAGCCGCTGACCGCCGTCGCCGCCGAGCACCGCCTCGTCTTCGTGGACGCCCCGATGCTGGGCACCAAACAGCCTGCCGATGCTGGGCAGTTGACCGTTCTGGCCGCCGGTCCCGAGGAGGCGCGCGGCCCGGCCGCGCCGGTGCTCGACGCGATCGGCGCCCGCACCGTCTGGGTCGGGGAGGTGCCGGGCGCCGCCTCCCGGCTGAAGCTGGTCTGCAACAGCTGGGTGCTGGCCGTCACCCACGGCACCGCCGAGGCGCTCGCCCTCGCCCATGGACTCGGCGTCGATCCGCAGGACTTCCTGGACGCGATCGAGGGCGGCGGGCTGGACATGGGCTATCTGCGCGCCAAGGCCGCCGTCATCCGGTCGGGGGAGCTGGCACCGAGCTTCTCGGTGGACACGGCGGAGAAGGACGCCCGGCTGATCGTCGCGGCGGGCGAGGCGGCGGGCGTCCGCCTCGACGTGGCGGCGGCCGGGGCCGAACGGTTCCACCGCGCGTCCGAGCTCGGTCACGGTGGCGACGACATGGCGGCCTCGTACTACGCGAGCTTCCCCGACGACACGGCGTCCAACGGGAGTTGAACGCCCAGCAGCCGGTCCACCGCGCGCACCGCACGGGTGGCGGCCCGGGTGTCGCCGTATAGCTGGATCGTGTGATTCAGGCTCATCATCACGCCGAGCAACTCGAAGACGAACTGCTCGGTGTCGGTGTCCCCCGGCAGCTCGCCCGCCGCGACGGCCGCGCGGACATCGGCGCCCAGCCGCCGGTTCCAGGCGTGGAACTGGCGGCGCAGCAGCACACGGACCGGGCCGCCGCGGCCGTCGTACTCGAAGGTCGAGCTGACGAAGAGGCAGCCGCCCGGGAACACCCCGCGCACCAGATACGAGATCCACGCCACGCACACCGCGCGCAGCCGGGGCAGGCCGGATCCGACGCCCGCGGCGGGCCGCCAGACCTCGCGGTCGAAGATCACGGCGGCTCGCTCCAGCGTGGCGAGCTGGAGCGCTTCCTTGGTGCCGAAGTGGCCCAGCAGCCCGGACTTGCTGAGGCTCAGGTCCGCCGCGAGCCGGCCGATGGTCAGCCCTTCCAGGCCCTCGACCGAGGCGACATCCACGCAACGCTCGATGATCCGCTCGCGCGTGCCGCGCGCCTGCGCGGCGGAATGACGGGGGCTCATGGGCCCCACTATAGAGTCCGAACGGTCGGTCGCTATTCTTCCCCCATGACGCGCATCTCCGCCCTGGGGCACTACCAGCCCGAGCATGTGATGACCAACGACGACCTCGCCGAGCTGGTCGACACCAACGACGAGTGGATCAGGCAGCGGACGGGCATCGCCGCCCGCCGCATCGCGCGGGACGAGTCGGTCACCGACCTCGCCGCCGGGGCGGCCGGGAAGGCGCTGGCGGCGGCCGGGGTCGACCCCGCCGACATCGGCCAGGTCATCGTCGCCACGTGCAGCGCCCGCGACCGCGTGCCGTCGATCGCCGCCCGCGTCGCCGGCCGGCTCGGGGTCCCCGCCGCCGTCACGTTCGACCTCAACAACGGCTGCGCCGGCTTTACCACCGCCCTGGCCACCGCCGATCACACGGTGCGCGCCGGGGCCGCCCGGCACGCCCTGGTCATCGGCGCCGAGAAGATGTCCGACGTCACCGACTGGACCGACCGCTCCACCTGCGTGCTGCTCGGCGACGGCGCGGGCGCGGCCGTGGTGAGCGCCTCCGAGCCGGGCGAGGCGGACGGTATCGGGCCGGTGGTGTGGGGCTCGGACCCGACGCGGCGGGACGTCGTGCGGCTGCGGGACGAGTGGCGGCCGATGTTCTCCCAGGACGGCCAGACCGTCTTCCGCTGGGCCACCACCGCGCTCGCGCCGTACGCCCGCGAGGCGTGCGAGCGGGCCGGGATCTCCACTCGCGAGCTGGGCGGGATCGTCACCCACCAGGCGAACCTGCGGATCGTGGAATCCCTCGTCCGCCAGCTCGACGCGCCGCGGGCGGTCGTCGCGCAGGACGTGATCGGCTCGGGGAACACCTCGGCCGCCTCCGTTCCGCTGGCGCTGGCCAAGCTGGTCGAGCGGCGCGAGATCCCGGTCGGCGCGCCCGTGCTGCTCTTCGCCTTCGGCGGCGGGCTGTCCTGGGCCGGTCAGGTCGTGCGCTGCCCCTGAGCGGAGGCCCGCGACACGACGCAACGGTCCGCCCCGGCTTCCCGGAGCGGACCGTTGCGTTGTCAGCGGTGGGGCGTTGTCAGCGGTGGGGCGTTGTCAACGCCGGGCCGTCGTCAACGGTCGAGCCGTCGTCAACGGCCGGGCCGCGAGGGTCAGAGCGTGCGGAAGGCGAGCACCACGTTGTGGCCGCCGAACCCGAAGGAGTTGTTGATCGCGGCGATGGTGCCGGACGGCAGCTCGCGCGGGGTGTCACGGACGACATCGGCGTCCACCTCGGGGTCCAGCTCGTCCACGTTGATCGTGGGCGGAGCCACGCGGTGGTGCAGCGCCAGCACCGTGGCGACCGACTCCACGCCGCCCGCGCCGCCCAGCAGATGGCCGGTCATGGACTTGGTCGCGGAGACCGCGATGTGGTCCACGTCGTCGCCCAGCACCTTGCGCAGCGCCTTGATCTCCGCGATGTCGCCCTGCGGGGTCGAGGTGGCGTGCGCGTTGAGGTGCGTGATCTGCGCGGGCTTGAGGTCCGAGCTGTCCATCAGATTCTGCAGGGCCGCCGCGATGCCGCGCCCGGAGGGCTCCGGCTGCGCGATGTGGTGGGCGTCGGAGGACAGCCCCTGGCCCAGCAGCTCGCAGTAGACACGGGCGCCGCGCCGCGCCGCGTGCTCGGCGGACTCCAGCACCACCACGCCCGCGCCCTCGCCGAGGACGAAGCCGTCGCGGGCCGTGTCGTACGGGCGGGAGGCCCGCTGGGGGTCGTCGTTGTTCTTGGACATCGCCATCATGTTGGCGAAGGCCGCGATGGGCAGCGGGTGGACGCATGCCTCCGTGCCGCCCGCGATCACCACGTCGGCTCGGCCGGTGCGGATCATCTCCGCGCCGTAGCCGACGGCCTCGGCGCCCGAGGCACAGGCGCTGACCGGCGTGTGCACGCCCGCCTGCGCGCCGAACTCCAGACCGACGTTGGCCGCCGGGCTGTTCGGCATCAGCATGGGGACCGTGTGGGGGGAGACGGGCCGCGCGCCCCGCTCCTTGAGGATGTCGTACTGGGCCAGCAGCGTCGTGACGCCGCCGATGCCGGACGCGATGACCGCGCCGAGGCGGTCGGGGCGCACGGCCTCGTCATCGCCCGCGCGCGCGGCGAACCCCGCGTCGCCCCACGCCTCCCTGGACGCGATCAGCGCCAACTGGGCGGTGCGGTCCAGGCGTCGGGCCTGCGGCCTGGGCAGCACCCCGGCGGGGTCGACGGCGACGGTGGCCGCGAAGCGGACCGGCAGATCGGCCGCCCACTCCACGGTCAGCGGTCGCACACCGGACCGGCCGGCGATGAGGCCCTCCCAGGTCGATGCGCTGTCGCCACCCAGCGGTGTGGTTGCGCCGACACCGGTGACAACCACCGTTCGATTGGTCGCGTTCACAGGATTTCTTACTCCGCTAGTCGGGGATGTGGTGCTTCGCCACTCCGCGGGTGGCGACATGCGCACAGGTGCGTGTGCGGCCGGGCCGTCGGCCGTCAGGTGCCGGGTGTCAGCCCTGGTGCTCGACGATGTACCCGACGGCGTCGCCGACGGTCTTCAGACCCTTGACGTCGTCGTCCGGGATCTTGACGCCGAAGCGCTCCTCGGCGGCGACGACGACCTCGACCATGGAGAGCGAGTCCACGTCCAGGTCGTCCGTGAACGACTTCTCCACTGTCACCTCTTCGTTGGGGATGCCGGCGATCTCGTTCACGATCTCGGCGAGACCCTCGATGATCTCTTCCCTGGTGGCAGCCATTGCGGCGCTCCTTTTGGTGTACTGCGGTGGGGTACCGCGTGGATGGTGAGTGGGTTTCGGTGAACGGACTTGCTCAGGGCAGGGTAACGACCGACGCGGCGTAGACGAGACCCGCCCCGAAGCCGATGACGAGGGCGGTGTCGCCGCTCTTCGCCTGCCCGGTCGCCAGCATCCGCTCCATGGCGAGCGGGATGGAGGCGGCCGATGTGTTGCCGGTGGTCTCTATGTCGCGGGCGACCGCGACATGCTCCGGCAGCTTCAGCGTCTTCACCATCGAGTCGATGATCCGCATGTTGGCCTGGTGCGGGATGAAGACGTCCAGGTCCGCCGCGGTGATCCCGGCGGCGTCCAGGGCCTGCTGGGCCACCCTGGCCATCTCGAAGACCGCCCAGCGGAAGACCGTCTGACCCTCCTGCCTGAGCGCGGGGAACTTGTCCCCCGGGCCGTAGCGGTCCCAGCTCACGGTCTGGGTGATGACATCGGCCTTGTCCCCCTCGGAACCCCACACCGTGGGTCCCATCGCGGGCGTCTCGGAGGGGCCGAGGACGACCGCGCCGGCGCCGTCGCCGAAGAGGAAGGCCGTGGAACGGTCCTCCTTGTCGGTCAGGTCCGACAGCCGCTCGGCGCCGATGACCAGCGCGTACGTCGCGCTGCCCTCCAGGAGCAGGCTCTTGGCGAGCGTCAGGCCGTAGACGAAGCCCGCGCAGCCGGCCGAGATGTCGAACGCGGCGGGCCGCTGGCCGCCGAGCCGGTGCCCGATCGTCGTGGCGATCGCCGGGGTCTGCGCGAAGTGCGACACGGTCGAGATGATCACCGCGTCCACCTGCTCGGCGGCGATCCCGGCGTCGGCGATGGCCTTGCCGGCGGCGGCGAGCGCCATCTCCGCCACGGTCTCGTCCTCGCCGGCCCAGTGCCGGGTCACGATGCCGGACCGGGAGCGGATCCACTCCTCGGAGGAGTCGATGTGCTTGAGGATCTCCGCGTTGGGGACGACGCGGGTCGGCCGGTAGCCACCGACGCCGAGGATCCGCGCGTGCGGCGCGCCCCTGCTGGCCTTGAGTGTGGCGGGCATGCTGTCAGTGCTCCTGTTCGGCGGCTTCGGCGGCCTGCGCGGCGATCAGCTCGCGGGCCTCGGCCAGGTTATCCGGCGTCTTCACGGCGACCCGAGCCACGCCCGGCAAGTTCCGCTTGGCGAGGCCGGCGAGCGTCCCGGCCGGGCACAGCTCGATCAGGGCCGTGGCGCCGAGCTGTTGGAACGTCTCCATGCACAGATCCCAGCGAACAGGATGCGAAACCTGTGACACCAGTCGGCGCACGATTTCCTGTCCTTCGGTGACAACCTCGCCGTCCGCGTTGGACACGAAAGGGATGACCGGGTCCGCGACGCCGACCTGCCCGGCGGCCTCGGCCATCGCCGCCACGGCCGGGGCCATGTGAGAGGTGTGGAAGGCGCCGGCCACCTTCAGCGGCAGGACGCGCGCCTTGTCGGGCTTGTCCGCGGCGAGCGCCGCGAGCTGCTCCATGGTCCCGGCGGCGACGATCTGGCCGCCGCCGTTGTTGTTCGCCGCCGTCAGGCCCAGGGCATCGAGGCGGGCGGCGACCTCGGCCGGGTCGCCGCCGAGGACGGCGGACATCCCGGTCTTGGTGACCGCGGCGGCCTCGGCCATGGCCTCGGCGCGGCGGCGCACCAGCGCCATGGCGTCGTGCTCGGTCAGTGTCCCGGCGAGCGACGCGGCGGCCAGCTCGCCCACGCTGTGGCCCGCGACCGCCCCCACGGCCTCACGCGGCGCGGACGCCACCGCACCGCCGGAGACGGCCCTGTCGAACAGCGCGGCGGCGGACAGCAGCGCGCCGGCGACCAGCAACGGCTGGGCCACCGCGGTGTCGCGGATCTCCTCGGCGTCGGCCTTCGTCCCGAGGCGGACGAGGTCGAGACCGGTGACATCGGACCACGCGCCGAGCCGGTCGGCGGCGCCGGGAAGGTCGAGCCAGGGGGTCAGGAAGCCAGGAGTCTGGGCACCCTGGCCGGGAGCGACGAGTACGAGCACCCTCTCACTCTCTCTTGGCAACACGGCCCCCGCCCGTGGCGGCGAGAACTAAGAACCGTCGAGGGAGTTGTAGATCCTCGACAAAATGCTATGCGTGGTGATCCTCTTCTTCGAGGCGTCCGAGCATCAGCGCGATGCGCAGAGTGAAGGCCGACCGGACGTCGGACGGGGGCCATCCGGTGACATCAGTCACACGCCGCAGACGATAGCGAACGGTATTGGGATGCACAAACAGCATCCGCGCCGCCCCTTCCAGACTGCTCGCCTGCTCCAGATAGACACTCAGCGTCTCCAGCAGCGCGGAGCCCGCCTCGCGGAGCGGTTTATAGATCTCCTCCACCAACAGGCCCCGGGCGGCCGGGTCGCCCGCCATCGCTCGCTCCGGCAGGAGGTCGTCCGCGAGCACCGGGCGCGGGGCGTCCGGCCAGGCCGCGCACGCCCGCAGCCCGGCCGCCGCGGCCTGCGCGGACCGGGTGGCGCCGAGCAGGTCGCCGACCACCGGACCGGCCACCACGGGACCGGACGCGAACGGCCCGATCAGGCCCTTCGCCGCCTGGAGCGGGTCGTCGCTGCCGCCCGCGATCACCACCAGACGCTTGCCGAGCACGCCGGTGAGGACCTGGAGCTTGGCGTACCTGGCCGCGCGGCGGATGGCCTCGACGGTCAGCTCGCTGTCGCCGTTCGGGGCGTTGCCCAGCACCACCGTGACGTGCTCCGGCGCCTTCCAGCCCAGCGCGGCGGCGCGGGAGACGTCGCTCTCGTCGGCCTCGCCGGAGACCACGGCGTTGACGACCAGGGACTCCAGGCGCGCGTCCCACGCGCCGCGCGCCTCGGCGGCCTGAGCGTAGACCTGTGCGGTCGCGAACGCGATCTCGCGGGCGTAGACCAGCAGCGCGTTGCGCAACGCGACGGTGCCGCCCGGGGCGGCCAGCTCGTCGACGGCCGTCTCCATCACCTCGATGGTGGTGCGCACCATCTCCACGGTCTGCCGCAGGGTGATGGCCCGGGTCAGCTCGCGAGGGGCGGTGCCGAAGACGTCGGTGCTGATCGCCTGCGGGGTGTCCGGGTGCCGGAACCACTCGGTGAAGGCGGCGATGCCGGCCTGGGCGACCAGGCCGATCCAGGAGCGGTTCTCCGGGGGCATGGCGCGATACCACGACAACTGCTCGTCCATCCGCGCGATCGCGGCGGCGGCCAGCTTTCCGGAGGACTGCTCAAGGCGGCGCACCGTCGCGACGTGCGCCACGTTGCTCTGACCGTTCTCGTCGGACGTCCTACCGGCGGACGTTCCCTCATCGGCATCGGACACGAGGACCAGCCTGCCTCATTTCTCTGTCGGTCATACCCGGCGGGGGTGGATGCGCGGTGGATACGGTGGGCGCATGCTTCGTGTACTGCGGTCCGGCGAGCGCTACCGGGGCGGTGATCCCACCGCGGGAATCGACACCCGGCACGCTTTCTCCTTCGGCGGCTTCTACGATCCGGACAATGTGCGGTTCGGCCCGCTGACCGCCTGCAACGAGGAACGTCTCGCGCCCGGCGCGGGTTTCGCCGCGCACCCGCACCGCGACGTGGAGATCGTGAGCTGGGTGATCGAGGGCGAGCTGACCCACGAGGACGCCGGGGGGCGGGCCACCGTCATCGGGCCTGGAGACGTCCAGCGGCTGACCGCCGGTTCCGGCACCCGGCACGCGGAGCGCAACGCGGGGCCGGCGCCGCTGCGCTTCGTGCAGATGTGGCTGGTCCAGGACCGGGCGGGGGGCGCGCCGGAGTACGAGGTGGTGCGCGGCATCGCGGACGGCACTCCGTACGCGCTGCCGCGCACCGACGCGGTGCTGCACGTGCGGCGGCTGGCGGCCGGTGAGCGGACGGCGGTCCCGGCGGCGCCGCTGGTGTACGCGCATGTGGTGCGCGGCTCGGTGGCGCTGGCCGGTGAACGCCTCGGCCCGGGCGACGCGGCCCGCCTCACGGACGCGGGCGAGCTGGCCGCCCGGGCCGAGGAGGCGGCGGAGGTGCTGATGTGGGAGCTGGGCGGAAACCCCTGAGTGGGGTGCGAAGTCACACTGACCCCTTCTGGTCTTCCGCGCCGTGACCATAAGCGGTCCCACTCACTGGATCCGGCGGCGGACGAGGACGAGGCCGCGGACGTCGGGGCCGGGTACGGGGTACGGGGTCGGGTACGGGGACCGATTTTGGAACAGCCGTGACATCGACAACCTGTGATCGCCCGGCAGGTCGGCCACGTCCGCGTCTTCGCGTTCAGCGTCGCGTTGGGGCGTCGGCGGGGCGGTGCCCCGACTGGGTGCCGGGCGTCCGCGGTGGTGGTCGGGGGCTCAGCCGCGCAGCTCGGTCAGGATCGCGTCCGTGAAGGGCGGCCACGCCTGCGCCCACGGGCCGAAGGCGCGGTCGGTCAGCGCGACGCAGGCCGCCCGCGCGTCCGGGTCCACCCACAGGAACGTGCCGGACTGGCCGAAGTGCCCGAAGGTGCGCGGCGAGGACGTGGTGCCCGTCCAGTGCGGGGACTTGTGGGCGCGGATGGAGAAGCCGAGCCCCCAGTCGTTGGGCTTCTGGTGACCGAAGCCGGGAAGCACCCCGTTCAGCCCGGGGAAGGCGACCGACGTCGCCTCGGCGAGCGTCTCCGGGGCCAGCAGCCGGGGGGCGAGCAACTCGGCGGCGAAGCCGGTGAGGTCGTCCAGCGTCGAGACGCCGTCCTTGGCCGGGGAGCCGGGCAGCTCGGTGGCCGTCATGCCGAGCGGCGCGAGCACGGCCTGCCGCAGATACTCCGGGAACGGCATGCCCGTCGCCTTGGCGATGTGGTCACCCAGGACCTCGAACCCCGCGTTCGAGTACAGCCGGCGGGCGCCGGGCGCGGCCATCGTGCGGTGCTCGTCGAACGCCAGCCCCGAGGCGTGCGCCAGCAGGTGCCGGACCGTGGAGCCGGGCGGTCCGGCCGGCTCGTCCAGCTCGATCGCGCCTTCCTCGACCGCGATCAGCGCGGCGTACGCGGCCAGCGGCTTGGTGACGGAGGCGAGCCGGAACGGCTGTCCGCCGGGGCCGTGGGTGAAACGCCCGCCGTCGGGGAAGACGACGGCTGCCGCCGCCGTGGGGACGGGCCAGGTGTCGATCAACTCCAGGCTTCGCATGGTCCCGAGCGTAGCGCGGCGCGATGACACGCCCGATACGCGGGCGAAACACCGGATCCCTACCGTGCCCGCCGAACCAGTCGGTTCAGGTGGCCGGGAGACAGCTCGGGAGGCAGTGGGATGGATCTCAGCTCGGCGAGTTTCGTGCCCCGCAGGGTGGCGAGCGCCCGGGAGGCGAGGCAGGTGCTGGCGGCGGACGGCGCGGCGATCGTGACGGGCCTGCCGGACGAGCGGTCGGCCGTCGCCTTCGGCCGGGAGGTGATGGGGGACAAGGGAGTCCGGATCGGCACTCAGTTCGAGGCGACCAAGGCGCGTGGCGACCAGGAGGCCAGGGAGGTCGCCGCGCAGCCGGTCGACGCGCGCGGGCGCAAGCGTTCCTTCGCCCCGAGCGAGGAGCGGATGGTCGCCCACAACGACGGCTTCGCCTTCGGCGACTACGCCCCCGACCACCTCTTCCTGTGGTGCGAACGGCCCGCCGACTCCGGTGGCGATTCCTTCGTCATCGACACCAGGCGGCTGCTCGACCTGCTCGCCGCCGATCCGGAGACGGCGGAGCTGGCGGAGTTCTGCCGGTCGGTCGCCATCGACCACTCCGAGCCCAACTACCCCCAGGGCGCCCTGGCCCCGATCGCGCGCGTCACCGGCTCCGGCCGTTTCCAGGGCCGCTACCACCCGTGGCTGGCCCCGGCCGAGGGGCCGGACGAGGCGGCGCGGTGGCCGCTGGTCAAGGCGTGGGAGAAGGCCGTGGTGGCGGCGCGGGACACCGGGCCGATGTTCCGCGTCGCGGCGGGCGAGATGATCTGCGTCGACAACTACCGCCTGCTGCACGGCCGCGACGGGCACAGCGACCCGCAGCGCCGGGTCTGCTCGATCTGGGGCTGGAGCACGGACGCGGTCGCCGTTCCGGACGGCCCGCTGGACATCGTGGTCCCGAGGATCCCGGTCAGCTCCTGACGTTCCCGGGTCCCGTCCCGTCCCACCCTGTCCCGTCCCACCCCGTCCCGTCCCGGCTCCGGTGCCGGAGCCCGTCCCGGCCGCCGCCGCGCGGTCGGCCTTCGGCCGACGGTGTCGAAGGCACGGGCCGCACGGTACCGCCGAGCACGTCGGGCCACCGGGGCGCGCGATACCGGCGCGTGTGCGGGCGTTTCACCACCGGCGCCGCTTGCCTGGAGTGCACTCCAGCTCTTTAGCGTGCGGGTATGACCCTGACCCAGCAGGAGCAGCCAGGGCTTGACGAGACCGTCGGTCAGTGCGCGCCCGCCAAGCCCAAGCCGAGACCCGACGGACACGACCAGTACACGATCAGCGAGGTGTCCGCCCACACCGGACTGAGCGTCCACACGCTGCGCTGGTACGAGCGCATCGGCCTGATGCCGCACATCGACCGCTCGCACACGGGCCAGCGCCGGTACACCAACCGCGACTTGGAGTGGCTGGCGTTCGTCAACAAGCTCCGGCTGACCGGAATGGCGGTGGCGGACATGGTCCGTTACGCCAATCTCGTGCGGCAGGGCGAGCACACGTTCGCCGAGCGCAGGGCGCTGCTGTGCGCGACGCGCGAGAGCGTGCTGCTCCGCGTCGTCGAACTCCAGGGCACCCTGGCGGTTCTCGACTTCAAGATCGATTTCTACGCTGACGCCCGAAGGGCGTCGGAAAGGCCCTGAACCCTCGTATGAGCGACACCACCACGATCGACACTGCCACGCTCGGCACCGGCGGCCCGCGCGTCGGCGTCCAGGGGCTCGGCTGCATGGGCATGAGCTTCGCCTACGGACCGACCGACGCCGCCGAGGCCCGCGCCACGCTGGAGCGGGCGCTCGACCTCGGCGTCACCCTCTTCGACACGGCCGACATCTACGGCCAGGGCGAGAACGAGACGTTCCTGTCGCCGTTCTTCCGCGCCCACCGCGACGAGATCACCATCGCGACCAAGTTCGCGATCGTCATCGACCCCGCCAACCCCACGGCGCGCGGCATCCGCAACGACCGGCCCTACCTGAGGGAGTGCGTCGAGGGCAGCCTGCGGCGGCTGGACGTGGACGTGATCGACCTGTACTACATGCACCGCCGGGACCCCGCCGTGCCGATCGAGGAAACGGTCGGGGCGATGGCCGAGCTGGTGACCGAGGGCAAGGTCAAGCAGCTGGGCCTGAGCGAGGTCACCGGGCCCGAGCTGCGCGCGGCGCACGCCGTGCACCCGATCGCGGCCGTCCAGTCCGAATGGTCGCTGTTCTCGCGCGACGTGGAGCGGACCGCCGTGCCGGCGGCCGAGGAGCTGGGCGTCGCCTTCGTGCCGTACTCGCCGCTCGGCCGGGGCTTCCTGACCGGCGCCTTCACCGACGCCAGCGCCGAGCTGACGGCCGACGACTTCCGCCGCCAGCAGCCCCGTTACAACGGCTCCAACGCCGAGACCAACCGCGCCCTGCTGGAGCCGGTCCGCCGCATCGCGGAGGCCCGGGGCGCCACGCTCGGGCAGATCGCGCTGGCCTGGCTCCACGCCCAGGCGGCGGCGCGCGCGATGACGGTGATCCCGATCCCCGGCACCCGCAGGCGCACCCGGGTGGAGGAGAACACGGCGGCCACCCGGATCGAGCTGACCGCGGACGAGCTGGCCGCCCTGGACCCCATCGCCGCGCGGGTCGCGGGCGACCGTTACCGGGACATGGCCTTCACCTCGGCGGGCCGCGAGTAATCCCGCGCGGGGCCCGGTGCGGCCCCCGGCCCCCCGCCCCCGGCCCCCCGCCGCCGGTTCGCCCCCGACGGACCGGACCGGGGGACCGGGGGGACCGCTCACAGCTCGGCGAGCAGCTCCGTCTTCTTCGCCGTGAACTCCTCGTCCGTCAGCAGACCGGCGGCGTGCAGCTCGCCCAGATGGCGGATCCGGTTGGCTATGTCCGCCGGATTGCCCCGGCGGCGGCTTCCGTCCAGCCGGTCGCTGGTGATCGGCTCCGCCGCGCGGACCGCTTCGAGGACGGACGCCGCCAGCGGGAGCGACTCGTGGACCAGGCCGTAGCCGAGGCCGAACACCACCGCCGCCGGGTCCTGGTCGGCCGGCCCGTCGTGGTCCTGGGGGGCGCCGTCCGGGCCCCGGCGGCGCAGCCGCAGATGGCCGCCCGCGATCTCGGGCGAGCGCCACTCGACGTCCGCCAGCTCGCTCACCGGGAAAGACTGGTCGCCCGCCTTCCACTTCGCCGACGACGCGCCGGTCCAGAACCAGCGGAACGAGACCACCTTGCCGTCGAACGACACCTTGCCGTCGAACGCCTTGAACTGCAGCGGCGCCGCCGGTGCCGCCACCAGATAGTGGTCGGCGTCCTCGTCCGCGCGCGGGCCCAGGGCCGAGCGCAGCTCGGTGGCGTAGTAGGCGGCGAGGGTCTCGCGCTCGGCCGGGAGCACCAGCCGGTACGGGTCGGCGGCCTGTCTGAGCTGGCCCGCGGCGGCCTCCAGCAGTGGATCGGCCCCGGGACGCGGCACGGCGTGCAGCACCACGGTGCCCTTGCGTGTCCCCGGAGCGAGGTCGACCGAGCTCAGCGCCTCATACGGGATTCGGCGCTCGCCGAGCACCTGGAAAAGCTTCGGTGTGCGTATCCCCCGTTCGAAGCGGATGAGCACGGAGTCGGTGTCGAACTCCCAAGTGGAGTGGATTCCGGCCAGCACATCACCCATGCGGGTCATCGTAAGGGCCGTGGCTGACGAAACGGCTTCCCCCGGATGGGTGTGTTCGCGTCAGCTCGGAGAGGCGTGCCGCGCGTGGTGCGCGTGGGACGCCTGTGCGGGCTCCCGGGGCTCCGGGGCCGCCGGGGCCGCCGGGCGCTCACCGCTCCGGGTCCCGCGTCGCCGTGTCCCGAGGGGCCGCCGCATCCTGGGCGGCCCGAAGACGGCGGCGGGCTCCCCGGCGCGGTGCGCGCCGGGGAGCCCGCCGGAGGAACCGATCAGGCGTCGCCGCCGGCCGGGCCGGGGTCGGCCGCGGCCACGTCGAGCAGCTGGTAGCGGTCGATGGCCTGCTTGAGGACCGACCGATCGACCTTGCCCTCCCGCGCCAGCTCGGTGAGCACGGCCAGCACGATGGACTGGGGGTCGATGTGGAAGAAGCGGCGCGCCGCTCCCCGGGTGTCGGCGAAGCCGAACCCGTCACCGCCCAGCGACTGGTACGTGCCGGGCACCCAGCGCGCGATCTGGTCCGGAACGGACCGCATCCAGTCGGAAACGGCCACGAACGGACCCCCGGAGCCCCGGAGTTTGCGCGTCACATACGGAATCCGCTGCTCCTCCTCCGGGTGCAGCAGGTTGTGCTCCTCGACCGCGACGGCCTCCCGCCGCAGCTCGTTCCAGGAGGTGGCGGACCAGACGTCCGCCTTCACGCCCCACTCCTCGGCGAGCATGCGCTGCGCCTCGATCGCCCACGGCACGGCCACGCCGGAGGCCAGGATCTGCGCCGGGACGCCGCCCGCCGTGCCCTCCCGGTACCGGTAGAGGCCCTTGAGGATGCCCTCGACGTCCACGTTCGCCGGCTCGGCCGGCTGGATGATCGGCTCGTTGTAGACGGTGAGGTAGTAGAAGACGTCCTCGGCGTTCTCCCCGTACATCCGGCGGAGCCCGTCCTGCACGATGTGCGCGATCTCGAACCCGAACGCCGGGTCGTAGGCGACGCACGCCGGGTTGGTCGAGGCCAGGAGCTGGGAGTGACCGTCGGCGTGCTGCGTCCCCTCACCGGTCAGCGTCGTGCGGCCGGCGGTCGCGCCCAGCACGAAACCGCGCGAGAGCTGGTCGCCCATCTGCCAGAACTGGTCACCGGTGCGCTGAAAACCGAACATCGAGTAGAAGACGTAGACCGGGATCAGCGGCTCGCCGTGCGTCGCGTACGCCGACCCGGCGGCGATCAGCGACGCCGTGCAGCCGGCCTCGGTGATGCCGTCGTGCAGCATCTGGCCGGTCGGCGACTCCTTGTACGACAGCAGCAGCTCGCGGTCCACCGACTCGTAGGTCTGCCCCAGCGGGTTGTAGATCTTGGCCGAGGGGAAGAGCGAGTCCATGCCGAAGGTGCGGTACTCGTCCGGCGCGATCGGCACGAAGCGCTTGCCGATCTCCTTGTCCCGCATCAGGTCCTTCAGCAGCCGCACGAACGCCATCGTGGTGGCGATCTGCTGCTGCCCGGAGCCCTTCTTGACCGCCGCGTACGCCTTGTCGCCCGGCAGTGTCAGCGGCTTGGCCCGCACCACGCGGGTCGGCACATAACCGCCGAGCTCGCGTCGGCGGTCGTGCATGTACTCGATCTCCTCCGAGTCCGGACCCGGGTGGTAGTACGGCGGGGCGCCGGACTCCAGCTGGCTGTCCGGGATGGGCAGCCGCAGCCGGTCGCGGAAGCCCTTGAGGTCGGCCGGGGTGAGCTTCTTCATCTGGTGGGTCGCGTTGCGGCCCTCGAAGTTCGGCCCGAGCATCCAGCCCTTGACCGTCTGGGCGAGGATCACCGTCGGCTGCCCCTGGTGCTCCAGGGCCGCCTTGTACGCCGCGTAGATCTTCCGGTGGTCGTGACCGCCCCGGCCCAGGTGCAGGATCTGGTCGTCGTTCATGTTCTCGACCATCGCGCGCAGGCGGTGGTCGTCACCGAAGAAGTGCTTGCGGATATAGGCGCCGGTCTCCGTCGCGTACGTCTGGAACTGGCCGTCCGGCGTCGTGTTCAGCTTGTTGACCAGGACGCCGTCCCGGTCCTGCGCCAGCAGCGGGTCCCAGGTGCGGTCCCAGATCAGCTTGATCACGTTCCACCCGGCGCCGCGGAAGATCGACTCCAGCTCCTGGATGATCTTGCCGTTGCCGCGCACCGGGCCGTCGAGCCGCTGCAGGTTGCAGTTGACGACGAAGGTCAGGTTGTCCAGGCCCTCCCGGGCCGCGATGGAGAGCTGGCCGAGCGACTCGGGCTCATCCATCTCGCCGTCGCCCAGGAACGCCCATACGTGCGACCGGGAGGTGTCGGCGATGCCGCGCGCCCGCATGTACCGGTTCATCCGGGCCTGGTAGACCGCGCTGATCGGGCCCAGGCCCATGGAGACCGTCGGAAACTCCCAGAAGTCCGGCATCATGCGCGGATGCGGGTAGCTGGAGAGTCCGTGCGGCGCCTTGGAACGCTCCTGGCGGAACGCGTCCAGGTTGCGGTCGGAGAGGCGGTCGAGGAGGAAGGCGCGGGCGTAGATGCCGGGGGAGGCGTGACCCTGGAAATAGATCTGGTCGCCGCTCTCACCGCCGTCCTTGCCGCGGAAGAAGTGGTTGAAGCCGACGTCGTAGAGGGAGGCCGAGGAGCCGAAGGTGGCGATATGGCCGCCCACCCCGATGCCGGGGCGCTGGGCGCGGGACACCATCACGGCCGCGTTCCAGCGGGTCGCGTTCAGGATCTTGCGCTCGATCTCCTCGTTACCCGGGAAGAACGGCTCGTCCTTGGTCGCGATGGTGTTCACATAGTCCGTGCTGCGCATCTCGGGCACGGCGACCCGCTTCTCTCGGGCGCGCTCGATCAGGCGGAGCATGAGATAGCGGGCCCGGGCCCGGCCTCGCTCATCGACGGCGGCGTCGAGCGAGTCGAGCCACTCCTGAGTCTCCTCAGGGTCGAAGTCCGGGACCTGGCTGGGAAGGCCGCCAATGATGATCGGGTTGCGATCTGATCCGGAAGCCACGCTGTTCCTTCACTGTATGAGTTGTCTGCTCTGCATGTGTCGCGCCGCCTCCATGGTCCACCGCCGAACGCGAAACGTCACCTCTACTGATCAGTAACCGCGATTCCATGATCGTCACGCATTCTTGACCGCATCCATGCGCGCCCGGCGCGCCCCACGAACAGGCGTTCGCTGACTATGGCGCAGATCACGCGGCCGTCGGGGGCCAAGACGTCAACGTTTGGGCAGGCTCGGCGGCCGGGTACTTGCGCGATCCGCCCCGCCCGTGTGGACTACGCCCAAGCCGCGCGCACGCGCGGCCTCCCCGTACTTCCGACACAGGACAGGAGCTATCCGTGAGCGCGACCGCGGACCACGCGGAGGAGCGGACCAACCCCGCCGCTCGGCTGGGTTTCCAGCCCGGACAGGTGGTCCAGGAGCTCGGCTATGACGACGACGCCGAGCAGGAACTCCGCGAGGGAATCGAGGCCATCACGGGCCAGGAGCTCGTCGACGAGAATTACGACGACGTGGCCGACGCGGTGGTGCTGTGGTTCCGCGAGGAAGACGGCGATCTGACCGACGCGCTGGTGGATGCCACCACGATGATCGACCCCGGGGCACCCGTCTGGCTGCTGACGCCGAAGACAGGCCGGGACGGCTATGTCGAGCCGAGCGAGATCGGTGAGGCGGCACAGACCGCGGGCCTGGCGCAGACCAGCAGTGTCAGCGCGGGCAGGGACTGGTCAGGCAGCCGGCTGGTGACCCCGAAGGCGGCCGGGAAGAAGTAGGGCCCACGCGGTCACGCGCACCCCGCGCGCACCGCGTACGGGCATCAGGTCCCCGGGGGCTCGTCGGCCGCCGGGGACCGCGTCGTAGGCTGGGCGGAGTAACTTTACCTCCGACAGGGAAACGGATTACCCGCCCATGGCACTTGAGCCCGGCAACAAGGCCCCCGAGTTCCAGCTCCGGAACCAGCACGGCCAGACCGTCTCGCTCGCGGACTACCGCGGCGGGAAGAACGTCGTCCTGCTCTTCTACCCCTTCGCGTTCACCGGCGTCTGCACCGGCGAGCTGTGCGCGCTGCGCGACGAGCTGCCGACGTTCGTCAACGACGACGTGCAGCTCCTCGCCGTCTCCAACGACTCGCCGTTCACGCTGCGGG
Organism: Streptomyces sp. NBC_01803; assembly: GCF_035917415.1. Taxonomy (NCBI): domain Bacteria; kingdom Bacillati; phylum Actinomycetota; class Actinomycetes; order Kitasatosporales; family Streptomycetaceae; genus Streptomyces; species Streptomyces sp. NBC_01803. Next base: position 4,579,903 of record NZ_CP109073.1, read on the forward strand.
TCTTCGGCGAGCAGGAGGGTCTGGAGTACCCGCTGCTCTCCGACTTCTGGCCGCACGGCGAGGTCTCCCGCGCCTACGGCGTCTTCGACGAGGAGAAGGGCTGCGCCGTCCGTGGCACCTTCATCATCGACAAGGAGGGCGTGGTCCGCTGGACGGTCGTCAACGCCCTGCCCGACGCCCGCGACCTGAGCGACTACGCCACGGCGCTCCAGGCTCTGTGAGTCCGGCGCTGTGATTTCCGGGCCCCTCCAGGGGAACCCGGCCCCCCGGCATCAACGACCAGGCCGACGGCACGGAACCGGCCCCCTGTCTGACGTGTCTGCCTGCACATACCCGGCCCCGCGCGGGAGACTGGAATTCTTGTGTTTCTGAAAACTTTTGGCTGGTCATTCGGCGTCACGGTGGTCGGCCTGGCCGCCGCCTTCTTCCTCTGGGGGTGGGAGGGCTTCGCCGTGGTGGCGATCCTCTCCGTCCTGGAGATCTCGCTCTCCTTCGACAACGCGGTGGTCAACGCCGGTGTCCTGAAGCGGATGAACGAGTTCTGGCAGAAGATCTTCCTGACCATCGGCATCCTGATCGCCGTCTTCGGCATGCGGCTGGTCTTTCCCGTCGTGATCGTCGCGCTCACCGCGGGCGTCAGCCCGATCGAGGCGGTGGATCTGGCGATCGACGACCCGGACCGGTATGAGCTCCTGGTCACCGACGCCCATCCGGCGATCGCCGCCTTCGGCGGGATGTTCCTGATGATGATCTTCCTGGAGTTCATCTTCGAGGAGCGGGAGATCATGTGGCTGCGGTGGCTGGAACGCCCGCTGGCCAGGCTCGGCAAGATCGACGCCTTCTCCGTCGGCGTCGCCCTCGCCGCGCTGCTGCTGACCGCGTCCTTCATCGCCCCCGAGGCGTACCAGCACGGCGGCCTGCACGCCGACAAGACCGAGACGGTGCTGCTGGCCGGGATCGCCGGCCTGCTCACGTACCTGATCGTCGGCGGCCTGTCCGGATTCTTCGAGGACCGGCTGGAGGAGGACGAGGAGCGGGCGCACGAGGCGGAGGAGGCCGCGGCCCGCGCCGGGCGGCAGCCCACGCTGATCGGCGCCGGAGGCCGGGCCGCGTTCTTCCTCTTCCTCTACCTGGAGGTCCTGGACGCCTCGTTCTCCTTCGACGGCGTCATCGGCGCGTTCGCCATCACCAACGACATCTTCGAGATGGCGCTGGGTCTCGGCATCGGCGCCATGTACGTCAGGTCGCTCACCATCTACCTGGTCCGCCAGGGCACGCTGGAGGACTACCGGTACCTGGAGCACGGCGCGCACTACGCCATCGGCGCCCTGGCCGTCATGCTGCTGGTGAGCATCCGCTGGCACCTGCCCGAGGTCGTCACCGGTCTCGTCGGCGTGGGCCTGATCGCGGCGGCGTTCTGGTCGTCGGTCCGGCACAACAGACTGGACGCGGCGAACGGCGAGGCGGCGGAGAAGCCGGCGGTGAGCTCAGGGGTGTGAGGCCACGCGGAACGCGGAATCTTACGTAGGGGGACGGGCCGGTCACCGGCTCCGTCCCACCGCGTGGGTCACGGACCGCGTGGGTCACGGAGCCGACGACGAAGGGGAGGGGCGGCCATGGTGTCCTTGTGGACGTACTGGCGGCATGGCGGCATGCCCAAGCAGAAGTTCGACACGGTCGGCGGCCCGTCGACGTACGCGGTGGAGCTGACCAAGCGGAACGCCGTGGCCCCGCTGACGGGCGAGGGCGCGGAGACGGGCACGCTGCGGATCGAGCTGTCCTGGCGGACGCGCCCGCCCACCGACTTCAACCCGACGCAGTGGTCGACGCTGTGGCGGCGCCCGCTGGAGATCTTCAAGCCGGCCGAGGTACAAGGGCATTCGCAGGGCGTCGCCAGCATCGATCTGGACCTGGCGTGCCTGTACGAGCTGAAGGACGGCTCCAAGGGGGTCATCCAGTCCCTGGGCGGTCTGGAGGGCGACTTCAACGCGCCGCCGTACATCAAGCTCAGCGGCGACGACCGGTTCGGCACGGGCTCGGGCGAGAACCTCTACGTGAACCTGGACCACGCCGAGGAGTTCAAGCGGCTGCTCGTCTTCGTCTACATCTACGACGGCATCCCCGCCTTCGACCGCGCCGATGTCGTGGTCACGCTGGTGTCGGCCGACGGGAAGAACGTGGAGATCGGCCTGACCGACCCGGCGCCGCACGCCCGGTCGTGCGCGGTGGCGCTGATCGAGCACCACAAGGGCCAGTTGATCGCGCGGCGCGAGGTGAAGTACGTGTACGGCTTCCAGTCCGAGATCGACCGGCTGTACGGCTGGGGCATGTCCTGGGGCCGCGGCACGAAGCCGAGCCGTCTGCGGGCCTGAGTCTTCGCCACCCACTCGCCCACCCTTATCCCGGGTCCGCGCGGCGGATTCTCGCGCCCGGCGGCCACCGGGCTCCCTCCGGCGGAGCCCGGATGGGACGACCTCCTTGGTCAGGGCAGGAACTGCGGTCCCTGTGGGGGGAGGGTGAACGCCGGGTCGGGCTGGGGGTAGCCGTAGGCGGGTGGGCGGCGGGGGTCGGGGGCACGGCGGTTGGCCGCCGTGATGCCGAAGTCCGCCGCCAGCGCGATGAGTCCGCCCGGGTAGCCGCCGCCGGACGCTCTGAACTCCCAGCCGTTCCCGGCCACCCGCACCAGCTCGCCGCCGACCAGGGCCGTCTCCCGGCGCAGCGGTGCCAGCGGCAGGACCGCGAGCGGCGCGCCGTCGGCCGCCGCCGCGTCGTGCAGGGCGAGCCGCGGCCGGCTGGCGGCGGCCCGGAAGTCGCCGTCCGCCGAGACGGCCAGCACCACGCGCCGCACCGTCGCGTCCAGCCGTGTCAGCTCCGCCTCCACGGTGTCCCGCAGCCCCTCCGCGTCCCGCCGCTTCGGCAGCCGCCTGACCAGGCCCGTCGGATGGCGCGGCTGGTTGTAGAAGATGAAGTCGCCCTCGGAGCGCACCCGTCCGCCCGCGTCGACCAGCAGCGCGGAGAGATCCAGATCCGGCACCGCGGGACCCGATCCGCGGCCGATCGGCGTCCAGCGCAGCACGACGCGCAGCACGCCGAAGGGAAGGTGAATTGTTGCCCCCTTCTCCAGCGCACGTGTCATAACAGGAATCCTGCCTGTCGCCACACCCCCGAAACAATGCCCCGCCTACGATTGCCGAGGGATCCGGTGCTGCCAATGGGGCGACCGGAGTGGGCAAGTCAACAGTCGGGGAGTTCTATGCGGCATTACGGGCACCTCTCGCCTGCGCAACGTCGCGCGCTGTTCCACCAGGAGCCGGCCGAATTCGGGCCGGATTCCCCCGTCAGGACCCTGGGCATCGCCCTCGGTGCCACCCTCTACAGTCCGGCCACCCGCACCCGCCTCGCCGCCGACATCCGCAAGCAGGCCGCGGCCGGTGTGGTGTCCATGGTGCTGTGCCTGGAGGACTCCATCAGCGACGCCGAGGTGCCCGGCGCCGAGGAGAATCTGGTCAAGCAGTTCCGCAAACTGCTGCGCGAGGACCGCCACGCCGACCTCCCGCTGCTCTTCGTCCGGGTCCGCGTGCCCGAGCAGATCACCAGCCTCATCAGCCGCCTGGGCCCGGCCGTCGCCCTGCTCACCGGCTTCGTGATCCCCAAGTTCACCGCCGACTCGGGCCCCGCCTTCCTGGAGGCCCTCACCGGCGCCGAGGTCATGTCGGGCCGCCGCCTGCTGGCCATGCCCGTGCTGGAGTCGCCGGAGCTGCTGCATCTGGAGACCCGCGCCCAGGGGCTGGCCGCCGCCGCCCGCGTGGTGGACAAGTACCGCGACCGGATACCGGCCGTCCGTCTCGGCGTCACCGACTTCTGCTCCGCCTACGGGCTGCGCCGCAGCCCCGAGATGACCGCGTACGACGTTCACCTCGTCGCCTCCGTCATCGCCGACGTCGTCAACGTCTTCGGGCGCGCCGACGGCACCGGCTACACGGTCAGCGGCCCGGTGTGGGAGTACTTCCGGGGCCAGGAGCGGATGTTCAAGCCGCAGCTGCGCAACAGCCCGTTCAGCGGGCGGGCCGAGGGCCTGCGCACCCGGCTCATCGAGCGCGACATGGACAGCCTGCTCCAGGAGATCGAGCTCGACCGGGCCAACGGCCTGATGGGCAAGACCTGCATCCACCCCTCCCACGTCGCGCCCGTGCACGCGCTGTCCGTCGTCTCCCACGAGGAGTTCAGCGACGCGGCCGACATCCTGGGCACCGGCCCGGACGGCGGCGGCGTGCTCCGCTCCGCCTACACGAACAAGATGAACGAGGTGAAGCCGCACCGCGCCTGGGCCGAACGGACCGCCCTGCGCGCCGAGATGTTCGGTGTCGCCCGGGACGGCGTCGACTTCGTGGACCTGCTCGGGGCGGGCATCGAATGAGCGCCCGCGACCCGATATGGACGGGCGAGTGGGTGGCGCGGCGGCTGGGCGTGCGGCTCAGCGGCGACGGCGTGCGCGAGCTGCTCGGCCTCGCCCTGCGGCGCAACCCGAAGCGCGCCCACCTGCTGGTGTCCCAGGTGCTGGGCAAGCACATCCCGCAGCGCCCGGCGGTCGTCCATGGCACCGGTGTCGAGCTCGGTCGCCGCGTCGCCGCGCTGCTGGGCGAGGCGGCGGCGCGCGAGGCCGTCGTCCTGGGCTACGCGGAGACCGCGACCGGCCTCGGGCACTGTGTGGCCGACGGCCTCGGCGGCGTCGCGTATCTGCACTCGACGCGCCGCCCGGTGCCGGGTGTCGAGCCGGTCGGCGGCTTCGAGGAGGAGCACAGCCACCACACCTCGCATCTGCTGCTGCCCACCGACCCCGCGTTCCTCGCCGGGGGCGGGCCGCTGGTGCTGGTGGACGACGAGCTGTCCACCGGCCGGACCGTGCGCAACACCATTGAGGCGTTGCACCGCCGGTGGCCCCGGCAGCGGTACGTGGTCGCCGCGCTGGTCGACATGCGCACGGACACCGAGCGCGCCGCGCTGGAGAAGTTCGCCGCCGACCTCGGCGCCACCGTCGAGGTCACCGCGCTGGCGCGCGGCCGGGTCGGGCTGCCCGCGGACGTACTGGAGCGCGGCGCCGCCCTCGTCGCCGGACAGGAGGCCGAAGTGACGGATATCCAGGGGCGGTTCGCCGCGCGGTCGGTGCGGGTCGAGCTCGGCTGGCCGGACGGGCTGCCGGACGGCGGGCGGCACGGCTTCACGCCCGCCGACCGCGCGCGGCTGGAGGACGCGCTGCCGGGCGCGGGCGGGCGGCTGGCCGCCGCGCTGCCGCCGGGCGCCCGGCGGGTGCTGGTGCTGGGCACCGAGGAGCTGATCTACGTTCCGCTGCGGCTGGCCGCCGCGCTGGAACGGGAAGCGGCCGGTGTCGAGGCGTATTTCTCCACGACCACCCGTTCCCCGGTGCTGGCGGTCGACGACCCCGGCTACGCGATCCGCACCCGCCTCGGCTTCCCGGCGCACGACGCGCCCGCCGACGGGCCGGGCCCGCGCTACGCCTACAACGTCGCCGGGCAGGACTGGGACGCGATCGTCCTGGTCACCGACTCCGCCGGGGACACCCCCGAACTCCGTGCCGCCGACGGCCTGCTGGCGACGCTCGGCGCCCACGCCCCGCACCTGCTGCTGGCCGTGGTGCCCGCGCTGCCCGCGCCGCTCCTCTCGGCGCCGCGCGGCGGCGATCTGCCGGCGCCGCTGCGCGGCCCGGCGTTCTCCTCCTACGCGCCCGACGAGGTCGGCTGGCTGCTCCAGGACCTGTCCGACGTCACGCTGGAGGCCCCGGCCGAGGAGCGGGAGGAGGCCATCCAGTCCGGCGGCGCGCACTACGCCGAGTCGCTGCCCGTGGAGTTCCAGCCCAGCGAGGAGTACCAGCGGCTCTTCCACACGGCCCTCGACGCCTCGGCGGACCGGGTGGCCCGCGCGGTCGGCACCGTCACCGAGGCCGTGCTCGCCGAGCGCGCCGGCCGGGTGCCCGTGCTGGTGTCGCTGGCGCGCGCCGGCACGCCCGTCGGCATCCTGATGCGCCGCTGGGCCCAGCACGCCCACGGCCTGGACCTGCCGCACTACGCCGTCTCCATCGTGCGCGGCCAGGGCATCGACACCACCGCGCTGCGCTGGCTGGCCGCCCACCACGACCCGGCCGACGTGGTCTTCGTGGACGGCTGGACCGGCAAGGGCGCCATCACCCGGGAACTCACCGACGCGCTCGCCGGGTTCCCCGGCTTCGACCCCGGCCTGGCCGTGCTGGCCGACCCGGGCGGCTGCGTCACCACCTTCGGCACCCGCGAAGACTTCCTCATCCCCTCCGCCTGCCTCAACTCCACGGTGTCCGGGTTGATCTCCCGCACGGTGCTCCGCGCCGACCTGGTCGGTCCCGACGACTTCCACGGTGCCAAGCACTACCGCGACCTGGCCGGCGCCGACGTCTCGAACCACTTCCTCGATGTCGTCGGCGCCCGCTTCACCGACCCCGGCCTGGCCGAGGGCGTGGCCGCCGACACCGCCGCCCTGCTGGCCGCCGACCGCACCCCCACCTGGGAGGGCTGGCGGGCGGTCGAGCGGATCAGCGAGGAGTACGGCATCGGCGACGTGAACCTCGTCAAGCCCGGTGTGGGCGAGACCACACGGGTCCTGCTGCGCCGCGTGCCCTGGCGCGTTCTCGCGCGGCGTGGCGCGGGGGCCGATCTGGATCACATCCGGTTGCTGGCGGGCCAGCGCGGGGTGCCGGTCGAGGAGACAGACGACCTGCCCTACAGTTGCGTCGGGCTCATCCACCCCCGTTACACCAAGGGCGCCACCGGTGCCGACGGAAAGGCCGCACAGTGACCACTCTCGTCGCCACCGATCTGGACCGCACCCTCATCTACTCCGGGGCCGCCCTGGGCCTGGACATGCCGGACGCCGAGGCGCCCCGGCTGCTCAGTGTCGAAGTGCACGAGGCCCGGCCGCAGTCGTTCATCACCGAGCCCGCGGGCCGCATGATCGCGGAGCTGGCCGCGCACCCGGACGCCTTCTTCGTGCCGACCACCACCCGCACCCGCAAGCAGTACCGCCGGATCAACTTCCCCGGCCCGGTGCCGCGGTACGCGATCTGCGCCAACGGCGGCCACCTGCTGGTGGACGGCCGGACCGACTACGACTGGAACACGTCGGTCCGCCAGGCGCTGGCCGCCGACTGCGCTCCGCTGGAGGAGGTCCGCGACCACCTCAACCGCACCGCCGGCCCGGCCTGGCTGCTCAAGGAGCGCGAGGCGGAAGAGCTGTTCACCTACCTCGTGGTGGAACGCGCCCTGATGCCGGACAGCTGGCCCAAGGAGCTGGCCGCCTGGGCCGAGCCGCTCGGCTGGACCGTCTCGCTCCAGGGCCGCAAGCTCTACGCCGTGCCGCGCCCGCTGACCAAGAGCGCCGCCGTCGCCGAGATCGTCCGGCGAACGGGGGCGCGTACGGTGCTGGCGGCCGGGGACTCGCTGCTCGACGCCGACCTGCTGCTGGCCGCCCACGAGGGCTGGCGCCCCGGGCACGGCGAGCTGGCCTCGACGGGCTGGGCGGCGCCGCACGTCGTGGCGCTGTCCTCGCACGGCGTCAGATGCGGGGAGGAGATCCTGCGGACCCTCCTGCGGCGGGTGGCCGCCCTGTCGGCGGGGTCGTGAGCTCGCGGCGGCGCCGTTCGACCAGCTCGCGGTGCCGCCGCTCCTCGCCCGCCGCCCCGGGATTCCGCGCCCGCCAGTAGGGGTTGTCGTGCGGGAGCCGGCCGCTGACCCGGCCGTACATGCCGAACGTCATCAGCAGCAGGCCGACGGCGAAGCTGAAGATCACGTTCGGCATGCGGAAGTTGAGGATGTTGGCGTCGGTCTCCAGCAGCGCCAGGTTGACGAAGCCGCTGAGGATGAACGCGACGCCGAGCACCATGTTGAGCGTGGACGCGAAGTTCCCGCCCTTGACCATGCCGCCGAACAGCAGCAGGCCGACGACGATCGACAGCCAGCCCAGCGCGCCGTTGGTGTTCAGCCCCCAGACGCTGTCGTCGCGGGTGTCGAACATGCCGATGTTCTCCGTCAGCCCGAGGACGCCGAAGATCACCAGGCCCAGGCCCACCAGCCCGGCGCCGATCCGGTAGACGCGGCTCAGGCGGCGGTCCGCGGGCAGGTGCTCGTCCAGCCTGGTCCGCCGCAGCAGGGCGCGCGGCCCGGTGTGCGGCAGGCGCGGCTCTCCGCGCGCGTTGGTGCCGACCAGTGATGCGGGCATGGCGCTCCTCCTCGGCGCTCTCGCTCGGCCTGCTCGACCGTCCTCCTCGGTCACTCGACCGTCCTCGGTCGGGAGCACTCCGCGTACCCGTCCGGGAGGGTTCTTAACGCCCGGACCGGATCGTCTCCACCACGGCCGCGACCATGCCCCGCACGGCCTCGGTCTCGGTCAAGAACAGCCAGTAGTCCGGGTGGCGCCCGCCGCTCTCCAGCGTCTCGATCGCCCGTTCCAGCCGCTCCACCGCCGCGTCCAGCGGCCGGGCGTGGCGCGGCTCGGGGAACGTCCGGCCGGTCATCGCCAGCCGCTGCGCGTCGCGGACCACGAACCGGGTCTTCTCGATCTCGCGCTTCGGGTCGAACGACACCTCGTTGAGCCGCCGCAGCCGCTCCCCGGCCGCCGATACCGCCTCGTCGGTGCGGCCCAGCAGCGCGTGCACGTCCTGGAGCAGGACCGTGGCCTCGGCGAACCGCCGCTCCTCGCGCGCCCGCCGCGCGCGGGCCAGCACCTCGTGCGCCTGCCGCACGGACTCGGCCGCCTGCCCGGGCACCCCCCGCAGGTCCTGCCAGCAGGCGGCGCTGAAGCGGCGGCGCAGCTCGCTCAGCACGGGGTCGACGTTCCCGGCGCGGGTGGTGATGGCCTCGGCGCGGGTGCGCAGGCTGGACAGCCGCTTGTCGATCTCGGCCGCCAGCCCCGGCAGCCGCCGCGCCTCGGCGGCGATCGTCTCGGCCCGCCGCCGCACGTCCTCGGCGCGGCGGATCGTCGGCTTGATGCCGTGTCGGCCCGCGCCCTCGTTGAGCAGCCGCAGCTCCGGGCCGAGCGCGGCGAGCGCGGCGGCCAGGTCGTCGGCCGGCAGCCCGGCGGCGCGGGCGCCGTCCAGCGCCCCGGTCGCCGCCCGCAGCGCCTGCCGGGCGCGCTCCACGGCCGGGGCGACCTGCGCGAGCTGCGACTCGGCCCGCTCGGCGAGCGGCCCGAGCCCGCGCCCGAACCGCTCCAGCTCCTCGCGGGCGCGCGTCAGCTCGTCCCGGACGCGCAGCAGCTCCTGCCGGGCGCGGGCCGCCGCTCCGGCGTCCAGGGCGCCGCTGTCGAGGTCGTGCGCGTCCACGACGGCGATGTACTCCTGGCTGACCCGGTCGACGCGCTGCCCGAAGGCGGCGAAGTCGGCGGCGGCGAGCGCGGCCTGCCGGGTGTCGTCGGCGGCGGTGATGGTCTCCACGGTGATCCGCAGATCGCGCTGCGCGCTGTCCAGCTCGTAGAAGGCGTCGGCGGCGGCGTCCTTGGCCCGCTGGGCGTCCGCCCGCAGCTCCTCCACCCGCCCGCGTCCCCAGCGCCGCGCCCCGGCCCCGGCGAAGGCCGCCGGCAGGACGGCGAGCAGCAGCAGTGGCGGCAGCAGCACCGAAGCGGCCAGATCCCTCGCTCTGCGCGTCGCTGCCACGTGCCCTACTCCCCACGTAAACCGGCCAGGTGCTCCCCGGCGGCCATTCTCCCACCAGCCCCGGCCTCACGGGCGGCCGTGTAGGCTGTGGCGCGATCCCGGGTGCATAGCTCAGCGGTAGAGCGCCGCCCTTACAAGGCGGATGTCGGCGGTTCGAACCCGTCTGCACCCACCCTGTCGTCCCCCTTCACCCGACCCGGCGGAGCCGGTCGGACGCGGCGGTGACACCCGTCGGCCCGGACCGGGCGATCACGGCAATCATGGCAATCACCAGGGCAGCGCGGGGACATCGCGTGCCGGAATCCTTGACGCCCGCCGCGCGGCGCGGTGTTGTGCGGCGCGGTGTTATGGGTGGGCCGATTTATCGACCCGGAGTGACGCGGCCGACCGCGGCCGGAATATGCCGGGGACGTTCGTAGGAATGATCAACGAACGTTATTCTGCGGGCTGTTGATCCATTCTGGAGCCGAGGGAGAACCCGCGTGGAGGACCGCTCGCCGCTCGATCCGCGGACCGACCAGCCGCATTCCGCCCGGATGTACGACTACTTGCTGGGCGGCAAGGACCACTACACGGTCGACGGCGAAGCCGCCGAGAAGGCGCTGACGTCGTTTCCCATGCTGCGCACCGCCGCCCGGGAGAACCGGAAGTTCCTCGGGCGGGCCGTGCGGTATCTCGTTCATGAGGCCGGGATAAGACAGTTCATCGATCTGGGCTCCGGCCTGCCCACGGCCGAGAACGTGCACCAGGTCGCGCAGGCCGCCGATCCCGACGCCCGCGTCGTCTACGTCGACAACGACCCCATCGTCCTGGTCTACGGCAGCGCCCTGCTCGCCAAGGACGCGCGGACCGCCGTCATCCGGGGCGACATCCGGGAGCCGCGCACCGTTCTCGACCACCCGCAGACCCGGGCGCTGATCGACTTCGACCGGCCCGTCGGAATCCTCGCGGTGGCCGTGCTGCACTTCGTCGGGGACGAGGAGGACCCGGCGGGCATCATGCGGACCCTGCGCGAGGCCGCGTCGGCCGGCAGTCACTTCATCCTGTCGCACGCCACCGCCGACATCGCGCCCGAGGCGGCGATGGGCGTGCAGAGCGCCTACCGCTCGCAGGGCGTGCCGCTGACGCTGCGCGGCCGGGAGCGGTTCACCGAGTTCTTCGAGGGGCTGGAGATGGTGGAGCCGGGCGTACAGGTCGTCTCCGACTGGCGGGCCACCGAACCCGAGGAGCAGCGGCCCGACCACGCCGACGTCTCCTGGTACGGCGGCATCGGCCGGCTTCCGGGCTAGGCGGTGTCTCCAGGGGCCGGTGGCAGCCCCAGGGGCCGGTGGGCGGTCCTAGGGGCCGGTGGGCGGGGGGTCGGTGACGGCCGGGCGCAGGACGCGGGCGGCGACGATGCCGGCTGCCGCGAGGGCGATCAGGGAGAGGCCGGTGCTGAACCAGCTCGCGCCGAGGAGCTGACCGCCGAGGTAGCCGACGCCGACGCTGTAGCAGGTCCACACGACGGCGGCCAGCGCGGACCAGGGCAGGAAGTCCCGCGCCCGGCGGCGGGCCACGCCCGCTCCGAGACTGACGACGGCGCGGCCGGCCGGGGCGAACCTGGCGAGCACGACCAGCGGGCCGCCGCCCTGGCTGAGGGCGGCCTCCAGCCGCTTCTGGGCGGCGGACAGGCGGCGGGAGCGGGCGATGGCGTGGCCGAAGCGGCGCCCGCCGCGCAGGGCGAGACGGTACGCCAGCAGGTCGCCGACGATCGACGCCGTGGTGGCGCAGAGCACGAGGAGGAAGAGCTGCGGCAGCCGGCTGTCGGGGTAGGGCGAGGAGATTCCGGCCACGTCGGCCGCGGTGCCCGCGGCGATGGTCGCCGCCGTCACCACCAGCGCGCCGCTCGGAAGCACGGGCACGAAGACATCCAGCAGGACGGACACCGCGATGATCACGTAGATCCAGGGGGCGTAGAGCAGTATCCCCAAGGTCTCCTGCACTTGATCCCCGTTTCCCCTGTTGTTCGATGCCATCCGCGTGACTGGACAGGACGCGGTCTTGCGCGTGTTGGTTCCGCCGTACAGCGTACGCCTGTGTCCTTCGCCCGGCGCATGCGGGTGCGTGTGGCGGGTGTCTCAGGATCCGGTACGGGCAGGGTGCTGCCCACGGGGTGAACGACCATCCAAGGGAGCAAGTGATGAAGGCAATGGTCACGGGGGCGGTCGCGATGACCGCGGTGCTGGCGACGGCGGGGACCGCGGTCGCCGCGGACGGTCCTGGAACGGGCGGGCTCGTGTCTTTCGGGCAGTTCCGGTCGGTGGCCGCCGCGACGGCTGAAGTGCCGGAAGCGGTCACGTATGACGAGGAATTGGTGCCGGAGGGCGCCGTGATCCTGGTCACCGAGGCGGTGCGGGAGGGCCGCACGACGATCAAGGTCGTCGTCGGCGGTCTGGTGCCCGGCCACACGTACGGCACGCACGTCCACACGGCCCCCTGCGGCGCGGACCCGGCGGCCTCCGGGCCGCACTATCAGAACGTGGCGGGCGCGGCCACGCCGCAGAACGAGGTCTGGCTCGACATCACGGCCAACGCGCTCGGCTTCGGCTACGCGGTGGCCGAGCAGGACTGGGTGTTCCGGGAGGGTGGCGCGAACGCCGTCGTGCTGCACGAGCACGCCACCTCCCACGGGCACGACGGCGGGACGCCGGGCACCGCCGGTGACCGGGCGGCCTGCTTCACGGTCCCGTTCGAGGGCGAGTGAGGGCCGTATACACGTGAGGGCCGCATACCGAGGGCCCTCTACAGTGGAGGGGTCTGAAGGGGAGTAGCTCTTCGCCGGACCGTCGACATACTGGCCCGTCGCCGCCCGCCGCCCATGGCGGGCGGCGACGGACCCGGCGCCCGGAGCGGAGGGACCGCGTGCCGCGGCCCGCCGCCAGCGAGACCTTCGGCCGACAGTGTCATGGACGCTGCCGTGCCGAAGCCCCGCATCCCCGCGGACCTGTGGCACGGTGGCCCGAGTTCGATTGAGGATCCGCCGTGTTCAGCTTCTCCGTCGCCGCCGTCGTCTTCGGCGTCATCTTCCTGGCCGAGCTTCCCGACAAGACCGCCCTCGCGGGCCTGGTCCTCGGCACCCGTTTCCGTGCCTCCTACGTCTTCGCGGGCGTCGCGGCGGCGTTCGTCGTGCATGTCGCCCTGGCCGTCGCGGCGGGGAGCGTGCTGACGCTGCTGCCGCAGCGGCCGTTGCGGGCGGTGGTGGGGGCACTCTTCCTGGGCGGCGCGCTGCTCCTGCTGCGGGAGTCGCGGACGGGCGGCGAGGAGGGGGACGAGAAGGGGGACGAGGAGGTCAAGGAGCCGGCCGCCCCGTCGTTCTGGCGGGTGGCGGGCAGCGGCTTCACGCTGATCCTGGTCGCGGAGTTCGGCGACATCACCCAGATCATGACCGCGAACCTGGCCGCCCGCTACGACGACCCGCTCTCGGTGGCGATCGGCGCGGTGCTCGCCCTGTGGGCGGTGGCCGGTCTCGGCATCCTGGGCGGCCGGGCCCTGCTGAGGCGGGTGCCGCTGCACCTGATCACGCGGGTCGCGGCGGTCGTGATGCTGGTGCTCGCCGGGTTCAGCTTCTACGAGGCGATCATGGGCTGAGCGCGGTCGCGCGCGAGCTCACACGCACGCTCGGGCGCGCACGGTCAGGTGGACCGAGCCGTCGGGGAGCGGCTCGGCCCGGACCTGGTGGAGGGTGTCCGCCCAGGCCGTGGGGGACTGGGCGACGGCCCGGGGGCCGATGCCTATCACGCGCATGCCCGCCGCCCGGGCAGCCGCGATGCCCGCGGGGGAATCCTCGAAGGCGACGCAGTCCGCCGGGGAGACGCCCAGCTCGGCGGCGCCCTTCAGGAATCCCTCCGGGTCCGGCTTGCTCGCGCTGACCGACTCCGCCGTGACCCGGACGTCCGGCAGCGGCAGTCCGGCCGCCGCCATCCTGGCCTTCGTCAGGGGGGCGTCGGCCGAGGTGACCAGGGCGTGCGGGACGGACGCGACGGCGGCCAGGAACGCGGGGGCGCCGGGGACGGGGACGATGCCGTCCAGATCGGCGATCTCCTTGGCGAGCATGCGGGCGTTGTCCGCGTGGTTCAGCTCCATCGGCCGGTCGGGGAGCACCTCGGCCATGGTGGCGTGGCCCTGGCGACCGGGCATGACCGCGAGCACCCGGCCGGGGTCGAGGCCCATCTCCTCGGCCCACTCGCGCCAGACCCGGTTCACGACGGCCTCCGAGTTCACCAGGGTGCCGTCCATGTCCAGCAGGAGGGCCCGGGCGGTCAGCGAAGCCATGGGGGGCACCTCCCGGCGGTGGCTGGGGGACGTGGGCATCGCGGTGGCGCTCCGTGTCGCGGCGGAGGGGGCGGAGGGGGCGGAGCGGTTGGGAAAGGCGGGGAGAGCGGGGAAGGAAGCCAGTGGCCCCGCCCGAATCTGGTCGGGGACACGGGCGGAACCACTTTGTTCTTCCACGGTACAAAACGGGGGCCCTCTCGCGCCACCCCTCGTGCGCCACCGATTTCCACCGATCCGGTCACCTCCGGCCGGGCGCCCCGTTCAGCTCCGCGCTCAAGTCCCGCTCACCAGCTCCGACGGATCGCGCGGCCGGTCCGGTCCCCACCAGTCGCCGAGCAGCGGTCCCAGGACGCTGGTGGCCCGAACGCCGCGCCGCACAGCCCTGGTGCCGGCCGCGTTCGCGGGGCGACACGAGGTCTCCGACGATCGCCATCGACAGGACGATCAGCCCGCCGGCGCCCAGCCCCTGGAGGAAGCGGAAACCGATCGGCCCGGGTATGTTCCGGGCCGGACCGCGCAGCGCCGAGCCGATGAGAAAGATCACGATTGCCGTCGGGAAGAGCCTCTCGCGGCCGTACTGGTCGCCGAGCTTTCCCCACAACGGGGTGCCCGCGGTGGAGGCGAGGAGATGGGCGGTGACGACCCACGAGAGGTGGTCGAGACCGTCGAGGTCGCTGACGATCGTGGGCAGCGCGGTGGCCGCGATGGTCTGGTCGAGCGCGGCCAGGGAGAGGCCCAGCGGCAGCGCGCCGAGTGACAGCCACAGCGTGCCGCGGGTGTGCCCCGCCCGGCCCGCCCGGCCCGCCCGCCCCGGACGGCCCGGACGGCTCCGGGCCGATCGGAGGGGAGGGCCTCGCCTGGGCCATGGGCGCCTCCTCGCGATGATCCGCGCGCTTCGAACGCTTCTGGGTGGTCGCACTTCCTTGCGGTTACCTTGACCCGATATGACGGAATCGGCTTGTTGAGGAAGGCCCCGGCGTCGCCCGGACGGGTGGTGCATAATCGCTGCCAATCGACCGGTGGGGAGGGCGTGATGGCCGACCAGCTCGACTGCCTGATCTGTGGTCGCGCGGTACGGCCGAACGGTGAGCCGGATTGCGAGTGCCTCACCCACTCCCTCTCCCGCCCGGTCGGGCCGCCGCAGCACGGTCCCGATCCCGCCGACGTCGCGCTGTTCGACGAGCCGGGCGACCCGCTGTTCTTCGGCCCGCGCCGTCCGTACGCCTCACACCGCAAGCCGCGCCAGCGGGCCCGGATCGCCGCCGCCGCCGGGGGCGCCGTGGCGGCGGTGGTGGGCTGCACCGCGCTCGCCGCCTCGCTGCTCGGCGGCTACGGCCGGGCGGGGCACGACGAGGACGGGCCCAGTCTGTCCCTGCCCGACGGCGCTGACGCGCTGCCCGACCCGGACGGCGTGCGGGACGAGACCCCGACCGGGGACGCCGAGCCGCCCGGGACGGAGGGCGGGGCGGGCCGGGGCGAGGACGCCGTCCCACCGGTGACCGCCGGGCCGTCGGAGGCCGGCGGGTCCACCGGGACGGCCGATCCGGATCCGCCGCCCCCCTCGACGGAGACGGGCGGGCCGACCACCGATCCGACGCCTGACGCGAACGACGCCCCGGTGCTGAGCGAGGGCGACCGGGGCTCCGAGGTCGCCGAGCTCCAGCGGCGGCTGCGGCAGCTCGACTGGGCCTACAACGGCGGGCTGCACGGCCGGTACGACGACGAGACCCGCCGCGCCGTGGCCCGCTTCCAGGAGGGGAACGGCGTGACCGGCGACCCCGAGGGCGTCTACGGCCACGCCACCCGCGCGATGCTGGAATCGATGACGACCGAGCCCTGAGCCGCCGACCCCGCCCGGCGGCGGCTCGCTGTCAGTCCTCGAAGCGCGCGGGCACGTCGAACGCCGCCCGCCGCGTCGCCCGGCGCAGGGCCCGCAGCACGGTCGCGCCGCAGGTCAGGATGAGCACCACGGTGAGCAGCGCGCGCGGGACATCCCAGCCGAGCGAGGTGGCCAGCACGTAGGAGAGGTAACGGGCCAGGTTCTCCGGCAGCGGATCGCCCGGGACGAACGAGATGCCGGTGCTCATGCCCGCGATGTAGGGCCAGCCCTGGAGGTTCATCACCAGGCCGTAGAACAGTGACGACACCGCGCCGTATGCCGCCAGCAGCGCCAGCTCGCCGCGCCCGCGCAGGGAACGCCCCCCCGGCAGCAGCCCGGCGCCCATCGTCACCCAGCCCATGGACAGCATCTGGAACGGCATCCACGGCCCGACCCCGCCGGTCAGCAGCGCGGACGCGAACATCGACACCGAGCCGAGGACGAACCCGAAGCCCGGCCCCAGGACCCGGCCGGCGAGCACCATCAGGAAGAACATCGGCTGGAGCCCGGCCGTACCCGCGCCGAGCGGGCGCAGCGCGGCACCGGCCGCCGCCAGCACGCCGAGCATCGCGACGGCCTTCGCGTCCAGCCCGGTGTCCGCGATGGTGGCCGCCGCGACGGCCAGCAGCAGCGGCAGCAGCAGCGCGAACAGCCAGGGCGCGTCCGAGGAGTGGGCGAGCCCGGACGACGAACTCGCCAGCAGCGGCCAGCCGAACGCGACCACGCCGGTCGCCGAGACCAGCGCCAGCGCGGCGGCCGAGCGCGGGCCGAGCCGTACCGGCCGTACCGGTCGCGCCGGTCGCCGCGCTCCGGCCGCGGGACCGGTGGTGCCGGGACCGGTCAAGTCGGGATCCGTCATGCCGCGTCCGGGAGGCCGTCGAGGGCCGCTTGGATCTGATTCACCGTCAGCCATCCCTGCGGAGCCAGGATCTTGGCCACCTGCGGGGCGAACGACGGCGAGGCGACGACCACTTCGGCCGTGGGTCCATCCGCGACGACCTCGCCGTCCGCCAGTACCACGACGCGGTGGGCGAGTTCGGCGGCCAGCTCCACGTCGTGCGTGGCCAGCACGACGCAGTGCCCGGCCGCCGCCAACTCCCGCAGCACGCCCGCCAGGCGCGCCTTGGCGGCGTAGTCGAGGCCGCGCGTCGGCTCGTCCAGCAGCAGCACGGGCGGCGCGGCGGTGAGGATCACCGCCAGCGCGAGCGCCAGCCGTTGGCCCTCGGACAGGTCCCTGGGGTGGGTGTCGTCCGGCACTTCGGGCAGCAGCCGGGTCACCAGGGCCCGGCAGGTGCCGGGCGCGGCCCCGGCGTCGGTGTCGGCGCCCGCGCACTCGGCGGCCACCGTCTCGGCGAACAGCAGATCGCGCGGGTCCTGCGGCACCAGCCCGGCGTGCCGCAGGAGCCGGCCCGGCTCGGCGCGGTGCGGGACGACGCCGCCGATCAGCTCCACGCTCCCGGCGGCCGGCGGGTGCATGCCGACGAAGGTGCCCAACAGGGTGGACTTCCCGGCGCCGTTGCGGCCCATCAGCGCGACCGTCTCACCGGGCCGTACCAACAGGTCGACGCCGCGCAGGACTTCGACGCGGTCACGGCGAACGGACAGGCCGCGGACGGTCAGCAGGGGCGCTCCGCGGGCGGGACCGTCCCCGCCAGCCGGCTCGTGGCCGACGAGGCGCTCGCGCAGCCGCCCGGCGGCGCGGCGGGCGTCCCGGACCGACAGCGGCAACGGGTCCCAGCCCGCCAGCCGGCCCAGCGCCACCACGGGCGGGTGCACGGGGGAGCGGGCCATGATCGCGGCCGGTTCGCCCAGCACGGGCGCGGCTCCCGGCGCGGGCAGCAGCAGCACCTGGTCGGCGTACTGCACGACGCGCTCCAGGCGGTGTTCGGCCATCAGGACCGTCGTCCCCAGGTCGTGCACGAGCCGCTGGAGCACGGCCAGCACCTCCTCGGCGGCGGCCGGGTCGAGCGCCGAGGTCGGCTCGTCCAGCACCAGCACGCGCGGGTGGAGGGTGAGCACCGAGCCGATGGCGACGCGCTGCTGCTGGCCGCCGGAGAGCGTGGCGATTGGCCGGTCGCGCAGCTCGGCCAGGCCCAGCAGGTCGAGCGTCTCCTCGACGCGCCGCCGCATGGTGGCCGGTGGCAGGCCCAACGACTCCATGCCGTAGGCGAGTTCGTCCTCGACCGTGTCGGTGACGAAGTGCGCGAGCGGGTCCTGCCCGACCGTTCCCACCACATCGGCGAGGTCGCGCGGCCGGTGGGTGCGGGTGTCGCGCCCGGCGACCGTGACCCGGCCGCGCAGCGTGCCGCCGGTGAAGTGCGGCACCAGCCCGGAGACGGTGCCCAGCAGCGTCGACTTGCCGACGCCGGACGGGCCGACGAGCAGGCACAGCTCGCCCTCGGGCACGGTCAGGTCCACCGGGCCCAGCGCGGGCGCTTCGGCGTCCGCGTAGGTGACGGAGACCTGGGAGAAACGGATCACGGGCGGGCCTCCTCGGTACCGGAGATGACGCCGGGGCGCGGCGGGCGCGGGGCGACGAACGCGGGCAGCAGCCCCAGCAGGATCGCCGCGGCGGGCCCCGGCGGGAAGGCGGGCGCGGTCAGCGGAACGGCGGGCGGGTTGAGCGCGGCCGGGTCCGCGCCGCCGGTCCAGGCGACGAGCACGGTGACGGCCGCTCCCGAACCGGCCACCAGCCACGCCCGCGCGCCCCAGCGATCGGGCCGGTACCGGGTGCGGGGGCTGCGCCGCCCGCCCAGCCACAGGCCGCCGAGGGCGGCCAGCAGCCCGGCGAGCAGCAGCGGCAGCCCGTAGCCGGCGCCCTCGGCCGCCAGCAGCCCGTACGATCCGGCGCACACGCCCAGCAGCCCGCTGAGGGTGAGCGCGGTGGTGGTGCGCCGGACGGCGGGCGGCACGTCGGCGGTCCGGCCGTAGCCGCGGGCGTCCATCGCGGCGGCCAGCGCGACCGACCGTTCCAGGGCGCCTTCCAGGACGGGCCGCGCGACGCCGATCACCGCGCGCGCCCCCCGGTCGGCGCGCCCGCGCAGCCGGCGCGCGGCCCGCATCCGCAGCAGATCGGCGACCAGCCGGGGCGCGAACGTCATGGCCACCACCACCGCGACGCCCATCTCGTACAGCGCGCCGGGCAGGGACTTCAGCAGGCGGGCGGGGTTGGCCAGGGCGTTGGCCGCGCCCAGGCAGATCAGCAGGGTCGCCAGCTTCAGCCCGTCCTCGAACGCGAACACCAGCGACTCGGCCGTCACCCGGCCGCCGATCCGCACGCCCCGCGCCCACGTCGGCAGCGGCACCTCGGGCAGCGTGAACACGACCGTCGTGCCGCCGATCGGGGAGCCCAGGACGACGGCGAAGAAGACCCGCATCGCGATCACCAGGGCGCCGAGGACGAGGAAGAAGCCGAAGGCGTACGCCCATGGCGCGTCGGTGCGGCGCGCGGCGACCACGTAGCCGGCGACGGTGATCAGCAGGGCCAGCAGCAGCGGGTTGGTGGTGCGGGACGCGGCGGCGGCCAGGCCGAGCGCCCACAGCCACCAGGCGCCCGCGTGCAGGGCGTTGCTCCGGGTGGCCAGGGGCGCGCGCGGCCGGGCGAGGAGGTTCGGCATGCCTACCGTCGGCGCCGGGCGCGTATCCAGGCCGCGACGGCCAGCGCGGCCACGGTCCCGGTGCCGGCCAGCACGGCGACGGCCGAGCCGCCGCCGTCGCCGCTGTCACTCGCGTCGCCGCCGCTCTCCTCGGAGAGCTGGTCGGCGCAGCCGCGGGCCGGGTAGCCGGCGATGGCGCAGAGCAGGGCGTCGGAGTTGTACCGCAGCGGCTCGGCGACCCCGGCCAGCGCCTCGGCGGCCGTGGCGCCGCCGTCGACCTCGGCGCACTCGGTCCGCGCCTCGGGCGGTGTCTCGCTCCCCGGCGCGTCCCCGGGGGTGCCGAAGTCGATGACGAGGGCGACCCGTTCGCCGCCGCCCCCGTCGGCACCCTCACCCCCGTCGCCGCAGACAGCCCCGAAGTCGCCCGCCCCGCGCGGGACCCGGGTGTCGGACGACTCGGCGCTCACGGCGAAACGGAACCCGAGCACGTCACCGTCCCGGACCCGGAGCGTCCCCGGCCCCTGCGTGGCGTACGCCCACTGCCGCTCGTCGCCGTCCCAGGTCCAGAAGGACCAGTACCGGTACGCGGAGTCGTCGGCCGACGCGGGCGCCGCCCCGAGCCCGGTGAGGAGCGCGGCGAGACAGAGCGGTACGAGCGCGGCGGCTCTGCCGGGTATCGCGGTCGGCCGCCGGGCCGGTGGGGGAGGGGTCATGCCGGGTCGCCGGTCCTTCGGGCGCGGGCCCGCAGGCTGAGGACGACGCCGATCGCTATGCCGGCGATCAACCCCACGGCCAGGACCCAGGTCAGGGCGCCGGCGCCGGAGTCGTCGTCCGAGGCGTCCGCGTCCGCCGCGCCGTCGGCGCCGCCGGGGGTCTCGTCGGGGGCCGGGCCCAGCGCGTTCAGCTGCTCGATCAGGTCGGCGCCGCCGAAGTCCTCGGGGGAGACGTCGCCGGCGTGGGCGGCCAGCACCAGCATGCCCAGGGACGCCGGGCTGTTCGCCAGATCCGGCCACTCGCCGTGGTGCTCGCCCAGCCACTCCAGGGCGCCCTGGCGGGCCTCCTCGTGGCCGCCCGCCGAGAGGGCGATCACGGCCCTGGCCGTGGTGGCGTAGTCCGGCTGCTCCTCGCCGCCGGGAGGGACGGAGACGAGGTGCTGCTCGCCGTCCGCCAGCAGGCCCGCCAGCCGGGCCGCGCCCGCCGAGGCCGAGGCGACGCGCGGCGCGGAGGCGTCCTCACCGGCGGCCTCGTCCGCCTCGTCCGTCTCCTCCGCCTCGTCCGCCTCGCCCGTCTCCTCCGCCTCGTCCCCGTTCCCGTCGCAGTCCAGCGGCGCGACCGGCGCCGCCGTCACGCTCTCGGGGGCGACGAGCAGGCCGCTGCCGTAGGAGGCGAGCACCGCGTCCACCGTCGCCAGGTCGCTCGCGAACAGCTCGCCGGTCGTCTCGTCCGGCTGCCACGCGAACGCCCCGCGCTCCTCCGCCGGCGCGTCGCAGCCGAGCTGGAGCCCGGCCAGCGCGTCGAACGGGGAGTTGCCGTCGCGGACCACCTCGGCCGGGTCCTCGCCCGCCGCCGCGAACGCGCCGACCACCACGCCGGTGGAGTCCGCGTCGGTCGCGCCGCCGGGGTTGTAGCTCCAGCCGCCGTCCTCGTTCTGCACGCCGGTCAGCCAGGTCAGCCCGGACGAGACCGCCTCGTCGTGGCCGCCGAGCGCGGCCAGCGCCTGGACGGCCAGCGCCGTGGCGTTGGAGTCGGCGGCCGTGACGTCGTCGCACGGCGCGGACACGTCCGCGCGGAAGGAGAGGAACGAGCCGTCCGCGCACTGCTGGCCGAGCAGCCAGTCCACCGCCTCGTCGGCCGGCGCGTAGCCGGCCGCGTCCTGCGCCAGGAGGGCGATCGACTGCCGCCACACCCCGTCGAACTGCGGGTCGGCCGCACCGAAGAGCGCGTCGGACGACGGGTCGTCCGGGTCGGCGGCGAGCGCGGCCGGGGCCGTGGCCGTGAGCAGGACGGCGGCGCCGGCGAGCGCCGCGGCGGTGTGTCGCGCGCGGCGCGCGGTGGGCGCGGGGCGGGGGTGGGACACGCGGATGCCTTTCGCTGTGCTGGTCCGCCGGCACGGCTGACCACCACGGCGCGGCGACGCGCTGCGGGGCACCGGGCTCAGCGCCGTACTCCTCGACGGTGCCGGTCACCGGGCGGGCGACCGAACGGCCAGTGCGGCCCGCGGGCAGGCGCTCCGGCTCGCGGGGCCGGCCGCTCGTCCAGGGCGGTGCGGCTCCGCTCACGGTTGCGGGTCAGCGCCGGATTCGCACCGGCTTCCCCCGCCGCGGGCGAACTGATGCCGGTCACTCTATCGGCGCGGAAGAGCGGCTCACGAGGCGGCAGGCCGTTTCGATGTCCTGGTGGGCCTGGGCGAGCGTGATGTTCCCGGACAGCCAGTAGACCAGCGTCGACTGCCAGGTGTGCGCGATGACCCGGAGGGCGCTCAGGCTCCGCTCGGTCTCCTCCTCGGACAGGCCCGCGGCGTCCCGCAGCAGCGCGGCGGTCACCCGCGACACGGCGCTGACCTCCGCCCGCACCGAGCCGTCGGCGAACAGCAGGGCCCGCAGCATCGCCTCGGCCAGGCGCGGCTCGCGCTGGTGGGCGCGGAAGGCGCGCTTGAGGGTGCGCACCAGCCGGTCCCCGGGGTCGCGCTCGGTCAACGGGCGCGCCCGCAACGTCTCGTGGAGCTGCTCCAGCTGGTCGCACAGGACGGCCACGAGCAGGTGGATCTTGGACGGGAAGTACCGGTAGAGGGTGCCCAGGGCCACCTGGGCGCCCTCGGCGACCTCGCGCATCTGCACGGCGTCGAAGCCGCCGGCCGCCGCGAGCGCGGTGCTGGCGTCGAGGATGCGTCGCCTGCGGGCCCGCTGCCGCTCGGTGCGCGCGGGAGCGGAGGGCTGGGGTCGGGTCGTCATGACGGGCGCTCCCGAGGCAGGCTCTGAAACTGGTTGCAGTTTACTCATCGCGCCCACGTGGTGATAATCACCTGACTCGGCGCATTCCGGTTCCCGGACGGCGCGTTATCTTCAGTACCCGCGAGTAGCAGCTAAGTGAAGGAGCGGGCGTGGCGGCTGAGGCTGGTGTGGATCGCCCCCTTCGCGTGGCGCTGCTGAGCTACAAGGGGAATCCGTTCTGCGGCGGCCAGGGCGTCTACGTCCGGCATCTCTCCCGCGAACTGGCCAGGCTCGGACACCGGATCGAGGTCATCGGCGCGCAGCCGTACCCGGTCCTGGACAAGGGGGTGACCCTCACCGAGCTGCCGAGCCTCGACCTCTACCGGCAACCCGATCCGTTCCGCACCCCGAAACGCGACGAGTACCGCGACTGGATCGACGTCCTGGAAGTCGCCACCATGTGGACCGGCGGCTTCCCCGAGCCGCTGACGTTCTCCCTCCGTGCCCGCCGCGAACTGGCCGCCCGCCGCGCCGACTTCGACGTCGTGCACGACAACCAGACGCTCGGCTACGGCCTGCTGGGCTTCGAACGCCTCGGCCTGCCCCTGATCACCACGATCCACCACCCCATCACGGTCGACCGCCGGCTGGACCTGGCCGCCGCCGAGGACCGCGGGCGCCGCCTGTCCGTGCGCCGCTGGTACGGCTTCACGCGGATGCAGAAACGTGTCGCCCGCCGTCTGCCGACCGTGCTCACCGTCTCCGGCTGTTCCCGCCGCGAGATCGTCGAGGACTTCGCCGTCCCGGCCCACCGCGTGCACGTCGTGCCCATCGGCGCCGACGCCCGCGTCTTCCACCCCGACCCGGCGACCCCGAAGGTGCCCGGCCGGATCGTCACCACCTCCAGCGCCGACGCGCCTCTCAAGGGCCTGGTCCACCTCATCGAGGCACTGGCCAAGCTCCGCACCGAGCACCCCCGCGCCCACCTCCTCGTCGTCGGCCACCGCCCCGCGACCGGCCCGGTCGCCGACGCGATGGACCGCTTCGGGCTGCACCGCGCCGTCGAGTTCCGCAAGGGGATCAGCGACGAGGAGCTCGCCGCCCTGGTGCGCGGTGCCGAGATCGCCTGCGTCCCGTCCCTCTACGAGGGCTTCTCGCTGCCCGCCGCCGAGGCCATGGCCTCCGGCACCCCCCTCGTCGCCACCACCGGCGGTGCCATCCCGGAGGTCGCGGGCCCGGACGGCGAGACCTGCCTCGCCGTGCCGCCCGGCGACGCGGACGCCCTGGCCGCCGCCCTGGCGCGTCTCCTCGGCGACGAGGAGCTGCGTTCGAGAATCGCCCGCGCGGGCCGCGACCGCGTCCTCCGCCGCTTCACCTGGGAGCAGGCCGCCCGCGCCACGGCGGAGCACTACCGCGCGGCGCTGGCCGAGAAGACCGCCCGGGCCGAGACGCCCGCGCACCGAAGGAGCTGACCGCGTGCTGACCGTGGACTTCACCCGATTCCCGCTGGCGCCGGGGGACCGGGTCCTCGACTTGGGCTGTGGCGAGGGCCGGCACGCGTTCGAGTGCTACCGGCGCGGTGCGCACGTCGTCGCCCTGGACCGCAGCGCGAAGGACGTGGGCCATGTCGCCTCCTGGCTGGCCGCCATGAAGGAGGTCGGCGAGGCCCCCGCGGGTGCCTCCGCCACCGCGATCGAGGGCGACGCCCTCGCGCTGCCCTTCCCGGACGACAGCTTCGACGCGCTGATCGTCTCCGAGGTCATGGAGCACGTGCCCGACGACAAGGGCCTGCTCGCCGAGGCCGTCCGCGTGCTGCGCCCCGGCGGCCGGATCGCCGTCTCCGTGCCGCGCTACGGCCCCGAGCGCGTCTGCTGGGCCCTGTCCGACGCCTACCACGAGGTCGAGGGCGGTCACATCCGCATCTACCGCGCCGAGGAGCTGCTCGACCGGCTCCGCGAGGCGGGCCTGCGCCCCTACGGCACCCACCACGCCCACGCGCTGCACGCGCCCTACTGGTGGCTCAAATGCGCCTTCGGCGTCGACAACGACCAGGCGCTTCCCGTCCGCGCCTACCACAAGCTGCTCGTCTGGGACATCATGAAGCGCCCGCTGGCGACGCGCGTCGCCGAGCAGGCACTCAACCCACTGCTCGGCAAGAGCTTCGTGGCCTACGCCACCAAGCCCCGCCTGGAGCGTGCGTGACAAGCCCGGAGCGCACCGAACGGCTCGCCCTGCCCGGAGTCCTCACCGCGGCCGAGGCCGCCGCCACCGCCGCCGGGATCGCCGCGACCCAGCGCCCGGACGGCGCCATCCCGTGGTTCCGCGGCCACCACCTCGACCCCTGGGACCATGTCGAGGCCGCCATGGCCCTGGACAGCGCCGGCGAGCACGAACGCGCCGCCGCCGCGTACGAGTGGCTGGCCCGCCACCAGAACGCCGACGGCTCCTGGTACGCCGCCTACGCCGACGGCGACGCCGACCAGACCATCGACCTGGGCAAGGAGAGCAACTTCTGCGCCTACCCGGCCGTCGGCGTGCTCCACCACTACCTCGCCACCGGGGACGAGCTGTTCCGCCGCCGGATGTGGCCGGTGGTCTCCGCCGCCGTCGAGTTCGTCCTCGCGCTCCAGCAGGACGGCGGTCAGCTCGGCTGGCGCCGCGACCCCGACGGCACCGCCGTGCCCGAGGCCCTGCTCACCGGCTCGTCCTCCATCTACCAGGCGCTGCGCTGCGCCCTCGCCCTCGCCGAGCTGGAAGGCGCCCCGCAGCCCGACTGGGAGCTGGCCGCCGGACGCCTCGGCCACGCGGTGCGCCGCCACCCCGAGCGTTTTCTCGACAAGTCCCGGTACTCGATGGACTGGTACTACCCGATCCTTGGCGGCGCCCTGTGCGGCGCGGAGGCGCGGGCCAGGCTGGAGAGGGACTGGGACGCCTTCGTCGTGCCCGAACTCGGCGTGCGTTGCGTGCTCAACCGACCGTGGGTCACCGGCGGCGAGAGCGCCGAGCTGGCCATCGCGCTGTGGGCGGCGGGCCTGCCCGAGCGGGCCACCGACATCCTGCGCTGGATCGGCCATCTGCGCGCCGAGGACGGCCTGTACTGGACGGGGTACGTCTACGCCGACGACGCCGTGTGGCCGACCGAGCTGACGAGCTGGACCGCCGGGTCCGTGCTGCTGGCCGTGGCCGCGCTCACCGGCGACGAGCCCACCAGGGCCGTCTTCGGCGGCGCCCGCCTGCCGCGCGGCCTCGAACCCGACTGCTGCCGGGACTGATTGCCGCCGAACCCGACTGCTGCCGGGCTGATCGACGGGTCGAAGCTGATCGACGGGAAACGGCGGCGGCCCCGGGTCCGTGCCCGGGGCCGCCGCCGTTGTCCGTGAAGGTGTGTCCGTCCGTCTACCGGGATCAGCCGCGCTGGATGCCGGAGGTGTCCTGGAGCACGCCGCGCCGGCCGTCCTGGGTCTGCGCCACCAGGGCCTGGCCGCGCTGCTCGACCGCCAGGTACCACGTGCCGGGGGCCAGCTCCGCGACCGGGGTCGGCGAGCCGTCCTCGCCGTACAGCGGCCGGGATGCCGGGACGGCGAACCAGAACGGCTGGAAGTTCGGGTCGGTGCCCGAGGGAGCGGCGGGCACCGCCTGCGTCGGCTGGTACGACTGCTGCACGTTGGCGGCACCGCCGGCCGCCGGGTACCCGTAACCGGGCGGCTGCGCGCCGAACGGCGCGGCCGGGCCGGTGGGGCTCGGGCCGCTGGTCAGCGGGGCCTTCAGCGCGGGCACCAGCGGGGTGGCCACGGCGACGCCCGCCAGCAGCAAAGAGGCCAGCAGGCCGATGATCAGGCCGGCGCCCACGTCCGCACCGTAACCGCCGCCGAGCGACCACAGCGCGGCCCAGGCCGACGTCACCGCCAGCGCGACGCCCCACTGGCTCAGCTTCAGTCCGCCGAACTCCCGGTCGGGCTGCGGGACGAAGCGGGAGCCGACGATGAGCCCGGCGCCGAGGATGCCGGCCAGGAAGACCGAGGGGAGCACCGGGAAGAGGTCCGACTCCCAGGCGTTCGCGCCTTCGCTGGCGCTGCTGCCGTCGAAGCCGGTGAACTCGATCTTGTAGACATCCAGGAACGAGGCGATGAAGAGCAGGACCGCTGCTCCGATCGCTACTGCGTCGCCTCGGGAGAGCGAGCGGTTGTTCACGTCAGATCCTTCGTCGTAATTGTCGTCATGGTCTGGTCAGATCAGACTCGGCGAGGCCCCATCGTACGGATGTTGACGCGCCGGGTCCCCGGGAAGGGGGCTTACTGTTTCCCAGGCGACACGCTTGTGATGCGGTCGTGACCTGGTGCCGGTCAACAGCCCTCGCCCGTTCGTCTCAGCACGCGCAGCGAACGGCAGGTGGTGACCTCCGCGAACGCTCCGCTGTCAAGGGCCCGCCGCCAGACGCGGTAGGGAGCCTGCCCGCCGTCGGCCGGGTCGGGGAAGACATCGTGGATCACCAGCAGACCGCCCTCGGCGAGCCGCGGGACCCAGCTCTCGTAGTCGGCACCGGCGTGGGCGTCGGTGTGGCCGCCGTCGATGAAGACCAGCCCGAACCGCCCGCCGCCGCCCCCGCCCAGCGCCGCGGCGGCCCGTGGGGACGGGCCCACCACGGCGATGACGTGCTCCTCCAGCCCGGCCGCCGCCAGGGTGCGGCGGAAGAACGGCAGGGTGTCCATCCGGGTGCCGTCGTGGGGGTCGGCCAAGTCCTTGTCGTGGTACTCCTGGCCCGGCTGCTGCTCCTCGCTGCCCCGGTGGTGGTCCACCGTGACCGCGACCGTGCCCGCGCGGCGCGCGGCGTCGGCGAGCAGCAGCGTGGACCGGCCGCAGTAGCTGCCGATCTCCAGCAGCGGGAGCCTCAGGCCCGCCGCCACCTCGACCGCCGCCTCGTACAGCGCGCGGCCCTCGTCGGCCGGCATGAAGCCCTTGGCCGATGCGAAGGCGGCGAAGACGTCATTCGCCACGCGTCCCCCTGAGGTACCCGAGTTTCCCCCATGCTGCACCACGCGTCACTCGGGTCACCAGCCGGGGTCAGCACAAACGCGCGAGCGGCGCCTGCTGGAGCGGAACGGGCTTGGCGACGGCCGGGGGCGCGACCGGCTCCGGCGCCGGCTCCGGGGGACCGGCGGGCCCGGGCGGGTCCCCGGCCACCGGCGCGACGGGGATCTCCGGCTCGCGCCCGGGCTCCCGCTCCGGCTCCGGCTCGGGTGGCGGGACGGCCAGTCGGGCCAGGCCGCAGGGCACCTCCCCGGTGACATACGGCAGCAGCAGGTCGCCGTCGGCCGTCCACCGCCCGGTCCCGGCCAGCCACCCGGCCGGCGCGGGCAGGTGCTGCAACTCGCGGTGCGCGGGCCGCCACACCGCCACCCAGTCCGCCTCGGCCGTGGTCACGCGCAGCGCGACGCCGCAGCTCTCGGGCACCAGCGCCTGCCCCGGCTGCACGGCGAACGGCGTCAGGCGCACCTCGCCCTCCGGGCGCAGCGCCTCGGGGAAACGCACCGGCCGGTGGCTGCCCAGCAGGCCCCATCCGATCCGGTCCTCGCCCGGAGCGTCCGAACGCACCAGCAGCAGGCCGCTGTCGGGGTCGGCCAGCAGCAGCCGGTCGTCGCTGTCCTCGGCGATCCGCAGCAACTCGGCGGGCTCACCGCCGTGCTCCACGTCCACCGTCACGGTCCGGGTGCGCCCGGTCTCGTCCGTGCGGTCCAGCGCCAGCAGCCGCCCGGCCGGGTCCAGCCACGCGCCGCCCGAGCAGTGGCCGGTCAGCACCGTCACCAGCTCCGGCCCGAACGCGCCGCCGCACACCAGCCACAGCGCCGTTCCGGTGCCGTCCCCCCGCGGCGCCAGCGCGTACACCCGCACTCCGTCCGGGGCGGGCGGCAGCAGCGTCAGGCTCCGCGACTCCACGGCGCCCAGCGGCAGTTCGCCTGTGTCGGGGCCGGACGGGTAGAGGAGCGCCAAGTGGTGGCGGCCGGCCGCGCGGCGGCTGATGAGCACCCGCCCGTCGGCCAGCGGCACCAGCGGGCTGTCGGGCTCCTCGGGCTGGCCGCCCGGCAGCCGGACCGCGTACGGCTCCGGGCCGTCGAGCGTCCAGCGCTCGGGGCACCAGCCGTCACCGCCGTCCCGGGCGACCAGCCGGGCCGCGTACGCGCCCCCGGCCGCGATCGTCAGAGGCTCGGGCTGCGGGGCTTGGGCCGTCATATGTCGCTCACCTCCAGCGAGGACGGTAGGGCTTCGTACCGCCAGCCGGACAACCCGGCTTCGGCGGCTTCACGCATAAGGGTGACGCTTCCCCGAATCCCATGATCAACGAGAGGTAGTTGTGTACGTCACTCGGAAAGTCACCGAGGACGCGACCGCCCATGTCCCCGCGCCCGTCCCCGCGCGCCTCCCGACAACCCGCACGGGCGGTCCGGGGCCTCGCCGGGCAGGTAGCCTGGGCCCGTGCCCGTACTCTCCGACGTGATCTCCGCGCTCGACACCCTGTGGCCCCGCGAGCGGGCCGAGCAGTGGGACGCGGTCGGCCCGGTGTGCGGCGACCCGGAGGCGACGGTGAGCCGCGTGCTGTTCGCCGTCGACCCGGTCCAGGAGATCGCCGACGAGGCCGTGGCGCTCGGCGCCCAACTCCTGGTCACGCACCACCCGCTCTACCTGCGTGGCACCACCTCCGTCGCGGCCGACACGTTCAAGGGCCGCGTCGTGCACACCCTGATCAGGCACGGCGTCGCCCTGTACGTCGCGCACACCAACGCCGACCGCGCCGCCCCCGGCGTCTCCGACGCCCTCGCCGGCGCCCTCGACCTGCGCGTCACCGGCCCGCTGGTCCCCGACCCCGGCGACCGGGCCGGGCGGCGCGGCCTCGGGCGGCTGTGCGAGCTCGACCGGCCGCTGAGCCTGGCCGAGTTCACCGCGCTCGCCGCCGAACGGCTGCCCGCCACCGCGCAGGGCGTCCGTTCCGCCGGCGATCCCGGCCGGACCGTCCGCACGGTCGCCGTGTGCGGCGGCTCGGGCGACAGTCTGTTCGCCGAGGTGCGCGCGGCGGGTGTCGACGCCTTCCTCACCGCGGACCTGCGCCACCACCCCGCGTCCGAGGCCCGCGAGCACTCGCCGCTCGCCCTCGTCGACGCCGCCCACTGGGCGACGGAGTGGCCCTGGTGCGAGCAGGCGGCGGCCCAGCTCGACGCCGTTTCGGAGCGGCACGGCTGGGGACTCCGCACCCACGTGTCCCACCGGGTGACCGACCCCTGGCGCACCCATCACCCCTCCCGCCACACCAGCGAAGGAGCCCCCAACTGAACGCCGCGCCCGCCGATCAGATCCGTCTGCTCGATGTCCAGGCCCTGGACGTCCGGCTGAACCAGCTCGCACACCGGCGCGAAAACCTGCCGGAGCACGCCGAGATCCAGGAGCTGGAGAGCCAAATCGCCCAGCAGCGCGCCCTGTTGGTGGCGGCGCGGACCGAGGAGAGCGACACCGCCCGCGAGCAGACCAAGGCCGAGCAGGACGTCGACCAGGTGCGCCAGCGCGCCGCCCGCGACCAGCAGCGCCTCGACTCGGGGATGGTCACCAGCCCCAAGGACCTGGAGAGCCTGCAGAGCGAGATCGTCTCGCTCGCCAAGCGGCAGGACGACCTGGAGACCGTCGTCCTCGACATCATGGAACGCCACGAGGCCGCCGAGACCCGCGCCAAGGAACTGGCCGCGAAGCTGGAGGGGTTGGAGGCCAAGGTCATCGACGCGGCGACCCGTCGCGACGCCGCGCTGAGCGACATCGAGACCGAGACCCGCACGGTCAGCGCCGATCGCACCCGGATCGCCGGGACGATCCCCGACGACCTGCTGAAGCTCTACGAGAAGCTGCGCGGGCAGCAGGGCGGCGTCGGCGCCGCGCAGCTCTACCAGCGACGCTGCGAGGGCTGCCGCCTGGAGCTGAACATCACCGAGGTCAACGACGTGCGCGCCGCCGCTCCCGACGAGGTGGTGCGCTGCGAGAACTGCCGCCGCATCCTGGTGCGCACCCCCGATTCGGGACTGTGAGCGCCCGGATGCGTGAGCTGATCGTCGAGGCGGACGGCGGCTCCCGGGGGAACCCGGGGCCCGCCGGGTACGGCGCCCTGGTGCGCGACGCGGCGACCGGTGAAGTGCTGGCGGAGACCGCCGAGTTCGTGGGCCGGGCGACCAACAACGTCGCGGAGTACCGGGGATTGATCGCCGGGCTGCGCGCCGCGCACGAGGTCGATCCCGGTGCCGCGGTGCGCGTCCGGATGGACTCCAAGCTGGTCGTGGAACAGATGTCGGGCCGCTGGCAGATCAAGCACCCGGACATGCGCCCGCTGGCCCTGGAGGCGCGGGGCGTCTACCCGCCGGGCGCCGTGACGTACGAGTGGATCCCCCGGGAGCGCAACAAGGACGCCGACCGGCTGGCCAACGAGGCGATGGACGCCGGGAAGCGCGGCGAGCCGTGGACCCCGAGGCGGGCCCGGTCGGCCGCCGGAGTCCCGCCCCGTGAAACGGTCGAGGCCGCCGGGGCCCCGGAAGTCGCCGAGGCCGCACCGGAGTTGCCGCCCGCCGTGGGCTGGGGCCCGGCGAGCGGCGCGCCGACGTCGTTCCTGCTGCTGCGGCACGGCGAGACGCCGTTCACCGCCCGGAAGGCGTTCTCCGGCAGCGGCGGCGAGGACCCCGACCTGTCCGGCACGGGCCGGGCTCAGGCCGAGGCCGCCGCCGAAGCTCTCGCCCACACCGGGGTGCAGGCCATTGTGACCTCGCCGCTGGCCCGCTGCCGCCAGACCGCGCAGCCGCTCGCGGACCGGCTCGGCCTCGACGTCCGCGTCGAAGAGGGCTTCCGCGAAACGGACTTCGGCGCCTGGGAGGGCCTGACCTTCGCCGAGATCCAGCAGCGGCACCCGCGCGACCTGGCCGCGTGGCTCGCCTCCCCGGACGCCGAACCGACGGGCGGCGGCGAGAGCTTCACGGCGGTCGCCCGGCGGGTCGCGGTGGCCCGGGACAAGACCCTGGCCCGTTTCCCGGGCCGGACCGTGCTCGTCGTCTCGCACGTCACGCCCGTCAAGACGCTGGTGCGGCTGGCGCTCGGCGCGTCCGCGCTGTCGATGTTCCGGATGGAGCTGTCCCCGGCCGCCCTGTCCGAGGTGGCGTACTTCCCGGACGGCAACGCCTCGCTGCGGCGGTTCAACGACACCGGTCACCTGCGGACGGCGCCGCTCACAGCTCGGTGACGACGATGTCCAGCCGGCCGGCCGCTCCCTCCTCGACCACATAGCCGAGGTCGCGCACCGCCCCCGCCAGCTTCGCGGGCGTGCGCGGCAGCGGGCCGGCCTCCAGCAGGGCGCGCACCACACGGCCCTTGGTCGCCTTGTTGAAGTGGCTCACCACCGACCGCTTCTCCACCCCGTCCACCACCCGCGCCTGGAGCACCCGCACGGTCACCGTGCGCCGCGCCAGGTCGCCGGCCGGCCGCCACATCGCCGCGTACGCCGACGACCGCAGGTCCAGCACCGGCCCGGCACCGGCCGCCGCCGGCAGCGCCTCGGCCAGCGGCTCCTTCCAGAACCCGGCCAGCGGGCCGAGCCCCGGCAGCCGCACCCCGGCGGAGCAGCGGTAGGCCGGAATCCGGTCGGTGATCCGCACCGCGCCCCACAGGCCCGAGAAGATCAGCAGCGACTCCCGCGCCCGCCGCCGGGCCGCCGCGCTCAGCGAGGCCGGCCCGAGCGCGTCGTACAGCACTCCGGTGTACAGCTGCCCGGCCGGGCGGGCCGGTGCGGTGCGCAGCGCCGCGTTCCGCGCCACCTCGCCGCCGAGGCCCTCGCTCAGGCCCAGCACCTGGCGCGCCTTGGCGGGGTCCCCGCCGCACAGGGCGGTCAGCTCGTCCAGCACCCGCTCGCGCGCCGGGGCCAGCGCGGGCAGCGACAGCGCCCCCGGGTCGAGCGGGGCTCCCCGCGTCGCTCCGGTCTTCCCCTCGGACGGCGGCAGCAGCACCAGCACTTCGCGTCACTCCTCACTCGGACGGGTCGTTTCCCGCAGCGACGATACTGGCCGCATGAACGCCCTACGGGACCACGCCGAGTGGCGGCGGATCGCCCTCGGCCCGGGCGATCGTCCCCTGGACCTGATGACCGCCCGGTTCGACCGGCACCGTTACGCGCCGCACGCGCACGAGGAATTCGCCATCGGCGCGTGCACCGCCGGACTGGAGAGCATCCGGTACCGGGGCGCCGACCACCTCGCCGGCCCCGGCACCGTCGTGATCCTCCAGCCCGGCGAGGCCCACACCGGCGGCCCGGCCGACGCCTGCGGCATGGCCTACCGCGTGCTCTACCCGATGCCCGACCTGGTCGCGGAGGGCGTCCGGAGCCGCCCCTGGTTCCCCGACCCCGTCGTGTACGACCCCGAGCTGGCCGCCGCGCTCACCCGGCTCCACCGCGACGCGGAGGACGGGCTGCGCACCGAGTCCGCGCTGCTGTGCCTCTTCGCCGACCTCGCCCGCCGCTGGGCCGGAGCCCGCCCGGCCGACCCCGCGCCGGGCTGCCACACCATCGCGCGCGCCGTGCGCACCCGGCTCGCGGACGAGCCGCGCACGCCGCCGACGCTGGCCGAGATCGCCGCCGGACTCGGGCTCTCCCGCTGGCAGGTGCTGCGCGCCTTCCGCGCGGCGGAGGGAATGCCGCCGTACGCCTGGCTGGCCCAGTACCGCGTCACCCGCGCGCGTGGACTGCTGGACGCCGGCCACCGCCCGGCCGAGGCGGCGGCGCTGGTCGGCTTCGCGGATCAGGCCCATCTGACGCGCTGGTTCCGGCGCGTGCTGGGCGTCACGCCGGGCGCGTACCGCAACAGCGTTCAAGACGCGCCCCTTCGTCCCGGATGATGCTGGAGCCATGTCTGCGCGTGGCTGGATCCTGTTCGCCCTGATGAGCGTCATCTGGGGCATTCCCTATCTGATGATCAAGGTCGCGGTCGAGGGCGTGCCCGTTCCGGTGGTCGTCTTCGCCCGCACGGCGATCGGTGCCCTGCTCCTGTTGCCCCTCGCCTACCGCGAGCTGCCGCGGCTGCGGCCGTACGCCGTTCCGGTCGTGGCGTTCGCCGCCTGCGAGATCATCTGCCCCTGGTTCCTGCTCTCGGACGCCGAACGCCGCCTGTCCAGCTCCATGACGGGCCTGCTGATCGCGGCCGTCCCGGTCGTCGCCGTGGTCCTCGCCCGGCTGGCCGGCGGGCGCGAGCAACTCGGCGCCCGCCGCTGGACCGGCCTGGCCATCGGTCTGGCGGGCGTGGCGGTGCTGGCCGCCCCGCAGCTCAGCGGCGGCAGCGCCTGGTCGGTCACCGAGGTGCTGCTGACCGCCCTCGGCTACGCGGGCGCCCCCCTGATCGCGGCGCGCACCCTGCGCGACGTGCCCACCCTCCCGCTGACGGCCGCCTGTCTGACCCTGGCGGCGCTGGTCTACGCCCCGCCCGGCCTCGCCACGTTGCCGGGGGAGTGGCCCTCGGGCGAGGTGCTGGCCTCGCTGGCCGGGCTCGGGGTGATCTGCACGGCGCTCGGCTTCGTGGTCTTCCTCGAACTGATCCGGGAGGTCGGCACCTCACGGGCGATGGTGTTCACCTACGTCAACCCGGCGGTGGCCGTGGCGGCCGGCGTCGCGTTCCTCGACGAGCCGCTGACCGGCACCATCCTGGCCGCCTTCACCCTGATCCTGGCCGGCTCCTTCCTGGCCACCGGCCCCTCGCGTCCCATGGGTAGGATGGCCAGTACGGCGGACGAGCCGGCCGGGCGGTCGCGTCGGGATCCTCTGGATCCCGCCGAGGAACGTCCGGGCTCCACAGGGCAGGGTGGTAGGTAACGCCTACCTGGGGTGACCCACGGGAAAGTGCCACAGAAAGCAGACCGCCGGGGCCATGGGTTCACCATGGGACCCGGTAAGGGTGAAACGGTGGTGTAAGAGACCACCAGCGCCCAGGGTGACCTGGGCGGCTCGGTAAACCCCACCCGGAGCAAGGTCAAGAGGGGCCGTCGGAAGGCGACCCTGCGCGGACGACCGAGGGCTGCCCGCCCGAGTCCGCGGGTAGACCGCACGAGGCCGGTGGCGACACCGACCCTAGATGGATGGCCGCCTCCCCCGGCACCGCGAGGCCCCGGGGAGACAGAACCCGGCGTACAGGCCGACTCGTCCGCCACCACCTGCTTTGACCAGGTCAAACGGGTTGTCGGGACTCGCCCGAACCACCCTGAGGGGGTACTGAGGGGGTTTCCGCGTCCGCGCCCCTCGTGCTCAGCGTGCCGCTCGCGCTCATCCCCATGGCGACATCGGCCTGGACGCTGATGACGTGCCTGATCCTGCTGGGCGCCGCCGACGGAGCGATATCGGTGGCGATGAACGCGCAGGCCGTAGACGTACAGCGCCGCTACGGCCGGTCGGTACTCAACGGCATCCACGCCACGAGAAGCATCGGCGCCGTCGCGGGCGGGCCGGTGGACGTGTGCAGCTCTTCGAGAGCCGCGTGCGCAGTGTCACCCGGGGCGTGGGCGAGTGCCTGGAGGCCGAGGTGGGCGGTGCTTGTGCCGAGGCGGTACTGACCGTGACCGACGCGCTCGAAGACGCCCTGGTAGACGCCGGATCGCAGGATGCGGACGACGGTGGAGTCGTCCAGGCCGGATTCCTGGGCGAGTTCGCCCGGACGGTTGACATCGCCTCCGAGGCGGGCGAACGCCTGCTGCACGCGGAACACCCGTTCGGCGTGACTGGTGCCTCGCGAGCGAGTGCCGGACAACTTCGGCGCGCCAGGATCCGCATGCACGTCCCATCTGTCGTGCGGGAGCCGCGCCCTCGCCCTGGCGCGGCTCCCCGACACGTTCCGTGGACGAAGCGGGGACTGGCCCCCGCGCTACGAAACTAGATCACCGGGTGGCGTCCAGCGACAGCTTCCCGACGTGCGTGCGCGCGGCCATGGCCGAGTGAGCGGCCGAGGCGTCGCCGAGGGCGTAGACACCGCCGGTCACCGGCTTCAGCCATCCCTCGCGGACCGCTCCGAACAGCGCCTCGATGCTGGTCGGCAAGGCGTCACGGTCGCTGTACAGGTTCGGCAGCCCGAAGCCGGAGACGGTGATTGACTTCTCAATGAGGAACCGGGACGGAAGGTCGGACATCTGTCCGGAGGCGTATCCGTAGACGACCAGCCGGCCGTGCGGCGCCAAGGCCCCGAGGATCGCGGGCAGGACGGGGCCGCCCGTCATCTCCAGGGCGACGTGCACGGGGCCGCCGGCGCCCTCGGTGATCTCTTCGGTGAGGTTGGCCGATCCGGAGTCCACGGCGGCATCGGCCCCGAGGTCACGGGCGAGTCGGCGCTTTTCCTCCGTGCTGGCGAGCGCGATGACCTTGGCTCCGGCCTGCTTGGCCAACTGGACGGCGAGCGACCCGACTCCACCTGCTGCGGCGGGGATCACGACCGTCTGTCCCGACTTCAGTTCGGCGGAGGTGAAGAGGAGGTGCCAGGCTGACTGGCCCTGAAGAGCAAGGGTGATGGCCTGCTCGTCGGTGATGTCGTCCGGGACGGCCCAGGCCGTGCGGTGGTGAACGAGAGCCTTCTCGGCATAGCCTCCGCCCCGGGTGAGCCCGACGAAGCGCCGCCCGTCGGCGGCGGTGCCGACCACCTCGTTGCCGGGGATGTAGGGGAGTTCCACCGGGCTGATGTAGTCGTTGTTCCGCACGTGCATGTCGGCGTAATTCACGCCGGCTCGATGGACGTCGATCAGATGATGAGCGGGGCGCTGCTGCGGATC
Source organism: Streptomyces sp. NBC_01803 (assembly GCF_035917415.1). NCBI lineage: Bacteria > Bacillati > Actinomycetota > Actinomycetes > Kitasatosporales > Streptomycetaceae > Streptomyces > Streptomyces sp. NBC_01803. The sequence continues at coordinate 4,616,122 of NZ_CP109073.1, forward strand.
CGGGACCTCGGTCAGTTGAAGTACCTCGGGCCCGCCGAACTCCTTCATGGTGATAGCGCGCACACTTCTCCCTGGCTTCGATTAGTGGGGGTCGGCTTTCTGGGGCAGCATAATGCATGATCGGCCGTCGTCGCAGGTGTGCCACCGGTGGGTCATTTCTCACGTGGCGAGAAATGGGTGTCGACTGTTCGGATGATTTCTCGCCACGTGAGATTTGCCCGGAGCCCGGAACATGGATGCGCCGCTGCTCATTGACGCTGGAGGCTCGGCAGGGTAAGAAGTGAGGTCAGAGGCCGGATCCTGGCGCATCGGGGCATCCTTGCGTTGCTCCGGTCGGTGACACGAGGAATGCGTGGGCAGAGCGGCACGCTTTCTTCTCGCCGAGTGAATGCATTCATGACGTGGTCGACGTATTCGGTCGTTTCGGAGGCTGGCTGTGATCGCGGTTCCAGAGATTAGTGATGCGGCCGTGCTGGCCGAGAGCGAGTGCGGGAACAATGATGTGCTGTCCCAGAACCAGTGGCCGAGTTTCCGAACACAGAAAGAGTGCGCGCCACAAGGAGGGGCGACCCAGTCGGGTGAGGCAGCTCCGGGCGCGGCGATGGTCTGCTTGGGCATGGCCGGTGGCGAGCTTCTGGTTCTCCCGCTCACCGCTGATCCGGGGGAGGTGGCCGTCGAACCGCGCTTCGATCGGCTTTGTGCGGAGGACGCCCATTCCGACGTGGGCGATGCGTTGCACTGGCTGATGCCGAGTCTGTCTCGAGCGCTGATCTCGGAGGTGCTCGGACTGGGCTCTCGCCGCAGCGACGGTTGTTGAAGACCAGGAACGCCCGTTCGCACAAGGAAGGTGGGCCGGTTACCGGTCACTGGGGAGGCTGTCCTCCACGCGATGGAGGTGTTCGATCATGGAGAGGACGGCCCGCTGGCTCGCTTCGGACAGTTCCGAGGCAGCCACGGCGATGTCACGCACAGCCTTCTTCTCGAGGGCCTCCAGGACGGCAGGCTGATTTAGGGTGATGGCGGCGGTGTGCAAACTGTCGCTGCGTAGGCGTGCAGCGAGCCGGATGAGTTCGCGCACTTTCTCATCCTGTAGTGCCCTCATCAGATCAACGCCGTCGACGGCCTGGCGGAGGGCTTGGCGCTGGCTCGTGCTGAGTGTGGCCAGACGCAGAGCCGTTTCGCGTTCCTCCTCGTCTGCGAGGCCATCCAGCATGCGCAATCTGCCGAGCAGGTTCTGGATCACGGGTAGGTCGGCAGGGGCGTTCGTGACCCCCATGAGCTTGATGCTGCGGACGCCCCGCTGTTTGAGGGCTTGCAGCAGCTCCAGTTCGGCGTCCAACTGTTCGAAATCAGCCTCCTCATCAGCGAGGTAGGGGACGGGGACCTTGAAATACCGGGCGAGCGCCTGCAGGTGGTGGAGCTTCGGATTGGTCGTCCGTCCCGTCGCCAGCTCCCAGAAGCAGGGCCCAGAAATACTGACACCGGTCTCCTGCGACACCTGGCGTGCCGTCATGTCGTATGACGGCGGCTGCTCGCCGTTCGGCGTCTTCAGTTCACGCAGCCACTGAAGCTTCTGTGCGAGGGTGCCCTGTTTTCTTCTTGCTCGGTACTCAGCGGTATCAGGCATCAACGGCTCTGCCCTCCTTCCTGGCGGCGGTCAATCGTCGAATCCGCGGTGGGTACGACCGGACATGCTGACCCTATGCCGGTGTCCGAACGTTTCCGGCTCACGACGGCCGGGCTGCGCCGAAACATCGATGGGCACGGCGGTTTATGGCTCGTGGGGGCGTCAGACTGGCTCGGTTCCGTGCCCAAGCGGCGCCATCATCGTCTGCTCAGCTTGGTCTGTCGCCGCGGGCATGGCCTGCGTTGCCGTGTTCACCACTCGGCGCGTTGGAGCATGCCCCGCTCCTGCCCTGGACGTGGCTGGTCCAGGCCCGAACCCGGGAAGCATCGTCTGCTACGGGACGCGCTGTGCGTGGGACAGGACGAGCATGTCGGCGACGAAGCAGGTCACTTCGCCCTGTGCATCGCGCCCGATCCACACCGGGTAGCAGCCGTCCCCGTACCCGCTGGGATAGCGATCAGGTTGCCCTCCTCGCCGGTGACGGTGCAGATGCCCTCGTCGGTTTCGGTGAAGTACGGCGGGGTCTGCCCCTGGGGGCCGAAGCGCTGTTCGGTGACCTCCGCGAACGGCGCGTCACTGCGGCACGTCCTGCGCTGGGTCAAACGCCCTGAAGTCCCCGCGCCCCGGCAGATCCTCCAGCACCACCCGGGCGCCGGCCCGCAGTGGGCCGAGGCCCTGCTCGATGCCCCGGGCCGCGAATGTGACCATGAGCAAACTCCTCTCCACCTGAACAGCCTTGCGACCCTGGGAAAAACACGACTAGATTCCCGTGGGTAGTCGGGTGATCACATCGGGGGCGTGGGTGGTGCGTGCTTCGGACTGGAGTCCGGTCGACATGGACTCCGACCCCACACCGGGCCGGCCGGATGAGGTCCGGGAGCTGGCGGAGGAGCTGCAGGAGTTCGCCGACAACGTCGGTGAGGCGCTGGGGAAGATCCGGGGCATGGCCTCGGACCGGGCCGTGCTCGACTGGGCCGGACTGACCGCCGACGCGTTCCGCACCGAGTTCGACGGCGTGCCGGAGAACCTGACCAAGCTGCAGACCTCCTACGACATGGCCGCCGATGCCCTCGCACGCTACTGGCCGAAGCTGGAAAGCGCCCAGGCGCTGGCCGACCGCGCTCTGGAGCGGGCGATCGCCGCCCAGGCCGATCTCCAGGCCGCGCAGGGAGAGTTGGCCGATGGGCAGGACTGGGTGTCCCGGGCGGGGGACGAGGCCGAGCGGCTTCAGGACCAGGCGAGGCGGGAGAGCACGCCCGAGCCGCCGTCGGAGGAGGATGTCCGCACGGCGGTGCGGGATCACCAGGCAGCTGAGGCGGCCGCCACCGCCGCCCAGGGCAGGGTCTCCGCGGCGGAGGACGCCCTGGCCGCCGCGCGGGAACTGGCGCGGCAGGCCCAGGAGATGCGGGAGGAAGCCGCCCGCGAGTGCGCCCGGGACATCGACGCCGCCTCCGACGCGGGGATCCACAACCGCCGCTGGTGGGAACGCGCGATCGACTGGGTCCGCGACAACTGGGACACCATCGTGGACGTCTGCAAGCTGATCGTCGCCGTCCTCGGCGTGGTCGTCATGATCATCGGCGGTCCGCTGGCGTGGGTCGTGCTGGCCGCCGCCCTGATCGTGCTGGCGGACACCCTGGTGAAGTACGCCAGAGGCCAAGCCACACTGCTCGATGTCGCCTTCGCGGCTTTGGACTGCATCCCGGGCATGAAGGGCCTCACCACGCTGGGCGGCCTCGCCCGGGGCATGCGTTCCCTGGCTACAACGGGCATGCGCGGCCTGCGGCAGGGCGTGCTGGGCATGGGGCGGGCTGTGCGCCGGATGGGCCGGTCCGGGGACAACCTGGTCTGCCGGACCGACCCGATCGACATGGCCACCGGCGAGATGGTCATGTCGGCGGTCGACGTTGAACTTCCCGGTGTGCTGCCGCTGGTGCTGGAGCGCCACCACCGCACGAGCCTGCGCGAGGGCACCTGGTTCGGCCCGTCCTGGGCGTCCACTCTCGATCAGCGGCTGGTACTGGACGAGGCCGGGCTGCGGTTCGTCACCGCGGACGGCATGGTCCTGGACTACCCCCGGCCCCTGCCCGATGAGCCGGTCATGCCGGTGGAAGGCCCCCGCTGGGGGCTGTTTTGGAACGGCGATCCCGGCACGGCGATGACCGTCCACCAGCCCGGGACCGGCCGCACCCTGCACTTCGCCCCCGTCCCCGGCAGGCTCGGCGGCGAACTGCCCCTGACCGCGATCACCGACCGCAACAACAACACTGTCCGCGTCACGTACGACGCGAGCGGTGCCCCGGCCGAGGTCGTCCACGACGGCGGCTACCGCATCGGCGTCACCACCGAGGCGGGCCGGATCACCGCCTACCGCCTGCTCAACGGTCCCGACCAGCCGCTCCTGCTGCGCTTCGGCTACGACGAGCACGGCAACCTCGCCCAGATATACAACTCCTCCGGCCTGCCGCACACGTTCGGCTACGACGACCGTCACCGCATCACCGGCTGGGAGGACCGCAACGGCACCTGGTACCGGTACACCTACGACGACGAAGGCCGCTGCGCCGCCACCGACGGCACCGGCGGATTCCTCAGCAGCCGCATCGTCTACGACACCGACACCCACCGCACGCTGTTCACCGATTCCCTCGGCCACACCACCGTCTACCAGTTCAACGACAGCTACCAACTCACCACCGAAACCGACCCACTCGGCCACCACACCAGCCGGGAATGGGACCGGTACGACCGGCTGCGTGCCGTCACCGATCCCCTTGGCCAGACGACCCGTTACAGGTACGACGAGCGGGGATGGCCGGCCGTCATCAGCCGGCCGGACGGCTCGCAGGAGGTCGCGGAGAACAATGAGCTGGGCCTGCCCGTATCGGTCACCCGAGCCGACGGACACGTCTGGCAGATGGAATACGACGCGCGCGGCAACCTGACTGCCGAGACCGCTCCCACTGGCGCCCGCACGTCGTACCGCTACAACACCATCGGCACGGTCAATGCCATCACCGACACCGCAGGTCGAACGGTGCTGCTGGAGACCGACGCGGCAGGCATGCCCGTGGCGTCCACCGACGCCCAGGGAGCACGGACACGGTACGAGCGCGACGCATTCGGCAGACTTGTCGCGCAGGTCGGACCGGACGGGCAGCAGACGCGGTACAGGTGGACACCCGAGGGCAAGCTCAGCCATCGCGTACTCCCCGACGGAACCGACGAGCGGCGGGTCTACGACCCGGAGGGCAACCTCGTCGAACACATCGACACCGCCGGGCGGGCGACACGTTTCGCGTACACCGGCTTCGACCTGCCCGCGACGCGGATCGACCCGGACGGCTCACGGCTGGAGTTCACCTACGACACCGAGCTGCGGCTGACGTCGGTGACCAACCAACTCGGCTCCACCTGGAGGTACTTCTACGACGCGGTCGGCCGACTGTCCGGCGAGGAGGACTTCGGCGGACGCGCTCAGTGCTACCGGCACGACGAGGCCGGACGACTCGCCGAAGTGATCAACGGCGCGGGCGAGTCCACGAGGTACGTACGAAACCACCTCGGCAAGATCGTGGCACAGCACACACCCGAGGACGTCGTCACCTATGCCTACGACCCGCTCGGCAATGTGCGCCACGTGCACAGCCGAGACGTGGAGCTGACGTACGAGCGCGACGCGGTTGGACGAGTGCTCGCCGAGACCTGCAACGGCGCCACCGTCCGCACGACGTACGACGTGCTGGGCAGGCGAGTCCGACGGGTGACACCCTCCGGCGCCGAGAGCCTGTGGGAGTACGACGGCCGAGACCGCCCAGTGCTGTTGCGCACAGCGGGCCGGACGGTCACCTTCGCCTACGACGCCGCCGGCCGGGAGGTCGAACGGCGAGCGGGAAGTTCCGTCCTTGCCCAGACCTGGGACGACCTGGACAGGCTCAGCACCCAGACGCTCACCACCGACTTGGCCCTGGAAGAGCCGCGACGTGTGCAGCACAGGGCATACGGCTACCGGTCGGACGGCACGATCGGCACAATCCGCGACCTACTGCGCGGCGACCGCGACATCGCCACCGACCGGGCCGGGCGCGTCACCGAAGTGCAGGCGGCGACGTGGACGGAACGCTACGCGTACGACGCCGCGGGCAATCTCATGCAGGGGCAATGGCAGGACAGCCAGCCCACGCGGCCCGCCTCCCCGAACGGGACGGCTCACGCCGCCGGGAACGTCAGCTACGAGTACGACGCCCAGGGCCGCGTCGTGGTGCGGCGCAAGAAGCGGCTGTCACGGAAGCCGGACGTCTGGCGCTACACCTGGGACAGCCAGGACCGGCTGGTCACGGTGATCACCCCGGACGGCACCCGCTGGACATACCGGTACGACCCGTTCGGGCGCCGGACAGCGAAACAACGCCTCGGCCCGGACGGCGAGACCGTGGTGGAAGAGGTCCGTTTCGCCTGGGACGGCTTCATGCCGGCCGAGCAGCTCACGCTCTCGGGCGACGAGACACTGCGGTGCACCGTCTGGGACTGGGAACGCGACCGGTTCAGCCCCGTCACCCAGATCGAGCGCGTCGCCCCGCGCGACCGCCCGCAAGAGTGGATCGACGAGCAGTTCTACTCCATCGTCACCGACTTGGTCGGCACCCCCGCCGAACTGATCGACGAGCAGGGCGAACTGGCCTGGTACCTCCGCACCACGGTCTGGGGAGCGGCACTGAGTACTGCCCCCGAGTCGGATCGCGCTTACTGCCCCCTCCGGTTCCCGGGCCAGTACCACGATCCTGAGACGGGCCTGAACTACAACTACCACCGCCACTACGACCCGGAGACCGGCCAGTACGCATCCGTGGATCCGCTGGGCCTCGCCGCGGGCCCCAATCCACGGGCCTACGTGCCGAATCCGTTCACGGCCCTGGACCCGCTCGGCCTCGCGCCCGACTGCGAGCAGGCCCTTCAGGCCGCACGCAACTGGGCCGATGTCGAACAAGCCCGACCGGGCGCGAACAAGCACACCAGACCGACCAGCGCAGCCGGACTCTCGGTTCCGGGCCACCAGGGCACCTTCAGCGGCGCGAGCGTCAAGGGCGGCGGAGACCACCCCGACCTGCACCCGGATGTCCAAGCCGCCTACGATCGGGTGCCGGCAGAGCAACGGGCACCGGGCAACCAGCATGGTCGGTGCGGTGAAGCGGAAGCACTGTCGAACGCGCTGCATGCTGGGGTCGATCCACGCGGTGGTGCCATGGCCGCTGTGAACGTTCGAGCACCAGGCAACCCGGCGCACGGCACGCCGAAACCCCCCTGCAATTCGTGTCAGCATGTTCTCGATCAATTCGGAATCACGGCGGTAACCTAGAGTGAGTAACGAAGGCCAGCAGCGATGGTCCACCTTGACCGAGCAGGTGTTGCGGGATGCGGGCTGGTTTCCCGGCCGGTCGGTGACAACCACGGAGTGGGAAAACGTTCTGCGTGAGTCCGGCGATTTCGAGATGCACGAGGCGGCTCGGCTGTTTCTCACCGAGTTCGGCGGGCTGGAGATCAACCAGGAAGGGCCGGGCAAGAATATGGCCCGTTCGCCGTTTCGGCTCGACCCAACCGTGGCCAAGTGGGACGAGGAAATCTTCGATGTGCTGAGTGAGGAGGCCGGAGTCTACCTCTACCCCATCGGCGATGCCTTTCGCCGCAACCAATACCTGGGTATTGCCGCAGACGGCGCCGTCTACCTGGGGATGGACAGCGTCATGTTGCTGGCGCGATCTCCCGATCGGGCGTTGGAGAACCTTATCGAGGGAATCCAGGGCGAGCAGTAGGCGGCACGTGGCATCGGCTTCTGGAACGGCCGGACCTCGCCGCCCCGGCGTCCTGGGCGGTAACGGTGGGGGACGCCCGAGCGCACGCGGTTCGAGTTCGTAGCCAGGCTGGATGGCTTCCTCTGTGCGCTGTTCTCCCGGTGGATCACGGGCTGGGGGCGTCGGGTCCAGGTTGTCGCCGTGCACGTGGCCTGCTGGGTTTTCCGTAGGCGGCCCGTGGCGTGCCTCCGTGTTGCCTTCCGATGGGCGGGAGTCGGTACGGGTTCGCCCGGGGTGGCTGTTCTTGGCCGGGTGGGGGCGTTGATCCCGGGGATGCGGGGTGGGGTGTGGTCGGGTGGGCCGGGGCGGAACAGGCGGTGGGCGGTCGCGAGGCGGGGAGTGTCTAATCAACGGCGGATCTGATGATCAAGGAGACGCCAGATGGCCGAGACCCCTGCTGAGCGCGAGCTCGCTGGGCTGCCGGTGGAGACGCCGTCGAGTGCGGCGACGGATGAACAGTTGATCGCGATGCTCGTGGGCCGGGTCCGCGGCGAGGGTTTGCAGCTCACCGGTGAGGGCGGGCTGCTGCGGCAGCTGACCAAGCGCGTGCTGGAGTCCGCCCTGGAGGGTGACATCACCGACCATGTCGGCTACGACAAGCACGACGCGGCCGGGAAGAACAGCGGCAACAGCCGCAACGGCACCCGCGCCAAGACTGTGCTGACCGATGTCGGCCCGGTCGAGGTGAAGGTGCCCCGCGACACCGCCGGCACCTTCGAACCGCAGATCGTGCGCAAGCGGCAGCGACGCCTGACCGGCGTCGACGAGATGGTGCTGTCCCTGTCGGCCAAGGGCCTCACCCACGGGGAGATCTCCGCGCACCTGGCCGAGGTCTACGGCGCGGAGGTGTCCAAGCAGACCATCTCCACGATCACCGACAGTCATAGTGGTATGCGGGTTCCCGGTTGTCGTGACCCGATCACTGACTGACGTCCTGCTGGGCTGTCCTTGCCTTGATCTGTCCGACTGCCGGGGCCCGTTCCCAGGGCTCCGGCCGGGCGGAGCATGACCTCATAGGAGCCTGGCCAGAGGCCCCCTGACTGTCCTGTCTGCCCTTTCCGGCCGGAGCCACCTTCGGCAAAGGAAGGCGCCTCCAGCATGGCAGGCACAGAGTCGGCGGACGCCACGGACCAAGCGGTGATCGGCGGGGTGGACTCCCACGCCGACACCATCCATGTCGCGGTGGTGACCGACCGGGGTGGGCACCTCGCCGACGCCCAATTCCCTACGAAGGCCTGCGGATACGCCGCCGCGATCGCCTTCCTGCAGGCTCACGGCACCGTCGCCGCTGTCGGCGTGGAGGGCACGTCCTCCTATGGCTCGGGCTTCACGCACGCCGCACGGCAGGCCGGCCTGACCGTGGTCGAGGTCAACCGGCCCGACAAGGCGGAACGCCGCAGGATCGGCAAGTCTGACCCGATCGACGCCTACGCAGCGGCCCGCGCCGTCGTCTCCGGACGGGCGACGAGCGCTCCGAAGGACGAGGCCGTCGCCGGCATCCGTGCCCTGCAAACCGCGGCACGCTCAGCAATCAAAGCCCGTACCGCGACGCTCAACCAGATCGCGCACCTGCTGGTCACCGCGCCCGACGCCATCCGCGCCAAGTACCCTGCCCTGTCCGGCGACAAGCGCGTCGCAGCCCTTGCCCGGCTCCGGCCGACCGTGGATCCGGTGCACGCACCGCTCCTGACGGCCCTGCGCACGCTGGCCAGGCGTGTCCAGAGCCTGACCGAAGAGCACACCGCCCTGACCGAAGAGCTGGACAGACTGGTCATCGCCCTCAACCCCGGCCTGCGCGCCGCTTACGGAGTAGGGCCGGACACCGCGGCACAGCTGCTGATCACCGCTGGCGCGAACCCGGCCCGCCTGCGCACGGAAGCTTCCTTTGCTGCGCTGTGCGGTGCGGCCCCTGTCCCCGCGTCGAGCGGGAAGACCAACCGGCACCGGCTTCCCCGGGGCGGCGATCGGGCGGCCAACGCAGCCCTCTACCGCATCGCGCTCGTCAGGATGGCCCGCTGCCAACGCACGCGTGAGTTCGTCGCCCGGCAGACCCACGCCGGACGCACCAAAAAAGAGATCATCCGGCTACTCAAGCGCGCCATAGCCCGCGAAGTCTTCCATGGCCGGCGGCAACGACGTCTCCGCCACCACCGTCCGGCGCTGGCGCGACGAGCTGATCGCCCTGCTGGCCGCGAAGGCCCCGAGGCTGGACCGCGCCCTCAAGAAGATCGCACGGCGCGGCGGGGAGGTCGTCCTGATCGACGGCACCCTCATCCCCACCCAGCGCCGCACCGGCATGGCGAACCGCCCGAACTACTCCGGCTGTGAGGATGATGGCGTGTCGTTTTGGCCGTGGCCTGACTCGTACTCTGGCTGGCTGCTTGTGCCTTGTGTTTGATCTGTCGGCCCGGCCGGAGCGACGCGTACCGGCACCGGGCCGGCGGAGCGTGTCCCGATAGGGGCCTTGGGCTGGAAGGCACCGTCACAGTCCTGACCGCTCCACCGACCGGCGCTGGCCATCGGTACCGCGTCGTCGAACAGGAGCACCGTGACCACCCTCAGCATGCCCGCTGCCTTCCATGCCATCCAAGCCGCCGAGGCCCCGGCCACGCAGCCTTCGGTGGTGCTCGGCGTTGACACCCACAAGGACATGCACGTCGCCGCCGTCTTTGACCACCTTGGCGGGCTACTGGGCACCGGGGAGTTCCCGGCCACGGCGGCCGGCTATCGCCAGCTTCTCGACTGGGCACGCCAGCGCGGGACCGTATTGCGGGCCGGAGTGGAGGGCACCGGCTCCTACGGTGCCGGCCTCGCCCGCTACCTCGCGACCCAGCGGGTGGCGGTGGTGGAAGTCAACCAGCCCGACCGATCCGCCCGGCGCCGGCGCGGCAAGACCGACGCCGTCGACGCCGAGGCTGCCGCCCGGGCAGCGCTGTCGGGCATCGCCCGGGCGCTGCCGAAGAGCGGCGACGGGCAGGTGGAAGCGCTGCGCATGCTCCGGTTGGCGAAGAACTCCGCGGTCAAGGCGCGCACTCAAGCGCTCAACCAGCTCAAGGCAGTGCTGGTCAACGGTCCATCTGTGCTGCGCGAGGAACTGGAGCCACTCTCGACTTGGCTCATGGTCCGCCGTTGCGCGGAGCTGACCGACCCCTGCGGTGACGATCCGGCCGCCGACACGGCGATCTTCACGCTCCGGCTGCTCGCACAACGCGTCTTGCGACTTCGGCAGGAAGTCACCGAGCTCGGACGGCGAATGACCGCAGCGGTCAAGGCCACCGCGCCCAGCCTGCTGGAGCGGCTGGGGATCGGGCCGGACAGCGCGGCGGCCCTGCTGATCGCCGCCGGTGACAACCCTGAGCGGCTGGGCAGTGAGGCATCCTTCGCCGCGCTGTGCGGCGTCAGTCCCGTCGAGCAGTCCTCCGGCAAGAGCCAGCGCCGCCGGCTCAACCGGGGCGGGGACAGGCAGGCCAACGCCGCGTTGCACCGCATCGTGGTCACCCGCATGCGCCAGGACGAACGCACCCGCGACTACCTGGAGCGCCGCACCGCCGAGGGCAAGGGGAAGCGCGAGGTAATGCGCTGCCTGAAGCGCTACGCAGCCCGCGAGATTTACGCCCTGATACGCGCCGACATGATGACGTGCGACCGGCAGCCTGATGATCCAGCGACCCTCACGAACCGCAGGTTGACGAACATAGGGCATCAAGCACCGCCGCCACGGCCTGCATGTCCTGGCCCTGACCGACGAGCGGGGCCGGCTGATCTGGATATCGGCTGTCCGGCCCGGCCGCACCCACGACATCACCGCCGCCCGTCGCGACCACATCCTGGCCCACCTGCGCGCCGCCGGTCCCGGCGCCCTGGCCGATCTGGGCTTTATCGGCCTGGACGACGACGGTGACGACCCCGTGGTCGTCACCGGCTTCAAGGCCACCCGCACCCGCAAGCCCACACCCGCCGAGAAGGGGCCAACCGAGTGCTCGCCGCCGGACGCGCCCCCGTCGAACGCGGCTTCGCCCACCCGAAGAACTGGCGGATCCTCACCAAACTCCGCACCGACCCCGCCCGCGCCACCCACCTGCTTCGCGCGCTGCTCGTCCTGGCGAACATCGAGGCCACTACCGGCAAATGATCTCTACCGCAGGCAGCCCGCGACCAGCACAAGCACCCGGAACAGCGTCACCGGGCCGGGACCGGCTGGGTGAGGTTCACCGGGTTGCCGTCGGGGTCCTGGATGTGGGCGACGCGCTGTCCCCACGGCATGTCGTTGGAGCCGCTGCGGACCGAGCCGCCCAGCGCCTCCACCCGGCCGAGCGTCTCATCGACGTCGTCGACACCGATGCTGAGCAGGATCCGCGACGCCTCCCGGTCCCCCGGGTTCGCCTTGGCCACCAGCCCGAGGTCGGTGTCGCCGATGCGCAAGCCGAGGTAGAAGACCGGGCCTTCCTCCGGTACCCGGAAGATCTCCTCAGCGCCGAACAACTTCGTATAGAAGCCGAGCAGAACGTCCTGGTCGGCAGTAATGATCACTGGCTGGATTGTGGACATGGAACTCCTATCGAGACGATCGTGTCGCTGGGTAGACCGTTCGAGGACGGTGAACTCATCGGCAAAACCACCCCGCCGGACGATCTACAACACAGACTGCCGCCCACGACCAGCACGAGCACCCCGAAACGAGGTCACGCCACCCAGCTGACCAGCCACTTCAAGATGGTGCAGCTTCAATGAGTGACGGCAGACCCCCGCTCGCGCGGGGAGAACCCATGATCATCAGTCCGGAAGTACCAAGGTATCGGCAGACCCCCGCTCGCGCGGGGAGAACTCCGTGATGGGCCTGTCCCCGTGGACCAGCCGCGGCTGACCCCCGCTCGCGCGGGGAGAACGCTCGCTGGGCACGATCCGGTCGAACTCGATGAGGCTGACCCCCGCTCGCGCGGGGAGAACTCACCCCGAGTACGTCTGGTAGGTGGCCAGCTCGGCTGACCCCCGCTCGCGCGGGGAGAACTCGGGCCGCTTGGCTTTGGGCATGCGCCGGATCGGCTGACCCCCGCTCGCGCGGGGAGAACCGCTCTTGTTGATGACACAGCAGAACCTGCAGCGGCTGACCCCCGCTCGCGCGGGGAGAACGCGGCGACCGGGCCCATCTCGATCTCGCCGCTCGGCTGACCCCCGCTCGCGCGGGGAGAACTGGCGTTCCCGCTGGAGGCGCTCGTTCTCCGCCGGCTGACCCCCGCTCGCGCGGGGAGAACTTCTGCTCGATCGCCGGACCCGCCGTGTGGGACGGCTGACCCCCGCTCGCGCGGGGAGAACACTATCCGTGGCGACTACGGCGACGCCTACACCGGCTGACCCCCGCTCGCGCGGGGAGAACGCGGCCGGTATGCCAGCTCATGCCCTGGCCCCCGGCTGACCCCCGCTCGCGCGGGGAGAACGCCCCCAAGCCCGCCGCGCCCAAGGCCATCTACGGCTGACCCCCGCTCGCGCGGGGAGAACGTTCCGTCTGAATATCGCCATGTATGGCTGTCCGGCTGACCCCCGCTCGCGCGGGGAGAACATCCCACCCATGACGCCAACGGCAACCCGATTCGGCTGACCCCCGCTCGCGCGGGGAGAACGACGACGGCAACGCCGCCCGGCTCGCCACGGCCGGCTGACCCCCGCTCGCGCGGGGAGAACTCCTGCAAGCAGAAGGGCCTCGCCGAGCGCGCCGGCTGACCCCCGCTCGCGCGGGGAGAACGCTGTCAGCGCACTCCAGGGGTGGATCGACCGGGCTGACCCCCGCTCGCGCGGGGAGAACTCGAGCCGGTTGGCGAGCTGGTGCAGGTCCTCCGGCTGACCCCCGCTCGCGCGGGGAGAACAGGGCCTTGTGGCCCTCGGTGCCGGGCTTGGCCGGCTGACCCCCGCTCGCGCGGGGAGAACGCTGTCGATCCGCGCATGCCGGATGCGATGAGCGGCTGACCCCCGCTCGCGCGGGGAGAACCCCGTCGTGGACGACGACAAGCGCGCGGCGATCGGCTGACCCCCGCTCGCGCGGGGAGAACGCGGTCCAGCCGACGTAGATGTCCTCGGTCAGCGGCTGACCCCCGCTCGCGCGGGGAGAACCGACTGGCCGTGTACTTCACCAAGCACGGCAGCGGCTGACCCCCGCTCGCGCGGGGAGAACGGGTCGTCGATGTGGTCAACGTCGGTGGCGTGCGGCTGACCCCCGCTCGCGCGGGGAGAACGGCGGATCAAGCTGCTCGCGAAGCTGGAGGAGCGGCTGACCCCCGCTCGCGCGGGGAGAACCCGGCCCGGGTGAGTACTTCGCGGACAATGCCCGGCTGACCCCCGCTCGCGCGGGGAGAACGCTTCACCGCCGCTGACCGTCATGCCGGTCATCGGCTGACCCCCGCTCGCGCGGGGAGAACGCGGGGTGCGGTTCGGGCTCGTAGCCCCAGTACGGCTGACCCCCGCTCGCGCGGGGAGAACGCTCCTCGACGCCCCCGTAGAGGCTGTAGCTACGGCTGACCCCCGCTCGCGCGGGGAGAACACTTCCTGAGCTGGGATGTTAGGGGCGCTTTGCCAATTCGTTACGGGGGCAAGGGCGAGCTGCTCCCTTGGTGATGTGGGCTCGGTGGTCGCTGGCATGGGTGGGGTTTCCGGTGATCACGGCTGGTCAGCGGGCTTTGTCAGTGGTGGCTGCTTGAGTAGGTGGCCCCATCGTCGAGGGCTGGGAGCGAGAGTAGTGGCTGGTGCGGACAGGGACCTTCAAGGCGAGGGCGTTGACTGCTGTCTCTGGGGCAAGGAACACGGTTTGCCCGCGCCTTACCCGGTGGTCTGTCATCTCATCGATACGGCGGCGATCGCTGGCGCGTTGTGGGACGCGTGGTTCGACGACGCGACACAGGAGCGCTTAGCCAGTGAGGTCGGGGTCCCTGTGTCGGAGGCTCGGGCGGTCCTGTGTCTGTGGGCCGGGTTGCACGATGTCGGCAAGATCAGCCCGCCGTTCCAGGTCAAGGTGCCTGAGCTGTACGACCGACTCCTGAACTCCGGGCGGTACGGCAGGAGGTCGGAGGACGAGTCCGACCAGCGGTTGCACCACAGCGAGGTGACGCAGTGGGTGTTGGCCGGGCTCCTGGGGGAGTTCGGGTATCCCACGGCGGCGAAGGCGCGGCGCAGTGTGGCCCATCAGGTCGCTCAGCTCCTCGGCGGGCATCACGGGCGGTTCTGGGTCTCGTTGACCGACCACGAACTGGCCGCGCCGCGTGCGCAGCGGCCCGGGATGGGGCGAAGGGGCCAGTGGGAGCGGCAATGCCGCCTGCACGTCGAGGCGTTGCTGCGGTTGACCGGTGCGCGGGCGGTGCCCGAGGCGCCTATGCCGGCGGCGGTCGCCGTCGTCTTGGCCGGGCTGGTCATCGTTGCCGACTGGCTGGCGAGCCAGGAGCGCTTCATCGAGCCGCGTATCCCCGCGGAGGGATGGACGGCCTCCGGGCATGAGCTGGAGGCGCATTGGTCCTCAGCCGTGGAGGCCGCTCCCGGTGTCGTGGAACAAGCGGGGCTCGGCCGCGCGCGGTTCGAGGAGCGGGACTTCGTCGAGATGTTCGGCTTCACGCCGAACTCGCTTCAGCGGTCGCTCGCGGAAGACCTTCCTGATCTGGTGCACGGTCCGGGTCTGCTGCTGGTGACGGCGCCCCCAGGGGACGGAAAGACGGAAGCCGCCTGGTGGGCGGCCACCTTGATGGCGCGACGGTGTGGGCTGAGTGGGGTGGGCTTTGCGATGCCGACCATGGCGACGGTCGATGCGATGCACCGGCGCGTGGCGAAGTTCGGCGAAGCAAGCGTCGATGGGCCGGCGGCGCTGACCCGGGTCCACGGGATGTCCTGGCTCAGTGGCGATGCGGAGGCGGACGGGCCTGACGAGGTGTCGAGGATCGTCGCCACGGAGGCGGCCTCGAAGTGGTTGCAGACGTCCCTTCGCGGGTTGCTCGCCCCCTTGAGTGTCTTCACTATCGACCAGGCGCTGACCGGCGTGCTGCCGGTTCGGTACAACGTGCTGCGACTGCTCGGCCTTTCGGGGAAGGCCGTGGTGATCGACGAGGCCCACGCGTACGGCCCCTGGATGCACACGCTGCTGTTGGCACTTCTGAAGTGGCTGGGCGCGATGGGCGTGCCCGTGGTGGTGCTGTCGGCCACGCTGACCGGTGCGACAGCGCGC
The DNA here is from genome assembly GCF_035917415.1 of Streptomyces sp. NBC_01803. Lineage (NCBI taxonomy): Bacteria > Bacillati > Actinomycetota > Actinomycetes > Kitasatosporales > Streptomycetaceae > Streptomyces > Streptomyces sp. NBC_01803. The sequence goes on from NZ_CP109073.1 coordinate 4,631,795, forward strand.
TCCCTGGTCGACGCCTATCTCCGGGGGAGCCGCCCGAAGCAGACCCGTGGCCGGGACAGGACCTCATGGCAGCCCTGTTACCCGGGTTGGGTCTACGCCGACGCGGCAAGCGGAGAGATCAGCGAGCCGCGGTCGGTGGAGAGCGAACGCGCTCGGGACCTTCGCCTCGTGCGCGAGCCCGTGCGCCGGGACGTCTCCCCGGCAAACGAAAGCCACCGGCTCGCAGTGATCAGGAGGCGGCTTCGCCCCGTAGTGGAGGACGGCGGGTGCGTGCTGGTGATCTGCACAACGGTGGCCGAGGCGCAGGAGACGTGGTCCGTGATCGCCGCCTGGCTGGCGGAAGAACGCCAGGCTGGAGCTGAACGGTTGCCACAACTGCATCTGCTGCATGCGAGATACCGGGCGAAGGACCGGGCTGCGGCGACGACAACGTGCGAGCGAGCCTTCGGGAAGAGCGGAGATCGCCCTACGAGCGCCATTCTGGTGGCGACGCAGATCGTGGAGCAGTCGCTCGATCTCGACTTCGATCTCGTCATCAGTGATCTCGCGCCTATGGCGATGCTGTTGCAACGTTCGGGGCGGTGTCTGCGTCACCGCGACGACAGGGCGAAGCGCGATCCCCACGTCGACCGGCGCCCCCCGTGGCTCGGCAAGGATCCCACTGTCGTGGTACTGGACCCGGTGAACGCGGACGGCGATGGTGATCCGCCTCGTGCGTGGCGGGCGGTCTACGACGGGGCGCTGCTCAACGCCACGAGCCAGTTGCTGAGGCAGTACGAGGACCGGGCGGTCGCCGTTCCGGGCGACGTGCAGGCGCTCGTTGACGCCGTTTACGACGAGTCGTTCTCAGCGCTGGGTCTGAAGGACGCGGCTGCACGGGAACAGCATGAGGCCCTGCACATCGAGAGGCTGGCTGCCGAGGTCGTGCAGAAGCAACTCGCGGCCATGGTGCACGTCAAAGCGCCTCAAGAGGTGGGCGCGGACCTTCACCGGCTGAGCGAGACGTCGGCGCCCGTGGGCGAGGAACTGATCACGACCCGGCTGGGCGCCGACTCCGCGCGGGTGGTTTGCGTCCACGACCGGGGCGGCGGACGGTGGACGCTCGACGAGGACGGCGAAGTGCCGGTGCCCGGTTGGGGGAAGAAGGAGCACCTGACCCGCGCCGAGACCCTGCGTCTCGTCCAGTACCTCATCCCCGTCCCCGGGCGCTGGACGCGCGAGCGCGACGAGCTGAGGGGTGCCATCCCCGAGTCCTGGCAGAAGAACGCCGTCACACGCGACTGGCTGCCGCTGGTCATGCGGCGCGAAGCGGGGGGCTGGCGGGGCGAGTTGGCCCCGGGGTGGGTGCAGTACGGTGCGGATGGGCTGCGGGTTTGCTTAAACCGCTGACACTTCTCTACATTGGGTGTGGCCCCAACTCCTCCTGGGAGCGGAGGAGTTGGGTGCCCCCACTCGCGTGGGGATGTGCTCGCCGTGGCTCCTGGTCTGGTGGTCTTAACCGGTGACACGGTTCACCCCCGCCCGCGCGGGGAGAGCACCTGCGCAGCTTAGTGACTGGATCATCTTCTTCCGGAGGCAGCGTTGCCCTTAGGTGGATCGCCTGGTTTCGATCTGTTCGAGACGGGCTGGCTGGATGTGGAGTGGGTCGATCCCGACCGGGATCAACGGGCGGTCGGGTTCCGCGAGGCGCTTGTCCACTCGCACGAGATAGCTGGGCTGAGGGTGGGTTCGCCTCCGGCGCTGTCCGCGTTGTACCGCGTGCTGTATGCGCTGACCGCCCGGGTGACGGGGCTTGACGAGGCGCCGGACGGGCCGGACGAGTGGTGCGACCGCAGAGACGATCTCTTGGAGGAGGGGATCGATCCGGGGGAGGTGGACGCCTACTTCACCTCCGAAATCCGGGCCAGGTTCGACCTGTTCGGCGACCAGCCGTTCCTCCAGGACCCCCGGCTGCGTCAGCAGTGTGCCAAGTCGGCCGGGGTGAACAAGCTCGTGCTGGGGCGCCCCGCGGGTAACAACCACTCCTGGTTCGGCCACCATCGGGACGCCGAGCCGTATCCCGTCGCGTCGGCGGAGGCCGTGCTCCATCTGCTGACCTGGCTGTACTACGGGCCGTCGGGGCGGTGTTCGTCTCGTACCGTCGGGAGGACCACGGCGGCCGATGTGCGGGCCGGGCCTTTGCGTTCCAGCCTCTCCTACCATCCCGAGGGGCCGACGCTGCTGCACACCCTGCTGGCCGGGCTCACTCCGCCGGGCTCGGAGGAGTACCGCGAGGACGATCCCTGCCCGTGGGAGCGGGAGCCCGAGCCGGATGTGCTGGCGGAGCCGCCGGGATACCGGGGTCCGTGCTCGCGGCTGACCGGGGGGTGGCAGCATGCGCTGCTGCTCGTACCGGACGCGACGGGGGAGTACGTCACCGACGCGTACATCACCTGGGGCACCCGCCTTCCGGCGCCCCCCACCGACGACGCCTACGTGATCTGGCAGACCAGCCAGGCGGGGAACGTCTACGCGCGGCCCGCCGACTCAGCCCGTGCGCTGTGGCGGGACCTGGACGCGCTGCTGCTGCCCAGGGCCAACGGCTCCGCCCAGCCGCGCCGCCCGCGAGTCCTCGGCGGGACGCTGCCCGACCTGCCCGACCTGCGGCTTCGGGCGCTCGGCTTCGAGCAGGACGGACAGACGCGCGACACGCAGTTCGTCTCCGCGAGCACGCCCTCCCTGCTCGACGTCGTCAAGGCCCGCGAGGAGGGGACGGCTCGCCGGATCGGTGACACGCGGGAGACCGCGGAACGGTACGGCCGCCGTGTGGAGTACGCGGTCAAACGGGCCTGGGCGACGCTGACCAACGGCAAGGTCGAGGACTGCCTGTGGTCCGAGGAGGCCGCGGTGCGGTACTGGCCCGCCGCCGGCACGGCCTTCTGGGACATCCTCGCCGAAGGGACCTTCGACCAGGCCCGGCGGATCTTCCTCGGTCACGCCCACGGGGTGTTCGACCGTGTCACCGACCGCGCGCCTCTCACCTGCCGGGCCACGGCCGCGGTGGAGGGGGCGCGCATCGAACTGCACGGCGGTCGGCGGGCCATTCCCCGGCGAGCGGCCGACACCGGCCGGACCACGACCCAGGAGACCAGCATGGACACCCCTCTCCTCGCGGACACCGCCGAGCCCGAGAAGGAGAAGACCCCCACGACCGCCGGATTCGTCGCCCGGGTGCGGTGGTTGTGCGCCAACGACCCCGGCGCGCGCGCCGCGTTGCGCAGTGGACTGCGGCGCCCGGTCGACCAGTGCCCGCGTATGCACCGCTATCTCGCGGACCTCATCCCCGATGAGCACCGTCACGGTGACGACTCCGAGCGCGCCTACTACGCCGTCGCCGCCATGATGGCCAACCTCGACCCGGCCGCACGCGAGGTGGGCCGGCCCCCTGGCGCGGGCACAAGGATTCGCAACGCCGCGCCCACAGAGGGCGGGGAGACGGCCTCCGCCGAAGGGGACGCTGTCGGCGGTCCGGTCTTCCGGAACTTCGGAACGAATCTGGCCGAGGCCGTGGGACGTGATCCGCGGCGGGAGCGAGGCGTTGAAGCCCGCCTTGACGCGATGGCCAAGCAGAGCGTCGAGGGCATCCACCGACACCTGCCCGCCGCCGTTGATCTGATCACTGACCAGCCCTACGCCGTCGACTGGGTCAGGCTCATCCTCGACCTGCGCGAATGGGGGAGCCGCCGCGACCGCGTCTGCCGCCGCTGGATGCAGTCTTACTACCGCGAACGCCAGCGCGCCGTCACCGAAGCGGCCAACGAGACCGACGCGTAGCAGAACCCCCCGCCATCGGACGTGGCCCGCACCCCTCACAGCACACGCAACTCATCGGACTTCTGCCACAGGGAACTTTTCCATGTCACACATCCCCGGTCGCTTCGTCGAACTCCACGTTCTCCAGTCGGTGCCCTACGCGAACCTGAACCGCGACGACACCAATTCGGTGAAGCTGGTCGAATACGGCGGGGTGAGCAGGACCCGCGTCAGTAGCCAGTCGTGGAAGCGGGCTGCCCGGCTGCGGCTCCAGCAGCGGATCGGCCAGCGCTCCCTGCGCACGCGTCGCCTCCCGGAGCTCATCGAACGCCACCTCGTCGAGGAACGCCAGTGGCCGCTGGCAGCGGCGGCCCGCGCCGGCCGCCACGTCATGGCGGGCAGCGGGGTCGGCGTGACGGCACCGAAGAAGGAACCTGAGCGGAATCCCTGGACCTCGGCTGCGATGGTCTACGTCCCGGACACCGCGGTCGCCGAACTCGCCGACATCGCTGAGGAGTTCCGTTCAGCGATCGAAGCGGCCAAGGACACCAAGGACATCAAGGCCAAGGACGCGCTCGTCCCCGGCGACCGGGTCGACGCCGTCCTGCGCTCCCGCAACGGCATCGTCAACCTCTTCGGCCGTATGCTCGCCCAGGTCGACAACGCCAAGGTCGACGGCGCCGTCCAGGTCGCGCACGCCTTCACCACCCACCGCACCGATGTCGAGATCGACTACTTCTCGGCCGTCGACGACGTCACCCACGGGTGGGAGGACACCACCGGCTCCGCCCACATGGGCCACGCCGAGCACAGCGCCGGGACGTTCTACCGCTACATCGTCCTGGACCTCGACGACCTGCTGCACAACATCGGCGGGGACCTCACCGCCGCCCGCGAACTGGCCGAGGCGTTCCTGGACGCCGCGCTGCTGTCCCTTCCTCAGGCCAAGAAGAACTCCACGGCGCCGCACACCATCCCCGATCTCGCGCACATCACCGTGCGCGGCGACCGCCCGGTCTCCTATGCGGGCGCCTTCGAGACCCCGGTACGCCCCGACGCCAAGAGCGGCGGCCATCTCGGCCCCTCCATCGCGGAACTCACCCGTTACGCCTCGGCCGTCGAGCGCCTCTTGGGCAAGGGCGACCAGCGGTACTGCGGCTATGCGGCCGTCGGCGCCGAGGAGTTGAACGCCTTGGGCAAGCGCGTCGATTCCTTCGGCACCCTCGTGCGCGAAGCCGTCACCGCTGCCCTCGGCACGGTGTCGCGGGACATCGCGGCATGAGTGGCACCGAGGAACCCGGCCTGCCCGGAATCCTGCTGCACCTGTCCGGCCCCCTCCAGTCGTGGGGCGAGGTCTCCCCGTTTCCCGCTCAGCGGGACACGGCGGCCACGCCGACCCGCTCCGGCCTCATCGGCCTGATCGCCGCCGGCCTCGGCTACTCCCGAGACGATTCGCGCCTGGGCGAGCTGGGCGACCTACGGTTCACGGTTCGCGTCGACCGCCCCGGGACCCTCGTTCGTGATCTGCACACAGTCGGCGGCGGTATGCCGCGCCACCTCACGGTCGCCACCGCGGAGGGGAAGTTCCGCAGCGGGGAGACCTCGACCTTGGTCTCCCACCGTTACTACATGCAGGACGCCGCCTTCACCGTCGCCGCCCACAGCGCTGACATCCCGCTCCTCCACCGCTGTGCCTCGGCCTTGCGTTGGCCGACCTGGCCCCCCTACCTGGGGCGGCGTTCGTGCCCTCCCAACGCACCCTTCTACCTCGGTACTTCCCCCAACGTGCTGCGCGACCTGGTGCGCCTTCCCCTCGCGCGCCAAGGGCCACGCGAGCCGGCGCCCCGTGCGAGCGACCGGACCACACCCGACGAACGGACGGTGCCCCCCGTCGCGGTGGACTTCACCGCCGACTCCTCCCTGGAGGCGCTCCTGCGCGCGGTTCACGCACACGCCGCCCAGCCCGACCACCGGCCGCCACCGGAGGAAAACGTCAGCGAAGCCCACGACGACCCGATCTCCTTCGTCCCCCTGGACCGCCGCTACCGCTCCCGACGGCGCCACCACATCACCGTCCGGCTCCCCGCCGCCCAGTGCGGAGGGCGCGGCACCGCGTACCTCGACCGCCTGACCGCACACTTCGACGCCACCCCGCTTGAGGACCTGCCATGAGCACGCCCCTGTGGATCACCCGCCTCGTCCCGGACCCGCGCAACGCGACCGCCCGCAAGGACCTCAACAGCGCCGTCGCCCTGCACCACCGGATCATGGCCTTCTTCCCGGACGGCCTCGGCGACCGGGCCCGCCAACAGGCCGGCGTCCTCTTCCGAATCGAGGAGTCCCCCGGCCGGGAGACCACCATCCTCATCCAGAGCGGCCTGCGACCCGTCCCCGAGCGCCTTCCCGAGACCTACGGCGCCGCCCAGACCAAGCCTCTCGACCCCCTCCTCGACCAGTTGCGCACCGGCGACCGCGTTCACTACCGCCTCGTCGCCAACGCCACCCGCAAGCTGGGCAGGAACACCCAGGACGGTTGCCCCCATCAGGTCAAACCCTTGTACGGAGCCGACGCCGACGCTTGGTGGGAACGCCAGGCCGCGCGCGCCGGTCTCGACATCCTTTCCGTCCGCAGCATGTCTCTGTCCGATGCGACCGGCAGACGCGTGGACGGCGCTCACCGGATCACCCACGCCCGGACGCGTTTCGACGGCATCGCCTCGATCACCGACGCCGGGGCACTGCGCACGGCCATCGTCCACGGCATCGGCCGCGGCAAGTCCTACGGGTGCGGGCTTCTGAGCACCATCCCGGTCCGGTGACCGCGCCTCCCGGCACCGGCCAGGCACGTCGCCGCCTGGCCAAGCCAACGGCCGCCATGCTGCCTCGTGTTGGCGACAGCCTGTCCTTCCTCTACATCGACATCGCCCGCATCGTCCAGGACGACACGGGCGTTGACGCGGTCATCGACACGGCCGAGGGGGAGCGGCGTATCCCCTTGCCCACGGCTGCGCTCAGCACCCTCCTGCTGGGACCGGGCACCTCGATCACCGCCCGCGCCCTGACCACGCTCACCCGCCACCGCACCACGGTCATCTGCACGGGAGCGGGTGCCGTCCGCTGCTACAGCGCGACCGTTCCCGACGAACAGCCCACCCGCTGGCTGGAGAGCCAGGCCCGAGCCTGGGGCGACCCCGCCACCCGCGCCGAGGTCGCCCGCCGCATGTACCTGAAACGCTTCGGCGACGCCGCCCCACCCGACGCGACGGTGGGCACGCTGCGGGGGCTCGAGGGCACGCGCATGCGAGTCCTGTACCGAACCCTCGCCCGGCAGCACGGCGTACGTCCGTTCAAACGCTCCTACGACCCGGCGGACTGGGACGGCCAGGACCCCGTCAACAAGGCGCTGTCCGCCGCCAACACCTGCCTGTACGGCATCGCGCACGCGGCGATCACCGCGATCGGCTGCACGCCCGGCCTCGGCTTCGTCCACACCGGAAAATCCCACGCCTTCATCTACGACATCGCCGACCTCTACAAATCCCAGCTCACCATCCCGCTCGCCTTCTCCCTCCACGACGCGGCCGATCCCGAGGGCGACGCCCGTCGCTCCTTCCGCGAGGATCTACGTCTCTTCCGGCTGCTTCCGCGCATCGTCGGCGACATCCAGAACCTCCTCGAACCTGGCTCCGGCCCGGGCGATGAGGACATCGAGGAAGCCACCGAGGAACTCACCCGCCTCTGGGACCCGGAACTCGGCCATCTCAGCGGAGGAACGAACTACGGGGAGAGGGACTGAGACGTGGCCTCCATGACAGTGATCGCTACCACGGCTGTACCCGACCACGTCCGAGGAGCGCTCTCCCGCTGGATGATCGAAACCATGCCCGGCCTCTACGTCGGCACCTTGTCCGCACGCGTCCGCGACGAGCTGTGGAAGTCCGTATCCGCGACGATCGCCGACGGCGCGGCCGTCCTAATCCACCCTCAGGCCAGCGAACAGGGTTTCACCCTGGCAACGGCTGGCACCCGACGCCGCGTCCCAGTCGACCTCGACGGCCTGACTCTCGTCGCTATGAACCCACTGGAGGTACATAACGACTTGGCAAAGCCCACATGAATCCCCAGGTCAGCAAGTGTGCTCCCCGCGCGGGCGGGGGTGATCCGCCTTCAAGCGCGCCGCGCACAGTGACGACGGCGTGCTCCCCGCGCGGGCGGGGGTGATCCGGTGGTGACCGCGTGATCAGGAAGCGTGCGGCCGTGCTCCCCGCGCGGGCGGGGGTGATCCGTACCTCGACCAGCTCGACGTGTACCTGATCCAGTGCTCCCCGCGCGGGCGGGGGTGATCCGGCGGACCGGATGCGGTCGTAGATTTCCTGGCGGTGCTCCCCGCGCGGGCGGGGGTGATCCGTTGCTGGTCATGATGCATCCGTTCGTGAGAAGGTGCTCCCCGCGCGGGCGGGGGTGATCCGCCCTGCCAGAAAGCCCCCGCGTAGAGAAGAGAGTGCTCCCCGCGCGGGCGGGGGTGATCCGGTGGCCGAGTGCGGCCGACGGGGCGAGAAGCGGTGCTCCCCGCGCGGGCGGGGGTGATCCGGAGAAGGGGCAGATCCAGCCGATCGCCGTGGTGTGCTCCCCGCGCGGGCGGGGGTGATCCGCGGTGCGCGCCCCTACCCTGAGACCATGACCGGTGCTCCCCGCGCGGGCGGGGGTGATCCGTACCAGGACGGCCGCGCGTCCTGGACGACCGCGTGCTCCCCGCGCGGGCGGGGGTGATCCGCAGCGGCGGTGATCTCCCGGCCGGCCATCAATGTGCTCCCCGCGCGGGCGGGGGTGAACGGAGGTCCAGGACGGGGGTCGGGTTCGAGACGGTGTGGGATGCCAGCAGGTTCATCAGGGGCCAGAGGGCGTCGGAGCGGCGCGGCACCGGGATCTCCCGGCCGACGGAGCCGAACCCTCCCTTCTCGCCCGGGAGTTGAGCCTGCAGCAGACGGGCCTCCTCGCCCGGCTCGGTCACCGGCGCCCGGTCCTCGGGGAAGGCGCGGGCCCGGTCGGCCAGCGTACGGAACCGTGCTGCCGTCTCCGCGTCCAGGCGCCGGAGGTCGATCGTGTCCCCCGCCATCTCGACGCGGCCGACCGCCAGCGAGAGCCGCATCTGTTCCAGCAGATGCCCGGTGCGTCGCGTCACGTCGATCAGCCGACCGTCGAGGTCGATCAACCGGCAGGTTCTCGTGCCCGCGAGCAGGGCGCTGCGCGGCCAGAGGACGGTTACCTTGCCAAGGCCGTCTGTGAGGACGGCCAGTCGGCCCGCCGTGATCGCCGACAGGCACAGGGCCGGGACCCGCCACTCGTCCGTGATCTCGAACCCGGAGAGCCCCACCGCCCCTTCCGCCTCCTCCGCGGCGTGCACCCGCAGCCTCATCCTGATCGACGGCGTGAACTCGGCGGGCGCGTAGTCGCCCACGTACGTTGTGAACGTCGCCTCCCCGTCCGGGTCGTACCGCACCGACGACGCCTCCAGGACGTCCGCCCGCGCCAACCGCGCGCCCATCGGGCCCGGTTCGGACCGTGGCGCCCACATCACAAAGGTGTCGTCCCCGTACGAGCCGCTCTCGGCCCGCACGCGGTCCCCGCCCGTGATCCGGGGGAACTCGGCGCGCGTCGAGCGGAGAGCCAGGACAAGGATCATGACGGTGACGGCCGCGCCGAATGCGGACACGGCCCAGCCCCAGCTCGCGCCGTCATGCCAGGCGGCGCCTCCGAGGACGAGGAAGACCGGGCCCGTCGACAAGCAGAGCGCCGTGAACACGAGATTCTCGACGAACACACCGATATGGCTGCGCATTGCTCCTCTTCCGCTCCTTGTCCCCTTCCGGTCCCCTTCCGGTCCCCTTCCGGTCCCCTTCCGGTCGCCTTCCGGGGTGTCACAACATGACCGCGCCGGCCACTGCCCCCGCTGTCCCGGCCAGCAGGAGGGCGACGGCGAAGGCGATGTCCATCGCTCCCGAACGGCGGTCGGCCGCGGGGTCGGGGGTGTAGACGGCCGGGTCGGCGGGGGCGTAGTGGATGGTGAGGGCGCGGTGGAGGGACCGGCCCGGATCGGAGATGCCCTTGTGGGACAGGACGGTGACGTGGGCGCCCTCGTGGGTGGTGAAGGCGATGACCGGGGCGTGGACGACGATGTCGCCGCCGGACTCCTCGTCGCTGTAGACGTCCCGGGTGACGGCCACCACCCGGGCCGGGACGGCTACGGCCGAGGCCAGCAGGGCGTTGCGGGCGCGCACCATGCGGATGTCGGGGCTCCTCACCGCGGCAGCCGTCAGCAGGGTGCCGAAGCCGAGCAGCGCCCATGGCCAGCCCCAGTGGACCGTCGCGTGGATCACCAGCCCGATGAGGAGCAGCATGACCGCACAGTCGGGGCCCTCGCGTCCGGTCTGCTCCCCCGCGCCGCCCAGCACGACGGCGAACCGGAGAGGCTGCCCGGGCGGGTAGCGCACCTCGACCTCCCGGCCCACCCAGGCCTCCTCGATCGTGTCGCCGTGCTTGCCGGCGTTCGACAGGGTGAACTCCTGGCCCGTGCCCGGGTCCTGGAACGTGAGCGTCACCGGTATCCCGGGCTTCCTGGAGGCGCCGTGGGCCGGCTGCTCCACTGCCACGATCCGCGCCTTCACCCATACCGCTCGCTGGGCCCGGGTCACCCCGGCGAGCGAGCGCGCGTAGCCGAGCAGCGCCAGCCCGGCGGGTATCACCCACCAGAACTCCAGTAGCTCGTGACCCTTCATCAGATCTCCACGCGGAAGCTGCCGTTGTGCGGGTCCACGACGGCCGTGAGACGAAGCCCCACACGCAGGGCGCCATGGTGCGAGCGTCTCCAGGTCGTCTCGAACGTCCGGAATCCCGGCCCGCTGACCCGCAGGTCCACGGTGACGCCGACGTCGTCTCCGTCGTCCCAGCGGCTCAGCTCGGTGATCTCCGCGGTGGCGGGAATCCCGACGGTGTCGAGCCGTCGGGTGTGTGCCCGCTCGACGGTGGTGTTGCCCCAGAACGCCAGGCCCAGGGGAAGGAAGACCACCGTGAGGACGATGCCCATGACCATGAGGTCCGCGTCGGCGAGGAGGGCCGAGCCGAGCATGACCGGGCCGCACAAGGCACATCACCGCCGCGCTGCCGTACGCGGCGGCGGCGCCCCACGGGCCGACCCGCGACACCTGCGTCCACCGGAGCGCGTGCCCGTCGTCGGCCATGTCAGGGATCCGGGGTCTCGGATTCGTGGAAGATCGGCGAGGTCACGGGGTGACGCCGTCCCCTGCGTAGACGTAGCCGCCCGGCCGCGCGGGGTCGGCGATCAGCAGGACCTGGTCGCCGGTGCGGGGGATGCGCAGTTTGGAGACGACGGTCTGGAGGGTGATCGGGTCAGTCGTCCCGGACGGCTGGAGGACCAGGTCGACGACCGGGTCGTAGTTGACCAGCCGGCCGGTGTCGCCGATCGCCACGACGACGGCCAGTATGGTCGGCGCACCCATGGCGAGCAGCTGCTGGACGTCCTGGCCGGACTTGTACGCGCCGATCGTCTGCTGGACCTCGGCGAAGTCCTGCTTGCCGAGGAAGGCGCGTGTGGTACGTCCGTAGAACCCCTTGCCGCCGGCCACTTGGCCGGCGATCTGGGTGGCCCGCTCCTCGCGGTTCTTGCCACGCTTGCTGAAGACTCCCATGACCGCTTCTCCTTGTGGTGATGTCATGTGCGGTGCACGGTGTGCACGCTAGGCGGCCCGAAACCCCTACCGATCCCAGGTTCGCCCGCCCGTTCCCGGACGACGTACGCTCGCCGCATGCCGACGCCGAGCCAGCCGACCGACGCATGCCGATCTCGCGCCCTGGTCATCGACCGTGCCTGGCGTAACCTCGGGCCGGGGCTGGAGTCGCTGAGCGGGCCCGGCGGGGCGCCGTTGACCCGGACGGTCAAGCTGATCGTGCTGCCGTTGATCGTCAGGCCGTCGCTGTGTCCCGAACTCGCGGCGGATTTCCTCGAACCGGCGCAGGCCGCGCGCCTCGACGCGCTGGTCCAGGAGTCCGGTGCGCGTCTTCGGGCGACGGCACAGTGGTTCACGCTGCTCAAGAAGACCCGCCGGGCTCTGGGGATCGTGGCGGGTCACCCCCAAGATCTGTACTTCCAGCGGTGCTTCGAGCTGGCTACCGAGTACGGGGCGCCTTCCGTCGGTGCGGACGCTGTGGCGAGGGGCGTGGTGGAGGACGTGGCGGACGCGGGCGGCGGACGTACCGTCGAAGCGCTGAAGGGCCACCTGGCGGACGCCGCGCGGCGGGCCCGGCTCGACGGGGAACTGGCCGTCGCGTGGGCGGGTCGGCATCCGGTGGCCGCTGACGTCGGTGTGGTGGTCGCGCTGGCGGGCGCGGTGCTCGAAGCGTGCGGTGCGACGGGGCCTGCGAGGGACTCGACTGAGTACACGGCCATGGTCGAGGCGGGGCACGGAGGGCTGTTCGGCCGGGCGCTGTGGGCGCATGCGGGCGAGGTCTGGGGCGCCGAGGAACTGCCGGCGCATCTGGGGCTGACCGCGCGCCAGGCGCCGCCGCGTCCGGAGGTCGGGCGCGCCGCCTCCACCGCCACGCTTCCCGCGCCGCTCGACCGCACGCTCTTCGAGCGGCTCTTCGTCGTGCTGCAGTCGTCGTCCCGGCGCGAGGAGCTGCCGACGGTGCCGGATCTCGTCCAGCGGGAGGTCGGCCGCAGTTGCGCTCCGCTCGGCCTGCACGACGAGAGCCTGCGCGTCGCCGTCGTCCTCGGCGGGCGGCTCGCGGTCGGCCTCGACCCGCTGGGCACCGGGGAACCCGTGCCGGGGCCCACCGCGGCGCACCGGGCCGTCAACAGCCGCTGGCGGCGCGAGGCATCGGTCCTGCGCGCCCGCAGGATGACCGTTTCTCCCCGCCCCGACCCGGACGGCGGCAGCGACAGCGGCGGCGTGCTGGACGCCCTCGCCCGGGACCTGCGCACCCCCTGGGCCGCTTATATGCGGCGGCTGTGGGTGCGGCTGCACGGGCGAGACGTCCGTGACGCGCCCCTGGGGGACCTCGCCTCGCTCTGGGCGGTGCTCGACGGGGTGGCCCGCTCGGTGATGATGGACCATCGCGCCAGGGTGCGGTCGGCGCTGCGCACCCTGGCGGCGACGACCGCCGTGGACACGGCCGAGCCGAGCAGCGCGTGATGGCCGGGGACGGGACGCGTATCCACGTCGCACGGGGCGCGGACGGCACGATCCGGGTCGCCGCCGGTAGCCCCGTCTTCGCCCACGACGAGGTGGACGCCGTAGGCCCCGACTTCACGCGCTCCGTTCTCGACGTCGCGGGTGCCGTGCTGGTCTGGCCCGTTCTCCGGGAGCCGGGGCCGCCGGTGGCGGAGGTCCATGACGTGGGGCGGGCGCAGCAGTGGCTGTGGGCGGTCTACGGCGAGCCCACCGCTGCCGCGGTGCACGCGTGCGCGACAGGGGAAGGCGAGGTGAACCCTGTACCGGCGGACCTCGGCGCTCTCGCGGACGCTGCCGCACGGCTCGGATTCGCGCACTGGGCGGCCCGGTGGTGGCCGGCGTCGTACACCGACGGCATTCCGGTGCTCGAACCGGATGTGCTCGGCCTGGAGTCGGCGGCGCTCACACACCGGTGCCAGCAGTTGTTCGACGACTTCGGCGACCAGCCCGACGACTGCGTGAGCGAACTCATCGAGGAGCACCGGGCCGGACTCGGCCCGCTGATCCAGTGGTGGCGCTCGGCACCACAACCGGCGGACACCGCACGCCACTTGGCGAACGTCCTGCGGCTGATCGACGACGCGGCGGACGCCGCCGGGCTGGACGGGCCGGCCCTGCGCGAACTGCGCTCGGCCCTGGAGCGGGGCCTCGCCGGTACGCCGGTCGACGCGGGCGCGCTGTTCGCCCGGCGGGACGGCTACGCCCTCGCGGCAGGCGACGCACCCGTGTCCGGCGGCCGGGTCATCGCCCGGGGCTCGGGGAGGAACGACTGGCGCCGCTACCCGCCGGGGTTCGTCGACGCCGCCGAGGACTCGGTGTCCTGGACCGCCCGCGCGCACGGTGCGCGCCGCCAGATCGAGGTCGAGGTCGTCGCGCACATCGCGGCTCCCGTCACGGGCGCGCTGCTCGTCGCGGAGGTCCGGGTGAACGGCGGCCCGCCGAGCCGGGTACCTCTCGCCAGACGGGACGACGTGTGGACCGGCCGGGCGGATCTCGACCTGAACCCGCATCTCGACCTGCCGGCCGCGGCGACAGCGCCGCAGGTCGAAGTCGGAGTCCTGTTGCCCGGTTTCGACCCGGGCGCCGGTCCCGGGGGCCGCGCCGACCGTGACGCGGTCCGCGCCCTGGCCCGGCGCCGACTGGCCGACACGGCACAGCCCCTGACATCCGACGACGCGTACGACACGTTCTCGGCGCCTTTCCTCGCCGAGACGCTCGCCGCCACCGCCACGAGTGAGGATTACTGACGGATGCCGGACGGAAACGAGTCAGAGGTCCAAGCGGCGGCGCCGCTGTACGGGGAGCCGTTCGACAGCGGCTTCGCCCAGGCCCACGAGCATCACATGGCCGCCGACTTCGGGGCCGCGTGCGCCGTGTACGGCGAGATGCTCGCCCTGGCCGAGTCCATCGAGGACTCGCCCGACGCGCGGTTCCTGCGCGCGCACGTGCTGTGCGACCTCGCCATCGTCCTCCTCACCGCCTCGGACCTGCCCGGGGCGCAGGACGCGGTCGAGCGGTCCCGGGCCCTGCTCGACGACATCGCGTCGGCGCAGATGGGCCCGCAGGGCCGTCAACTGTGGCTGGAAACCGTCCTGAAGACACTCATTGCCAGGTCCGACGTGATGAGCAGGACGGGGCGTCTGGACGAGTCGTTGGCCTGCCTGGACGAAGCGGCTGCCCTGTTCCCCGAGTTCGAGGACCGCGACGGGCTGCGCGCCGCCGAACTCGGCCTGAACCGGGTCCTCCTGCTGATGAACCGGGGCGAGTGGGGAAGGGCGGAGGAACAGGCCACGCTCCTGCTGTCCACCACTCCGGCCACCGCCGCGGAGACCGTCCCCCGCCTGCTGACCGCGCTCGGCACGATCTGTGCCACGACGGGGCGGTTCGACCTGGCCGAGGACTACCTCGCCCGCGCTGACGACGGTTTCCGGGCGTTGGGGGACACCGGCGAGCGGCAGACTCTGCTCGTGCACCGGGCGTCGCTCGCGATGGAACGAGGTGAACTCGACCTGGCGGAGCGGTTGTTCGCGCAGGCGTCAGCCTTCTTCGAGGAACAGCGGCGGTTCGGTGATCTGGCGGTCTGTGAGCAGGCCCGTAGCCATCTCGCGGGCCTGCGCGGGGACGCCGCCGGCGCGAGCGATCTCATGACGGCGAGCCTGGACCGGTTCCAGCGGCTCGGCGCCTCTGTCGCCGCCGCCGACACCATGCTGCTGGGCGCCCAACACGCTTACGAGCGGGGGGACATCGAGGAGATGAAGCGGCTGGCCCAGGAGGCCCGTGACGTCTACCAGGCACGGGAGATCCACGAGCGGTGCGCCCAGGTCGACCTCATGCTCGCGGGCACCCTCGAGGACAACCTGAACCGGACGGACCACGGCCGGCACGAGACGCGGTCCATCGACACCGCGCTCTCCCTCGCCCTGCCCGCCGCCCTGGCGCTGGCCGCGGCACGCCACGACTTCGTCACCGCCCACGCCCGCACCCAGTGGCTGCAACTCGCGGACAAGGCCATGCACTTGGTCTTCCGGCTCGCCGTGCGCCGCCAGGACCAGGGGCTCCTCTTCGAGCTGGTGGAACACCGGTGCGCGGGCGCCGCGCTGGCACTGGGTCCCGGGTCGGGCCCCGACGACGGGCACGACGGACCGTCGGTCTTCCCGGACGCGGGCATGAAGGCGTACGGCGACGACGGGCCGATGGCCCTCGGAGGTGTGGCTGCCGAGGCCGCCGCGTCCGCCGGGCTGCGTGTCGCACCGCCTCCGAAGGTGCGCATGTCGGGGGAGTCCGGCCGTGTCGCCCTCCAGGAGTTCATCGCGGCTGCCGAGTTCCGCTATCGCCGACGGATCGTGGACGACGAGGAGGTGCCGTTCTGGATCACCGACGAACTCACGGCCCGTCCCGTGGTCCAGATCCGACTGGCCGACGCGGGCGACCTGTTCATGACCTGGACCTGGGCCGGCGGCGCCCAGGGGTTCGGCACCGGACACGGCCCCGCTGCCGAAGTCGACCGTGCGGTCCGCGAGTTGGCCGAGGCGCTGCCCGGCTCGGGCGAGGGGACGGCCGGCATGCGGCGGGCGTTCGAGTCGGGCGCGCTGGCCGATCACCGCACCGAGCGACAGTTCGCGCGGTCGCTGGCCGAGGCGCTGTGGCCGGAGGGGCTGACGGCGCAGATCCGCCAGGTGTCGGAGCGCGCGGGCCGCCCACTGGTCCGCATCCAGCCGTCGCCCCGGGTCGCTCAAGTCCCCTGGGAACTGCTGGCCGTCGACGATGCCGACACCCGCCTCATCGAGCTGGCGGACGTGGTGACCACCGCGCCGACGTCGTTGCGACGACAGAACACGGTGCAGCGCGCTCCTGAAGGTCCGGAGCGGGACACCGGCCCGGTCGTGCTCGTCCTCGACCCCCGGGTGCCCGGATTCCGCGCCGACTCCCCGCTCGGCTCGGTCCTGGGGCCGCCCGGCTCGGATCCGGAGCTGCTGGCGCTGGTCCAAAGCCGCCTGGACGCGGGCGGCGTCGAGCCGTCCCTCGCCGGCCCGGCGGAGGCGTTCCGCCGCACCGACCTGGACCGGGACTGGCTGAGCGGCGTGCTCCGCAAGGGGGCACGCCGACTGATGTACGTCGGGCATGTGAGCGGCACACCGGTCGAGGGCGGGCAGAGCGAGGACGGCACGCTGCATCTGTCCTGCGGTCCGGAGACCGTCGGCCTGGCCGAGGCGGTCCGCACGCATCGGCCGCTGTCGGCCAGGGACCTCCTGCTGGGCACGCTGCCCCTGCGGGCTGACGGTGAGCCGGGGGCGCGGATCTGGCCCGCGCCGCCGCGGGTCGCCCTGATCGGCTGTGAGAGCGGTGGCGATCTGCGGTTCGCCGAGTCGTTCGGCCTGGCCACGGCGATGATCCACAACGGTGCCGAACTGGTCACCGCCACCCGCTGGGTGCTGCCGACCAGCTTCGCGTTCCACCGGCTGGCCGGCCTGGCCGAGTCCGTGCGCCCGCTGTCGGAGGCGATCGTCGCCGTCGACACCGCCCACGAGGACCCTGCCCCCGTGCAGCGGCTCGGTCGCTGGCAGCGCAAGCAGCTCGACCGCTGGCGCGCCGATGGCCGGACCGAGCACTCACCCCTGCTGTGGGCGGCCATGACCTGCATCGTCGTGTGAAGTGCACGTGCTGCGCGGTGCTGGCGGGCTGAGAAGCTGTCCTACCGTTCTGGCTCGGCCCCACAGCGGAAGTGTGCTCCCCGCACGCGCGGGGATGGTCCCACACACTCGGCCATGCACGCCAGTCTCCGCATCCCCGTTGTCGATCCCTTGGTAGTCTCCGACCCGACCGCCACACCGGCCGACGACACGCTCTTCTGACCGCCGGCCCCCCACCTTCGTCACGGATTCGGTGAGCACATGGACCCGGCGACCTGGCAGACGATCAACCGCCTCGTCGAGTGGCTGGACGCGAACAGCACCAACAGCCATGAAGTCACCCGCCTCTTGCGCGTGCTCAAAATCCAGGAGGAGGCGGGCGAGGTCGCCGAGGCCGTGCACGGCGCCATGGGCTCCAACCCCCGCAAGGGCGCGAGCCACACCTGGGCCGACGTCGAGAAGGAACTGTGCGACGTGATCCTCACCAGCATGGTCTCGCTCGCGACGATCAACCTGGACGCGCAGAAACTCTTCGAGCACCACCTCAACGCGGTGGCGGAGCGCTCCCTCGCTTGAAGCCCCTCGGCGACTTCCTGCCCGTCCTGGAACGGGCAGACAACCCATCAGATCACGGGAGTTCGTCAGCAGACGTGGTGAGTGCCACCATCCCGGTACAGAGAGACTTCCTCTGCGGCAGGGGCAGCACCTCTGCGACCCACGGGGCTTTCACTGATCAGAGCGGGCTCCCATGAACTCGCGCCGACCGCCTGGCATGGAGGAGGTGCGGGAGCGCTCTGATGAAGCGGCGCGCGCAGTGGCCGGGCACCGGCTCACCGTTGCCACTTTCAGGCGACTCGCTGCCGACGGGGAAGTCCCGGTCTGTTGCTGGCCTTGTCGGCCGTGGCGGTGAGGGGGAAGTGGTCCAGCGCGGGCGTCCGCGGGCCGGGCCGGGGTGGCGCGTGTGGGGAACGGTCGCGTCAGCCGGCCAGTAGCTCGTCCAGTTCGGCGGTGAAGAGCAGGGCGGGGTCGAAGCCCATTCCGGTGAAGTGACCGGCGAGTTCGAGGGAGAGGATGCCGTGCAGCCGGGTCCAGAACGCGAGGGCGCGGTGCAGGGCCGAGGGCGGGGCGGAGTGCTCGCCCGCCCACTGCCGGTGGCTTTCCAGGTGCGCTTCCATCTGCGCGGCGAAGGGTGTCGTAGTGGTGTCGTCCGCGGGCAGCGCGGCGCAGGCGTCGAGGAGGGCCGTCATGATCTCCGACGCGATCGCGGTGACGTCGTCGGGGGCGTGATAGCCGGGTACGGGCGTGCCGTAGACCAGGAAGTACCGCTGGGGGTCGTCGAGGGCCCACCGGCGCAGCACGTGCGCCAGCCCGGCGAGGTCGGCGTCCGCTTCGGCGGCGGCCCGGAAGGCGTCGGCCAGGCTGCGGTAGGCGTCCCGGATGAGCTCGGTGATCAGCTCGTCGCGGCTTGAGAAGTACCGGTAGAGCGCGGGTCCGCTCATACCCAGCTGTTTGGCGATCGCGTTGAGGGAGAGGGCGGACGCGCCGGCGGTGGCGATCTGCTCCCACGCCCGTTCCTTGATCTCCGCGCGTACCTGGTTCCGGTACCGCTCGCGGGGGGTCTCCTTCGCTTTGGCCATCACCCGTCACGCTCCCTGCCACTGTGCCTCCCAGCACGTTACACGCTGTCGCCGTAGCGAAAAGTATTAACGATCGGGACCGCCAGTGCTTGACGCTCTCGCTTTGAGCTGTCATCTTAGTTATAGCTTCTAACGAAAGCGGAATCCTTCCAGGTGAGGTGTGTGTTGAGAACCAAGGAACTCGTCGAGGTCGTTCTGCCCGGCACGGTGGAGCCCGAGGGGCTTCAGCTGAGGTACGGGGCCGTGCCGGTCGCGGGCCCCGGGCAGGTCGTCATCGAGATGGAGGCCACCGGCGTCTCGTTCGCCGAGCAGCAGATGCGCCGCGGGCGCTACTACGACCAGCCGCCGTTTCCCTTCGTGCCCGGCTACGACCTGGTCGGCACCGTGTCGGCAGCCGGTGCAGGCGTCGATCCCGGCCTCGTCGGCCGGCGGGTGGCCGCGCTGGTCAAGGTCGGCGGCTGGGCCAGCCACGTGGCCGTCGACGCGGCGGACGTGGTCCGGGTACCCGACGGGATCGGCGCGGCGGAAGCGGAGACCCTGGTGGTCAACGGCATCACCGCCTGGCAGATGCTGCACCGCAAGGCACGGGTGCGCGCGGGGCAGACCATTCTGGTGCACGGCGCGAACGGCGGTGTCGGCTCGCTCCTGGTCCAACTCGCGCATGCCGCGGGTGCCAAGGTGATCGGCACCGCGTCGGCACGCCACCACGACGCCCTGCGGGCAGGGGGTGTGCTGCCCGTCGACTACCGCACCGAGGACGTTCCCGCCCGCGTCCGCGAGCTGGCTCCCGCCGGCGTGGACGCCGTCTTCGATCACGTCGGCGGCCGCAGCGTGATCGATTCCTGGCGTCTCCTCGCCCCCGGCGGCACGCTCGTCTCCTACGGCAGCGCCTCCACCCGGGACGACACCGGCTCCAAGCAGTGGCCCGTCCTGAGGATCCTCGGCCGGGTGTGGCTGTGGAACAGCCTGCCCAACGGCCGCCGCGCCTACTTCTTCAACGTCTGGGCCGGCCGGGCCTTCGGCGCCGACCGCTTCCGCGCCCGCCTGCGCGCCGACCTCACCGAGGTGTTCGCCGCCTTCCAGCGGGGCGAGATCACCGCTCACGTCGCCGCCCGGCTGCCTCTCGCCCGTGCCGCCGAGGCTCTGCGACTGGCCGAGTCCGGCACCGTCGCCGGAAAAGTCGTCCTGACCCCGTGAACGCGGCATTGCCTGCCCGCCCCCGGCACCACCCGCACCGACTGACCAGACCAACCACGCGGGTCTCGCGAGTCGCGATGAGTCGTGGGGCGTTCGGCGGTCGTACTGTCGAGCCCGCTACGGAGGAGGGTTTCTGATGCGCAGTGTGACCTATTCGATGAGCGTCTCACTTGACGGCTACATCGTCGGGCCGGAGGGCGACTTCGACTGGACGGCGCCCGACGAGGAGGTCTTTCGCTTCTGGATCGACGAGATCCGGGAGGTCGGCGTTCACCTGCTGGGCCGACGGCTGTACGAGACGATGCTGTACTGGGAGACCGCCGACCAGGATCGATCGCTCGACGACTCCGAGCGCGAGTGGACCGCGCTCTGGAAGCCGTTGCCGAAGGTGGTGTTCTCGACCACGCTGTCGGCGGTGCGGGGCCATGCCCGCCTGGCCTCCGGCGGCCTGGCGGAGGAGATCGAGCGGTTGCGGGCCGAGCCGGGGGAGGGCGAGATCGCGATCGGCGGCGCGACCCTCGCCGCCGAGGCGGCCGCGTTGGGTCTGATCGACGAGTACCGGACCATGGTCTACCCGGTGCTGGTCGGCGGCGGCATCCCGTTCTTTCCCCAGCGCGAGCGCCGAGTGGATCTCGAACTCGTCGAGACCCGCCCCTTCAGCTCGAAAGTCGTCTACCTCCGCTACCGCGTGGCGCGCTAGGCCCGTGGGTGCGGGCGGCGGGGGCGGCCGGGTGCGGGCGTCACCGGATGTCGCTGCCCTCGGTCAGGCCGACGGGGACGCGGATGGCGAGCGTCACCGTCAGGCCGATGCCGAGCATCCACTCATTGCTGTGATTGCCCTTGCTGACGTCCCCGGTCAGCTCGGGACTCACGCGCCCCTCCGGGTCGTACGTCACGTCGATGCGCTCACCGGCGTCCGCGATCCGCTCGGTGCGGGTCATCAGGTCGGGCCCGCCGGTGGCGTCGCAGTCCAGGGTGTGGTCGTAGTACGTGGTCGTGGTGGTGTGCGTGAATCCCTCCGAGTCGGTGTGCGTGGTCGTCTCCACGCGGGTGTCGACCTCGGTCACCGTGCACATCGTCGCCTCGCCCCGCGATCTGAGCGCTGCCTCCTCCACCATCCCGGCGGCGCCGATGCAGGCCACGAGCAGGGGGAAGCCGCTGAAGAACGCCAGGGTGTTGTCGTAGAGGACGCCGGAGAAGAACGCCCCGACGCAGGCGACGAGAACGAGTCCCCCGCCGGTCAGCGTGCTCGGCCACCCGTCCGGGCCGTGGGCGACCAGAAGGCTTCCCCCGGCCGCGCCCCCCACCGCGAGCAGGGGAACTCCCACCGCCAGCGCGAGCTCGAAGCACCGTTCGCTCCAACTGCCCATGCCCACACCCCTGTTGTCGCCCCATGCCCAGGGTAGGCGAGGGAGCAGCCCGGCAGGACTGGCGGCTTCGTCGAGGAGATCAACCCCGGCCGCACGCGCACGGCCCGCCAGCGTGGGCCGGCGGGCCGTGCGGTGAAGGGCCGGCGCGTTACGGCTGTTGCTTCGCCTCGTCGACGACGGCGTAGTCCGTGAGGGAGGTCCACTGGACGTACGTGGCGCTGCCGTCGTCCGCGACCCGCTCGCCGCGCATCCCCAGGTAGGCGTAGGTGTCGGCGTCGAAGACGATCGTCTCGTCTCCCATGACGGGGTCGCCGGGCCGGGTGATGCCGATGCCCTCCCGGCCCTGGACGTCCGTCTCGTCGTCGACGGTCTCCGTGCCCGGTACCTCGGCCAGCGCTTCGAAGACCGCGGGCCGCAGGCCGTCCGGCATGAGCGGCACCCGGTGCAGCAGCCCCGTGAGCATGAAGTACACCGTGTCCCAGTCCTCGTCCGTGATCGGCTCGTCGTAGTCCGGGTCGCTCCATCCGGGGCTGCGCACGGTGTTGATCAGCTCCTGCGGGTCGGTCGGCAGGGCGCGCAGTTCGTCCCAGGCGAGCGGCGGCCACGAGGAGCCCGGCGCGGCCGGGTCCTCCCACCAGCCATGGCCGAGTTCCATGATCCACGATCGCTGGGAGCCGTCGACCGAGGACCAGCTCTCGTCGACGTACTCCTCGGTCTCCCCGCCCTCCGCCGGGGTCTCCGTCACCACCTCCCGGGTGTAGACGAACTGGTCGTCGCGCGGAGCGATCGTCACCTCGTGGCCGCGGTCCTCCGCCGCCGCCGATGTGAGCACGGTGCCGGCACTGACCGTCATCATGCCCGGCTCCTCCGGCTTGTCCCCGCCGTCGCCGCCGGCGAGCACCACGGGCACGGCGACCGCCGTGGCCAGGGCCACAGGAAGGGCCACGCGCCACACGTACCGCATCCGTCCCTTCTGGCCGCTCTGCTCGCTCCGGTCCTGTCCCATCCGCAGCCAACTGCTCATCAGGTGCTCCTCGCGCTGGTGTTGGCGGCCGGCTGGAAAGTCCCGTTCGGGCGGCAGGGGGGGCAGCAGGCGGCGCAGCGCCCGCACCTCGTCGTTGTCCTGATCCCGTTTCATGCGGCATTACCTCCATTCGGCCGGACCGCGTCGGGGCGGTCACCCGATACCTGCCGTTCCGCGGTCGCCAGTTCCCGGTCCCGCTCCGGAATCTGTTCGGCCGACAGCCGTTCCAGCCGCTTGCGGGCGCGTGACAGCCGGGAACGGACCGTTCCCACCGGGATCGCGAGCGCCTCGGCGGCGTCGGCGTAGCCCAGGCCGCCCCACACGCACAGCGCGAGCACCTCACGGTCGGCCCGGGGTAGTCGGCCCAGCGCCGCCCGGACCGCGGCGATGCGCTCCTGGTCGTCGAGCCGTTTCGCGACATCGTCGGCGAAGTCGGGCAGCAGGCCGGGCGGCGTCATCCGTGCCATCAACTCCCGGTGCCGTCGCGCGACCCGCCGCCGGCGGTGCACCACATGAACGGCTATGCCGAACAGCCACGGCAGCAGGCTCCCGCCCTCCGGGTCGACCTTCTGCCGCAGCCGCCAGGCTTCGAGATAGACCAGCGAGGTGCAGTCCTCGGCGACCGACCAGTCCCCGGTGAGCCGGAAGCAGTGGTTGTACACGCTCCGGCCGTGCTCGCGGAAGAGCACGCCGAAGGCTTCCTCGTCACCCGCGCGGACGCGGGCTCGGAATCCAGGCTGTATTGGCTGCATGTCCGACTCCGCCACCCCACCCGGCCGAAGTTCCCGTGACGTGCGTCACGACGCTGGTGTGCCGGGGCGCGGCTGTCGTGAGCGGGGGACACAGCGGGCATGCCGGTGTGCGTGGCGTCATCCACCTGCCGTGATCGGCATCGCCGCCCATGTCGGTGTCCACGTCCGGGGGTCGGGGCGCACGGTGCCGAGGTGGGCGCGGAGTGCGGTGAGTGCGGGGTGCGGGTTGTCGCCGTGCCAGATCAGGGAGTGCGGGTAGACCGGTGTGGGGTCGTGCAGGCCGACACGCCGCAGGTCGTGGTCGGCGGGCCAGGCGAGACGGGTCTGCCGGCCGAAGAAGGTCCCCAGCGTCGCTGAGTCGGCGATCGTTGTCGAGGAGCGGTTCGGTGCCGAAGTCGGGGCCGGTCGCCTCGATCGTCAGCCCGAACGCGGCGGCGAGGTCGTCGTAGAAGGCGGCCCACTCGGTGCCGGAGACGATGCGGGGCATCCAGATCCTGTGCCCGGCGAGTCGGGCGGGGGTAACCGCGCGGGCGGTGGCCAGCTCGTGGGCCGGGCCGGTGAGGAACTGGACGGGCTCGTTGAGGACGCGCGTGGCGTGGATGGCGTCGGGGAACTGCCGCGCGGGCAGGGTGACGGCGCGGAAGGACGCGTCGATGCTGCCGGAGCGGACGGCGGCGATGGCCGTGTCGGCGTCGAAGAGGGCCACGACGTCGAGTTCGATCCCGGGATGTGCGCGGTGGAAGTCGCGCGGCAGAGCGGCCGGCGCGAGGCGTCGGCCGATCACATCGACGCGCAGCGCACGGCGGCCGGGCCGCACGGAGGCCGCCGCCCGTTCCGCGGCCCGGAGGAGATCACGGGCATGGGGCAGGAACGCCTGCCCGTCGATGGTGAGGTGGGCTCCGCGCGCGGTGCGGGTGAACAGCCGTACGCCGAGGCTTTTCTCCAGCGCGGCGACGCGCTTGGAGACGGCCTGCTGCGTGATCGACAACCGGGCGGCGGCCTCCCGGAACCGCCCGGCGTCGACGACGGCGACGAAGGCGCGCCCGGCATGGAGCTCAGGGCCCATGCCAACCAGCCTAGTCGGCACAACCTTTGGTTGTGAGACGCCCGGCGGAACGGTTGTTTGATCGGCGTTCCCGCTGCCCGCTTCGATGTCGCCGTCAACAAGAGGTTGTTGGGGGGCGTGGCTATGGGCCACAGGCGGTCGTTGGGGCGGGGCTTCGGGTGGCTGTGGGCGGCGTATGCGGTCAGGCCCCACAGGGCCGTCAGGGCCGCGACGGCGACCTTGCCGGTGACCGACCACGCGGACAGGGTGCGGGCGACCCGGTCCGCCTCCGTGTGGTCGAGCCGGTAGGTGGCGAACACCGGGTTGAACACGCCCATGCGGAGCGGGCTTTCTGACCTGCGGTGTTAGAGGGGCTTTGCCATTGCTTGACTGTGGGAAGTCATGGACATGGAGGCATACTGCCAGACACGTCGTCCCGTGCACTTGGGGAATAGCACCTTGTGGGAGCGGTCCCGGGCCCGCGAGGGGCGGGTGACGTGTGGAGACGACGGTTGAGGGCTGGTTCGCCGCGCCGCTTCAACGGACCCGGGTCGAATCGGGGTCGAAATGGGGTGGCCCTCTCTGGTTGCCTTCGGGCGTCTCCGTGAGCTGTTGCCGCAGGTCACCGTTGGTCCGGATGCGCATCGGCGCTGGTGGGCGTGGTGGGGCAGAAGAACCCGGCGTACAGGCCGACTCGTCCGCCACCACCACGTTTCCCCAGGTCGGAGCGGGTGTCCGCGCCGCATGACCCTGCGGGGTCGAATCGGGGTCGCATTCCGGTGAGCGGGTCCTTTCGCGGACCGGCTCATCTCATACCCGCCCCGCGACCAGCGGCGCCGTGGAGCCGGGGAATCCGTCCCACCGACACCCGTTCACCGGCATCTCGCCCTGGAGATCGGAGAGACCCGATTCGCCCTCCACCTCGACCCGGTCACCGCACCGGGCGGATGGCAACTCGAACGCAACCACCACCGCCTCACCGCCACACGCATCAGCGATGGCCAACTCCTCCACGACGAGGTCCTCCACGACTCCCCACTGCGGACCGCCGTGCACCACGCCATCTCCACCCTGACGACGGACAGCCCGCTGCGCCCCCCGACCTCACACCCCTGCGCCGCATCGCCACCCTCGCCGAAGCCCTGCGCAGCCACCTTCCGCCCTCTTCACCAACCGCCGATTGACGGAGGAGGGGGGCTCCAACTGGCAGGGGCGCATGTTGAGGTGTCGCATGGTGCTCGGCGAAGCTCAGGGACTGTCACCGTGCGGAGTCGGTGGACGGATGGGGCGCTAGTTGTATTGTCACGAACGTTCGCCGGGGTCGATTACTGGGATTCGCCGCGCGATGCCGCTTCGGATCCGCCCGCTCAGCAGGTATTCCGGCCGGGGGTCCGGGGGCCCACGACGTCTGTCGCCGATGTCACGAGCCCCCGGGAAGACGCAGTAGGCGGCTGCGGGTCGTGGGCGTCGCCGGCGTTCGCCGCGGTCAGCCGGCCGCACGCCCCGACATCACCCGATCAGGTCAGTACCATGGTTTCCCGGCGATCGGGCCGACCTGCACCACAGGAGGCGCCATGGAGACCGTGGACCCGTCAGTGCGTCGGCGCCAGCAGCGCGATCGTCAGGTGGGAAATCCAACTGCCCTGTGTTTGGGCGTGATCTGGTTCGTCCTCGGCACCGCGGGCGCCTTCGTGCTCGGCCTCCTCGTCTCCCTGTGGTTCGACGCGCTGCGCGCGATCTCCCTCAACGCGCCATCCGGCACCCACGTTTCCGGTGTCTCGGTCCCGCTCGTCGTCGCCGGGGTGGGCGCAGGGACCCTCCTGGTGGGCCTGGGGCTGCCGGTGGGCGCCCATCATCTCGACGGCTACCGGGCTGCACGGGGCAGCGGCGGATGGGCGCTGGCGATCGGCGTCGCCGGCTTTGCCCTGGGCGTCGCTGTCGCGTCGCGGGGCTGGGTGGCGGCGGACCGCGTCGGCTGGGTGATGACGGACTATGAGCCGCCGGAGCCCTGGGGTTGGGGGCGGTGGATCCTCTACTACGCCGACCTCTGGCTGCCGGGCCTCCTGGTCGTGCTCTCGCTGCTGCTGGTGTGGTCGGCCGTCCGGGCTCAGCGCCGTGGGGCCGCGAGCGCCGCCACCCGGGACCGGCTGCTGCTCGAGGGGCTGCGGACCACCGGGACCATCAGCGAGCTGCGCATCCACTACTCCAGCGACGACTCCGGTGGGCGGCGCGTCGCGGGGGCCACCGCCACGGTCACCTACGTCGACGCCGCCGGTACGCGCCGCTGGGTGACGCGCAAGTACGCCGATGCGTCCGTGCTCGTCCAGGGTGGCGCGGTGCAGGTGCTCCACGACCCTGCCCGCCCGGACGACGACGACTCGGTGTTCGTGAGCTTCCTGCGGGAGCCGGCCGCCCTCGACTGGGTCTGACGGGCAGCTCGGCGGAACTCCGGCTGGTCGGCCGCAGCGGATCGTGCCGGGCGGGCCAGTGCTGTGACATGTAGGTTCGCCGGGTTGGCGGTGGTGGCGGTTGGATGTGCGGTGACGCCCGATCCGACCGCTCGAGGCAGTGGCCGAGCCTGTCCGTGTGCGCAGACTGACCGACCAGGACGGGCAGCGGCTGCAGCAGATCGTGCGCCGGGGCCGTACCAACTCGGTGCGCTATCGGCGCGCGATGATGCTGCTGGCCTCGGCCGGCGGGACCGGGTGCCGGTGATCGCCCAGCTGGTGCAGGCGGACGAGGACACCGTCCGGGATGTAATCCACCGGTTCAGCGAGATCGGCCTGGCTTGTCCGGCCCCTCAGTGAGCGGGAGGCCGTCCCCGCCTGCTCAGTCCTGACGACGAGGACTTCGTCGTCCAGACGGCCACCACCCGACCGGTCACGCTCGGCCAGCCCTTCACCCGCTGGTCGTTGCGCAAGCTGGTCGCCTACCCGCGCGAAGTCCACAGCCGGGTCATCCGCATCGGCCGCGAAGCCTTACGCCGCCTGCTCGCCCGCCGCGGGATCACCTTCCAGCGCACCAAGAGGTGGAAGGAGTTCCCGGACCTCGAACGGGACGCACAAACTCGACCGGATCGGGGAAGTACTGGAACGTTTCCCGGACCGGGTATTCGCTTTCGATGAGTTCGGCCCGCTCGGGATCCGGCCCACCGCAGGGTCGGGCTGGGCCGACCAGGGGCACCCCGACCGGCTGCCTGCGACCTACCACCGCACCCACGGCATCCGGTACTTCACGGCTGCTACTCGGTGGGTGACGACACCCTGTGGGGTGTCAACCGCCGCAGGAAAGGCGCCGCGAACACACTGGCCGCGCTGAAATACCGCTCGTCCCGCGGATCGCGGTCGGCGCCTCGCTGTTGTGCTTCCTCCTGTGCGACCGCGTTCGGGCTCCTCCTCAATGCTGCCCCATGGCGGGAAGCGGATGTCCGCTCGTTCCGTCCCCGCCTCTCGGCCGAGCACTGGTTCAAGGACGAGCACCTGGCGACACAGGCCATCGCCATCGTCCAGCTCAGGGTGCTTCGGGACTGTCTGCGGGTCTTCGCGGTCGAAGTGCGGTACCCGCGGCTCGCGTTCGGGTGCGAGCTCGCCGGTATGACCCTGCTGGCCGCCTCGGCCTTCGCGCTGCTCCTGCTGCTCTGATCACTCACGACCGAGAAACTGAGTAATCGTCAAGACCTGTGGATGGGGTGGGGATGCCGCCTCGCGCTGGGCCGCGCCCGCCCCGAAGCGAGGCTTCTTCACTCCGCGCACCGGACCGCTCAGGAGAAGTCCGCGGCGGTGATGCCGTCGGGGTGTCCAGGCGGCCACTCCACCAACTCGATCCGGTAGCCATCCGGGTCGGTGAGCCACGACGTCTTCGGGCCGCGAGGCCCGCCCGGGTACTGGACAGGTCCCGGCTCCAGGCCGACTTCGGTCAGCATCTCCAGGGTGGCGGCCAGTGTGTCCACCTGGATCGCGAGGTGGTCGAAACCGCTGCCCACGTCGACGCGTCCGTCAACGGGACGGTGGACCAGTTCGAGCGAGGCCGCCGGTTCGCCGGGGAACTTGAGGATCACGAGGTGACTCCCGTCCCCGCCGTCGACCCTGCCCAGCTCGACGTAGCCCAAGGCGGTGTAGAAGGCGAGCGAGCGGTCCAGGTCGGTGACGCGGTAGCCGACGAAGAGCGTCTTCATGCGGCCTCATCGGGGCGGCGCACCCGGTAGCGGAGGTGCGTGACGTCTCGACCCTCGAGCCGCCGGACGAGGTCGAGTTCGATGTGGTCACCACCGAGGTGGTCGAACAGCCGTCGGCCGTCCCCAAGGAGGACCTGCACCAGGTGGATCTCCATCTCGTCCATGTGCCCGGCTCGGAGCAGCGCTTGGGCCGCGCCCGCCCCATGAACCATGACCGGGCGGTCCCCGGCGGCCGCGCGAGCCTGACGGGCGCAGTCCTCGACGTCGGTGACGAATCGCGCGTGGCCGGGTGGCACGTCCCCGTCATCCACATGGTGGGTGAGGACGAAGATCGGCACACCGTCGTGATGGTCGCCCTGCCAACGCCCGGCGAGTTCGAAGGTCCGACGGCCGGAGATTACCGCGCCGGTCGCCAGCGCCTCGCGATAAACCTGTCCGCTGGGACCGTCGGATTCCCGGTCGTCGAGCCAGTTGAAAAGACGCCCACCGGGGGGCAACGCAGTGTTCCTGGCAGGTCTTGCCGATCCCGGTGCTCGCTCCGGCGCGGGCACGTCGGTGGTGAGCGCCTGATGGGTGACCGGCAAGGGGCACGGCGGACGGTCACCTCAGGCTCGGCGTCCCGGAAGATCTTCGCGCGCGGTGGCCGGGGATCGCGCCGCATCCGCCCGGTGGGAACCCCGAGACGCCGCCGGCCCCGGGCAACGGGAGCCGGCGGCAGGAGGGGTTTACCGTCTGGGTCCGCACCCTCTTCGGCCTTGTCAGTGCGGGGCTCAGTCGCGTGGAGGGAATCACTCGGCCGGGGGTTCGGTCTCCTCTTGGCCGGTGGTCTCGTCGTGCGGCGGCCGGTTGTCGATGATGACGCGCGTGGCCGGGCGCGTCACGGTCTCGGCCGTCTCCAGACCTTGCAGGGCGGCGTGGATACGGTTGTAGATGCGGGCGGCCAGTGCCTGGGTCCCGGGTGAGGCGGCGGGGTCGTTCTGGGTGGACCACAGGGCGTCGATCGTGGCGATCAGGGTGCGGCCCGACAAGCTGGTGGCGATGGTGCCATCGCCTCGTTCGCCGACCTGGGAAGGCAGGCGGAAGTGCTCGGTCTGAGCGGCGCGTTCGACGAGAAACGCCCAGGTGTCGCGGTGGCAGGAGATGTCGGTGTAGGCGACGCCTGCGGCCAGGTCGAGGAGGGTGCGCAGTTCGGCCGATGACGGCAGTGCGGCCTCGGCGAGCGCGGACGTGGGAACTGCCAGCTCGGTGGCGGGCGGGGCCGGTGGCGTCGGCGCGGGTTCTGGGGCGGCGGGCTTTTGGGCACGGCGCTCACGCTGCCGCTCGGCCTCGGCCTCGGCCCGGACCCGTTGGGCGAGCGCTTCCTCGCGGGCGTGTCGGTCGGCCTCGGCTTCCGCGCGCAGCCCGGTGACCTCGGCCCGGTAGCGCTCGATCAGGGACTTGAGGTCGCTGATATCCCTGCTCAGCGCCTCGGTCGAGCCAGCGCTCGGCGTGGTGAGTTTCAGGTGCTGGACGTCGGCCTTGACCGCGTCGAGTTTCGTGTCGATCTCCGGCAGCCGATCCCGCACGCCTTCCGTGATACCCAGCAACTGCTTGACGACTCCGTAGACCCGTCCCTCGCCGAATGCCATGGACCACCCCTCGCATGATCGTGCTGTGTGACGCGATGATCTCTCCCCGTGTCCGGCGCCTGCGACGCGGCGAGTTTCGGCCGATCCGATGTCGGTGGTCACCGGCGTCCGCGGTGCCTGTGTGTCCGAGGACGGTGCGTGGGCGCGGAAGCTGCGGCCGCACACCACGGTGAGGTCGACGTCGATCAGGAAGAGCAGGACCAGGGCATCCACCGGGTCGTTGGGTTGATATCGATCGCGATGGGATTTGATATCGTGGGGTAGGTCCTCGTGGGGATCCGGACGGAAGGAGGAGTTCGTATGACGAGAACCGTCGTCGACATCGATGACGAATTGCTGGCTCAGGCCGCTGAGGTCTTCGGTACCTCGACGAAGGTCGCCACGGTGAACGCCGCCTTGGAGGATGCGATCAAGCGTCGGAAGCGGGCCTCGTTCCTGGGGTGGCTCGCCGAGGGTGGGCTGCCTGATCTGACCGGTCCCGTCGAGGACACGAACGGTGCGGGCCAGGCGGCGTGACGGGTCGCTATCTCATCGACAAGTCGGCGCTGGCCCGTTATCCGAAGCCGGCCGTCCGGGCGGTGATCGATCCGCTGCACAACGCGGGGCTGCTGGCGGTGTGCGGGGCCGTCGAGGTCGAGGTCATGCACAGCGCGCGGTCCAAGGCGGACGCGGAAAGGATCCGTGACGAGATGCGCGGTTTCGACTGGCTGGCGACCCCCGACGAGGTGTGGGACCGGGCGCTGGAGGTGCGGACGCGACTCGTCGGCTCGGGGAACTGGAAGGCTCTCTCGGTGGCGGATCTGGTCATCGCGGCGACCGCCGAGCGGCATGGAGCGGTGGTGCTGCACTACGACGGCGACTACGACATGATCGCGAGCGTGACCGGCCAGCCGACCCAGTGGGTGGTCCCGGCCGGTACCGCGGACTGAGCCACGGGCACCGGTCGCCACACGGTCGAATGCGTGGACCCGGATGCCTGGGCACCGGTGTGGGCGGCGGTGAGCAGGCGGTGGAGGTCCCCTGTGAGTGGGCCGATGCCGCCGGTGTCGGCCAGGATGTCCGTCGCTGACCTGGACTCGCGGTGGGGTGTGGTGGGGTGCCGTTTCTCGCCGTAGAGAAGGTGGCCGATGCGCAGGCTGACCGTCTCGGTGGTGACTGTGACGGGGTGGAGTCTGGTTCTTGGCATGGGGTTGGCGCGGCCGGCGCGTACGTCGTCGTAGCCGTAGTGGGGGAGGGCGCGGTGTTCGCGGGGGGTCGGCGAGGTCGACGATCCGGGTGCAGGACTGGGCGGTGCGCTGCCAGTGCTGGGCCGATTCCCGCAACTCGGCGGCGTTGGTGCGGAGTTGTTCGCTGATCGTTTCGGGTTGCTGTTCGGCCTGGTGCAGCAGGATGCGTCCGGTCAGGAGGTGGCCGAGGGCGAGGCTGCGGGCGGTCTGCTGGAGGTCGGCTCCGCTGATCGGCCGGCCGCTGCCGCGGGCGGCTTCGAAGGTGCCGCGGATGATCCGGTCCGTGTCCTCGGCGATGCGTTCGAGGGTGCCGGGCAGGTCGGGGTGCGGCGCGCGGTCCGGTCAACTCAGGGACCTGCTCGCGCAGGGCTGCGCGGTCCAGGTGGCCCGTGCCGCCCAGGCTCGCGCCCGCGCTGAGCGCGCGCAGGCCGCCGAGGTCGCTGTCGCTGACACCCGCGTCGATACGGGCGTCATCGAGCGCGTTGCGGAGGCTCTCCAGGGGGACGAGCGGTCCTCGCCGGTCCCCGTCTCCTCGCTACAACACCGAGTCTGCTGGGCGCCCGAGCCCGAGGCTGAGAATGACGTCGGTGGCGCCCCCTCGAGCGGTATGTGAGGGTAACCGGGTGAGTCGTAAGGTCGTCACCGAGTATGGAGGGTCACCGGTCACGCGGTGGGAGGTGGCCATCGGTGACGTCGATGCTCGGCTGCGTCCTCTGTTGGACTCCTACGGTGGCTACGCAGAGCGCGCCGCGCGGCCGGTCCTCCGCCGGGAGGTCCCCTGCGCCAGGGTGGTGGTGATCCTCGGTCTCGGACAGGGCCTCGCCGTCCGGCCAGGGGGGTCGGGGAAACCCGCAGTGCATGTGTCGTCGTTCGCGGCTGGCTTGACCAGCGAACCGACCCTGGTCGAGCACGAGGGCGCACAGCGCTGCGTGGAGCTACGGCTCACCCCGCTGGGGGCCTTCCGGCTGCTTGGAGTGCCGATGTCACAGCTGACCGGTCGGGTGGTCGAGCTGACGGACCTATGGGGCAGGCAGGCCGACGAGTTGGTCGAGCGACTCGTCGAGGTTCCGGACTGGGACTCCCGGTTCCGTCTGCTCGACGACCACCTTCTGAGGCGCGCGGTCGAGGGGTGCCGCCCGGCGCCGGAGCTCGTGGCCGCTTGGACCCGGCTCGACAGGCACCACGGGGACCTGGCCATCGGCGAACTGATCCGCGACACCGGTTGGAGCAGGCGCCTGCTCGCGAAGCGGTTCCGCGAACAGGTGGGGCTCCCTCCCAAGGAGACGGCCCGGGTCCTGCGTTTCGCGCGGGCGGCCGAGCTCGTCGGTCACCCAGAGCAGTACGCGCTGGCCGCGATCGCGGCGCACTGCGGTTTCTACGACCAGGCTCACCTCAACCGCGATTTCCGGGCATTGGCCGATTGCACGCCGACCGAATACCGTGCCGCCCATCTGCTGCCCGCCCTCCCCGGCACCGGTGCGCAACCCGGCGCACGGGCGGCCCACTCCTGAGCGCCTCGGGCCGACGGGAGCGTAACAATCGTCCAAGACCACCTGAGATCTCCGCCCTACCGTCAGTGCCCGTCCGAAGTTTCCGTGATTTCTGGAGCGGCACATGCACGGCGCACCCTCCCACTTCGAGTTCGGTGTCGCGAACGCCTCGCGCGCCCAGTCCTTCTACAGCTCGCTGCTTGGCTGGACCTTCCACCCGATGGGCAGTACCGATGAGGGTTGGATCGAGACCCCCGGCATCCGCGGTGGTGTCCACTCGAACGACCCGGCCCACGCGATTGTGATCTACTTCACCGTGACCGACCTCGACGCCGCAGTGCGCCGGGTCGCCGAACTCGGTGGCCAACCCGGCACCCCTGGCGCGGCTGAGCCCGGGTTCGGTCGTTTCGTGGAATGCCGCGACGACCAGGGCGTGCGTTTCGGTCTGCGTCAGCCGTCGGACAGCTGATGACGGGCACCGTCCGCGCCGCGTCGACCACCTGCCCAGCCGGGCCAGCAACGTGAACTCGCCCAGACGCTTTGGATCCTGGCTTTTCAGTGGCTCCACGCCCACCACTCTGGCAGAGAGGCGTACGCGAGGCAGTACAGCTCAGGTGCCGGGCACGGTCACCTTGATGTCTTCGATGGCGAGGGGCGGGTGGGCATAGGAGTGCCGGGTCTCGGAGAACTCGGCGTCGCGGGGGAGGGCCCGAGCCGAGCCGGGACGTGTGGAAGTGCCGTGCCACGTCGCGTGGGCCAGAGCCGAGCACGCCCCCCGTGGCTCGCGCGGAGGCGTCCGGCGCGCCCGCCCCTCCCCGGCCCGCCGATGACGGACGATCGACGCGGGCCGGCCGGTCCACGGAACGGGCGTACAGGAGGCGAACGGTGACAGTGGCGGAGCGGGGGAACATCCCCGAGCATCCGGTGATCGGATACGTGGTCTGGGCGGTGCTGTTCGGCGCGCTGTTCGCCTGGGAGGGCATCGGGCTGGTCCGGTCGGGCGACGGCTACCCGACGCTCAGCGACGCGCTGGGCGCGGTGATGCGCCACCCGGCCGGGCGGTGGGCGCTGTTCGCGCTCTGGCTGTGGTTCGGATGGCACACGTTCGTCCGTGGCTGGCACTTCCTGCTGCGGGACGCTCACTGACGACGGAGGACCGCGGGTGCTCCCAGTCCCGGTGATCGTCGCCGTGATGCTGGTCGGCTACCTCCTGGTCATGGGCTGCCTCGGACTCGGTCTCCGGCTGCTGCCCCGGGCCCGGCCGGTTCCACGCGGGGTGTGGCGGCGGGGCTGGCCGGGGCTCGTCCGGCAGGTGGCGGGCACGGCCGTCGGCGGGTACCTGGTGCTGATGGCCGTCGTGGTCGGCTACTACTACGGCGTCGCACGGGTGAGCGGCGGGTTTCTGATGAGCGCCTGCACCGGGTCCGCGCTGCTCGTCGGCCTCACCCTGCCGTTGTACCTGGTGGTCTCCTGGCTGGTCGAACGGCGCCGTCCCGGCGGCCCGGCCAGCCCGTCGGGCTCGCCGCCCGGCTCCCCACCGGGTCACGGGAGCGCCGCTGGTGCGGGGCCGCCTCGCGCTCGCGGCCCGTGTCCGTGAGTCCCGACACGAACGCGACCGCCCGGCGGGCTTGCGTAGCCCGCCGGGCGGCCGCTCCCATCCCTGACGGGCCGGGCGGAGGGGTCAGGACTCGGTGCAGATGTACTGCCTGGCGGCGAAGGCGGCGCCGTCGCTGATCTTGGCGCCGCCCGCCTCGATGGCGAAGTACTGGATTCCGGCGGCTGCTGCCCCCTCGCAGGTTTCCACCTGCTGCCGCGCGGAGGCGGTTCCGGCGGTGACACCGAGCACGAGCAGCGCGGAGGTGCCGGCGGTGACGGCGACGCGGGTGAGCCTGGAGCTCTTCATCCTGTTTGTCCTCCCGATAAGACGGCCGGTCCGGCGGCGGACGCCACCGGATGGATTCCGCTCATGGGTAGCGCAAGGTGCCCCCGCCGGCGCCGCAGACACGGTCCGGGCGGGGCGGAGTCCCCCGGACGATGTAGCACGTTCGGCGACGTGTCGGGAGAGACCGTCGACTCCCCGCGGATCCCCGACGAGGAGGACGTGGCGGACGTCGTTCGGGCCGGTTTTCCGGAGCACCTCGCCCGCCGCTGCCTCGGCTTCTCCTCCGACACCGCGACAACCAGCTGGATGAACCGAGCCACGACATCGGGGCACTGCTCGGCCGCGAGCCCGCCCGTCTCGCCGGGGGCCTGCGCGAGGTCGTCCGGTTTCCCGCCGTCGGGATCACCGGGCACCGGGCGGGGAGTCCAGGAGTTCTCCCGATACGCCTTGGGGCGGATCCGGCCCGGTCCCGGCGCACCGGCCCGGTCCCGGCGCACCGGCCCGGCCCCGGCGCACCGGCCCGGCCCCGGCGCACGGGGCCGGGGACGCCGCCGGAGCCCGTCGTCACTCGCGTGGGCCATCCTCCCGGCTCGTCATCGTGCCGATGTCGGAGCGGCGGGCGGGAGCTCCGGCCCGGCCGGGGAGCCGGCACCATCATCAGCACCGAGGAGAGCGACATGACCACCGACGACCAGACCGTTCAGGACGCCGTGCGCCGCGTGCTGGGCGAGGGCGCCCACGCCCACATCACCCGCTTCCCCGGCGGGAACCTGTCGATCACCGTCACCAGCCGGGGTCACACCGCCACCATCGACGGGCACCCCGGGACCGGCTGGGGCTGGAGCGTCGATCCGGGCGAGGACGAGGGGTTCAGCGGGCACGAGCAGATGGCCGAGACGCTCGACGGCGCCCTGCTGAGCGTGCGCGGGACGATCGGCGCCTGACGGCGGGAGCCCTAACGCAGCCCGTGCCGGTCCGCCCAGGCGGAGACCGCGGCGGCGATCTCCTCGGGGCGGTCCTCCGGAGCGTGGTGCCCGGCCGGGCCGCAGGAGACGGATTCGAGCGCGGCGATGTGCGTCTCGCACCACTCGGCCATCTCCTTGCCGATGAGCAGGGTGGGCGAGCCGTCGAAGGTCATCAGCAGCTTGGGCACGTCCGGGCTGGTCGCGAGCCAGGCGTCGTACGCCTCGATGCGGGTGACCAGCTCGGCCGGCTCGCCGCCGAGCGGCAGTTGGCGCGCCCACGCGAGGATGGGGCGCCGGCTGTCGCGGGTCGGGTAGGGAGCCAGGTAGGGAGCCAGGTCCTCGTCGCTCACCGGGGTCAGGACGCCGCCGGTGAAGGCGGAGCGGAGGAAGAGGTTCTGATCGAGCACTATCTCCTCGCCGCGTCCGGGGGCGCGGATCAGTTCCGAACGCTCGCGGGCCGGCGCTGACAGGTCCTCCCAGGCCATCGGCTTGACGATGGCCTCCAGGAACGCGACGCCGCGCACCCGGCCGGGATGCCGGGCCGCCCAGTCGAACGCGAGCGCGCCACCCCAGTCGTGGCCGACCAGGACGACGCGGTCCAGGCCGAGGGCGTCGAACCAGGCATCGAGATAACGGGCGTGGTCGGCGAAGCGGTACGGGATGTCAGGCTTGCCGGACCGGCCCATCCCGATGAGGTCGGGTGCGAGCAGCCGCCCGGGGCCGAGGCGGGGAAGGACGTGGCGCCACAGGTGCGAGGAGCCCGGGTTGCCGTGGAGCAGCACGAAGGCCGTTCCGCTTCCCGTCTCCTCGTAGTGGATGGTCGAGTCGAGCACGTCGATGGTCGGCACGGTGCTGTCCTTACGTTGCTGGTGGGCTGATGTCTCGGCCGGCCGTCGCCGTCGCCGACCGCGTCATGGCTGCTCCTGACGTGACGGTTTCGAATCGTCACCCGAACGTTTATGTCGCTAACGTTAGTGGCACTACCGGAAGGTATATCGTTAGGGCTACTAACGCAAGCGGTAGGATCGCGGCCATGAGTGCCATGGACGACCGGGGGGAGGGCTCGGCGGTCCCCGCCCGGCTGCGGAGTCTGCCGAGCCGGCTGCTGTCGCACGCCGCGATGCACGCCGAGCGGCTGGTGAACGAGGGGCTGGCCGGCGCGGACGCCCGCAAATGGCACTACGCCGTGCTGGTCGCGCTCCAGGAGTCGGGCCCGGCGAGCCAGGCCACGCTGAGCCGCCGCACCGACATCTACCGCAGCGACCTGGTCGCCGTCATCAACGAACTGGCCGACCGAGGCCACGTCGAACGCGCCCTCGATCCCGCCGACCGCCGCCGCAACGTCATCACGGTCACCGAGCGGGGCCGGCGCCACCTGCGCCGGCTCGACGCCCTCCTGGCCACCGTCCAGGACGAGTTGCTCGCGCCCCTGACCCCGCCCGAACGCGACGAGCTCACCCGCCTCCTGACGCGCCTCATGGAGCACCACGCGAAGACAGCGCCCCGCCCGATGGCCGGGGACTGAGACGATCGCCCGCGGCTTCATCGCGGCCCAGCCGTCCTTCTGGCCGAACGCCGGGCCCGGGAACGAGACGGGAGCGCGCGGCCCGTCCAGCGCCCGTCCGCCCATGGGGACGACGGTGCCGCGCCCGCCGCCGACGTCAGTCCAGGCGCTCCGGCGCTCCGGGCATCCAGCGCTCCAGCGATCCGGGCGATCCGGCAACGCCGGGTCCCGCGGAGGACGAGATGCCCCCTCGGTGCGCTGCACACCGTGGCGTGGCGAGGGGGCGGCACGCCGATCGCCACGCTCGCGATGACGACGGCCCGGGCGGTGCCCCGGAGTGCGCCGGCGGGCAGGGGATGATCCGCGAGCGCTTCCCTCGCCCGGAGGAGCGACGTGCCGGCAGCCGACCACCGCGCCACGGCGGTTCACCGGCTGTGACGTTCGGCTCGGGCGGGCCTCTCCTCACGGCAGCGGGCAGCGGGACCGGTCGTCGTTCCGGGTGGTCTCTCGCCGGTCCCGTCGTCCTCGGCGGAGTCCCGCTGACGCGGGCCCCACCGGGCCGTCAGCTCTTCAGGATCCGGCCCATGCCGTCGGTGCGGCTGTCGCTGACCAGGAAGACGATTCCGTCGATGAGCGCCCAGAGGCCCCAGCCGCCGCAGGTGAACAACTGGATGAGGCCGATGCCCACATGGCCGGTGTAGAAGCGGCCGACACCGAAGACGCCGAGGAAGATCTGGAGCAGGCCCGCGACGACCTTGGACTTGTTGGAGAGCGGCCGGCCCAGCGCGTCATAGCCGTACGGCGAGTACGGCACGTACGCGGCGGCCACCGGGTAGGCGACCGGTGGGTAGGCGACGACCGGCTGGGGGTACATCGCCCCCGGCTGGGGCCATGGCGCGGTCACGTGCGGCGGCGGGGTGTTGTACCCCGGGGCCGGCGTCGGAGTCGCGTACGGCGCGGGGGCGTTGTACCCGGGAGCCGGGGCCGGGGCCGGGGCCGGAGTCGCGTACGGCGCCGGGAGGTGGCCCGGGGCCGGAGTCGCCTGCGGGGGTGGGGTCGGCTGGTGCGGTGGGGCGAAGCCGGGGGAGGAAGTCATCGTCGGCATGTTGTGCGGGATCGACATCTCCGCGTGGCTCCCCTGCTGCGGGGACGGGCCGCCCGGAGCCGCGGCGGGGCCGCCCACGGCGAGGAGCCGGGCCGCCTCCTTGCCCAGCTCGGCGGTCAGCGCCGGCGGCAGCCAGACCCCCTCGGCGCCGTCCGGGTCCTGGTGCCGCGCGGCCTCCTCGATGATCTCCCCGGGGGTGGGCCGACCGGCCGCGTCCTTGTCCAGGCAGCGCTCGATCAGATCACGCATCGGCCCGGCGAGGCCACCCAGCTCGGGCGCCTCGGCGAGGACGCGGTGCATCAGGGTGTGGGCGGCGGACTCGCTGGTGCCGAACGGTCCGTTGCCGGTGAGGGCGTAGGCCAGCACGGCACCGAGACCGAAGATGTCGCTCGCCTCGGTGAGACGCTCGCCCCGGATCTGCTCGGGCGCCATGTACCCGGGCGACCCGACCGCCACGCCCGTGCGCGTCGCGACACCGCCGTCGGCCGCGCGGGCGATGCCGAAGTCGATGACGCGCGGGCCGTCCAGCGTGATCAGCACGTTCGACGGCTTCAAGTCACGGTGTGTCACCCCCGCGCCGTGGATGACGGCCAGCGCCCGGGCCAGCCCCTCGGCCAGCCGCCACACGGAGAACTCCGGGAGCGGTCCGTGGAGCTCGTCCACGACCCGGGTCAGCGAAGGCCCCGGCACGAACCCGGTGGCCAGCCATGGCATGTCCGCCTCGGTGTCGGAGTCGAGCACCGGCATCGTCCACTCACCGGACACCCGCTGCGCGGCGGCGACCTCCAGCCGGAAGCGGCGCCGGAACTCGGGCTCGTGCGCCAGATGCGGATGGATCAGCTTCACCGCCACCGTCCGCCCGTCCGGCGTCCGGCCCAGATAGACCTGTCCCATGCCCCCGGCGCCGAGGCGCCCCAGCAACCGGTACCCGCCCAGCTCACGCGGATCGGTGGACCCCAGAGGCTTCACGCCCCGCCCCCATTTCCCCCTCGCGCCCCCTCGGGATGCCGGTCCTCGGCCGGGACGCTCGTCACCCGCATTCTCCACCCTGCGGCCCGTCCCCGGAACACTTTCTCACTCAACACCCGCGAAAACGGCGGACAGTGACCCCTCGGGGGCCCCGATCGCCGGGTCAGGAGCCGGTCCTGGAACGGGTCTCGGAGGCGGAGTCGCGCAGCTTCTCGTTGATGCGCTGGGCCTCTTCGAGCTGGTCCTCAAGGATGACGATGCGGCAGGCCGCCTCGATCGGGGTGCCCTGGTCGACGAGCTCGCGGGCGCGGGCGGCGACGCGCAGCTGGTAGCGGGAGTAGCGGCGGTGGCCGCCCTCGGAACGAAGGGGGGTGATCAGGCGGGCCTCGCCGATAGCCCGCAGGAAGGCGGGGGTCGTGCCGAGTATCTCGGCGGCTCGTCCCATGGTGTAGGCGGGGTAGTCGTCGTCATCGATACGGCCGAGCGGATTGTCCGCGGTCATCTGCACCTCTGTGTCGGGGCGTACTGGGGAATGCGTCGAGGGGCCCTGGTGCCGTACGGCACCAGGGCCCCGAGGATGTGCAACACCATCTGCCGGCTTACTGCTCTGCCGGCCTTCTGCTTCCGCGCCGCCGACTGGGGGATGTCGGCGAGCGCGGGGATCGCGGCTGCGTGACCGTGGGACCACCTTCCGTTCCGGGGCCTGCGGTACCCGGGCCGGCAACGCTCTGGCCCGGGCGATCCTGATGGCGGCTGCTTCCTCTCCTTTCCTTCCGATCAACTTGCCACTGCCTGTACTGCGGATACTGCCTGTACTGCGTACTGCTCGCGGTCCCTGTGGGCCGCGTCGGCACGGCGGCCAGCGAGGGGACCCTGACCACTTCCGGCCCCGCCACTCCACTGCCATGCCCTGACCTGCTGGTCCTGCTGCGCGGCGGTTCGTCTCCGTCGCGCCTGGCTCGATCTCTTGGCTACGAGAGAGACACTAACCCCTCCAGGAGCGCATGTCTACTTCAGCTGCGACAGATTTTCCGGGAGGGTGACCATGGATTTCCGGCGCTGACATGTACCGGATAGCTGCATCCTGCGGCTGGGCCCACGACGCGCGACCGTCGGGTGTCGATTTCCGCCGGTCCCGTTCGCCGTAGGGGTGAGGGCGTCACCGGTGACGCCCGGTGGCACGGAGAGCGAAGGAAAGACATGCGGAAACTGATGGTGACCACGTTCGTGTCCCTGGACGGCGTGATGCAGGCGCCGGGCGGCGCCGACGAGGACCGGGACGGCGGGTTCGAGCACGGCGGCTGGGCCGTCCCGCACATCGACCGGCACGTGATCGAGCTGATGGCGGCGCTGGTCGGCCGGGCCGACGCGCTGCTGCTCGGGCGCAAGACCTACGACGTCTTCGCCGCCACCTGGCCGCTCGCCCCGGCCGACGACCCGATCGGGGCGAAGCTGAACAGCGTGCCCAAGTACGTCGCGTCGCGGACGCCCCGGACGCTGTCGTGGAACAACGCGACGCCGCTCTCCGGCGACGTCGCCGAGGCGGTCGGCGAGCTCAAGCGGGGCGCGGGCGGCGAGATCCAGGTCCATGGCAGTGGCGAGCTGATCCAGACACTGATCGCGCACGACCTCGTCGACGAGTTCCACCTGCTGGTCTTCCCGGTGCTCATCGGCTCCGGCAAGCGGCTCTTCGGGGAGGGAACGGTCCCGGCCGCCCTCAGGCTGATCGACACCAGGGCGACGGAGACCGGACTCGTCATCGCCACATACGCCCGGGACGGCGAGGTCGAGTACGGTGCGATGGGCCCGGAGACCGGCAACTGGTGAGTGAGCGAAGCGACCGGACCGGACAGGACAGGACAGGACATGCCATGCCGCAGTACGCGATCCTGATCTACGAGAAGGAGACCCCCGGCGGGGTGGCCGACATCCCGCCCGAGGTCATGGAGGCCAACCTGCGCGCCGGGGAGCGGATCGCCGCGATGGGCGCGCGGGTCGTCCACGAACAGGCGCTGGAGCCCAGCGCGGCCACCCGGACGGTCCACAAGAACGGCCAGGTCACCGACGGCCCATTCATCGAGAGCAAGGAAGTGATCGCCGGGTTCTTCGTGGTGGAGACCGAGGACCTCGAAACAGCGGTCGCCATCGGCAAGCTGCTCCCGATCATGGACGGCGCCGTGGAGGTGCGGCCCTTGCTCGCGCCGTGACCCCGGTGCCGGACGCGGTCACCGACGCGGTGGCCGGCGCGCACCGTCGTGAGTGGGCCACGGTGCTCGCCGCGACGGTGCGCGTCACCCGCGATCTCGACCTGGCCGAGGAGTGCGTCCAGGACGCCTACGCCGCCGCGCTCGACGCCTGGACGCGCGGCGGCGTGCCGGCCAGGCCGGGAGCCTGGCTGACCACCGCGGCCCGGCACAACGCCCTGGACGCCCTCCGCCGGGCCGGGACGCTGCGGTCGAAGCTGCACCTGCTGGTGGAGCCCGCCACGGCCGACCTGGGGCTCCCGGCCGATCCACAACTCCCGGCCGACCTGGGGCTCCCGGCCGACCCGGGGGTGCGCGACGACCGGCTGCGGCTGGTCTTCCTGTGCTGTCACCCGGTGCTGGCCACCGAGGCGCGGGTCGCGCTCACCCTGCGGTTGGTCTGCGGCGTGCGGACGCCGGACATCGCCGCGGCGTTCCTGGTCTCGGAGCCGACCATGGCCGCCCGGATCACCCGGGCGAAGAAACGGATCGCGGCGGCGCGGATCGCCTTCCGCGTGCCCGGTCGGGAGGAGCTGCCGGACCGGTTGGGCGCGGTCCTCACCACGATTCACCTGCTCTTCACCACCGGCCACACCGCGCCCGCCGGGCCCACGCTGACCAGGGACGACCTCGCCGGGCGCGCGCTCGACCTGGCGCGCGTGCTGCATGACCTGATGCCGGGGGAGCGGGAGGTCCGGGGCCTGCTCGCGCTGCTCCTGGCCCACCACGCCCGCCGCGCCACCCGTACCGGCGCGGGCGGGCGGCTGCTGCCGCTGGAGGAGCAGGACCGTTCGGCGTGGGACCGGGGGGCCATCGCCGAGGCGCACGACCTGGTCGTCGGCGCGCTCCGCGGCGGCGCGCCCGGCCGGTTCGCCCTGCAGGCCGCCATCGCGGCACTGCACGCGACCGCGCCGGCCTACGCCGCCACGGACTGGCCGCAGATCCTGGTGCTCTACGACGAGTTGCTGAGGGTGTGGCCGTCGCCGGTGGTCGTGCTCAACCGGGCGGTGGCGGTCGCGATGGCCGACGGTCCGGCGACGGCGCTGGCCGAGGTCGAGGCGCTCGAACGTGACGCGCGCCTCGCCGGCTACCGCTATCTGCCGGCGGTCAAGGCCGACCTGTTGCGCCGGCTGGGCCGGGCGGCCGATGCCGCCGTGGCGTACGAGCGGGCCATCGTGCTGGCGGACAACGCCGCCGAACGGGCCTTCCTCGCCGCCCGTCTCGCCGGGATCCGCGACGGCCGGTAGGCGCGGCGCGTCCGACGTGCCGGGGGCCGTTTCCTCGACACGGGGCGGGCGTTGCTGATGGACTTCGGTGCTGATGAACTCGGTGTCAGCGAAAGGCGGTTCACGATGGTGTCCCCCACCGTCACCCAGGTCGGCGACGGCACATATCTCGTCGGCGGAACGGACGTCAACTGGACCGTCCTGACCGACGGCGACGCCGTGACGCTGATCGACGCGGGCTACCCCGGCGACGA
Organism: Streptomyces sp. NBC_01803; assembly: GCF_035917415.1. NCBI lineage: Bacteria > Bacillati > Actinomycetota > Actinomycetes > Kitasatosporales > Streptomycetaceae > Streptomyces > Streptomyces sp. NBC_01803. The sequence goes on from NZ_CP109073.1 coordinate 4,674,656, forward strand.
GCGCCTGGTCCTGGAGTCGCTGCGCTCCCTCGGCTTCCGGCCCGAGCAGATAGCCGCCGTGCTGATCACGCACGCTCATATCGATCACGTCGGGTCGCTCCCCGGGCTGCTGCGGCGCGCCACGTTTCCCGTCCACACGTCGGAGCGCGAGGCGCGGCACGCGCGGCGCGAGTACCTGGAGCAGGCCACCGCCCTGGACCTCGTCAAACGGATCTGGCGGCCCGGGCATCTCCGCTGGAGCCTCGCCATCACGCGGGCCGGCGCCGCGCGGCACGTCCGGGTGCCCGAGGCGCGGCCGTTCCCCGGCGGCGGGCCGCTCGACCTCCCGGGCCGTCCGGTGCCGATCGTCACGCCCGGCCACACGTCGGGCCACACCTGCTACCACCTGCCGGAGAGCGGCGCCATCGTCACCGGCGACGCCCTCATCACCGGCCACCCGACCTCCCGGGTGACCGGGCCGCACCTGGTGGCACCCTTCTTCAGCCACGACCCGGCCGGTACCCTCGCGGCCCTGGACCTCCTGGAGCCCGTCGCGGCCGATCTGATCCTCCCCGGCCACGGCCCGGCACACCGCGGTCCGATCAAGGAGGCCGTCGCCCTGGCGCGCGAGCGGGCCACCCCCGCGCGGTAGCGGACCGCCCACCGGGGAATCCGGGAGCCATGGCGTACTGGATGCGCGCCGCCCCCGCCCGCCGCCCACTGCCCGGTCCTCGACCTCTTCACCCATCCCACCCCGGTCACCACTGACCTCCGCGTCGACACCATCCCCGGACGGTGAAACCGGTCCGTGGAACGGGCCGTGGAACGGGCCGTGGCGGGCCGAGGCGACCCGCCGTTGACCGATCTCGCCGCCCGCCAGGGGAACGGACCCGTACGTGGCGGCCGGTGACACGGTCGTCGCGCCGGCTCCCCACCAGCCGCACTCGCCGGAGGAGACGTCGTGGTCGGAGTTGGCCGTGACGCGCACGCCGGTGTTGTCGCTCCACGAGCCGGGGCCCCGCATGTCCCACGTGAACAGGTAGTCGGTCGCGCGGCCGTCGTCGTGGGTCGGGTAGGGGTACGGGAATCGCGCGTCCCGGGGGCCGTTGGCCTCGCGGCCCACGCGGTATACCGAGTCCGGTTCGCGCACGGCGGGAAGAGCGTTGAGGTCGCCGGCGACGATCACCGAGCCATACCCGGGGTGGCACCCCGCCGGGGGTCCAGGGGGCTCCTGATCAGTGATACGAACTCCTCTGTGCCTCTCGGTCGACGGCGCTGTCCACACTCCCATGGGTGCCGGCACCGGTGCCGTGAAACGCCCCCGGAGGCGGGAGCGTTGTCCGGCACCGGCACCGCCGGGGATTCCCGCGCACATCTCTTGTCAGGGAGCGGCCCGGGTCCTACCTTCGAGTAACAGAAATCCGAAACGCATGAGTTTCTGCATTGCTTCGACGATGAGGCGGCTTCCATGAGGTGCTCGCATTCCCCCTGCCCAGGGCCACCCGAACCCGGGACCAGCACCCGCCGCCACGTCGAGCCGTAACGGAGCCGCCCGCCCGCTCCGGCCCTCACCGCCGCTCACCCCCGCGCCGCGCACGCCACCCCACTCCCGCGCGCGGGCACCGCGTGTCCGGCCATGCCGCCCGCCGCGCCCGCCCCCTCCCGGAGGACATCCCCATGAGAACAGCTTCCGCACGCGGCCGACGGCGTCGCGCCACGCGCCGCTGGTTCGCCGGCGTCGGCACGGCACTGGCCCTGACGGTGACCGCCCTCACCACTGTGCCCTTGGCCCAGGCCGAGGAGGCGGACACCCAGCGGTACGCCGTCGGCGGCCTCGGCGAGGGCGTGCGCAACTTCTTCCTCAGCCCCGGAGCCGTCGAGGGCGCCAACGACTGGGATTGCGAGCCCACCGAGGAACACCCCAACCCCGTCGTGCTGGTGCACGCCACCGGGGTGAGCCTCGGCTCCAACTGGGCGAGGATAGCGCCGACCCTGGCCAACGAGGGGCACTGCGTCTTCGCCTTCGACTACGGCATGGGTCTCTTCTCGCTCTTCGGCCGGGTCGGCGGCCTGACCGGCGTCACCGGGTCCGCCGGGACGATGGACGCCTTCGTCGACCGCGTGCTCGCCGCCACCGGGGCCGAGGAGGTCGACCTCGTCGGCCACTCCCAGGGAGGCATGATGCCGCACTACTACATCAAGCGGCTCGGCGGCGCGGAGAAGGTCGACAGGTTCGTCGCCATCGCGCCGAGCAACCACGGCACGTCCCTCAACGGCCTGGTCACCCTCGGTGAGGCGTTCGGCCTGCTCGGCCTCTTCAACGGTCTCTTCGACGTCCTCGGCATGCAGGGCCTCAAGGACCAGGAGACGGGCTCGGACTTCCAGGAGGCGCTCTTCGCCGACGGGGACACCGTGCCGGGCGTGCGCTACACCGTGATCACGACGAGGAACGACAGTGTCGTCACGCCCTACACCAACTCCTTCCTCGACGGCGACAACGTCACCAACGTCCTGATCCAGGACCAGTGCCCCGACAGCCCGGTCGGGCACGTGGGCATGGCCTTCGACGGTCCCACGACGGAGAACGTCGTCAACGCCCTCGGCGCGGCCGACCCCGACTTCCAGCCCGTGTGCGACGACTACGGGCTCTCCTTCTGACGCCGCCGCCACGGGAGCCCGGCACGCGCCGGACTCCCGTGGCGGGCCGTGGCGGGGTCAGCGCCCGGGGTGCGCCTGGGCGCTGGGATGGGCGCTGGGATGGGTGCCGGGATGGGCGTGCCGGGGCGGGCTGACCAGGGTCATCTGGCGGACGATCTGCTGGAAGGCCGCGAGGGCGGAGATGGGCGGGATGCCCGCTACGGCGACGCCCGTCACGGTCATCGGCGCCTGGGCGACGCAGAGCACGACGGCGAACCCCGAGAAAAGCATCACCACCGTCCAGGAGTGCTTGGTGCGCCTGTGGTGCAGGGCGGCGCGCAGGATGGACAGGGAGGCGACCAGCCACGGGCCGTAGATGAGCAGCGGCCAGCAGGACGTCAGGGTGGGGGAGGGGCCGGAGGCCGCCGCGTCCCGCAGCGGGGCGTAGGAGACGAGTCCGCCCAGGACGCTGAGCATCGCGACCAGCGCGGTGGCGAGGGCCGCCAGCAGCAGATTGCTCCAGCGCAGATACCTCAGCCGGGACCACTCGGCGCGGTGCTCGGCGCGGTGTTCCGCACGGCGCTCGGGCGCCGGATGCCGCCGGCGGCGGTGCCGGGGGACGGCGTTCTCCTGGGAGCCCCTGGGGGCCGGGATGTTCACGACCCTGGTCTCGGTGAGCGGAATCCGCAGGCGCGACACCCCGTCCCAGTCGTGGGCCAGCTCTCCGTCCAGGGCGTCCTGGGGATCGGGCCAGGTCAGGAGATGCGTCTCATCCGCCGCCGTCCAGGGGCATGCGCGGGGGTCATGTGTCACGTGTGGGTGTCCCCTTTCCGCTCATGACGCGGCTCCTGCGCGGAGCGTGGCGAAGTCATACGTCGCCAACGACAGGTTTGGGGCGGGGATATGGCTTTTTGCGACCAATCCCCCTTTCGTGGGTTTCATGATCCCGGCGCCCGGGCAGCGGCGGCGGGGGCTCCGCCCGGTGGACGAGCCCCCGCGCGGACCGGCCGCGCCGCTCCGGCCGTCGCCTCAGGACTGGGGGCCGGCGGCGGGGCGGCGCAGCTCCTCGTTGATGCGCTGGGCTTCCTGGAGCTGGTCCTCAAGGATGATGATCCGGCAGGCCGCCTCGATGGGGGTGCCCTGGTCGACGAGCTCGCGGGCGCGGGCGGCGATGCGCAGCTGGTACCGGGAATAGCGCCGGTGCCCGCCTTCCGAGCGCGGCGGCGTGATCAGCCGGGCCTCGCCGAGGGCGCGCAGGAAGGCGGGCGTGGTGCCGAGCATCTCGGCGGCGCGGCCCATGGTGTAGGCGGGGTAATCGTCGTCGTCGAGACGGTGCGGAGCGCTGGAGCCGCCGCTGTCTTTCGCTGTCATTCCACCTCGCTGCGGAGCGCGTCGCCCAGGGGAGACGGCGCCGTCGGCCGGCCCGTCACCGGGGCCGGCCGCATGGGGGCGGCACCTCTCCGCCGCGCCCGCGCACTGTCCTGGCCACGAGGGAAATCTATTCCAGCGAGTGATCGATGTCTACTTCGGCCATGGCAGATTTATCCGGAGCCCTCGGGCGGGCTCCGGCGGGGTGCCGTCTCAGAGATCCTGCGGGTGAGTGGGCGCGGGGGTGGGACGGCAGGTGAACCCCAGGCGGTTCAGGGCCCTGATGACCTCGCCGGTGCTGAAGTCGCGCCGGTCCTGTCCCGTGATGATCTGGCCGACCTGCTTCACCGGGTACGCCTTGCGACCGATGATCACGGAAGCGTCAGTGATGGCTTCGGGCTTGACGCCCTTCATCGATTGCTCGACCTCGCTCTTGACGAGGTCGAAGGGGAAGCGGGCGATGATGCAACGCATAGTGCCTCAACAGGGTTGGCGGGACCGGGGCGGCCCGGGCTGGTGAGTGGGGATGTGGTGCGGAGGCCGGATCGCGCCTGTGCGATCCGGCCGTGGAGCGTCAGGAAGCCGATCCGGGGGAGGACGACCGCTGGGAGGTGCCCCGTCCGGTGCGGGACGGAGCCGAGGTGGTCCGGCCGCGCGGCGGCCGGTGGGAAGAGGAGGAGCCGCGCTTGGCGTGCCCGGCGGGAGGTGCGCCGATGATGACGGGTATTCCCGACGGGGTCCGGGCACCGGTGATGCGGCTCAGCTCGGACTCGCCGGGGCGCACCTGGGCGGTTCGCGGGGTGATCCCGGCGACGGCCATCAGGCGGTTCACCTCCCGTCGCTGGTCGGGCAGCACCAGCGTGACGACGCTACCCGCTTCGCCCGCACGGGCGGTGCGGCCACCCCGGTGCAGATAGTCCTTGTGGTCGTTCGGCGGATCGACGTTGACGACGAGGTCGAGGTCGTCCACGTGGATGCCCCGGGCCGCGACGTTGGTGGCCACCAGAACGGTGACATGGCCGGTCTTGAACCAGGCGAGGGTGCGGGTCCGCTGGGACTGCGATTTGCCGCCGTGCAGCGCGGCGGCGCGCACACCGCTCTGCAGGAGATGCCTGGTCAGCCGGTCGACGGCGTGCTTGGTCGACAGGAACATGATCACCCGGCCGTCACGGGAGGCGATCTCCGTGACGGTGGCGCTCTTGTCGGGCGCCTGCACATGCAGCACGTGGTGCTCCATCAGGGTGACCGCGCCGGCGGACGGGTCGACCGAATGCACCACCGGGTCATTGAGGTACCGGCGGACCAGGCGGTCGACGTTGCGGTCGAGCGTCGCCGAGAACAGCATCCGCTGACCGTCGGGACGGACCTGGTCGAGCAGGGCGGTCACCTGGGGCATGAAGCCCATGTCGGCCATCTGGTCGGCCTCGTCGAGCACGGTGATGGCGACCTGGTCGAGGCGGCAGTCACCCCGCGCGGTGAGGTCGCGCAGCCGCCCGGGAGTGGCGATGACGACCTCCGCGCCGTCGCGCAGCGCGCTGCTCTGGCGCCGGATCGGCATGCCGCCCACCACGGCGGTCAGCCGCAGCCGCAGCGCCCTGGCGTAGGGGGTCAGCGCGTCGGTGACCTGCTGGGCCAGCTCCCGGGTGGGGACCAGGACCAGCGCCAGCGGCTGACGGGACTCGGCGCGCCGGCCCGCCGTACGGGCCAGCAGGGCGAGGCCGAAGGCGAGCGTCTTGCCCGAGCCGGTGCGGCCCCGGCCCATGACGTCCCGGCCGGCCAGCGAGTTCGGCAGGGTGGCGGCCTGGATCGGGAAGGGAGCGGACAGGCCCTCGGCGGTGAGCGCCGCCAGCAGGGGCGCGGGCATCTCCAGATCGGCGAACGTGCCGACGGCGGGGAGCGCCGGGGAGATGGTGACGGGGAGCGCGAATTCTCCCTGGAGGGTCGTGGCGCGGCGCTGGTGGCCACCGCCACCGCCACCGTTGCGGCCGGGGGCGCCCTGCGGGCGGTGCGCGCCCCGGCCCGATCCCGAGCCGGTGCGCGGGGAGCGATTGTTCGTGCGAACTGTGCGGTTCATGGCGAACCTTTCTCGATACGGCGCGTGTCGAGAAATCTCCGCAGGCTGAGAGCCGCATGAAGAATCGCAAGAAACGGGCCGGGGAAAAGACGAAGCGACGCAGGGAAGAAAGGTTCTTCTCAGTGCGTCGCCAAGGGGGCATGCGCCGAAATGGGCAATGAAGCCAGGACGGGCGATGGAAAGGGCCCCCGGGAAATTCGGAATGGCTTGGTCGTGTCCCTGCTCTGAGGCGGTCCGGCGGTGGGAAGAGCGGTGAGAACGCAGCGAGCTGGGGCCGCACACAAGGTGCGAGCCCCAGCTACCTGGTCCGCGTCAGGCGGGGACGATGTTCTCCGCCTGCGGGCCCTTCTGGCCCTGCGTGACGTCGAAGCTCACCTTCTGGCCTTCCTGGAGCTCACGGAAGCCCTGGGTGGCGATGTTCGAGTAGTGGGCGAACACGTCAGCGCCGCCACCATCCTGCTCGATGAAGCCGAAGCCCTTTTCCGCGTTGAACCACTTCACGGTGCCAGTAGCCATGTCATATCTCCTTCGGGGCAGTGCCCAGGACTCACACTGTGTGAATCCTGCGTCGCCGCGATGATTGCCCCACCCGGAAAGCACCGGAACACAAAAGTGATCTCGCCGGTACTGGTAACCGGCGAGCTCACTTGAAGCCTTGGGAACCACAACTGCAACTGAGATTCACAGTAGCACGGGTCGGTGGCCTCGTGCACGGGCGGCATCCCGGTCGGGGCCGGCGAGATCTGAGACCCCCGTCACTGCGGTGTGATTTCTCCATTCGCGGCTTCAGATATTCGCTGGTGTCGCCTTCACACCTCGGACGTGAGGTGCGGAAATTCCGGCGTGGCGCGGAATTCGCCACCCCGGCGGCGGAGCCGTCAGCCGACCGTGCCGCCGCCGGCCGCGATCAGGCCCAGCAGCTCGTCGGCCGCGCGCTCGACGTCCTCGGGGCGGCCGGGGCGCACCAGGTGGCCGGCCTTGTCGCCCCACTTCGGCGAGAGGGTGTACCGGGTGCCGTTGACCTTCACCGCGAGGGTCTTGCCGCCGGTGAAGCGGACCCTGGCCGCTCGCACGCGGCTCATCGGGGCGCTTTCGATCACGCGGCCCCGGGAGCCGAGGAGCTCCAGGACACCGTCCTCGACGACCACGTAGCCGTGCTGGGCGAGCGGCCGTATCCCCTTGCCGATCTGCACCTGGTCGAAGATGTGCTCGGGTTCTTCGTCGACGGTCATGCCGTCCTCCGTATCTTCCGCGATGCGGAATAGTCCGAGTACCCGTGAACGGCCCGTGAAACCCGAACTCACCGAATGAAGAGGGGCATCTGACGGCATGCCAGGCAGCGCCACCGCCGTCGGCTACCCGGGCCGGCGGCCGGACGTCAGCGGGGTCGGCTCGGGGGGCGGTCCGGCGTGCTCCGGGGTGGCCCGGGCCTCCGCCGCCCGCTCGCTCTCCTCGTCCCGGCAGGTCCCGGCCAGCTTCGTCAGCTCGGCGTTGAACTGGGCTCCGGTCAGCAGCGTCAGGTTGGACACCCACAGCCACACCAGGAAGACGACGATCCCCGCCAGCGATCCGTACAGCCGGTTGTAGGTGCTGACGTGCGAGGCGTACAGGGCGAATCCCACCGACGCCGCCAGCCACAGCAGCACCGCCAGCGCGCCGCCCAGGATGCCCCGGTATGGGGGGCGGGCGCCGGACGGGCCCGTTCTGAACAGCATCAGCACCAGGCCGGTGACCAGCACCAGCAGCAGCGGCCACTTCAGCACGTTCCACGCGGTCGTGCCCGCCTCGCCCGTGCCGAGCATGCGGCCTATGACGCGGACCGCGCCCGCCGTCAGGACGAGCACCGTCGCGCTGGCGACCAGCAGCGCCAGCAGGCCCAGCGCGGTGAGCAGCGTGCGCGGCATCGCCCGCCAGGGCGTCCTGCGGTCCACGACCCCGTGCATGCCGTGCAGCACCCGCCGGAAGACGCTCAGGTAGTTGTACGCGGACAGCAGCGCGCTGACCGTGCCGATGACCGCCAGCAGCCAGGCCGCCGAGCGCTGGTCGGCCAAGTCCACCAGCGCGGTGCGCACTTCGAATCGGGAGTCGGCCGGCACCAGCGCGGTGAGCTGGCCGATCAGCTCGGGAGCGGCCGACGGATGGGCCAGGCTCGCCAGCGACAGCGCGACCAGCACGGTCGGGAACACGGCGAGCACGGAGTAGTACGTCAGGGCCGCCGCCCAGTGGTCGATGTCGTCCCGCCACAGCGACACCGGGGTCCGGCGCAGTGCCACCCCCCAGTGTCGAGGAGGCAGTCGCTCACTCATCGCCGGTTCACCCGATCCCGGCCACCACGAAGAGATGCACGGTCCAGACCGCGAGCACCGCGACTATCACCCCCACCGCCGGGGAAGTCCGCTGCGTCCAGTGCCGCTTGCCGTGTTCGCGCATGATCTCCTCCTTTCCTCGCCTACAGGTCCCGGACGCCGTCACTGCACGCGGGGTTCGCCCTCCGCCAGGTCCTCGTCGGGCAGCCGGACATCGACGATCGAGATGTTGACCTCCACGACCTCCAGGCCGGTCATCCGCTCCACGGCGGCGATCACGTTCTCCCGGACGTCCCTGGCGACGTCCATGATCGGCACGCCGTACTCGACCATCACATCCAGGTCGACGGCCGTCTGCCGCTGGCCGACCTCGACCTTCACGCCCCGGCTCACACTCGGTCGGCCGCCCGGCACCCGGTCGCGGACCGCGCCGAGCGTACGGGACAGTGTGCCGCCGAGCGCGTACACCCCCGGCACCTCGCGTGCCGCCAGACCGGCGATCTTCTCCACCACGCCGCCCGCGATCGACGTCCGGCCGCGCGTCGCGGCGGGCTCCTGCGCTCCGGCCGTGCCCTCGCTCACGGTGGTGCCGCCACCGCTCGGGACGCTCGGCGCCGGCACGGCGGCGGGCGCGGGAACGGGAACGGCGATGGCCGTCTCGGTGACCTCGTCCGTGCTGTGGGAGGCTGTCCGCGTAGCCATGGCATGTTCCTTTCGGTCGCGTTCGGGCCGTGGCCCGACGTTTTGACTCTGACACCCTGTTGGACACCGCGCGGCGCGATTCGTCACGCTCGTTTACCCAACTTTTTCCATGGATCGACGAAGAAGGAGCCGGTGCGTGGCCGACGAGGCGGCGTCCGAGGCGTCCGACGCCCTGCTCGCGGTCCGGGCCGGGGAGGGGGACGAGGGCGCCTTCGAGGTCCTGGTCCGCCGGCACGGTCCCGGACTGCTGCGGCTGGCCGCCCACTTGCTCGGCGACCGGGCCGACGTGGAGGACGCCGTGCAAGAGGCGTTCGTGAGCGCTTGGCGGCGGCTGCCGGAGTTCCGGGGCGAGGCGGCGTTCGGCAGCTGGATGTTCCGCATCGTGACCAACCGCTGCCTCAACCAGCTCCGCTCCCGGCCCGGCGCGGCGCCCCTGGACACGGTGTCCGAACCCGCCGCGCCCGAGCATCTGACGTCGCCCGCGCGTACGGTCGAATCGACGGCCGCGGTCCGCGCGCTGCGCACGGCGCTGGCGGGGCTGTCCCCGGAGCAACGCGCCTGCTGGGTGCTGCGGGAGTTCCACGGGCTGTCGTACGAGGACATCGCGCGGGCGGTCGGGATCAGTCGGCAGGCCGTCCGTGGCCGGATCTTCCGGGCCAGACGCTACCTGACGGAGGCGATGGAAGCATGGCGCTGAACGAGCCGTCCGACGAGCCCGTCGACGGGGAACCGCTGCCCTGCGGACGGTCGTTGATGGAGGTCTGGGAGCTCTGGGACGAGGGCCTGGCGGGCGCCGACCCGCACATCCGCTCCTGTCCGCACTGTTCGGCCGCGCTGGAGGAGCTGCGCCTGCTCGGCGACGTGGTCCAGCAGACCCGGACCGCCGAGCCCGCCGAGCCGGAGACGCACGCGGTGACCGCGCGGGTGATGGACATCGTGCGGCTGGAGCTGCGGCCCGGACGCACGCTGCCGCTGGGCGAGCCGGACGAGGACACCTGGGTCGTGGAGGCGGCGGCGGCCCGGGTGTGCCGCGCCGCCGCCGAGTCGGTGCCCGGCGTGCGGGCCGGGAGCTGTCGCGTCGCGCCGCCGGCGGAGGGCGCCCGCCGCGGTCCGGTGCGGGTGCGGCTGGAGGTCGTGGTGGACCTGTCCTGGACGGTGCCCGGACTGGCCGACGCGGTGCGCGGCCGGGTCGCGGCGGCGGCCTGGGAGGACATCGGGCTGGAGGTGGGCGCCATCGACATCGTGGTGGTGGACATGATCGACGCGGCCGACGAGCCGCACCCGCGAAGGAGGCTCCGGTGAGCGGCGGCGGACGGGCGGAGCCGGCGCTCACGGTGCGGCGGGCCGCCGCCGCGGCGGCCCGCGGGGTGCCGGGCGTCGCGTTCCTGCGGCCCGGGATAGCGGACCTGCTGCGCGGCGCGGCGGGCCGGGGCGCCCGGGACGTGGCGGGCGTCCAGGCCCGCCGGGCGGGCGGCGTGCCCGGCGGCTGGGAGGTCACGGTCGAGCTGGCGACGCTGCGCGGCCACCGGGCGCTCGACGTCACGCGCGCGGTGCGGGACGCGGTGACCGAGGCGGTCGCCGGGGCCGTGGGCGACGCGGGCTGCCGGGTCCGGGTGACCGTGACGGTGACCGCGCTGGCCTGACGCTGATGTGCGCGCTCCGTCCGGCCGGGTCAGGATGGACGGAGTGGAGCGAAGGAAGCGAGGCGCACCATGGAGACCGAGACCTGGAACGTCCGGATGTCCATCGACTCGGACGGCCGGCTGACGCGGGCGGAGGCGCGGCTGACCGGCAAGCCGGACACCGTGCTGGTCGGCGAGGGCACCGCCCGCGCCAATCCGGACGACGAGAACGTCCCCGACATCGGCCGCGAACTCGCCGTGGCCCGGGCCCTGTCCGAGCTGTCCCACCAGCTGGCGCACCTCACGGTCCAGGACATCGAGTCCCGCACCCACCAGCCGGTGACGCACCTGCGCACGTAGGGCTCCCGACCGGAGGCCCGGGGCGCGTCAGGCCGGGATCGGGGCCGCTGTTCCCGAGACGTGGACGCGGGGGTCGCCGGGGACGAGGGTCACGGTGAGCAGGCTGGGGCGGCCCAGGTCGTGGCCCTGGTGGAGAGTGAGCGTCGCCGCGTCCGGGACGTGGCCGCCGGCCCGCAGGTAGCCGCCGAGGGCCGCCGCCGCGGCGCCCGTCGCCGGGTCCTCGACCACCCCGCCCACCGGGAACGGATCGCGGACGTGGAAGACGGCCGGCGCCTCCCGCCACACCAGCTGCACGGTGGTCAGGTCCAGGCGCCGCATCAGCGCCGCCAGCCGCTCGACGTCGTAGTCCAGCTCGGCCAGCCGCTCCCGCGTCGCCGCCGCGACGACCAGGTGCCGGGCGCCCGCGAAGGCGATCGCGGGCGGCAGCGCCGGGTCCAGGCCGGCCGACGGCCAGTCCAGGGCGGCCAGCGCCTCGGCCAGATCGTCCGCCGTCACCGGCTCCTGATACGGCTCGACGCTGGAGAGCGTGGCGCGCGGCACGCCGTTCTCCTCCGTCACGGTCACCGGCACCTCGCCGGCCCGGGTCGCGAACAGCAGCTCGCCCGGCCCCGACCGCCGGGCCAGCGCCACCGCCGCCGCCACCGTCGCGTGGCCGCAGAACGGCACCTCGGCCAGCGGGCTGAAGTACCGCGCGGTGAACGACCCGGCCGCCGCCCCCGGGAAGAGGAACACCGTCTCCGAGTAGCCCACCTCGGCGGCGATCGCCAGCATCGCGGCGTCGTCCAGTCCGGTCGCGTCCAGCACGACCCCGGCCGGGTTGCCGCCCGCCGGGCGGTCGGGGAACGCCGTGTCGGGGAACGCCGTGTACCTGAGCACGTCCACAGAGGTTCCGGAAGTCATGTCCCCCGCAACCACGCACCGGTGGGTGGCTATTCCGCCGGGCGGCGCGGGCTGGGAGCGGCACCGGCATTCATGGGATGATCGGGTGGTTCCGACCGAGACACCGGAGAGGTGCATGACTCAGCCCGGCCAACCCCCCGAGGCCGCCCAGGACTCCCCCGACAGACCGTCCGCCCCGTCGATACCCCGCCCCCGCCCATCAGCCGAGGCGGCCACCGACCGGCCCGTTGCCCTCTCCCGTGGGCACCGGGCCGGTCTGCTGCTCATCCTCATCCTCGGCGGGCTGTCCGCCGTCCCCCCGCTGTCCATAGACATGTATCTGCCCGCCCTCCCCGAGGTCGGCGACTCCCTGGGCACCGGCGCCTCCACCATCCAGCTCACGCTCACCACGTGCCTGCTCGGCCTCGGTCTCGGCCAGCTCGTCATCGGCCCGATGAGCGACCAACTCGGCCGCCGCCTCCCGCTGATGGCCGGCCTGAGCTGCTACACGCTCGCGTCCGTCGCCTGCGCGTTCGCGCCCGACGCCGAGACGCTGATCGCGTTCCGGCTCGTCCAGGGGCTGGTCGGCTCGGCCGGTGTGGTGATCGCCCGGGCCGTCGTCCGCGACCTGTTCGAGGGCGTGGCCATGGCTCGGTTCTTCTCCACCCTGATGCTCATCTCCGGCACCGCGCCGATCCTCGCGCCCGTCATCGGCGGCCAGCTGATGCGCGTCACCGACTGGCGCGGCATCTTCCTGGTGCTCGCCGTGGCCGGTGTCCTCCTCGTCCTCGCCGTGGCCCGCTGGCTGCCCGAGACGCTGCCGCCGGAGCGCCGCAACGCGGGCGGCGTCCGGCCCGCGCTGCGCACCATGGCCGGCCTCTTCCGGGACCGGGTCTTCACCGGTCATCTCCTCGTCGGCAGCCTGACGTTCGCCGCGCTCTTCGCGTACGTCTCCGCGTCGCCGTTCGTCGTCCAGGAGATTCACGGCGCCTCGCCGCAGACGTTCAGCCTCCTCTTCATGGTCAACGCCATCGGGCTGGTGGCGATGAGCCAGATCAACGGCAAGATCCTCGTCGGCCGCCTCCCCGCCGCCCGGATCATGGCGGTGGGCCTGGCGTCGCTGATCCTGGCCGCCACCGCGCTGCTGCTGATGACCGGCGGCGTCTTCGGCGAGGCCGGGTTGCTGCCGGTCTCGGCGGGGCTGTTCGTGCTGATGGCGTCGATGCCGCTGGTGCTGCCGAACGCCAACTCCGAGGGGCTGGACCGCACTCCGCACGCCGCCGGGTCGGCCTCGGCGCTGCTGGGCGCCTCGGCGTTCTTCGTCGGCGCCGTCGCCTCGCCGCTCGTCGGGATCGCCGGGGAGGACACGGCCGTGCCGATGGCCGTCGTCCAGCTCACCGTCGTGGTGCTGGCGGCTGTGTGCTTCGTCACGCTCTGCCGTCCGAGGCGCTCGTCGCGCCGCCCTATCCTGGCGCGGTGACCAGCGTTTCCGCCGCCGGCTCCTCCTCGGCCCGGCCCCCGATCCCCCCGATCCCCGCGTCCGAGCAGCTGCGCGTCGCGCTCGACCGGCTGCTCGACGGACTGCCGCCGCGCCGGGCGGCCTCGGCCGTCGAGCGGCTGATGGCGGGCTACCGGGGGCGCACCCCGGCCGGTGCCCCGGTGCTGCGCGACCGCGCCGACGCCGTGGCGTACGCCGCCTACCGGATGCCCGCCACCTTCGGCGCGGTCTCCGCCGCGCTCCGCGAGCTCGCCGGCCGGCTGCCCGGCTGGGAGCCCGGCGGCCACCTCGACGTGGGCGGCGGGACCGGCGCGGCGATCTGGGCGGCGGCGGGCGTCTGGCCGGCGGCGGACCGCGAGACGGTCGTCCTCGACCGGGCCGGACCCGCGCTCGACCTCGGCCGCGAGCTGGCCGGGCTGGCGGCCGACGGCCCGCTGCGGACGGCCGAATGGCGCCTGGAGAGCATCGGCGCCACGCCGCCCGCGATCCCGGCGCTTCCCCTGACGGATCTGGTCACCGTCTCCTACGTCCTCGGCGAGCTGCCCGAGGCCGTCCGCGACGCCGTGGTCGACGCGGTGGCGCGGGCCGGCGCGGCGGTGGTCCTGGTCGAACCGGGCACCCCCGACGGCTATCTGCGGATCCGGGCGGCCCGGGACCGGCTCATCGCCGCTGGGCTGCGCGTCCTGGCGCCCTGCCCGCACGACGGCGAGTGCCCCATCACGGTCGGCTCCGACTGGTGCCACTTCGCGGCCCGCGTCAGCAGGTCGGCCCTGCACCGGCGGGTGAAAGGCGGCGTACTGCCGTACGAGGACGAGAAGTTCAGCTATGTGGCGGCCGTCCGCCCGGGCGCGGAGGCGGCACCGGAGCCGGCCGCCGCGCGGATCGTGCGCCGACCGCTGCTGCGCAAGGGGCAGGTGCTGCTCGAGCTGTGCGCACGGGACGACGGGCTGCGCCGCGCGACCGTCTCCAAGCGCCAGGGCCCGGGCTACCGGGCGGCGCGCGACGCCGGGTGGGGTGAGCCGTGGCCGCCCCAGGACTCCCCACCGTCCCCGGCGGCTCCCGTTTCTCCCGTTTCTCCGGATTACCCATCGGAGCCTGTCACAGGGCAGGATGTGCGCCACACCCGTGGCAGGACCGTGGAGTAACGGAATAAATGGCCTGGGTCACGGTGCTCCTGGGCTTACCGGGACGGAAGTGAGGCACGAGGAGGCCCATGGAACGCGAGAGCAGAGTGTCCCGCTGGTTGCGTCGTGGAGCCCGGGGTGCCGCCGCCGGAGCCGCCGCCGCCCGGGTCCGCGAGGAACTGCTGCTCGCCGCCGCCGAGGCGGGATTCCCGCTGGCGCCCGCCGCGTACCCGCAGGACTACGGCTGTTCCTGTGACCGCATCGGCTGTCCCTCGCCCGCCCGCCACCCCGTCTCGCTGACCTGGGCGACCCAGGCGACGACCGACCGGGGCCAGATCCTGCGCTGGCTGAACGCCGAGCCCCGGGCGAATTTCGTCACCGCCACCGGCCGTGCCCACGACGTCCTGGACGTTCCGGCCGACGCGGGCTACGCGGCCCTCGACCGGCTCACGGCCGAAGGCGTGGAGCTCGGCCCGGTCGCGGTGGCCGACCCGGACCGGGTGCTGTTCTTCACCACCACGCGCGGCACACCGGACGACGAGGACGAGTGGTGGCCGTGCGAGCTGGACTGCCACCCGGAGACGATGGACGAACACCCGGGTCTGCGCTGGCACTGTCGCGGCAGCTATGTCCTGCTGCCGCCCTCCTGCCTCCCGGCGGGCGCTGACGCCTCGGTGCGCTGGCTCCGGGGACCGGAGCACCCGCTCCCCGAGCCCCTGACGCTCCTCGAAGCCCTGACGGACGCCTGCGCGGACTACCTGGCCGCGACGGAACCGGCCCACTGAGCCCGGGGCCGGGCCGGGGCGTCGGCGCTACTCGCCGTCGGCCCCGATCACCCCCGCGACGCGGGTGAGGATCTCGATGTCACCCTCGCCCTCGGGGACCAGGGCTACCTGGGTGACCACCCACTCCATGGTCAGGGCCTGTTCGGCCGACCCGTCCATCAGGGTCTCCACCAGCGGGTCGATCACCAGCGGCTCGCCCGGGGCCATCGTCCGCTTCTCGTGGTACTGCGACGTGAACAGCACCAGCGCGCCGCCGTCGGCCGTGCGCAGAGCGACGGGGGCGTACTCCTCGTTCTCCGGGGCCTGGTCGCGGAACTCCGTGATGAACTCCGGCTGGCTGTTGGCCTCTTCGCGGGCCGTCAGGGTGTCCGTCGTGTACGGCCCATCGGTGAACGGGCCGTCGCCCTCGCTCGACAGATAGTCGACGTAGGCCGCGCTCAGCTCACCCGGCTCCAGCGCGAGGCCGGAGTCGGTCCCGCCCTCGACCGGGATGTCCTCCAGGAATCCGTCGCCGTCCTCGGCGAGCTCGGGGAGGTCCTGGGTCGCCAGCACCGCGAGATAGGACACCGTCCACTCCTCGTCGACGCCGTCCCGGGTGAAGATGATCAGCCAGCGGTGCTCGGTGTCGCTCCCGTTGCGCGCGTCCACCGCGAAGTGCTTCGGCCAGCCCGCCTGCTGGGGTATGTGGTAGCGGGGGTCGGCGAGCTCCAGGGGCGTGTAGTTGATGTTGCCCTCCGGCGTCACCTCGTGCCGCGCGGTCAGCTCCGCCTCCCGGATCGCGCCCAACGGGCCCGTCTCCACTGTCGCGTTGAGCTCCGGGTCGTACGTCTCCAGGGCCTCGTTGCTCGTCTCGACGTAGTGCTCGAACGCCCGTTCCGCCTCGTCCTCGGAGAGCGCCGGCACGATCGCGGTCTCGCCGTGCACCGTCATGCAGCCCGACAGGGACGTCACCGTCGCCAGGGCCGTGGCAAGCCCCGCCGTGGCCGTCGTCAGTCGTGCTCGCACCCGCATCGTGGGGCCTCCCCGTAGTTCTCCGCCCGGTCTTCTCGCTCCGGCCCACGCATCGTATCCGTGCGCCGCGTGCGATGATGCCCCGCATGGTGGGGACGGCGCACAGCATGACGTACGGCACGGCGATCGCGCGGCTGCGCGGCGCGCAGAAGACCGCGAAGGGCGTCTCGCTCTACTCGCGTTACGTGAACCGGCCGTTGGGCCGGGTCCTGGCCGCCGCCGCCTACCGGGCCGGGCTCACCCCGAACCAGGTGACCGGCGTCAGCGCCGTCTTCAGCTTCGCCGCCGTCGCCGCCGTCGCCCTCGCGCGCCCCTCGTGGCCACTGGCCCTCGCCGTGTACGCGGGGCTCGTCCTCGGCTTCGCGTTCGACTCGGCCGACGGCCAACTCGCGCGGCTGCGCGCCGAGTCCAGCCCGGCGGGGGAGTGGCTCGACCACGTCGTGGACTGCGCCAAGATCACCGCGCTGCACGCCGCCGTGCTGATCTCGTTCCACCGCTTCTTCGAACTGCCCTCGGACGGCTGGCTGCTGGTGCCGCTGGTGTTCCAGTCGGCCGCCGTGCTGATCTTCTTCGGCGGGCTGCTCACCGACAAGCTCAAGCCCAAGTCCCCGCCCCGGCCGGGCGAGACGGCCGCGCCCCCCTCGCGGCTGCGGGCCGTCGCGCTGCTGCCGGTGGACTACGGGGTGCTGTGCACCGTGTTCGTCCTGCTCGGCAGCGAGCGCGCCTTCCGGTTCGGCTACGCGGCGCTGTGCGCGGTCTACGTGGTCTTCTGCGCGGCGTTCTCGGTGAAGTGGTTCCGCGAGCTGTCGGCCCTCAGCGCGTCCAGGGCGCCCCTGAGCTGAGTGCTGGAGGTGTGCACGGTGTAGGGGAAGTAGACGATCTCCACGCCCACCGTCGCGAAGTCGCGCTCCAGCTTCTCGCCCTTGGCCGTGCCCCGCCAGTCGTCACCCTTGAACAGCACGTCGAAGCGGACCTGTTGCCAGGTGTCCAGCTTGTCCGGCACCGTCTCCACGAACGCCGCGTCCACATAACGGATGCTGCGGACGATCTCCAGCCGCTCCACCAGCGGTATCACCGGCGGCCGTCCCTTGACCAGCTCCGCCATCTCGTCGGAGACCACCCCGGCGACGAGATAGTCGCAGCGACTCCTGGCATGCCGCAGCACGTTGAGATGCCCGACATGGAAAAGGTCGTAGACCCCCGGCGCGTAACCTACAGTGTGCGGCATATGCCCGGCCCCCCCGCTGGTTCACGGCCCCTTGGCCCTTGGCTGATCAACCGAACCATAACGCCCGATCGGCCGCCAGAGAGGTCCGCATGCTGACATGGGGTGGAGTTCTGCGGATAGGCTGGATACTTATCGCTGCCGGGGGAGGCGGATCGAGGGGGAGGAGTTTCACCGTGCGCGACACGTCACGCTCCGGCGTGGAACGACTGCTGCTCGTGTCGACGAACTACGCGCCCGAACAGGCCGGTATCGGCCCGTACGCGGCGCAGATCGCCGAGCACCTCGCCGCCGCGCGCGGCGCCGAGGTGCACGTGCTCGCGGGTATGCCGCACTATCCGGCCTGGCGCGTCGACCCCGCCTGGCGGGGGAAGTGGCGCCAGGTGGACGAGCGCGCCGGAGTACGCATACACCGAAGACGCCATTCCGTGCCCGCGCGCCAGACGGCCGCCCGCCGGGCCCTGTACGAGGCGTCGATCCTCGTCCACGGTCTGGCCGCGCCCCCCCGCATGCCCCGCCCCGACGCCGTGCTCGCCCAGGTGCCCAGCCTGGCCGGCGGGGTGCTCGCGGCCCGCGCCGCGCGCCGGTACGGAGTCCCCTACGTGCCCATCGTGCAGGATCTGATGGGCGCCGCCGCCGAGCAGAGCGGCATCAGCGGCGGCGGCCGGGCCGCGTCCGCCGCGTCCGCCGTGGAGCGCCGCGTGCTGCGCGGCGCCACGCTCGTCGGCATCATCCACGACACCTTCCGCGAGCGCGTCCGCGCGCTCGGCGTCCCCGCGGACCGCATCCGCCTCGTGCCCAACTGGTCGCACGTCAGCGGCCCGGTCGTGCCGCGCGAGAAGACCAGGGCCCGGCTCGGCTGGCCGCCGGACCAGACCGTGCTGCTGCACTCGGGGAACATGGGCCTCAAGCAGGGGCTCGAAGTCCTGATCGACACCGCCCGCCACGCGCCCGAGCTGCGCGTCGTGCTGATGGGCGACGGCAGCCAGCGCCCGCGCCTGACCGAGCTGGCCGCCGGGGTGCCCAACGTCGAGTTCCTGCCGCCCGCCGCCGCCGAGGACTTCCCCGACGTGCTGGCCGCGGCCGACGCCCTCGTCGTCACCCAGCGGGCGGCCGTGCTCGACATGAGCGTGCCGTCCAAGCTCACCTCCTACTTCGCGGCCGGCCGGCCCGTCCTCGCCTCGGTCGCCGCCGGCGGCGGCACCGCCCAGGAGATCCGCCGCTCCGACGCCGGCCGCCTGGTCCCGCCCGAGGACCCCGCCGCCCTGGCCGCCGCCGCCCGCGAGCTGGCCGCCGACCCCGGCGCCGCCGACGCCATCGGGACCAGGGGCGCCGGGTACGCCCGCGACCACCTGTCCCGCGCGGCCGGACTGGACCGTGTCACCGCACTGCTCGACGAGGCACTGGCCCTGGCCGGGCGGCCCGTCCGGAAGGGAAGAGACGCATGAGCGCAGCGCGCGACGACGGCCGCGGCTTCGTCGGCCAGGGCGGCCCGGGCGGCCACTCCGGGCATCCCTACGACGAACCGGACCTGCTGCGCGACCAGTTCCGCCAGCTCCTGCGCTACCGGCTGCTGATCATCTGCGGCATCCTCGTCGGCCTGGCCGGCGGCGGCTGGCTCGGCCTCTCGGCCAACGAGACGTACATCGCCAACAGCGAGATCACTGTCCGGATCCCGACGGCCAGCCTGCTGGCCGAGCCCTCCGCCATCGATCGCGTGGTGATGGGCTCCGAACGCCGCACCGCCGTGAGCAACCTGATCGCCCAGGGCGCCGCCGAGCACCTCGGCCTTCCCGCCGACCGGGCCAGGGGGCTCAGGAGCGGCCTCCAGGTCACCAACCCGCCCAACACCGAGGTGCTGCGCTTCTCGTACTCGGCCGACGACCCGCGGGTGGCCGCCGACCGTGCCGACGCCTTCGTCCGGTCGTACCTGGCGAACCGTCAGGCCGACGCCGAGGAGAGCATCCAGCGCACCATCGAGTCCTACGAGCAACAGCGCGACCCGCTGCTGGAGCGCCGGGCCGAGCTGGAGGACCGCCTGGCCGTCAGCGTGGAGGGCACCACCGGCTACGACCGCACCATCGCCGACCTGTCCGGCGTCAACGACGAGATCTCCGGCATCAACACCGAGATCGCCACCCTGCAGTCCGTGGACACCAGCGGCGGCCGGGTCATCACCGAGGCCGTCCCGCCCGGCAGCCCCTCCGGTCCCGGCCTGCCGCTGCTGCTGGGCCTCGGCTACGTGGTCGGCATCGGCATAGGGCTGCTCGCCGCCTGGGTGCGGCTGGTGTTCGACCCCACCGTCCGGTCGGCGGGTGACGTCACCCGCGCGCTGCGCGCCCCGGTCCTCGGCGTCCTGCCCCGCACCGGGCGCGGCCACCCCGACCAGCTCCTCGCGGAGGGCCGGCTGGCCGAGGAGTACCGCTCGGTCGCGTTCCGGCTCGCCTACGACGAGACGTTCGCCCAGCGCCGCCGGCTGCTGGTGGTCGCGCCGCGCGGCAGCATCGAGACGCCGCTGGCCGCCTCGGTCAACCTCACGGCGGCGTTCGCCGAGATGGGCATGGACGCCCTGCTGGTCGAGGCCGACCTGCGCACGCCCACGCTCACCGACCAGCTCCGGCACGCCGACGGCGTCCGTCCCGGCTGGGCCAGCTCGCCCGGCCGCGAGGACGGCGGCTGGCCGGCCGGCCTGCGGGTGCCGATAGACGCGGGCGAGTCCGGGATCTTCGACCTGGTGCCCGGCCGCCGCGTGCGGAACGTGCCGCGCGCCCTCACCTCCCCGGCCGCCACCCAGCTCATCGGGCACGCCGACACCAAGGGCTCGGTCGTCGTCGTCCTCGCCCCCGCGGTCCTGTCCTACGCCGACGCCATCGCGCTCATCGACCGCGTCGACGGCGTGGTGGTCGTCTGCGACCCGAGCCAGGTGCGCCGCGACGACCTCGCCCGGGTGCGGGAGCTGGTGGTCGGCGCCGGTGGCATCCTGCTCGGCGCGGTGCTGCACTCCTGGGGCAGCGGCAGTGACTACGAGCGGCGGGAGCCGGAGGACGCGGTCCCGAACACCGCCACGACCGGCACCGGCACCGGCACCGCCCGCGCCGCGGCGCCGCCGCGCCCGCGCGCCGCCGTCGACGAACGGATCAGGTACCGCGACGCGCCCGCCCGGGACCGCGAGCGGGACCGGGAACGCCGCGTGCCCCGCCCGCCGGACCCCGACCTGCGCGACATCGGCTCGGAGACCCTGGGCCTGCGCATCCTGGACCCGAGCGATCTGGAAGACGGTTCCCCCCGGCAGTGAGCAGCAGACGCAACGCGGCGGTCGCCGCCTCGGTCGCCGACCAGGGGGTGGCCGCGCTCACCAACATCGCCGTGGTGGTGTGCGCGGCCCGGCAGTCCACGGCGGGCGACTTCGCCTCGTTCGCCGTCGTCTACACGGTCTTCGCGCTGCTGCTCGGCTTCACCGGCGCGTATGTCGGCCAGGCCCTGGTGCTGCGCCAGGGCTCCGAGCCGGAGCTGCACCGGCACTGCGTGGCCTCGGGTGCCTTCACCGCCTACGCCTCCACGCTGCTCGGCGCGGCCCTGACGGCCGTCACGTTCGCGATACCCGGCGGCATCCCCGAGGGCCTGGCGGCGCTCGGTCTGGTGCTGCCGATCGTGCTCACGCAGGACACGGCGCGGTACGCCTTCGCCGTGCTGCGCCGCCCGCATCTGGCGCTCGCCGCCGACTCGTTGCGCTGTGCGGTGGCCATCCCGGTGCTGGCCCTCCAGCCGTACGGGACCGGGCCGGGCCGCATGGTGCTGGCCTGGGGCCTGTCCGCGATCCCGGCCGTGCTGCTGTCGGTGCTGCTGCTGGCCCGCCTCACGCGCGGCGCGGCGCGCGGCGCGCGGGCCCGTTGGCTGCTGGACTCGGGACACCTGGGGCGCCGGTTCGCCGTGGAGTTCGGCGTCGGCAACGCGGCCTCGCAGCTCGCCATCGTCGGCCTCGGCGTCTTCGGCAACCACCTCGCGGTCGGCGCCCTGCGCGGCGCCACCACCCTCTTCGGGCCGATGAACGTGCTGTTCAACGCCGCGACCGGCTTCGGCCCGCCGCTGCTGAGCCGCATCCGCACCCCGCACCGGCAGGCCCGCGCCGCCGGCCTCGCGGGCGGCGGCCTCGCCGCGCTCGCGGCGCTGACGGCCACCGCGCTCGCCCTGCTGCCCACCGGGCTTGGCCGTGAACTCCTGGGTGACACCTGGGAGTCGGCGGCCCGGCTGCTGCCCGCCACGGGCAGTCAGTACGCCGCGATGGCGCTGGGTACCTGCGGCCTGCTACTCCTGCGCGTCCTGGTGCCGCGCGCCACGCTGCCGATCCAGGTGGTCTTCTCGGCCGTGTCCGTCGCCAGCCTGATGGTCGGCTACATGGTCGGCGGCATCCCGGGCGCGGCCTGGGGCCTGTGTGTCGGCTCGGCCGCCAAGGCCGGGGCGGTCTGGCTGCGGGTCGGCCTCGAACTGCGCACGGTGGTCAGGCACTGAGCTCCCACACCGCGTGTGCCAGGGCGTCGGCGGTGCGGTCGAGGGCGGTCTCCGAGACATTGGCGGTGTCGTCGCACGCCTGGTGGTAGCAGGGGTCGAACGGCTCGCCCGCCGTGCCGTCCCACAGCGCGGCCTGCTGCTCGGTCATCGTCTCCCCGGCTCCGGTGAACAGGCCGCTGACCGGGATGCCCGCGTCGAGGAACGGCACGTGGTCGCTGCGGCCGTCCATCTCGTCGGCCGGCTCGACGGCGACGCCGCGCGCGGCGAACCAGTCGGTGAGGACGCCGGCGAGCGCCGGGTCGTCGTCGTAGACGAAGTACCCGGGGTTGGCGGAGCCGGTCATGTCGGAGTTGAGGTAGCCGGTGACGGCGGCCCGGTCGGCGTCCGGCAGGGTGTCCAGGTAGTGCCGGGAGCCGACCATGCCCAGCTCCTCGGCGCCCCACCAGGCGAACCGCAGCCGCTTCGCCGGCGCCAGGTCCGCCTCCGCGACCGCCAGGGCCACTTCGAGCAGGACGGCCGAGCCGGAGCCGTTGTCGTTGATGCCGGGCACCGACCGCACCGTGTCCAGGTGGGCGCCGGCGATCAGCGTCTCGTCGGTGGCGGTGGCGGTGGCGGTGGCGGTGGCGGTGTGCGGCCACTCGGCGACGAGGTTGTAGCCGGTGGCGCCCGCGTGGGTGAACTCCTGCCGGACCGTCGTCCAGCCGGCCTCGTCCAGCAGGGCCTGGAGGTGGTCGACGGCGGCGGCGTAGCCGGGCTGCCCGTGGGCGCGGTCGCCGCCGTTGGCCTCGGCGACCGCCGCCAGGTCGGCCAGGTGCGCGCGGACGTCGGCCACGGCGATGTCGGGGGCCGCCGCCGTGGCGTGCGGGCGCGGTTCGGCGGCGGCGGTGAGCAGCAGGCAGGCGGTCAGCGCGGCGGCACCGGCGCGGGCGAGGCGGGCGAGGCGGGCGAGGCGGTTCACGGCCCGCATCGTGCCGCGCCGGACCGCGTCGGGCGGCCCGGCTCACCGCAGCTGTGCCCTCGGGTCCCCGCGCAGGGTGGTGACCAGGGCCAGGCAGAGCAGCGCGATCCCGATCCGGCCGGACGCCTGGAGCAGCGAGCCGCGCAGCAGGATGAAGCTGTAGCCGGCGAGGACCGGGACGACGACGGCCAGCACGTTGCCCGGCGAGGGGTCGTCCAGCGTCCGCTGCACGTACTTGCGGTCGGTGCGGGCGGCCAGATAGCCCACGGCCAGGAAGCCGGCGAGCATGCCGGGCGCGCCGAAGTCGAGCCACAGCTCCGCCCAGAGGGGGGAGGAGAGGTTGGCGCTGTTGGTGCCCATCCAGCCGCCGACGAGGAAGCCGGTGTCCTGCGGCTTGCCCTCCCACAGTCCGCGCGGCACGAAGAACAGCACGGCGCCCGTCACCTGCTGCCCGTAGGTGTGGCCGTTGCCGTCGGCCTCGTAGGTGATGGTGTTGGCGAACATGTTGACCTGGTCGTAGTCCTTGACGACCAGCGGTTCGAGCAGCGACTGCGTCTCCACCTCCTGCCGCCCGTTCTCGTCGTAGCGGAAACGGTCGGTGAACGGGAAGACCAGCAGCGCGAAGATCACGCCCAGCGCCAGCGCCGCCCGGTACATCACGGGGCTGCGCGGGAAGACGGTGAAGAGCAGCGCGAAGAGGACCGTGAGGAACCAGTAGCGCGGGTTCGAGATCGGGTTGTTGACGATCGCGTTGATCACCAGCAGTCCGGCCCAGGGCAGCAGCACGCTCGGCCGCCGCCGCGCCCGGGGCGAGGTCACCATCCAGCGGGTCAGGAAGAGCAGCGCGAGCATGGCCGGAACGGTGCCGAAGCCGCGCAGCAGCGCGTTGCCCGCCTCGCCGCCCGTGGTGTCGCCGGCCGTCGCCGTGCCGGTGGCCTCGTTCAGGCTGGCGCTGATCTCCTGGCGGCTGGCGAAGAAGACCTGGGGGCCGCCGAGCTGGAGGATGAGCATCGCGCTCGCCACGTAGGCGATGGCCACCAGGATGTAGAGCCGCTGCCGGTGCACGGCGGCGGGCGGGCGGCTCCGGCTGCGCAGCGACGGGCGGTGCCGGGCCAGCAGCGCGCCGAGGTCGAACGCGAACATCCCGCACAGCACCAGGGCGGTCGCGAGCTGCGTGTCGCCGCGCGGGCCGAGCACGGGCGTCGGATCGCGGCCCAGCACGCTCTGCGCGAGCGGCGCGATGCCCATCGCCAGATAGCTGAACAGCCAGAACGCGCCCTGGATCAGCCGCCGCCGCCCGGAGAGCACCATCGCGCACAGCCGGATACCGGCGTAGCCGGCCACGACGAGCTGGAGGGAGAACGTGGTGTCCCGGACCCCCTCGCCCGACTGCGCGGCCACGGCGAGCGGCAGCACGCAGACGATCCCGGCGATCAGCGGCACCGACAGCGGCCGGGACAGCACAGCCCGGTCGGGCACCCGCCGCGCCCGCGCGGCGAAGTCCACCGTCACCGCGTCCCACCCCCCCGCACGCTCACGTCTCCCCCGACCGAGCGGCCAGTCTAAGCGGCGCCCGGAGCTCCGGCGCGCCCCGCGTCATCGGATGCCGAGGAGCGCGGGGCTTCCCGCGTCACCTGACCGACGAGGTCGGCCGCGACATCGTCCGGGCCCACGGCCCCCTCCACGGCCGCCGTCCACGGCCACCTCCCACGGCCACCGTCCACGGTCACCTCCCACGGTCACCGCTCCCGCACCGAGCCCAGGAACCCGGGTCCGCCGCCCCCCCTCGTGACCACCGGCCGACCCGCCCCGGCACGGCCGATCGATCATGAGGCAGGATGGCGGCATGACGGACACCCTGTCCATGCTGTCGTTCCGGCGGGCGGACGAGCGGGACGTGGCCGAGCTGGTCCGGCTGCGCGACACCGCCGCGCGCTGGCAGCTGGAGCGCGGCATCGACCAGTGGCGCCCGGGCGAGCTCGGCGCCGACCACTTCCGCGCACGGCTGCGCGAGGGCGAGGTGTGGATCGCGACGCTCGGCCCGGACGGGCCGGTCGCCGGCGCGTGGGAGCTGTGGTGGGAGGACCCGGGCGCGTGGGGCGAACAGCCGCCGGACGCCGGGTACATCCACCGTCTGATGATCGACCGCCGCGCCGCGCCGCCCGGTGTCGGCCGCCGGATGCTGGCCGAGGCGGAGCACCGGATCGCGGCCACCGGCCGCGCCGTCGCCCGCCTCGACTGCCTGTCCACCAACCCGCGCCTGCGCCAGTACTACCAGGACGCGGGCTACGCGGTGGTCGGTGAGCAGCCGGGCAAGAACGGCGACGGCGGCAAACGGTACGCCGTGACCCTGCTGGAGAAGCGCCTTGAGAGTCGTTGAGCTGCACACGTACCCCGTCAAGGGTTGCGCGGGCATCCCGCTGACCACCGCCATGACGACGCCGGCCGGGCTGGCGCACGACCGGACGTTCATGATCGTCGACGAGGACGGCGTCTTCCGCACCCAGCGCCGCGACCCGCGCCTGGCGCTGATCCGGCCGGACGTCACTCCCGACGGCACGGAGTTGACGCTGACGGCCGAGGGCTTCCCGCCGCTCTCCCTCCCGGTGAGCGTGACGGCCGCGCGCCGCGAGGTGCGGCTCTTCAAGAGCTGGTTTTCGGGCATCGACCAGGGCGCGGCGGCGGCCGACTGGCTCACCGGGTTCCTCGGCGCCCCGAGCCGTCTCGTCCGCGTCCCCCCGGACCACGACCGCGTGACGGACGGCGAGACCCCCGGCACCTCCGGCTACGCGGACAGCAGCGCGGTGCACGTCACGACGCTGGTCTCGCTGGCCGCCCTCAACGCCCGCGCCCCCGCCACCGACGAGCCGCTCCCGATGGCCCGCTTCCGCCCCAACATCGTTCTCGACGGTCGGCCCGGCGACCCCCACGCCGAGGACCGGCTCCGCCACCTCACCATCGGCACGACGGAACTCGGCTTCACCAAGACGGCGATCCGCTGCTCGGTCACCCTGGTCGACCCCGCCACCGGCCACCGCGCCGGCCCCGAACCCCTGCGCACGCTGGCCACCTACCGCCGCGCCCCGGAGGGCGGTGTGTCGTTCGGCGTGAAGTTCTCCGTGACCCGGCCGGGCGAGCTGTCGGTGGGCGACGAAGTGACCGTCGTGAAGTGGGCGGAGTGAGGCACGCCCCTGACCGTCAGCGGCCCGTTTCGTCCAGCAGCACGTAGAGCAGGCCGACGAGCGAGCCGCTGCTGACGATCTCCTGCCGGTCGATCATGCTCCGCACGCCGTCGAGCGGGATCCACTCGATGCGGTCGGACTCGTTCTTCTCGGTCGGCGGCCCGGTATAGGTGGCCTGATCGGCGCGGAACACGTGGTGCTGCGAGTCCGTGATGCCGTTGGCGGGCTCCGCGTAGATCAGCGGCTTCATCGGTCCCGGCCGCCAGCCGGTCTCCTCCTCGGCCTCCCGGGCGGCCGTCTCGCCCGGGGTCTCGTTCTCCTCCACCAGGCCCATGGGGAGCTCCCACGCCCAGGAATCCGTGACGAAGCGGTGCCGCCACATCATGAGGATTTCGCGGTGCTCGTTGAGCACGGCGGCCACGGCCAGGTTGCGCAGCCGCACGACGTGATGCTCGAAGCGGACGCCGTCCGGCTGCTCGACGTCGACCAGGCAGAGATTCACCCAGTGGTTGGTGTAGATCCGCCGCTCACCGTAGGTCTTCCAGAGCACTGGCGTCGCCCCCCGCCCTCGTATGCCACCGACGCGCACGTTGAGCGGCAGTATAGGCGCGGACGGTGACCAACGGGTCCGGCCCGGACGCCCGACGGACGTCCGGGCCGGGTACCGGCGCGGCCGGGGTCAGGAGCCGGGGCAGCCGTGACTCATCGTTCGGGGGCGCGGTGGTTCAGGGGCGCGGCACCCCGATCGGGTTGGGCATCGGGATCACGCCGCTGTCGATCAGGTGGCGGCTGAGGGGGGCCGCCAGGCGGATCGCCTCCTCGGTGTCCTCGCGGCCCAGGTGGGTCACCGGGCCGACGGCCAGGCGGTCGGTGTCCTCCTCGATCGTCAGGCGCAGCGCGTGGCCGCGCTCGGTGAGCCGGCCGTCGGTGCCCAGCAGACCCCGCGAGGTGAGGCGTTCGCGCGCGCGGCCCCACTCCTCGTCGGTCCAGCCCCGGCTGGTCTGGATGACGTCCCGCCGGACATCGCCCGTGGCCACATGGCTCATGCCGGCCTCGACCCCGGACAGGCCCGCGTGCACGAGCGCGACGACGTGCCCGTCGCCCCGGTGCTCGCGCAGCACGGTCGTCGCCAGCCACAGCCGCCCGACGAGCGCGGCCGGGCGGGGCACCGAGGACCAGGCGGCGGCCAGCGCCCGGCCCTCGTAGCCGCAGCCCTGCACGGCCCGCTCCAGCAGGGTGACCAGCCGCTCCAACTCCTGGCGTTCGACGGGCGGCAGGGCCCGTTCGAGCGCGGCCTGCGCGGCCTCCATGCGGGTGCGCAGCACCTTCTCCGGCGTGGCGTGCGACCAGGCGTCCGGCAGCGCCCGCCCCACCCGGCGGGGCGGGAAGGCGAAGAAGAGCGCCTGCGCGGCTCCGGCGTCCAGCGGCCCGGCGGGGGCCACGCGCCCCGCGAAGTAGCCCATCCACCAGCCGATGAGCCCGGTGGAACGGGCCGCCTCGGCGGGCTCGGGGGCGAAGTACACCACCGCGTGAATCGGCTCGGTCGCCTTCCATAACTGCCTGGCGAGCGTGTCGGTCCCGGCCACGTTCGCACCGCCCTTCCGTCCGTACGGGTGCCATCGGGGACACATCATCCGTCCGCCGCCGCCGGAAGGGGAGGGCGCGTCGGGTGTGGCTTCCCCCACCCCGTCAGCCGGTCGGCCCGGAGGGGGAGGCGGGCCTCCACCGGGCGGGGGAGGCCCGCCTCCCGGCGGCGGACGCGGCCCGGGTCGGGTGACGCCAAAGGCGCGGTCCTCGCCGGACGGGGCCCGGGGAACGGGGAGGACGAGATGGAACGGTGGAACGGTGGGACCGGGTCGGGCGGTGCGCGGTCCGCGGGTCGAGCTCGCCGTTCGCGTCGAGCGGCTGGAAGCCACCGTTCACGCTGTACGTCGCGGTGGCGGAGCCGGCCGGCACCACCCCGCCCTAACACCACGCCCTAACACCTCGCCCGAACACCCCGCCGCCGTGATGGCACCGCACCTCGCCGCCGTGGTGGCCGGCGCGGTCGTGCCGGGGGCGCCGATCCGCTTCTCCGGCGCCACCTCCTGGGCCCCGGCGGCGACTACCGTGCGCGACAAGTCCGGTACTCCGCTCGAATCGGCGTCAAACACCCCCGGGAGCTGAGATCATCGTGCGAGCAGTTGGTGCCGGAGGAGGGGAGCAGCCGTGAAGGTGCTGCATGTGGTGACGCTGCACACGCCCACGCACGAATTCGGGGGACCCACGCGGGTCGCGCTGAATCTGTGCCGGGGACTGCGTGAGCGCGGGGAGCGGGCGGTGCTCGTCGCGCTGGGGGACGGGTTCGACGGCGATCGGATGCCGCGGGATGTGGACGGGGTGCCCGTCCGGCTGTTCCAGGCGCGGCACGTGCTGCCGCGCTTCGAGGTGAGCGGCATCACCTCGCCCGAGCTGCTGGCCCGGGCCTGGGCCTATGTGCGATCGGCGGATGTCGTGCACGTCCATCTGATGCGGGACTTGATCACGCTGCCGATCGCCCTGCTCGCCCTCCAGGCCGGGACGCCGCTGGTGCTCCAGACCCACGGCATGGTCGACCCGACCGAGAAGCGGGTCGCGCGGCTCGTCGACGCGCTCGGGGTGCGGCGCGTGCTGAAGAAGGCCGACGCGGTGCTGTGCCTCACCGATCGCGAGCTCCGCGAGACCGCCGAGGTGGTGGCGCCGGAGCCCATCGCACCGCAGTTCCGCCTCGTCAACGGCGTCGCCGCGCAGGAGAAGCGGCGGGTGACGGCCGGGCCGCCGACCGTGCTGTATCTGGCTCGGGTGCAGGCCGGGAAGCGGCCGGAGGATTTCATCGGGGCGATGCCCGCCGTCCTGGAGCGGTACCCCGAGGCGCGGTTCGTGCTCGCCGGTCCCGACACGGGCGCGCTGGAAGGGACGTTGGCCAGGGCCGAGGTGCTGGGCGTCCGGGGGTCGCTCGACCATGTGGGGGCGCTGGACGGCGACGAGGTGATGGAACAGCTGCGTGCCGCCGACGTGTTCGTGCTGCCGTCCATCCAGGACGCCTTCTCCGTCTCCGTGCTGGAGTCGATGTCGGTGGGCACCCCGGTCGTCGTGACCGCCACCACGGGCCTGGCGTCCGATGTCCAACGGGCGGGCGCCGGGCGGGTCGTGGCGAGCGAGCCGGACGCCGACAACGGGCCGCTGGTCGCGCGGGCCGTGCTGGAGCTGCTGGACCGGGAGGCCAACGAGAAGGCTTCCCGCGCCGCGTTCGAGCTGGTGCGGGACAGCTTCACCATCGAGAGCGTGCTGGACACGCTGCTCGACATCTACGCACGCCTGCGGGCGTGACGGTGTCGTGCGCGCTCACCGCCCCCGCCCCTCCTCGGAACGGTGGGCGCGCACCGACGCCACGCGCTGACTAACCGTCGCGCAGTTCCCTGGCCTTGAGGCCGATCTGCCAGCGGTAGAAGCTCATCGCCAGCGCGTAGTCGAAGCCGGCCCGGCCGTCGAGGAAGCCACGCCGGTAGACATAGGCGTAGGCGAACGACACCAGCGGCTTCAGCGGCGCCCGGTGGAAGATCTGGCCCTGCCGGGTCTTGGCGGTCCGGATCTGCTCCCGCACCTCGGGGTGCTCCTCCAGCCACGCCTCCCAGTCCGAGTACCGGTTGTGCCGGTCGAACCAGGTGCGCACCGGGTCGAGGTCCATGTGCTCGATCGGGGCGCTCAGCCGGTACACCGGCTCGGCCAACGGCTGGTAGTGGCCTTCCTGTTCGCCCATGCCGGGGGCGTCGAGGTCGTCCGGCTCGGGGAACCGGGCGCGCGTGCGGTCCAGCAGCGCGCGCTTGACGATCGTGTAGCCGTGCCGCAGCCGCTTCCCGCCGAACCAGTAGCCCAGCGGGATGTCGAACGCGGCCGGCTTGACCGGCCTGCCGTCCAGGAAGATCCGGCGCAGCTCGGCGAGCAGCTCCTCGCTCGGCATCTCGTCCCCGTCGACGAACAGCATCCACGGGATCTCGGGGCGCACGTGGTCGAGGCACCACTGCTTCTTCTTGGGGTACTTGCCGTCCCAGGTGTAGGGGACGACCTCCGCGCCCTCGGCCTTGGCGAGGGCGCGGGTGTCGTCGGTGCTGTCGGAGTCGACGACGACCACGGCCGCGAAGTGATCGATGACCGAACGCACCGTGGTGGTGATGTTGGCCGCCTCGTTCTTGGTCGGTATCGCCACCACGATCGGTAGACGGGTCACGCTTCTCCTCATGCGTTCACTCGGATTGCCTCACTCGGACTGGGTGAGCAGTTCGGCGTATTCGGGGCACAGGTGCTCGATGGCGGCCTCGGCGTCCGGGATCTCGCCCTCGTTCAGGGCGTCGGCCACGCCCTCCGGGTCGTGCCGCTCCAGGTAGCCGAGACGGTCGCAGGCTTCCTGGCCCAGCTCCAGGATGGCCGCCGGATCGGCGCCCGCCGGGACCCGGTCGGTCAGGTACTCCTGCTGCTCCTCGGTGAACTCGCCCTCGGCAGGCGTCAGTTCATCGGTGGGCACCGTCTCGTCCGGGATGCCGTCGTCGGTCGGCTCGTCGCTCCCGCCGTCCTCGCCCTCCACCGAGGGGGAGGGCGCCGGCTCCTCGGCCGACGAGTCGTCGCCCCCGCCGCCGCAGGCGGAGACGGACAGCGCCAGCACCGCCGCCGCCGCGGCGGCCGTGAAGGCCGCCGCGGCACGGGATGCCCGCGCGCGATGCGTCAGGCGCAGGTGCATCAGGGTGCTCCGAAGGTCAGCAGGAGCTGGGGACGGTAGCTCGCCGTCGAGTACTCGCCGGACCACAGCCACAGACTGTCCGTCCCGGCGCTGGTCAGCGCCAGGTCGTACTGACTGCCCAGAGCCGCTTCGATGGTGTCGAGATCCAGCTGGACCGTGTGCGAACCACCGGGGGTGTCCGGCGCGTTGAGCGTGCCCAGCACCGTACTGCCCAGCGCCGGGCGGGTGGCGTACGTGGCGCCCGTCTCCGTCCAGGCGCCGTTGATCGGCACGACGCTGAAGTCGTCCACCGATCCGGCGATCGAGTCGCCGCTCACCCGCACCCGCAGTGCCGCGCTCTTCAGCACCTGCCCCGAAGGGGCCGCCGGAATATCGAAGTTGAGATAGCTCTCGTACGCCGACGTGCCGCGGACCGCGAGCTGCGAGTTGGTCCCGTAGTTGGTGGTGGTGGCCGAGCCGTTCACATACGTGTCGGCCGTCGGCTCCACCGCGGTGACCGTGTCGGTCGGCGCCGTCGCCGCCGCGTAGTGCGCGCCGATGCGCGTCGCGGAGAGCTGGGCGCCGTAGACGGCGGCCTCGTCGATCTGACCGGCGAAGAAGTCGCTGGCCGGCCGGCTGGGCCAGCCCTGGAGGCTGTCGCCGCCGACGCGCCAGTAGCTGGTGGCGTTCCTGGCCGAGGTGGTCAGGATGCTGCTGGCGACCTGCTGTCCGTCCACGTACAGCCGCATGCCGTTGTTGCCGACCGAGGCGGCGACGTGGTGCCAGCGGTTGTCGTTGTACGAACGGCTGCTGGTGATCGTCCGGTAGGTGAGGTTGTACAGGCCGAACGTCAGGCGGCCGTCGTTGAGCATGTAGATCTTGTTGTCACGGGTGGTGCTCTCCTCCAGGACGCGGTTGCCCTGGCCGATGAGCTGGCCGCCGGAGGTGGTCGACGTCTTGAACCACGTCTCCAGGGTCAGCCGCGTCACGCCCGAGTAGATCCGGTCGCTGTAGGTGTAGGCGTCCGTGCCGTCGTAGCCGATGCCCGCGGCGTCGGTGCCGGGCACGGCCGGCGGGGTCACACCGCGCGTCGGGCCGCCGCGGTGGACGCCGCCGCTGTTGTTGCCCGAGGAGTCGGAGGCGAAGGTGTTCGCCGGCTCGTCGAACCGCCAGTACAGCAGCGGGTTGTCGGCGCGGACCGCGTCGGCGTACGGCTGGCCGCTGCCGGCCGCCGTGATGGTGACCGGCGTGGACAGCGCGCTGGTGTTGCCGGCCGCGTCGGTGGCCGTCACCCGGTAGGTGTGGGACTCGCCCGCCGTCACGCTGGTGTCCGCGTAGGTCAGCTGGGTCCGCACCCACGGCACCGAGCTGGAGTCCACGGTGTGGACCGGCGAGCTGCCGCCGTCGCGGTAGACGCGGTAGGTGAGCCGGCTGTCGTCCAGGTCCAGGCTGGGCCGCCAGGTGAAGTCGATCCGCCCGGGGACGAGGCTGGTGGCGTGCGTCTCCGGGGTCGACGGGGTCTCGGTGTCGGGGGAGCTGGCGAAACGGGTCAGGCCCCACTGCGCCACGCCGTTGACGGTGGTGAAGCCGCCGCCGATCCAGAGGAAGTCCCGGTTGTCCGACGGGTGATCGGTGGACAGGGACAGCACGCGCGGGCCGATCGCCTCGCCGAGGCCGTCGTTGGTGTTGGGGAACCAGCCGAGCTTCGTCTGATTCGTCACGTCCTGCGCGAACATGTGGTAGCGCGGCTGGTTGGGGAATTCGCCCATGCTGGAGCAGTCGTGCGCGTGGTGCACGCTGTACAGGGCGTTGTTGTAGGGCAGCACGTCCTGCGTGGCGCCCAGGCAGGTGTCTCGCCAGCGCTGGTTGAAGTTGCTCAGGTTGAACGCCGCCCGGCCGTCGAACACGCCGCCGCCGGTGCCCTCGTTGCCCGTGTAGAAGCTGGTCGAGTCGGTGGCGATGGACTGCACCGTCGAGTTGGTGTGGAAGAAGCCGACCGGGTAGGTGCGCACATTGGCCCCGGTGCTGGCGCTCACGATGGCCAGCGCGTGCGAGTCGGCGCCGTTCATCCGGAAGAAGTCGCCGCCCAGGATGACGTTCTGGCCGTCCGGGGTGAGAGCGATCGCCTTGCCGATCTCGTCGGCGTTGGCCGTCCAGCTCTGGACCGCGCCGGAGGTGTCGACCGCGCCGAAGCGCGACCGCTGCTGGCCACTCAGCTCCGTGAAGTCACCGCCCAGGTACACCCGGTCGGTGCCCGCCTCGATGGCCCGGACGATGCCGTTGGCCGCGGTGGGGAACGAGACGCGGTCGCAGCTCGGGATGTCGAACGCGGCCAGGCTGCTGGCGCCCGAGCCGTTGACCGAGCCGAAGCTGCCGCCGACGTACAGCGTCTCGCCGTCCGGCGACACGTCCATCGCGCGGATCGTCGCGGTGCCGGTGCCGATGGTGAACGACAGGTCGCAGCTCGCCACCGGCTCACCGGTGGCGGCGTCCAGGGCCGCGAAGTTGAGCGCGGGCTGCTCCTGGGTGCCGGACGCGGCGCCGGGCGGGCGGATGGTGGAGAACGTGCCGCCGACGTAGACCACGCCGTCGGCCTCGGCCATCGCGTAGACAACGCCGTTGGTCTGCCAGGTCGGCAGCTCCTCCGCGGTCACGCCGACCGGCGGGGTGAGGGCCTCGGCGGACGAGCCGTTCAGCACGTTCGACCCCGCCATCACCCCCGCGGCCAGCGTCAGCACGGCGCCCACGGCCACCCCGGCGCGCAGACCACGTCTGCGGTGCTTCCCGCGGACCTCTCGGTCTGCTTGTCGTCGAATCCTCATCGCCTCACCCATTTCCCAGCTACCCCGGTTATCCCGGACTTTCGCGCACTTGATGACCAACGGACCGGGCGGCTGGTTGTGCACTTGTTGCTACGCCTACAACGCGAATCGGTAACGCTCATCGATCGATCCGGACCCTAGCCCCGCTCAACTCGGCGTCCAGCGCGGCGATGTCCGCCTCGACCATCAGCTCCGCGAGCTCGCGCCACCGCACGGCGGGCTCCCAGCCGAGCAGGTCGCGCGCCTTGCTGGCGTCGCCGACCAGTGCGTCCACCTCGCTGGGCCGTTCGTACTTGGGGTCGAACAGGACGTGCTCGGTCCAGTCCAGACCGCCCGCGGTGAACGCGGCCTGGAGGAAGTCCCGGACGGTGGCCGGCACTCCGGTGGCCACCACGTAGTCGTCCGGCTCGTCGCGCTGGAGCATCCGCCACATCGACTCGACGTATTCGGGCGCGTACCCCCAGTCCCGGACCGCGTCCAGATTACCCATGTACAGGCGGTCCTGGAGGCCGGCCCGGATCCGGGCCACGGCCCGCGTGATCTTCCGGGTGACGAACGTTTCACCCCGGCGCGGCGACTCGTGATTGAACAGGATGCCGTTGACCGCGAACAGTCCGTATGCCTCTCGGTAGTTCACCGTGGACCAGTAGCTGTAGACCTTGGCGCAGCCGTACGGGCTGCGCGGGTGGAACGGCGTCTTCTCGTTCTGCGGCGGTGGGGTCGCGCCGAACATCTCCGAGGACGATGCCTGGTAGATCCTGGTGTCGATGCCGCTCGCCCGGATCGCCTCCAGCAGCCGCAGCGTGCCGAGCCCGGTGACGTCCGCCGTGTACATCGGGGCGTCGAAGGAGACCCGGACGTGTGACTGGGCGCCGAGGTTGTACACCTCGTCGGGCCGCAGCTCGCGGAGCAGGTTCACCAGCGCCACTCCGTCGGACAGGTCGGCGTAGTGCAGCACCAGTGTCCGGCCCGGCTCCTGCGGGTCCTGGTAGACGTGGTCGATCCGTTCGGTGTTGAAGGTCGAGGCGCGGCGCACGAGCCCGTGCACGGTGTAGCCCTTCTCCATGAGCAGCTCGGCCAGATATGACCCGTCCTGGCCGGTGACACCGGTGATCAGCGCGGTTTTACCCATGAATGATCCCCTAAATGAATCTGATGTGGTCATTGTGTGAGGGGTGCCTGGCACAATCTCGTGCCATGACAACTCTGCTTCAGCCGGCCACCCGGATATTCGTCGCGGGTCACCGCGGCCTGGTCGGGTCCGCCATCGCCCGCGTCCTGGCGGACGAGGGCTACGACGTGGTGACCAGGACCCGGGCCGAGCTGGATCTGCGGGACGAGGAGCGGACGCGGGAGTACCTGTGCGACGTCCGGCCGGACGCCGTGGTGCTGGCCGCCGCCACGGTGGGGGGGATCATGGCGAACCAGACGTTCCCTGTCCGCTTCCTTGAGGACAATCTGCGGATCCAGCTCAGTGTGATCGCCGGGGCGCATGCCGCCGACGTCGACCGGCTGTTGTTCCTCGGCTCGTCGTGCATCTACCCCAAGCTCGCCCCGCAGCCCATCACCGAGGATGCGCTGCTGACGGGACCGCTGGAGCCGACGAACGAGCCGTACGCCCTGGCGAAGATCGCGGGGATCTCCCAGGTGCGCTCCTACCGTCGGCAGTACGGACGGTCCTACATCTCCGCCATGCCGACAAATCTCTACGGGCCCGGGGACAATTTCGACCCCGAGACCTCTCATGTGCTGCCCGCGCTGATCCGCCGCTTCCACGAGGCGAAGCGGGAAGGCCGCCCGGAGGTGGTGCTGTGGGGCACGGGGACACCGCGCCGCGAGTTCCTGCACAGCGACGACCTCGCGCGGGCCTGCCTGCTGCTGCTGCGCGAGTACGACGACGGGTCGCCGGTCAACGTCGGCTGCGGCGAGGACCTGACGATCGCGGAGCTGGCCGCGACGATCGCCGACGCCGTCGGCTACACCGGCCGGGTCGCGTGGGACCCGGCCAAGCCGGACGGGACGCCGCGCAAGCTGCTCGACATCGGCCGGCTGCGGAAGCTGGGCTTCGCCCCCGGCATCCCGCTGGCGCGCGGCATCCGGGAGACGTACGAGTGGTGGCTGAACCATGCCTCTTGAGCCCCCTAGTACGCGCCGCGGCCATCGACCACCGCGCGGAGGGTGCGGGCCAGCACGTCCAGGTCGCCGGTGACCGACCAGTTGTCCGTGTAGAAGAGATCGAGCGCCAGCCCCTCGTCCCAGGAGAGGTCCGAGCGCCCGCTGACCTGCCACAGACCGGTCAGGCCCGGCCGCACGCCGAGCCGGCGCAACTCCACCGCGCCGTACCGGGCGACCTCGTCGGGCAGCGGCGGGCGCGGGCCGACCAGGGCCATGTCGCCACGCAGCACGTTGATGAGCTGCGGCAGCTCGTCGAGCGAGGTGCGGCGCAGGACGCGCCCGAGGCGGGTGACGCGGGGGTCGCGGCGGATCTTGAACAGCGGTCCGGCCAGGTGCTCGTTGTCCGCCTCCAGCTCGGGCCGCCGCTGATCGGCGTCGGCGACCATGGTGCGGAACTTCCAGAGGGTGAACGGCGTGCCCCGGAAGCCGATCCGGGTCTGCCGGTAGAGCACCGGGCCGCGCGAGTCCAGCCGGACCGCGAGGGCCAGCGCGAGCAGCGGCGGGCTGAGGACCAGCAGGATCAGCGCGGCGGCCACCCGGTCGAGCACGCACTTCAACGCCGGTTGCGTACCCCGGCGCAGCGGTGGCGCGATGTGCAGGAGGTTGAGGCCGGCGGTGGCGGAGACCGACAGTCTGCGCAGCGCCACCTCGGTCAGCCCGGAGGCGATCGCCAGCGACAGGCCGGCGTCCTGCACGGCCCAGGTCAGCCGCCGCAGCCGCTCCCCGGTGAGCCGCGAGCCGGGCACGACGAGCACCATGTCCGCGTCGTGGCGGCGCGCGGCGGCCAGCACGATGGAGCCGTCGGGCCCCTCGGGTATCAGATCCGGGACGGCGAGGGCCGGTTCGGGGTCCGGGTCGATCAGCCGGCCCAGCTCGGGAACGCCGCCGGTCAGCTCGCCGGCGCCGGCCGGCACGATGCCGATGACCACATAGGCGTGGTCGGTGCGGGCGGCGAGCTGGGCGGCGACCGCGTCGGCGGTGGCCGGCTCGCCCACGACCAGCACCCGGCGCAGGGCGTGCGCCTGGTGGCGCTGTCCCGTCAGGTGGCCGTGGATCGCCGCGCCGGTCACAGCGGTGATCAACAGGGCGGGAGTGAGGCCGAGAAACGCGGAGGAGACGGCGGAGGTCTCGCCGGTCACCGCGCGGAGACCGGCGAGCAGGCCGAGCATGATCAGCCAGTCGTGGACGGTGGCGAGGAAACCGCGCGATTCGCCCAGCGTCCTGGCGCCGTAACGGCGGCCGAGAGAACGGACGGTGAGCCAGCAGAACGTGGCGACGGTCGCCGAGGCGAAGGGACGGGTTTCGGAGGCGAAGGCATAAGCGAGCGAGACGGGGACGAAGACCCCCAGCGCGTCGGCGGCGACGGCGACCAGTGGATACCAGCGAGCGGTATCGCGGCTTCGGACTGAGCGGTGTCCGGCCACGGTTGGTCTTCGTATCGTGCCTGTACGCGATGGTTGTGGATGACGCATGAACCCCCCAAGGCCATGATGCGACAGCACTGCGGAGACAATGTAACGACCTGCGGCGACAAAGAAGGCGCGCAACCATCTCCCCGTGAGTGCGCGCCTCTGCCGTTGAAAAAGATTAGGGCATCCAACAACCGTTTGGCTGTCGTTTGTTGTAACTTTCCGAAAGCGCCCGGTTCATCGTCCGGATTTTTCCCGATCTGTCCGGCATGTATATGCACACGGCCGCAGTGTGATCGCCTTCCGTTGCTCACCGTTCGCACATCACGTCGCGGGGGAACGGCGAAGAAATCGTGAGAGTTTGTTTGAACTCGCGGAAGGTGCGCCGGAGGGCTACCAGACCGTCGTGTCGACCGCCGACAACGCTTCCGCGAACGCCTGAACGGGCAGTGCCGCGGGCGGCTTTCCGTACACCGCGAGCGATACGCGGCGCAGGTCGCCGGGCAGCCGGTCCGCCCGCACGCCGGGGTGGCGGTGCGCGGCGAGCGCGAGCCCCGGCAGCACGCCGACCCCCAGACCGGCGGCGACGAGCGCCTGCACGGCCACGTAGTCGTCGGTCTCGAACGTGATCCGCGGCGCGAACCCGGCGCGTTCGCACAGCGCCGCCAGATGGGTGCGGCAGCGTTCGCAGCCGGCGATCCAGTTCTCCCCGGCGAACGTGGCGAGTTGGCCGCGCGGCCCGGCGAACTCACCGTCGGCCGGCGTCACCACGTACATCGGTTCCTCCCGCAGCGGCGTCACCGTGGTGTGGCGTCGGTCACCCGGCACCGGCTCGCCGTGCTCGAAGATCAGCGCCGCGTCCACGTCCGCGTTCCGCAGCGCGGTCAGCGCCTCCGGCGGCTCGGCCTCGGTGAGCGCCAGCTCGATCCCGGGGTGGTCCGCCGCGAGCCGCGCGGCGGCCGGCGGCACCAGCGTCGCCAGCGCCGAGGGGAAGGCGGCCAGCCGCACCCGGCCGGTGCGCAGCCCGGCGTGGGCGGCCAGCTCCGCTCGCGCCGACTCGACCTGACCGAGGATCTCCTCGGCGCGGGCCACCAGGAGCCACCCGGCGTCGGTGAGCAGGATGCCGCGCCCGGCCCGCCGCACCAGCACCACGCCCACCTCGGCCTCCAGCCGGGCGAGGTGGTGGCTGACCGAGGGCTGCGCGTAGTGGAGCGCCTCGGCGGCGGCGGTGACCGAGCCCTCCCGGGCCACCGCGACCAGGATCCGGAGCCGGGTGAGGTCGAGCACGCTCGAACTATAGACAGAATCGATGCGTCCAGAGAAAACCGGCATTGGATCTATTGGTCCCGTTCGTGGCACCGTGGTCGTATGCGACCGCCGACGATCACCGACGCCCTGCGCGCCCGCCGCCTGCTGGCGGACCACCTGCCGCCCACCCCGATGTGGTCCTACCCGGCGCTGAACGCCGCCGCCGGGGCCACCGTCCTGATCAAGCACGAGAACACCCAGCCGACCGGCGCCTTCAAGGTGCGCGGCGGCCTCACCCTCCTCGCGGGGATGGACCCGGCCGAACGCTCCCGCGGCGTCCTCGGGTACTCCACGGG
Organism: Streptomyces sp. NBC_01803; assembly: GCF_035917415.1. Classification (NCBI taxonomy): domain Bacteria; kingdom Bacillati; phylum Actinomycetota; class Actinomycetes; order Kitasatosporales; family Streptomycetaceae; genus Streptomyces; species Streptomyces sp. NBC_01803. Next base: position 4,713,617 of record NZ_CP109073.1, read on the forward strand.
CAACCACGCCCAGTCCCTCGCCTACGCCGCCGCCCGGTTCGGCGCGCCCTGCGTCATCGTCATGCCCGAGGACCCGAACCCGGCCAAGGCGCGGGCGGTGCGCGCGCTGGGCGCCGAGCTGATCGAGCACGGCGCGGACCTCGACGCCGCCGCCGCGCACGCCGGGAAGGTCGCCGCCGACCGTGGCATGCGGCTGGTCAGCGCGGGCGACGAACCGGCCCTCATCGCCGGGGTCGCCACCGCGTACCTGGAGGTCTTCGAGCGGGAGCCCGCGCTCGACGCGATCGTGGTGCCGGTCGGGGCGGGGAGCGGCGCCGCCGCGGCCTGTCTGGTCGCCGCCGCCGTGGCCCCCGGCTGCCGGGTGATCGCCGTCCAGTCCGCCGCCTCGCCCGCCGCGTACGAGTCCTGGCGGGCGGGTGTGCCGCTGACCCGGCCCAACCGGACCCGGGTGGAGGGCCTCGCCGCCGGCTGCGGGTTCGCGCTGCCCCAGGGGCTGCTGCGCTCGCGTCTGGCCGACTTCGTGCTCGTCGACGATGACGCCATCGCGGAGGCCCAGTGGACGCTGATGCGCGACGCGCACACCCTGGCCGAGGGCGCGGGTGCCGCCGCGCTGGCCGCCGTGCTCGCCGCCCCCGGGGACTTCGCCGGGCAGCGGGTGGCCGTGATGGTCACGGGCGGAAACGCCAGCGAGCGCGAGATCCGCGCCTGCGGCGGCATCACCGCCGCCGCCTGAGCGTCCCTAGCAGTTGCAGTCGCAGTCGCAGTCGCAGCAGCAGCCGTCGCCGCAGCCACAGTCGCAGCCACCGCAGCAGTCACCGCAGTCGGACTTGTGGCACCAGCCCTCGCGCTCCTCGCCGCTCCACGGATCGTGGTACGGGTCGCGGCAGCACAACTGGCAGGTGCAGAAGAGCCCGGTCCACACCGCGCAGCCCGTCACCATCCCGCGCCGCCTGCCCCGGTTCGGCGGCGGTGGCTCCGGCGGCGCGCCGGGCGGTCCGTACGGAGGCCCGTAGGGACCGCCCGGGGCCGACAGCGCCCGCGCCCCGTGCGCCCCGTGCCCGCACGTCGTGCCGAACGCGCGGTCCACGGCGCGGCGCAGTTCGTGGTCGAGCAGGATGTGCGTCAGCCGCCGGTCGGTGAACTCGGCCTCGCGCAGTGCCAGCCGCACCCCGTGCGCGGCGTCGTCGCACAGCCGCCGCAGCTCGGGCAGCGGCGTCGCGGTGGCGGCGATCGGGTTCCACGCGCCCGACGCCGCGTCGGCCGTCATGTCCTCGACGGCGTCCAGCAGATGGGCGATCCGCCCGAAGAGCCGCCCGGCCTCCGCCAGCGGCTCCGCGTTCCCCGGCCGCCCGGCGAGCAGGGCGGTGTGCGCGAACGCCGCCGCCGTGGCCGTCTCCGTCGGCTCGGTCACCGCGAGCAGCGGCGTGCCCGGCCCGGCCAGCGCCTCGATCCCCTGCTGCCGGTCCACGGCCTCCACGAGCACCGTCGTGTCGAACCCGACCGCCGCGCCACCGCGCGCCCCGGCCGCGTCCCAGCCCCGGGCGACCCGTCGCGCGGCGGCGGCCAGGGAGCGCCGCGCCAGCACCCCGTCGCCGTCGAGCACGTGGTCCCTGATCTTGGCCGACGCCAGCACCAGCGAGACCGCCGCCGCCAGCTTCGCGCCCTCGCCGCGCGCCACCGGCGCTGTCCGCATCGCCCGCAGCGGACACGGCCCGGCCGTGCGCCGGGCGGCGGGCGACCGTTCCGTCTGGGCGTCGAACAGGACGGATATCAGCAGCCCGTCGTAGTTGGTGGCGACGCGCGCCGACTGGCCATGCGTTCCCCGCAGGGCCAGGCACAGCCCGCACAGATGGGCCAGCCACTCGGCCGCCAGCCCCTCGGACAGGCGGTGCCGGCAGGGCCTGATGATTCCGAACACGTTCGTCCCCCGGTTCCCCCGTTTTCTCCGGGGAACCTTACAGCGCGAAGATCCCGAAGCTGAAGCCCGGGGCGGTGATCTCCCGCCCGGACACGGTGACCCCCGACGTCTCCACCGGCCGTGCGGTGGGCGCCGGTTCGGGCCGGGGCAGGGTGAACGAGGCCGGCTCGCGGCGGGGGTTGACGACGACGAGATAGCGGTCGCCGCGCACGTAGACCAGCGGATAGCCGCTGTGCAGGACCTCGACGCCGGCCCGGCCGCCCAGCTCGGGAGTGGCCCGGCGCAGCGCGATGAGCCTGCGGACCAGGCGGAGCAGCGAGGATTCGTCGGCGCGCTGGGCGGCGACGGTCGGCCGGCCCGGGTCCGGGTCCAGCGGCAGGTAGAGGCGGTCGGCGGGGGCGGTGGAGAAACCCGCGCCCGGCGAGTCGTCCCACTGCATCGGGGTCCGGGAGCCGGCCCGGTTGTAGCGGGGGCCGATCGCGCTGCCCTCGTGGTCGGGCAGGTCCGGCAGGAAACGCATGCCGATCTCGTCGCCGTAGTAGATCGCGGGCAGGGTGGGCCAGGTGAGCTGGAACGCGAAGGCGGGCGGGAGCTGTTCGGCCGTGCGCGGTCCGCAGGCCAGCCGCGAGAAGTCGTGGTTGGCGGTCGGCAGCGTGCAGAATCCGCGGTCGCCGATGACGGCGCTCACCGACTGCCAGGCGGTGACGAACGTGCCCGCCGTGCCGCCGCCTTCGGCGTCGAAGTAGCACGGGTCCGGCGTCCAGTGCTCGGCGACGGTGCCGTGCCCGTTGTGCCACAGGGAGCGCAGCGGCAGTCCGTCCGAGGGGCCGCCGAACTGGAGGAAGAAGTCCGAGTGGAACCCGGCGGGCACGGACACGGCCGGGTCGCCCCACTCGGCCAGCAGGGCGGCGTCGGGGTGGGTGCGGTCCAGCCACGCGCGCAGCTCGGCCCAGAGCGTGCTCGTCGCACGCAGCCCGGGGTCGTCCTTGACCAGTGAGTGCGCCATGTCGACCCGGAAGCCGGCCAGGCCGAGCCGCAGCCAGTGGTCCATGATCTCGCGCAGCGTGGCGCGGTTGGCGCGCGGGCCGTCGGCGGACACCGGCTGCCGCCACGGCTCGGCCGGGTCCTCGCGGGCGTAGCCGAAGTTGAGGGCGGGCTGGGAGTCGAAGAAGTTCGGCAGATAGCCGCCGGGCCGGCTCCCGGGCGAGCGGACGAACCGGTCGGGCAGCCCGTCCGTCTCCTCCGTCCAGATGTACCGGTGGTCGGCCGGGTCGTCGACGGCGTGCCGGAACCAGGGGTGCTGGTCGGAGGTGTGGCCGGCGACGAGGTCGAGCAGGACCCGGATGCCGAGGCGGCCGGCCTCGTCGACCAGCTCGGCGAGGTCGTCGGCGGTGCCGTAGCGCGGGGCGACGGACAGGTAGTCGGAGATGTCGTAGCCGGCGTCGTTGAACGGTGAGGCGAAGCAGGGGTTCAGCCAGACGGTGGTCACCCCGAGCCAGGCCAGGTGGTCGAGGTGTGCGGTGATACCCGCGAAGTCCCCGACGCCGTCCCCGTTGGCGTCGGCGAAGCTCTGCGGATAGATCTGGTACAGCACGGCGTCGGCCAGCCAGGCCGGTGCGGGGCGGAACGACGACGACGGCGAGGGCGACGGCATGGGGATCACCAACTCTGTGCGCGGTCCGGGAGGGTCAGCCCTTCACCGCGCCCGCGGTGAGCCCGGAGACCACGGCGCGGCGGAAGACCAGGACGAGCAGGGCGATCGGCAGCACCGAGACGGTCGCGGCGGCGAAGATCGTTCCGTAGGGGATGGTGAACTGGCTGCCGAACAGCGCCAGGCCGACCGGCATCGTGCGGTACCGGTCCGCCGTGTTGAGGGTCAGGGCGATCAGGAACTCGGTCCAGCAGGCCGTGAAGGTGAAGATCGCCGCCGTGAACATCCCCGGCCTGGCCTGCGGCAGGATCACCGACAGCACGGTGCGCAGCGGCGAGGCGCCATCCACCCAGGCCACCTCCTCCATCTCCTTCGGGATCCCGAGGAAGAAGTTCCGCAGGATCCAGACCGCGAACGGCACGTTCAGCGCCGTGTACACCAGGATCAGCCCCTGATAGCTGTTCAGCCACCCGATGTCGCGCATGAGCAGGAAGAGCGGCGCGGCCAGCGCGATCGTGGGGAAGAGCGAGATCATCAGCAGCGCCACCATGATCGGCGCCTTGCCGCGCAGCGGCAGCCGGGCCAGCGCGTAGCCGGCGAACGAGCTGAGGCTGAGAACGAGCACGGTCGCCACCACGGAGACGAACACCGAGTTGAGCAGATAGGTGCCGAAGTCGTTGTCGATGAAGGCGTCCCGGTAGTTGACCCAGGTGCCGTCGTCCGGCCAGGCGGTCGGTGGGCTCGTGCCGATCTCCGCCTGCCCCTTGAAGGACGTCACGGCCATCCAGTAGAGCGGCGCCGCCACGAAGGCGGCGATCAGCAGCGCCGCGCCATGGGTCCAGGTCAGCCGGATGCGTCTCAATGCCCCGCCTCCTCGTCTCCGACCCGGGACCGGAACGCGCGCAGGAAGAGCAGACAGCCGACGAGCACCAGGCCCGCCGTGCTCGCGGCCACCGCGGCGCCGGGCCCGAAGTCGAGGTTGGTGAACATCGCCTGCCAGCCGAGCAGGGCCAGCGACTCGGTGGCGTCCCCCGGGCCGCCGCCGGTCAGCACGAACGGCAGGTCGAACAGGCCGAACGCCTGGAGGACGCGGAACAGCACCGCGATCGTCAGCGCCGGCCGCAGCAGCGGCAGTCGCACCCGCCAGAACGCGGTCCACGCCCCGGCCCCGTCCACCCGGGCCGCCTCGACGACGTCGGACGGCAGCATCATCAGCCCCGCCAGCACGATGATCGCCACGAACGGGGTGGTCTTCCAGATGTCGGCCACCGCCATCGACAGGATCGCCGGCATCCGGGTACCGAGGAACTGCACGGGCTGACCCGTCACATCCTCCGAGAGGGTGGTCAGCACCCCGTACACCCCGTTGTACATGTAGGCCCACAGCTGCGCCGAGACGACGGTGATCATGGCCCACGGCAGCAGCAGCAGCGCCATCATCCAGCCGCGCCCGGCACCGCCGAGCCGCTCCAGCACCAGCGCGATGAGGGTGCCGAGCAGCAGCTCGACCAGCACGGTGCCGATGGTGTAGAGCACGGTGAACGACAGCGCGTGCCGCCAGCGCTCGGAGCCCAGCAGGAGCTGGTAGTGGTCGGTGGTGAAGCCGGAGAGCCGGAAGCCGTCCGCCGAGACCTCCACGCCGCTCAGGCTCATCGCGATGGAGAAGCTCACGGGGAAGAGCGTGACGGCCAGCACCACGAGCAGCGCGGGTGTGGCGAACCACCACCCCAGGCGGGCGAACCGGCGCTCCAGCATCGAACGCCGCGGTCTGACGACCCCGCCGTCGTCACCGCTGCCGCCCCCTTCGCCGCTGCAGGAGGGCGGCGGCGGACCGGCCGTGGGCCGCTTCTCCAGCGACATACGCTCCGACAGCGGCGGCGACTCCGGCCGCCCGTAGGCCGCCGTGCGTTCGTCGTCCGGCTGCCCGGCCCCACCCGGGGAAACGTCGCTCACTGGTTCACTCCGCTCGCTTCTCCGGCCACGCGGCGACGTGTGGGTGTCGTGGGTGCGTGTGGTCCGGTGGCCGCGTGTCCGTCGCTCACTGGTTCACTCCGCTCGCTTCTCCGGCCACGCGGCGACGTGTGGGTGTCGTGGGTGCGTGTGGTCCGGTGGCCGCGTGTCCGTCGCTCACTGGTTCATCCCGTTCGCTTCTCCGGCCACGCGGCGACGTGTGGGTGTCGTGGGTGCGTGTGGTCCGGTGGCCGCGTGTCCGTCGCTCACTGGTTCATCCCGTTCGCTTCTCCGGCCACGCGGCGACGTGTGGGTGTCGTGGGTGCGTGTGGTCCGGTGGCCGCGTGTCCGTCGCTCACTGGTTCATCCCGTTCGCTTCTCCGGCCACGCGGCGACGTGTGGGTGTCGTGGGTGCGTGTGGTCCGGTGGCCGCGTGTCCGTCGCTCACAGGGCGTTGTCCTCCAGCGCCCGCTGGATGTCCCCGGCGGCCGATCTCAGGGCCGCGCCGGGCGCGGTGGAGCCGGCCAGCGAGCCGTTGACGTTGGTGAAGATGCCGTAGCTGACCTGCGGATAGCGGGGCGTGGCGGCGGGCCGGGAGACCAGCGGGACCTCGGCGGCATGGGCGAGCACCGGGTTGTCCCGCTGGAGCTCCGGGTCTTCGAGCGCCGAGGAGGCGGCCGGGATCACCGAGTTCTCCGCCAGCATGCGCTGCGCCTCGGGGCCGGTCATCCACTCGATGAAGGCGAGCACGGCGCCGATGGCCTCGCTGTGCGGGTTCACCATCAGATTCCAGCCGCCGACGCCCGACGGTCCGGGCTCCGAGCCGTCCCCGAACGCGGGCAGCGGGGCGATGCCGACTTTCCCCGCGACCTTGGAGAGCTCCGGGTTGTTGGCGTCGGCGTAGGCGTAGGCCCAGTTGCGGTGGAAGGCGGCGTCCCCCTCGGCGAATGTCTGGAGGGACTGCGGCTCCTGGAAGCTGGTGATCGCCGAGGGCGCCACCCCGTCCGCCAGCATCCCGCGCATGAAGTCGAGCGCCCGCCGGTTGGCCTTGGAGTCGATCTCACTGCGCTCGCCGTCCGCCGAGACGCTCCGTCCGCCGGCGGCGGCGGACAGCTCGGTCCAGTTGACGGTCAGCCCCTCGTAGTTGGCCCACTGGGCGACATATCCGTACGGCACGTCCCCGGCCTCCTGGAGCGTCGCGGCCGTCTCGGCCAGCTCCTCCCAGGTCTCGGGCACCGGCAGGTCGTGCCGCTCCAGCAGGTCCTTGCGGTAGTAGAGGAAGCCGATGTCGGTGTAGAGGGGTGCCGCCACGTGCTCGCCGTCGTGTTCGGTCACCGCGGCCCGATCCTCGGGGAACCGGTCCCAGAAGTCCTCGGGCAGGTGCTCGTCCAGCGGCATGGCGAGGTGGGCTTCGCCGAACTGGGCGGGCCAGATGACGTCGCCGCTGTAGACGTCGATGCTGCCGGAGCCGCCGGAGATCTCGGTGGTCAGCGTGGCCCGCACGGTGTCGGTGTTGTTCGGTGCCGCCTGGAACTCCACGGTGATGTCCGGGTGCTCCTTCTCGAACGCCGTGATGAGCCGCTGCGGCAGTTCATCGGGTCCGAAGTTGATGGCGTACCAGGTGATGGTGCCCGACGCCGGACCGACGTCGCGCGGATCGACCGACGCCGAGCCGACGCTGGAGCCGCAGGCGACCGCGGCCAGCAGGACGGGGACTGCGCAGAACGCCCTTGCTCTGCGGATGGAGGTGCCCAGGACGTACTCCTTGTGGATGTCGCGTACCTGGGCGGCAGCCTTTCGCGCCCACACCTCCACACAAAGCGGAAAACGCTCTTATCGGAAATCTTCACTGGAAAGGCGCCCGAAGAGGTGTGCGGCCGGAGCGGGGCCGGGGAAGAACCGGGGGCGGGTCAGGGCAGTGGATCAGGGCAGTGGGTCACGGCAGGGTCAGGATCTCCGCGCCGTCGTCCGTCACCAGCAGCGTGTGCTCGAACTGGGCCGTCCGCTTCCGGTCCTTCGTGACCACCGTCCAGTCGTCCGGCCACATCTCCCACTCGTGGGTGCCCAGCGTCAGCATCGGCTCGATGGTGAACGTCATCCCCGGCACCATCACAGTCGTCGCCTCGGGGTCGTCGTAGTGCGGGATGTACAGCCCCGAGTGGAAGGACGTATTGATCCCGTGCCCGGTGAAGTCCCGCACCACGCCGTAGCCGAAGCGCCGCGCGTAGGACTCGATCACCCGGCCGATCACGTTGACCTGCCGGCCCGGCCGCACCGCCTTGATCGCCCGGTTCAGCGACTCCCGGGTCCGCTCCACCAGCAGCCGCGACTCCTCGTCCACCGCCGCCTCGCCGCCGACCAGGTACGTCGCGTTGGTGTCGCCGTGCACGCCGCCGACGAACGCCGTGATGTCGAGGTTGACGATGTCGCCCGCGCGCAGCGCCGTGGAGTCGGGGATGCCGTGGCAGATGACCTCGTTGACCGAGGTGCACAGCGACTTCGGGAAGCCCCGGTAGCCCAGCGTCGAGGGGTAGGCGCCGTGGTCGCACAGGAACGTGTGCGCGATCCGGTCCAGCTCGTCCGTCGTCACACCGGGCGCGATGTGCGCCGCCGTCTCCGTCAGGGCCCGCGCCGCGATCCGCCCGGCCACCCGCATCCGCTCGACGGTCTCCGCGTCCTGCGCGTGCGGCCCGGTATAAGGAGTGGGCGCCGGTCGGCCCACGTACTCGGGGCGCGGGATGGCGGACGGCACGGAGCGCGTGGGGGAGATCCTGCCGGGGGAGACGAGTGACTGGCCAGACATGCAACTGAGTCTACGGGCGGGCAGGATGAGGGCATGGCTGCTCTGTTCAGACGAAAGCCCGCCGGCCGCGAGGGCGAGTGGTACTACTGCCTCAAGCATCAAAAGGTGGAGGAGGGCCGGGAATGCCCGGCCCAGGACCGCTTCGGCCCCTACGCCACCCGCGCCGAGGCCGAGCACGCGATGGACACGGTCCGCGAGCGCAACGCCGAGTGGCGTGACGACCCGCGCTGGAACGACAAGGACGACAAAGATTCAGCCGGGGAGGGGGACGATCACGACAAGGGCGCCTGAGCCCCGGGGTGGGAGGATCTGAATATGACCTCTGATAACACTGCGCCGAAGCCTCCCGCCAAGGACCCCTGGGACCTGCCCGACGTCTCCGGGCTCGTGATCGGCGTGCTCGGCGGTACCGGGGACCAGGGCCGTGGGCTCGCCTACCGGCTGGCCAGAGCGGGGCACGAGGTGATCATCGGATCGCGCGCCGCCGATCGCGCGCAGGCCGCCGCCGACGAGCTCGGCCACGGTGTCCGGGGCCTCGACAACGCCGGCTGCGCCCGCGAGAGCGATGTGATCATCGTGGCGGTGCCGTGGGACGGCCACGCCCGGACCCTGGAGTCGCTGCGCGCGGAGCTGGCCGGGAAGCTCGTCGTGGACTGCGTCAACCCGCTCGGTTTCGACAAGCAGGGCGCCTATGCGATCGTCCCCGAGGAGGGCAGCGCCGCCCAGCAGGCCGCCGCGCTGCTGCCCGACTCCCGCGTCACCGCCGCGTTCCACCACCTGTCGGCCGTCCTCCTCCAGGACCCGACGATCGAGAAGATCGACACCGATGTCATGGTCCTCGGCGAGAACCGCGCCGACTGCGAGATCGTCCAGGCCCTCGCCGGCCGCATCCCCGGCATGCGCGGCGTCTTCGCCGGCCGCCTGCGCAACGCCCACCAGGTCGAGTCCCTCGTCGCCAACCTCATCTCGGTCAACCGCCGCTACAAGGCCCACGCGGGCGTCCGGCTGACCGACATCTGAGCTGTCCGGGGGCGTGCGTGACAATGGAGTCCGCCCGCCGCCGACGACGATTCCGGAGCCCCTCATGAGCCCGCGCCGACTCGCCCTCTATGCCCTGACCGTCTGCCTCCTCGCCGTGGTGGCGGCGGTCGTCTCGTTCACCAAGGGGAACTGGCTGGGCATCGCGTGGATCATGGTGGCCGGCGTCTCGTCCAACATGGCCATCTACTACGGCAAGAAGGCGAAGGCCCAGCGGACCGCCTGAGACGAGCGGTCCACCGGGCCCCTGCCGTGCCTGCCGTGCCTGCCGTGTCTGCCGGGGGCAAGGCGTGTCGCGCAACCGCCAGACGGCCGTCGATCGATCCTCGGGCGCCCTCGCGGGCAGCTCACAGGCCGCGCCACATCAGGCAGGGTCGCTCTGTCGCGACTGTCGACCACGGCCGGAATCGGGCGCCCCACGGCTTCCGCGACACGCTTCAGTGGAAGCTGTGCTCCTCCGCCGGGTACGCCCCGCCGACGACGTCCTCCGCGAACGCCCGCGCCGCGTCACCCAGCGCCTCGCGCAGCCGCCCGTACTGCTTGACGAACCTCGGCGTCCGGCCGCCCGGCCACTCCGTCATCCCGGCCATGTCCGTCCAGACCAGCACCTGGGCGTCGCACTCCGCGCCCGAGCCGATGCCGATCGTCGGGATGTGCAGGCTCCGGGTCACCTCGGCGGCCAGCTCCGCCGTCACCAGCTCCAGCACCACCGCGAACGCGCCCGCGTTCTGCACCGCCTTGGCGTCCCGCAGCAGCTGCTGCGCCGCCTCCTCGCCCCGGCCCTGCACGGGGTGGCCGCCGTAGGCGTTGACCGACTGCGGCGTCAGCCCGACGTGCGCCATCACGGGGATGCCCGACTCCACCAGCAGCCGGATCTGGTCGGCCGAACGCTCGCCGCCCTCCAGCTTCACCGCGCCGACCCCGGCCTCCTTGACCAGATGCGTCGCGCTGCGCAGGGCCTGGATCGGCCCCTCCTGGTACGACCCGAACGGCAGGTCGCCAACGATCAACGCCCGCCGCGTGCCCCGCACCACGGCGGCGGCCAGCATGGTGATCTGCTCCAGCGTGACCGGCACCGTGCTGTCGTATCCCAGGTGGGCGTTCCCCATCGAGTCGCCCACCAGCATCACCGGGATACCGGCGTCGTCGAAGACGGACGCGGTCATCGCGTCGTAGGCGGTCAGCATCGGCCACTTCTCGCCGCGCCGCTTGGCCGCGGCTATGTCCCGGACAGTGACGCGGCGGCTGCTCTTGCCGCCGTACAGGCCCGGCTGCTCCGGCTTGGCCGGTGTCTGGGCAGGCGTGTGGAGGGTCATCGTGCGTGCTCCTGTTCGTCGTCTCGAAGCGCCATGAACGGCGTCCCCGGATCGACACCCATCCTCGCACCGTCGGGCACGAGCGGAAAGAGGCGGGAGGAGGGTTGAGAAGAGTGCTGATATAACGGAACCTCGCGCCCCGCCGTGACCGTCTTGAGACCGGACGTCATATTCAGACCGTCCGGGGTCCGTGTAAGTGCCCGGGGCGGAGCGCGACGGTCAGCGAGGGAGCGGATGGCACGCTTGTACACCCCGGAGACCAGGCCGGACGACGGCGCGGACAAAGGCGCTGGGACCGGAAAGAGCGAGGGCGCCGAGGGCGCCGGTGGTGCCGGCGGCACCCCACCCGAGGCCGAGCCCCGAGCCGAGGCCGAGGCCCGAGCCGAGCCCACGACCAAGGCCAAGCCGCGCTGGCGCGACCGCGTCGGCCGCTGGCGGCGGGGCTGGGTGGTGGCGGGTCTCGCCCTGGCCCTCGCGCTCGTGATGACGCTGCACGCCAGGGTCCCCAACACGATCGGCAACCTCGGCAGCCTGCTCCAGACCTTCATGCCCTGGCTCGGGCTGACCATCCCCGTGCTGGCCCTGTGTGCCGTGCTGCGCCGCTCGGTGACGGCGGTGGCCGCGTTGCTCGTCCCCGCACTCGTCTGGCTCAACCTCTTCGGCGGCCTGCTGCTGGACAAGTCCGGCGACGGCGGCGCGCTCATGGTCGTCAGCCACAACGTGGACGCGGGCAACGCCGACCCGGCCGGCACCGCCCGCCGGCTCGCGGAGTCGGGGGCCGACCTGCTCGCGCTCCAGGAGCTGCCGCAGGACGAGCTGGCGACGTACGAGGAGGCGCTGGCCGCCGCCTATCCGCACCACGCCGTGCAGGGCACGGTCGGGCTGTGGAGCCGATACCCGCTCGGTGACACCGAGCCGGTCGACATCGGCATGGGCTGGACGCGGGCCATGCGCACCACCGTCGACTCGGCGCTGGGCGACCTCGCCGTCTACGTGGCGCACCTGCCCTCGGTCCGCGTCCAGTTCCGCGCCGGGTTCACCGCCGGGCAACGGGACGACGCCGCCGACCTGCTCGGCCGGGCCATCGCCGCCGAGCCGCTGGACCGGGCGGTCCTGCTGGGCGATCTGAACGGCACCATGAACGACGGCGCGCTGGCCCCGCTCACCTCCCAGCTCCGCTCCACGCAGGGCGCCGCGGGGGCCGGCTTCGGCTTCAGCTGGCCGGTCGGCTTCCCGATGGCGCGGATCGACCAGATCCTGGTCCGCGACCTGGAGCCGGTCTCGTCCTGGACGCTGCCCACCACCGGTAGCGACCACCTGCCGGTGGCCGCCCGACTGGACCCCTGAGCCATCGGTTCTTACGTTGGATATGTGGCCCGTACCCGATATGTCCCCGATAGGGGCCTGACCCGGCGCATGGTTCTCACCATGTTCCTGATCGGGCTGCTCTATGTGATCTTCACCGGCTTCCTGATCGCGGCGCTGGGCAAGGCGTGGCCGCTGATCGTGCTGCTGGTGGGCGGGCTGTTCGTGGCGCAGTTCTGGTTCAGCGACCGGATCGCCGCGTTCAGCATGGGCGCCCGCGAGGTGACCCCGGCGCAGGCACCCGAGCTGCACGGCGCGGTGGACCGGCTGTGCGCGCTGGCCGACATGCCCAAGCCGCGCGTGGCCGTCGCCGACACCGACGTACCGAACGCCTTCGCCACCGGCCGCAGCCGGAAGAAAGCGCTGGTCTGCGCCACCACCGGACTGCTGCGCCGCCTGGAGCCGGAGGAACTGGAGGGCGTCCTCGCGCACGAGCTGTCGCACGTCGCGCACCGGGACGTGGCCGTGATGACCATCGCCGCCTTCCTCGGCGTGCTCGCCGGACTGATCACCCGGATCGCCCTGTGGACCGGCCTCTTCGGCCGGGGCGGGCGGGACAACCAGAACGTCGCCCTGCTCCTCATCCCGCTCATCAGCGCCGTGGTCTACGTGATCAGCTTCCTGCTCACCCGGCTGCTGTCCCGCTACCGCGAGCTGTCCGCCGACCGCGCGGGCGCCCTGCTCACCGGTCGGCCGTCCGCGCTGGCCTCGGCGCTGACCAAGGTCTCCGGGCAGATGGCCCGCATCCCCACCCGGGACCTGCGGCAGGCCGAGCCGTTCAACGCCTTCTTCTTCGCGCCCGCGCTGTCGCCCGGGGCGAGCCTGGGCCGGCTGCTGTCCTCGCACCCCACGCTGGAACAGCGCCTCGACCGGCTGGCCCGGCTCTCCGCCCGGCTCGGCGGGTGACGGCCGCCGTGGGCTTCCTCGACGCGATCCTCGGCCGCTCCCGGCCGGCCCGCCCCGACCTCGACCAGCTCTTCGGCCTCCCGGCCGCCGCCGTCACCCTCCAGGCGGGCGCCGGCTTCGCGCCCACCGGGCTGGGCTCGGTCTGCTTCGCCAGCGTGGAGGGCGGCGCGTTCGCGCGGGCCAGGCGGGAGGTGGCGGAGCTGCTCGGGGAAGTCGAGTCCCGCGAGGACTCCTACGGCTACACCTGGCTCGTGCTCCGCCACACCCCCGACGACCTGCCCGGCCTGGTCAACGACCTGCACGCGGTCAACACCCTGCTGACGGACGCCGGCTTCGGCCCTCAGCTGCTGTGCTCGCTGACCGCGTTCCGCGACGCCGAGGCCCGGCCTCTGGCGCTGGTCTACCTCTACAAACGCGGCGCGTTCTACCCCTTCGCGCCGCTGCCGGGCGCGGGGGAGCGCCGGGACAACGCCCTGGAGCTCCAGACCCGCGCCCTGCTGACGGACGACCTCCGCCTGGAGAAGGACCTGACCCGCTGGTTCCCCGTGTGGGGAGCGCCGGGCCTGACCGGCCCTCACCCGCCCCAACCCGGCCCTAACCCCCCTCCCGCCAGCGGTTCGTGATCGGCAGGCGGCGGTCCTTGCCGAAGCCCTTGGGCGAGATCTTCGTGCCCGGCGGGTACTGGCGGCGCTTGTACTCGGCGGTGTCGACCAGGCGCAGAATGCGGGTGACCAGCTCCGGGTCGTACCCCGCCGCGACGATCGCCTCCCGGCCCTGGTCGCGGTCCACGTACAGCTCCAGCACCCCGTCCAGCACGTCGTAGTCGGGCAGCGAGTCCGTGTCCACCTGCCCCGGGCGCAGCTCGGCGCTCGGGGGCTTGCTGATCGAGCTCTCCGGGATGGGCGGGGTCTCGCCGCGCCGCTCGGCCGCCTCGTTGCGCCACCGCGCCAGGCGGTAGACGCCGGTCTTGTAGAGGTCCTTGATCGGCCCGTAGGCGCCGACCGAGTCGCCGTACAGCGTGGAATACCCGACGGCCAGCTCGCTCTTGTTGCCCGGCGCCAGCACGATGTGGCCCTCCTGGTTGGACACCGCCATCAGCAGCGTGCCGCGCAGCCGGGACTGGAGGTTCTCCTCGGCGAGGCCGGTCAGCTCCACCGCGGACATGTAGGCGTCGAACATCGGGCCGACCGGCACCGGCCGCAGCCGCAGCCCGGTGCGGCGGGCCAGCTCGGTCGCGTCGTCGCGGGAGTGCTCCGAGGAATACCGCGACGGCATCGACAGCCCGTACACGTTCTCCGCGCCGATCGCGTCGCAGGCGATGGCCGCGCACAGCGCCGAGTCGATGCCGCCGGACAGACCGATGAGCACCGAGCGGAAGCCGTTCTTCCGCACATACGCCCGGACGCCGGTCACCAGCGCCTGGTACATCTGCTCGGCGTCGTCCAGCCGCTCCGCCTCGCCGCCGGGGTAGCGCGGCTCGTACGGCGCGACCGGGTCGGCCGACAGCGTCACGTGCTCGATCCGCAGCCCGTCGTCGGCGACCCCGGCCGGCACCGGGCCCCGCGCGGCGGGCAGGTCGAGGTCGAGCAGCAGGCACTTCTCGGCGAACTGCGGCCCGCGCGCGATCACCGAGCCGTCCCGGTCCACCACGATCGAGTCGCCGTCGAAGACCAGCTCGTCCTGGCCGCCGACCATCGCCAGATACGCCAGCGCGCAGCCGGCCTCCTGGGCGCGCTTGCGGACCAGCTCCAGGCGGGTGTCCTCCTTGTTCACCTCGTACGGCGAGGCGTTGATCGACAGCAGCAGGCCGGCACCCGCCGCGCGGGCGGCCGGCACCCGGCCGCCGTCCTGCCACAGGTCCTCGCAGATGGCCAGCGCCACGTCGACGCCGCCGACCCGGATGACGGGCAGCGTCTCGCCGGGCACGAAATACCGGAACTCGTCGAAGACGCCGTAGTTCGGCAGGTGGTGCTTGGAGAAGGTGAGGACCACCTCGCCGCGGTACAGCACGGCGGCGGCGTTGCGCGGCGCGCCCACCGGCTGGCCGAGGCTCTGCCGCACGTGCTCGGCCCGGTCCAGGTGGCCGACGACGACGGGCACCTCGCCCAGGCCCTCGGCGGCCAGCCGGGCGGCCAGCTCGCGCAGCGCGGACCGGCTGGCGGCGACGAAGGAGCCGCGCAGCGCCAGGTCCTCGACCGGATAGCCGGTCAGCATCATCTCGGGGAACACGACCAGGTGCGCGCCGCACTCGACGCCGTGTCGCGTCCAGCGCAGCACGGCGTCGGCGTTGCCGGACAGGTCGCCGACGGTGGAGTCGATCTGGTTCAGGGCGATACGTAGCTGTGGCACGGGACCGAGTCTAATCGTCCGATTGACGTTATGGGGGTGGGGGTCGCCTTCGATCAGGCCGGAGTACGCCGCGGCGCGTGGCCCCGAGCGGCACCGATATGAAAAGGACCGCCAGATTCGGTCACGATGTGCCGCTGTCCGATTGCGGAGACATGTGCCAGGGCAGAGCTACCCCACGCCGCGGACGCGGCAGAGCTGACCCGCGCCCGAATTGGGGGGTGGCATGCCGCAAGACGCTGATGTCTTTCTACCCTTCGAGTCCAGAAGCAATCCCGACGCCGGCCGGGCGCGGGAGCGTCACCTCGACTGGGCGGTGGACCACGGGCTGGTCCGCGGCGCCGAGGCGTTGCGCCGCTACCGCGCCTGGATGCTGACGGACCTCGCCGCCTGGGCCTTCCCGGACGCCAGGGGCGCGGATCTGGACCTGGTCACCGACGCGGTCTGCCTGGGCCTTGCGCTGGACGACCAGTTCGACGGCCCGGCCGGCCGCCAGCCGGAGCGGGTGGCGTGGCTGAGCACCGAGCTGGCCGCCATCCCCTACCGCGCGCCCGGCACCCGCCCGAAGCTCGACCTGCCGGTGACCCGCGCCTACGCGGACCTGTGGCGGCGCGGTGCGGCCGGGACCTCCCCCGCCTGGCGGGAGCGCGCGGCGGGAAACCTGACGCGCTTCTTCCGCTCGTTCGTGCAGGAGGCGCAGTACCGGTCCGTGGGCGCCCGGCTCGACGAGGAGGCGTATCGCACGCTGCGCGGGCACGCGGCCGGCACCGCGCCCCGCTTCGACCTGATCGAGCGCGCCGGCCACTTCGAGGTCCCGGCCGGGGTCTACTGGAGTCGCGAGGTGCGGACGCTGACCCGCTGCGCCGGGGACGTGGTCCTGCTCTGCGACGACCTGCGCGCGGCGGAGCGCGACGAGGCGCGCGGCGACCCGTACAACCTCGTGCTCATCCGCCGGCGCGATCGGGGCCTCACGCGACCGGAGGCGGCGGCGCAGGTGGGCGCCGAGGTGACGGACCGGGTCGCGCTCTTCCAGGCGGTGAGCGGACGGGTGCCCGAGCTGTGCGCCCGCTGGCGGGTCGACGCGCGCGGCGCGGCGGGCACCGCGCGCTATCTCGACGGCCTGCGCTGCTGGATGGCCGCCGTCCTCCGGTGGGGGGCGGCGTCCGCCCGGTACGCGGACCCGGCGGCCCCGGACCCGGGCGGGATCACCGGCCACGGGACGGGTCCGGCGCCGCCGGTGCGGCCTTCCAGCGTGGTCCCGGCGCCCGCGCCTGTCGCTCAGGCATGACGGACGATGCCGGTTCCCGGAGGGCGAATTCGCTGTGAAGAATCGGCGTACGGCACGGGCGTCCCCGGCGGCCCGGCGGCGAACGGACACGGGGCGGGCGCGGAACGGGCGTGGAACGGGCGTGGAACGGGCACGGAGCGGACGCGGAACGGACGGCCGTCCGGCCGTCCCGGGAGCGCGCGACGGCGACCGGGCGTAGCGCTTCCGCCCCATGAGGTGACACGGTGAACGGACGGCGGGTACGGCCGTTCCCGCGCCGTTGCGGAAAGGTCCCCCGAACGGGCAGCATGCCGCCGCGCGGACCCGCTCGGTCGGACGGGTGAAAGGCCCGTGACCTGGGGTTTATGACCATGGCTCAGGTGAAAGTCGCACCGTATAGTCGTGGCCAATGATTGGTCCGTTCGCCCCATCTGCGGTGTTCCACAATGGGGCCGGGCCGTCCGGTCGCGCGTGCGCAACGCCGCGGAAATCCTGTGATGGGATGCTCGGGGGCCCCCGAGCGCCCCGCGGCCGGGGACAGAGCCGTCGGACCAGCGAGGATGGGTGGAGATGGAGAAGCAGCAGGAGTTCGTGCTCCGGACGCTGGAGGAGCGGGACATCCGGTTTGTGCGGCTGTGGTTCACGGATGTGCTCGGCTTCCTCAAATCCGTGGCCGTCGCCCCCGCCGAGCTTGAGCAGGCGTTCGAGGAGGGCATCGGCTTCGACGGCTCGGCCATCGAAGGATTCGCGCGTGTGCACGAGTCCGACATGATCGCGAAGCCCGCCCCGAGCACGTTCCAGATCCTGCCCTGGCGCGCGGAATCCCCGGGCACGGCCCGGATGTTCTGCGACATCCTGATGCCCGACGGCTCCCCGTCGTACGCCGACCCGCGCTACGTCCTCAAGCGGGCCCTGGCCAAGAGCTCCGACCTCGGCTTCACCTTCTACACGCACCCCGAGATCGAGTTCTTCCTGCTCGACGAGAAGCCGGTGGACGGCACCCGGCCCACCCCCGCCGACACCTCGGGGTACTTTGACCACACCCCGCAGAACATCGGCATGGACTTCAGACGCCAGGCCATCACGATGCTGGAGTCCATGGGGATCTCCGTCGAGTTCTCCCACCACGAGGGCGCCCCCGGTCAGCAGGAGATCGACCTGCGCTACGCCGACGCGCTCTCCACGGCGGACAACATCATGACGTTCCGCCTCGTCATGAAGCAGGTCGCGCTGGAACAGGGCGTGCAGGCCACGTTCATGCCCAAGCCGTTCTCGGAATACCCCGGCTCCGGCATGCACACCCACCTCTCGCTCTTCGAGGGCGACCGCAACGCCTTCCACGAGACCGGCGCCGAGTTCCAGCTCTCCAAGATCGGCCGCTCCTTCATCGCCGGGCTGCTCCGGCACGCGGGCGAGATCTCGGCCGTCACCAACCAGTGGGTCAACTCCTACAAGCGCATCTGGGGCGGCGCCCAGCGCCCGGCCGGCGCCGGCGGCGAGGCCCCCTCGTACATCTGCTGGGGCCACAACAACCGTTCCGCGCTGATCCGCGTGCCCATGTACAAGCCCGGCAAGACCGGCTCCACCCGCATCGAGGTCCGTTCCCTCGACTCGGGCGCCAACCCCTACCTCGCCTACGCGGTGCTGCTGGCCGCCGGCCTCAAGGGCGTCGAGGAGGGCTACGAGTTCCCGGCGGGCGCGGAGGACGACGTCTGGGCCCTCACCGACCGCGAACGCCGCGCACTCGGCATCGAGCCCCTCCCGCAGAACCTGGGCGAGGCGATCCACTTGATGCAGCACAGCGAGCTGGTCGCGGAAACTCTCGGCGAACACGTCTTCGACTTCTTCCTCCGCAACAAGCGGCAGGAGTGGGAGGAGTACCGCTCGGAGGTCACGGCGTTCGAGCTGCGCAAGAACCTGCCGGTGCTGTAGCCGCTGGTCGGGACGGTGTCGGTGGCGGCCGGTCCGCCGCCGCTCGACAACCCGGGGGCGGCCAGCCGCTGACCGCCGCCTCCGGCGCCGGGAAGCCGTCGCGCCTCGGCTGTCGACAGATGGCCGTGCGGAGCGGTCACCCGCCCGGGGCGACCCGTGTACGAGCTGGTTCCGGCTTGCCTCCGGGGGCGGGACGGTACCTTGGTCTTTGGCCTCGTGCCCGCGTGGGCTTGGCGGCGCGACACCGGGGCGACACGTGGGCCGCTCAGACTTTCGGTCATGAACCGTCGTTTCCTTGTCAGCCTGCCGCTTGCCGCGGCCCTCGCTGTTTCCGCTTCCGTGTCCGCCGGTAGTTCGTCGGCCAGTTCGTCGGCTGATCCGGAGTCCGTCACCCCTGCCTGGGGGGCCTCGTTGCCCCTGACCCTGGCCGTCTTGGGAGACGCGCCGTACGGTGCGGAGCAGGTCGCCGCGTTCCCCGATCTGATCGCCGACGTCAACGGCGATCCGCGCGTCCATCAGGTCATTCACCTGGGGGATATCAAGACGGGCAGCAGCTCTTGCACGGATGAGTACTTCCGGCACATCGCGACGGAGTTCGAGCGGTTTCGCGATCCGCTGATCTACACGCCGGGCGACAATGAGTGGACGGACTGCCACCGGCCGGCCGCCGGTGGCTACGACCCGCTGGAGCGGCTCGAAGTCCTGCGCTCCCAGTTCTTCGCGGAGCCGGGAGCCGCGCTGGGTGTGCGCCCGATGGTGCTGGAGACGCAGGCCGTCGACCCGGCACACGCCGCGTTCGTTGAGAACACCCGCTGGGCATCGGCACAGGTGGCTTTCGCCACGGTGCACGCGGTGGGTTCGGACAATGGGCTGGCCCCGTGGTTCGGCGGGAACGAGACGCCCGAGCAGACCCGGCTCCGGGAGGCCGAGGTGCGGGCGCGTACCGATGCGGCGCTGTCCTGGATCGACGACACCTTCGACGCCGCGGAGGAACGCGGCCTGCGGGGCGTGGTGATCAGCATGCAGGCGGACACGTTCGCCGGGGGCGGCTCGGCCGGTTACACGGAGATCGTCCGGCGTCTGGCGGACCGATCGCGGGCGTTCGACGGGGAAGTGCTGCTGCTTCAGGGCGACACCCACCGCTACCTGGTGGACCGGCCGTTGGCCGAAGGACACGAGGGTTACGGGATCAGCGAGCCGGTCACCAACCTCACCCGGATCGTGGTCGAAGGCGAAACGGTGTCGGAGTGGCTGCGCCTGACCGTGAACCCGACAGCGGAGCAGCTGTTCAGCTGGCAGCGCGTTCCGGTGGACTGAGCACAGGGACCGAGCCCCGGGCCGCCGCGCTGGGCGCCACCACCCGCCCAGCGCGGCGGCGCGGCATCCGCACCGGCCTCGCGCCCGTCCACCGGCCCTCAGCCTCGCGCTCCTGAACGGCCGTGGCTGGCACTGCCGGGCATGGCCCGCTTGATCCACGACTCCCGACCATGGCTCCCGATGCCCGCGGGAGAAGGGCGAGACGTTCGGCGGTTCGCCCATCGCGAGGTCTGAACTCCGCGCCGCGACCGCCGTCGCGTCGACGGACTTCGCACCGCACGCGGTCTGTTGGACATGACAGCCACGGACCACGGCCGCGGTATCAGGCCCCGTCCGATGGGTCGGCGCCGGACCCGATCGCGCGAACGCTAGTGTCGTCCCTTGTGACCGGACTCCCCTCGTACCTCCGTGCGACAGCGGATGCCTACGACGCCATGGCCGTTCGCTACGCCGAAGCCGTCCGTGATGGGCTCGACCATCTTCCGCTGGATCGCGCGGTTCTCGCCGCGTTCGCCGAGCTCGCGGGAGCCGCTGACGCCGGGCCCGTCGCCGAGCTGGGATGTGGCCCTGGATATGTGACGGCGCACCTGCGGGGCCTGGGACTGGACGCTTTCGGCGTCGACCTGTCGCCGGTGATGATCGACCTCGCCCGCGAGGCTTACCCGGACTCGCGGTTCGAGGTCGGCTCGATGGATGCCCTGGACCTGGCCGACGGCACACTGGGCGGCATCGTGTCCTGGTATTCGGTCATCCATACTCCACCGCGGGAAATACCGTCGTACTTCGCTGAGTTCCGCCGGGTTCTGGCCCCGGGTGGCACCCTCCTGTTCGCCTTCTTCGAGTCCGAGGGCGGGCCGGTGTCGGCGTTCGACCACAAGGTGACGACGGCCTACCGATGGCCGATTGACGACCTCGCCGGGCTGGCCCGCGAGGCCGGGTTCGTCGAGGTCGGCCGGATGCTGCGCGAGCCCCGCGAGGACGAGCGGTTCCGCCGGGGCCATCTGCTGACGCGCGCGGGGTAGCTTCGGCAGCAGCGGCTCACCCGATGACGAGTCGGGGCCGGAAGGAGGCGGCACGGCGCGCGCGGCCAGGGGGCGGTCGGTTTTCCGGTGGACCACCGGCACCACGCCGTCCTCGATCGGCCGGACCGTGGTTCCTCCCACCCGCACTGCCGTGGTTCCGGTGTGCCGGGCGGTCGGCGCCGCCCGGCGTGGCGCCCGGGGCCGGGACGATCGTTCTCTCGGCCCGGGCCCCGTCGGTGGTTCACCGGGCGTCGTCCCAGAAGGTGAGCAGGTGTCCGTCGGCGGTGGCGGCGACGGTGAATTCGTGGAGGCCGGGGGAGCCGTCGGCTCGCCATCGGTTGACCTGTTCCTCGATGCGGTTCCAGACGGGGTAACCGGACTGGCGTACCGTCCACTTGTCCCCGTCCTGGCGCAGCGCGGCCCAGACCTTGGCCTCGGGGTCCCAGTAGAGGTGGCCGTCGGGAAGGCGTAAGTCCCGCAGCCAGGGGGCGGCGGCCTGGGCGACGAAGCGGGTGGTCGGTTCGGCCAGGTCGTCCGGGGTGATGACGGCGGGGCGCTCGCTGGTGGTGATGTCCGGGAGGGGGCCCGAGGGGTGTGGCTCTTGTGGGTGGGCGAGGCCGAGTTCGGCGCCGCCGGGGGTGATGAGGCGGCCGAGGGCCACGTCGGGGTCGGCCAGCAGTCCGCCTTCCCCGACGGTGAGGCGGGCGAGGGCGCCGGCGTTCATCCCCCCGCTGACGGGGGTGATGATCTGGCCTCCGGGGCGGGTGAGGGTGAACCAGAGGCGGGGGACGGTGATGACGGCGCAGGTGGAGATGATGCGGTCCCAGGGGCCGGTGGCCTCTTCCCATCCGGTGACGGCGTTGCCGTTGACGAGGTGGGGGTTGTATCCGGCGAGGGACAGGGCCTCGCGGGCGCGGCGGGCCACGTCGCGGTCGAGTTCGACGGTGGTGACGAGGTGGTCGCCGAGCCGGTGGGTCAGTAGCGCGGCGAGGTAGCCGGTGCCGGTGCCGATGTGGAGGACGCTCATGCCGTCCTCGATACGGGCTTCCTCCAGAATGCGTGCGGCCAGGCTCGGTGCCGGGCTGGTGTGGGTGGGTTCGCGGTAGATCACGCTGCCGAGTTCGTCGGGGCGGATGCCGGCGACGCGGGTGACGACGGGTTCGTCGCGGTGGCAGAGGGCGAGCCAGTCGGGGTGGGTGGCGGTGAGGGGTTCCCAGCCGGTGCCGTTGCGGCGGAAGAGGCCGTCGCGGAGGAACGTGCGCCGGGGGACCTCTCGCATGGCGCGGCGCCAGGGTTCCGTGCGCAGGTGTCCGGCGGCGGCGAGGGTGTCGGTCAGTTCCGAGCGCAGGGCCTCGTCGTCGCCGTGGTCCGGGTCCGGCTTCATGGGTCATCTCCGTGGCGTGCGGCGCGGGATGGGCTGGGGCTCCGAACGTGGGCTCGGGGCTCGGGGCTCGGGGCTCGGGGTTTTGGGTCTGGGGCTTGGGGCTTGGGGGTTCAGCGCGGTGCGTTTGGCTGCGGCGTGTTCGACCGGGCCAGGTGACAGGCCGGTCGTGTCGATGACTTCACCGTTCTCGGTGGCGGGGGCGAGGGCGGCGGGGCGTGGGTTCTGGTCGGCGCGGCGTCGATGACCCGCCGGCCGGGGCCCGGGCGGCGGTGGGGCAGGCCCCGGACAAGGGCAGGTGCGGGACGGCCCCGTTCACGTCGTCGGGGTTGGGGTCGAAGCCGAAGTCGCCACCGATCAGAGCCAGTTCTCGAACGGTGTGGTCGTGGCCGACGGCGCCGTACCGATTCGAGTGCGCGGCAGGCGAGGTGGACGCTGCCGCAGATGATCGCCACGGTGGTGTCCTCCCGTCGCAGGCTCAGGACGGTGGGCGGAAGTTCCCACAGTCCCAGGTCGACCTCATTACCCCAGTCGCGGACGGGGCGGAAGGCGTCGGAGACGTACGGGGCGGTCGCTCCGACTCCCGGACCGAGCCAGCCTCGCATCCCGAGCACCTCCTTGAAGCCGTGCCAGAGCTCCGACTCGCGCCCTGTCGGGGCGCGGGCGAGGAGGTACTGTGCCCGACACGGATGGGTGACTGCGTCCAACGCACCGTGTCGGTCCGGCAGTTACAACGCCTTGGGCCGATACGCGGTGCCAAGAGGCATCGTTGTTTCCGCCATGGGGTCACGCCTACGAGCCCGGCAGGTATCGTCACCCGTCAGAGCGATACGGTTACCGATCGCTGATGCCGCGCTGGTGGCCGGGCCCTCTTCCGGCCATCCGGACCGACACCCGTGGAGTACCGCGCGCATGGACAACACCGCCTGGGACACCGTCGAACAGCTCGTGAAATGGCTCGATGCCGAAAGCCCCGACCCCCCGGCGACGACGCGGCTCATGCGCGTCCTGAAACTCTCGGAGGAAGTCGGCGAGGTCGCCGAAGCGGTCATCGGCGCGACCGGCCACAATCCGCGCAAGGGCGACAGTCACACCTGGGAAGACGTCCAACGGGAGCTGTGCGACGTCATCCTCACCGGCATGGTCGCCCTCAACACCCTGACCCCCGACGCCCGGAAGCTCTTCACGGACCACCTGGCCCACGTCGCCCGACGGTCCCTCAGCACATAAACGACGCGGCCTTCCGGCCACGGCACCCGTACCGACCACCAACGGGCCCGTCCCGCCGGGCTGGTCTCTTCTGAGGCTGCCGGGCGGGCGCTCCGGATGGCCGGGGGGATACGACCGCCGGTCAGAGGCGAGGATCCGGGCAGGGGGACGGCGGTACCGTAAGCGCCCCGCCCGTGCGGGGACGAGGGCCGGATGGCTGACGGTGCGTCCCGCCCGTGCGGGGGCTGGGGTGGTGGCCGGGCTCCTCGCTTCTGGGCAGCGACGAATTCCCGGGCCGGGTTTGGTCTGTGTGGGACGAACTGTCCGCGCTTATTGCGGAGTTGCTTCTCCCCGGGGAGCGGTTGGTGAATAATGAGTGCCCCCGATTCTGTCCGGAGGGATTCGATGGCGAGGGGGAACGAGATGGCGGACGCTGACCGCTATTCGGTGCGCGTGGGGGACGTCTCGGGGCAGGTCGTGGTGGGAAGGGGCAACCGCGTCACGCGGGTGGAGCCCGGCGGATCGGCGGCGCCGCCGTCCGTTGCCGAAGTGGCCGTGCTGCGCGAGGCGTTCGCCCGCGTCCGTGACCGGCTCGGTGAGCTGGAGGACGGGGATCGGCGTTCGGCCGGGGAGCGTTTGGACGAGTTGGAGGAAGCTGTCACCGGGCCCGAGCCGAAGGTGTCGGTCATGGTGTATGTGCGTGACTGGTTCGCCGAGAAACTGCCGGCTCTGGCGGGGGTGGTGACGAGCCTGATCGTCAACCCGGTCGCCGGCTTGCTGGTGCAGCAGGCCGGTGCGGGACTCGCCGCGGAATACGAGCGGCACTTCGGCGGGGACGGATCCTCGGGCGAGCCGTCGGGGGGCTGATGGAGGAGTCCGACGCCGCACGGGTCCACGTCGCCGGGGATGTGCGAGGGCAAGTCGTCGTCGGCGACCACAACATCGTCGTGTCGGCCACCGGCCAGTCGGTGGTCACGGTCGTGGGGCAGGGACAGCGGCCGAGCCCCCGGCCGCGCGAGGAGATCGAGTTACTGCCTCGTCGCGCTCGGAGGGCGGTGGGCCGGGAGAGCGAACTGGCGTTCATCCTTGAGGGGATGGCCGCCGATGACGCCGTCCAGGTGCACGGCCCGTCGGGCATCGGCAAGAGCACGCTGCTGCGCATGGCCGCTCACCGGCTGGTCGATGAGCGGGCCGTGGACACGGCCGCGGGTGGGACCGTGTTCATCGACGCCGGGGGGCGGGAGCCCGGCGACGTTCTGCAGGACGTCTTCGAAGCCTGCTATGACGCCCCCGGTTACCGGCCGGGCCAGGCCGAGTTACGGCGGCTGATGGCGCGGGTCGGCATCAGGCTGATCCTGGACGATCTGGAATGCGGCCCGCAGGAGTTGGCCGAGGCACTGGACACCCTCCCAGAGGCGGCGGTGCTGTTCTCGGGCGCTGAGCGGACCCTGTGGGGGGAGGGGCGGACGCTGGCCTTGTCCGGGCTGCCCCGCGACGACGCCGTGACGCTGCTGACTCAAGCGCTCGCCCGGCCGTTGCGAGGCGAGGAGGTGCCGGTCGCCGAGGCGCTGTGGGACGTGACGGCGGGGTCCCCGCAGTGGCTGCTGCGTGCCGCGACGACCGGCGGTCTGGCCCGCCCGGCCGCGTTGGCGGAGCTGCTGACGGGCCTACTGGCCGCGCTGACGACGCCTGAACGTGTGGCCCTCGTGCTACTGCGACTTGGCGGTGCCGGCGGGGTGAGCGACGGACTCCTCTCGGAGCTGGTGGGTTCCGGTGCCGAACTGTCCGCGCGGTTGACCACGCTGGGCCTGGCCGAGCCGACCGGCGACGGCTTCCGGATCTCCCACGACCTGGCCGCGGTACGGTCCGCGGACCGCGAGGTGGACGCGGCGGCACTGGCGGACCGGTTGTCGCGGTGGGTCGACGCGCCGGGCCGCTCCCCGGCGCAAGTGGCCCGGGACGGCGGGCTCATCACCGCGGTCATCGAGGCGGCCGTCGAGGCGGGCGCCGCGCCGGCCGCGGTCCGCCTGGCCCGGGCGGCGGCACCGACGGTCGCCTGCTCGCTCCGGCTGGGTGTGTGGGGCACCGTACTCGATCGCGGTATCGCGGCCGCTCAGCGGGCCCGCGACCAGCACGCCTTGGCGTATTTCACACACGAGAACGGGGTCCGCGATCTCGTTTCCGGCAAGCGCGCGGCGGCCGGTGCCGCGTTCGCCACCGCCGGAGCCCTGTGGCAACAACTGGGCGACAGCGGCAACGTGGCGGTCTCCCAGCACGCGCAGAGCCTGTGCGGGCCCGGCGTGGCGCCGCCGCCCGACGCCGGCCTCACCACCCCCGACCCGACGGCGGGCGACCTCGCTGGAGTTACGCCCGACGCCTCCTCGGTCCTCGGCTCACTGCCGCCGCCGGACCCCGCGTCGGCGGTCGCCGCCGCCTCCACGGCGGCCGGCCAGAGCGCGGGCATCGGCCTCACGGCCAAACTCGTCATCGGAGCCGGCCTGACCGCCGCCGTCGCGGGCGGAACCGTGCTCAACCAGCAGTCCGCGAGCCCCGATACGGTCCCCGTTCACGTGACCGTGGCCACCGGCGTCATCGAGGTGACCATGCCCGGCGAGCCCGAGCCCGACTGCCGGATCGAGGCGGGAGCGACCGACTGCACCACCGTCGTCATCTCCGAGGAGGGCGAGCGGGGCCCGGTGACCGTGGATCCGGCCGGACCGCTGCCCGAGGGCGTCAGCGTTCTCTATTGGGGGTGCGACGAGGGTCCCGAGGCCGCGTCCTGCACCGTGCTGGCCGACAGGGAAAGAAGCGTCTGCGTCACGACCACCAGTCCCGACGACGAGGCCGCCCGGCAAGCCTGCGCCGATGTCACCGGCTCTCCCGCCCCCCGTGACAGGGCTCCCGCCGAAGTGGTGGCCGATGTCGGGCGTTGTCCGGAGGATTCGGCCTATCCGGTCGAGGAGGAGGAGATACCGGAGACGGTCCGGCTGTCCGACTCCCGGTATCTCCCCTCGGGCACGGCGGTCGTGGGGGTCTGGGACGAGCCCGAACCGCTGTTCTTCGTCGGCCCCGAGGGAAGCTCCTGCTTCGTCACGGGTGGGGCCACCGGCCTGCGGTACCTGGAAATGGGATCGGACGCGGGCCGTGTCTCCTCCTTGCTGAACGCCGGGGGAGTGGTCCCGGCGACCCTCTATGGCTGCGAGTACGTCGATCCCGCCGAGGCGTACGCGGTGACCGTGTACCCGGACAGGGGCACCGATTGCGCGCGTCCGCTCGGTCATGACGTCGAGCAGGTGTCGACCGGCACTCCGGACTACCACGCGGCGCTGGTGCACGTTCCGGCCGGTGACCCGACTCTGGGGCCGGATGAGGGAAGCACAGTCGAGCTGTATCTCTACACCGTCCTGGCCGAGTCCGAGCAGGGACATGGGCGGTCCATCGCCTGCTCGCTTCCGGACGCCGACATGTGCGTGGCCAGCCTGACCTACTTCCTGGCCCAGGACGGCGAGAGGGCGGGCATGCGGTCGGCCGACCGTGAGCGGATGACCGAGAACGTCACCGCTTTCGTCGAGCGATACCTGAGCTGAAATCGGCACGGCGGACCCATGGATGGCGAGTGGCGCCACCGCGACTCGTTCGGTGACCACGACGTTCCGAGCACGCTGCTCGGGGTCACCGTGCTCGGATACGACGACCAGTTGGTGGCGATCGAAGCCGTCGCCGCCGTACGCGACTCCTGAGAGGGAAACCCGACCGGCATCATCGGCAGCCCTCAGCCCTCAGCCCTCAGCCCTCAGCCCTACCGTCCGACACGTGTTGCGCCCGACCCCGCGTACAGCCCTCCGGCAGGCCGAGGTCGATCGGCCGCCCGTTCCGCCACGGCACGGGTGTCCGCCGAGCCGCGGCGTGGGCAGGCGACCGCGCGGCGGACGGCGTCCTCTGGCCCGCGCGTCGCGCGCGGAGCCGGCTGAGGCGGAACGGCTCCCGGCGGGAGAAGCGGAACGATGCCGTCAGGATCACGTATACCGGGCGATCCTTCGCGCCCGGAAGTGGTTACGCTTCTCGGGGGCCCCGGCGCGTCCGGGTCCCCTGACGAGCGGGACCAGCAGCGCAGAGGGGACGAGCCGTGCCGGTGGGCGGGCGACGTGACAGCCGTTTCGGACAACTGCTGCGCCGGGGCTTCACCGATCCCCGAGCCGCCGAGCGGCTGCTCGACGCTCCCGCCCTGCGCCCGGTGGGCGGCGACCCGGTGCTCCTCGACGCCCTCGGCGCCACCGCCGACCCCGACCTCGCGCTGCGCGCCCTGGTCCGGCTCGCGGAGGCCCAGCCCGAGACGACAGGGGCATCTCCCGGCCGCCAGGGCTGGACGGGGGCACCTCCCAGCCGCCAAGGCTGGGGGAGGGCCCGGCTGCTGGACACCCTGCTGGCCGCCAAGCCGCTGCGCGACCGGCTGCTCGGTGTGCTCGGCGCCTCCGAGGGGCTCGGTGACCAGCTCGCCCGGCACCCCGACGAGTGGCAGGCCCTGGTCGCCTTCGAGAGCGCCGATCTGCACCCGGGCGTCGAGGAGTTCGAGGCGGCGCTCGCCCCGGCCACCGACCCCGACGGGCTGCGCGTCCACTACCACCGGGCGCTGCTGACCATCGCGGCCCGCGACATCACCGGCGCCACCGGCTTCGCCCAGACCGCCGCCGAGCTCGCGGACCTGGCCACCGCCACCCTGCGGGCCGCCCTGCGGATCGCGGGGCGCGAGACCCCCGAGGACGCGGCGCGGTGCCGGCTCGCGGTCATCGGCATGGGCAAGTGCGGCGGCCGGGAGCTGAACTACGTCTCGGACGTGGACGTGATCTTCGTCGCCGAGCCCGCCGAGGGCGTCGCGGAGGGGCCCGCCGTCCAGGCCGCGACCCGGCTCGCCGCCCGGATGATCCGCGTCTGCTCCGACACCACCGCCGAGGGCACGATCTGGCCGGTCGACGCCAACCTCCGCCCCGAAGGCCGCAACGGCCCCCTGGTCCGCACCCTCAGCAGCCACCTCGCCTACTACCGGCGCTGGGCCAAGACCTGGGAGTTCCAAGCGCTGCTCAAGGCCCGCCCGGTGGCCGGCGACCTCACCCTCGGCGGCGACTACTGCGCCGCCGTCGCGCCGCTGGTGTGGCAGGCGGCCGAGCGGGAGAACTTCGTGCCCGACGTGCAGCAGATGCGCCGCCGCGTCGAGGAGTCGCTGCCGGCCGCCCAGGCGGAGCGCGAGCTGAAGCTCGGGCCCGGCGGGCTGCGCGACGTCGAGTTCGCCGTCCAGCTCCTCCAGCTCGTCCACGGCCGCACCGACCCGGAGCTGCGCCACGCCACCACCCTCGACGCGCTGGCCGCGCTCGCCGCCGGAGGCTATGTCGGCCGCCAGGACGCCGCCTCGCTCCGCGACTCCTACCGCTTCCTGCGCACCGCCGAGCACCGTATCCAGCTCCACCGCCTGCGCCGCACCCACCTGATGCCGACCGAGGAGGCCGAGCTGCGCCGGCTCGGCCGCTCCCTCGGCTTCCTGGGCGAGCCCGTCCAGGAGCTGACCGCTGCCTGGCGCCGCCACACCGCCGGCGTCCGCCGCCTGCACGAGAAGCTGTTCTACCGGCCGCTGCTGGACGCCGTGGCCCGGCTCGACGCCGGGCAGGTCCGGCTGGGCGAGGCCGCCGCGAAGGAGCGCCTGGAAGCCCTCGGTTACGCCGACCCCACCGCCGCCCTGCGCCACCTGTCCGCGCTGGCCTCCGGCGTCACGCGCAAGGCCGCCATCCAGCGCACCCTGCTGCCGGTGATGCTGGCCCGTTTCGCGGACTCCGCCGACCCCGACGCCGGGCTGCTCGGCTTCCGCAAGGTCTCCGACGCCCTGGGCACCAGCCCCTGGTACCTGCGGCTGCTGCGCGACGAGGGCGCCGCCGCCGAGAATCTCGCCCGGGTGCTGTCCGCCGGGCGCCTCGCCCCCGACCTGCTGCTGCGCGCCCCCGAGGCCGTCGCCCTGCTCGGCGACCCGGCCGGCCTGCGCCCCAGCACCCGGCGCGCCCTCACCCAGGAGGTGCAGGCCGCCGTCGGCCGGGCCGACTCGCCCGAGGCGGCCGTCACGGCGGCGCGCGGCGTGCGGCGGCGCGAGCTGTTCCGCACGGCGGCGGCCGATATCGTCGGCGCCTACGCGACGCCCGAGGGGGCGGGTACGCCCGAGCCGCTGGAGGCGCCGGGACCCGTGCTGGACCGGGTCGGGAACGCGCTCACCGACATCAACGCCGCCACCATCGCGGGCGCGCTGCACGCCGCCACCGCGTCCTACGGCGCGGACGGCCTGCCCACCCGGCTCGCCGTCATCGCCATGGGCCGCTTCGGCGGCCACGAGCTGAGCTACGGCTCGGACGCCGACGTGATCTTCGTGCACGAGCCGATGGAGGGCGCCGACGAACAGGAGGCGGCCCGGGCCGCGCACGCGGTGGCCAACGAGATGATCCGGCTGCTCCAGCTCCCCAGCGTCGACCCGCCCCTGCTCGTCGACGCCGACTTGCGGCCCGAGGGCAGGAACGGCCCGCTGGTCCGCTCGCTCAGCAGCTTCGCCGCGTACTACCGCCGCTGGTCGCTGGTCTGGGAGAGCCAGGCGCTGCTGCGCGCCGAGCCGGTCGTCGGCGACCCGGGCCTGGGGGAGCGGTTCGTGGAGCTGATCGACCCGCTGCGCTATCCGGCCGACGGACTGCCTGAGAAGTCGGTGCGCGAGATCCGGCGGCTGAAGGCCCGGATGGAGGCCGAACGGCTGCCGCGCGGCGCTGACCGCACCACGCACACCAAGCTGGGCCGGGGCGGCCTGTCCGATATCGAGTGGACCGTGCAGCTCCTCCAGCTCCGGCACGCCGGGATCGAGCCGGCCCTGCGCACGACCCGCACCCGGCGGGCGCTGGCCGCCGCCGCCGGCATCGGCCTGCTCGACGCGGTGGACGCGGCGGTGCTGGACGAGGCGTGGGTGCTGGCCTCGCGGGTGCGCAACGCGGTGATGCTGGTGCGCGGTCGGCCGCTGGACACGTTCCCCACGGACCCGCGCGAGACGGCGGCGGTGGCCCGTTTCCTCGGCTACGGGCCGGCCGAGGTCGGGCGGATGCTGGACGACTACCGGCGTACGACGCGGCGGGCCAGGGCCGTGGTGGAGCGGTTGTTCTACGAGGGCTGAGACCGCGCCCCGGCGGCGGGGACCCGCTGGGGCAGGTGGTAGCACAGGCGCCCATACCAGAGGCGGGCGACGACATAGCCGAAGGCGAGGCAGATCATGCCGCCGACGGCGTCGAGCCAGAAGTGGTTGGCGGTGGCGACGATGACCAGCAGCGTGACGGCCGGGTAGAGCGCGCCGAGCAGCTTCAGCCACCACGGGCTGGCCAGCACCACCACGGTGAGCCCGCACCACAGGGACCAGCCGATGTGCATGGAGGGCATCGCGGCGTACTGGTTCGACACCGAGGCCATCGTGGTGCCCTCGGCGGACAGCGAACCCCAGGTGTGGTGCACGGTCGCGGTGTCGATGAAGTCCATGCCCTCCATCAGCCGGGGCGGCGCGAGGGGATAGAAGTAGTACCCGAGCAGCGCGATGGCGGTGGTGGCGAACAGCACCGTGCGGGTGGCCCCGTACCGGCCGGGGTGGCTGCGGAAGAGCCAGACCAGGACGGCGATGGTCACCAGGAAGTGCAAGGTGGCGTAGTAGTAGTTCATCGAGACGATCAGCCAGGTCACGCCCCCCACGGTGTGATTGACGGACCGTTCGAAGGCGAGTCCGAGGGAGTCCTGGAGGTCCCAGATCCAGCGGGCGTGGCTCTGGGCCTGCTCGACGCGGGTGGGGGCGGCGTTGCGGATCACCGAGTACGTGCCGTAGCTGACGGCGATGAGCAGCAGCTCGAACCAGATCCGTGGGCTTCGGGGGGTCCGCATCGAGCTCAGGCGCCTGACAGGGGCGGCTGTCTCCTGATCCAGCTCGGTCACGAGCCCTGCCGTATCCACTCGCTCGTCCTGCGGCCTGACACTTGTTGCCCCCATGGGCCCACAGTCTGCCAGAGGACTGACGCCGGCCCGATCATCCTCCGGTCTGGTCTTCACTCCGGAATTCTCCCCTACGACCTCCCACGACCGTCGCGCACCCCCCGGTCCGCGTGGCGCTGTCATGCCCGCTGTGCCGCGGTCTTCCGGGGGGCGACGCCCGTACTCCCGGTCCGCGTGGCGCCGTCACGCCCGCTGTGCCGCGGTCTTCCGGGGGCGACCCCCGTACCCCCGGTCCGCGTGGCGCCGTCACGCCTGCTGTATGACGGGCGCGGTCGCGGTCGAGCCCCGCACCACCAGCTCGGGCATGAAGACGAACTCGCTGTGCGGGGCCGGTGTGCCGCCGACCTCTTCCAGCAGGGCGCGGACCGCGGCCTGGCCCATGGCGAAGACCGGCTGGCGGATCGTCGTCAAGGGCGGGTCGGTGAAGGCGATCAGGGGCGAGTCGTCGTAGCCGATCACCGAGCAGTGCTCCGGCACGGACAGGCCGTGCTGCCGGGCCGCGCGGATCGCGCCGAGGGCCATCATGTCGCTGGCGCAGACCACCGCCGTGCAGTCCCGGGCCAGCAGCGCGAGGGCCGCCGCCTGGCCGCCCTCCAGCGTGTACAGCGAGTGCTCGATCAGCCGCCGCGCGTCCGCGGTGACCATGCCGAGCTCCTCCTCCATCGCGCGCAGGAAGCCCTCGATCTTCCGCTGCACGGGCACGAAGCGCTCGGGCCCCAGGGCCAGGCCGATCCGCCGGTGGCCGAGCGAGACGAGGTGGGTGACGGCCAGCCGCATCGCCGCGCGGTCGTCGGGGGAGACGAACGGTGCCCGCACCTTCGGCGAGAAGCCGTTGATCAGCACGAACGGCACGCCGCCCCCGCGCAGCCGCTCGTAGCGCTCCATGTCGGCGCTGGTGTCGGCGTGCAGTCCCGAGATGAAGATGATGCCCGCCACCCCGCGCTCGACCAGCATGCCGGTGAGCTCGTCCTCCGTGGACCCGCCGGGGGTCTGGGTGGCGAGCACCGGCGTGTAGCCCTGGCGGGTGAGCGCCTGGCAGATCACCTGGGCGAAGGCCGGGAATATCGGGTTCTCCAGCTCGGGCGTGATCAGCCCGACCAGGCCCTCGCTGCGCTTCTGCAGCCGCACCGGCCGTTCGTACCCCAGCAGGTCGAGGGCGGCGAGAACGGATTCGCGGGTAGTGGTCGCGACGCCCGGCTTGCCGTTCAGGACCCGGCTGACCGTCGCCTCGCTGACCCCCGCCTGGACTGCGATGTCAGCTAGCCGTGCGGTCACAGTCCGGGACCTTACCGGCCGGGGATTCCCCTGCCCACTGTGGAAGGGAAACTGGACCGGAATGTGTGACTTTGGATGCTTGCGTTCTGATGGGGACGTGTTTCGGAGGTCCCCGGAGTCACCCGGACGGCCCCGCACCATTTCCTTGCTGAAATTTGCCGCAAGCTCTTTCCAAACTTTTGCGCCGCTGTTACGTTCCTGCTCGGCCCGGCGCCGCAGAGGCGCGGCGCATAGGGTGGATACAGCCCCCTAAACCCGGGCGTAACGCTTGAAGGAGTTCACATGCGGCGCAGCATAGGGACGACAGCCGTCATCGCGGCTCTGGCTCTTGCGGCAACGGCTTGCGGCAGTGGCGGCGACGAGGACGGCGGCGGGGGCGGGGGTGCGGACGGGGAGCTCTCCGGCACGGTCACCTTCTGGGACACCTCGAACGAGACCGAGGCCGCGGTCTTCGAGACCGTCGCCACGGAGTTCGAGGACCAGCACCCCGGCGTCACGGTCGAGTACGTGAACATCGGCTTCGACGACGCGCAGAACCGGTTCAAGAACGCGGCGGGCGCCAACGAGGCACCGGATGTCATGCGCACCGAGGTCGCCTGGGTCGCCGACTTCGCGAACCTCGGGTACCTCTACCCGCTCGACGGCACCGCCGCGCTGGACAACCAGGAGGACTTCCTGCCGGAATCCTGGGCCAGTACCCAGTTCGAGGGTCAGACCTACGCCGTTCCGCAGGTGACCGACACCCTGGCGCTCTTCTACAACAAGTCCCTCCTGGAGGAGGCCGGCGTCGAGGTGCCCGCGTCGCTGGACGAGATACGCGAGTCCCAGGAAGCCTTCGACGAGATCGGCACCACCCCGCTGTACGCGCGGGGCGACGACGCCTACTGGTTCC
Source organism: Streptomyces sp. NBC_01803 (assembly GCF_035917415.1). NCBI lineage: Bacteria > Bacillati > Actinomycetota > Actinomycetes > Kitasatosporales > Streptomycetaceae > Streptomyces > Streptomyces sp. NBC_01803. Next base: position 4,747,248 of record NZ_CP109073.1, read on the forward strand.
TGCCCTACCTCTACGGCGAGGGCGGCGACCTGGTCGACGCCGAGGCCCAGGAGGTCACTGTCGACGACGAATCCGGTGTCGCGGCCTTCGCGCAGCTTCAGGACCTGATCGACTCCGGCGCCGCCACCACGGACACCAGCGACGGCTGGGAGAACATGATGTCCTCCTTCGGCAACGGCGACGTCGCCATGATGATCAACGGCCCGTGGGCCATCGCGGACGCCACCGCCGCCCTCGGCGACGACCTGGGTGTCGCCCCCGTCCCGGCCGGCTCGCAGGCGCAGGGCGCGCCGCTGGGCGGCTGGAACTACGGCGTCTACGCGGGCACCCCGGACGCCGACGCCTCCTTCGAGTTCGTCAAGTACATGAGCTCCGCGCAGACCCAGCAGCGGATCACCGAGGAGCTGAGCCTCCTCCCCACCAGGCAGTCCGTCTACGAGGTCCCGGCCGTCGCGGACAACGAGATGGTGCAGTTCTTCAAGCCGGCCGTCGAGGTCGCCCACGAGCGCCCCTGGATTCCCCAGGCGCAGTCGCTCTTCGACCCGCTGCTGACCTCCCTGGAGGCCATGCTGACCGGCTCCGCCTCCCCCGAGCAGGCGGCGTCCGACACCGGAGACGCCTACCGCGAGCTCCTCGAAGACTGGCAGTGAGCGGCGCTGACCGCGGGCATGAAGGGCCGAAACCATGGCTGACGCTGTGAACCCCCACGGAACGGCCGCCACGGCCGTGCCGGGGAACGGCCGGCCGACGGTACGGGTCGCGGGCGCCGGACGCGCCCGCGGCCCGCGCCGCGCGCCGGGCTCCCCCGGGCGGCTGCGCCGGACCGCGTCCACGCACTGGTACGCCTGGGCCATGATCGCGCCGGTGGTCACCGTGATCACCGCGATCATCGGCTGGCCGCTGGTGCGCGGCGTCTACCTGTCGCTGACCGACGCCGACGAGGCGAACGTCGAGCGGCAGATCGGTGTGAACAAGATCCCGGCCACCTACGATTTCGTCGGCCTGGACAACTACACCGCCATCCTCAAGGACGACGTCTTCTGGGACCGTCTGGGCTGGACCGTGCTGTGGACCGTGGGCTGTGTGAGCGTCACGTTCCTCATCGGCCTGGGCCTGGCGAACATGCTCAACCGCACGTTCCGCGGGCGCGCCGTCTACCGCACGGCGCTGATCCTGCCCTGGGCGATCCCGGCGTTCGTGTCGGTCTTCGCCTGGCGGATGCTCTACAACGAGCGCAACGGCCTCCTCAACAGCCTGCTGGAGGGCGGCGGCGTCGGCGGGATCTCCTGGCTGTCCGACCCGACCTGGGCCAAGGTCTCCGTCATCGCCGTCAACGTCTGGCTCGGCGTGCCGTTCATGCTGATCGCGATGCTCGGCGCCCTCCAGTCCATTCCCCCCGAGCAGTACGAGGCCGCCGAGATGGACGGCGCCAACGCCTGGCAGCGGTTCTGGAACATCACGCTGCCCGGGGTCAGGTCCGTGTCCATGACGGTGGTGCTGCTCAGCACGATCTGGACCTTCAACATGTTCCCGGTGATCTTCCTGCTCACTCGCGGCGGGCCGGCGGGATCGACCGACATCCTGGTGACCGAGGCGTTCCGGCTGGCGTTCATCAGCAGTCCCCGTGATTTCGCGAACTCCGCGGCCTGGGGCGTGCTGATCCTGCTGCTGCTGGTCCTCTTCGCGATCGCCTACCGCAGGGTGCTGCGCAAGCAGGGAGAGGTGTGGTGACGATGGCTACCGACACGACCCAGGCGAGCGGAGCCGCCGAGCCGGCCCCGCGCCCGGTGCCGGCCTCCGTGCCCGGCGCGGGCATGTCCGCGACCGCCCGGCCGGGGAAGAGGCCGCGCCGGCGCGGTGAACGCGGCCGGGCCGCCTCCATCGGCCTGCACGGGACGCTGCTGCTGGCCGCCGTCATCGCGGTGTTCCCGCCGCTCTGGCTGCTGGTCACCTCGTTCAAGCCGAAGACCGACACCTTCACCCGGTCGCTCGTCTCGAACTTCACGCTGGACAACTACGACCACGTGCTCAACGAGACCGAGTTCCTGACGTGGTTCGGCAACTCCGTGCTGATCGTGGTGGCGACGACCATCATCGGCGTGTTCATCTCCTCCACCACCGGATACGCGATCAGCCGCTTCCGGTTCCCCGGCATGCGCCCGCTGATGTGGACCCTGCTGATCACGCAGATGTTCCCGATGGCCGTGCTGATCGTGCCGCTGTACAACCTCATGTCGCGCTACGGGCTGCTCAACCAGCCGGTCTCGCTGATCGTCACCTACCTGACGATCGCGGTGCCGTTCTGCGCCTGGATGATGAAGGGCTTCTTCGACACGATACCGGTGTCGATCGACGAGTCCGGGCGGGTGGACGGCCTGAACCCCTTCGGCGCGTTCTGGCGGCTGATCATGCCGCTCGCCAGACCGGGCATCGCGGTGACCGGGTTCTACACCTTCGTCACCGCCTGGGCCGAAGTCGCGTACGCCACCGCGTTCATGACCGGCGAGGAGAACCTCACCCTGGCCGGCGGTCTGCAGACGTTCGTCAACCAGCACACCCAGGACTGGCACATCATGACCGCCGCCGCGGTGCTCATCGCCGTGCCCGCGATGCTGGTCTTCGGATATGCCCAACGACACCTGCAGTCCGGACTCACGGCCGGCGCGACCAAAGCCTGACCGACGGACCACACCGCCTATCCGCCTCACGCCTCGAATCAGGGACGACATGACCCAGCATCTCGCCGGCCGCGCTCAGCCGAACGGCGACCCCACGGAGACGGTCACCATCAGCCAGCCGGAGTGGTGGCGCCACGCGGTCATCTACCAGGTCTATCCGCGCTCGTTCGCCGACGGCGACGGCGACGGCATGGGCGACCTCGTCGGCATCCGCCGCCGGCTCCCGTACCTGGCCGGCCTCGGCGTCGACGCCGTCTGGCTGAGCCCGTTCTACGCCTCGCCGCAGGCGGACGCCGGTTACGACGTCGCCGACTACCGGGCCATCGACCCGATGTTCGGCGATCTGCACGACGCCGACGCCCTGATCCGCGACGCCCACGACCTGGGCCTGCGGATCATCGTGGACCTGGTGCCCAACCACTCCTCCGACCAGCACGAGTGGTTCCAGCGCGCGCTGCGCCAGGGGCCGGGATCGCCGCTGCGCGATCGTTACCACTTCCGGCCCGGCAAGGGCGTGAGCGGTGAACTGCCGCCGAACGACTGGGAGTCCATCTTCGGCGGCCCGGCCTGGACCCGCACGCCCAACCCGGACGGCACGCCCGGCGAGTGGTATCTGCACCTCTTCGCGCCGGAGCAGCCCGACCTCAACTGGGACAACCGGGCGGTCCAGGACGAGTTCCGCTCGCTGCTGCGCTTCTGGCTCGACATGGGCGTCGACGGCTTCCGCATCGACGTCGCGCACGGTCTGGTCAAGGCCGCCGGCCTGCCCGACACGGGCTCCCACGGGCAGTTGAGGCTGCTGGGCACCGAGGTGCTGCCCTTCTTCGACCAGGACGGCGTGCACGAGATCTACCGCTCGTGGCGCAAGATCCTCGACGAGTACCCGCACCAGCGCATCGGCGTCGCCGAGGCGTGGACGCCCAACGCGGCCCGCACCGCGCTCTACGTGCGCCCCGATGAGCTGCACCAGGCGTTCAACTTCCATTATCTGAACACCCCGTGGGAGGCCGAGGCACTGCGTCGCGTCATCGACTCCTCGCTGGACTCGATGCGCCCGGTCGGCGCTCCCACCACCTGGGTGCTCTCCAACCACGACGTGGTCCGCCACCTCACCCGGCTCGGCGGTGGCCTGGAACGGGCCCGCGCCGCCACGCTGCTGATGCTGGCGCTGCCCGGCTCCGCGTATGTCTACCAGGGTGAGGAGCTGGGCCTGCCCGAGGTCACCGATCTGCCCGACGACGTGCGCCAGGACCCGGCGTTCTTCCGGCGCGGCTCGGACCCGGACGCCTCGTCCGACGGCCAGGACGGGCTGCGCGACGGCTGCCGGGTGCCGATCCCGTGGACCGCGCAGGGCGACTCCTTCGGCTTCGGCGACGGCGGGAGCTGGCTGCCGCAGCCAGCGCAATGGGGCAAGCTGTCGGTCGAGGAGCAGACCGGCGATCCCTCCTCCACGCTGGAGCTGTACCGGGCCGCGCTGGCCATCCGCCGCACGCATCCGGCGCTCGGCGCGGGGGACCGCGTGGAGTGGCTGGCGGCGCCCGAGGGTGTGCTCGCCTTCCGCCGCCGCGCCTCGGACGGCTCCACCATGGTCTGCGCGGTCAACACCACCGACATGGTGGTCGGCGCCGCCGACCTGCTGACCCCGGCCGGCCGACTGCTGCTCGCCAGCGGCCGGTACCCCGGCGGTGGCGTCCTGCCCGCCGACACCACGGTGTGGTGGGCGGAGTGAACGACCCCCGGGCGGTGCTCCCGCAGCCCGCCCGGCTCGCCGACATCGCCCTCCAGGCCGAGGTCAGCGAGGCCACGGTGAGCAGGGTGCTCAACGGCAAGCCGGGCGTGGCGGCGGCCACCCGACAGCGGGTGCTCGCGGCCCTGGACGTGCTGGGCTACGAGCGCCCGCTGCGGCTGCGGCAGCGTAGCGTGGGGCTCGTCGGCCTGGTCATCCCCGAGCTGACGAACCCCATCTTCCCGGCGTTCGCGCAGGTCATCGAGCAGGTGCTGGCCGGGCACGGCTACACGCCCGTGCTGTGCACACAGAGCCCGGGCGGCGCGACCGAGGACGAGCTGGTGGACCAGCTCGTCGAACGGGGCGTCACCGGCATCGTGTTCCTGTCCGGGCTGCACGCCGACACGACGGCCGATCCGGCGCGCTACACGCGGCTGGCCGGGCAGGGCGTGCCGTTCGTGCTGATCAACGGCTTCAACCCAGGGGTCAGCGCGCCCTTCGTCTCGCCCGACGACGCGGCGGCGTCGCGGATCGCGGTGCGGCACCTGCGGGCGCTGGGTCACTCGCGGATCGGGCTGGCCGTCGGGCCGAACCGGTTCGTGCCGGTGCGGCGCAAGGTGGCCGGGTTCCTGGCCGAGATGGGGGACGAGGGCCAAGGGGTCGTGCGGCACTCGCTGTTCAGCCTGGAGGGCGGCCAGGCCGCCGCCGGTGAGCTGCTGGACGCGGGCTGCACCGGCATCGTCTGCGGTAGCGACATGATGGCGCTGGGCGCGATCCGGGCGGTCCGCGAGCGCGGCCGTTCCGTGCCCGGGGACGTGTCCGTGATCGGCTACGACGACTCGGACCTGTTCGCGTTCACCGACCCGCCGCTGACCACGCTGCGCCAGCCGGTCCAGGCCATGGCGCGGGCCGCGGTGGGCGCCCTGCTGGAGGAGATCGGCGGGGACCTGGTCCAGCGCACCGAGTTCGTCTTCCAGCCCGAGCTGGTGGTGCGCGGCTCAACGGCCGCGGCCCGCTGAGAAGTCGGGGAACCCGCCCCGGCCGACCGGGCACATCGCCTCTCCCCGGCCCGCCACCGCCCGGCCGCCGTGCTCGCCGCCGGTCGCGTCCCCGGGGTCGCCCGGGTCGCCGCGGGCGGCGAGCAGCAGGAGGACCGGCACGATGACCGGCAGGACGGCCGACCGGAGTCGCCTCATGCCGCTTGGACGGGACCTGGCGACGGCGGGTCCCCGCCGCCGTTCCCGCGCTCAGACGTCCCAGGACTCGCGCCAGGTGGCCGGGCCGACGACGCCGTCCACGGTCAGGCTCCTGATCCGCTGGAACTCCTGGCACACGGCCTTCGACTGCGGGCCGTACTGCCCGTCCACGCCGATCGTCCAGCCGATGGCGCGCATCCGCTGCTGCCAGGTGGTCACGCTGGAGTGCGTGGTGACGGGCGGATAGGTGAAGGTGACGCCGGGCCACGCGGGCGCGTTGTTCTTGGCCGGTTCCAGCGAGCCGCTGGTGACGTACGAGGAGAGCTGCCCCGGGCAGGAGGTGGACAGGTGGTCCATGTGCCGGTTGATGCCGGTGGCCGCGCCGCCCACCTGGCGGAGGTTGTATATGGACCAGCGGATGGCGTCGAGGAGCTGGGCCGTCACCGTGTCGTACGTGCCGGACACGCCGCCGACCAGGCCGCACACGGCGTACCAGTTCTGGTTGCCGGCGGTGGTGCCGTTGGCGGCCGTGCGGTAGCCGGGACCCCGGCCCTCGAAGACGTAGCCGTGCACGCATGTCAGATACGTGTAGGCGATGTCGTCCCAGCCGTTGGTGTCCATGTGGTGGTTCTGGATGCCGCGCACCTGGCCCGCGCAGTCCGCGTGGTTGGCCCTGGCCACCGGGACGCCGTCCACGTAGTGGATCGTCACCCCGCCGTTCTCCGGCGTGATGTTGGTGCTGCGGGCTCTGGGCGCGCGGGCGCCCCACTGCGATCTGGAGACGAATATGGCCATCAGGCCGCTCCCCGCCGCAGGCCGCACGCCACGCTGGCGTTGAGCGGCTCGGCGGACGGCCCGGTGCCGAAGACGGCGGCCGGGTGCTCGGGGAAGGTCACGACGGGAAGCTCACGGGGCGAGGCCGCGGTGGCCCGGCCGGAGCAGATGACGGGCAGCGCGGCGGCGCCGCCGGCCGCCACCGCCAGAAAGCCGCGTCTGGACGGGGAGTTCGCTGACGAGTGGGACAAGGCTCCTCCTGCGTTCACCTGTGGGGGAGAGGCGCGCTCGCCGTCCGCCACACCAAGTGCCTGAAGCGCGTGGGGAGTTCGGGCCACACCTCGGGTGCTGCCCCAGCAGGCTCCCCGGCCGGACGCGGCCCCAAACTACGCGCGTCACCCCAAGGGGGGGCAGGTGTCCGGCCGTTGACCGTCCGGCCGGGCTGCCCGCCGCGGCCTCAGCCCAGCATGGCCAGCTCGCCGCCGTCCGCCAGCTCAGCCGTCAGCTCGGCCTCGGCCCCCTCCTCGGCGGGCAGGGCGGCCGTGCTGCCCGCCGCCTTTCCGGTGACGCCGCCGCTCGCGGTGATGGCGCTGACGTCCTCGCTGCCGGCCGCCACCAGATACCAGGACTCGGCCGGGGACCGCCACAGCACACCGGTGAGCACCGAGGGGAAGCGGTGCCCGCACGACGGGCTGTCCTCGGCGGTCGCCGTCACGACGCCCGGCTCGCCCGGCGTCGTCGGCGGCGGCAGGAACTGCGTCAGCGTGCGGCTGCCCGCCCCGCGCCAGGTCTCGGTGCGGGTGCACACCCACTCCGCTCTGCCCGCGCCGTCCGGCAGGTTCTGCGCGGCGAAGTCCCAGGCGTTGACCGCCCGCACCCCGCCGCCGCCGACCGAGGGCAGATGGCAGGCGATCCGCGCCCACTGGTCGCGGGCCTCGGTCGCCCCCGCGATGCCCGCCCGGTCGCCCGGCTCGCCGTGCGTCAGCAGCGCCGGCGCCAACTCGCCGAGATCGGCCAGCAGATACGGCCGGTCCGCGCCCTGCGCGGTGATCTCCAGCACCCGGAACTCGACGCACTCCTCGGTGCCGGCCGGGGTGCGCACCGGATCGGTCACACCGTCCTCGTCCGTCCGGAGCGTGGTCGACGCCCCGTCCGCGTCGGCCAGATCGGAGGTCGCCGCGTCGCTCACCCACGGGGCGGTCAGATAACGGGTGTTGCCGTCATCCCGGCTGATCACCACCGCCGAGGCGCCGATCAGGTCGGCGCCGTCCACGCGGGCGAGGTCCAGCACCACGCCGCCCCCGCCGGCCCCGGCGGGCTCGGCGTAACGCACCAGCCGCAGACCGTCGTACAGCAGCACCACCGACGCGCCGCCCGCCTCCCCGGCGTACAGCAACTGCGCGGGACCCGGCGGAGGTCCGCTCTGGGTGCCCGGGGTCGCCGAGACGGTCACCTCCTCGCCCGGCCTCGCCCACACCGCCAGCGCCCGGCGCAGCAGCCCGGTGTCGTCCATGGCGGAGCCGCGCGCGGGCCAGACCGAGAAGTCGGTGCGCGAGGACTGCCGCCACACGTCGGCGGGAATCCGCCGCAGCCCCTGCGGGTCGAGGGCCGCCTCGACGGCGGCGTTCTCCGCGTAGGGTGGGGCGGCGGCGCCGTCCGGTCCCCGGCCGACGGGCAGGAACGCCAGCGCTCCGGCGGACACCACCAGCGCCGCGCCGCCGAACAGCGCGGTCCTGCCGTACTGGCGGCGGCGCAGCAGGTCGGTCGGCCGGGCCTGGAGCGAGCACGGGTCGGGCAGGGCGGCCGAGCCGGTCACCGTGTCGGCGGCCCGCAGCGCGGCCCGCAGGTGCCGCTCGGGCACCCCCGCCTCGGCGAGCGCGTCGCGGACAGCGGAGTCCTCCAGCCCGTCGAGCCGACGCAGCGCGTACGCGGCGCGGGCCGCCGCGGTGAGCCCGGACAGCTCCTGCTCCAGGGCGAGTTCATCGGACTCACCGACCTTCGGGAACAGCCGCAGACCGACCACGCGCGGCAGCGGCGGCGGCGTTCGCGGCAGCCACCGCACCTCCCGGCCGGCCACGCGGACCGGCCGGCCCGCCTCCAGGGCGCCGGTCAGCACCCGCCGCCGCAGATAGGCGTAGCCGGGGTCGGCGCCCTCGCCGCCGGAGCGCCGGTCGCGGCGTTGCGTGGGCAGCCCGGCGCCCTTGCCCGACGGCTTCCGGCCGGGCAGGGCCCGTTGGGCGACGGCGTGCGCGGCGAGGACGCGGCGGTGGCGGCCGAGGGCGGGGGGAAGCACCAGGTAACCGAGCCGGACCAGCCGCGCGTAGTGCTCGACGAGCGCCGCCTCGGCCTGCTCGAGCCCCGGAACGCGCGGCTCCGTGGCCGGCTTCACATGACGGGAGGAGACTTCGCTGGGAGACACATCCGGCAAAACGAGCCCCCGTCGCCTCGGTTACGCGCGAGCCCGGGGCCACTTTCGGGGCGGAATGTCCGGTGCGGGCGGGACTTCAGTGTTCGAGGTAGGCCAGCACGGCCAGGACGCGGCGGTTGTCGTCGTCGGACGGGGGGAGGCCGAGCTTGATGAAGATGTTGGACGTGTGCTTGGCGACGGCCCGTTCGGTGACGACGAGCCGCTCCGCGATGGCCGCGTTCGAACGGCCCTGCGCCATCAGCTCGATCACCTCCAGCTCGCGCGGAGTGAGCCGCTCCAGCGGCGAGTCCTGGGTGCGGCGGGCCAGGAGCTGCTGGATGACCTGCGGGTCCATGGCCGTGCCGCCCGCCGCCACGCGCCGCACCGCGTCGATGAACTGCCCCGCGTCGAACACCCGGTCCTTCAGCAGATAGCCGACCCCGCCGGTGCCGTCCGCCAACAGCTCGCGCGCGTAGAGGTGTTCGACATGCTGGGACAGCACCAGGACGGGCAGGCCCGGACGTTCGCGCCGCGCCGCCAGGGCGCACTGCAGACCCTCGTCGGTGAACGACGGCGGCAGCCGGACATCGACGACGGCGACGTCCGGCCGCACCTCGGCCAGCGCCCGGGTCAGCTCGGGCCCGTTGTCCACGGCGGCGGCGATCTCGAAGTCGTACGCCTCCAACAGCCGCACCAGTCCCTCACGCAGCAGGAACAGGTCTTCGGCGACCAGGACTCTCGGACGCGGGGGTGCGGTCATGGCGCAAGCGTAGTCAGCCGCGCGGCCCGATCGCGGCCACCACGGGGGGCACGCCGGACCAGTCCGTGCTGACCACGCTCGCCCCGGCGGCGGCCGGCTCCGCGACGCGGCCAGGGCGTCGGACTCGGCGGGGGCCGGGGGTCCAGGACGGGCGATCGCGTGGGCGTCGGTCATCACCAGCAGGCACGGGCGGGCGGCGTACCAGCCGGGGCCCATGCCGTCGGCCGGGTGGGCGGCGGGGTCGCCGTCGAAGACCACGAACCACGGGCGCGGCGAGGCGTCGGCGTACCGGGCGACGTGCGGGTCGCCGGCCGCGGCCCCCGTGCACGGCCGGGTAGGCGGCGGCCCGGTCGAGGGCGTCGGCGTCGGCGCGCGGGCTCAGCGCGCGGGGGTGAGCGAGCAGGGAATCTCGATGGTGACGAGAGTGGGCCCGCCGACCGGGCTGCTGACGGCGAGCACGCCGTCGAACGAGCCGAGCCTGCGCTCCAGTCCGCGCAGTCCGCTGCCGGCCCCGGGATTCGCGCCGCCGCGTCCGTTGTCGGTGATCGCGATGCGCAGCGACCGGTCGCCGCGGCTGTAGTAGACGTCCAGCCAGGCGCGTTCGGCGCTTGAGTGCTTCGCGGCGTTGGTGAGGACCTCGCTGATCGCGAAGTAGGCCGCGGTCTCCACCGCCTCGTCCAGCCGTCCGGGCAGATCGACGTCCACCTCGACCGGCAGCCGCGTCCGCAACGCCAGCGCGCGGGCCGCGTCGCCGAGGCCACGTTCGGCCAGCACCGGCGGGTGGATGCCGCGCACCAGGTCGCGCAGCTCGGCCAGGGCCTCCGCCGAGTTCGCCCGGGCCTGGGCGAGCAGCCGCCTGGCCTGCGCCGGGTCCTTCTCCATCAGCGCCTCGACGGCGCCCAGGCTCATGCCCATCGCGACCAGCCTGGCCTGTGCGCCGTCGTGCAGGTCGCGTTCGATACGGCGCAGTTCGGCCGCGGAGTCGTCCAGCGCGTCGTGCCGGGTCTCGGTCAGCCGGGCCACGCGCTGGGCCAGCAGCTCCTTCTCCGAGGCGCCGATGAGGACCCGGGCCAGCAGGAAGTGGAGGCGGATCAGCGGCGGGTTGACGAAGAGCGCGAGGAGGGCGAAGCCGACGCCGGTCAGGGCGGCCAGGAACGCGGTGGTCCAGTCGTGAACCGGGACGAAGGCGAACCAGTACGTCCCGCCCGCGTCCACGATCGCCTGCCACACGCCGGCCACCAGGACCAGCCCGAAGAGGAAGTAGCCGATCAACGCCCACGGCAGCAGCGCGAGGACCAAGCCGGCGACGGCGTCCACGAAGAGCCACTGGAAGTCGCGCCAGGTCGTCGGGTCCTTGAGGAGGTGCACGCAGTGCTCCACCTGGCCCGCGATGCCGGGGCGCGCGGCGCGTCCGGGGTACGGCCGGTAGCCGGCCGGGATGGTCAGCCCGGCCCAGACCCCGGCGAGGAACCTGCGCTGGTTGGCGTGGGTCCGGACGGCGTCCATGACGACGGGGGTGGTGAACAGGCCGATGCCGATGAGGACGAGGGAGAGCGAGACCAGGAAGAGGATGAAGAGGAGGAGCGAGATGCCGAGCGAGAGCAGGGACAGCAGCATCCCCCGGGCAGCCGCCAGCAGGGCGTCCCGTACACGTCGACCGATGATGCCGTTCATTTCCGCCTGTCCGCTGTCCGCTGTCCGCTTGTTCGTGCTGTGGTGCTCACAGTCTGCTGCGCGAGCGGGGCGGGAGTCACGGGGGTGGGCCACCCGGTCGGATGGTGTACCCAGAAACACCGCGAGCGCCCGCCCGGTGAGGCGGGCGCCCGCGGTGTCTCCCCGGAACAGCGCCCGAGCTGCACCGGCCGTGAGCCGGGGAGACGATCAGGGAGAGAGGGAAGAAAGGGCGGAAAGCAAGGAGCGAAGGCGGGACGGGGCGGTCAGACGAGACCGGCCTCTGCCAGCTTGGCGCAGCAGGTGTCCACCATCAGGCGGGTCACCACGTACGGGTCGCAGTTGGCGTTGGGGCGGCGGTCCTCGATGTAGCCCTTCTTCTCCCGCTCGACCTGCCACGGGATGCGGACGGAGGCGCCGCGGTTGGAGACGCCGTAGCTGTATTGGTCCCAGGGCGCGGTCTCGTGGGCACCGGTGAGGCGGTCCTCGACGCCGATGCCGTAGTTCTTGATGTGCTCCAGCGGCTTGCCCTCGTCACCGAGCGCGTCGCAGGCGGTGATGATCGCGTCGTAGCCCTCGCGCATCGCCTTGGTGGAGAAGTTGGTGTGCGCGCCGGCGCCGTTCCAGTCGCCCTTGGCGGGCTTGGGGTCGAGGGTGGCGGAGATGCCGAAGTCCTCGGCGGTGCGGTAGAGCAGCCAGCGGGCGATCCAGAGCTGGTCCGAGACCTCCAGCGGGGACAGCGGGCCGACCTGGAACTCCCACTGGCCCGGCATGACCTCGGCGTTGATGCCGGAGATGCCGAGACCGGCCTTCAGACAGTTCTCCAGGTGGGCCTCGACGACGTCGCGGCCGTAGATCTCGTCGGCGCCGACTCCGCAGTAGTAGCCGCCCTGGGGGGCCGGGAAGCCGTTCTCCGGAAAGCCGAGGGGGCGGGAGCCCTTGAAGAAGGTGTACTCCTGCTCGATGCCGAAGATCGGCTCCTGGGCGGCGAACCGCTCGGCGATCGGGCGCAGCAGCGCGCGGGTGTTGGAGACGTGCGGGGTGTCGTCGGCGACGTTGTAGACCTCGTTGAGGACCAGGATGTGGTCCCCGCCGCGGATCGGGTCCGGGAAGGAGGCGACCGGCTTGAGCACGCAGTCGGAGGCGTGCCCCTCGGCCTGGTTGGTGCTGGAGCCGTCGAAGCCCCACATGGGGGGAGCTTCGCCATCCGCGAGGATCTTGGTCTTCGAGCGCAGCTTGGCGGTCGGCTCGGTGCCGTCGATCCAGATGTACTCGGCCTTCTTGTACGTCACGGTCGTGCTCCTCCAGGAGGTCATCGCGGGTGCCTGCATACGCTGTCGTCAGCCTCGCGACCAGCGGTTTCCCTGTCGTTGCCCTTCTGTTAAAGCGTCGTGAACCGCGTTTGGGGCGGGGTCGTAGGGTTGGCGCGGAAACGTCGGCGAGGATCGACGTGTGTTGTGAGGCGGCGGCAGAGAGGCGACCGGCCATGAGAATCGGCCTGCTCGGAACCGGCCCGTGGGCCCGGCTCACCCACGGCCCGGCCCTGGTGGAGCACCCGGAGACGGAGCTCGTCGGCGTCTGGGGCCGGCGCCCCGAGGCGGCGGCGGAGCTGGCGGAACGGCTGAACACCCGGGCGTACGACGACGCGGACGCGCTCTTCGCGGACTGCGAGGCGGTGGCGTTCGCGCTGCCGCCGGACGTGCAGGCGCCGCTGGCGGTGCGGGCGGCGGCGGCCGGGTGTCATCTGCTGCTGGACAAGCCGGTGGCGACGTCGGGGGCGGCGGCCCGCGAGCTGGCGGCTGCGGCGAAGGCGTCGGGGGTGGCGTCGGTGGTCTTCTTCACCCTGCGCTTCGCCCCCGAGTCGGCCGCGTGGGTGGCGGCGCAGAGCGCCACGAACGGCTGGGTGACCGGCCGCGCGGACTGGTTCTCCCCGGTCTTCGGCGGCTCCGACAGCCCGTACGCGGACTCGCCGTGGCGCGCGGAGCGCGGCGCCCTGTGGGACATCGGCCCGCACACGCTGTCGCTGCTGCTGCCGCCCCTGGGCGACGTCGCCTCCGTGACGGCCGCCCGGGGTCCGGGCGACATGGTGCACATCGCGCTGCGCCACGTCTCGGGCGCGTCCAGCACGATGACGCTGACGCACACGGTGCCGCCGCAAGCGGCGTCGGTGACGGCGGAACTGCGCGGCGCCGCGGGCATCACCACCCTCCCCGAACGCGGCGAGGGCGGCGCGGTCACCTCCCTCCTCCGCGCGCTGGACGCCCTGCTCACGGCGGCCCGCACGGGCGAACCCCACCCGTGCGACGCGCACTTCGGCGCCCGCGTGACAGAAATCCTGGCAACGGCGGAAGCGGCCCTCCCCCCGGCGGACTGACCGCGACACACCGGCCCGCCCGCCAACGCGACGGGACCGACGCCGCCGGCCGCCTCGCCAGGCGGTCGGCACGCGGCGGTCGGCCCGTCCGGTGCGGCGGTGTGACCGGGCCGACTGTCCGGTCGGTCCCGGGCGCGGTCCGGGTGCCGGCCGGTAGGTGGGGGGCCATCGCACGGGTGGGTGTGGTCGGGCCGGAGCCGTTGCCCGCTCGGTCCTGTCGACCGGTGGGCGATCCATCAGGGGCCCGGGGCCGGTCCGCCATGGGCCGGGGGCCCGTCGCAAACGTATACGGCTTGAGCATGTCAACGATCGGCGCGGCGAGGGCGGCGACCGTGTGCGAACGGTCGCCGCCCTCGTTCTTCCGCCGGGGTGACGGAGGTCACGCGCTCGGCTTGCGGCCGAGCACGGCGACGATCTCCTGCACGTTGGCGTAGGCGCGGTCGGTCGGCAGCTCCTGGACCGTTTCGACCAGGTCGTCGGGGGCGTGGGTGTCGGACAGGACGCCCAGCAGCTCCTGCCGTTCCGCCGGGAAGATGCTGCGCCGCAGATGGCGGGCGAGCTCGAAGCGGAGCGCCTCGTTCTCGGCCTCCTCGGTGGTGGCCGCGCCGCGCGGCGGGACCGGGCCGTCGACCAGCGCGGGGTCGTCCTCGGCGGGAGGCTCCTGATCGCGCCATTCCTCCGCCCTCGTCGGGTGCTCGCCGCGCAGCATGCCCTGCAGTTCGTGCTTCATCACGTCGTCGCGGTGGACGTTGAGACGGTCGCTGCCCCGCTGTTGCATGACTTCCTCCTCGCTTCGGGAGCAGGGAAGATCTCGGGTACCCGCCCGGGCCGGGCCGACACGACTCGTTCGTGGTCATCTTGTTTCGCCACCATGGCCCGGGGCACCCGCCTTTTCGGCCGAGCGAGCGGCCTCGTGGGGACGCGAAGGCTCCGGGCGCGGGAAATCAGGGGTCCCGCCCCGGGGCCAGTCCTTTCCCGGAACCGGAGCCGGAACCGGAGCCGGCGTCCGTGCCGGCTCCGGCCTCTCCGCCGCATGTCCACCCCCGAGCGCGCCGAGCGGCGAGTCGAGTGCCCGAGTCCGGAGAGCGTCCGCGCGCACGGTCCGTAGTCGGGCCGCCGCTCCGGTGGCGGCCGGTCTCCGGTCAGCTCCCCTGCGGCTGCCACGGGGGAGTGACGCCCCACTCCCAGCGCGGCATGGGCGCCGGGTCCAGCGGTGGCGGGTCGTCCCCGGCGTAGATCAGTGCCATCCGCGTCCCCCACTCCACGTAGTACGCGAACACCGCGCGGAACTCCGGGTCGGCGGGCAACTCCGCCTCGTCGGCGGCATCCAGCAGCAGCCCGGCCCAACGGCGGCGCTGCTCCTCGGTGATGCCCTTACCGATGTGGTGGGCGGCCATCCCGGCGTGTCCGCCGCGCTCCGCCGAGTACCGCGCCGGGCCGCCGAACACCTCGCCCAGCCACAGCGCGACGTTGCGCGTGTGGTCCGGGCTCATGCCCGCGAACACCGGCTCCAGCAGCGGGTCCTTGAGGACTTCGGTGTAGAAGAGGTCGGTCAGCCGCAGGAACGCGGCCTCGCCGCCGGCCCAGGCGTAGACGGTCGGATACCGCGATCCCTTCCCGGCCACGCCGGTGGGCTCGTAGTGCCGCATCTCCTCGATCGCCGTGACGTACGGCTTGATCTCGGCGAAGAACGGCCCGACGTGCGCGCCGGTCCCAAAGCCCTCCAGGTGGTCGGCCAGGGAGCTCCAGCGGATGCGCAGGATGTAGCTGTCCGGCTCCTCGTGACAGCGCGTCAGCTCGTAGTCCACGCACTCGGGCGCCGCCGCGAGCGAGGCGGCGGCCCGGCCGTACGCCTCCTCGAACGCGGGCCCGCCGCCCGCCGGAATCCGGTATCTGATGTATTCGACGGTGGTCATCGTCGGCGTCCCCCGCTGTTCAGTCGTCGCTGTCGGCGTCCGGCCCCTGGGAGCGTACCCGTTGGACCTGCGCGAGGGATTCGCGCAGCTCGGACAGCCAGTCGTCGGCGTTCCGCCGCACGAGGCGGACGCACCAGGCGAGCGCGTCGCTGCGGCTGCGCGCCACGCCGCTCGCGATGAGGGTGTCCAGGACCTGGCGCTCCGGCTGCCGCAGCCGGGTCATCACCGGGGCGGCGACATGGGTGAACAGCGTCCGCTCGCCACCGCACTCCACGCCCCAGGACACCTTCCGCCGGAAGCGACGCTCGGCGGAGCGGGCCACGCGCACGCGGTCGTCGCGGGTGCGCGACCGGAACTCGGCGACCCGGCCCTCGCGGGCCGCCTCGCGCTCGACGGCGGAGGCGTCGGGGTCGAGCCGGGGCTCGGGAATCCGGCCGACGACGGTGATCTCCTCGCGGTCGGCCGTCACGTCGACCAGCTCGGTGAAGAGCCCCTCGGGCAGTCGCCCGGCGAACCAGCCGCGCAGCTCGTCTCGTTCTTTATCTGTAAGCATGTAATTCAGATTACCAGTCTATCTGAATTACCTCCGGCGAATTACCCAAATGGGGCATAAGGGTGCATAGTGGAAGATGCCCATGAACAGATCGAAGGAGGCAAGTCGCAATGACCGACGTCTCACACCGCCGGCGGGCGGACCTCGCTGGTCACCCCGATGAAAGGGAGATGCGTGAGCGTTACTCGCGCGTCCTGGGTGGGCGCGACGTGGTGTTCGTCGACGGACCGCTGTTCCTGGCCGGCCTGTACGCGGCTCTCTCGCCGTGGGCGGTGCACTTCAACGACAACCACCCGGACCTTTCCATCAACAATCTGATCGTGGGCATCGCCGTGGCGCTGCTGGCCCTGGGCTTCACCAGGGCTCCGGAGCGCATGTACGGCATGAGCCACGCGCTGTGGGCGATGGGGGCCTGGCTCATCATCTCGCCCTGGCTCGTCGGAGACGATCCGGGCGGCGGCCTGATCGCCAGCAACATCATCACCGGTGCCATCATCTTCCTGCTCGGTCTCGTGGGAGCGGCGGCGGCGATGAAGGCGACCAAGAAGACGACGGGAGCCGCCCACAAGCCGTAAACAGTGGATCTCGCATGGAGTGAGGGGGCGCCCGGTCCGACCGGGCGCCCCCTCACCGTTGCCTACCTGGGCCGGCGCCTACCGCTGGCGTTCACGGAAGCGGTACGTGGCCCGCTGGTGGCGGTGGATGGCCTTCCACCGTTCCGTGCGTTCCGCGCGCAGCCGGGCGTCGGTCCTGGACGCCGCCCAGGCGTTCTCGCGCAGCAGCTTCCGGTAGCTCGCCAGCCGGCGTTCGGGCAGCTCGCCCGCCTCGATCGCCGCCCGGACCGCGCAGCCGGGCTCGGACTCGTGGGCGCAGTCCGCGAACCGGCAGTCCGCGGCCAGCTCCTCGATCTCGGCGAAGACCTGCTCCAGGCCCTCCGCCGCGTCGTGCAGGCCGACCCCGCGCAGCCCCGGGGTGTCGATGAGGACGCCGCCGCCCGGCAGCGGGAGCAGCTCGCGCCGCACGGTGGTGTGCCGGCCCTTGCCGTCCTGGGCGCGCACCTCGCCGGTGGCGAGGACGTCGCCGCCGAGCAGCGCGTTGCCCAGGGTGGACTTCCCGGCGCCGGACGCGCCGAGCAGGACGACCGTGCCCGTGAGCAGGGCGGCGAGCTCGGCCATGCCCTCGCCGGTGACCGCGCTGGTGGCCACGGTGTCCACGCCGGGGGCCGCGGCGGCGGCCTCGTCGACCGCCTCCGCCGGGTCGGCGGCCCGGTCGGTCTTGGTCAGCACCACGACGGGCCGGGCGCCGCTCTCCCAGCCGAGGGCGAGCAGGCGTTCCAGCCGTCCGGCGTCGAGCGGCACCGCCAGCGAGACGGCGATCACGACGGTGTCCACGTTGGCGGCGAGCACCTGACCGTGGGAGTCACGGGCGGCGGAGGAACGGACGATCGCCGTGCGGCGCGGCAGCAGAGCGGCCAGCCGTGGCTCGCGCTGCTCCGTGCCGGGGTCGAGGGCGGCCCAGTCGCCCGTGCACGGCGCGTGGCCGGCGGTCGCGGCGCGCAGCGGACCGTCGTCGGTGACCGCGTCGCACAGGCCGCGGTCGACTCCCGCGATCCGGGCCGGCACCAGGCCGGTGGCGCGGTGGTCGGCGAACGCGGCTTCCAGGGCGTCGTCCCAGCCGTAGACGGACAGGGGAGAGGGAGAGGGAGAAGAGGAGGATCGCGGAGAACGCAAGGTGAGAGACCCTTTGGGAAAAGGGGCCCCGAGAGCAGGACGTGAGTGTCAGACCGGGGCCCGGGACGTGAGGATGGTCCGGGCGCTGCGCGGGGCAGCGGTCTTCTCGACAGCCATCGAACTCACCTCCTGGGTCTCAACCGGCGGCGGAATACCACACGTTGGGCTCACTTTAGCACGCACGCCGCCGGGC
Source organism: Streptomyces sp. NBC_01803 (assembly GCF_035917415.1). Classification (NCBI taxonomy): domain Bacteria; kingdom Bacillati; phylum Actinomycetota; class Actinomycetes; order Kitasatosporales; family Streptomycetaceae; genus Streptomyces; species Streptomyces sp. NBC_01803. The sequence continues at coordinate 4,765,226 of NZ_CP109073.1, forward strand.
GCCGTCGGCCTCGCCCCCCCCCCGCGACCGGTTCCGCGGGGGACCTGGTGCTGTTCGAGTCCTGCGGCGCCAAGGTGCGGGTGACCCGGGCCCGTCCCGAGCCGCGCGCCGGGGGCGAGGCCGACGACGCGGCCGGGCCGGGCTCCCGGGCCACGGCCGCGCTGACCGCGCGGCAGTGGCGGGTGGCGCGCGCGGTGGCCGAGGGGCGGACCAACCGCGAGGTCGCGGCCCGGCTCTCCCTCAGCCCCCGCACGGTCGTCCACCACCTGCGCGACGTCTACACCGCGCTCGGCGTCCGCTCCCGCGTCGAACTCGTCCGCGCGCTGGGCACGTTCGCCGAGAAGCTGGACCCGGCCCGAGCCACGGGTCAGGTATCAGGTGCCACGGACCGGGTGCCACGGACCGCTGGAGCGGCGGAGCGGCGGTCCGTGGACCGCCGGATCAGGGCAGTGCGACGAACGGTGCCAGGAACTCCCGGGCCACCGGGGTGTCCAGACGGTAGGCGACGTTGGTGGCGTAGCACGGCACGTCACCGGTGATGGTGGTGCCGGCCAGGACGCGTTCGCCGTCCACCAGCGCGAAGTTGGGGCCGCCGGAGTCGCCGTAGCAGGCGCCGCCGCTGCCCTGTGCCTCGATCATGCCCAGCCGCAGCCAGGTGGCGTTCAGCGCGCTGAACGTCAGCGGCGCCTGGAGCCGTACGCCGCCGCCGGGGTGGCCGTTGGCGCCGGTCGTGCCCTCCTGGGTGCCGTACCCGGCCACCGACCAGTCCGCCGCGTCCAGGCCACGCGGGCCCAGCGCGTCGAAGAGACCGGCGGTGGGCAGCGTGGCCGGGGTGAACGACCAGCGCGCGGCGACGTCTTCGGCCGGCAGCTCGACCACCGCGATGTCCTTGGAGTCACTGGAGTCGCCCGGGTAGGCGGGGTGGGTGTGGGCCGTGCCCCCGACGCCCGCCGCCGCCGCGACGGCGTCCGGGTCGGCCGGGTGCGCGACGGCGGCGGCGTCCAGCGCGCCCTGCACGTCCTCGTCGAGCGACACGGAGAAGTCCGGGTCCTCGCTCTCGGTCCAGCCGCCCGTGCAGTGCGCGGCGGTGAGGAACGTGTCGGCGTCGATCATCGTCCCCGAGCAGATCCAGTCGACCCGGTCCGGGGTCGTGGGGTCGGCGTCGTTGTCCCAGACGGCGATCAGCGCGCCGACTTCGGTTCTCTCCGGCGCGGGTGCGGCGTTGTACGAGTTGATCGCGGCGGCGGGCAGGGAGGTGGCCAGGGCGAGCGCGCCGACCGTCGAGGTGAGGACGGCGGCACGCCGCCAGGTGGCGGGCGCGAGGAAGTCGCGGCGTGTGGGCTGCACTTCACACTCCATTTTCGGCAGCCGCCCGGTCGGCGGCTTCGCCCAGGCATTCAAGTGCTCGGGTCGCCGCCGCTCCAGCCCGCGCCGGACGCCGTTATCATTCTGGGACCTCAAGGAATGGCCGACGCCTCAGCGCGGGAACGTGTCGAGGGGCAGCGGCAGTTCACGGACCCGGACGCCCGTCGCGTGCCAGGCGGCGTTCGCTGGTGCCGCATGCCCGTCAGCCAGCGCAGCGTGTTGGCCCCGCTGCTGGCGCGGCTCTCGGCCACCGGCGTCGGGTGGTCGGCGCGCCGCGCCCGCCCCCGGCTGCCCGTTCCGGCCATCCCGGTCCCACGCCGTGCGGCGCCCGCACCCGACCCCACCTCCTCGACCCCGCCGGGCGGGTGTGCACCATGTCCCTGTGCCGGAAACCGAGATGACGACCCCCATCGTGGCCACGGCGGCCGGGAAGGTGCGCGGCGCGGAGGTGGCCGACGGCGTGTTCGGCTGGCGCGGCATCCCCTACGCCGCCGCGCCGGTCGGACCGCTGCGCCTGCGCCCACCGCGGCCCCCCGAGCCGTGGAGCGGAGTGCGCGACACGACGGCGTACGGGCCGCCTGCCCTCCAACCACCGCCCGAGGTCTCCGTGTTCGGCACGGCGATCGAGCTGCCCCCGCCGTCCGAGGACTGTCTGCGGCTCAACGTCACGGCTCCGGCGGGGGCTTCGGCCAGCCCGGTGCTGCTGTGGGTGCACGGCGGCGGCTACCAGAGCGGCAGCGGCACCGACATGGCGGGTGACGGCGCGGAGTTCGCCCGTGACCACGGCCTGGTCGTGGTCACCTTCAACTACCGGCTGGGCGCGCTCGGTCACCTGGCCGTGGCGGGCGAGGAGCACAGCGGCGCGCACGGCCTGCACGACCAGATCGCCGCGCTGGCGTGGGTGCGGGAGAACATCGCGGGCTTCGGCGGCGACCCCGACCGCATCACCCTCTACGGCATGTCGGCCGGCGCCAAGGCCGTCGCCAACCTGCTCGCCTCGCCCCTCACGATGGGCATGATCCACCGCGCCGCCTCCTCCAGCGGTGGCGCCGACCACGTCGCCACCCCGGCCCAGGCCGCCGGCGTGGCCCGCCGATTCCTGCGCGAGCTGGGCACCACACCCGACCGCGTCCGCGCGGTGCCCGCCGCCGACCTCCTCGCCGCCCAGACGGCCATCGGCAGCGGCCTGCGCACCACTTGGGTGTGGCGCCCGGCCATCGACGGCCTGGCCCTGACCACGCATCCCCTGCGCGCCATCGCGGCGGGTGCCGCGGCGGGCGTCCCCCTCCTCGCGCAGTCCTGCGCCCACGAGGCCGCCCTGTACCAACTCGCCGTCCCCGACGCGGCCGACCAGACCGACCGCGTCCTGACCGAGCACTTCGGCCCCGACGGCCGCGAGCAGATCCTCGCCGCCTACGGCGGGGACCGCCTGGCGGTGATGTCGGACGAGCGCTACGGCATCCCCACCACCCGCCTGGCCGACGCCCAGTCCGCCCATGCCCCGGTCTGGCGCTCCCGCTACGACGGCCCGTTCACCGGCCTGACCCCCGGCTTCGCCTTCCTCGCCGACCACCTGCACGCGGCCCACGCCTCCGACGCCACGGCGATCTGGCACGGCGGCGACGGCCTTGCCGCTCAACTCCACGAAGCCTTCGGCACCTTCGCCACCGGCCACCCCCCTACGGCCGTCGGCCTTCCGCGCTGGCCCCGCTACACGACGGACACCCGCACCACGATGCTCCTCACCCCCACCACCCCCCACCCCGCCGCCGACCCCACCCACCGCCAACGCGAAGCGTGGACCGGCCGCCACTGGCCCTCGGGTACGTGGTGGCACTTCGACGGCATGGACTGATCGGGCCGGAAGACGGCGAAGCGGTTTCTCAGCCGCTGATCTGATGCCTGCGGCCAGCCTGAAGCTGCCAGTAGGCCAGATCCTCCCTGGCACCGCGCGTGCGTGGGTGCTGTGGCCCGAACACGCGCTCGTAGTCGCGGAGTACGGCCCTGGCGGTCACCGCCGCGCTCGCGGCGTTTCCCGCCTTGCCCTGCCAGAAGACCAGGATGCTGCGCGCCATCAGCGTCGCCTGGTCATCGGGGCCGAGGACGCGGACGAAGTCGCGCAGGATCTCGGCGGCGGTCACGACGGCCGCGCTCCGGTCACCGTCCTTGCCCTGCCAGTAGGTAAGGTGCTGCCGGGTGACCAGGGTAAGTGGGTCGTTGGAGCCCATGACCCGTCGGGCGTGTGCCAGGACCGCGGTGAGTTCACGGACGGCGCCGGCCACATCGCCGTATTCGCCCTTCCAGTAGGCCAGGAGCTGCCGGGCGTCGAGGGTGCGCGGGTGATCGGCGCCGAACGTGCCGGTGCACTGTTCCACCGCGGCGGCCGTTGCCGTGTCTCCGGCGCGGCCCTGCCAGTCGGCGAGGTCTGGAGGACCGCCGGCGTCTGCGTGTGGCTCGCGCCGAATATCCGTTCACAATCGGCGAGCAGGGCACCCAGAGCGGCGGCGGCGCCGGCGACATCCCGCCAGCGGGCCCGCGTGAACGAGACGCACCGCCGCACCGGTACCGCGGGCGCGACTGTCAGACCCTCCGGGGAAGATGTGACCATGACTGGCACGCCCCCGGATGATCGGCAGCTCCCCGCCTGGACCCACACCGTGGGCCCCGGCTGGGCCACCCTGCTGGAACGGCTCCATCAGCGGCTCCTCGCCCTCGCGCCGGATTACCGCATCGAGTCGTGCGAGAGGAATCTCGGCGGGCTGCGGATCCGCGCCGCCGACCGCTTCGACGAGCACGGGTACTTCGACGGGCACTGGGCGGACGCCGCCGCCGAGCTCACCGACGCGGCGGAGATCGCCTCCGGCCGGACCTGCGAGATATGCGGGGCACCGGGCCGCCCCCGCTTCCGCGGCGGCCAGCACGGCACCTGGATCACCGCGCTGTGCGACCCCTGCGCCGCCGACGCCCGCACCCATGCCGCCCCGGAGCCGGAGCCGGAGGCGGTGGGCGGCGACCGGGAAATGCCCTTCTCCGCCTGAGAGTTCGGCGTGAGGTGAGGGGGGTCTCTCCCCGTGCGACGGCCGACACCGGCGCTCTGTTCCGTGAGCGGGCCGCGCGCCGGGGCGATGACGCCGCGGTCGCTGCGGGCCGTCACCGTCACCGTCGGCGACCTCGGGCCCGGACGCGGCTCTTCCCGCTCCTCGGGACGAGCGGTCGGCCGTGGAGGTGTGCCGGGCCGCGTGTGACGACTCCACATCGATGTCAGACCTTAACGTCGGCCCCATGACAGCGGATTCCCCTCTCGGACGCATCGTGCGCGGCACCGGTCCCGGCCTGCTCCTGGCCCATGGCGCGGGCGGCGGCGTTCAGCCCAACTTCGGCCCGATCCTGGACGGTCTGGCCGAGCACCACACCGTGGTCGGCCCCGACTACCCGGGCACCGGCCGCACCCCCCGCGCCACCGCGCCGCTGACTCTGGACGGCCTGGCGGACGACCTGGTCGCCGCCGCCGTCGAAGAGGGCCTGGACACGTTCGCCATCGCCGGCTACTCCCTCGGCGGCCCCGTGGCCATCCGCGCCGCCACCCGGCACCCCGCCCGCGTCACGGCCCTGATCCTCACCGCGAGCTTCGCCCACCCCAACCCCCGTTTCCTGCTGGCGATCCGCCTGTGGCGCGAGCTCCTGGAGTCGGGGGACCGCGCCCGGCTCGCCGCGTTTCTCACCCTGATCTGCTTCGGCGCCCCCGCCCTGGACGCGACGGCTCAGGCCGACCTCGACATCGCCGTGAAGGCCACGGCGCTGACGCTGCCGCCCGGCACGGCGGATCACATCGCGCTGGTCCCCGCCATCGACGTCCGCGCCGACCTCCCCGGCGTCACCGTCCCGACCCTGGTGATCTCCACGACTCACGACGCCCTGGTCACCCCCATCCACCACCACGCCCTGGCCGACGCGATCCCGAACGCCCGCCTGGCCGAACTCCCCACCGGCCACCTCCCGTTCCTGGAACGCCCGGCGGAATGGCTCACCCAGATCCGCGACTTCCTCGCCGCAACCCGGTCCTGAACGCCGGTCCTGAACGCCGGTCCTGACGCCGGTCATGCGCCGCCCGAAGCGGGAGAACGGTCCGCCCACCGGGTGGCCCACCGCGCCAACGGGAGCATGACGGCCAGTATTTCCCGCCCTGGTCCGTCAGGCCGTAACCCCCGGGTCCACGCTCCACGACGCCCGCCTCGCGCAGCTCATCGAGGCGGTCGGTGAGCACACGGGAGGAGACTCCGGCGCACCGCTGCTGGAGGTCGCGGGACATCGGGACGAGCTCGTCCCGCGGCTCCCGCGGCACCCGCCCCTCGATCGAGATCCGGGGTCTCCCGGTCGGCGGTGGCGCGGACTGCCGGGCGTCGGAGCCGTCCCTCATCGAGCTGTGGTCTCCCGAAGGCCGGCCCTTCGATCCGGCGACCGGCGGCCACCTGGTCGGCGAGTACGACATCGCCCCCCTGGAGAACTGCGGCCTGCTGACCCCCCTCATCAGTGCCGCCGCCACCGGCGAGGACTTCGGCATCGAGGTCGACCTCACCGCTGGCCACCGCCCGCCCGACGGGGAGCGGTGGCAGCACGAAGCCCCGCCGCTCTCCTCCCAGAGAGCCGCGGGGCTCGGCGTGCGGGCTCACCCGTCGCTCACATGCCGCTCACACGTCGAAGTACAGCTCGAACTCGTGCGGGTGCGGCCGGAGCTGCATCGGGGCGATCTCCTTCTCGCGCTTGAAGTCGACCCACGTCTCGATCAGGTCGGACGTGAAGACGCCGCCCGCCTGGAGGTACTCGTTGTCGGCCTCCAGCGCCTCCAGGACGGCCGGGAGGGAGGTCGGGACCTGGGGGAGCTCGGCGTGCTCCTCGGGAGCGAGCTCGTAGAGGTCCTTGTCGATCGGCTCGGCCGGCTCGATCTTGTTCTTGATGCCGTCCAGGCCGGCCATCATCAGCGCCGAGAAGGCCAGGTACGGGTTCGAGGACGGGTCCGGGGCGCGGAACTCGACGCGCTTGGCCTTCGGGTTCGAGCCGGTGATCGGGATACGCATGGCCGCCGAACGGTTCCGCTGCGAGTAGACCAGGTTGACCGGGGCCTCGAAGCCGGGGACCAGACGGTGGTACGAGTTCACCGTCGGGTTGGTGAACGCCAGCAGCGACGGGGCGTGCTTGAGGATGCCGCCGATGTAGAAGCGGGCGATGTCCGACAGGCCGGCGTAGCCCTGCTCGTCGTAGAACAGCGGGGTGCCGCCCTGCCAGAGCGACTGGTGGACATGCATGCCGGAGCCGTTGTCACCGAAGATCGGCTTGGGCATGAACGTGGCGGTCTTGCCGTTGCGCCAGGCGACGTTCTTGATGATGTACTTGAACAGCATCAGGTCGTCGGCGGCGGCCAGCAGCGTGTTGTAGCGGTAGTTGATCTCCGCTTGGCCGGCCGTGCCGACCTCGTGGTGCTGGCGCTCGACGTGCATGCCGGCCGCGGTCAGCTCCAGGGACATCTCGGCGCGCAGGTCCGCGAAGTGGTCCACCGGCGGGGCCGGGAAGTAGCCCCCCTTGTAACGGACCTTGTAGCCGCGGTTACCGCCCTCCTCGATCGCGCCCGTGTTCCACGCGCCGGCGACGGAGTCGATGTAGTAGTACCCGGCGTTGGACTTGGTCTCGAACCGCACGTCGTCGAAGACATAGAACTCGGCCTCGGGGCCGAAGTACGCCGTGTCCGCGATACCGGAGGAGGCGAGGTACGCCTCGGCCTTCTTCGCCACGTTCCGTGGGTCGCGGCTGTACGCCTCGCCCGTGATCGGGTCGTGGATGAAGAAGTTGATGTTGATGGTCTTGTCCTTGCGGAACGGGTCCAACCGGGAGGTGGACAGGTCCGGGACGAGCGCCATGTCGGACTCGTGGATGGCCTGGAACCCACGGATCGACGAGCCGTCGAACATCAGGCTCTCGCCCGGGTCGAAACTCTCGACCGGCACGGTGACGTGCTGCATGATGCCCGGCAGGTCGCAGAAACGAACGTCGATGAACTTGACGTCGTTGTCCGCGATGTACTGATTGATCTCGTCGGCGTTCTGGAACATCCGATCGTCCTCCTAGTCCCGACCCGTGCGGGGGCGGGAAGCGCAGCTCGGGAATGGCCCAGTGCGTGGGCCTGCCGGGGCCGACCCTAAAGAGGTGCCATTTCTCAAGCGTGACCCACTTGTTTCGCTGATGTTAACCGGACTTCTCATCTGATACCGGGGGAGGGCCAGCCGGGTGACCGCGATACCGTTGACGTGTGGACAAGCGGCAGGCAATTGGTTCGTGGCTCTCGGGACCCCGTGCGGCGGCCGAGGAAATGGGCGTCGACTTCGGCTATCGGGGCGAGCGCCTCGGTCTCCCGGAGGAGGGTCCGGGTTCCGTGGCGCCGATCGGGCGACGGGTCGGCGCGATCTTCCTCGACTGGGGGATGTGCGCGCTGATCGCATACGGTCTGCTCGCTCAGGGTCGGGGGGCCGACGTTCCCAGCCTGACGCTGCCGGTCTTCGTGGTCATGACCGTGCTCACCGTCGGAACGGTGGGCATGACGCCCGGGAAGCGGCTCTTCGGGGTGCGGGTCGTGCACCTCAGCGGCCGGCGCCTGAGCTTCCCGCGCGCGGTGCTGCGGACGCTGCTGCTGGCTCTGGCCATCCCGCCCCTGGTCTGGGACCGCGACACACGGGGCCTGCACGACCGCTTCTCCGGCGCGATCCAGATCCGCGCCTGAGGTTCCCCCACCCGCCCGCCCACCTCGGTGGCCGGGATCCGGGATCGGTGTGCTCGGCGGCCTGGTCGGCGTACCGGCCGGGTTCCCGCCGCACGGTTTCGTGGTGCCGCTGATGGGTCACGCGGCCTCAGCGGGTGAAGCGCCGGGTCGGACCGCCGGTACCGACGCCGACTCGGTCACCGCACCGAGAAAGCCCCGTCCGGCCCTCCCGGAAGGGGTGGGCCGGACGAGGAGAGCGGCGGGGAGGCGCGAGACTCGGCAGCGGGTCAGCGGCCTCGACGCTGGGCCTTCGGCATCTTCAGGCCCTTCGGCATCGGGCCCTTCGGGAGCGGCAGGTTGTTCATCAGGTCGCCCATCGCCCGCAGGCGGTCGTTGACCTCCGTCACGCGCGCGCCCGGGAGGACGCGGGGGAGCTTCAGGATCTTCGAGCGGAGCTTCTTCAGCTCCACCTGGCCCTCGTCGTTCCCGATGATCACATCGTGCACCGGGACGTCCGACACCACCCGGTTCATCCGCCGCTTCTCGGCGGCCATCATCGTCTTCAGCCGGTTCGGGTTGCCCTCGCCGATCAGCACCACGCCGTACTTGCCGACCGCGCGGTGCACCACGTCCTGGTTGCGGTTGATCGCCACCGCCGGGGTGAAGGCGACGCCCCGGCGCATGTTCTCCAGCACCGCCGCCGCCGCGCCCGGCTGGCCCTCCATCTGGGTGAACGCCGCGCGCTCCGCCCGGCGGCCGAAGATGATCGCCGTCGTCAGGAGGGCGACCAGGACGCCCAGGATGCCCAGATAGACCGGGTGACCCAGCACGAAACCGATGGCGAGGACCACACCGAACGTGCCCAGGCCGACCGCCGAGAGGACCCACCCGATCCAGCGGTCGCCCCGCTTGGTCATCTTGTAGGTCAGGGCGATCTGCTTCAGTCGCCCCGGGTTCTCGGAATCCTGTTCCTTTTCCTTCCTCGCCATGCGGCAAGTCTACGGGGCGACGGAGCCCGCCACGCACGGGTGTCAGGAGGTCAGGGGCGGGCGGAGCCCGACGAGGGCACGGCGGTGGGCCGCGCGCCGCGCTCGGTCACCGCCAGCAGCGCCCGCTCCGCCTCCGCGCGGAGCTCCGCGCGGGCCCGGTCCTCCTGGACCCCCGCCCAGGCGTTCCGCACGGCGGTGCGCCGGCCCCGGCGCAGCAGCATCTCTTCCAGAGCCCGCAGTGTGCCGGTCACGGTCGGACGTGCCGGACTGACGAACCGCATGGTCAGTCCCTTCCCCGGGCGGTCGAACGAGGTCGAACGCGATCGAACAACGTGCCCTTATCGTTATCGAACGGTATTACCGGCCGATGACCTGAGGGTCAAAACCGATGAAAAACAAGACCACTTCCGTCACGCCCGGTCACGCCACCCGCGACGAGTCCGCCGCCCGCTGCTCCATCGCCCGCTGATACAGCCGCCCGGCCCGGTACGACGATCGGACCAGCGGCCCCGACAGCACGCCCGCGAAACCGATCTCCTCGGCCTCCTCCCGCAGCTCCACGAACTCCTCCGGCTTCACCCACCGCTCCACCGGGTGGTGCCGGGGCGTGGGCCGCAGGTACTGCGTGATGGTGATCAGCTCGCAGCCGGCCTCGTGCAGGTCGCGCAGCGCCTCGCTGACCTCCTCGCGGGTCTCGCCCAGGCCGAGGATCAGGTTGGACTTGGTGACCAGGCCCTCCTCGCGGGCCAGCGTCAGCACCCGCAGCGACCGGTCGTACCGGAAGGCCGGGCGGATCCGCTTGAAGATCCGGGGGACGGTCTCCACGTTGTGCGCCAGCACCTCGGGGCGGGCCGAGAAGACCTCCGCGAGCTGCTCGGGCACCGCGTTGAAGTCGGGGATCAGCAGCTCGACGCCGGTGTCCGGCATCAGGCCGTGGATCTGGCGGACCGTCTCCGCGTACAGCCACGCGCCGCCGTCCGGGAGGTCGTCGCGCGCCACGCCGGTGATCGTGGCGTACCGCAGCTCCATCTGCCGCACCGACTCCGCGACCCGGCGCGGCTCGTCACGGTCGAACGCGGCCGGCTTGCCCGTGTCGATCTGGCAGAAGTCGCAGCGCCGGGTGCACTGCTCACCGCCGATGAGGAACGTGGCCTCCCGGTCCTCCCAGCACTCGAAGATGTTGGGACAGCCGGCCTCCTGGCAGACGGTGTGCAGGCCCTCCCGCTTCACCAGGCCCTGCAGCGCCTGATACTCCGGGCCCATCTTCGCCCGCGTCTTGATCCACTCGGGCTTGCGCTCGATCGGGGTCTGACTGTTCCTGGCCTCAAGGCGAAGCATCTTGCGACCGTCGGGTGCGACAGCGGACACGTCCGGCTCCTACCTGGCACTCACGCCACTTACGATTCCTCGGCGAACTCCAGCGTACGCCTTTGTTTCCTGCCGCTTCATCCCGCGCGGGGCAGCGGGACCGCCGCTCCGAGCACCGCGCCCAGATGCTTCTCGACCACCGGCAGCACCTCGGTGACCGTGACCGTCCGGCCCAGCTCCTGGGAGAGCGAGGTGACGCCCGCGTCCCTGATCCCGCACGGGACGATGCGGTCGAACCAGGTGTTGTCCGGGTCGCAGTTCAGCGAGAAGCCGTGCATGGTGACGCCCTTGGCCACCCGGATGCCGATCGCGCACAGCTTGCGGTCCTCGCCGCGCTGCCCGGCGTTCGACGGGGCGTACTCGGGGCCGCTGAGCCGGGGGTCGAACTCCTCGTCGTGCAGCCTGGGGTCGAAGTCCAGCGACAGGCCGCCCAGCCCGCCGCGCCCCCGCTCCCGGCCGTCGTCCACGGCGTCGCCCAGCACCCACACCCCGCTGCGGCCCTCCACCCGGGTCGTCTCCAGGCCGAAGTCGGCGCAGACGCGGATGATCGCGTCCTCCAGCCGCCGCACGTGCGCCACCACGTCGACCGGGCGCGGCAGCTTGACGATCGGATAGCCGACGAGCTGCCCCGGGCCGTGCCAGGTGATCTTCCCGCCCCGGTCGACGTCGATGACCGGGGTGCCGTCCAGGGGCCGTTCGCTGTCCTCGGTCCGCCGCCCGGCCGTGTAGACCGGCTGGTGCTCCAGCAGCAGGCAGGTGTCCGGGATCTCGTCGGCGAACCGGGCGGTGTGGACCCGTCGCTGCTCCTGCCACGCCGCGTGGTACTCCACGGCCTCCGGGCCGAACCCGAGATGGACAAACCGCAGCTCGCTCACGCGACTGCTCCTTCGTCTCGCACAAACGCTCTGTTCGAGTGTCGACCCCACTCTAAGCCCGTGGGCCGCCAATCCTCCGGTGCCCCCGACCTCACACATATGGATGAATCCTCCGGCCAAGAGCCGATGAAACCGGGCAGGACCGTTACATTCGCGCCGTTCCAGCCGCACAGCCGTAAGGCAGGAGACCGCATCGCCGATGTCCACGGAACGACCCGGAGGCCCGGCCTCCGCCACGCAACCCAGCCCACCGCGTACGCCGAATCGCCAGCTCGCCGCGCTCATCGCCGAGGCCGGTTTCTCCCACGCCGGGCTGGCCAGACGTGTCGACCAGCTCGGCCTCGAACACGGCCTCGATCTCCGCTACGACAAGACGTCGGTCACCCGCTGGCTGCGCGGCCAGCGACCGCGCGGCACCACCCCGGCTCTCATCGCGGAAGTGTTCACCCGGCGCCTCGGCCGCCGGCTCTCCGCCCAGGACCTCGGCCTTGAGGCGTGCGCCCCGGTCTACGCGGGGCTGGAGTTCGCCGCCAGCCCGTCCGAGGCGGTGGACATCGTGGCCGGGCTGTGGCGCAAGGACTCCGGCAGCTACGCGGAGCTGCGGAAGATCGCCTTCACCCCGGCCGGGCTCGTCGTCCCCAGCCGGGACTGGCTCATCGGGCGCCCCGACGAGCGCGTGGCGCGCGGCGACCCCGCCGAGGGCGGCGCCACCCCGGGCGGCGACGGCCCACCGGGGCCGGGCCACCCGGCCACCCACTACCCGGCCCACCACGTGCCGCACCACCCCCCGCCCACCCTCCACCCGCCGCGGCCCACCGTGCGCGTGCCTGAGCAGGCACGTGGCCTCGGCCGCCCGCCCGGTCCGACGGGTCCGCCCGGATCGCCGGGTGGCGCGCGCCCCGGCCCGGTGCCCGCCAGGGCGGGCCAGCTCGACCGCGTCGAACGCGGCCCCGGCCAGCGCGTCACGGCCAGCGACATCGCCGCGCTCCGCTCGGTCGCCGACCTCTTCCGCACCCTGGACCAGGCGTATGGCGGCGGCCACGCCCGCCAGGCGCTGGTGCGGTATCTGGAGCACGAGCTGGAGCCGATGCTGCGCGGCAGCTACGGCGAGCAGACCGGCCGGCGGCTGTTCTCCGCCGCCGCCGACCTCACCCGGCTCGCCGGGTGGACGGCGTACGACATCGCCGCGCACGGCCTGGCCCAGCGGTATTTCGTGCAGGCGCTGCGGCTGACCCAGGCGGCCGGTGACCGCAGCTACGGCAGCTATGTGCTGGTCTCGATGAGCAGGCAGGCGGTCTACCTGGGCCACGGCAGGGAGGCCGTGCAGCTCGCCCGCGTCGCCCAGCAGGGCATGGCGAGCTCGGTCGCGCCCGTCGTCCAGGCCCTGCTGCACGCCGTCGAGGCGCGGGGCCACGGACTGCTGGGGGAGGTCCGCTCCTGTACCGCGGCGCTCGCCAGGGCCGAGCGCGCCCTGGAGTCGGCGCGGCCCGGCGAGGACGCGCCCACCTGGGCGCGGTTCTTCGACGAGGCGCAGCTCGCCGACGAGTTCGGGCACTGTCACCGCGATCTCCAGCAGTACCGTGCGGCGGCCCGGCACGCGGAGCGCTCGCTCCAGCTCCGCGGCCCGGCGCACGCCCGCAGCAGGCTGTTCTGCCGGGTCGTGCTGGCCTGTGCCAGGCTCGGCCTCGGCGACGTGGACCAGGCGTGCGCGCTGGCCGCCGAGGCCGCGCAGCAGGCCACCGAGATGCGCTCGGTGCGCGCCCACGAGTATCTCCAGGACTTCGAACGGCGCCTGGAGCCGTTCCGCGACGCGGCGGCCGTGCGGGCGTACCGGGAGAAGGTCGCCGCGCTCGCGTGACGACCTTCCCCGCCGGCTCCCGGCCGACGCCCCCGGCTACCGGGCCGCCGGAACGGCCGCCGCGTCCGGAACGGCCGGGGCCGGGTCCGGTGCGGCCGGGTCCGGTCCGGTCGCCGCCGGGCACACCCGCGCGTCGGCCAGCAGCGCCGCCGCCGCGCGCCGGGCCGACGCCAGGTCACCGGCCGGCCCGGGGGTGTCCCGGTGGTCGCCGCAGATGTAGAGCCCGTCCAGCAGGCGGACCGGCCGGACCCCCGCGTACGGGGGCGGCACGACCGGCACCGCGCGCGGGTCGTGGCGCGCGGCCAGCAGCTCCCAGTCGTCGGCCGCCGTGCCGTACATCTCGCTCAACTGGGGCCGGGCCGCCTTGTCCAGCAGCTCGGTCGGCTCACCGGCCCGCACGCCGAGCACCACCGAGGTGACCAGCGTCCGCCCGGCCGGGGCCCGCGACGGGTCGGCCGCCGAGACCGCCAGGGTGTGCGAGACGGGTCCGCGCCCGGCGGCGTCCACGATCAACGTGGCTCCCGGCGGCAGCGTGCCCTCGGCGGCGTGGTGCAGGACCGTGACGGGGTGGAAGGCGGGCACGCGCAGTCCCGGCAGCAGCCGCGCGGCGGCCTCGGCGCCGGTGGCCACGACCACGGCCCGGCAGCGGAACGTGCCGTGCGCCCGCGTCTCCACGGCCGTCGTGGCCACCGACACGGCCCGCACGCCGGTGCGCACCGAGCCGGGCGGCAGCCCGGCCGCCAGCGACTCGGGCAGCGCGGCGGCGCCACCGGCCGGCATGCTGAGCCCGCGCCGGGCGAACGCGCGCAGCGCGAGGTCGCCGACATGGCTGGACGTGGCCAACTCGGCGTCGTGGAGCAGCGCGGACAGGAGGGGGCGCAGGGCCTCCTCGGCTATGCGGCGCGGGATGGGGCGGGCGGCCAGCGCCTCGGCCGCCGTCAGCTCGGGCCTGGCCCGCAGGCGCGCGTCGGGGCAGCGGCCGAGGCCGGTCAGGTTGGCCCGCAGCCAGCTCTGGTCGGCGGCGAGGGCGAGGGCGCGCGAACGGGAGCCGGCGCCCCCGGCGGCGCGCGCCTCGTCCCGGTGTCCGGGGTCCTCGCCGATCCGCTGGGTGTGCCGGTCGCCGCGCAGCAGCACGCCGCCCGTCAGGCGCCGCACGGGCAACGGGCGCGGCAGCCGACGCAGGTCCGGGGAGTCGGGAAGGGGGAGCTGGGCGGCGCGGTCGAGGCGGAAGCCGTCGCGGTGCTCGGTGGCCATCCGGCCGCCGATCCGGTCCTCGGCCTCCAGAACGGTCACGGTGAGCCCGGCGGTGCTCAGGTGGTGGGCGGCGGCGAGCCCCGCCGGTCCGCCCCCGATGACGACGATGTCGGAATCCGAATCAGAGGACGCGCGATGCGTCCGGCTGCTGAGCACGTGGCCTCCTGGTGAGGTGGTCGGTGCGTCGGAGCGGCGGGATCGTTGGCTAAGGGTTGGCCTTGAGTGCTGATGCCCACTTGCGGCGGGACAATGCCCGACCGGAGCCGACCTTCTCACGCGGGGCGGAATGCGACAGAGCGCACGGACCCGGGCATGGGCGCACACACAGGTCGCACTTCGGCGCGCCCGGTGGGCTCAGGCGTCGTCGGTGAGCGCCGCCCGCACCGCGTCGTCGACGGTGGGGTGGGCGAAGGTGAAACCGGCCGCCAACAGCCGTGCGGGCAGGACCCGTTGGCTGCCCAGCACATCCTGGGAGAACTCCCCGAGCACCAGCCGCAGCACCGGCGCCGGGACGGCGAAGAACGCCGGCCGGCGCAGCGCGCGGCCCATCAGCCGGGTCACCTCGCGGTTGGTCACGGGCTCGGGACCGGTGAAGTTGACCGGCCCGGACAGATCGCTCGTGTCGAGGAGAAAACGCAGCGCGGCCAAGTGGTCGTGCAGGGAGATGGCGCTCCAGAACTGCCGGCCGTCGCCGAGCCGCCCGCCGAGCCCGGCCCTGAAGATCGGGAAGAGCTTGCCCCAGGCGCCGCCGGAACGGGCCACCACCAGACCGGTGCGGATGAACGCCGTCCGCACGCCCGCCCGCCGGGCCGGCTCCGCCGCCGCCTCCCACTCCCGGGCCAGGTCCGCGAGGAAGCCCTCGCCGGCCGGCGCGTCCTCGTCCACGGCCCGGTCGCCGGTGTCGCCGTAGAAGCCGATCGCGCTGCCGGACAGGAACACCCGGGGCGGCTCGGGCTGCGAGGCGAGCGCCGTGGCGAGGGCGGCCGTGCCCAGCACGCGGCTGTCGCGCAGCTCCCGCTTGTAACGCTCGGTCCAGCGGTGGTCCGCGATGCCCGCGCCCGCCATGTGGACGACCGCGTCGCAGCCCCGGACGGCCGCCGCGGTCAGCTCGCGGTCCTTGCCGGTCGGATCCCAGCGCGCCTCGTCCGGGGCGCCGGGCGGTCGGCGCACGAGCCGCACGACATCGCGGCCCTCGGCGCGCAGGGCGGCGACGAGCGCGCCGCCGATGAGGCCGTTGGTTCCAGTGACGGCGACGCGGTGCGGACGAGGCTCCATGACGCCATCCTCGTGGATCAGGACACCGCCCGGTCCGCCGGGGTCCCCGGCAGCCGGAACCGCGCCCACAGCCGCGGGCAGAGCTCCGCCAGGACGGCCGGGTCCTCGAAGTCGACCGGGTCGCCGTCCGGCTCGGCCGGCGGCTCGGGCAGGCCGAGAGTGGGCAGCTCGTTCCCGGTGAGCTGCTCGTAGGCGTCGTACGCCGCGTAGCCGAGCTCCTCGGCCTCGCCGTCCGTTCGCGCGTCGAAGTCCGGGGGCAGCAGGTCGGCGAGCGCGTCCGGCTCGTGCAGCGTGCCCTCGAAGACGGGGCGGCCCTGGCTGATCAGCCAGCACCGGAAGTTCTCGAACGTGTCGTCACCCGCGCCGTCCAGCAGCACCCAGGCGGCGGCCCACACGTCCCACCGGTAGGCACGGTTGAACCGGGCCTCGAAGTGGCGCGCGAAGTCGGTGACGGCCTCGGGGTCGAGGGCGGTGAGCCGTTCGACCATGAGGTCGGCGTGCGCGTCGGGATCGCCGCCCGCGGCCTCCCGGGTGCCGTCGACGATCTCCCAGAACTCCGTCTCGTCCATCACGGCAACAGCATCCGCGCTGCGCGGCCCGCTCGCACGCGGAGACGCGCGCCGGAGGGCCGGAGGCCGGAAAACCGGACAGAGGATGTCGGGTATGGCTGGCAGGGTCGACGGTGTGAGCACACGAAAAGAGCTGAGCGGAAGGATCGCCCTGGTCGCGGGCGCGACACGGGGCGCCGGCCGGGCGATGGCGGTCGCCCTCGGCGAGGCCGGGGCGACGGTGTACGTGACGGGCCGGACGACCCGGTCCGTCGTGAGCGAGGTCGGCCGGAGCACCGAGACGATCGAGGAGACGGCCGAACTGGTCACGGCGGCGGGCGGCGAGGGCATCGCGGTGCCGACGGACCACCTGGAGCCGGAACAGGTCAGGGCCCTGACCGAGCGCGTCGACCGCGACCACGGGCGGCTGGACGTGTTGATCAACGACGTATGGGGCGGGGACCACCTGCTGGAGTTCCCGTTCAGCGGCTCGATGTGGGAGTACGGCCTGGACAAGGGGCTGCGGATGCTGCGGCTCGGCGTCGAGACGCACATCGTGACCAGCCACTTCGCGCTGCCGCTGCTGGTACGCCGGCCGGGCGGCCTGGTGATCGAGGTGACGGATGGCACGGCCGAGTCGAACCGGAAGTACCGCGAGCAGTTCTACTACGACCTCGCGAAGACCGCGCCGATCCGGATGGCGTACGCGCTGGGCGAGGAACTGCGGGAACACGGCTGCACGGCGGTCGCCCTCACGCCGGGCTGGCTTCGGTCGGAGGCGATGCTCGACACGTACTTCAAGGTGACGGAGGAGAACTGGCGGGAGGGGATCGCCCAGGACCCGCACTTCGCGATCTCCGAATCCCCGGCCTACGTGGGCCGCGCGGCGGCGGCCCTGGCCACCGACCCGGAGGTCTCCCGCTGGAACGGCCGCTCCTTGTCGAGCGGCCACCTCGCGAAGGAGTACGGCTTCACGGACACCGACGGCTCCCAACCGGACGCCTGGCGCTACCTCGCCGACGCGGCGGCGGAGGGACACACGGTGAACGCGGAGGACTACCGCTGACCCCGCCCGCCCGCCCGCCCACCACCCACCCACCCACCCTTTCCCGGCCCCGGCCCCGGCCCCGGCCCCGGTCCGCGGTGGTGGCGGGCGGTCCGCGGCCCTCAACTCCCCACCACCGTCACCCCCGGAAAGGGTGGGGTGGGTGGGCGAAAGCCGCGTCAGCGGTACCGCGCCGCCATCCCCTCCGCCGCCGCGGCCAGGCGTGCGCGCAGGGGCGGCGGGGAGAGGACTTCCGCCTCGGGGCCCAGGGCCAGGAGCTGGGTGTACGCCACGTCCACGGATTCCACCGCCAGCGTCACCGTCACCCACCCCGACTCGTCCGGCGGGGAGGCCGTCGTCAGGGCCTCCTCGGCCGCCGCGCGGTCCGTCACGTGGCGCAGGGCGCGGGTGCCCGCCAGGGTCAGGCGGAGGTGGACCTCCGCGTGCAGGATCGAGCGGGCGAACGCCGCCGCGTGGTCGGCCCAGAAGGCCGGGAGGTCGAACGTCTCGTCGCGGTCGAAGCGGGTTCCGTCCGTGCCGGCCGTCTGGAAGCGCCCCACCCGGTAGACCCGGTGTTCGTTCGCCGTCCGCGCCGCCAGATACCAGGTGCCCGCCTTCAGGACCAGCCCGTACGGCTCCAGTCGGCGTTCCACCGTCGTGCCGTCCCCGCGCCGGTAGCGGACGCGCAGGAGCAGGTCGTCCCACACCGCCTCGGCGATCACGGGCAGCAGGTCCGGCGTCTCCGGCGGCTGCCACCACCCCGGCGCGTCCAGGTGGAAGCGCTGCGCCGCGCTCTCGTGGGCGTCCCGCAGCTCGGGAACGAGCGCGGCGGAGACCTTCAGGCGGGCCGCCGAGGCCGCGTCCGCCAGGCCCATGTCGCGCAGTGCGGACGGCACACCGGAAAGGAACAGGGCCTCGGCCTCGCTCCGGCCCAGGCCGGTCAGCCGGGTGCGGTAGCCGCCGATCAGCCGGTAGCCGCCGGTCCGGCCGCGGTCCGCGTAGACCGGGATGCCGGCTTCGGAGAGGGCGAGGACGTCGCGCGCGACCGTCCGTTCCGTGACTTCGAGCTCCGCCGCCAGCTCGGCGGCCGTCATCGTCCGCCTCGTCTGCAACAGCAGCACCATCTTGATCAGCCGGGCAGCGCGCATGCCTTCATGATTACTACGATAGGAGCACCCGTTGAGGGCCGGGTCCCGTCGTTGGCGCGACATTCGGGACCCGGGCCTCGGGTGGGAACCGCGCCGCAGGGCAGGACAGGGGCTGTGCGGCGCGGTTCACTTACGTCTGAGACTGTAAGCCCCTGATCGATGATCGATCAAAGCCTCGGACGGAGAAAATCGCCGAACCGCGAAAGTTGGCATCGGGTGCCAGGGCATATCGGGCTATAACCCCGGAGATCAGGCACTTGGTGCACAGTTCAGCACGTGCGCCTTCACCAGCTCGCCGATTCGCGGGTCGTGTCGCGTGAAGGCGTCGATCAGCTCTTGGTGCTCTTCCGCGTACGACCGCTGTCGGGTGCCGAGCCAGCGGATCGACAGCGACGTCCAGACCTCGATGCCCAGCGACTCCCAGGTGTGCAGCAGCACGCTGTTCCCGGACGCCTTCACCAGCTCGCGGTGGAAGGCGACCGTGTGCCCGACCTGGCCCTCCGCGTCGCCGCTCCGGTCGGCCTCCTGGAGCGCCGCGACCTCCGGCTCCAGCGCGGAGACGTCCTTGGCCAGCCTGTCGGCGGCCAGCTCGGCGGCGATCTGCTCCAGACCCGCCCGCACGGGGTAGATCTCCTCCAGATCGGCGGCGGTCAGCGCCCGGACCCGGACGCCCTTGTTCGGCACCGACTCGATCAGCCGCAGCGCCTCCAGCTCGCGCAGCGCCTCGCGCACCGGCGTCTGGCTGACCTTGAGCTCCGCCGCGATACGGCGCTCGACGATCCGCTCGCCGGGCTGCCAGCGCCCGCTGACGATGCCCTCCACGATGTGCTCGCGGATCTGCTGACGCAGTGAGTGGATGACGGGTGTGTTCATCGCACCCTCACCCTCCTGTCTGATGGTGGCGACAGGCCGACGCCCCGCCCGGAAGGGGTCCGGGCGGGGCGCACGGCCGGTTTCGGGATGCGCTGCTCCTCGGGACGGCGCGGCCTACAGGCCGAGCTCGCCCTCGAACTCCCCGGCTTCGAGACGGGCCTTGACGTCCGCCAGATAGCGGGCGGCGTCCGCGCCGTCCACCAGCTGGTGGTCGTAGGACAGGGTCAGGTAGACCATGTCCCGGATGGCGATGGTCTCGCCCAGCTCCGGGTGGTCCACGACGACCGGTCGGCGCACGGTGGCGCCGATGCCCAGCTCCGCGACCTGCGGGTAGTTCACGATGATCGTGTCGAACAGCGCGCCGCGCGAGCCGGTGTTGCTGATCGTGAATGTGCCGCCGGTCATGTCGTCGGGCGCCAGCCCGCCGCTGCGGACCTTCTGCGCCAGCTCCGCGGTCTTCTTGGCGACGCCCGCGATGTTCAGGTCGCCGGCCCCCTTGATGACCGGGACCATCAGGCCCTTCTCGGAGTCCACGGCGATGCCGACGTTCTCCGTGTCGTGGTACGTGACGGTGCCGTCGTCGTTGATCCGCGCGTTGATGACCGGGTGGGCCTTCAGCGCCTCGGCGGCGGCCTTCACGAAGAACGGCATCGGCGAGAGCTTGACGCCCTCACGGGCCAGGAAGGCTTCCTTGGCCCGCGTCCGCAGCCGCATGATCCGGGTCACGTCGACCTCGACCACGGACGAGAGCTGCGCCTGGCTGTGCAGGGCCTTCAGCATGTTCTCGCCGATGAGCTTGCGGATCCGGGTCATCTTGACCGTCTGGCCGCGCAGCGGCGACGGCTGCGCGGGCGCGGCCGTCCTCGCCGGGGCGGCGGCGGCCGGAGCGGGCGCCGCGGCGGCGGCCTTGGCCGCCTCGGCGGCGGTCAGCACGTCCTGCTTGCGGATCCGGCCACCGACGCCGGAGCCCTTGACGGCGGCCAGGTCCACGCCGTTCTCGCTGGCGAGCTTGCGCACCAGCGGGGTGACGTACGCGCCGTCCGTGGCCGGAGCCGGGGCGGGCGCGGCGGCCTTCGGCGCGGGCGCCGGGGCCGGTGCGGGAGCGGGAGTCGGAGCCGGTGCCGGTGCCGGAGCGGGCGCCTGAGCCACGGGGGCGGGCGCCGGAGCCGGGGCCGGAGGAGCCGGGGTGGGCGTGGGCGCGGGCGCGGCCTGCGGGGCCGGCGCGGCGGGTGCCGGTGCCGGGGCGGGCGCGGAGCCGGGAGCGCCGATGACGGCGAGCTTCGCGCCGACCTCGGCGGTCTCGTCCTCGCCCACCGTGATCTCCAGCAGCGTCCCGGCGACGGGGGCCGGGATCTCGGTGTCCACCTTGTCGGTGGACACCTCGAGCAGCGGCTCGTCGGCCTCCACCTCCTCGCCGACCGACTTCAGCCAGCGGGTGACGGTGCCCTCGGTGACCGACTCGCCCAGCGCGGGCAGCACCACGTCGGTGCCCTCCGCGCCACCGGCCGGAGCCGATGCGGCGGGCGTGGGCGCGGGAGCCGGAGCGGGCTCCGGCTGAGCCTGGGCCTGGGCCTGCGGCTGCGCGGGGGCCGGGGCCGGGGCCGGAGCCGGAGCGGCCTCGGCGGCGGGTGCGGAGGCCGCCGCCGGGGCGCCGGCCTCGGCGCCGTCGTCGATGACGGCGAGCTCCGCGCCGACCTCGACGGTCTCGTCCTCGCCGACCTTGATGGACGACAGGACACCCGCCGCGGGGGCCGGGATCTCGGTGTCGACCTTGTCGGTGGAGACCTCGAGCAGTGGCTCGTCGGCCTCCACGTGCTCACCCTCGGCCTTGAGCCAGCGGGTGATGGTGCCCTCGGTCACGCTCTCGCCGAGCGCCGGAAGGGTTACGGAAACCGCCATGGTTTCTGTTGCTCCTTACGAAAAGTGGCGGATGGGGTCGCGCTCTGGGATCACGCGGCCGGTCAGTCGTGGGAGTGCAGCGGTTTGCCGGCGAGGGCCAGGTGAGCCTCGCCGAGCGCCTCGTTCTGCGTCGGATGCGCGTGGATGAGCTGCGCCACCTCGGATGGCAGCGCCTCCCAGTTGTAGATGAGCTGGGCTTCCCCGACCTGCTCACCCATCCGGTCCCCGACCATGTGGACGCCGACCACGGCGCCGTCCCTGATCCGCACGAGCTTGATCTCGCCCGCCGTCTTCAGGATCTTGCTCTTGCCGTTTCCGGCGAGGTTGTACTTCAGTGTGACCACCTGGTCCGCACCGTACAGCTCCTTGGCCTTCGCCTCGCTGACCCCCACCGAGGCGACCTCGGGGTGGCAGTACGTGACGCGGGGCACGCCGTCGTAGTCGATCGGCACCGGCGTGAGGCCCGCCAGCCGCTCCGCGACGAGGATGCCCTCCGCGAAGCCGACGTGCGCGAGCTGGAGGGTCGGAATGAGGTCACCGACGGCCGAGATGGTCGGCACGTTCGTCCGGCAGTACTCGTCGACCACCACGTAGCCGCGGTCCATGACGACCCCGGCCTCCTCGTACCCCAGGCCCTGGGAGACCGGGCCGCGGCCGATCGCGACGAGCAGCACCTCCGCCTCGAACGTCTTGCCGTCCGCCAGGGTGACCCGCACCCCGTCCGCGGTGTACTCGGCGCCTTGGAAGAAGGTGCCGAGGTTGAACTTTATGCCGCGCTTGCGGAAGGCCCGCTCCAGCAGCTTCGAGCTGTTCTCGTCCTCGGCGGGGACGAGGTGCGGCAGGCCCTCCACGATCGTGACCTCGGAGCCGAACGAGGTCCACGCGGAGGCGAACTCCACGCCGATGACGCCGCCGCCCAGCACGATCGCGGACTTCGGCACCCGGCCGAGGACCAGCGCGTGGTCGGAGGAGATGATGCGGTCGCCGTCGATCGTCAGGCCCGGCAGTGACCTGGGCACCGAGCCGGTGGCGAGAACGATGTGCCGGCCGGTGTAGCGGCGGCCGTTGACATCGACGGAGGTGGGTGAGGACAGCCGGCCCTCACCCTCCACGTAGGTGATCTTCCGGGAGGCCACCAGGCCCTGGAGGCCCTTGTACAGGCCGGCGATCACGCCGTCCTTGTACTTGTGCACCCCCGCCATGTCGACGCCCTCGAAGGTGGTCTTCACGCCGAACTCGCCGCCCTCGCGGGCGGCGTCGGCGATCTCCCCGGCGTGCAGGAGGGCCTTGGTGGGGATACAACCGTTGTGCAGACAGGTGCCGCCCAGCTTGTTCTTCTCGATGAGGGCGACGTCAAGGCCGAGCTGCGAGGCGCGCAGGGCCGCTGCGTAACCACCGCTGCCGCCACCGAGGATCACTAGGTCGAAAACGGTGCTGGCGTCGTTCGCCACGTCACGTTCCTCCAAGGATGGGTTCGCCGGCCGGGTCGACGCTGACCGGTCGGCGCTCTGTGTTCACCGCTGGTCGCGGCTTGCTGTGGCTCGCCTTGGTGGTTGAGCCTGGCCCTGTCCTGCCAGAAACCCATCTTCGCACTTGCGCGGCGCCCGTGGGACGCTGGGCCGAATCCGTCACGGTCAGTCGGCCAGCTCGCCGTCCGCGGCGCGCTCGGCCAGCCGCAGCAGCGTGCGGACGGCGGAGCCGGTGCCGCCCTTGGGGGTGTAACCGAACGGTGAGCCCTCGTTGAACGCCGGGCCGGCGATGTCCAGGTGCGCCCAGCGGGTGCCCTCGGTGACGAACTCCTTGAGGAACAGGCCCGCGGACAGCCCGCCGCCCATGCGGTCGCCCACATTGGCGATGTCGGCGACCGACGACTTCAGGCCCTCGGCCAGCTCGGCGGGCATCGGCAGCGGCCACGACGGTTCCCCGACCTGGCCCGCCGTCTCGTGCAGCAGGTCGCGGAAGGCATCCTCGTTGCCCAGCACGCCGAACGTGCGCTTGCCCAGCGCCACCATCATCGCGCCGGTCAGCGTCGCCACGTCCACCAGCGCGTCCGGCTCCTCCTCGCAGGCGCGGGCCAGCGCGTCGGCCATCACCAGGCGGCCCTCGGCGTCGGTGTTGAGCACCTCGACCGTCTTGCCGCTGTACATGGTCAGCACGTCGCCGGGGCGGACGGCCGCACCGGAGGGCATGTTCTCGGCGAGGGCCAGCCAGCCGGTGACGTTCACCTTCAGGCCGAGCCGGGCGGCGGCCAGCACGGCGGAGAAGACGGCGGCGGCGCCGCTCATGTCGCACTTCATGGTCTCGTTGTGGCCGACCGGCTTCAGCGACAGGCCGCCGGAGTCGTAGGTGATGCCCTTGCCGACCAGGGCGAGGGTGGCGTCCGCCTCGGGGTGTGTCCAGCCGAGCCGGACCAGCCGCGGCGGAGTCGCGGAGCCCTGGCCGACGCCCATGATGCCGCCGTAGCCACCGTCGATGAGCGCCTGCTCGTCCAGGATCTCGGCGCTCACCCCGTACTCGGGGGCGGCGGCCTCCACGACGGCCGCGAAGTCGGCGGGGGAGAGGGCGTTGGGCGGGGTGTTGATCAGGTCGCGGGCGCGGGCCACTTCCTCGGCCAGCACGAGCGCCCGCTCGGCGGCGTCGGCGTGTTCCTCGTTGCCCGCGTCGGCGTCCAGGATGGTGATTCTGGCCAGCGGGGCACTGCCCGCGCTCGCGTCGGCCCGGCCCCGGAAGGCGGTGAACGCGTACGCGCCCAGCAGCGCGCCCTCCGCGATCGCCGCGACGGCCTCGGTGCCGACCACCGGCAGCGCGAAGCTGGCGTGCTCGGAGCCGGCCAGCGCCCGGGCGGCCGAGCCGGCGGCGCGGCGCAGCGCCTCGGGCTCGTAGCTCTCGCCGCCGCCCTCGGTGAGGCGGCCGAGGCCGACCGCGACGAGCAGCGGCACGGCCCAGCCGCTGGGGGCGGGAACCCGGGTGATCTCGTCCGCGTCGCCCTTGGCGCCGAGCGTGCTGAGGGTCGCGGCCAGCGTGCCGCCGAACGCCGTGTCGACAGCCGCCGCGGACGCGGAGCCGGGGGCCAGGACCGGCCCGGACTCGCCCTTGGCGATGCCGATCACCACGGCGTCCGCGGGGACAGACGTCGCGGGGAGGTTGCTGAGGGTCAGTGCAGTCACGGTGAAATGTTCCGTTTCGTCTTCGGTGTCTCGTCTGGGTCGTGCGGGGCCGTGGCGATTCGGCAGCAGACTACGCCCGCCGACCTCAGGTGGCGCCGACGGTCAGGACCAGCAGTGTCACCGTGGCCGCCGTCTCCGCGACCGCGCCGAGCACGTCGCCGGTGATCCCCCCGAAGCGCCGCCGGCAGTGACGGATCAACAGTTCGGCCGCGCTCAGCGCCAGCACGACCGCGCAGCAGCCCACGACCACGCCGCCGACCGCCGGGTCGCCGGTCAGCGACCCCGCCACCCCGGCCACCGCGGCGGCGGCCCCGGCCACCGCGAGCGCGGTCGGCACGGTCACCACTCCGGCCACCGCGGCGCCCAGCCCCTCGGGCCGGGCGGCGGGCACGCCCTCCCGGCAGGCCCAGGTCAGGGCCGTCCGCGAGACCAGGCCGGCGAGCAGGGCGCCCAGCACCGCGTGCCCGTGGCCGTGCCCGGCCAGCTCGGCGAGGGCGGCGGTCTGCGCGAGCAGCGTGAACACCAGCGTCACGACGCCGAACGGGCCGATGTCGGACCGCTTCATGATGACCAGCGCCTCGTCGGCCGGCCGGCCGCTGCCGAGCCCGTCCGCCACGTCGGCCAGCCCGTCCAGGTGCAGGCCCCGGCTGAGCACGGCCATCACGGCGACGGCGACGACGGCCGCGACCAGGCGCCCGTTGTTCACGGCGAGGAGCATCCACGAGACCAGCGCGCCCGCCAGCCCGATCGCGGCCCCGGCCAGCGGCGCGGCCAGCATCCCGCCGCGCGCGGCGGCCCGGTCCCAGCGCGGCGTCCCGACCGGAAGCACGGTCAGGGCGCCGAAGGCGAACCGCAACGCGTCCGTCTTGGTGGCGGAAGGAGGCTCGGACGGCGGTGGTGGCGGCGTGGCGTTCATCGGACCGCAGCCTAGCGCCGGACGCTGAGTCGCCATGGAGCACTGGTGGTACCGCAACATCGTCGAGCCGGGGAAGCTGCCCCTGCTGCTGGCCCTGACCGCGTTCATCGTCACTTTCCTGACCACGCGCTCGGTGACCCGGATGATCCGGGCCGGGCACGGTCCGTTCCACGACGTCTCGGCGGGCGGTCACCATGTCCACCACGCGGTGCCCGGCGTGATCCTGATGTGCGTCGGCGGCTTCGGCGGGGTCGCGGCGGGCGGCCGGGGGTGGGTGGCCGGCGCGACGGCGGTGGTCTTCGGGCTCGGCGCCGGGCTGGTGATGGACGAGTTCGCGCTGATCCTGTACCTGCAGGACGTCTACTGGTCGGAGCAGGGCCAGAAGAGCGTGGAGGCCGTGGTGCTCACCGCCTCGCTGCTCGTCATCATGCTGGTCGGCTTCTCCCCGCTGGGCGTCAACGACATCGGCGCGGACGAGCGCCAGGACCGCGCGAGCGTGCTCGCCACGCTGGTGGGGAACTTCGCGCTGGCGCTGACCGCGCTGCTGAAGGGCAAGTTCCGGGTGGCGATCCTGGGCGCGCTGATCCCCGTGGTCGCCCTGATCGGCGCGGTCCGCCTGGCCCGCCCCGGCTCGCCCTGGGCCACCCGCCTCTACCGCCGCCGCCCCCGCACGAGGGCCCGCGCCGAACGCCGCGCCCGCCGCCACGAGGCCCACTGGGGCGCGCTGGAGCGCCGCGTGGGTGACCTCCTCGGCGGCACCCCGGACGACCAGCGCGAGCCCCCGCGCCCGGGCGGCTGAGGATGGTGCCGCCGGGCCTCCGGGACAGCGCCCGCCCAGGGGAGGCCGGGCCGAGCTCGACGCGGTGCCCCGGTCCGTGTCGTCCCTGGAGAGGCGGCGTCGCGCCGACTCGCGCCGACTCGCGCCGACTCCGCCGGGCAGCGCCGACCAGCGCCGGCTCCGCCGGGCAGCTGGGCGCGTCGGCGCGTCGGCGCGTCGGTCAGGTCGCCGCCGAGCCGTCCGGAACCGATCGTTCCCACGGCGCGCGGCCGGGGCGGGTCAGGTCGGCCGGGGCGGTCAGGTCGGTCAGGTCGCGTCCGCGACCGCCGTGGACGGCTCGGGGGTGTCCTGGGCCGGCTCCGGCTCGGAGGTGGTCCCGGGGAGCTCGGGCAGCTCCGCCGCCAGGGCGGCGGCGGCGCGCAGGAGGGGGAGGGCCAGCAGGGCGCCCGTTCCCTCGCCCGTCGTCACGCCGTGGTCGAGCAGCGGGTCCATCGCCAGCCGGTCCAGCGCCTTGGCCTGGCCCGGCTCGCCGCTGGCCTGGCCCGCCAGCCACCAGTCCGGCGCGCGGAACGCGACCCGCTGGGCCACCAGGGCGCAGGCCGCCGAGACGACGCCGTCGAGGATGACCGGCGTGCGGCGCACCGCCGACTGGAGCAGGAAGCCGGTCATCGCGGTCAGGTCCGCGCCGCCGACGGTGGCGAGCAGCTGGAGCTGGTCGCCCAGCACGGGTCGGGCCCGGCGCAGTCCGTCCCGGATCGCCGCGCACTTGCGCATCCACGTCAGGTCGTCGATGCGGACCCCGCCGCGCCCGGTGACGACGGAGGCGTCGGTGCCGCACAGCGCCGCGATCAGCACCCCGGCCGCCGTGGTGCCGCCCACCGAGACGTCGCCGAGGACCAGCAGATCGGTCCCGGCGTCGGCCTCCTCGTCCGCGACGGCCATGCCCGCCCGGAACGCCCGCTCCGCCTCGTCGGCCGTGAGCGTGTCCGCCACGTCCAGCCGTTCCGACCCCCGGCGCACCCGGTGCCGGCCCACCTCGTCGGGCAGCTCGTCCGGCGGACAGTCCAGCGCCATGTCCACCACGCGCACCGGCACCCCGGTCTGCCGCGCCAGCACGGCGGCCGGGCTGGCCCCGTCCAGCACCGCCCGCACCAGGGCGCTCGCGCCGCCCGCCGGGCGGGCCGAGACACCGAGCGAGGCGACGCCGTGGTCCCCGGCGAACAGCACGGCCCGGGGCCGTTCGATCGGCGTCACCGGCACCCGCGCCTGCGCGGCGGCGAGCCACGTGCCCAGCTCGTCCAGCCGCCCGAGTGCCTTGGGGGGCAAGCCGGTTCGCGCCCGCCGCTCCTCGGCCCGGCGCCGGAGCCGGGCGCTCGGGCGCTCGATGAGATCGCCGAAGTCGTCGAGGTTGAGACCGCCGTCACTCATGCGCACGAGACTACCGCCGCGCTACTGGCGCAACGGCAGAACGGTCCCGGCCACCGCCAGCAGGACCTGTTCGCACTCGGCGGCCACCGCCGCGTTCAGGCGGCCGAGTTCGTCGCGGAACCGGCGGCCGGCCGGCGTCGCCGGGACGACGCCCGAGCCCACCTCGTTGCTCACCAGGACGACCCTGCGGCGCGTCGCGCGCACCGCGTCGGTCAGCGCGGCGGTCCGGCCGGCCAGCGCCCCGGCGCCGCCGCGCCGCCACCGCTCGTCGGCCCAGGCGCCGACCGCGTCCATCGCGTCGGTCAGCCACAGCGCGAGACAGTCGATCAGCAGCGGCGGCCCGTCCTCCTCGGCCAGCAGCGGTACCAGGTCGCACGTCTCGACCGTGGACCAGCCCGGCGGGCGCCGCTCGCGGTGGGCCGCGATCCGGGCGGTCCACTCCGGGTCGTCCGCGCGCCGGCCGCCCGTGGCCACGTAGACGACGCCGGGGAACGCGGCCAGCCGCCGTTCCGCCTCGGCCGACTTCCCCGAGCGGGCGCCGCCCAGCACCAGGGTCCGGCGGGGCAGGTCGGGAACGCGCCGGAAGTCGCCCACCGTCAGCCGCGCGCCGTCCCCCTCGGCCCGCGCGCCCGCCGCCGCGAGCGTGCGCCGCAGCTCGGCGCCCGGCGGCATGTCGTGGTCGAGGTGGACGGCGACCACGTCCGTGGTCAGGCCGACCGCGCCGGAGGCGCGCAGCCGCGCCAGCGCGTCGGGCCGGCCGGCGACGTCCAGCAGACACAGGTCGTACGGCGGCCCGTCGGCGGGCCCGGCTGGGGCCGCGCCCGGCGGCAGATACAGCACGCGCCCGCCGTCGGGCCCGGTGACGGCGTAGCCGGTGCCGGGCGCGTCCATCGGCACCGCCCGCACCCGGTGGCCGCTGAGCAGGGTCAGCTCCCGGCCGTCGGGCAGCCGGATCGGCGCGGGCAGCTCGGAGGGGACTTCGAGCGCGGGCCCGTCGTGCGGATGGCTGAGCAGCACCTGCCGCACGCCCTGCAGCGACTCCCCGGCGCGGGCCGCCGACAGCGCGGCGCCGGGGGTCAGGTCGAGCAGCAGCGCGCCGTCGACCAGCACGGCGGTCGCCGTGCGGACGTGGCCGCCGAGCGAGCGGGCGCACGCGGCGCAGGGACAGCCGGGTCGGGGGAGGCCGGCCGGGGCGCCGGTGCCGAGCAGAGTGACGTACACAGAGGGATCCTCTCCTCCCGCCTCGGCGGCGCGCGCGGTGGTGCGCTCCGGGCCCGGCCGTGATTTAGTCTGCGATCAGGCAAGTCGGGCTGGGATCGGGAGGTTTCGTATGGCGTGGGAGTGGCGGTTCGAGAAGGCTGATGGCTCTCCGACCGAGCCGTCGCAGGCGCCCGGTGACTTCGGGACCCAGGGCGACGCGGAGTCCTGGATCGGCGAGGCGTGGCCCGAACTTCTGACCGACGGCATCGATCAGGTGTCGCTCCTGGAGGACGGCACCAAGGTGTACGGGCCGATGAGCCTGCACACCGCCGAGGAGTAGCCCTTCCCGCACCAGCCCTCACGCCTCCCCGAGGGTGACTTCCGCCGTCCGCCGGTCCTCGTTCCGCTCGTACACCACCTCGACCCGCCGGCCGGGACGGTGCGTGGCCAGCGCCTCGGCGAGCGAGACGACGTCGGTGACCTCCTCCGCGCCGACCTCCACCACGACGTCGCCCGGCCGCAGCCCCGCGCTGTCGGCCGGGCCGCCGTCCGTCGCCTCCACGATCGCCGCCCCGGCGGGCTCGAAGCCGTCGCCGAGGACGGTGCGCACGGAGACGCCGAGGGCGGCGCGCCCGGAGTCCACGACCCGGCCGTGCTCGATCATCTGGTCCGCGAGGAACGTCACGGTCGAGGCGGGGATCGCGAAGCCGATGCCGGGGGCCTGGCCGCCGCTGAGGCCCGGATCGCGGGCGGCCAGCGTGGGAATGCCGATGACGTGGCCGGACAGGTTCACCAGCGCGCCGCCGCTGTTGCCGGGGTTGATGTCGGCCGAGGTCTGCACCATGTTGCCCAGCGTCGCCTCCCCCTCGCCCTCGCTGACCGCCCGGCCCACCGCGGAGACGATGCCCTGGGTGACGCTGGAGGACAGGCCCAGGGGGTTGCCCATGGCCAGCACCATCTGGCCGACCTCGACCTTGGCGGAGTCCCCGAACGTGGCCGGCCGCAGCTGGTCCGGCACGTCGGTCAGCTCGATGACGGCGAGGTCCTGCTCCGGATAGGACGCCACCAGCTCCGCCCGCGCCGGCTCCCGCCCGGTGGCGAGCAGCACGTCGAACTCCTCGCCCGCGCCGACGACATGGGCGTTGGTGACGATGTGCCCGTCCTCGTCGTAGACGACGCCGGAGCCGAGGCCGTCCTCGGTGGTGATCTGGACGACGGACGGCAGCACGTCGTTGACCACCTCCTCGTAGGTCTCCTGGAGGTCGTCGGACACCGTGGGCGCCGGCGCCCGGGTGCCCTCCTCGGCGGCGGGGGAGCCCGAGGTGCATCCCGAGCCCCCGGCGAGCAGCGCCATCGCGCACAGCACGGCCGGAGCTGGTGTGGTGAGGGCCATAACGGCATTCTGTGCGCACCCGGCCCCCGACCCGGCCCGGAGCTAGGCCGTTCCGGCGAGAGGTCATCCCCGGGCGGGCGCGGCGCGGGACCGGGTCTCAGCGGGGGGCGTCGCCGCGTTTGATGGTGGGGCGGGGCAGGCGCATCCGGCGCATCTGCATCGTGCGCATCAGGGCGTAGGCCGTGGCGCCGCGCAGGCTCTCGTTCGGGAAGCGGGTGCGGAGCTGCTTCTTGAGGCGGCGGGTCATCAGCACCGAGTCGACCACGATCGCCAGGATGACCACGAGCCACAGCAGCAGCGCGATGTTCCGCGCCTGGAGGGACGGCAACATGCTCAGGATCAGGATGAGCACCGCCGTCGGCAGGAAGAACTCCGCCACGTGCCACCTGGTGTCCACGAAGTCCCGCGCGAAGCGCCGGACCGGGCCGCGGTCACGGACCGGGAGGTGCCGCTCGTCGCCGGACAGCAGCGCCTCGCGCTGCTTGGTCAGCTGCGCCCGCCGGGCCTCGCGGGCGCGGCGGGCCGCGTCCTTCCGGTTGGTCGCGGGCTTGACGGCCGAGCGCCGCTGCGCCTCGGCCTCGCTGCGCTTCGGCGTGGGGCGGCCCTTGGGCGCCTGGGGATCCCGGCCCAGCGGCTGGTCAGCCTCGGACTCGGGATTCTTCTCGGGGGCTTCTTTCGAACGGCTTCGGAACACACCCCCAGCCTACGTTCTCGCCGCACCGCCCCCCTCCCGCCCGCCGGGCACGATCCGGCAACGGCCCCGGCCCCCACTCCGCGGGTACTCCTCAGGCGGGAGCCGCGCCGGCCGCGATCGTCCTGAGGGAGGAGCCGGAAGGCGGTCGCTCGGTGCGCTAATGGATACAGGCCCCGTAGGGTAGTAGGGGATCAGCAGCAGCAGTTACGGCCAGAGGCTCGAGTCCGTCATGAAGGGGGCGCGCGAAGCCCATGAGCGGTGTCATGAAGCGGATGGGAATGATCTTCCGCGCTAAGGCGAACAAAGCCCTGGACCGGGCCGAGGATCCCCGGGAGACGCTGGACTACTCCTATCAGAAGCAGCTGGAGCTGCTCCAGAAGGTGCGGCGCGGTGTCGCCGACGTGGCCACCTCGCGCAAGCGGCTGGAGCTCCAGCTCAACCAGCTCAACGTCCAGTCCGCCAAGCTGGAGGACCAGGGCAAGAAGGCCCTCGCCCTCGGCCGCGAGGACCTGGCCCGCGAGGCGCTGACCCGGCGGGCCGGCCTCGCGCAGCAGATCACCGACCTCCAGCAGCAGCACGAGACCCTCCAGACGGAGGAGACCAAGCTCACTCTGGCGGCGCAGCGGCTCCAGGCGAAGGTGGACGCGTTCCGCACCCGCAAGGAGACGATCAAGGCCACCTACACCGCCGCCCAGGCGCAGACCCGGATCGGGGAGGCGTTCTCCGGCATCTCCGAGGAGATGGGCGATGTCGGCATGGCCATCCAGCGCGCGGAGGACAAGACCGCGCAGCTCCAGGCCCGCGCCGGCGCCATCGACGAGCTGCTCGCCTCGGGCGCCCTGGACGACCCGACCGGCACGTCCAAGGACGACCTGACCGCCGAGCTGGACCGCATCGCGGGCAACGCGGACGTAGAGTTCGAGCTGGAGCGGATGAAGGCCGAGCTGGCCGGCGGCCCCTCCGCCGGGCGGCAGGCGCTGGAGGGTGGCGGCGGTCCCGCCGAGGCGGGCGAGCGGCGGGAGCAGCGGCAGGAGTCCCCCAAGTTCGACAAGCAGTGATCGCGCCACCGTGACGGTCACTGGGGTTTTCGGAGGATGCTCGGAGGGCGACATGATCGTGCGGATCATGGGGGAGGGGCAGGTCAGGCTGGACGACAGCCACTTCCCCGCGCTGAACCAGCTGGACGACGAGCTCATGACCGAGCTGCAGTCGGGCGACAGCGAAGGATTCCATCGCACCCTCGCCGCCCTGCTCGAAGCGGTCCGCGCGATGGGCACGCCGCTGCCCGACGATTCGCTGGAGCCCTCGGAGCTGATCCTCCCCTCCCCCGAGGCGTCCATCGCCGAGGTGCGCGTCATGCTCACCGAAGACGGACTCATCCCGGACTGAAGCCCCGGCCGTGACTCATCCGCAGGTCGTCCCCGCCCGGCAGTGGCTCCGGGCCCACCCGCTCGCGCTCGACGCGCTGGTCTCGCTCGCCGTGCTCGGCTTCGCGCTCTGCGTCTCCGTGACCGAGTCCCGCCAGCCGGACGGCGGCTCCGGCTTCGGCGAACGGCACCTGGCCGGGCACACCCTGGCGCTGTACGGGCTGGCCGCCGCCGCGCTGACGCTGCGCCGCCGGTTCCCCCGGAAGGTCCTGGTGACCGTCGGGGCGGTGGCGATGCTGGAGCTCTTCCTCGGCACCGGTTCCTACACCGCCGCCGAGCGGCACTCCTCGATCGTGATCTTCGTGGTCGTGGCGCTGTTCACCGTCGCCCTGGCCACCGACCGCGCGACGACGCTGCGGCTGGGCCTGATCACCACCGCCGTGTTCACGCCGGCGGCGATGCTGATGGGCGTCCAGCCCTGGTACGACCCGGAGAACCTGGGCGTCTTCGCCTGGACCGCGCTGGCCTCCGCGATGGGCGAGGCGGTGCGCACCCGCCGGGCCATGGTGGACGCCATCCGTGAGCGGGCCGAGCGGGCCGAGCGCACCCGCGAGGAGGAGGCCCGCCGCCGGGTCGCCGAGGAGCGGATGCGGATCGCCCGGGAGCTGCACGACGTCGTGGCCCACCACATCGCGCTGGTCAACGTCCAGGCCGGCGTCGCCTCCCACGTCATGAGCACCCGCCCCGACCAGGCGATGGAGGCGCTCGGCCACATCCGCCACGCCAGCCGCCGGGCCCTGGCCGAGCTCCAGACGACGGTCGGGCTGCTGCGCCACCAGGACGAGCCGATCGCGCCCACCGAGCCGGTCCGTGGCCTGGGGGTGCTGGACGAGCTCGTCGAGGGCTTCGCGCAGGCGGGCATGGCGGTGACCGTGGACGCCCCGGCCGCCGCCGCCCCGCTGCCCTCCGCCGTCGACCTGGCCGCCTACCGGGTGGTGCAGGAGGCGCTGACCAACGTGCACAAGCACGCCGGCCCCGAGGCGACCGCCCGCGTCCGCATCGTCCGCTCGGGCGGTGCCGCCGACGCCGCGCTGGACATCACCGTGGACGACGACGGCCCGTGCCCGGCGGGCGAGACCGTCGGTGCCGGTGCCGAAGGGGACGGCGACGGCGACGGCGGGGAGGAACGGCGGCACGGCGGCAGCGGTCACGGACTGACCGGGATGCGGGAGCGGGCGACCGCGCTCAGCGGCACCTGCGAGGTGGGTCCGAAGGACGGTGGCGGATTCCGGGTGCGGGTCAGCCTGCCCCTCCAGTCCCCGACGCGCCCGCCCGAGCCCGGAGTGGAGCCGGCCCGGCGCGCGGCCCGGCACGGCGGCGGGTGGTGCGCGTGATCCGGGTGGTGCTGGTGGACGACCAGGCACTGCTGCGCAGCGCCTTCCGGGTGCTGGTCGAGTCCGACCCCGGCATGACCGTCACCGGCGAGGCGTCGGACGGCGACGAGGCACTGAAGGTGATCCGCGACCAGGGCGCGGACGTGGTGCTGATGGACATCCGGATGCCGGGTCTGGACGGCCTGGCCGCGACCCGGGCCATCGGCGCGGACCCGGCCTTTGACGGGGTGCGGGTGGTCATCCTCACCACCTTCGAGTCCGACGACTATGTGGTGGAGGCGCTGCGCGCCGGCGCCTCCGGCTTCCTCGGCAAGGGCGCCGAGCCCGCCGAGCTGCTCAACGCGATCCGGCTGGCGGCCGTCGGCGAGGCGCTGCTGTCGCCGTCGGCGACGCGCGGGCTGATCGCGCGCTTCCTGGCCCAGAAGGACCACGACCGCGTCGCGCCGGACTCCTCGGCGCTGGACGTGCTCACCGTCCGCGAGCGCGAGGTGCTGGTCGAGGTGGCGAGCGGGCTGTCCAACGACGAGATCGCCCGGCGCCTGTCCGTCAGCCCGCTGACGGTCAAGACGCACATCAACCGGCTGCTGACCAAGCTTTCCGCCCGCGACCGCGCCCAGCTCGTCGTCACGGCGTACGAGACGGGCCTGGTCCGCCCGCGCTCCACCTGACGGCCCGGCCCGCCTCCCCGCCGGGGTCGGCCCAGCCAGCCGCAGCGCCGTCGCCAGCGCGCTGTCGTGGCCCCGCGCAGGCTCCTCCTCGGTGCGGGCCACGGTGGGTGTGCTCCGGCGGGATACCCGTCACGTCGTAGGTGGTGCCCCCGGCGGTGCGGCACTGCTCGGTGCGGGCCACGGTGGGTGTGCTCCGGCGGGATACCCGTCACGTCGTAGGTGGTGCCCCCGGCGGTGCGGCACTGCTCGGTGCGGGCCACGGTGGGTGTGCTCCGGCGGGATACCCGTCACGTCGTAGGTGGTGCCCCCGGCGGTGCGGCACTGCTCGTTGGGCGGCCAGCACCGCCGGCCGGTCCCACCGGCGCACTGGCCCTACGGGCGCACTGGCCCCCGCTGGATCACAAGAAGTGGACCGACGGCAGGTACGGCGCCGGCGGGCGCATGCCGCGCAGGCACAGGTAGCCGTCGGCGGACAGCTCCAGGCCGGCCGCGAAGCCGACGTCCACCGCCCACTCCTGTTCGGCCGTCAGGTGCCGGACGGTCGCCGGGGAGCCGGGCGGCAGGCTGAGCAGGGCCGAGGTCAGCAGCCGTACCGCGATCCGGCGCGAGGTGGCCGCGAGCAGCTCGACGTTGCCGTCCTCGGTCAGATAGCAGTACCCGCTGCCGGCCAGGTCGTCGGCCACGACCACCCGGCAGTGCCGCAGCAGCTCGCCGTGGTCGGGCCCGTGGGCGGCGCCGCGCAGTCGCCGGTCCACGGAGTCCATCAGATCGCGCTGCGCGGGCCCGCCCTCGATCGCCGGGCCGTCGGGGACGGTGAGCCGGGTGGCGTCCACCGTCCCCGACAGCCGCATCGACGGGTGCAGGCTAAACCCGGCGCCCCGGTAGACGCGGGCGGCGCCGGAGTGCGGCCGGGCGCAGATGATGCCGCGCAGGGTGCCCCGGCCGTACGCCGCCGCTCGGCGCATCAGCTCCTTGCCCACGCCCTTGCCCTGCGCCTCGGGCGCCACCACGAGCAGCGACAGCCCCCACAGGCCCTCGCGCAGGGACGCCAGGGCCGCCCCGACCGGGCGGCCCGCGTCGTCCTCGGCGAGCCAGCAGCCGGCCGGGTCGGTCTCGGCCAGGTGCCGGACTCTGCGCAGGAAGCGGACGGTCCGCCGTTCGTTCCACTCGCCGTCCCCGAACGCGGCGGCGGTCACGGAACGCACGGCCTCGGCGTCCGCTCGGCTGTCTCGTACCCGGCGCAGGATCATGGGATCCATCGTGGCCCGGCGCGCGGCCGGGGTGCTACGGCAACGCGAGCATCCGGTCGAGAGCGAGCTTGGCGTAGTGCTCCGTCTCGGGGTCGACGGTGATCCGGTTCACGATCTTCCCGTCGGCCAGCGACTCCAGGGCCCACACCAGGTGCGGCAGGTCGATGCGGTTCATCGTGGAGCAGAAGCACACCGTCCGGTCGAGGAAGACGATCTCCTTGTCCTCGGGGGCATAACGATTCGCCAGCCGCCGGACCAGGTTCAGCTCGGTGCCCACGGCCCACTTGGAGCCGGCCGGGGCGGCGTCCAGGGTCGTGATGATGTGTTCGGTGGAGCCGACGTGGTCGGCCGCCGCGACGACCTCGTGGCGGCACTCGGGGTGCACCAGCACATTGACGCCGGGGACGCGGGCGCGGACCTCGTTGACCGAGTCGAGCGAGAAGCGGCCGTGCACCGAGCAGTGGCCGCGCCACAGGATCATCCGGGCCCGGCGAAGCTGGTCGGCGGTCAGCCCGCCGCCCGGCTTGTGCGGGTTGTAGACGACGCAGTCGTCCAGTGACAGGCCCAGCTCCCGCACGGCGGTGTTGCGGCCGAGGTGCTGGTCGGGGAGGAAGAGGACCTTCCCGTTGCCGCCGCCCAGGCCGTCGCCGTCGCCGGCCTGGGCGAAGGCCCACTCCAGGGCGCGGGTGGCGTTCGAGGAGGTGCAGACGGTGCCGCCGTTGCGGCCGGTGAACGCCTTGATGTCGGCCGAGGAGTTCATATAGGTGACGGGCACGGTGACATCGGCCACACCCGCGTCGGTCAGCACGTCCCACGCCTCGGCGACCTGCTCGGCGCTGGCCATGTCGGCCATCGAGCAGCCGGCGGCCAGGTCGGGGAGGACGACCGCCTGCGCGTCGGAGGTGAGGATGTCGGCGGATTCGGCCATGAAGT
Organism: Streptomyces sp. NBC_01803; assembly: GCF_035917415.1. Taxonomy (NCBI): domain Bacteria; kingdom Bacillati; phylum Actinomycetota; class Actinomycetes; order Kitasatosporales; family Streptomycetaceae; genus Streptomyces; species Streptomyces sp. NBC_01803. The sequence continues at coordinate 4,801,659 of NZ_CP109073.1, forward strand.
GGACGCCGCAGAAGACGATGTACTCGGCCTGCGGGCGGGCGGCGGCGTCGCGGGCCAGCTTGAAGGAGTCCCCGGTCACGTCCGCGAACTGGATGACCTCGTCGCGCTGATAGTGGTGGCCGAGCACGAACAGCCGGTCGCCGAGCCTGGCCTTGGCCGCGCGGGCCCGTTCCACCAGGTCGGGGTCGGAGGCCGCCGGCAGATCGCCGGGACAGTCCACCCCGCGCTCGCTGGCCGGGTCGGCGGCCCGGCCCAGCAGGAGGAGGGCGAGCGGGGTCGGCTCGACGTCAAGGGTCTGGGCGGTGTTCACGGCTCCCACCCTTCTTTCTGTGCTGTCCAACGCCTTTTCGTCGGATTGACACGATTGATCATAACTGCTTCGTGTCAGTTTGACGATGTCGATAGCGTCACTGTGACGCATTCCGCGATGGGGCCCGGTGTGCGAGCATGAGGGAAACGAGAGAAAGACGCGCCGGAGCCGGAATGAAACCGGGGGGCCGTCTGTTGGCGCACTCGGCAGAGCATTCCTTACACAGTGCATTCCGTACTACCTGGGAGATACGCAGATGTCCGTAACGGAAGAGACCGTTGTCAGCGGCGGCATCATCGTTTCCGACACGGCCGTGGCGAAGGTCAGGAGCCTGCTGGAGCAGGAAGGGCGTGACGACCTCGCGCTCCGCGTCGCGGTCCAGCCCGGCGGATGCTCCGGTCTGCGCTACCAGCTCTTCTTCGACGAGCGCTCGCTCGACGGCGACGTGGTCAAGGACTACGACGGCGTGAAGGTCGTCACGGACCGGATGAGCGCCCCCTACCTCGGCGGTGCGTCGATCGACTTCGTCGACACCATCGAGAAGCAGGGCTTCACCATCGACAACCCGAACGCCACGGGCTCCTGCGCCTGCGGCGACTCCTTCAGCTGAGCGGCACGGCACGGCGGAGGCGGCGGACCGATCGACCGGGTCCGCCGCCTCCGCCCTCGCACGTCCGCGCTCAGCGGACCGGGATCGTCTCGCCCCGCTCGTCCAGTAGCGCGCGGTCCCCGATCGCCTCGTCCAGCGCGATCTCGGTCGTCTGCTCCTCGGCGAGCATGATGCACTCCCGGGTCTCGTCCGGGTGGGCGGTTTCCAGGCTCACCGTCACCTCGTCGCCCGACTCGTCCGGCACGGCGACGTAGTCGTCGCAGACCCCGCCCCAGAAGCGCAGGGTCAGCGTGGTGTCCGACTCCTCGTAGGGCGCGATCGACCAGCCGGTGTCCGGAATGTCCGCGTCCGCTCCCGGGTCGGCCGGCGCGGAACCGGAGCCGGATCCGGTGTCCGGCCCGGAGCCGGGCTCCGAGCCGGGCTCGGCGGGTTCGGCCGGCTCGTCGGACACCCCGCCGTCCGCCGCGTACTCGAAGGCCACGGCCGGGTGGCTCAGCACGGTCGGTATGCCGCCGGTCAGCGTCCCGGTGAAGAGCCAGGACGGCACCAGCACCGCCTCCTGCTCGGTGTAGTGCAGGGCCAGCCCGAACTCGGCGGTCACGTCCATCGGCGCCGGCTTCTCCGTGCCGGACGGGCAGTCCGGCACCGTTCCCGGCTCGATCGGCGGGACCGGCTCCGACTCCCGCCTGGATTCGGGCACGTCGTCCGGCACCGGCTCGGCGTAGTCCGTCGGACCGCAGGCGATCTCGGGCACGGGCAGCTCGGCCAGCGTCCCGTTGTAGCTCTCGACGGCCCTGGGCGCGTCGGCCGTGACGGCGCGCTCCTCGCCCACCTCGGTGGCCGCCAGCGCGCCCGCGGCGCTGGCCACCTCGCCGTCGGCCCCGATGTACAGCTCGGTCCGCAGGCCGTTCACCGGCAGTCCGTCCACCACGGGATACGCCCGCACGACGCGCTGCGACCCCGCGGTGAGCTCCGCGTCGACATCGGCGTCGGCCAGACCCAGGTCCGCCAGCAGCGGCTCGGCCACGCGCAGCGCCTCCTCGGTGGACGGCGGCGAACCGCCGTCGTCCACGGGGATTTCCGGGCTCGACACGGAGGCGTCCGGGCCGTCCGGCTCGACGTTGTCCGTGATCACGTCGTGCACGTCCGCGCCGTACGACCAGTACCCCGGCGCCTCGCCCGTCACGGTCAGGGACATCCCGTCGGCCTCGGAACCCCCCACCACCCAGGACGGGCTGGGCCCCGTCAGGCCCTCGCTCTCCAGACCGAAGACGGCCGCCACCTCGGCGACCCGCTCCCCGGTGACCTCCTCGAAGCCGTACACCGGCGCGCGCTCCGGGCCGGCCGGCGTGTCACCGGTCAGCCGCAGCGGGACCGGCGCGGCCAGCTCCATGGCCAGGTCCTGGTCCCGCTGGACATCGGCCCGGGAGGCCCCGGTGCCGTCCAGCACCAGGGGCGCCGACGCGGCACCGCCCGCCCCCGCCGCGTCGTCCCCGCTTCCGTCGTCGTCCAGCAGGCCGCTCACTCCGTACAGGCCGCCCGCGATGACCGCGACGGCCACCGCCACGGCCGTGATCACGGGCCACCCCCGGCGCCCGTTCCCGTCCTGGCCCTCGGGGGTGTCCGCGCCCTCGCGGGTCTCCTCGTCAGCCATGTCATCGCTCCTCGGATCCGGCGGATACGTACGCCCGTTGGACGGGGCGACCGCGAAGCCGGTTCCCCTCTCCCACCCGTGCCCGGTGCCGGGCCGGTAGCCTGGTGCCCCCTGTCGCCTGTCGCCCTCGGGAGCGAAACCGCCGTGCGTATCGCCGTCTCAGGCTCCATCGCCCATGACCATCTGATGACCTTCCCCGGCCGGTTCGCCGACCAGCTGGTCGGTGACCAGCTCCACACGGTCTCGCTCTCCTTCCTGGTCGACTCCCTCGAAGTACGCCGGGGCGGTGTCGGCGCCAACATCTGCTACGGCATGGGCCAGTTGGGCGCGGCCCCGATCCTCGTCGGCTCGGCCGGCGCGGACTTCGACGAGTACCGGGCCTGGCTCGACCGGCACGGCGTGGACACCGCCTCGGTCCGCATCTCCGAAATACTGCACACCGCGCGCTTCGTGTGCACCACCGACGCCGACCACAACCAGATCGGCTCCTTCTACACGGGCGCGATGAGCGAGGCCCGGCTGATCGAGCTCCAGGCCGTCGCGGACCGGGTGGGCGGCCTGGACCTGGTGCACATCGGCGCCGACGACCCCGAGGCGATGCTGCGTCACACCGAGGAGTGCCGTACCCGGGGCATCCCGTTCGCCGCCGACTTCTCCCAGCAACTCGCCCGCATGGACGGCGAGGAGATCCGGACCCTGACCGAGGGCGCGGCGTACCTCTTCCACAACGCGTACGAGAGGGCCCTCGTCGAGAGCAAGACCGGCTGGGGGGCCGAGGAGGTGCTCGGCAAGGTCGGCACCCGCGTCACCACGCTCGGCGCGCGCGGCGTGCGGATCGAGCGGACCGGCGAGGAGCCGATCGAGGTCGGCTGCCCGGAGGAGGAGACGAAGGCCGACCCGACCGGCGTCGGCGACGCCTTCCGCGCGGGCTTCCTCTCCGGCCTGGCCTGGGGCGCCTCCCTGGAACGCAGCGCGCAGGTCGGCTGCATGGTCGCCACCCTGGTGATCGAGACGGTCGGCACCCAGGAGTACACGCTGCGCCGGGGGCCCTTCCTGGAACGCTTCGCCAAGGCATACGGCACGGACGCGGCGGACGAGGTCCGCCCCCACCTGAGCTGAGCCGCGGCCCCGCCGGAGGACCGCGCGACGCGCGTGACGTTCGCTCGCGCGGCGGTGCGGACCGCTCGCGCGAGCGGGTTCCCCGGGATGCGCGGGGGAGCCTCGCGGCCGTCGGGGACCGGGACGCGCCCGAGCCGATCCGTCGCCCCGCGTGACGCTCACTCGCCCATGCGGCCGGGGTCGGCATGCGGGGCCCGGGTGTTCGTCCGGCGTCCCCGCGGCTCGCAGCTCCTGCGCGGTCGGCGGTCCGGTGGGGTCAGGACAGACGGCGGACACGGTAGGCCGTGCCGGAGGCGGGGGCGTCGGCGGATTCGCCCAGGTACTCCTGGCCGCGCATCCCGCACCAGGCCGGGATGTCGAGGCGGGCCGCCGCGTCGTCCGACAGGACCGTGATCACTCCGCCCACCGGCACCCGGCCGATCGCCCTGGCCAGCTCGATCACCGGGATCGGGCACCGCTTGCCCAGCGAGTCCACGGTCAGCCGACCCTCCTCCCCGGCCGCCACCACCGGCGCGGCGGCCGGGGGAGGGGCCAGCGCCGCGCGGACCGAGGCGACGGCGTCGGGCAGTGCCGCGAGGAAGCGTTCCACGTCCTCCTCCGCCGTTCCCGGCGGCAGCGACAGCCGGACGTTCCCCTCCGACAACACACCCATCGCCCGCAGCACGTGGCTCGGCGTCAGCGTGCTGGAGGTGCACGAGGAGCCGGAGGACACGCCGAACCCCTCCCGGTCGAGCGCGTACAGCAGCGCCTCCCCGTCGGCGTAGAGACAGGAGAACGTCACGATGTGCGGCAGTCGGCGCACCGGGTCGCCGACCACCTCGACGTCCGGCACCAGGCGCGGCACCTGGGCGCGTACCCGGTCCACCAGCTCCCGCAGGCGCGTCGCCTCCGCGTCCGCCTCCTGCCGCACCGCCCGCAGCGAGGCCGCCGCCGCGACCACGGCCGGGATGTTCTCGAAGCCCGCCGCCCGCCCCGACTCCCGTTCGTCCACCGGCCGCGCGGGCGCGAACCGCACTCCCTTGCGCACCGCGAGCAGTCCCACCCCGGGCGGGCCGCCCCACTTGTGCGCGCTCGCCGCCAGCAGCGACCAGTCCCCTTCCACCGGCCCCCAGGCCAGCGACTGCGCCGCGTCCACCAGCAGCGGCACCCCCGCCGAACGGCACACCTCCGCGACGGCGCCCACCGGCTGACGGGTCCCCACCTCGTGGTTGGCCGACTGCACGCACACCAGCGCGACGGCCGTGCCGTCCAGCGCCGCCGCGACATCCCCCGGCGCGACCCGGCCGCCCCGGTCCACGCCGATCTCGGTGACCTCGCCGCCCGCGTCCCGGTGGGCCTCGGCGGCGTGCAGCACCGCCGAGTGCTCGACGGCCGACACCACCAGCCGCCGCCCGGCCCGGGCCCGCCCGGCGAGCGCGCCCGCGATGCCGGTGTGCAGCGCGCGCGTCCCCGAGGAGGTGAACGTCAATTCGTCCGGGCGGCAGCCCACGGCCTCGGCCGCCGTCTCCCGCGCGGCGTCCAGCAGCATCCGGGCCCGGCGTCCCTCCCGGTGCGGGCGGGCGGGGTCGGCCCAGCCGTCTTCCAGGGCGGCGACCAGCGCCTGCCGGGCCACGGGATGGAGGGGAAGCGAGGACGCGGCGTCGAAGTAGGGCACGTTCGCCACGCTAACAATCCCTTCGTTCCCCCACCCCAGCGCGTTGGGCCACCCTCCCCGCGTGGGCCCGGGTAGCGTCCAGTAGGGTTTGGTCCGCATAAACATCCAAACCCCTGCCCTGTCAGGGCCGGCCCCGCTCCGCGCGAAGGCAGCCCGGACCATGGGCGAGACTCTCGGGAAGGCGCTACGTGAGTCCCAACGGCTCCGACCGCTCGTCGCGGCGCCCGATGCGGCGGATCCTGCCGCAGGCGCTCATCGCGGGCCTGGTCCTGGCAACCGCGACAGGTTGCACATCGGAGGACTTCCCCCGCCTCGGCATGCCCACCCCGGTGACGGAGGAGGCGCCCCGCATCCTGTCCCTGTGGCAGGGCTCGTGGGCCACCGCGCTCGTCACGGGGGTGCTGGTCTGGGGCCTCATCCTGTGGAGCGTGTTCTTCCACCGCCGCTCCAGGACGAAGGTCGAGGTTCCCCCGCAGAACCGGTACAACCTCCCCATCGAGGCCCTGTACACGCTCGTCCCGCTGATCATCGTCTCGGTCCTCTTCTACTTCACGGCCCGTGACCAGACCGAGCTGCTGGAGACCTCGGACGAGCCGGACCACATCATCAACGTGGTCGGCTTCCAGTGGAGCTGGGGTTTCAACTACATCGAGCCGGTGGGCGCCTCCGACGGCGACGCCAGGGAGGCGCCCGAGCTGGCGGCCATCCCGGACCGCGTTCAGGACCGCTTCCCCGCGGGGGCGGATGGCGTCTACGAGGTCGGCACCCCCGCCGACCGCAACCCCGACACGGGCAACCCGGGCCCCACCCTGGTGCTGCCCGTGGGTGAGACCGTGCAGTTCGTCCTCACCTCGCGGGACGTCATCCACTCCTTCTGGGTGGTGCCGTTCCTGATGAAGCAGGACGTCATCCCCGGGCACACCAACACCTTCGAGGTGACCCCCAGCCGTCAGGGCACCTTCCTCGGCAAGTGCGCCGAGCTCTGCGGCGTGGACCACTCCCGCATGCTCTTCAACGTCAAGGTCGTGTCGCCCGAGGAGTACGACGCGTACCTGCGGGAGCTCGCGGACCAGGGTCAGACGGGTTACATCCCGGCCGGCATCGAGCAGTCGGACGCCGCACGGAACGCCGAGACCAACGAGGGGCAGTCGTGAGTATCCTCGAAAAAAATCAGGAGTCGGACGTCGCGCCCGCGATCCGCGCCGCGCGCCGCCCGCAGCCGGGGTCCGTCGTGGTCAAGTGGCTCACCACCACCGACCACAAGACGATCGGCACGATGTACCTCGCGACGTCGTTCCTCTTCTTCATCGTCGGCGGCGTCCTCGCGCTGCTGATGCGCGCCGAGCTCGGTCGGCCCGGCAACCAGTACCTGAGCAACGAGCAGTTCAACCAGCTCTTCACCATGCACGGCACGGTGATGCTGCTGCTGTTCGCGACCCCCCTGTTCGCCGGCTTCGCCAACTGGATCATGCCGCTCCAGATCGGCGCCCCCGACGTGGCGTTCCCGCGCCTGAACATGCTGGCCTACTGGCTGTACCTCTTCGGCGGTCTGCTGGTCGTCGCCGGCTTCCTCACCCCCCAGGGCGCGGCCGGCTTCGGCTGGTTCGCCTACTCGCCGCTGTCCGACGCCGTGCGCTCGCCGGGCCTCGGCTCCGACATGTGGGTGATGGGCCTGGCCCTCGGCGGCTTCGGCACCATCCTCGGCGCGGTCAACTTCATCACCACGATCATCTGCATGCGCGCCCCGGGCATGACGATGTTCCGGATGCCGATCTTCACCTGGAACGTGCTGCTGACCGGTGTGCTGGTGCTGCTGGCCTTCCCGGTGCTCGCCGCCGCCCTCTTCGCCCTCGCGGCGGACCGGGTCTTCGGCGCCCATATCTTCGACGCGGCCAACGGCGGCGCGATCCTGTGGCAGCACCTGTTCTGGTTCTTCGGCCATCCAGAGGTGTACATCATCGCGCTGCCGTTCTTCGGCATCGTCTCCGAGATCATCCCGGTCTTCAGCCGCAAGCCGATCTTCGGCTACATCGGCCTGGTCTCCGCGACGATCATGATCGCGGGTCTGTCGGTGACGGTGTGGGCGCACCACATGTACGTCACGGGCGCGGTGCTGCTGCCGTTCTTCTCCTTCATGACCTTCCTGATCGCGGTGCCGACGGGCGTGAAGTTCTTCAACTGGCTCGGCACCATGTGGAAGGGCTCACTCAGCTTCGAGACCCCCATGCTCTGGTCGGTCGGCTTCCTGATCACCTTCCTCTTCGGTGGTCTCACCGGTGTGATCCTGGCCTCGCCGCCATTGGACTTCGCCATCTCCGACAGCTACTTCGTGGTGGCCCACTTCCACTACGTGGTCTTCGGCACGGTCGTCTTCGCCATGTTCGCCGGCTTCCACTTCTGGTGGCCCAAGTGGACGGGCAAGATGCTGGACGAGCGGCTGGGCAAGATCACCTTCTGGACGCTGTTCGTCGGCTTCCACACCACCTTCCTCGTCCAGCACTGGCTGGGCGCCGAGGGCATGCCGCGCCGCATCCCGGACTACCTGGCGGCGGACGGCTTCACCGCGCTGAACACCGTGTCCACCATCGGGTCGTTCCTGCTCGGCCTGTCGATGCTGCCGTTCTTCTACAACGTCTGGAAGACCTGGAAGTACGGCGAGAAGGTCGACACCGACGACCCGTGGGGCTACGGCCGTTCGCTCGAATGGGCGACCTCGTGCCCACCGCCGCGGCACAACTTCACCACCCTGCCCAAGATCCGCTCCGAGTCGCCGGCCTTCGACCTGCACCACCCCGAGGTCGCGGCACTCGACCAGCTTGAGAACGACGCCCGCCACGAGGCCGAGGCGCTCACCGGAAAGGAGGCCGGCCAGTGAGGATCCAAGGGCACTTGTTCGCCTGGATCTCGGTCTTCATGCTGTCCGTGGCCGTCGTCTACGGACTGTGGTCCAAGGAGCCGGTCGGCACCACGGCGCTGTTCCTCTCGTTCGCCCTGTCGGCGATGATCGGGTTCTACCTGATCTTCACCGCCCGGCGGGTCGACACGGGCGCGCAGGACAACAAGGAGGCCGACGTCGCCGACGACGCCGGCGAGCTGGGCTTCTACAGCCCGCACAGCTGGGCCCCCCTGGTCCTCGGCGCGGGCGGCGCGGCGGCGTTCATGGGACCGGTCTTCGGCTGGTGGTTCCTGTACTTCACCGCGCCCCTGGTGGGCGTCGGCCTGTGGCTGTGGGTCTTCGAGTACTACCGCGGCGAGAACCAGAACCAGTGACACCCCACGCCGGGCGCGACGCGCCCGCGTGACCCGTGGCCCCCCGGAGGCGAGACCTCCGGGGGGCCACCCCATTCGCAGCAAGCCAGCGCGCCCTTTCGGGCCAACCTTCATACGTTGTGGCTATGAGTCACATATCTCGGACAACGCTCAGCGCCGCGCTGCTGGCCGCTCCGTTGCTGGCCGGGCTCACCGCCTGCGGCGAGAGCGACCACCCGCTGGCCGCCGACCCGTACGACGCCATGGAGCAGCTTTCCTTCGGCACCGCGGAGGGCGAGGAGGCCACCGCCGTCGATCCCGACTCGCCCCTGAAGATCAGCGCCAAGGGCTCGGACACCCGCATCACCGACGTGGTCGCCACCGACACCACCGGCCGCCCCCTGGCGGGCGAGCTGGCCGCCGACGGCCGGGGCTGGCGCAGCACCTCACCACTGGCCGCCGACGCCACGTACACCGTCCGGGTCAGCACCGAGGACGGCGGTGGCACCCCCGGGCGAGGCATCCACAGCTTCACCACCCGCGCCTCGGACACCAAGCGCCTGGACGTCGCCTTCGGCCCGGAGGCGGGCACCTACGGCGTCGGGCAGCCCATCACGGCGACCCTCAGCCGCGCGGTCCCGGACGAGCGCGAACGGGCCCTCGTGGAGGCCGCCCTGACAGTCCGCTCCGAGCCCGCCGTGGAAGGCGCCTGGCACTGGGTGGACGACAAGGAACTGCACTACCGCCCCGAGGAGTACTGGCCCGCGCACGCCCGGATCTCCGTCGTGTCCAACCTGGAGGGCCTGGCCATCCGGGACGACCTGCGCGGCGGCAGCGGCAAGTCCCTGGAGCTCAAGACCGGGGACCGGGTCGAGGCCGTCGCCGACATCAGCGCCCACACCATGACCGTCTCCCGCAACGGCGAGGAGCTGCGCACCCTGCCGATCACCACCGGCAAGGAGGGCTTCCGCACCCGCAGCGGCAAGAAGGTCGTCCTCGGCCGCGAGGCGCAGGTGCGGATGACGGGCACGAGCATCGGCATCCCGGCCGGGAGCGCCGACTCCTACGACCTGAACGTCGAATGGGCCGCCCGTCTCACCTGGAGCGGCGAGTACGTGCACGGCGCGCCCTGGTCGGTCGGCTCCCAGGGCGTGGACAACGTCAGCCACGGCTGCACCGGCCTCAGCACCGAGAACGCCCGCTGGTTCTACGAGCTGGTCAAGCCCGGCGATATCGTCGAACACGTCAACGGTTTCGGCGAGGACATGGCGCCGTTCGGCAACGGCTTCGGCGACTGGAACCTCTCCTGGGAGGCGTGGCTGGAGGGCAGCGCGCTGGGCGCCGAGGACCAGCCGGCGGCGGACCGGCCGGAAGGCCGGCTGGCACCGCGCGTCTGACCGGCCGGTCCCGCCGTCAGGCGGCGGTCGGCAGCCGCCGGCGCAGCAGAGAGGCCAGGGAGGAGGCCAGTTCCGACGGGTCCACCGGGTGGGCCACAGCGGCCTCCGCGCGGCTCCACGTGGCCAGCCAGGCGTCCTGCGGGCGACCGATCAGCAGCAGCACCGGCGGGCACTCGAAGATCTCGTCCTTGATCTGGCGGCACACGCCCATGCCCCCGGCCGGCACGGCCTCGCCGTCCAGCACGCAGACGTCGATGCCGCCCTTCTCCAGCTCGGACAGCACGGCGGGCAGCGTCGCGCACTCCAGGTACTCGATCTCCGGGACGTCCGCCGCCGGACGCCGGCCCGCCGCCAGGCGCACCTGCTCGCGGGTGTTGGCGTCGTCGCTGTAGACCAGCACCGTGGCGGTGCTCTGCATCGTTCCTCCGCGGGGTGGAGCGGGTGTCGTCGCGGCGGATGCTACTCCCTCCCGGGCCCCCTGGGCAGGCCGTCGACGAGGCATCCGGTCCTACGGACACTCCGAACCGGACCCCCGGGGCAAGCGCCGGAATACCGCCCGACATAATGACGGCGTGGCGACAGCAACAGCAGTAGATACCGGGCACGCGATCCCCTCGGTCAACAGGCCGAACGTCACCAGTGTCGGGACCGTCATCTGGCTGAGTTCCGAGTTGATGTTCTTCGCGGCCCTCTTCGCGATGTACTTCACCCTGCGGTCGGTGATGGGCGCGGACTACTGGCAGGAGAGCGCGGAAGCGCTCAATCTGCCTTTCTCCGCGACCAATACGACGATCCTGGTGCTTTCCTCCCTCACCTGCCAGCTCGGTGTGTTCGCCGCCGAGCGGGGCGATGTGAAGAAGCTCCGCGGTTGGTTCGTGGTCACCTTCGTCATGGGAGCCGTCTTCATCGGCGGACAGGTCACCGAGTACGTCGAACTGGTCGAGCACGAGGGCATCTCCCTCTCCTCCGGCCCCTACGGTTCGGCGTTCTACCTGACCACGGGCTTCCACGGGATGCACGTGCTGGGCGGGCTGATCGCGTTCCTGTTCGTCCTCGGGCGGACCTACGCCGCGCGGCGCTTCACCCACGAACAGGCCACCACGGCCATCGTCGTGTCGTACTACTGGCACTTCGTCGACGTCGTCTGGATCGGCCTCTTCGCCACCATCTACCTGATCCAGTAGCGGCCGGTCGACGCACTGTACGTCCTTATCCAGCACCGACGCAGAAGATCCTGACACCGGGGTAATCCGTGAAAAAGCTCTCCGCACGACGACGCCATCCCATGGCGGCCCTCGTCGTCCTGCTCCTCGCGCTGGCGGCCACAGGGGGGCTGTACGCCGCGTTCGCCCCCGCGGACGAGGCCAAGGCCGACGACGGGGCCCAGTCCCTCGCCATCGAGGAGGGCAAAAGGCTCTACGACGTCGGCTGCTCCAGCTGCCACGGCGCTGGCGGCCAGGGTGGCAGTGACGGTCCCAGCCTGGTGGGCGTGGGCGCCGCCGCTGTCGACTTCCAGGTCGGCACCGGCCGGATGCCGATGCAGCAGCCGGGTCCGCAGGCCCCGGACAAGCCCGCGGTGTACACGCAGGCCGAGATCGATCAGCTCGCCGCGTACATCGCCTCGCTCGGCCCCGGTCCCGCCCAGCCGAACACCAGCGCCTACGACCCCGCCGAGGGCAACTCGGCCGAGGGTGGCGAGCTGTTCCGGACCAACTGCTCCGGATGCCACAACTTCACCGGTCAGGGCGGCGCCCTGACGCACGGCAAGGAAGCCCCGGGGCTGGACGACGTCGACCCCCGGTACATCTACGAGGCCCTCCTCACCGGCCCGCAGAACATGCCCTCCTTCCCGGACTCCACCCTCCCCGAGGAGCAGAAGCAGGACATCATCGCGTTCCTCCAGGAGGTCAACACCTCCGAGTCGGCGACCCCGGGAGGGTTCACGCTCGGCGGCTTCGGCCCCGTCAGCGAGGGTCTCTTCGCCTTTACCTTCGGCATCGGCGCCCTGATCGCCGTCTCCGTGTGGGTCGGCGCCAGGACCGCGAAGGCCAGGAAGTCATGAGTAGCCACGACAACGAACGAAACGACAAGGTGCTGTCCGACGACCACCTGCCCCAGAGCCCGGAGGGAAGGGGCCAGGTCGCCGTCGCGGACGACCCGTTCGCCGACCCGGGCCTGCCCCCGCACGAGCCGCGCCGCCAGGACGTGGACGAGCGGGCCGCCAAGCGCTCCGAGCGCACGATCTCGCTGCTGTTCACGCTGGCCATGCTGGCCACGGTCGGCTTCATCGCCGTCTACTCGACCGTCAGCGTCGAGAAGATCGTTTACATCTTCCCGTTCGGGCACGTCAGCGCCACGAACTTCGGGCTCGGACTGACGCTGGCCGTGGCGCTGTTCGCCACCGGCGCCGGCGCCATCCACTGGGCCCGCACGCTGATGTCCGATCTGGAGACCGCCGACGAGCGGCACGCCGTCGAGGCCACGCCCGAGGTCAAGGCCAAGGTCTTCGACGACTGGAAGCAGGGCGTCGCCGAGTCCCAGTGGACCCGCCGCAAGATGGTGCGCAACACCATGCTCGGCGCGCTGACCCTCGTTCCCCTCACCGGCGTCGTGCTGCTGCGCGACCTGGGCCCGCTGCCCTACAGCCGACTGCGGCACACGGCGTGGAAGGAGGGCTCGCTGATCATCAACGAGTCCACCATGCAGCCGCTGCGCCCCGAGGACATCGTGGTCGGCTCCCTCACCCAGGCCATGCCCGAGGGACTCGACCCGCACGCCGAGGACTTCCACGCGGAGATCGCCAAGGCCGCGGTCATGCTGGTGCGGCTGGAGCCCGAGGAGATCAAGGACCAGCGTTCGGCCGAGTGGGGCCACGAGGGCATCCTCTGCTACTCCAAGATCTGCACCCACATCGGCTGTCCGGCGACGCTCTACGAGCAGCAGACCCACCACGCGCTCTGCCCCTGCCACCAGTCGACGTTCGACCTCGCGGACGGGGCCCGGGTGCTCTTCGGCCCGGCAGGCCACCCCCTGCCGCAGCTTCGCATCGCGGTGAACGACGAAGGTTATCTCCAAGCGCTCGGCGACTTCGAGGAGCCGCCCGGCCCGAGCTTCTGGGAGCGCGGATGAGTACGACAACTGACGCCCCGAAGACGAGGGGCACGGCCGGCCCGGGCGAGCGCCTCGCCGACTGGACCGACGGCCGGCTGGGGCTCTACACCCTGGCCAAGGCCAACATGCGGAAGATCTTCCCCGACCACTGGTCGTTCCTGCTGGGCGAGATCTGCCTCTACAGCTTCACCATCCTGATCCTCACCGGCACCTACCTGACCCTCTTCTTCGTGCCGAGCATGGCCGAGGTCGAGTACGACGGTCCCTATGTGCCGATGCAGGGCGTGATGATGACCGAGGCGTACGCCTCGACGCTCGACATCAGCTTCGAGGTCCGCGGCGGTCTGCTGGTCCGGCAGATCCACCACTGGGCCGCGCTGATCTTCGTCGTCGGCCTGCTCTTCCACATGATGCGGGTGTTCTTCACCGGCGCTTTCCGCAAGCCGCGCGAGCTCAACTGGCTGTTCGGCTGGACGCTGCTGATCCTCGCCATCTTCACCGGCCTCACCGGCTACTCGCTGCCGGACGACCTGCTCTCCGGCACCGGTATCCGGTTCATGGAGGGCGCGATCCTGGCGACACCGGTGATCGGCACCTATCTACAGATGTTCCTGTTCGGCGGGGAATTCCCCGGGCACGACATCATCCCGAGATTCTTCGTCATCCACGTGCTGTTGCTACCGGGCATCATGCTGGGGCTGGTCACCGCCCACCTGATCCTGGTCTTCTACCACAAGCACACCCAGTACGCCGGGCCGGGAAAGACGAACACCAACGTCGTCGGCATGCCGTTCCTGCCCGTCTACATGGCCAAGGCCGGCGGCTTCTTCTTCCTCGTCTTCGGCGTCATCACGGCCATCGCGGCGACCGTCACCATCAACCCCGTGTGGGTGCTGGGGCCATACCGGCCCGATCAGGTCTCCACGAACGCCCAGCCGGACTGGTATCTGGGCTTCTCCGAGGGCTTGGTGCGCATGATGCCCGGCTGGGAGTGGGTGATCCCCGGCGGGTACACGCTCAACCTGGGCCTGATGATCCCGCTCGGCGTCTTCCCGGGCATGCTGGTGCTGATCGGCCTCTACCCGTTCTTCGAATCCTGGGTCACCAAGGACCGGCGGGAGCACCACATCGCGGAGCGCCCGCGCAACAGCCCGACCAGGACCGGGTTCGGCGTGGCCTGGTTGACCGCGTACGTGGTCAGCCTCATCGCGGGCGGCAACGACGTGTGGGCGGTCAACTTCAACCTGTCCATCAACGCCATCACCTGGTTCTGCCGGGGCGCCTTCTTCATCCTGCCGGTGCTCACGTTCATCGCGACCCGGCGGATCTGCATCGGCCTCCAGCGCCGCGACATGGAGAAGGTCCTGCACGGCCGGGAGACCGGCATCATCAAGCGGCTGCCGCACGGCGAGTTCATCGAGGTGCACGAGCCGCTGTCGCCGCACCAGCGGTACGCGCTCGTCGCGCACGACCAGCAGCAGCCGGTCGAGATCGGTGCGGAGACCGACGAGAACGGCGTGCGGCGCAAGGTCAGCCCGCTGGAGCGGCTGCGCGCCCGGATCAGCCGCGGCTACTTCGGTGAGCACGCGCAGATCAGCAAGCCGACCGCCGAGGAGTACCGCGCCATCACCAGCGGCGAGGGACACCACTGACCGACCGGTCAGGCGGCCGAGGGCCGTGGTCACCGCCCGTTCCCGGGCGGCGGCCACGGCCCTCGGCGTTTGGCCCTAGGCTCTGCTCCGACGAATCCGACGACGGGCCCCGTCCCGCGGTGTCCGTTCCCGCCAGGAGTGATGCTTCATGAGCGTTGTGACCCCCGCCGGAGGCGACCCAGCGGCCGTGCGCACCTGGCCCGATGTGCTCGCGTCACTGCTCGCGGGCCAGGACCTGACCGCTGACGAGACGGCCTGGGCCATGGACCGCGTGATGAGCGGCGAGGCGACGGACGCCCAGATCGCCGGCTTCGCCATCGCCCTGCGTGCCAAGGGCGAGACGGTCGAGGAGGTCACCGGCCTGGTCCGGGCGATGTACGAGCACGCGCATCTGATCGAGGTGCCGGGGCCGACCGTGGACATCGTCGGCACCGGCGGCGACCGCGCCAAGACGGTCAACATCTCCACCATGTCCGCGATCGTGGTGGCCGGCGCGGGCGCCCGGGTCGTCAAGCACGGCAACCGCGCGGCGTCCAGCGCCAGCGGCGCGTCCGACGTGCTGGAGAAGCTCGGCGTCAACCTGGAGCTGACGCCGCGGCGAGTGGTCGAGGTCGCGGTGGAGGCCGGGATCACCTTCTGCTTCGCGGTCCACTTCCACCCGGCGCTGCGGCATGTGGCCGCCGCCCGGCGGGAGTTGGGCGTCCCGACCACGTTCAACATCCTGGGCCCGCTCAGCAACCCGGCCCGCGTCCGCGCCCAGGCGACGGGCGTCGCCGACGCGCGGATGGCGCCGATCATGGCGGGCGTGCTGGCCGAACGCGGCACCTCCGCCCTGGTGTTCCGGGGCGACGACGGCTTGGACGAGCTGACCGTCACCTCCACCTCCACGGTGTGGGTGGTGCGCGACGGGAAGGTGCGGGAGGAGAAGTTCGATCCCCGCGA
Source organism: Streptomyces sp. NBC_01803 (assembly GCF_035917415.1). Taxonomy (NCBI): domain Bacteria; kingdom Bacillati; phylum Actinomycetota; class Actinomycetes; order Kitasatosporales; family Streptomycetaceae; genus Streptomyces; species Streptomyces sp. NBC_01803. The sequence goes on from NZ_CP109073.1 coordinate 4,817,357, forward strand.
CGTGGGGATCGAGCTGGTCCCCATCGAGGCCCTGCGCGGCGCGGACGCCACCTACAACGCGGAGGTCGCGCGCCGCCTGCTCGCGGGCGAACGCGGCCCGGTGCGCGACGCTGTCCTGCTGAACTCGGCGGCGGCCCTGGTCGCCCTGACCCCCGGGGACGGTCCGCTGGCGGAGCAACTCGCGGCGGGCATGGCGAAGGCCGCCGAATCCATCGACACGGGCGCGGCGCGCACCACCCTGGAGCGCTGGATCGCCGCCAGTCACACGTAGCCGCCGCGCGGGCGGCCCGGCCACGCCGAGCGGGGCGGCCGGGCCGCCGCCGGAGCGTCGGGCGTCCCAAACATCCCGAACATCCCGAACGTCTTGGGTGTCGCGTCAGGCGTCGAGACCGATCGCGAAGGCCGCTTCGAGGTCGTGTCGGGAGTACGTGCGGAAGGCGATGTGGGTTTCGGTCGACTCCACGCCCGGTACTTTGCTGATGCGGCCCGGGATCACCTCCGCGAGGTCCTCGTGGCCGCGGACGCGGACCATGGCGATAAGGTCGTGGGGGCCGGTCACCGAGTAGACCTCGCTGACCCCCTCCAACGCCGCGATCCGCTCCGCGACCTCAGGGACGCGGTCCACGCTGGTCTTGATGAGCACGATCGAAGTGATCACGGTTTGGCCCTTCCCTGTGCGGCGGACGCGGTACCTAGGGCTCACCTTAGCCCGCCGCATGGGCCATGGCGTCGGCGTAGCGCGTAGGGTGACAGTGGATAACGACAGGGCTGACGGACGGTGTGAGCGGTGGTGGATCCCACGGATGGTGACGAGGCGACAGGGCGGCCCGAGCCCGAGTCCGGGGAGCCCGCCGAGAGCCTTGACCGACCGCTGCCCGAGCGCGTCCGCCACCGCGTCATCCTGCTCGCCGGCGACTCCTTCGCCGGAATGACCATCGCGGAGCTCCCCGTCACTCTGCGGCAGTATGCCCGATTCACCCCCTCCCGGCGAGTGAAGTTCGGTGGCAGCGCCATGGCCGCCGCCCTGGAGAACGACACCGTTTTCCGGCAGCGCGTCGCCGCTCGGCTGCGGGCCGCCGAGCCGGAGCTCGCCGAGGCCGTCGAGGAGGGCACCCCGCCGCCCGCCGCGGACCCCGTGGAGGTGGCCGCCGCCGCCTTCGTGCTGCGCCCGCCGGGCTGGGCGAAGCTCGTCGCCGCCGCGGGCGAGGAGGCCCAGCGCGCCCAGGCGGAGCGCGCCGAACAGGAGCGCGAGCGGGAGATCGGCCGGCTGCGGGAGGAGCTGGCCCAGGTGCGGTCGGCCGCCCACACCGACGGCGAGCGGCTGCGCGCCGAGCTGGACGCGGCCCGCAGGGAGTCCGACGCGGTCCACCGCAAGCTGCGCAGCGCGGTCAGCGACGTGCGGCGCGGCGAGGCCGCCACGCGCAAGCTGCGCGCCGAGCTGGAGGAAGCGCGGGCGGAGGCGGCCGGCGCCAGGGCCGCCGCCGACGGCGAGGCGCGCCGGCTGCGGGCGCGGCTGGCGCAGGCCGAGGCGGCCCTGGAGACCAGCCGCAAGGCGGTCCGTGAGGGGCGCGGCATCGAGGACATGCGGCTGCGCCTGCTGCTCGACACGGTATTGGAGGCGTCCCAGGGACTGCGCCGCGAACTGGCTCTGCCACCCGTCGGGTTGAGGCCGGCTCAGACCATCGAGGCGGTGGAGCCGGGCGGTATGACGCCGCAGGACGTGGCGCAGCGCGCGCTCGCGGAGGACGATCCGGCGCTGCTGGACCAGCTGCTGGCGCTGCCCCAGGCCCATCTGGTCGTGGACGGCTACAACGTGACCAAGACCGGCTATCCCGCGCTGCCGTTGGAGAAGCAGCGGCTGCGGCTGCTGGGCGGGCTCGCGGTTCTCGCGGCCCAGACGGGCGCGGAGATGACGTGTGTCTTCGACGGCGCCGAGCTGGCCGCGCCCGTGCTGCTGACCCCACCGCGCGGCGTTCGGGTGCTCTTCAGCAGACCGGGCCAGACGGCGGACGAGCTCATCCGACAGCTGGTGCGGGCCGAGCCGCGTGGGCGTCCGCTGGTGGTGGTCTCCTCGGACCGCGAGGTCGCGGACGGCGTGGCCGGCGCGGGCGCCCGGCCGGTCGCCTCGGCCCTGTTGGTGAAGCGGCTCGCCCGGACCTAGGGTCCGTCCTCGCGCGTCGTGCGGGCCGCGCGGGGCGCCTGTCCGTTCCGTCCGTTCCGCCGCTCTCGCCCCCTACACAGCGTGCCGGGTCGATCGCGGCTGGTGTGAGCTGAGTAAAAAATACCCGCGAGGATTTGAACCTGGTAAACCTCCCTCGCTAGGGTCGGGCGTCGAACCTTCGCGCGGGAGCCCATCCAGTCCGGGTGGCCGCGAAATGCCCGCCGATTCCGCGGCAGTTCGCGTGGAGCGGTGGCTGAGGAAAAGGGAGTTCGCTCCAGTGGCGTCTCATCGTCGTCCCAAGTCGCCGAGCCGGGCCCGTGTGACCTTTTTCGGCGCCACCGCAGCCGCCACTGTCGCGATCACCTCGCAGACCGCCCAGGCCGAGCCGGACCCCACCGTCGACGAGGTCCGCGAGCAGGTGGACGACCTCCGGCACGAGGCGGAGGTCATCACCGAGGAGTACAACGGCGCCAAGGAGCGCGCCGAGGAGCTCCAGGCCGAGGTGGACGATCTGCAGGATTCCACCGCGCGTGGCCAGGAGGAGCTGAACGAGCTGCGTTCGGGCGTCGGTTCGGTGGCGTCGGCCCAGTACCGCAACGGTGGTATCGACCCGTCGCTGCACCTCTTCCTCTCCGCCGACCCCGACGCCTATCTCGACCAGGCGTCCACGCTGGACCAGGTGAGCGGCAAGCAGGCCGAGACGCTGCGGCTGATCGAGGACCGGCAGCGCAACCTGGACCAGCAGCGCCAGGAGGCCACCGACAGGCTCGCCGAGCTGGAGGAGCTGCGCGGCCGGCTCAGCGACCAGAAGGAAACGATCCAGGACAAGCTGAACGAGGCGCAGTCGCTCCTCAATCAGCTCACCGAGGAGGAGCAGGCCAGGCTCGCCGCCCAGGAGCAGGCGGAGGCCGATCGCGCCGCCGAGGCCGCGCGCGCCGACCGTTCCGACGAACGCGCCGACTTCGTCGACGTCCCCGGCTCCTCCCGCGGCTCGGCGGCGCTCTCCGCCGCCGCCACCAAGCTCGGCTCGCCCTACGTCTGGGGCGCCACCGGCCCCAGCTCCTTCGACTGCTCGGGCCTGACCTCCTGGGCCTACGCCCAGGCCGGCGTCTCCCTGCCGCGCACCTCGCAGTCCCAGGCCGGCGCCGGCACCCGCGTCGGCCTGGACCAACTCGCCCCCGGCGACCTGGTGTTCTACTACAGCGGCCTGTCCCACGTGGGCATGTACGCGGGCAACGGCCAGATCATCCACGCGCCGTCGTCCGGCTCTGTCGTCCGGTACGACTCGGTGACGTCCATGCCGTTCCAGTTCGGCGTCCGGGTCGGCTGACGCGGGCGGTCCCGCCGTTCCACCGCGCGCCCGGGCGGTATCGTCTCGTCTGATGCGTAAGACGTTGATCGTGACCAATGATTTCCCGCCACGCCCCGGGGGAATCCAGGCTTTCCTGCACAGCATGGCGCTGCGGCTCGACCCGCGGCGGGTGGTGGTGTACGCCTCCACCTGGAAGCGGGACGCCGAAGGGCTGCGGTCCACCGCCGAGTTCGACGCCGAGCAGCCGTTCCCGGTCGTCCGGGACCGCACCACGATGCTGCTGCCGACACCGGCCGCCACCCGGCGCGCCGCCGGGCTGCTGCGCCAGCACGGCTGCACGGCCGTGTGGTTCGGCGCGGCGGCCCCGCTCGGCCTGATGACGCCCGCGCTGCGGGCGGCGGGCGCCGAGCGCGTGGTGGCCACGACGCACGGCCACGAGGCGGCCTGGGCCCAGCTCCCCGGCGCGCGCGGGCTGTTGCGGCGGGTCGGGGAACACACCGACACCCTCACGTACCTCGGCGAGTACACCCGCTCCCGCATCGCGCGGGCGCTGAGCCCGACGGCGGCGGCGCGGATGGTTCAACTGCCGCCGGGCGTGGACGAGAAGGCGTTCCACCCCGACTCGGGCGGCGCGGCGGTCCGGGCGGCGCTGGGCCTGAGCGACCGGCCGGTCGTGGTGTGCGTGTCACGGCTGGTGCCGCGCAAGGGGCAGGACACGCTGATCCGGGCGCTGCCCCGGGTGCTGGCGGTGGAGCCGGACACGGTGCTGCTGATCGTCGGTGGCGGCCCGTACCGGGCGGACCTGGAGAAGCTGGCTTCCCGGCTGGGCGTGAGCGCGTCGGTGCGGTTCACCGGCCCGGTGCCGTGGGATGAGCTGCCCGCGCACTTCGGCGCCGGGGACGTCTTCGCGATGCCCTGCCGCACGCGGCGGCGCGGCCTGGATGTGGAGGGCCTGGGCATGGTCTACCTGGAGGCGTCCGCGACCGGCCTCCCGGTCGTCGCCGGCGACTCCGGTGGCGCCCCCGACGCGGTCCTGGACGGCGAGACGGGCTGGGTGGTCCGCGCGGCCGGGTCAACGGCCCCCGAGGAGACGGCGGACCGCCTCCTGGCCCTCCTGTCGGACACCGAACTCCGCCGCCGCATGGGTGAACGTGGCCGCGCGTGGGTGGAAGAACGCTGGCGCTGGGACCTCCTGGTCGACCGCCTCCGCACCCTGCTGGGCTGACCGGGTCTCCGCCCACCCACCCCTTGTGGGGAGGCCGGTACCGCCGGGCGGTGGCTGTTTCGGGCCGCGGGGATGCCCGGGCCCGCGGCGGAGGTGGGGCCGCCCGCCCTGTTTCCGGTGAGCGGCCCGGCGATCGTTCGCCGTTCCTGGGTTCCTGAGTTCCTGGTTCCTGGGGTTTTCCTGAGGCGGAAGTCCCCGGGGCTCGCGCGCCCTCCGCGACCCCGGCGGTTCTCCGGACCCATGTCGGCGCGGTCCCGGGCTCGGCCCGCCCGCCCTCCCGGTGAGGGGCGGGCGGGGGAGAACCCCTGTCAGCGGTACAGCTCGTCGATCTCTGTCGCGAAGTCCTTCGCCACCACGTGCCGCCTCAGCTTCAACGACGGCGTCAGGTGGCCCGACTCCTCCGTGAAGTGGCCGGGGAGGACGCGGAATTCGCGGACCGCCTCGCCGCGGGAGACCGCCGCGTTGCCGCCGTCGATCGCCTCCTGGACCGCCGCCAGCAGCAGTGGGTGGGTCAGCAGCTCCTCGCGGGGCAGCTCGGTCAGGCCGTGGTCGGCCGCCCAGCGGGGGAGGAACTCGTCGTCCAGCGTGATCAGCGCGCCCACGAACGGGCGCCCCTCGCCGACGACCATGCACTCGGCGATCAGGGCGTGCGCCCGGACGCGGTCCTCGATCACGGCGGGTGCCACGTTCTTGCCGCCCGCCGTCACCAGGATCTCCTTCTTCCGCCCGGTGATGGTCAGATAGCCGTCCGCGTCGAGGGAGCCGACGTCGCCCGTGTGGTACCAGCCGTCCACCATCGCGCGGGCGGTGGCCTCCTCGTCGTGCCAGTACCCGGTGAACAGGTGGTCGCCGCGCACCAGCACCTCGCCGTCCTTCTCCGCGATCCGCACCGCGGAGCCCGGCAGCGGGCGGCCGACCGTGCCGATGCGGGGCGCGTCCCACGGGTTGAACGTGGTCGCCGCGCACGACTCCGTCAGGCCGTAGCCCTCCAGCACCGTGAAGCCGATGCCCCGGTAGAAGTGGCCGAGCCGTTCGCCCAGCGGGGCGCCACCGGAGATGGCGTGCGTGGCCCGGCCGCCCAGCGCGGCCCGCAGCTTGGCGAACACCAGCCGGTCAAAGACCCGGTGCCGCAGCCGCAGGCCCAGCGACGGGCCGGACGGCGTGTCCAGCGCCCGGCTGTAGGCGATCGCCGTGTCGGCGGCCCGGTCGAAGATCTTGCCCTTGCCGGCCTCATGCGCCTTCGCCCGCGCCGAGTTGTAGACCTTCTCGAAGACCCGGGGCACGCCGAGCACGATCGTCGGCCGGAACGAGGCCAGGTCGGCCGTGAGCGCGCGGACATCGGGCGCGTGCCCGAGCTTGATCGGGCCGAGTAGCGCCGCGACCCCGACCACCCGGCCGAAGACGTGGGCCAGCGGCAGGAACAGCAGCACCGAGCTCTCGCCCGTGCGGAACAACGGACCGAGCGCCGCGATGATGTTGCCGCACTCGGCGAGGAACGCCCGGTGGCTGAGCACACATCCCTTGGGCCGCCCGGTGGTGCCGGAGGTGTAGATGACGGTGGCGGTGGCGTCGGCGGTCAGGTCCGCGGTCGCCGCGTCCAGCTCCTCGTCGGTGACGTCCGCCCCGGCCGCCGTGAGCCGCGCGACCGCGCTCCCCTCGCCGGAGGCCGCCAGACACCACACGCGGGTCAGCTCCGGCAGCGTCTCGCGGACGGACTCGACCGTCGCCACGTGCGCCTCGGTCTCGACGACGACGCCGACCGCGCCGGAGTCCCGCAGGTTCCAGCCGACCTGCTCGGGCGAGCTGGTCTCGTACACCGGGACGGAGACCGCGCCGACCGACCAGATCGCGAAGTCCAGCAGCGTCCACTCGTACCGCGTACGCGACAACAGCCCGATCCGCTCGCCCGGTCGCACGCCCTGCGCGAGCAACCCCTTGGCGACCGCCCGTACCTCGGCGCGGAACTCCGTCGCCGTCACGTCCTCCCAGACGTCACCGCGCCGGCGCGCGATCACCGCGACGTCCGGGTGCCGCTCCGCGTTGGCGCGGAGCAGATCGACGAGACTGCCGTCGGCCGGCACCTCGTACCGGGCCGGAAGGCTGAATTCCTGCACTGCCGCTGCTCCTCGCCTGTGGTGTTCCCGGCCCCTTCGGCAGCCTACTCCGCCGCTCCCGTGCGGTCCGGCGGGCCGCTCGCGGTAGCCTTCCCCCGGACGGCACACGGGGAGAGAAGCGCGAGGAGCCACGGCGATGGCGGAACACACCAGGTCCAGTATCACCATCGAAGCCAGGCCGGCCGATGTCATGGCGGTGATCGCCGACTTCGGCCGCTACCCGGAGTGGACCGGGGAGGTCAAGGAGGCCGAGGTGCTCGCGACCGACGCCCAGGGCCGGGCCGAGCAGGTGCGGCTGTTGCTGGACGCCGGGGCCATCAAGGACGAGCACACCCTCGCGTACACCTGGCAGAGCGGGGAAGAGGTGAGCTGGTCGCTGGTGAAGTCCCGCATGCTGCGCGCCCTGGACGGCTCCTACCACTTGGCGCCGGTCTCCGACGGCAAGCGGACCGAGGTCACCTACCAGCTCACCGTCGACGTCAAGATCCCCATGCTGGGCACCATCAAGCGCAAGGCGGAGAAGGTCATCATCGACCGCGCGCTGGACGGGCTGAAGAAGCGGGTGGAGAGCTTCCCCGCGCGGCCATGACCGCAGGCCGGGTCCTCTTCGTCACCGGCCCCGGCGGTGACGGCACCACTACGGTCGCCGCCGCGACCGCGCTCGCCGCCGCCCGTGCCGGGCACCCCACGCTGCTGCTGAGCCGGGAGTCCCCGGCCGGGCTCGCCGCCCTGACCGGCGCCGCCCCGCCCGCGTGGCCCGCCGAACCCGATGAGCCCGCCCCCGGGCTGCACGTGGCCGCGACCGACCAGGCCGCCCGGTTCCGGGCGGGGGTGCTCGCCGCGCAGCGGTACGCCCGGCCGACCCTGGACGCGCTGGGCGCGGTCACCCTGGACGACGACGAGTTGACCGACCTGCCCGGGGCCGGCGCCGCCGCGCTGCTGACGGCCCTGCGCGCGGCCCACGCCACCGGCCGCTGGCAGTGGATCGTGGTGGACCTCCCGCCCGCCGCCGACGCGGTCCGGCTGCTCGCCCTGCCCGCGCAACTCCGCCGCTATCTGCGCCGCCTGCTGCCGCGCGAACGCCAGGCCGCCGGCTCGCTGCGCCCGCTGCTCGCCCAGCTCGCCGGGGTGCCGCTGCCCGCCGAGGGGCTGTACGAGTCGGCGGACCGCTGGGACGCGGCTCTGGCGGCCCTGCGGGAGCTGACCGAGGGGCCCGGCGCGGCCGTCCGCCTCGTCCTCGACCCGGGCGACCGTTCCGCCGGAGTGCTGCGCGCCGCCCGCGCCGGGCTCGCGCTGCACGGCCTGGCCATCGAGTCCCTGGTCGCCAACCGGCTGCTGCCCGCCCACTCGCCCGACCCGTGGCTGGCCTCGCTCGCCGAGCGGCAACGGGCCGCGCTGGACGGCGTCACCGCCGCCACCGGCCTGGTCGCGCCGCACCTCGTGCCGCGTCTGGTCCGCGAACCGGGCCTCGCGGACCTGGCGGAGCTGTTCGTGCCGCCGCCCCGGGAGCCGGGCCGGGCGGCGCGGAGCGAGCCGGAGATCGAGGACCGGCTGGCCGCCGACGGCGTCCTCGTCTGGCGCCTGTCGCTGCCGGGCGCGGTGCGCGCGGACCTCGGCCTGGTCCGCCGGGGCGACGAACTGGTCGTGGACGCCGGCCCGTTCCGCCGTGTCCTGCCGCTGCCCGCCGCGCTGCGCCGGTGCGCGGTGGCGGGCGCGTCGTTCGAAGGCGCGTCGTTCGGACGACATGCCGGCCTCGCCGTCCGTTTCGCGCCCGATCCCGACCGCTGGCCGGAGAGCACCCTCAACGGTCAGCCCCCGTTCGGGTAACGTCGACCGTACGGTCGAGCCCCAGGAGGCCGCGATGAGCGACAACACCGAACACACCGGTCGGCCCACCCCGCCGCCGGACCCCGACGCCTGGTCCACGGCGTGCGAGGAGGACCTCACCGCCGAGCGCGCCCGCAGGAGCGAGCGGTACGGCGCGCCGCCCGGCGACGCCGCCGCCGAGCTGCGGGCGCTCGCCGACGCCGTGACCGAGAAGATCGGCCGGCTCGGCGCGGCCCTCGGTCCGGGGATCGGCATGGCGGCCGGGCCGCTGGCCGCCCAGGCGCGATCCGCGCTGGACCCGGTGATCGAGCGGAACGCCGACACCTTCCAGCACCTCGCCAACGCCGGACAGGAGCTGCTCGCCGCCTACCGGGCCGCCGTGCTGGGGCACGAGCGGCGCTGGTCGCGCCCGGCGTCCGACGAGCCCCCGGGGGCCAATCGGGACGATGGGGGAGAACCCGGGGACACTCCGGGCTCCGAGCGCGTCGACCTCGACTGATCAGGGGGTTGCGCCGGTCACCCTCCGGTACCGTGGTCGCCAGGCGGGGATTCACTGACTTCACTTGAGGGACATATGGGACTGACCATCGGTGTCGATATCGGCGGGACGAAAATCGCGGCCGGGGTGGTCGACGAGGACGGCACGATTCTCGACATCTCCCAGGTGCCGACTCCGCCCACTCCCGAGGGCGTCGTCGAGGCCATCGCCGACGCGATCAAGACCGTCGGCAAGGGCGTCTCGGCCGAGGCGGTGGGTATCGGGGCCGCCGGATATGTGGACGACAAGCGCGCCACCATCCTGTTCGCGCCCAACATCCTGTGGCGCCACGAGGCCCTGAAGGACAAGATCGAGCAGCGGGTCAGCCTGTCCGTCGTCGTGGAGAACGACGCGAACGCCGCCGCCTGGGGCGAGTACCGCTTCGGCGCGGGCGCCGGCCACGACGACGTCATCTGCATCACCCTCGGCACCGGCCTGGGCGGCGGCATCATCATCGGCGGGAAGCTGCGCCGTGGACGGTTCGGCGTGGCCGGGGAGTTCGGCCACGTCCGGGTCGTGCCGGACGGCCTGTTGTGCGGCTGCGGCAGCCAGGGCTGCTGGGAGCAGTACGCCTCCGGGCGCGCCCTGGTCCGTTACGCCCGGCAGCGCGCCACCGCCACCCCCGACGCGGCGTCGGTCCTGCTGGGCCTGGGCGATGGCACGCCCGAGGGCATCGAGGGCAAGCACGTGAGCCTCGCCGCCCGGCAGGGCGACAAGGTCGCCGTCGACTCCTTCCGCGAGCTGGCCCGCTGGGCCGGGGCCGGGCTGGCCGACCTGGCCTCGCTGTTCGACCCGTCCGCCTTCATCGTCGGCGGTGGCGTCTCCGACGAGGGCGACCTCGTGCTCGACCCGATCCGCAAGTCGTTCCGGCGCTGGCTGGTCGGCAGCAGATACCGGCCGCACGCGCAGGTCCTGGCGGCTCAACTGGGCGGTCGCGCGGGCCTGGTGGGCGCGGCCGACCTGGCCCGCCAGGGCTAGTGCCCGCCGAGATCCGGCTGCTGAGCTACAACGTCCGATCCCTGCGTGACGACGCGGGGGCGCTGGCCCGGGTGATCCGGGCCGGCGCCCCCGATGTCGTCTGCGTGCAGGAGGCGCCGCGCTTCGTCGGCTGGCGCCGGCGGGCCGCCCGGCTGGGCCGGGCGACGGGCCTGGGGTATGTCAGCGGCGGCGCGCCCTCCTGCGGCACGATGATCATGTCGGCGCTGGGGCCCGTGGTCGAGTACGCCGGGTCCGTCACCCTGCCCCACACCCCCGGCACGCACCGGCGCGGCCTGGCCCTGGCGGTGCTGCGCTTCGGCACCGGCGCGCGGCTCGCGGTCGTGAGCTGCCATCTGAGCCTTCGGGCGGCGGAGCGGTACCGGCAGGCGGAGCTGTTGCTCGAACGGCTGGACCGGCTGACGGCGCCGCGCGGGGGCCGGGGCCGCATCCCGGGTGTGGTGGCCGGGGACCTCAACGACCGTCCGCACGGCGGCGCGTTCCGGATGCTCGCCGGGCGGCTGACGGACGCCTGGCGGCAGGCCCCGGAGGGCGGGGAGTTCACCTTCCCGTCCGCCGCGCCGGACCGCAGGATCGACGCCGTGCTGGGCACGTCCGGCGTCGAGGTGCTGGGCTGCGGGGTCCCGGAGGGACTGCCCGGCATCGGCCCCGAGGACGTGCGGCGGGCCACGGACCACCTGCCGCTGCTGGCCCGGCTGCGCCTCCCGGACCCGCCCCGGCCCTAAGGCCCGTCGTCAACGAGGCCGCCGTGCTCACGGCGTCTGGCACGTATGCTCGGCGCGTCGCCGAATCGCCCACGTGCTCCCCCAGACTCCGTCCGGGCGGACCCCCATGCGCCGAGGACGATCCGGCGTCTCGCGCTCGCCCGCGCCAGACGCCGTGGGCGGCCGGACGCCCCCTTTGAAGACGGACCCTCAAGCGTGTCGCGGAAGCCGTAGAGCGCCCGATTCCGGCCGTGATCGACAGTCACGACAGAGGGACTGTGCCCTGAATGGGGCGCTGCCTATGAGCTGCCCGCAGGGGCGCCCGAGGGACGATCGACCGTCGTCCGGCGGTTGCGCGACAGGCTTCGAAGGCTGTCCCGTGCTCTCGGCCCGTCCTGCCGACGCCCGTCTTGCCGCCACGCGCGGCTTCCGCCGTCAACCGACAACCTGTGCGCGTCGGGTCGCGTTGATCGCTGAGGCGGGGTCAAGGAATGGGGCCGGCGGTTTGCGGGACGGCTCTCAGACGACGGCGCCGCTGCCCGGATCGGCCCAGTCGTCGTCGCGGCCGTCCCGCATCCGCGTCACCAGCGTGGCGAAGCCGCCGAGAAAGCCGCCCACACCCAGGGTGACGATCCACCAGGTCATCTGCCGTTGCAGCAGCACGGTCACGATCAGCAGCAGCGGTCCGCCGAGGACCGCGATCCAGGCCAGCTTCGCGGCGAGGTCCGCCGCCGGCAGCGGCGGCGGCTCCGGCGGGACGAAGTGCCCCTCGTCCTCGTCCTCCGCCTCCCAGTCGCGGGGACCCTCGGGCGGCGGCTCGTCGGCCGGGCGGCCGGGCGGCTCGTCGGTGGTCGACGGCACGCCCAGCGGCCAGACGCCCGGCGGATCGGCGGGCTCCTCGCCGTATCCGGCGACGATCTCGGCCCAGGCGGCTTCCTCGTCGATCGGATCGCGGCCGTCGCCGCGCTCCTGGTCACGTTCCGTCACGGGCAGTCTTCCTTGTCGCGAGGCGGGTGATGAAGGCGTCCGTCTCCTGAAAGATACGCTCCGCGTCGTGGTCCAGGGTGGCCACGTGATAGCTCGATTCGAGGACCCGCTCGGTCACATCGGCCGAGGACACCGACGCCAGCACGGCCGCCGAGTCGGTGGGCGGCACGATATGGTCCACCCGGCTGCGCATCAGCAGCAACGGCTGTGTCACCTGGGCCAGTTCGCCCCGCACCAGCGCGAAAAGGGCGCGTACGGAGTACGCGGCGTGCAGCGGAACCCGCTCGTACCCCGACTCCTGGACGCCCTCCTTGGCGATGTCGGAGATCAGCCCCCGCGTGCTGGGCACCAGATGCCGGACCACCGGCAGCGCGTAGCCCTGGAGCCGTGGAAATGTGATCGCCGGATTGACCAGCCCGAGCCCGCTGACGGCTGCCCCGTGCCGGGCGGCGAGCCGCAGCGCCAGGGCGCCGCCCATGGACATGCCGCACACGAAGACCCGTTCGCAGCGCAGCGACAGCTCGCGCACCTCCCGGTCGACGGTGGCGTACCAGTCCTGCCAGCCGGTGCGTTGCAGGTCCTCCCAGCGCGTGCCGTGGCCCGGCAGGAGCGGCAGCGACACGGTGAGGCCCTGGGCGGCGAGGTGCTCGGCCCAGGGGCGGAGGGACTGAGGGGAGCCGGTGAAACCGTGACAGAGGAGAACGCCTGTCGGTGAACCGTCGTGTGTGAAGGGCTCGGCCCCGGGAAGAAGCTGTCGCATCGGCTCTCCTCCGTCGATGGTGGGCGCGCTTGTCACCCTACGCGCGTGGCTCGTGGGCGCGCCATGCCCGGATGCCCAGTAGGGTCGGCGGGAGAACACGGGAGGTGGCGCGGTGCTGTACGGCGCGATGAAGGTCTCCGTGGGGGCCGGGCTGAAGCTCGCTTTCCGGCCGTGGGTCGAGGGCCTGGAGCACGTGCCGGCCGAGGGACCCGCGATCCTCGCGAGCAACCATCTGTCGTTCTCCGACTCCTTCTTCCTGCCCGCGGTGCTGGACCGGAAGGTCACGTTCATCGCCAAGGCCGAGTACTTCACCTCGCCCGGCGTCAAAGGAAAGCTGACGGCCGCGTTCTTCAAGGGAGTCGGGCAGCTGCCGGTCGACCGTTCGGGCGCGCGCGGCGCGGGCGAGGCGGCGGTCCGTAGCGCGATCGCGGTGCTGGAGCGCGGCGAGCTGTTCGGCATCTACCCGGAGGGCACGCGATCCCCGGACGGCCGGCTGTACCGGGGCAAGTCGGGCGGCCTGGCCCGGGTGGCCCTGGCCACGGGGGCGCCGGTGATCCCGGTGGCGATGATCGACACGGAGAAGATCCAGCCGCCGGGCAAGGTCGTGCCGAAGCTGATGCGCCCCGGCATCAGGATCGGCGAGCCGCTGGACTTCAGCCGGTACCAGGGGATGGAGGGCGACCGCTTCATCCTGCGCTCGCTGACGGACGAGGTGATGTACGCGATCATGCGGCTGTCCGGCCAGGAGTACGTCGACATCTACGCGACGGCGGCGAAGCGGCGGCTGGCGGAAGAGGCGAAGAACCGCGCGCGGCCCGAATGAGCCGGCCCACGGGCCGCGCCGCGCGTCCGGTCGATCGGTTGTTCCCGCCCGCCCCCGGAAGGTGAGGGCGGGCGGGGGCCGTTCAGCGGGGGGACGGGGCCGCGTGGGGGGTCAGCAGGTCCTTCACGATCCTCGGGCCGTTCAGGGTCAGGACCGATTCGGGGTGGAACTGGACGCTCGTGAACGCGGGGCCGCGCAGGGCGTGGACTTCGTCCGTCGCCGGGTCGCGGCTCACCGCGATGTCCCGGCCGGACAGGGCGGCGGCCGTCGCCGGGTCGCAGCGGGCCGCGTACGAGTTGTAGAAGCCCACCGTCTCCGGGCGGCCGAGGAAGTCGATCCGTTCCTGGGCGCCCTGGTACGGCCGTGCCTTGCGGACCACGGGCAGGCCCAGCTCCGCCGCGATCAGCTCGTGGCCGAGGCAGACGCCGACCACCGGGTGCGCGTGGCCCGCCAGTAGATCCGCCGTCAGCGCGCGCAGCAGCCGCATCTTCGGATCCGCGGCGTCGCCCGGATCGCCCGGTCCCGGGCCGATGACCACCGGGCCCGGGTGGGCCAGAGCGCGTTCCCGCAGGCCCGGCACGTCGTACCGCGCCACCTCCACCCGGGCGCCGGTGGACCGCAGCAGGTGGGCGAGCATCGAGGTGAACGTGTCCTCGCCGTCCACCACCAGCACCTCGCCCGCACCGCCGCCCGCCCGGACGGGCTCCCGCAGCCGCAGCCAGAACGGCGCCAGCCCCGACCGGCGCTCCGCCAGCGCCGCCCGCACCCGGGGGTCGTCCGCGAGCCGGGGGCCGGTGCGCGCGGCGGGGGCCACGCCGGGCCGTACGCCGAGCGCGGCCAGCACGGCCGCCGCCTTGGCGTGGGTCTCGGCGACCTCGCTCGCCGGGTCCGAGGCCCGCACCAGCGTCGCCCCGACCGGGACGCGCAGCGTGCCGTCCGCCGCGTCGATGTCGGCGGTGCGGATCAGGATCGGGGAGTCCAGCGTCCGGGCGCCCCCCGCGTCGTGGCCCAGCAGCGCCAGCGCGCCCGCGTAGTAGCCGCGCCCGCCGCGCTCGTGGCGGCTGATCACCCGGCAGGCGTTCTCCACCGGACTGCCGGTCACCGTGGCGGCGAACATCGTCTCGCGCAGCACCTCCCGCACATCGAGCGTGCCGCGCCCCCGCAGCTCGTACTCGGTGTGCGCCAGGTGCGCCATCTCGCGCAGCCGGGGCCCGACGACCACGCCGCCCTGGTCGCCCACGGCGCACATCATCTTCAGCTCCTCGTCCACGACCATGGACAGCTCCTCGGTCTCCTTGCGGTCGCCGAGGAACGCCAGCAGCCCGGCCACGTCCGGGCCCCGCTCGGGATAGCGGTAGGTGCCGCTGATGGGGTTCATCACGACCGTCCCGCCGCTCATCCGCACATGCGCCTCGGGGCTCGCGCCGACCAGCACCCGCCGCCCGGTGTGCACGACGAACGTCCAGTAGGCGCCGCGCTCGGCGGCCAGCAGGCGGCGGAAGAGAGCGAGCGCGTCCGCGCGGCCGAAGCCGTCGATCCGGCCGGTGAAGGTGCGCCGGATCACGAAGTTGGCGCCCTGGCCGGCGCCGATCTCGTCCCGCACCACGTCGGCGACGATCCGTTCGTACGCCTCGTCGGACACGTCGAACGCGCCGTCGCGCACCGCGACCGGATGCCGGGGGAGCGCGGCGAGCACGTCGGCCAGCGGCAGTTCGCGGATCTCGTCGGGCAGCAGCACCGCGAGCGGGGTGCCGTCGTCGGCCGCCGCGAAGCCGCGCTCCGCGATCTGCCGGAACGGCACCAGGGCCAGCGCGCCGTCGTGGTCGGGGATGTCCGCGAGCCGTTCGAGCTCCACCACCGGGCCGGTCAGCACCTCGACCAGGCCGTGATCGCGGCCGGGCGTGCGACGGCGGAGGAGGGCGAACGGCGTGTCGTTCGTCACGAGCCGGCGGATCGCGGCGTCCGCCGGTCCGGCGGGCTCGGGGGTCTTCGGGGGCTGTGTCATGGGCGGGGGTCCCTTCCTGGTCGGAGGGAGGGACAGCCCGCGCGACGCGCCGAAGGCCGCCCCTCGGGCGGCCTTCGCGTCGATCGCTTGGTGGAACGCGCAGTCAGTGGGCCGCCGAGTGAGCGGTCCACCACCAGTTCCTGGTCTGCTGCGCGATCATGGGGCGCACCATATCGCACCCGTCCGGCGGTGTCTCATTCCCTGATCGGCGGGGTAGTGCTGCGAGCCGTACCACGTAATCTGGTCGGCGTGACCGTGAACGCTGACAGCAGCACATCGATCGCCACCTCCTGGCGAGACCTCCCCGCGGCGCAGCAGCCCGATTACCCGGACCTCGACGCTCTGCGCGGTGTGATCGCGGACCTTGAGACCTATCCGCCGCTCGTCTTCGCCGGCGAGTGCGACGCGCTGCGCGCCCGGCTGGGGGCCGTCGCCCGGGGCGAGGCGTTCCTGCTGCAGGGCGGGGACTGCGCCGAGGCGTTCGACCAGGTCGGCGCGGACCAGATCCGGGCCAAGCTGAAGACGCTGCTGCAGATGAGCGCGGTGCTCACGTACGCGGCGGCGGTGCCGGTCGTGAAGGTCGGCCGGATCGCCGGACAGTACTCCAAGCCCCGTTCGAAGCCGATCGAGACCCGGGACGGCGTCACCCTGCCGTCCTACCGGGGCGACTCGGTCAACGGCGCGGACTTCACCGCCGCGGCCCGGAGGCCCGACCCGGAGCGGCTGCGCCGGATGTACCACACCTCGGCCTCCACGCTGAACCTGGTGCGCGGCTTCACCACCGGCGGCTACGCGGACCTGCGCCAGGTGCACGCCTGGAACCAGGACTTCGTGCGGAACTCGGCGTCGGGGCAGCGATACGAGGCGCTGGCCCGGGAGATCGACAGCGCGCTCAACTTCATGAAGGCGTGTGGAGCGGATCCGGCCGAATTCCACTCGGTGGAGTTCTACGCCTCGCACGAGGCGCTGCTGCTGGACTACGAGGGCGCGCTGACGCGCGTCGACTCGCGCAGCGGCGCGCTGTACGACGTGTCGGGCCACATGGTGTGGATCGGTGAGCGGACCCGGCAGCTCGACGGCGCGCACGTCGCCTTCGCCGCCTCGATCCGCAACCCGATCGGCGTCAAGCTCGGCCCGACGACCACGGCGGAGGAGGCGCTCGCGCTGATCGACCGCCTCGACCCCGAGCGCGAGCCGGGCCGGCTGACGTTCATCACGCGGATGGGCGCGGACCGCGTCCGTGACCGGCTGCCCGCCCTGATCGAGAAGGTGACCGCGGCCGGGGCGCAGGTGGCCTGGGTCTGCGACCCGATGCACGGCAACACCTTCGAGGCCGCCTCCGGCCACAAGACGCGGCGCTTCGACGACGTGCTGGACGAGGTCAAGGGCTTCTTCGAGGTGCACAAGGGCCTGGGCACGCACCCGGGCGGCATCCACGTGGAGCTGACCGGCGACGACGTGACGGAGTGCGTGGGCGGCGGCGACGAGATCTTCGTCGACGACCTGCACCAGCGGTACGAGACGGCCTGCGACCCGCGGCTCAACCGCAGCCAGTCGCTGGACCTGGCGTTCCTGGTGGCGGAGATGTACCGGTCCTGAGCTGACGCGGAACCCGATGGTGCGGTGCCCCGGAACGTGGTCCGAGCCACATTCCGGGGCACTGTTCCGTTCTCTCCGGGGCGGGGTAAGGTAAGGCATGCCTCAGTAAGCCATCGGAGGGTGAAGCGTGTTCGTCTGCTCGTGCTTCGGGATCACGGAGCAGCAGGTGCGTGACCACGCCGCGGCCGGGGCTTGCACCCCGCGGCAGATCGCCTCCGAGTGCAAGGCCGGCACGGACTGCGGTTCCTGCGTGCGCCGCATCCAGGGGCTGCTGGGCCGTGGCGCCGTCGCGCGGGACCGCGCGGACGCCGCCGTACCGGCGGTCTCAGCCGTCTCCGCCGTGATCTGAGCCGTCCCCGCTGGGCTGCTCGATCTGCTGCGCGATGTAGAGCGGCTCGCCCAGCTTCGCGACGAGCTCCAGCTGGGTGTCCAGGTAGTCGATGTGGTGCTCCTCGTCCGCGAGGATCGCCTCGAAGATCTTGGCCGAGGTGACGTCGCCCTTGGCCCGCATCACCTCCACGCCGCGCCGCAGGCGGTCGATGGCCTCGACCTCGATCTGCCGGTCCGCCTGGAACATCTCGGTGACCGTCTGCCCGACCCGGACGTGGAAGAGCCGCTGGTAGTTCGGCAGCCCCTCCAGGAAGAGGATCCGGTCGGTGAGCACCTCCGCGTGCCGCATCTCGTCGAACGACTCGTCGCGGGTGTACTTGGCCAGTCTCGTCCAGCCGAAGTTCTCCTGCATCTTCGCGTGCAGGAAGTACTGGTTGATCGCGGTCAGTTCGGCCGTGAGCTGTTCGTTCAGGAACTCGATGACTTCGGGGTCGCCCTGCATGGCGGCGCGCTCCTTCCCTGGGCGGGGGCGTTGTCCGCGCATCCTGGCATCGCGGAGGCGGCGCGTCCAGTAAGTGAAGGCTTACCGAATCGCCCTGATTCCGGGAGATTGCCGGGGTTTTCCGGGGGGCGGCTCCGGGGGTGGCGGGGTGGCGGTGCGAGCGCGTCCGGGGGGTCTGTCACCATGGAGTCATGGGTCAGCCGGACAGCCGCGCGGGGGAGGCGCCCCAGCGGCGCGGGGACGACCGGCTTCCGCCGGGCCAGCGCCCGCAGCGTGGCTGGCCGGTGACGCACTACGGCCCGGTCCCCAAGTTCCGCGCCGAGCGCTGGGAGTTCCGCGTCTTCGGGGCGACGGCGGATGGCGACAAGCACTGCTGGACCCACGAGGAGTTCGCCGCGCTGCCGTACGAGACGGTTGTCGGGGATCTGCACTGCGTGACCAAGTTCAGCATGCTGGACGTCGAATGGGGCGGTGTGCGCGCGGCCACGGTCATGTCGCTGGCCCCGCCCGCGCCCGGTGTCACCCATGTGATGGTGTGGGCCGAGTACGGCTACAGCGCCAATCTGCGGCTCGCGGACTTCACCGACGGGCGCACCCTCTTCGCCACCCACCGGGCGGGCGAGCTGCTGACGGCCGAGCACGGCTTCCCGCTGCGCCTGGTGGTGCCGCACCTGTATGCCTGGAAGGGCCCGAAGTGGGTGCGCGGCGTGGAGTACATGACGGCCGACCGCCGCGGCTTCTGGGAGGAGCGCGGCTATCACAACGTGGGCGACCCGTGGGGCGAGCAGCGGTACTCCTACCAGGAGGAGCCGGGCGACGGCCCCGAGCTGTGATCCGGGGCGCCGGCGACGGGCTCAGCCGTCGCGCAGCTCCTTGAGCCGCGCCACGTCGGCGGCGTGTCCCGCCGCCCTGCCGGGGGTCTCGATGATCAGCGGAACGCCCGCCGTCGCCGGGTGCCGGAGCAGGTCCGCGAACGGCTCCGCGCCGATGTGCCCGGCGCCGACGTTCTCGTGCCGGTCCTTGTGGGCGCCCGCCACGTCCTTGGAGTCATTGGCGTGGATCAGCCGCAGCCGGCCGGGCCCGGCGACCTCCACCAGCTCGTCCAGCAGCGCCTTGGCGCCGCCGGGCGCCGCGAGGTCGTGACCGGCGGCGAAGGCGTGGCAGGTGTCCAGGCAGATCCCCAGGCTTGGGTGCCCGTCGAGCGCCGCCAGATACGGTCCGAGGTCCTCGACGCGCGAGCAGAGCGAGGCACCCTGGCCCGCCGTGGGCTCCAGCAGCAGCGGAGGGTCGTCGTCGGTCAGCTCGTCCAGCAGCGGCAGCAGCAGCTCCCGCACCTGGGCCAGCGCCGTTCCCCGGCTCCGGCCGCCGGTCGCGGCACCGGTGTGGACGACGACGCCGCGCGCTCCGATCGCGCGGGCGCGGCGCAGCGAGTGGCGGAGCGAGACGACGGAGAGCCGGGCGGTGTTCTCGTTGTCCGACCCCAGGTTGATCAGATACGGCGCGTGCACGTACGCGGGCAGGTCCTCGACGGCGCACGCGGCGCGGAAGAGCTCGTCCTGGCGCGGGTCCCCGGCCGGGGTGGCCCAGCCGCGCGGATTGGCGACGAAGACCTGGAGGGCCTCGGCGCCCATCACGCGGGCGTAGGGAACGCCGATGGCGGCCAGGCCCCCGGCTACGGGGACATGGCCGCCGATGGGATTGCGGTCGCGGGGGCGGGGCCGCCGCGGTGGGGAAACGCTCACCCGTCCAGAATGCCAGCCGGCGCGATCGGCTCGCTTCGTCCGGGCGCGGCTCAGTACGCGCCGAAGACGTTGTCGATCGAGCCGTAGCGGTCGGCCGCGTAATTCGCGGCGGCGACGAGGTTGGCGACCGGGTCGTAAATGTCGTACGGCGTGCCCTCGACGTAATAGGCGTCGAACGTGGGCTGGATCACCTGGAGCAGACCGATCGACGGGGTGCCGTTGATCGCGTTGATGTCCCAGAGATTGATCGCTTTCGGGTCGCCGCTCGATTCCCGCATGATGTTCCGGTGCAGGCCGTCGTAGGTGCCCGGAATTCCGTTCGCCGCCATGACGTCCAGCGCCTCGCGAATCCAGCCGTCGAGGTC
Organism: Streptomyces sp. NBC_01803; assembly: GCF_035917415.1. Lineage (NCBI taxonomy): Bacteria > Bacillati > Actinomycetota > Actinomycetes > Kitasatosporales > Streptomycetaceae > Streptomyces > Streptomyces sp. NBC_01803. The sequence continues at coordinate 4,837,347 of NZ_CP109073.1, forward strand.
GTCGGTGTAGACCGGGGCGGCGGGCTCGGCGGCGGGCTCGGCGGCGGGTTCGGCGGCTGGTTCGGCGGCGGGTTCGGCGGCGGGCGGCTCGGTGGTGGCCTCGGCGACCTCGGCGACCTCGGCGACCTCGGTGACCGAGGACTCCGCGCGCTCGGCGTCGCGGTCGGCGGCCCGCTCGGCCTCGTGCGCGGCCTCGGCGGCCTCGCGCGCTGCGTCCGCGTCGGCGCCGGCCCGGCGGGCGGCGTCGGTGTGCTGCCGCTCGGCGGCGCCGGCCAGCACGGATCCGACCTCGGTGGCGTTCGCGGCGCGCTCGGCGGTCCGCAGGGCGTTGCCGTCGGACGCCGGACGCTGGCCCGGTATGTCGGCGGCCTTCAGATCGAAGGAGACGGCCCGGTCGGTCCGGGCGCCGGCCGCGGGCTGCCCGGAGTCGGCGGCGGCCGGGACGACGGTGAGGGCCAGGGCCGCCACACCCGCCGAGGCGAGCGCGGCGGTGGCGGTACTGCGCATGCGGGACGTGCGGGGCTTGGGGAAGCTGCGAAGAGCGGGCATTCGGGGCGACCTCTGTTCTCGCGCGGGGTTCGGTGGCCTTGGTAACAGCACTCCGAAACCGAATGCAAAGACCTCCGGTACTACCGCGCCTAGTGCCCGGCGGATGAGCGAGAAGAAGGAAAGGCCGCTTTTCCCCCGCCGCGTGGGGCGGAAAAGGGAGCGGCGGCGGCACTATCCGCCCTCGTAAGTGACTTTGGTCCTGTGGCGGGGCTCACAGAATGTCGATGATTCGCGACGGCGAAAACAAGGAATCGACGGTGCGGTCGGATCCGGTGCCGTCAGCGGACCCAGATGGTGATCGTGGAGCCGCGCGGGGCGCTGTCCCCGCTGTGTACGGACTGGTTGAACACCTCGCCGGTGAAGAACAGCCGGTTCACGTCCACCTCGAAGCCCGCCGCCTCCAGGACGTCGCGTGCCTCGCCCTCGTCCATGCCGCGGACGTCGGGCACCACGATCATCTCCGGCCCCTTGGAGAGCGTCAGCCGGATCGTGTCCCCCTCGCCGGTGCTCTCCCCGGCCCGGAGGGACTGCTCCGCGACGGTGCCCGCCTCCTCCTCGGCGTACACGCGCTCGGACTCGACCTCCACCTCCAGGCCCAGGGCCTCCAGCGCCCTGGTCGCCGCGGCCTCGCCGAAACCGGTGACGTCCGGCACGGTGATCTCCCGGCCCCTGCTGACGGCCAGGTCGACGGCCTGGTTCGGCCGCCGTTCCTCGCCCGCGGGCGGATCGGTCTCGATCACCGAGCCGCGCGGCACCTCCGTGGAGTACCGCCAGCTCTCGTCGCCGGGGCTCAGCCCGGCCTCCTCCAGCTCCCGCTGGGCGTCCTCCAGCGGCAGCCCACGGACGTTGGGCACCTCCGTCACCTCGGGGCCCTGGGAGACCGTGATGGTGACGGTCGCGTTCTTCCTGATCCGCTCGCCGCGCCCGGGGTCGGTCGAGATCACGTGGCCCGGCTCCACCGTCTCGGAGAAGTCCTCCTCGACCCGCACGCGCAGCCCGGCGTCCCGCAGCGCCCGCTCGGCCTCGGCCCGCGGCAGGTCGTACACGCCGGGGGTGCGGAGGAACTGGCCCGAGTTGATGTACCAGATCCCCACGCCGCCCAGGAGCAGTACCAGCACCGCGATGATCAGCGGTACCGGTCGGGGGCGCGGCAGCCGCCGACCGCGCGCGGGCGCCGGGGGGAGGGGAGGCGGGGGCAGCGGTGGCAGCTCGATGCGGGCGGTGACGTTCACGCCGTCGGAGCGGTGCGCGGCCACGTCCGGCGGGCGCGGCACCACGCTCGTGCGGTCCTCGGGGCCCACGGCCGCCTGCCCGGCGGTCGCGGCGGCGCGGGCGGGCGGCACGATGTCGAGCTGCCCGTCGGTCAGCGCGGCGCGTACCGCTCGCGTCAGCGACCACAGCCCGGCGGCGTCGGCCGGGCGGCGCATCGGCTCGCGCGCGGCGGCCCGCGCCACCAGACCGTCCAGCTCGGCCGCCAGCTCCGGCACGGCGAGCGAGGGCAGTGGCACGTCCTCGTTCACGTGCGCGTACAGCACGCGGGCCGGGGAGTCCCCGGTGTGCGGCTTCGCGCCCGTCAGCGTCTCGTACAGCAGCACGCCGCAGGCGTACACGTCGGTGCGGGCGTCCACGGCGCGGCCGTCGATCTGCTCGGGCGCCAGGTAGGAGACGGTGCCGAGCAGTGAGCCGGTGGTGGCCGAGGTGTGCGTGTCCACGCCGCGCACCAGGCCGAAGTCCGCGACCTTCACCCGGCCGTCGTCGCCGATCAGGACGTTCTCCGGCTTGATGTCGCGGTGGATCAGCCCCGCCAGGTGCGCGGCGGCGAGCCCGGCGAGCATCGGCTCCAGGATGTCCAGGGCCGCCCGGGGCGACAGCGCGCCGCGCTCGCGGAGCACGTCCCGCAGGGTGCAGCCGGCGACGTACTCCATGGCGAGGTACACGTAGGGGCCGTCGGTGCCCTGGTCCAGGACGCCGACGATGTTCGGGTGGCCCAGCCGGGCCGCCGACTTGGCCTCGCGGATGAACCGTTCGACGAACGCGGCGTCCGCCGCCAGCGCGGGATGCATCACCTTCAGCGCGAGCACCCGGTCGAGACGGGTGTCCAGTGCCCGGTAGACCGTCGCCATGCCGCCCACGGCGATCCGCTCCTCGACCCGGTAGCGGCCGTCGACAACGTGCCCGATCAGCGGGTCGTGAAGGGTGGCGTCCACGGCACACGAGTGTACGAGGAACGCGACGGCCCCCGGCCGCCCCGGATCGGCCGGGGGCGGGACTGCAGCCGAACGGTGACGGAATCCGGCACCCGTGCCCGGTCGGCCCTCACCCGCCGGTGGTCAGGCCGAGCGACTCACGGATGGCGATCTCCCAGTCGACACCGAGCAGGGTGTAGCCGGAGTCGACCGCCTCCTCGAACGCGGCCACGTCCGCGGCGTCCCTCGCCGCCCGCCAGTGGCGCAGGCTGAGCTCGCGCGCCTCGACCAGGCTCGGGACGAGCTCCGCGACCTCGCCGGACCAGCTCCCCGCCGACAGCTCCGTGATCTCCCGCTCGATGTCCCCGACCATGTCCGCGGCCCACTCGCGGCGCTCGGAGAGCCGCTCGCCGGTCCCCGGCTCGTCCCAGATGGACAGCTCCAGCGGCGTGGTGATCTCCAGGTACCGCGACTGCTCGGGCCCCAGGGCGCCCGCGTCGCCGCGCAGGGTCTCCGTCAGCTCCGGGCCCTCGTCGTGGCCGAGGAAGCACAGGATCTCCCGGTCGCCGAACTGCCAGCTCTCGGCCACCGGGTAGTAGTAATAGGGGAAGACCTCGTAGGGCAGCGTCCAGGTGTCCAGGATGTAGTCCTGGAGCAGCTCGTCGCACTCGCGGATGGAGATCTCGCGCAGCTCCTCCTCGCCGGGGAAGGCGTCGTAGCCCTCCACGTGCGCGAGACCGTACGCCTCGGCCTCGTGCGGGCTGTCGCAGGGCAGCCGGGTGACCGTCATCTCCTGGGCGCCGCCGCCGAAGCCCTCCAGGCCGACGCCGGAGTCGAAGCAGTCGCCGACCCTGATGTCGAAGACGTCGATCTCGACGGCCTCGGGACCGGGGTCCTGGGGACGGTCGTCGGGCAGCGCGTCGTCGCTGTGCTCGCCGTCGCCGCTGTCGCCGCTGTCGTCCTCGGCGGTGTGGACGACGACCGGGACGATGACGGACAGCGCCACGATCTGCGCCGAGGCGATGACCACGGCCGCGATGGCGAGCCCCTTCCCGCGCTGGTGCCGGACGCCGAGCCGGGCCAGGGCGAGGATGCCGAGGGCGAGACCGGCGGGGAAGACGAACAGCGACAGGACGAACGCGGTGATCGCCATCCCGCTGAACTCGACCCGCGGCGGCACCGCCCAGCCCAGCGGATAGCCGTACGACGGCGCGGCCGACGGCACCTGCTGGGCGCCCCAGCCCTGGGTCTGAGGCCCGGGCGTGGTCCATGGGTCGGGTGGGGGTGTGGGGTGACCGTGGCCGGTGGTCGCGGGTCCGCGTGCGGCCCAGCCTCGCGCGGAGGCGTCCGGTGCCGCGGGCGTGGTCCATGGGTCGGGTGGGGGTGTGGGGTGACCGTGGCCGGTGGTCGCGGGTCCGCGTGCGGCCCAGCCTCGCGCGGAGGCGTCCGGTGCCGCCGGGGCGGCGGTGTCGTGGGCCCGAGGCCCGGGACCGGCCCACGGATCCGGCGCGGGCGAGGGCCCGGCGCCCGGGGCGGGCGGTGTCGTTTCGGGGGAGGTGGTGCCGGGTGGTGCCCAGCTCCGCTCCGGGGCGTGCTCCTGGTCCGTCGGCGGGGTGGGCGGTTCCGGGGCCGGATCCGGGGGTGGATCCTGCGGTGTGCTCACGGTTCCCCCCATAGGTCTAGTCCCCCCGACGACAAGCGTGGATCGTATATCAGTGCGAGAAGGCCGGACGTTCCGGATCGAGCGCCGCCAGGCCCGTCGTCGGCGAGGACGCCTCCGCGAAGTGGCGGCGGGGGATCCTGCCCGCCAAGTGGGCCAGGCGGCCCGCCGTCACGGCGTGACGCATCGCCTCGGCCATCAGCACCGGGCGCTGGGCGCGCGTCACCGCCGAGGCCAGCATCACGCCCGCGCAACCCAGCTCCATCGCCACCGCCGCGTCCGACGCGGTGCCCGCGCCCGCGTCCAGGATCACGGGGACCGACGCGCGTTCCACGATGAGCTGGAAGTTGTGCGGGTTGCGGATGCCGAGGCCGGAGCCGATGGGGGAGCCCAGCGGCATGATCGCCGCGCAGCCCGCGTCCTCCAGTCGCCGCGCCAGCACGGGGTCGTCGTTCGTGTACGGCAGGACCGTGAAGCCGTCGTCCACCAGCGTCTCGGCGGCGTCCAGCGTGGCCACCGGATCGGGCAGCAGGGTGCGCTCGTCGGCGATGACCTCCAGCTTGATCAGGTCCGTGCCCAGTGCCTCCCGCGCCAGCCGCGCCGTCAGCACCGCCTCGCCCGCCGTGTAGCAGCCCGCCGTGTTGGGCAGCGGGCGGATGCCCAGCTCCGTCAGCACGGACAGCACCGAGCCGCGCACCCCGGGGTCGAGGCGGCGCATCGCCACCGTCGTCAGCTCCGTGCCCGAGGCCGCCAGCGCGCCGCGCAGCACCTCCAGGCTGGGCGCGCCGCCGGTGCCCATGATCAGGCGCGAGGTCAGCCGCAGGCCGCCCAGCGTCAGTGGTTCGTCGTCCATCTCAGCCTCCCTGTACGGCGGTCAGCACCTCGACGCGGTCACCGTCGGTCAGCGCGGTGACCGGCCACCGGCCGCGCGGGACCACGGTCTCGTTGACGGCGGCGGCGATCCCGCCCGGGGCCGGGGTGAGGCCCGCGACCAGCCGGTCCAGCGTGGTGCCCACCGGGATCTCGCGGGGCTCGCCGTTGACCGATACGGTGGTCACGCGGGCACCTCCCGGACGGCGCGGGAGAAGCGTCGCGCGTGGAACGGGCGGGCGTAGTCCGGCAGTTCGCCCGAGACCAGGCACTCGGCCAGCGCCTCACCGGTGATCGGGGCGAGCAGCACGCCGTTGCGGTGGTGCCCGGTGGCCAGGTGCAGGCCGGGCAGCTCGGTCGGGCCGAGCAGCGGCGCGTTGTCCGGGGTGGTGGGGCGCAGTCCGGCGCGCGTCTCCACGAGCGGCAGCTCCGTGATGCCGGGGACCAACTCATGGGCGTCCCGCAGCAGTTCGTACACGCCGCCGGCCGTCACCGTCGTGTCCCAGCCCCGCTCCTCCGAGGTCGCCCCGACGACCAGCTCGCCGCTGAGGCGCGGCACCAGGTAGACGTGCCCGCCGCGCACCACGGCCCGCACCGTGCGGGAGAGGAACGGCGTCGGCCCGGGGAGGACGCGCAGCCGCAGGATCTGGCCCTTCACCGGCCGTACCGGCACCGCGACTTCCGGCGGCAGCCCGGCCAGGTCGGCGCTGCGGGAGCCACCGGCCAGCACCGTCTGCCCGGCGGCCAGCGCCGTTCCGTCGTCCAGCGTCACCCCGGTGGCCCGTTCCCCCGTCGCGGACAGCGTCAACTCCCGTGCCTCGCACCGGTGGAAGACGACTCCCGCGCGCTCGCAGGCGGTCAGCAGCGCGGCCGTGAGCAGTCGGGGATCGGTCTGGTGGTCGCCGTCCACGCGCAGCCCGCCCCGGATGCCGGGCGCGAGCATCGGCTCCAGCTTCCGGCACTCCCGGCCCGTCAGCCACTGCGTGTCCAGCCCGCAGCGCCGCTGGAGCTGGTGCAGATCCCGCAGCAGCGCCCGGTCGTCGGCGTCGAGCGCGACGGCCAGCGTGCCGCACGCCCGGTATCCGATCCCGGCGCCGGCCGCCTCCGCGAGCTCGGCCGCGAAGTCCGGATAACGCGCGGCGGACGCCAGATTGAGGTCGAGCAACGCCTCCTCGCCATGGTGCAGTTCGGTCACGGCCGCCAGCATCCCGGCGGCCACCCGCGCCGCCCCGCCGCCCGGACGCGGATCGACGACGGCGACCCGCAGCCCGCGCCGCGCCGCCCGCCAGGCCGTTACCAGCCCGATGACGCCGCCGCCGACGACCGCCACATCACAAACCGCCACCTCGCATGAGGTCACGCGACTCCTCCCTTCGCCGGAATGACCCGGATCAGGTTCGTACGGTCGGAGGCCGGCCAGCCTCCCTCTCAGCCCGGTGCGTCCGGGCTCCCGTGGGTGCCTTACCGCCGGCTCAGCCTAGTACGGGCCCCCGCCGCGCCGGAAAGTCCCTGGCTGCCCGCCCCGTAGGCTGGACGGCGTGACGGACGTGACGGACGTGACGGAACAGCGGGGCGGGCAGTCGGGGCGCGTGGTCGTCGCCGGAGCCGGACTGGCCGGGGTGCGGACCGCAGCCGAGCTCAGGGAACAGGGCTGGGCGGGCGCGATCACCCTCGTCGGCGCCGAGCCGCACCGGCCCTACGACCGGCCGCCGCTGTCCAAGGAGCTGCTGCTCGGCAAGGCCGAAGAGGCCCCGCTCGACGTGGACTTCGCCGCGCTCGGCGTCGAGCTGCTGCTCGGCCGCGCCGCGACCGGCGTGCGCACCGCCGACCGGCTGCTGGACACCGCTGCCGGGCCGCTGCCCTACGACCACCTCGTGCTGGCCACCGGCGCCGAGCCGGTCACGCTGCCCGGCACCGCGTCCGTGCCCGGCGTGCACCTGCTGCGCACCCTGGACGACGCGCGCCGCCTGAAGCCCGTCCTTGACGCGCGCGGCAGCGTGGTCGCGGTCGGCGCCGGCTGGATCGGCGCCGAGGCCGCCACCGCCGCGCGCGCGGCCGGCTGCCGGGTCACCGTCGTGGAGGCCGGCCACCACCCGCTGCCCGGCGTGCTGCCCGGCGAGGTCACCGAGCCCATGCGGCGCTGGTACGCCGACGCGGGCGCCGAGCTGCGCACCGGGCAGGCCGTCACCGCCGTCCGCGACGGCGAGGTCGAGCTGGCGGACGGCACCGTGCTCGGCGCCGACGCCGTCCTCGTCGGCATCGGCTCCCGCCCGGCGACCGGCTGGCTGGCGGGCTCCGGCATCGGCCTCGCCCCCGACGGCTCCCTCCGGGCGGACGAACGGCTGCGCACCGACGCCCCCGGCGTGTACGCGGTGGGCGACTGCGCCTCGTTCCCCTCGGCGCGCTACGGGCGGCGGCTGCTCGTCCACCACTGGGACAACGCCCTGACCGGGCCGCGCACCGTCGCCGCCGGCATCCTCGGCCGGACCGACGCCGCCCACGACCCGGTGCCGTACTTCTGGTCCGAACAGTTCGGCCACCACGTCCAGTACGCCGGGCACCACGGCCCCGGCGACCGGCCGCTGTGGCGCGGCGAGCCGGGCGGCGAGGACGGCTGGACGGTGTGCTGGCTGCGCGGTGGCGACGGGCCGGAGGGCGCGTCGGCCGCGGTGCCGACCGCCGTGCTGGCGGTGGACCGGCCCAGGGACCTCACGCAGGGCCGCCGCCTGATCGAACGCGGCGCGGCGCTCGATCCGGAGCGGGCCGCCGACCCGTCCGTCCCCCTGAAGGCCGCCGCCCGCTGACGGCTGTCGGTGAGAGATGGCACGCTGGAGTCGTGACCGAGATTGATGCAAGGATCGACGCTCTCGTCCCCGACTGGCTCACCCTTCCCGACATCGCCGAGCAGCTCGGCGTCGAGGTGACCCGCGTGCGGCAGTTGGTCAAGGAGGGCCAGCTCATCGCCGTGCGCCGGGGGGAGAACCGGGTCCTCCAGGTGCCCGCCGACTTCCTCGACGGCGAGAAGATCGTCAAGGGCCTGACCGGCTGCCTGACCCTGCTGCGGGACGACGGCTTCACCGACCAGGAGATGCTGGAGTGGCTGTTCACCCCCGATGACAGCCTCCCCGGCACACCCGCCCAAGCTCTGCGGGAGAATCGCGGGACCGAGGTGAAGCGTCGCGCCCAGGCGCTCGCCGTGTGACCCGACCGCGCGGTGGTGCGGACCCGACGGGCCCGCACCACCGTTGACCAGCACCGACATGGGGGAGACGCATGCTCGCCGACGCCCGGCTCTATCTGTGCACCGACGCCAGGAAGAAGCAGGGCGACCTGGCGGCGTTCCTGGACGCCGTGCTGGCGGGCGGCGTGGACATCGTGCAGCTGCGGGACAAGGGGATGGAGGCCGCCGAGGAGCTGGAGTGGCTGGAGGTGTTCGCCGACGCCTGTCGGCGGCACGGCCGGCTCCTCGCGGTCAACGACCGGGCCGACATCGCCCACGCCGCCCGCTCCGACGTGCTGCACCTGGGCCAGGGCGACCTGCCCGTGCCCGCCGCCCGGGCCATCCTGGGCGGCGGGGTGCTCATCGGTCGTTCCACCCATGCCGAGGCCGAGGTGGACGCCGCTGTCGCCGACCCGGCCGTGGACTATTTCTGCACCGGGCCCTGCTGGCCCACCCCCACCAAGCCGGGGCGGCCCGCGCCGGGGCTGTCCCTGGTGCGGTACGCCGCCTCGGTGGCGGGTGAGCGTCCGTGGTTCGCCATCGGCGGCATCGACGCGGGCAGCCTCGACCAGGTGCTCGACGCCGGGGCCCGGCGGGTGGTGGTCGTGCGGGCGCTGACGGAGGCCGACGACCCGGGCGCGGCGGCGGCAGGGCTGGCCCGGCGGCTGCGCGAGCGTCCGCAGACCGGACGGTAGGAGACCTGATCGTGCCGGATGGGTAACCTGCGGTTATGGCTCTCGGGATTCCCAGCACGATGATAGGAAGGGCACAGACGGTGCGCGAGCTGCTCGCGGCCGGCGAGCGCTCCTTCTCCTTCGAGTTCACCCCACCCAGGACCGAGCAGGGCGAGCGCACGCTGTGGAACGCGATCCGCAGGGTCGAGGCCGCCGGGCCGACGTTCGTCTCCGTCACCTACGGTGCCGGGGGCTCGTCGCGGGAGCGGACCGTGCGCGCCACCGAGCGGATCGCCACCGAGACGACGCTCACCCCCGTCGCGCACCTGACCGCCGTGAACCATTCGGTGGCCGAGCTGCGCAACATCATCGGCCAGTACGCGGGCGCCGGCATCAGGAACATGCTGGCGCTGCGCGGCGACCCGCCGGGCGACCCGATGGGCGAGTGGGCGCGGCACCCCGAGGGCGTCACGTACGCGGCCGAGCTGGTCAGCCTCATCAAGGAGTCGGGGGACTTCTGCGTCGGCGTGGCGGCCTTCCCCGAGATGCACCCCAGGTCGACGGACTGGGAGACCGACATCCGGCACTTCGTCGCCAAGTGCCGCGCGGGCGCGGACTACGCGCTCACCCAGATGTTCTTCTACCCCGAGGACTACCTGCGGTTGCGCGACCGGGTGGCGGCGGCGGGTTGTGACACGCCGATCATCCCCGAGGTCATGCCGATCACGAGCGTGCGGCAGATCGAGCGCTTCACACAGCTCAGCAACGCGACGTTTCCCCCTGAGTTGGAAAGGCGCATCCTCGCGGTCAAAGACGACCCGTTGGCTGTACGCTCGGTCGGGATCGAGTTCGCCACGGAGTTGTGCGCGGAGTTGATGGACGAAGACATCCCAGGGCTGCACTTCATCACGCTGAACACGTCGGCACACTCGACGGCGACGCTCGACGTCTATCGGAACCTGGGCTTGCACCAACGCACTTAGACCGTTGCGGAGAGGGGCGTACATGGGCTGGACGGTCCTCTACATCGCGTTCGGGATTGTGGCCCTGTGGCTGCTCGGTGAAGTCCTGCTCCAGTACAAGGCGCGGCTGCGCTGGCGTCTGCTGGCGTTCTCCGGCTTCCTCGGTGTGGTGCTCGGTGTGCTGATGTCCTCGGTGTTCGTGATCGCGCTGGGCACGATCGCCTTCGCGACCGGCCAGACGTTCGTGACGCTGTCCTTCCGGCGCGGCTTCTCCACCGGCTGGGCGCTGGGCGGCAAGCCCGGCACCAGCAGGCGCCGCCGCCCGGGCCGCTCGGCCGCCGCCCCGATGAGCCCCGCGCCGCCGGTGCCGCCGCTCCCGGACGCCGCACCGGACATGACGCAGGAGATGACGCTGGGGCTCGGCCCGGAGCCGGGCGACGACACCCCGGCCGGAGGCTTCGAGGCGTACGCGGCCGACGAGATATACGCCGAGCAGCGGCCCCACGGGCCGGAGCCGGTCGCGGCGGGCGATTACGCGGCGGCCGATCCGTACCAGCAGGAGACTTACGACCCGGCCGCCTCCTACGCGGACCCGTACACCGTGGTGGCCGACGCCCAGCCCTGGGACGAGTACGCGGCGGCACCGCAGCACACGACGACGTACGCGACGGACTACCCGTACTACCAGGAGACCCCGCCCGGCGGTGTCTGGATGCCGCACCAGCGCGAGACGGCTCCGCAGGAGACGGACGGATACGGCTACCCGCCGCCGGAGGAGCACCCGCAGCAGGGCGGCTACGACCCGTCGGGCTACTACTACACGGACGACCAGCGGTACTGAAGCGTGTGCGGGACCGCCGGATGGCCGTCGATCCCCTTCCGGGACGCCTTCGAGAGCAGGTCGACAGCCACGCCACATCGGCACATAAGGGGCTGGGCGTCACCTTCGATCATGGCCGGAATGGTGCCTCTGCCGGCTTCCGCGACGCGCTTGAGGAGCCGCCTTCCAAGGCGGCGTCCGGCCTCGTCGAAGACGGGCACCGAGGGCCTTCCCCGCGGATCTGACGGGGGCGATCCGCTCCCCGCGCCGGCTCCGCGCGGCCGGGCACCCGGCGAGCGCGCCCGGAGCGGGAGCGGAACACCAGGGGCCGAGGCGGTCGTCAGCCGCCACGCGCGTGTGCGGCCACGTACGAGCCGCGATCCGCCGCCTCGCCGGCCGGGTGTCCGGAGGAGCCCCGGCCTGTCCACGGGGACCTGGAGAGCGGGCCCTAGTACGAGCCGCGCCAGTCCGGGCCCTCGACGATCAGGCCGGCGGCCAGCGCGCCGGACATGCCCGTGTGCGCCAGGCCGCCGCCGGGGTGGGCCAGGCCGCCGGCCCGGTAAGCGCCGGGCAGGCGGCCGGTGTTGGGGGCCGACAGGAACGCGCCGGACCGGCCCGCGAGGGCGGGGGGCGCGATCGTGCCGCCCGGCACGCCCGTCTGGCGCTCGACGTCGACCGGCGTGCGGGCCTCGTGCCACAGGATTCTCGGCCGCAGGCCGAGACCGGCCGTGTCGGCGGCGGTCAGCAGCCGTTCGGTGAAGTCCTCGGCCGTGCCGGGGGCCGTCCAGTCCACCGGGCCCGTGCCCACCGCCGGGACCAGCGCGGACAGCACCGCCGTCTCGTGGTCCGGGCCGGGGCGCAGCGACGGGTCGTCGGGGCGGAGCACGGAGACCGTCAGGCCCTCGGCGTGCAGCAGCGTGCGGTGCGGCGTGCCGGCCGGGCGCGCGCCGCGCAGCGCCAGCAGGAGCGTGAACCGGCTGGCGCCGGACGGCGGTTGCCCGACGCCCGCCGCCGCCCACACCACCGAGTCGGCCGACAGCCGCGTGCCGTCGTCCAGTTCGACGCCCGCCGCGCGGCCGTCGACCGCCAGCATCCGGGCGGCCGGCGCCCCGAACACGAACTCCACGCCCCGGTCCAGGCAGCGCCTGTACACGGCGTCGGCCAGCGCCCGCATCCCGCCGGCCGGGTACCAGGTGCCGAACGTCTGCTCCGCGTAGGCGAGGATCGCCGCGCCGGCCGGGGACGTCGCGGGGTCGCAGCCGTAGTCCTGGACGACGCCGGTCAGCATCGCGGCCAGCCGCGGGTCGCGCAGCTCGCGGCGGGCCAGTCCGGCCAGGGCCGGGGCCTGCGCGCGGCGGCGGAGGGGGCCGCGGGGGAGGGCGGGGAAGGGGTCGTCGGCGAACGGGGCCAGCCGGTGGGGGTCCGTCAGCGGCTCCTCCAGCAGCGGGCGGCGGGTCGCCTCCCACGTCTGCCGGGCGCGGCCGAGGAGGTCGGCCCAGCGCCCGCCGGAACCGGCGCCGAGGGCCGCGTCCAGCGCCTGGCGCACACCGCCGAGGGCGGCGGGCAGCAGAACGGCGGTGCCGTCGGCGAAGCGGTGTTCCACCGCCGGATCCACCCGGGTGAGGCAGACGCACTCGGCCAGCTCTTCCCGGCCGGTCTTGATGAAGAGATCCCGCCAGACGGCGGGGAAGTGGAGCAGCCCGGGACCGGTGTCGAACGCGAACCCGTCGCGCTCCCGGCGGCCCAGCGCGCCGCCGTGGGTGTCGCCGCGCTCGACCACCGTCACCCGGTGGCCCGCCGTGGCCAGCCGGGCGGCGGCAGCCATGGCGCCCATGCCGGCGCCGACCACCACGATGCGTGCCATGGGCCGAAACCTTACCCGGAGCCCCTGGTGAGGCCGCCTCGGAGCAGGGGGGAGAGGGCGGTGCGCACGTCCTCTAAGGAACGGCCGGGGTGGAAGGACTGCCAGTCGAGCGCGCCGACGACCACCATCCCGACCAGCGCGCCCGCCGTGATCTGGATGTCGAGCGCGCCGCTGAACTCGCCGGACTTCACGCCCTCCTGGAGCACTTCCTCGATCACCCCGGACAACTGCCGGTGCACATCGAGGAGAGTGGGCTGCCAGGAGCGGTTCGTGCGCCACTGCTCGGCCACGAGCAGTCGCGTGAAGTCCGGCTGGGATATGACGAAGTCGAGGCCGGCCGCCGCCATCGCCTCCAGGGCGTCGGCCGCGCCGCCGCCCTCGGCGAACGCCGACCGGGCGGCCGTGCGCAGCGTCTCGGTCAGGGGCGCGACGCCGTCGCGGAGGAGGTCTTCGAACAGCTCGGTCTTGCTCGCGAAGTTGTAGTAGACCGTGCCCTTGGCCACGCCCGCCCGTTCGGCGATCTGGTCGACGGTGGTGGAGGAGAAGCCCTGTTCGGCGATGAGGGTGACGGCCGCGTCGTAGAGGCGCTGCCGGGTCGCACCGCGCCGGGTGCTCGTGGGTGTCATGGGGGGATTCTCCACCGGGGCCACCGCCGCGGCGCACTCCGGAGGAATTGTCAGTGCCATGGCTCACCATGTGCACAGACGCGCATACCGCGCAGAATCGTCGCACCTTTACGGAGGTTCGTCATGACCGGACTCCCGACCGATGTGCACCCCGTGCCGCGCCGGGTGCCCCCGACGCCCGCCGCCCTCGACCTCCTCGCGCAGGCCGAGCGCGGTCTGGGCGAGGCGGCCTCGCTGTCCGACCCCGGCGAGGCGTACGTGGCGGCCCACCTGGCCGCCTTGCGCGCCGCCGCGGCCGTGCTCGCCGTGCGTGGCCGGCCCGAGCCGACGGCCCGTGGCCGGCGCCGGATCCGCAGCGTGTGGGAGGTGCTGCCGGAGATAGCGCCCGAGCTGGCCGAGTGGAGCGTGCTGTTCGCCGCGAGCGCCGAGCGGCGGGCCCGGATAGAGGCGGGCATCCGCGGGGTGGCCACCCGTGGTGACGCGGACGACCTGCGCCGGGCGGGCGGCTTCTTCCTGCGCCTGGTCGAGGAGATGCTGCTGCGTCGGCCGGTGCCGCGGCCGGACCGCCTGGGCGGTCCCACGCCGTCGGAGTCCGGGGGCGGGTCCGCCGCGAAGTAGGGTGGTGAAGCCCGCTCCACCGGGCACGCCGCACGCACGTAGCGGCCATCGCACACCGCGCACCGAGGAGCCACCCGCCATGCCGTCACAGCCGAGGGTCCGTGCCGCGGGGGGACCGTTGTCGGGTCCGCACGCCGTGCTGCGCGCGGGCGTGGTGTGGGAGGTGCTGCGCGAGGCGCTGCGGCATCGCGCCGAAGCCGCGGCGAGGCCGACGCTCGACGTGCTGGACCTGGGCGGGGGCAGCGGGCGTTTCGCCGTCCCCGTGGCCGGGCTCGGGCATCGCGTCACCGTGGTGGACCCCAGCCCGGACGCGCTCTTCGCCCTGGAGCGGCGGGCCGCCGAGGAAGGCGTGGCCGACCGTGTGGGCGGTGTGCAGGGGGACACGCAGGACCTGCTCGACGTCGTCGGCCGCGCAGGATACGACATGGTGCTCTGCCACGGCGTGCTGGAGCGGGTGGACGACCCGGCCGTGGCGCTGCGGGCCGTGACCGGCGTGTTGCGCCGCACGGGCGGCACGCTGAGCCTGCTCGCGGCCGGGGTGGGCGGCGCGGTGCTCGCGCGGGCGCTGGCCGGGCGCTTCACGGAAGCCAGGCACGCGCTGGCGGACCCGGCCGGACGTTGGGGCGCGGCGGACCCGGTGCCGCAGCGGTTCACCGTGGCGGAGCTCACATCGCTGGTGGCCGGGGCGGGGCTGGTCCCCGGCGAGGTGCACGGCGTCCGCATCTTCGCCGATCTGGTGCCGGGGTCGCTGGTCGACACCGAGCCCGACGCGCTCCAGGCGCTGACCCGGCTGGAGACGGAGGCCGCCGCGCGGCCCGCCTTTCAGGCCATCGCAGGTCAGCTTCATGTGTTGGCCGAGCTTCCGGGCGACCAGTAGCGCGCTTCCTCGTATCATCAGGGAAGAGCCCTGCGGCATGATCCTGGGCCCGCGAGGGAAAGTCTTTTTCATCCCCCGCGGGGCCTGGAAGCCGGGTGTGGTGGGCGAAATTGGCGTACAGGGGTGGGTTTCACAGGGAGGCATCCCTGCCTATCCTTGAAGAGTCGGATCGGGTCGCCACCGCGACCGACGAGTAGGAGGACTCCGTGCCGCTCTCGGACCACGAGCAGCGCATGCTCGAACAGATGGAGCGCGCGCTGTACGCCGAAGATCCCAAATTCGCGACAGCTCTTGAGGGCACCGAGCTGCGCACCTATACCCGCAAGCGGGTCTATCAGGCGATCGTCGGCTTCCTGGTGGGCATCAGCCTCCTCATGGGGGGCATGGTCGCCCAGTTCATCGCCCTCAGCGTGGTGGGATTCCTGGTCATGCTCGGCTGCGCCGTCGTCGCCGTGACCGGCTGGCGCAGGACGCCGCCGGCCGGTGCCACCCCGCCCCGCACGGCCGGCTCGGGCCGTCGGCAGCCGCGTCAGCGGCAGCGCCGTTCGATGATGACCCGGATCGAGGAGCGCTGGCAGCGACGCCGCGAAGAGCGGGACGACTGACACATCAGACATGAGCGAGGGGCCGCCCGGATCTCCGGGCGGCCCCTCGCTCATGCACTCGCCCGCCGCCCGCGAGCCGTCGCTCCGGGCGGGCGTGGGACTCACCGCCGGGGGGCGGGCCGCGAGGTGCGTCAGCGGTGTCCCCGGCCGGACGGCGGTGCCGTCCCGGCGCTCGGGTCGCCGCCGGCAGCCGTCCCGTGCGACGCGCGTGTCGCGGATGAGTCGCCGCATGCGCAGGGTGTGGATGAGCCGGTGCGTGCGGGGCGCTGCACGACGGCGGGTCCGTCCCGCGGCTCCCTGCCGTGCCACGGGGGGTGTCAGGCTCGGCGCCGGGGGAGGTGGGTTGTCAGGCGGGTCAGGCGGGCCTTCAGCCGGGTGGTGGCGGTGATTCGGCGGTCCGTCGCCGCTCGCGTCACCCGCTGGACGGAGCGGGGCAGCAGCAGTGCTCGTAGCCGGGTGAGCCGTCCCGCGCCGTCGCGCAGTCCGTTCCGCGCCGTGCGTACGTCGTGGACGAGCCGTCGCTCCGGGCGGGCCCCGTGCGGGGCGTACAGCTCCTCCTCCACGGCCACCGCCACCCGCGCCACCGCCTCGGCCGGTTCGCCGGTCAGTCCGGCCACCCGCACGATGCGCTGCGCGGCCTGTCTCGGCGTCTCCGACGCCAGGGGCGTGATGCCGTGGTCCCAGGCACTGTCCATCAGCTCGCGCCAGGCCGGCAGCGGTCCCGCGTCGGGCAGGAGTCGCTGTGCCCTGACCCGGGAGCGCCACAGCAGCGGGCCGACCGCCAGGCAGCTGGCCAGCAGCCCGCCGCCGGTCCAGATCACCGGCCAGACCGGCAGCCCCGCCTCGTCCGTGTCGTCCTCCGGGGTCCGGGGCCGGTCCTCGCAGTCGCCGTCAGCTGGGTCGCACCGGTCCGGCGCGTCGGCCGAGGGGCTGGGCGCGGGCTGCGAGGGGCTCGGCTCGGCGTCCCCGGGCTCGTCCGGGCCGTTCCGGCCCGGCTCCCGGCCCTCGGGCCGGCTGTACGGGGGGAGGCTGCCCTGGCCGGGCGTGGGCTCGAAGCGGACCCAGCCCACGCCCTCGAAGTACAGCTCGGGCCAGGCGTGCGCGTTGTGTATGCCCACCTCGTAGCTGCCGTCGGGCTGCCGGACGCCCGGCGTGAAGCCGACCGCCACCTGGGCCGGGATGCCCAGCGTGCGGGCCATGGCGGCCATGGTGAAGGCGAAGTGGACGCAGAACCCCTCCCGGTCCTCCAGGAACCTGGCGATCGCCTCGGTGCCGGTGCCCGACTCCACGTCGGTGTCGTAGCGGAAGCCGCCCCCGCGGGTGAACCAGGTCTGGAGCGCGACGGCGCGCTCGTAGTCGTCGGCGGCCTCCGTGGTGACCTCCTGTGCCGTCCGGTGGACCACCGCGGGCAGGTCCTCCGGGACCCGCGTGTAGTACTCGGTGATCTCCGGCGCCGGCTCCGGCGCGTCGGAGAGCTGCGCGGCGGTGGGCGCCACCAGCAGATGCCGCACCTCGTAGGTGCGGCCCTGCGTGGACAACCCGCCACCGCCCGCCACCAGCGTCTGCGAGCCCCGGTCGAAGAGCCAGTCGCCGTCCGTCTCGATCCACTGGGCGGGATACGGAACGGGCAGCGACGTCTGCCGGTAGGTGTCCTCCGCCTCGATCACGGTGGACACCTCGGTCGTCGGCACGGTGGCCGTCAGCCCGAACACCGGCCACGGCGGCGCGGGCGGCGTGGCCTCGTGCCGCTGCGAGGAGCGCCACTCCGTGCCGTCGAACTCGTCGAGCGCCACCAGCCGCAGATACGTCTCCGACGGCTGCGGGCTGTCGGTGCGGTAGGTGAGGAGGCGCTGGTTCTGCGGCCGGTTGAGCTGGTCCTGGAGCGCGATCACCGGGTTCACCGAGGTGACCGCCGCCGAGCCGCCCGAGCCCGGGCCGTCCTCGCCGTCCAGGTCGAACAGCCCTCCGCCCAGCGACGGCAGCAGTGACGGCGCGAACACCGCGACGCCGAGTGTCACCGCGCCGATCCGGCGGCCCGCCCGCCCCCGGGGCCCGGCGGTCGGCCCGTGGTCGTTCGGCGCCATCCGGCGTCCGTGTCCAGGCCCGGTGAAGAAGCGGCCCCACCGGCCCAGCCGGTCCCGCCCCTCGGTCAGCAGCAGCACCAGATAGCCGGCCGCCGCGGCCACGAAGTACGGCCAGCCCGCGTCCTCCTGGGCGACTCCGGCGGCCACCGAGTACAGCGCGAGCAGCGGCAGCCCGGCCGAGGCCGCGCTGCGCAGGGTCACCGCGAGCAGATCGACCAGCAGCCCGATGAGCAGCACGCCGCCGAAGACCAGCAGCATGATGCCGTCGGTCGCCGGAGCGGGCGCCGGGTAGTCGCCGATGTCCTCCGCGCCGGCCGTCATCAGCCGGCCGAAGTGGTCGAAAGCCGACGGCCCCGGCAGCAGGCCGGCCACCGTGTACTCCCGGGCGCACACGAGGGTGAGCAGCAGCAGCGACACCAGCGCCTGCGCCCCGACGGCCACGGCCGCGGGCACCCCGCGCCAGCGCGTGAGCATCCCGGCGGCCGTCTGCGCGGTGAGTAGGAGTCCGGCCCGGAGCAGCCAGTCCGCGCCGTCGATCAGCGGCAGCAGCGCCCCGGCCGCGGCCAGCGTGGCCAGCCACGCGGCGCAGGCGATGCGTACCCTGCCGTCCATCAGGCCGTTCATCTCCCCGTCCATCTCATCCGGCTCATCCGGCCCATCCGCTCCGGCCGGCCCGTCCGGCTCCCACGACCACACCGGCTCCCGCGGTCCCCACCCGGCCCGTCCGGCCGCTCAGTACGGCCCCCGGCCGGAGCCCGACAGCTCCCTCGCGGCCCGCTGCCACAGCCGGGCCAGCGGAACGCCGGGGTGGTGCGACAGCGCCGTCCAGCCCGCCTCGCGCAGCGCGCCCAGCCGGTCCGCCTCGTGGGCCGCGTCGAGCTGGCCCGCCGCCACGAACGCCACCGCGCTCCCGGCGCGCTGCCGCAGCCGGCCGAGCACCGCGACCTGCTCGACATCCAGCGCGCCGACGAACGCGATCAGCAGCCCGCCGTCCCCGCCGCGCAGCGCCGCCTGGGCGCCGTCCAGCCCGTCGCACGCCGAGTGGGCCATGACCGCGAGGCTGTCCAGGATCAGCCCGGTCACCTCCGAGGGATCGGACGCCTCGGTGTTCGGGCCGGGCAGCAGCGTCCCGGTGTCGGTCAGCAGCCGCACCGAGTACCCCTGGGCCGCCACGTGCGCGACGGCCGACGCGGCCCCCGACACGGCCCGCTCGAAGGGCGACTCCGGCCCCGAGCCGACGTACCCGCGGCGCCTGGTGTCGAGGAGCACCGTGCAGCGGGCCTTGAGCGGCTGCTCCTCGCGCCGCACCATCAGCGCGCCGCGGTGTGCCGTCGACCGCCAGTGCACGCGGCGCAGGTCGTCGCCGTGCCGGTAGTCGCGGGGGATGATGTCGTCGTCGCCGGCCACCGAGATCGCGCGCCGCCGACCGTCGCCGTGGCCGCTGCTGTCGCCGCCCAGCCGCACCGGGGGCAGCTCCTCGATGCGCGGCAGCACGGTCATCACGTCGAAGGCGTTGAACGACCGGCTCAGCTCCACCATCCCGAACGGATCGGCCAGCCGGAGCTGCAGCGGCCCCAGCGGGTAACGGCCGCGCAGGTCGGAGCGGACCCGGTAGGTCACCTCGCGGCGCCCGCCGGGCTCGATACGGTCCAGCACGAACCGGGGTCGGGGCCCCAGCACATACGGCACCCGGTCCTGGAGCAGCAGCAGTCCGCTGGGGACCCGGGCCACGTTCTCCACCCGCAGGTGCACCCGCGACTCGCTGCCCGCCGGCACCCGGGCCGGCGTGAGCCGGCGCGCGGCGGCCACCCGGCTGCGGGTGCGGTGCAGCACCAGCACGCACAGCACCGGCAGCGCGGCCAGCAGCATGCCCACGCGCAACAGGTCGGGCTGCCCGAGGGTGTAGGCGCAGACGGCGGCGGCGCCGCCCGCCGCCAGGAACGACCGGCCGCGCGTGGTCAGTCCGCCGAACGCCGCCCGCAGCGGCCCCCGGTCGTCCTCGGCACCGCCCGGGCCGCCACCGCCCGGGCCGCCACCGCCCGGGCCGGCGGCGGGCGAGCCGGCGGCGGGCGAGCCGGACCCCGCCATCTAGAAGCCCCGCAGCCGCTGGGCGGCGTACGGATCGGGCACCGAGATGCGGCGCAGGATGTCGGTGACGAACTGCTCCGTGGTGTGCCGGTTGAGCTGCGCCTGCGCGGACGGCAGCAGCCGGTGGGCCAGCACCGGCACCGCCAGGTGCTGGACGTCGTCGGGCAGCACGAAGCCGCGCCCGGCCAGCGCCGCCGCCGCCTTCGCGGCGCGCAGCAGGTGGAGCGTGGCCCGTGGCGAGGCCCCGAGCCGCAGCTCGGGGTGGTTGCGGGTGGCCGTGGTCAGATCCACCGCGTACCGCCGCACGGCGTCCGACACGTGGACCTCGCGCGCGGTCTCGATCAGCTTCACGATGTCGTCGGCGTGCGCGGCGGGCCGCAGCGCGTCCAGCGGCGAGATCCCGCCGTGCGACTCCAGCATCCGCAGCTCGGCCTCGGGGCTCGGATATCCCATCGACACCCGGGCCATGAACCGGTCGCGCTGAGCCTCGGGAAGCGGGTAGGTGCCCTCCATCTCGACCGGGTTCTGGGTCGCGATGACCATGAACGGCGACGGCAGCCCGTACGTGCTGCCGTCCGCCGTGACCTGCCGCTCCTCCATCGCCTCCAGCAGCGCGGACTGGGTCTTGGGCGAGGCGCGGTTGATCTCGTCCCCGATGACGATCTGAGCGAACACCGCGCCCGGCTTGAACTCGAATTCCTTGCGTTGCTGGTCGTAGACGCTGACACCGGTGATGTCCGACGGCAGCAGGTCCGGCGTGAACTGGATGCGCTGCACCGAACAGTCGATGGACTTCGCCAGCGCCTTCGCCAGCATCGTCTTGCCCACGCCGGGCACGTCCTCGAGCAGCAGGTGCCCTCCCGCGAGCAGAACGGTCATCGAGAGCCGCACGACCTCCGGCTTGCCCTCGATCACGCTCTCCACGGCGCGGCGTACCGCATCCGCCGTGGCGCTCAGATCGGTGAGCTTGGTGTGCTCCTCATAGGTCGTCACCCGGCCCTCCTCGGCCCCTCGTCCCATGCCCCGGCCCGACACGTCGCCGCGGTCCCACTGAACAACACGTCGATGACCGCGACACCCGAACGGCCCCGGATGGTTGCCTCCCCGCAGCATTCTTCACACTACGGGGAGCGCACATCACGAGGCGGGGGTGCTCTCCGGGTCAATTTCGCGGAGCAGACCGGTTGTCACATCGAACACGAAACCGCGTACGTCATCAGTGTGCGGGAGAAAAGGGGAGGTGCGCACGCGGGCCATGGACTGCCGGACGTCCTGGTCGAGGTCCCGGAACGACTCGACGGCCCACGAGGGCTTCTGGCCGACCTCCAGCTCCAGTTCGTGCCGCCACTCCTCGGAGAGCCCGAGCAGGCCGCAGCCGGTGTGGTGGATGAGTACGACGGCCTTCGTGCCGAGCTCGCGCTGACTGATCGTCAGGGATCGGATGACGTCGTCCGTCACGACGCCACCCGCGTTGCGTATGGTGTGACAGTCACCCAGCGAGAGACCGAGGGCGGCGTGGAGGTCGAGCCGTGCGTCCATGCAGGCGACGACGGCCACATTGCGCACCGGGTGCGCGTCCATGCCCGGGTCGGTGAACGCCTCGGCGTACTGTCTGTTGGCTGCGACAAGCTCGTCTGTAACCGTATGAGACATGCCTGTGAAGGTAATACGGGCCTGCCGAGCCCGCCCCCCTGAACTGAGTGATGCGGCTCACAATCGTACCGGCGCGCCGGGGGCGCGCGGCCGCGACGCGAAACGCCGCACGCGATCAACCTCAGTGATTGACCGGGAAAACTGGTGGGCTAATGTGACGCGGACTGGGAGGCGTGCACCAGGCCGCCGTCTTCGCCCGCCACCTGCCTCACCTCCCCTCTCGGAAGGCGCATGACGACCAGCAACGACCGGCCGCCGGAAGCCCGGCACCGCCCCGTCTTGCTCCAGCGCTGCCTGGACCTGCTGGGTCCCGCGCTGCACGGCTCGGGCGCCGTCGCCGTCGACTGCACTCTCGGTCTCGGCGGCCACAGCGAGGCGCTGCTGGCCACCTTTCCCTCCCTCCGGCTGATCGCCCTCGACCGCGACCCGGCGGCCCTGAGGCTGGCCGGCGAACGCCTCGCCCCCTACGGCGACCGGGCGACGCTGGTCCACGCGGTCTACGACGAGCTTCCCGTCGTCCTCGCCCGGCTCGGGGTGCCCCGGGTGGCCGGTGTCCTGTTCGACCTCGGCGTCTCCTCGATGCAGCTCGACGAGGCCGATCGGGGCTTCGCCTACGCGCAGGACGCCCCGCTCGACATGCGGATGGACCAGTCCACCGGGCCCAGCGCGGCCGACGTCCTCAACACCTACCCGCCCGGTGACCTGGTCCGCGTGCTGCGCCACTACGGTGAGGAGCGCTTCGCCCGCCGCATCGTCGACGCGATCGTCCGCCAGCGCGCCCGGGAGCCCATCACCAGCAGCGCCCGGCTCGTCGCGCTCATCCGCGAGGCCCTGCCCCAGGCCGCCATGCGGACCGGCGGCAACCCCGCCAAGCGCACCTTCCAGGCTCTGCGCATCGAGGTCAACGGCGAGCTCGCCTCCCTGGAACGCGCCGTCCCCGCCGCGCTCGACTCCCTCGCGATCGGCGGCCGGATCGTCGTGCTGTCGTACCAGTCGCTGGAGGACCGGCTCGTCAAACGGGCGCTGGCCGAGGGTGCGGAGAGCACCGCCCCGGCGGGTCTGCCCGTCATCCCCGAGCAGTACCAGCCGAGGTTCCGTCTGCTCACCCGGGGCGCCGAGCTGCCCACCCCCGAGGAGATCGCGGACAACCGCCGCGCCGCCCCCGCCCGGCTGCGCGCCGCCGAGCGCGTCAGGGAGGCCGTCCGGTGAGCCCCGCGCGCCCCCCGGGGCCGTCCGCGCACCCGCGCCTGGCCCGGCTGGCCGGCCTTGTCCCGACCCGGGCCTCCTCGGCCGCCCGCACCCCGTTCGTCCTGCTGATCGTGCTGCTGCTCGCGGTCGGGATGCTCTCCCTGCTGCTGCTCAACGCCTCGCTCAACGAAGGCTCCTTCAAGCTCAGCGAGCTGCGCCGGGAGACTCGTGAGCTGACCGACGAGCAGCAGCGGCTGCAGGCCGAGGTGGACGGGTACTCGGCGCCGGACGCGCTGGCCGAGCGCGCCCGGGAGCTGGGCATGGTGCCCGGCGGCCCGCCCGCGTTTCTCGGTCCGGACGGCACCGTCCTCGGCAACACGGACCCCACCCCCGCGCCGCCCCCGCCGCCGCCGGAGCCGGAGGAGAGCGGGGAGAGCGGGGACGCCGTCGAGTCCCGGGCGGCGGAGCAGACCGACGCCGGGAAGCCGGGGGAGGCCGCCGGAACGACCGCGCCGGCCGCGGCGAGTCCCGCGCGGACGCCGGACGCCACGGACGAGCCGGAGCCGGCCCCGGCCGGAACGGAGACCGCCGTGCCCCCGGCCGTCCCGCCTCCCGGCGAGGGCCGGACCGGGAACGAAGAGCAAGGCCGATCAGGGGAACCAGGGGAACCAGGGGAACCAGGGGAACCAGGGGAAGGGGAGACACCGTGACCACCCCCGGGCCGCCGCGCCCCCGCCGGCCGAGGCCGGGCGCCGTCCGCGCCGTCCGCGTCGCCAGGCCGGGCGCGCCCAAGCCGGCCACCCCGGCCATGCTGCGCCTGGGCAGTCCCCGCCCCCGCCTGCGCCTGATCGGTCTCGGGCTGACCCTGGTCATGCTCGCCTTCGGCGTCCGCCTGATCCAGGTCCAGGCGGTCGGCGCCGCCACCTACGCCGAGCAGGCGGCCCTCAACCGTTACGTCACCGTGCCGCTCGCCGCCCAGCGCGGCGACATCACCGACCGCAACGGCACCGCCCTGGCCACCACGGTCGACTCCTACGACATCACCGCCGATCCGCTCCTCTTCACCGAGCAGGAGACCGGTGTCGACGACGCCCCCGAACAGGCCGCCGCCCTCCTCGCGCCCATCCTCGGCCGCGACCAGGACGAGCTGGCCGACCTGCTGGACGACGCCGACTCGCGCTACGCCGTCCTCGCCCGCCAGCAGACCCCGCAGACCTGGCGCCAGATCCAGGACCTGCGGAGCAACCTCAGCGAGCAGGCGGCCAAAGGCACCGGCACCCAGGTGCTCGGCGGCGTCTTCGCCGAGGAGAACAGCAAGCGGGTCTACCCCAACGAGGAGCTCGCCGCCGCCGTCCTGGGGTTCGTCAACAGCGAGGGCCAGGGCGGCGGCGGCCTCGAAGCCCAGTACGACGAGCGGCTCTCCGGCGAGGACGGCACCATCACCTACGCCCAGTCCGGCGGCCGTCGCGTTCCCACCGCGGGTGAGGACGAACAGCCCGCCGTGCCCGGCACCGACATGGAGCTGACCCTCGACCGCGACATCCAGTGGGCCGCCCAGGACGCCATCACCGAGCAGGTCGAGGAGTCCGAGGCCGACGGCGGCTACGTCGTCGTGCAGGACACCACCACCGGCGAGATCCTCGCCCTGGCCAGCGCGCCCGGCTACGACCCCAACGACATGGCGGCCACCGACGCCGAGGGCCTGGGCAACCCCGCCCTGGAGGACGCCTTCGAGCTGGGCTCCACCAGCAAGGTCATCACCATGGCCGCCGTGCTGGAGGAAGAGGCCGCCACCCCCGACACCCACGTCACCGTGCCCAACCGGCTGCCGCGCGCCGACCGCAACTTCGCCGACCACGCGGACCACCCGACGCTCCACCTCACCCTCGCCGGCGTCCTGGCCCAGTCGAGCAACATCGGCACCATCCTCGCCGCCGAGGAGCTGGGCGACACCCAGCCCGAGGCCAACGAGGTCCTGCACTCCTACCTGCGCGCCTTCGGCTTCGGACAGCCCACCGGCCTCGGCTTCCCCGGCGAGACGCCGGGCATCCTCGCCGCGCCCGAGGACTGGGACGCCTCGCAGCAGTACACGATCCCGTTCGGCCAGGGGCTGTCCGTCAACGCCGTCCAGGCCGCCTCCGTCTACTCGACCATCGCCAACGGCGGCGAGCGCGTCACCCCCACCCTGGTGCGCGGCACCTCCGGCCCGGACGGTCAGTACGAGCCGGCGCCCGAGCCGGAGCGCACCCGCGTCGTCAGCGAAGACACCGCGCACCAGCTCACCGAGATGCTGGAGACCGTCGTCGCCAGCCCCGACGGCACCGGCAGCGCCGCCCAGATCCCCGGCTACCGAGTGGCGGGCAAGACCGGTACCGCCAACCGGGTTGATCCGGAGAGCGGTCGCTACGAGGGCTACACCCCGTCCTTCGCCGGCTTCGCCCCCGCCGACGACCCCCGCGTCACCGTGTACTGCGTCGTGCAGAACCCGACCGCCGGCGGCTACACCGGCAGCGGCGTCTGCGGCCCGATCTTCAACGAGGTCATGCGATTCTCCCTGGCCGCCCTCCAGGTCCCCCCCACCGGCGAGGAATTCTCCGGCCTGCCGGTCACCTTCGATCCCGACGCCTGACGAGCGGAGCACGTGCACGTGAGAACCATCACCGACGGGTCAACCTCGTTTCGCCCCAGCCCCGGCACGCCCGGTACGCTCACCGCCGTGCCCCACGCCGATCACTCCCATCAGGCGCCCCGCCCCGAGCACGTCAGGCCCGTGCCGCTGGTGGAGCTGGCCCGGCTGCTGGGCACGGCCGTCCCCGAGAGCGGCGGCGAGGAGTCCGTCACCGGCATCACCCACGACTCGCGCGCGGTCCGCCCCGGCGACCTCTACGCGGCGCTCCCCGGAGCCCGGTTCCACGGCGCGGACTTCGCCGATCAGGCCGCCGGACTCGGCGCCGTCGCCGTGCTCACCGACGCCGCGGGCGCCGAGCGCGCCGCCGCCACCGGGCTGCCGGTGCTGGCCGTCGCCGAGCCGCGCGGCGTGATGGGCGCGCTCGCCGTCGCCGTCTACGGCGACCCGGGCAGGGGTCTCCTGCAGATCGGCGTCACCGGCACCTCGGGCAAGACCACGACCACCTACCTCATCGAGGGCGGGCTGCGCCGGGCCTCCGAGCAGCCGGACGACGCGGGGGAGGCGGGGGCCGCCAAGGAGGACGGCGGCACCGGGCTGATCGGCACGGTCGAGACCCGGATCGGCGACGAGCGCGTCAAGTCCGAGCGCACCACCCCCGAAGCCACCGATCTCCAGGCCCTGTTCGCGGTCATGCGGGAACGCGGTGTCCGTGCCGTCGCCATGGAGGTCTCCAGCCACGCGCTCGCCCTCGGCCGCGTCGACGGCTGCGTCTTCGACGTGGCCGTCTTCACCAACCTCAGCCCCGAACACCTCGACTTCCACCCGGACCTGGAGGACTACTTCCGGACGAAGGCGCGGCTTTTCACCCCGGAGCGGGCCCGCGCGGGCGTCGTCAACCTGGACGACGAGCACGGCCGGCGGCTGGCCCGCGAGGCCGGCGTCCCGATCACCACCTTCTCCGCCGAGGGCCACCCGGACGCCGACTGGCGGGTCGTCGACGTCGAGACCGGCCCGCTCGGCTCCCGCTTCACCGCCCTCGGCCCCGGCGGCGTCCGCGTCCGGGGCGCCGCCCCGCTGCCGGGCGCGTTCAACGTCGCCAACTCCCTGGCCGCGCTCGCCGCCCTCGCCGTCGCGGGCCTGGACCCCCAGGCCGCCGCCGACGGCATCGGCGACGTCCCCGGCGTCCCCGGCCGTCTGGAGCGGGTCGACGCCGGTCAGCCGTACCTCGCCGTCGTGGACTACGCGCACAAGCCGGACGCCGTCGAATCCGTCCTGCACGCCCTGCGCAAGGTCACCCGCGGCCGGGTGCACGCGGTCCTCGGCTGCGGTGGCGACCGCGACCCGCACAAGCGGCCCCGGATGGGCGCCGCGCTCGCCCGGCTGGCCGACACCGCCGTGCTCACCTCGGACAATCCCCGCTCCGAGGACCCGCTCGCCATCCTCGCCGCGATGCTCGCCGGCGCCGCCGAGGTCCCCGCCCACGAACGCGGCACCGTGCTGGTCGAGGAGGACCGCGCCGCCGCCATCGCCGCCGCCGTGGCCCGCGCCGAGCCGGACGACACCGTCCTGGTGGCCGGCAAGGGACACGAGCAGGGGCAGAACATCGCCGGAGTCATCCGGCCCTTCGACGACCGTGAGGAGCTGCGCGCGGCCATCGAGCGCGGCTCGCATGCCCACCCGTCCCCGAGAACCGACGCCAGGCGAGGCCCGCTGCAGTGATCCCCCTTTCCGTTGCTGAGCTCATCACGGTCGTGCGGGGAGAGCCGCACGACATACCGGAGCCGCCACCCCGCGTCACCGGGCCCGTGGTCATCGACTCCAGGCTGACCGAGCCCGGCTCACTCTTCGCCGCGCTGCCCGGCGAGCACGTCGACGGCCACGACTTCGCCGTCTCCGCCGTCGCCGCGGGCGCCGCGGCAGTGCTGGCCACCCGTCCCGTCGGCGTGCCCGCCGTCGTGGTGGACGACGTCACGGACGCTCTCGGCGCGCTCGCCCGCCACACCGTCGGCGGCCTGGGCACCACCGTCGTCGCGCTCACCGGCTCGGCCGGGAAGACCAGCACCAAGGACCTGATCGCCCAGCTCCTGGAGCGGACCGGGGAGACCGTCTGGACGCCGGGCTCGTTCAACAACGAGATCGGCCTGCCGCTCACCGCGCTGCGCGCCGTGGAGTCCACCCGGTTCCTCGTGCTGGAGATGGGCGCCCGGGGCATCGGCCACATCCGCTATCTCACCTCGCTGACGCCGCCGCGCATCGGCCTCGTGCTGAACGTCGGCACCGCGCACATCGGGGAGTTCGGCGGCCGGGAGGCCATCGCCACCGCCAAGGGCGAGCTGGTCGAGGCGCTGCCGTCCGCCGAGGACGGCGGCGTGGCCGTCCTCAACGCCGACGACCCGCTGGTGCGCGCCATGGCCGCCCGCACGGCCGCCCGCACGCTGTTCTTCGGCGAGGCCGAGGACGCCGCGATCCGGGCCGACAATGTGGGCCTGACAGCCGACGGCCGCCCGTCGTTCCGCCTGCGCACCCCGACCGGGTGCGCCGATGTGACCATGCGCCTGTACGGTGAGCATCACGTGTCGAACGCGCTTGCCGCTGCCGCTGTGGCGCATGAGGTAGGCATGTCCGCGACGGCGATCGCCGAAACACTGTCCGCCGCGGGCCCGCTCTCGAAGTGGCGGATGGAGGTCACCGAGCGAGCGGACGGCGTGACCATCGTCAACGACGCCTACAACGCCAACCCCGAATCCATGCGGGCCGCGCTGCGCGCCCTCGCCGCCATGGGCGAAGCCGCCCGGGCCCGAGGGGGCCGCACGTGGGCGGTGCTCGGCCGGATGGCCGAGCTCGGCGACGACGCTCTCGCCGAGCACGACGCGGTGGGACGGCTCGCCGTCCGGCTCAACGTCAGCAGGCTCGTGTCGGTGGGCGGCCGGGAGGCCGCCTGGCTGGACATGGGCGCCAAGAACGAGGGTTCGTGGGGTGAGGAGTCGGTGCACGTGTCCGACGCTCAGGCAGCGGTCGAGTTGCTGCGTGGTGAGCTCCGGCCGGGAGATGTGGTGCTGGTGAAGGCGTCCAGGGCGGTCGGCCTGGAGCGTGTGGCCCTCCAGCTCGCGGACGACGCGGCGGGCGCCGTCGATGGCGAGGTCGCCGCCCGATGAGGCAGATCCTCTTCTCCGGTGCCATCGGACTCTTCCTGACCCTGATCGGGACCCCGCTGCTCATCAAGCTGCTGGCCCGCAAGGGCTACGGCCAGTACATCCGGGACGACGGTCCTCGCGACCATCACAGCAAGCGCGGCACGCCCACCATGGGCGGTATCGCGTTCATCCTGGCCACCCTGATCGCCTACGCGGCCACCAAGATCATGACCAGCGAACAGCCCACGATCTCCGGGCTGTTGGTGCTGTTCCTGATGGCCGGCATGGGCCTGGTCGGCTTCCTGGACGACTACATCAAGATCGTCCGGCGGCGCAGCCTGGGCCTGCGGGCGGGCGCGAAGATGCTCGGCCAGTTCATCGTGGGCGTCACCTTCGCGATCCTCTCGCTGAACTTCGAGGACGCCCGCGAGCTCACCCCGGCCTCCACCCACCTGTCGTTCACCCAGGACTTCGCCTGGAGCATCGGGCCGGTGCTCTTCGTGCTGTGGGCGCTGTTCATGATCCTGGCGATGTCCAACGGCGTGAACCTCACCGACGGCCTGGACGGCCTGGCCACCGGCGCGTCCGTGATGGTGTTCGGCGCGTATGTCTTCATCGGTGTCTGGCAGTACGGCCAGACCTGCGCCGACATCACCACCGCCGGGGCCTCCTGCTACGAGGTGCGCGATCCGCTCGACGGCGCGATCGTCGCCGCCGCCCTGATGGGCGCCCT
Organism: Streptomyces sp. NBC_01803; assembly: GCF_035917415.1. Lineage (NCBI taxonomy): Bacteria > Bacillati > Actinomycetota > Actinomycetes > Kitasatosporales > Streptomycetaceae > Streptomyces > Streptomyces sp. NBC_01803. The sequence continues at coordinate 4,866,387 of NZ_CP109073.1, forward strand.
CTTCGGCTTCCTGTGGTGGAACACCTCGCCCGCCAAGATCTTCATGGGCGACACCGGCTCCCTCGCCCTGGGCGGCGCGCTGGCCGGCCTGGCCATCGTCTCCCGCACCGAGCTGCTGATGGCCGTCCTCGGCGGGCTGTTCGTCCTGATCACCATGTCGGTGGTGATCCAGGTCGGCTCCTTCCGGCTCACCGGCCGCCGCGTGTTCAAGATGGCGCCGCTCCAGCACCACTTCGAGCTCAAGGGCTGGAGCGAAGTCCTGGTCGTGGTCAGGTTCTGGATCATCCAGGGCATGTGCGTCATCGTCGGCATCGGCATCTTCTACGGGACCTGGGTGGCGGACTGGTGACCACGCATCCGTCCTTCACCGGCCGGCGCGTCACCGTCGCCGGGCTGGGCGTGAGCGGCGTCAGCGCCGCCCGCGCCCTGGCCCGGCTCGGTGCCCACGTCACGGTCGTGGACGCGGGCGACGGCGAGCGGCAGCGCGCCCTGGCCGCCGACCTCGCCGCCGACGGCGTCGAGGTCAGGCCCGGGGACGGCGCGACGTTGCCCAAGGGCACCGAGCTGGTGGTCACCTCGCCCGGCTGGCGCCCGGACAGCCCGCTGTTCGCCGCCGCCGCGGCGGCCGGCGTGGAGGTCGTCGGGGACGTCGAGATCGCCTGGCGGCTGCGCGGCGAGAACGGGCCGCCCTGGCTCGCCGTCACCGGCACCAACGGCAAGACCACGACGGTGCGGATGCTCGCCGCCATCCTCGACGCGGCGGGCCTGCGCACCGCTGCCGTCGGCAACATCGGCACCCCGATCATCGACACCGTCCTGGCCGACCCGCCCTACGACGTGCTGGCCGTGGAGCTGTCCAGCTACCAGCTGCACTGGGCGCCCTCGGTCCGCCCGCACTCGGCGGCCGTGCTGAACCTCGCGCCCGACCACCTCGACTGGCACGGCTCGATGGCGGCGTACGCGGCCGACAAGGGCCGGATCTACGAGGGCAACCGGGTCGCCTGCGTCTACAACGGCGCGGACCCGGCCACCGAGGCGCTGGTCCGCGAGGCCGACGTGGCGGAGGGCTGCCGGGCCATCGCCTTCACTCTGGGAGCCCCCGGCCTGTCCGAACTCGGCGTCGTGGACGGCATCCTGGTCGACCGGGCCTTCGTCCCCGACCGGCGCCACCGGGCCCAGGAGCTGGCCGAGGTCTCCGATGTCGACCCGCCCGCCCCGCACAACATCGCCAACGCCCTGGCCGCCGCCGCCCTGGCCCGCGCCTACGGCGTGGAGCCCCGCGCGGTCCGGGACGGCCTGCGCGCCTTCCGCCCCGACGCCCACCGCATCGCGCACGTCGCGGACGTGGCGGGCGTGGCCTATGTGGACGACTCCAAGGCGACCAACACGCATGCCGCGCGGGCGTCCCTGAGCGCCTACGAGCCGGTCGTGTGGATCGCCGGCGGGCTGGCCAAGGGCGCCGCGTTCGACGACCTGGTGGCGGGCGCCGCCGGGCGGCTGCGCGGCGCGGTGCTCATCGGCGCCGACCGGCACCTCATCGCGGAGGCCCTGGCGCGACACGCCCCGGATGTCCCGGTCGTGGACCTCGCCCGGACGGACACTGGGGCGATGGCGGCGGCAGTGCGCGAGGCGGCCCGGCTCGCCCGCAGGGGGGACACCGTCCTGATGGCTCCGGCCTGTGCCTCGATGGACATGTTCACGAACTACAACGAGCGCGGCGACGCCTTCGCCACCGCCGTCCGCGACCTGGCAGGAGAAGAGCAGTAGCCCGCGGACTCGCCGGCGCGGGACGAAGGAGGGGCCGACGATGACGGCTGACCACCGGGCGACACCGCCCGCCGCGGCGAAGAGGGGCGTCGCCCGGGCCCCGGGACCCCGGTGGCGGGTGGCGCCCGCTTCGCGCCGGACGTTCGCGCCCCCGCGCCCGCGCGCGCCCCGCTTCGTCACGCGCGCACGGCGGGCCTGGGACCGGCCGCTGACGGCCTACTACGTCATCATGGGCACCGGTCTGCTCATCACCCTGCTCGGCCTGGTGATGGTCTTCTCCGCCTCCCAGATCCAGGCGCTCCGCTACGACCTGCCCGCCACGTTCTACTTCCGCAAACAGCTGCTGGCCGCCGTCCTCGGCACCGGCCTGCTGTTCCTCGCCTCGCGGGTGCCCGTCCGGCTGCTGCGCGCTCTCACCTACCCGTTCCTCGCCTTCTCCGTCGTCCTGTTGCTCCTGGTCCAGGTGCCCGGCATCGGCGTCGAGGTCAACGGGTCCACCAACTGGATCGCGATCGGCGGCTCGTTCCAGCTCCAGCCCAGCGAGTTCGCCAAGCTGGCGCTCGTGCTCTGGGGCGCCGACCTGCTCGCCCGGAAGGGGGACAAGCGGCTGCTGACCCAGTGGCGGCACCTGCTGGTCCCGCTCGTCCCGGGCGCGCTGCTGGTCTGCGGACTGGTCATGGTCGGCGGCGACATGGGCACCGTGATGATCCTGACGGCCATCCTCTTCGGCCTGCTGTGGCTGGCGGGCGCGCCCACCCGGCTGTTCGCCGGGGTGCTGGCCGCCGCGGCCGTGCTCGGCGCGCTCTTCATCGCCACCAGCCCGCACCGGATGGACCGGCTGGCGTGCATGGGCGCCACCGATCCCGGCGAGGGTGACCGCTGCTGGCAGGCGGTCCACGGGATCTACGCCCTGGCCTCGGGCGGGTGGTTCGGTTCCGGGCTCGGTGCCAGTGTGGAAAAATGGGGCGAACTCCCGGAGCCGCACACGGACTTCATCTTCGCCATCACCGGAGAGGAGCTCGGCCTGGCGGGTACGCTGTCGGTGCTCGCACTCTTCGCGGCTCTAGGCTATGCGGGTATCCGCGTGGCCGGACGCACGGAGGACCCCTTCGTGAGGTATGCCGCGGGAGGGGTGACGGCCTGGCTCATGGTCCAGACCGTGATCAACATCGGCGCGGTGCTGGGTCTGCTGCCCATCGCCGGAGTGCCCCTGCCGCTGTTCTCCTACGGGGGTTCGGCCTTGCTGCCCACCATGTTCGCCGTCGGACTGCTGATCGCGTTCGCGCGCGGCGAGCCGGCGGCCAGGGCCGCCCTGGCCATGCGGGGACCCGGGCTCAGATGGAAGACGATGGGACGGCGCGTGAGAAGGGCGCTGTCCGGAGAGCGGTGAATTTCGGTGCATGTAGTTCTCGCCGGCGGGGGGACCGCCGGGCACATCGAGCCCGCGCTCGCCCTCGCGGACGCCCTGCGCAGGCGCGATCCGACCGCGGGGGTCACGGCCCTCGGCACGGAACGCGGCCTGGAGACCCGGCTGGTGCCCGAGCGCGGTTACGAACTCGGCCTGATCCCCGCCGTGCCCCTGCCGCGCAAGCCGACCCCGGAGCTGATCACGGTGCCCGGCCGGCTGCGCGGCACGGTCAAGGCGGCCGAGGAGATCCTCGAACGTACCAAGGCGGACTGCGTGATCGGCTTCGGCGGCTACGTGGCGCTGCCCGGTTACCTGGCCGCCAAGCGCCTGCGGGTGCCGATCGTGGTGCACGAGGCCAACGCCCGCCCCGGGCTCGCCAACCGGATCGGCGCGCGGTACACGAAGTACGTCGCCGTCTCCACGCCGGACAGCAAGCTGCGGCATGCCCGTTACGTCGGCATCCCGCTGCGCCGCTCGATCGCGACGCTGGACCGCTCGGCGCTCCGGCACGAGGCCCGCGCCTTCTTCGGCCTGGACGCCAACCTGCCGACGCTGCTGGTGTCCGGCGGCTCGCAGGGCGCCCGGCGGCTGAACGAGGTCATCGCGACGGTCGTCCCCCAGCTCCAGCGCTCCGGCGTCCAGGTGCTGCACGCGGTCGGCCCGAGGAACGAACTGCCGCAGGTCGACACCATGCCCGGAATGCCGCCCTACGTCCCGCTATCGTATGTGGACCGTATGGACCTCGCGTACGCCGCGGCCGACATGATGCTCTGCCGCGCGGGCGCGATGACCGTCGCCGAACTTTCCGCCGTCGGGCTGCCCGCCGCCTACGTCCCGCTGCCGATCGGCAACGGCGAACAGCGGCTGAACGCCCAGCCGGTGGTCAAGGCCGGCGGCGGACTGCTGATCGACGACGCGGAGCTGACGCCGGAATGGGTCAGGAGCGCTGTCCTGCCGGTGCTCACCGACTCAGGACAGCTCCTGTCGATGTCCCGCGCCGCCGCCGAGTTCGGCCGCAGGGACTCGGACGATCTGCTGCTCGGCATGGTGTACGAAGCGATCGCGGCGCGCAGGGCGTAGCCGCGGACCCCGGGGAGATGAGGGAGCGTGGCCGGAGCGACGACCGCCCAGCGCGGCGGTGAGCGCCGCCAGCCGGACTCCGGCCCGCGGCCGTCCGTCCGGCGGCCCGGGCGCGGGCCGCGCCCGCTCCCGAGGCGCCCGCGCCTGCTGCTGCTGGTGCTGGTGCTCACCCTGGTGGTGGGCGGGTTTGGGACCTGGGTGCTGTACGGCTCGGACTGGCTGCGCGTGGAACGGGTCTCGGTGCGCTGGACCGAGGGCCCGCGGAAGCTGACGGAGGAGCGGATCCTGGCCGCCGCGGGCGTCTCCCTGGGCTCCCCGATGGCCTCCCTGGACCAGGATGCCGTGCGCGACCGGACCCTGGCGGCGCTGCCGCGTCTGGCGTCGGTGCAGGTGGTCCGGGGCTGGCCGCACGGGGTCTCGCTGAAGGTGCGGGAGCGCGAGGCGGAGGTGCTGATCCCGGACGGTGACGGTTACGCCGAGGTGGACGCCGACGGCGTCCGGTTCGGCGAGGTGGCGGAGGCGGTGGCAGGTGTGCCGCTGGTCGAACTCGACCTGGAGGACAGTGCCAGCACGCGCCGTTTCGGCGAAGACCGCGTCCGCCGGGCGGCTGTGACGGTGGCCGCGGCCCTGCCGGAATCCGTCCGCCGCGACACCCGTGTCATCCGGGTCACCTCCTATGACTCCATCACCCTGGAGTTGTCGGGCGACCGCACCGTGCGGTGGGGAAGTGCGGAGGACTCGGCAGCCAAGGCCGAGGCACTCGGCGTAGTCATGCATGCGGCCGACGACGCCCGCCACTTCAACGTCAGTGTGCCCACTGCCCCTGCGGTGGCGGGTGGTTGACGTGCCCGGCGCGTGATCACATAGGGTGAAAAGAAAAACAGGAGGTTCGGCGTGTTCGTTGAACGCGTACCACTTGTCGACTTAGTGTCCGTTCCGAGGATTCCAAGGAACGGCAAGCACAGGTAACCCTAAACTTGAGCGTTAGGGTTCGGGGCGGCTTATCCGTCCGCCCCATCGGCATCAGTCGGCGCACTGCGGCACTCGCGGAGCGGCGACACGTAAATCGAGGCGAGAGGCCTTCGACGTGGCAGCACCGCAGAACTACCTCGCAGTCATCAAGGTCGTCGGAATCGGCGGCGGTGGCGTCAACGCCATCAACCGGATGATCGAGGTCGGTCTCAAGGGCGTCGAGTTCATCGCGATCAACACCGATGCGCAGGCACTGCTGATGAGCGACGCCGACGTCAAGCTCGACGTCGGCCGTGAGCTCACCCGCGGGCTGGGCGCGGGCGCCAATCCGGATGTCGGGCGCAAGGCTGCCGAAGACCACCGTGAGGAGATCGAGGAGGTCCTGAAGGGGGCCGACATGGTCTTCGTCACCGCGGGCGAGGGCGGCGGCACCGGCACCGGGGGCGCACCGGTCGTGGCGAACATCGCACGCTCCCTGGGCGCGCTGACCATCGGCGTGGTCACCCGTCCGTTCACCTTCGAGGGCCGTCGTCGCGCCAACCAGGCGGAGGACGGCATCGCCAGCCTCCGCGACGAGGTGGACACCCTCATCGTCATCCCCAACGACCGGCTGCTGTCCATCTCGGACCGCCAGGTCAGCGTGCTGGACGCCTTCAAGTCCGCCGACCAGGTCCTGCTGTCCGGCGTGCAGGGCATCACCGATCTCATCACCACGCCCGGCCTGATCAACCTGGACTTCGCCGATGTGAAGTCGGTGATGTCCGAGGCCGGTTCGGCCCTCATGGGCATCGGCTCGGCCCGCGGTGACGACCGCGCGGTGGCCGCCGCCGAAATGGCCATCTCCTCCCCCCTGCTGGAGGCGTCGATCGACGGCGCCCGCGGCGTGCTGCTGTCCATCTCGGGCGGCTCCGACCTGGGCCTGTTCGAGATCAACGAGGCGGCACAGCTCGTCAGTGAGGCGGCCCACCCCGAGGCGAACATCATCTTCGGCGCCGTCATCGACGACGCGCTGGGCGACGAGGTCCGGGTCACGGTGATCGCCGCCGGCTTCGACGGCGGCCAGCCGCCGACCCGCACCCGGGACAAGGCGCTCGGGGGCTATGGCGCCAAGGACGAGCCGGCTCCCCCGAGCCAGGACCGCGTGCCGGCCGACACCGAGCCGGAGCGGCCCTCGTTCGGCGGCCTGGGCGCGCTGCCCTCGCGCGAGGCCGGCGTGCTGGCCGACCGCGACGGCGCCTCCGACTCCGCCGGCGACCCGGTCCGGGAGTCGCTGAAGGGCGGCACTCCGCAGGTTCCCTCGGCCCGTCCCTACGACGGTGGTCAGGTCGAGGAGCTCGACGTGCCAGACTTCCTTAAATAAGCAAAGCTGTCTTACATGATCGAGGCCGGGCCTCAGTGATAGAACGCCACAGCGCGACGAGCGGCGCCCGCTTCGCCTTCACCGACCGGTGGGGCGGGGCGAGCGCCGCTCCGTATGACACGCTCAACCTCGGCGGTGCGGTCGGTGACGACGCCGCGACCGTCCGCCACAACCGGGAGCTGGCTGCCAAGACGCTCGGCCTCGACCCGGCCGGGGTGCGCTGGATGCGCCAGGTGCACGGCCGGGAGGTCGTGATAGCCGACGATCTCGTGCCGGGGGAGGAGCCGCCCGAGGCGGACGGGGTGGTCACCGCGCGCAGGGGGCTCGCGCTCGCCGTTCTCACCGCCGACTGCACTCCGGTGCTGCTGGCCGACCCGGTCGCCGGAGTCGCGGGGGCCGCGCACGCCGGACGGCCCGGTCTGCTGACGGGCGTCGTGCCCGCGACCGTGGCCGCGATGCGGGACCTTGGCGCCGAGCCGGGCCGGATCGTCGCCCGCACCGGGCCCGCGGTGTGCGGCCGTTGCTACGAGGTGCCCGACGCGATGCGCCGGGAGGCCGGGCGGACGGTGCCGGGCTGCGCGGCCACTACCCGGTGGGGCACCCCGGCCATCGACATCCCGGCAGGTGTGCGGGAGCAGTTGGCCGGGTGCGGGATCACGGACATCACGCTCTCGCAGGTCTGCACTCTCGAATCGGCCGACCACTTCTCCTACCGCCGCGACCGGACCACCGGCCGGCTGGCGAGTTATGTGTGGGTCGCACCGTGAGCGTCGAGCGGCGGGCCGCCCGGTTGTGGGTTGTTTGTCTGCCGCGCGTTCGCCCGGCGGTCGGAGAAGCTCGCAAGGAGGCGGCGTGAGCGTCGAGCGGCGGGCCGCCCGGTTGTGGGTTGTTTGTCTGCCGCGCGTTCGCCCGGCGGTCGGAGAAGCTCGCAAGGAGGCGGCGTGAGCGTCGAGCGGCGGGCCGCCCGGTTGTGGGTTGTTTGTCTGCCGCGCGTTCGCCCGGCGGTCGGAGAAGCTCGCAAGGAGGCGGCGTGAGCGTCGAGCGGCGGGCCGCCCGGTTGTGGGTTGTTTGTCTGCCGCGCGTTCGCCCGGCGGTCGGAGAAGCTCGCAAGGAGGCGCGGTGAGCGTCGAGCGGCGCGAGGTCGAACTGGCCGCCAACCTCGCTCGGGTGGAGGAGCGCATCACCCGCGCTTGTGACGCGGCGGGGCGCGAACGCGCGGACGTGACCCTGGTCGTCGTCACCAAGACCTATCCCGTCGAGGACGTCCGGCTGCTGGCGGAGCTCGGTGTGCGGGAGTTCGCCGAGAACCGGGACCAGGAGGCGGCGGCCAAGGCCGCCGCGTGCGCCGATCTCGGTCTGAGCTGGCACTTCGTCGGGCAGTTGCAGACGAACAAGGCCCGCTCGGTGGCCGGATACGCGGACTACGTGCACTCCGTGGACCGGGCGCGGCTCGTCACCGCGCTCTCCGCGGCGGTGGTGCATTCCGGCCGCGCGCCTCTGAACTGCCTCGTGCAGGTCGCGTTGGAGAAGGAGTCCGGGCACGAGGGCGGCCGGGGCGGGGTGGCACCCGGTCACGTGGCGGAGTTGGCGGCGGCGGTGGCCGCGGCCCCGGGGCTGCGGCTGGCCGGGGTGATGACGGTCGCGCCCCTGGTGGGTGTCCACGCCGGGAACCCCGGGGCGGCGTTCGAGCGTTTGAAGGAAATCGCGAGGAACCTGCGCTCGATCGATCCGGCTGCGAACATGGTCTCGGCAGGAATGAGCGGGGACTTGGAGGAGGCGATCGTGGCCGGGGCGACACACGTGCGCGTCGGCAGCGCGGTGCTCGGAGTCCGTGCCGCCCTCGGGTAACGTCGCCAAGCGAGGGGCCACAGTCGAAAATATGGTGAATCCCGGAAATTTCGGGCAGATTACGTGGATCCACCCCGCCGGGAGGGCGGAGCCGATCCACCACAGAGCGGAGGACGCAGTCGATGGCTGGCGCTATGCGCAAGATGGCGGTCTACCTCGGCCTCGTGGAGGACGACGGCTATGACCGACCGGGGTACGGCCCCGACGATGAGTTCGAGCCGGAGCCGGAGCCCGAGCGCCCGCGGCGGCAGCCGGCGCATGAGCCACCGTCGCGGGAGCGGCCCGAGGAGCCGGTCCGGGTCATGCACCCCCCGGCCCAGCGGGAGACGGAGCCCACCCCCGCTCCGCTCCTCACGGAGAGCAGACGGCCCGGGAGGATCGCTCCCGTGTCTTCCATCACATCCGACCGCCAGAACGTGGAGAAGAGCGCACCGGTGATCATGCCCAAGGTCGTGTCCGAGAGGGAGCCGTACCGCATCACGACCCTCCATCCCCGGACCTACAACGAGGCCCGTACCATCGGGGAACACTTCCGCGAGGGCACGCCGGTGATCATGAATCTGACCGAGATGGACGACACGGACGCGAAGCGACTTGTCGACTTCGCGGCTGGTCTGGTCTTCGGTCTTCATGGCAGCATCGAGCGCGTGACGCAGAAGGTGTTCCTGCTGTCGCCTGCTAACGTCGATGTAACGGCGGAGGACAAGGCTCGGATCGCCGAGGGCGGGTTCTTCAACCAGAGCTGACGACAGGCAGCGCTGACCGGTGGGAAAACAGGCAGAGCTCCGGCGAACCGGCCGGACTCCGAGGCAAGGGGAGAGGGACAGGCAGGATGGGCACCGCTTTCGATGTGATCCTGATTGCCTTGTACTGTCTGCTCGGCCTGCTGCTCTTCCGGCTGGTGATGGACTACGTCTTCATGTTCGCCCGGTCCTGGAACCCCGGCAAGGCGATGGTGGTCGCGCTTGAAGCCACCTACACTGTCACCGATCCGCCACTGAAGGCGCTGCGGAAGGCGATCCCTCCCCTGCGCTTCGGGGGTGTGGCGCTTGATCTGTCCTTCTTCGTACTGATGATCATCGTCTACATCCTGATCAACGTCGTGGCCAGGCTGTGAACGAGTACGGTCTGCCGATATGCCGACGAATTACGTTGAGGTGAAGAGATGCCGCTGACCCCCGAGGACGTGCGGAACAAGCAGTTCACGACCGTCCGTCTGCGAGAAGGCTATGACGAGGACGAGGTCGACGCCTTCCTCGACGAGGTCGAGGCAGAGCTGACCCGGCTGCTCAGGGAGAACGAGGACCTGCGCGCCAAGCTGGCCGCGGCCACCCGGGCAGCCGCCCAGAACCAACAGAACATGCGAAAGCCCGAGCCGCAGGACCGGCCGGGCGGTCCCATGTCGGCCATACCCGGCCCCGGCCCCCAGCAGCAGATGGGTGGTCCCCAGCAGCAGCAGATGGGCGGTCCGCCCCAGCTGCCCGCCGGTCCCCAGGGACACCCCGGCGGCCCCGGCCCGATGGGTCACGGCGGCCCGATGGGCCCCGGCCCGCAGGGTCACCCGGGCGCGCCGGTGCCGATGGGCACGCACGGCGGCCAGGGTCTGCCCGGCATGGGAGGCCCCGGCATGGGCCCCGGCCCGCAGATGCCTCAGCAGCAGATGCCGCAGCAGCAGATGGCACCGCAGCAGATGCCCCAGCAGCAGATGGCGCCGCAGCCCGTCGGTGGCAACGAGAGCGCCGCGCGCGTTCTCTCGCTCGCGCAGCAGACGGCCGACCAGGCCATCGCGGAGGCCCGTTCCGAGGCCAACAAGATCGTCGGTGAGGCCCGCAGCCGCGCCGAGGGTCTGGAGCGCGACGCCCGGGCCAAGGCCGACGCCCTGGAGCGGGACGCACAGGAGAAGCACCGCGTGGCGATGGGCTCGCTGGAGTCCGCCCGCGCCACGCTGGAGCGCAAGGTCGAGGACCTGCGCGGCTTCGAGCGCGAGTACCGCACCCGTCTGAAGTCATACCTGGAGAGCCAGCTCCGTCAGCTCGAAAGCCAGTCCGACGACTCCCTCGCCCCGCCGCGTTCCCCGGCGGCCCCGTCACTGCCCCCCTCGCCCTCGCCCTCGCTGGCGTCGGCGGGTGCTCCGGCCGGTCCCGGTGGCGGCCCCATGGGCGGGCACCAGTCGCTCGGCGCGCCCCAGCAGATGAACAGCGGGCACGGCGGTCACGGCGGCCCGAGCGGCGCGCCTTCGTACGGTGGACAGCAGCAGATGTCCCCGGCGATGACACAGCCGATGGCTCCGGTGCGGCCCCAGAGTCCGCAGCCGATGCAGCAGGCGCCGTCCCCGATGCGTGGCTTCCTGATCGACGAGGACGACAACTGACGCCTTCGGCGTGCTGACCGTCACGACGGACAGACAAGGGGCGGGGCCCGGACCATGAGTCCGGGCCCCGCCCCTTTGTCGTGCCTGTCGTCTTGTCCCGCCGGAACCGGCGGGGTGGGTCAGACCCGGCGCAGGCGGAACGTGACGCCGAGGGCCTTGTCGCCGAACGTGCCGCCGAAGCCGTCGCCCTCGCTCGCGCTCGCGGCGCCCTCGGCGAAGTCGGCGGCCAGCACCTCGGAGCTGATCAGGGCCTGGTGGTCGACCAGCGCGCGGGCCGCCTCCGGGTCGGACGCCTCCCAGCGCACCGCGATCCGGTCGGCCACGTCCAGGCCGCTGTTCTTCCGGGCGTCCTGGATCAGCCTAATGAGGTCGCGGGCCAGCCCGGCCCGGCGCAGCTCCGGAGTGATCTCCAGGTCGAGGGCCACCGTCGCGCCCGTGTCGGAGGCCACCGACCAGCCCTCACGGGGCGTCTCGGTGATGATGACCTCCTCCGGCGACAGCGGCACCCGCTCCCCGTCGACCTCGACGGCGGCCGTGCCGGTGCGCAGCGCGGCGGACAGCTCCGCCGCGTCCGCCGCGGCGATCGCGGCGGCCACCGCCTGGGTGCCCTTGCCGAAGCGGCGGCCCAACGCGCGGAAGTTGGCCTTCGCCGAGGTGTCCACCAGCGAGCCGCCCATCTCCGAGAGGCCGGCCAGAGAGGCGACGTTCAGCTCCTCCGCGATCTGCTCGCGCAGATCGTCGCCGAGCAGCTCGAAGCCCAGGGCCGCGACCAGCGCGCGGGACAGCGGCTGCCGGGTCTTGACGCCGGACTCGGCGCGGGTGGCCCGGCCCAGCTCGACCAGGCGCCGCACCAGCAGCATGTCCTGCGACAGGTCCGCGTCGATCAGCTTCGGGTCCGCCTCCGGCCAGGAGGCCAGGTGCACCGAGTCGGGCGTGCCCGGGGTGACCGGCACCACCAGGTCCTGCCAGACCCGCTCGGTGATGAACGGGACCAGCGGGGCCATCAGCCGGGTGACCGTCTCCAGGACCTCGTGCAGCGTGCGCAGCGCGGCCGGGTCGCCCTGCCAGAAGCGGCGGCGCGAGCGGCGGACATACCAGTTCGACAGGTCGTCCACGAAGGTGGAGATCAGCTTGCCGGTGCGCTGGGTGTCGAAGTTCTCCATCGCGGTGGTGACCATGTCCACCAGCGCGTTGAGCTCGCTGAGCAGCCAGCGGTCCAGCAGCGGCCGGTCGGCGGGCGCCGGGTCGGCCTCGCCGGGGGCCCAGCCGCTGGTGCGGGCGTACAGGGCCTGGAAGGCGACGGTGTTCCAGTAGGTCAGGAGGGTCTTGCGGACGACCTCCTGGATGGTGCCGTGCCCGACCCGGCGGGCGGACCAGGGCGAGCCGCCGGCCGCCATGAACCAGCGCACCGCGTCCGCGCCGTGCCGCTCCATGAGCGGGATCGGCTCCAGGATGTTCCCCAGGTGCTTGGACATCTTGCGGCCGTCCTCGGCCAGGATGTGGCCCAGGCAGACGACCGTCTCGTACGACGACTTGTCGAAGACGAGGGTGCCGACGGCCATCAGCGTGTAGAACCAGCCGCGGGTCTGGTCGATGGCCTCACAGATGTACTGCGCCGGGTACCGCTTCTGGAACTCCTCGCGGTTGCGGTGCGGGTATCCCCACTGGGCGAACGGCATGGCGCCCGAGTCGTACCAGGCGTCGATGACCTCGGGAACGCGGCGCGCGGTGTGCGCGCAGCCCTCGGTGGCGCAGGGGAAGACGACCTCGTCGATGAACGGGCGGTGCGGGTCGAGGCCCGCCTGGTCGGTGCCGGTCAGCTCGCTCAGCTCGGCCAGCGAGCCGACGCAGGTGAGGTGGCCGTCCGCGCAGCGCCAGATGGGCAGCGGGGTGCCCCAGTACCGGTTGCGGGACAGGGCCCAGTCCACGTTGTTGTTCAGCCACTCCCCGTACCGGCCGTGCTTGACCGACTCCGGGTACCACGTGGTGCTCTCGTTCTCCCGCAGCAGGGCTTCCTTCACCCGGGTGGTGCGGATGTACCAGGACGGCTGTGCGTAGTACAGCAGCGGGGTGTGGCAGCGCCAGCAGTGCGGATAGCTGTGCTCGTAGGGCAGATGCCGGAAGAGCAGGGCGCGCTCGCGGAGGTCGCCGACGAGGGCCTCGTCCGCCTTCTTGAAGAACTGGCCGCCGACCAGCGGCAGGCCCTCCTCGAAGGTGCCGTTGGGGCGGACCGGGTTGACCACCGGTAGGCCGTAGCGGCGGCAGGTCAGCAGGTCGTCCTGGCCGAAGGCCGGGGCCTGGTGGACCAGTCCGGTGCCGTCCTCGGTCGTCACATAGTCGGCGGTCACCACGAAGTGCGCCTCCGCGCCGCCGAAGTCGACCAGCTCGAACGGGCGTCGGTAGGTCCAGCGCTCCATCTCCGCGCCGGTGAACGTCTGTCCGGTGGCCGTCCAGCCCTCGCCCAGCGCCTTGCCGACCAGCGCCTCGGCGACCACCAGCCGGTCGTGGCCGTCGGTGGCCACGGTGTAGGTGACCTCGGGGTGGGCGGCGACGGCGGTGTTGGAGACCAGGGTCCACGGGGTGGTCGTCCACACCAGCAGATCGGCCTCGCCGGCCAGCGGGCCGGACAGGAGGGGAAGGCGGACGTAGACGGAGGGGTCGACCACCGTCTCGTACCCCTGGGCGAGCTCGTGGTCGGACAGGCCGGTCTCGCAGCGGGGGCACCAGGGCGCCACCCGGTGGTCCTGGCCGAGCAGGCCCTTGGTGAAGATCTCCTTCAGCGACCACCAGACCGACTCGATGTACTCGGGGTTCATCGTGCGATAGGCGTCGTCCAGGTCGACCCAGTACCCCATCCGGGTCGTCAGCTCGGAGAAGGCGTCGGTGTGGCGGGTGACCGAGTCACGGCACCTGGCGTTGAACTCGGCGATGCCGTACGCCTCGATGTCCTGCTTGCCGGAGAAGCCGAGCTCCTTCTCCACGGCCAGCTCGACGGGCAGGCCGTGGCAGTCCCATCCCGCCTTCCGGGTGACGTGGAAGCCGCGCATCGTCTTGTAGCGGGGGAAGACGTCCTTGAAGACCCGCGCCTCGATGTGGTGGGCGCCGGGCATGCCGTTGGCGGTGGGCGGGCCCTCGTAGAACATCCATTCAGGGCGGCCCTCGGACTGCTCCAGGCTGCGGGTGAAGGTCTTGTTGTCCTGCCAGAGGGCGAGCACCTCGTGCTCGAGCTCGGGCAGGTCGACCTGGGCTGGGACTTGGCGGTACTGGGTCATCGGACCGTCCTCCGGCGGACAGCGGCTGGCGTTCTCCGTCGAAGGGACGAGAGCGTGCGCTCCCGCGGTACCACCCTCCTTGGCCGGGACGGCACTGCCGCCCGCGACCCCCTCATTGGGTCCGCGACTGCCGGGTCTACTCGCTCGGTCGGAGCTTTCTTCCGGCGGCTCCGGGGTGATCTTCGCGTCGCGCTCGCCCCCGGGCTCACACCGTCCCCGGGTCGCTCGTGGCCGCGGACGACGCTACTCGTCCCCTTCTTCGCCTTTCGCTGCCCCCAGTGTACGGGCCGCGGAGGGGGTCGCCGACCGGTTATCCGGGGGCCGGGCTGGGCACAAGGCAGACAGACCGGCGCGCCCTGTTGCCGCACGGTCCGAGTCGATTTATCGTTCCGGTCACGATGCGCGAGCAAGATCACACCATGTGAATATGCCGTCCGGCACGGTGGTGAGGGGGACGGCCGGAGGGCACCGCAGGGCGGGCAGACGGGAGCTGAGATGGTGGCTGGGAAGAAGAGCACGACCGAAGACTCGTCCGCCGCGGTGGCGGCGGCCCCCGTCGTGGTGCCCGCCGATCCCGGCGGGCTGGCCATCCGGTCCGGCGAGGACCCGTGGACCGCCGATGAGGTGGCCGGGGCGCGGGCCGGGCTGACGGCCGAGGCCGATCGGCTGCGCGCCGAGATCAGCGCCACCGAGGAGGCGCTGTCCGGGCTGATGCGCGATTCGGGGGACGGCGCCGGCGACGACGAGGCCGACACCGGCAGCAAGAACGTGACCCGCGAGCACGAGATGGCCCTGGCGACGAACGCCCGCGAGATGCTCTACCAGACCGAGCGCGCCCTCGGACGGCTGGAGGCCGGCACCTACGGCCTGTGCGAGAACTGCGCGAACCCCATCGGCAAGGCCCGGATGCAGGTCTTCCCCCGGGCCACCCAGTGCGTGGACTGCAAGCAGAAGCAGGAACGCCGTTTCTGAGGGTTTCCCGTTCATCCTTCCGGCGATCGCACCGGCGTGGCGTACCCTCGTCCCGTGAGCGAGGCGGAGCGGACCATCGAGACACCGGATGACGGGACGGGTGAAGCGGACACCGTGCCGGGCGCGCCCGCCGGGGCCGACGACGGTCCGGAGGACGGGCGGCGCCTCGGCGACCGGCGCGTCGCCGTACTGGCCGGTGTCGCGGCCCTCGCCTACGTGCTCGACCTGATCAGCAAGCTCATGGTCGTGGAGTGGCTGGAGCACGAGGAGCCGATCGAGATCTTCGGCCAGTGGCTCCGGCTGGAGGCGGTGCGCAACGGCGGCGCCGCGTTCGGCATCGGGGAGGCGCTGACCGTCGTCTTCACGCTCATCGCCGCCGCCGTGATCGCGGTGATCATCCGGCTCGCCAAGCGGCTGTACAGCACGCCGTGGGCCATCGCGCTGGGCCTGCTGCTCGGCGGCGCCCTGGGCAACCTCACCGACCGGCTCCTCCGCTCTCCCGGCGTACTGGAGGGCCACGTCGTGGACTTCATCGCCCCCAAGTACTTCGCCGTCTTCAATCTCGCGGACAGCGCGATCGTCTGCGGCGGCATCCTGATCGTGCTGCTGTCCTTCCGCGGACTCGACCCCGACGGCACCGTGCACGGCGACTGACCTTCCGTCCGGCATACTCGATCAGGTGAGCACCCTTCCCGAGACCCGCGCCCTGCCCGTACCGGAAGGGCTGGAAGGTGAGCGCGTCGACGCCGCCCTGGCCCGCATGCTCGGCTTCTCCCGCACCAAGGCGGCCGAGCTGGCCGCGACCGGCAAGGTCCGGCTGGACGGTGCCGAGGTCGGCAAGTCGGAGCGGGTGACCGGCGGTTCGTGGCTGGAGGTCGAGATGCCCGCGCCGGCCGTCCCGGTGCGGATCGTCGCGGAGCCGGTCGAGGGCATGGCCATCGTGCACGACGACGACGACCTCGTCGTCGTCAACAAGCCCGTCGGCGTGGCCGCGCACCCCAGCCCGGGATGGAGCGGGACCACCGTCATCGGCGGTCTGGCCGCCGCCGGATACCGCGTCGCCACCTCGGGCGCGGCCGAGCGGCAGGGTGTCGTGCACCGCCTCGATGTCGGCACCTCGGGGCTCATGGTGGTGGCCAAGTCGGAGCGCGCCTACACCCGGCTGAAGCAGCAGTTTCGCGACCGGACCGTCGACAAGCGCTACCACGCGCTGGTGCAGGGGCATCCCGATCCGCTCAGCGGCACCATCGACGCCCCGGTCGGGCGGCACCCGCAGCACGACTACAAGTGGGCGGTCACCGCCGACGGCAAGCCGGCCGTCACCCACTACGACCTGGTCGAGGCGTTCCGCGCCGCCAGCCTGCTCGACATCAAGCTGGAGACCGGCCGCACCCACCAGATCCGCGTGCACATGGCGGCCCACCGCCACCCCTGCGTCGGCGATCTCACCTACGGCGCCGACCCCACCCTGGCCAAGCGGTTGCGGCTGGCGAGGCAGTGGCTGCACGCCGTGCGCCTGGGCTTCACCCACCCCGACGACGGGCGCTGGGTGGAGTTCACCACCGACTACCCCGAGGATCTGCGGTCCGCGCTGGAGATGCTGCGGGCCGAGAGCTCCTAGCCGGGTCCGGCCCATGGATCAGCTTTCCCTGCTGTTCGTCCTGCTGTTCGGCGCCGTGGTGACGGTGCCGCTCGGTGAGCGGCTGTCGCTGCCACCACCGGTGCTGATGACCGTGGCGGGGATCCTGGTGGCGTTCCTGCCGTTCGTCCCCGAGGTCGACCTGCCGCCCGAGTACATCCTGCCGCTGGTGCTGCCGCCCGTGCTGTACGCGGCGGTGCGACGCACCTCCTGGCGGCAGTTCACCGCCAACATCCGCCCGATCCTGCTGCTCGCCGTCGCGCTGGTCTTCGTGACGACGGCCGCCGTCGCCGCCGTGGCCCAGGCCGCCGTGCCCGGGCTGCCGCTGGCGCCCGCGATCGCGCTGGGCGCGCTGGTCGCCCCGCCCGACCCCGTCGCCGCCACCGCCGTGGCCGGGCGGCTGGGACTGCCCCGGCGGATGGTCTCCATCCTGGAGGGCGAGGGGCTGTTCAACGACGTGACCGCCATCACGCTGTACCACGTGGCCGTCACCGCCGCGGTGACCGGGACCTTCTCCGCCCCCCGGGCCGGGGGCGAGCTGGTGCTCTCCGCCGCCGTGGCCATCGCCGTGGGGGCCGCGCTCGGCTGGGCGACGACCTCCCTGTTCGGCCTGCTCGGGGACGTGACCCTGCGCACCGGGCTGACGCTGCTGGCGCCGTTCGCCGCCTACGTGCTCGCCGAGGAGCTGCTCGGCTCGGGCGTGCTGGCGGTCCTGGTGACCGCCCTCTACCTGGGTGAGCGCGGCGCCGACGCCGACGACGTCACCGGGCGGCTGACCGGGCGGAGCTTCTGGGCGGTGGTCGACACGCTGGTGACGGGCGTGGCGTTCGGGCTGATCGGCCTGGAGCTGCACGTGGTGCTCGGCACGGTCAGCGGCCGGTGGGACGAGCTGCTGCCCGCCGCCGCGCTGGTGCTCGCCGTCGTGGTCGGCGTGCGGCTGCTGTGGCTGCTGCCCGCGACCTGGCTGGCCAGGCGGCTGCACCGGCGCACCGACTACGCCGAGGAGATCCCGCTGACCTGGCGGGAGACGGTCGTGATGTGGTGGTCCGGGATAAGGGGCGTGGCGTCCGTCGCGCTGGCGCTGGCCCTTCCGTTGACCGTGGACGGCGGAGGGGCGTTCCCCGAGCGCGGCGCCATCGTCTTCATCGGGTTCGTGGTGGTCATCGGCACCCTGCTCATCCAGGGGCTCACCCTGCCGTGGCTGGCCGGGCGGCTCGGGGTGCGGGCCGACAGCGACGCCGAGGAGGCGTTCGAGCACGAGCTCGCGGTGCGCGCGGCGAAGGCCGCCAAGCGCCGGCTGCGGGAGATCGAGGAGAGCCAGGACGTCCCCGACGAGATCTCCGAGGCCCTGGCCCGGCGCGCGTACGACATCGGCGCCCGGATCTCGCCGCGGATCGCGCGGGACGAGTGGCGCGAGAACGTCGCGGCGCGCGCCGAGCGGATGCGCCGGGTGCACCGGCTCTACGGCGAGCTGCTGTCGGCCGCCCGGCACGAGGTGCTGGACGCGCGCAGCGAGCCGGGCGCCGATCCGGAGGTCGTGGATCGGGTGCTGCGCGATCTGGACGAACGCAGCCTGCCGCACGGCCGCTGAGGCAGTACCCGGCCGTCGGGGCGCCGGATCGCGGCCTCGGCCCGGCCGCCCGGTGCCGCGGTGAACCGCCCGGAAGCAACAGGGCTCAGGGCGCAGGGCCCAGGGCGCACGGCTCAGGCGTCGGGGCCGGGGGACTGGCCGGGGATGGGGCGGTCGGCGGGGGTCTCGTGCGGTATCGCGTCCCGGGGGCGGACCTCGGCGGGGGAGGTGTTGAGGCGGGGAAGCGCGTAGGGATGGTTGTCGCGCAGCCACGCGATCAGCTCCTCGCGGACCGCGCACCGCAGCGACCAGGCGTCGTCGGCGTTCCGGGTGGACATCGCGGCCCGCAGCTGGATCGTGGTCGGGGTGGTGTCGGTCACCACGAGATCCCAGTGGCGGCCGTCCCAGTCCTCGCGACCGCTCAGGAAGTCGCCGAGGCGCTTGCGCAGCTCGGGGACCGGGGTGGTGTGGTCGAGGTGGAGGAAGACGGTGCCGGTGATCTGGTTGCCACCGCGCGACCAGTTCTCGTAGGGCTTGCTGTTGAAGTAGGACACCGGCATCGTCAGCCGCCGGTCGTCCCAGACCCGGATGGTGAGGAACGCCAGCGACATCTCCTCGACCGTGCCCCACTCGCCGTCCACCACGACCGTGTCGCCGATCTTCACCGAGTCGCCGAACGCTATCTGGAGCCCGGCGAAGAGGTTGCTCAGCATGGACTGGGCGGCGACACCGGCGATGACGCCGATGACGCCGGCCGAGGCCAGCATCGAGGCGCCCAGGGTCCGCAGACTGGGGAAGAGCAGCAGGATGGTCACGGCGACGGCGACCACCGTGAGCACGCCGGTGACGACCCGGCGCAGCATCGCGAGCTGGGTGCGGAACTGCCGGACCCGGGCCAGGTCGGTGGTCCGCGCCTCGTAGCGGGCCAGCGAGTTCTCCGCGACCGCGCCGGCCGCCCTGACCGTCAGCCACGCGGCCGAGAAGATCGCGACGGCCGCCAGCCCGGACTCGATGATGGCGTCCCGCCGCAGATCGACGTTGAACGTGTCGTACGCCATCTGTCCGACCGCGGAACCGATCAGGAATTCCAGCGGAACCTGGCAGCGCCGCAGTAGATGCCACAGCCGGGTGTGGGGGTCGCGCGCGTCGGCCGCCGCCAGGGCCCGGTCGACCAGCCAGCCGGTGACCAGGCTCAGGGTGATGGTGCCGCCGAGGACGAGCAGCGGCCGCAACACATCATCCATGGTTGTTGTCAGCTCCTTGGGCTCCGAGTCGATTTGTCTCCGGCTGCCAGGCTAACTGGCAGGATGGGTGACCGAGGAAGCACGCATACCACCGGGAAGGCATATCAGACCGTGAGCAACATCATGCTTTTCCACTCCGCCTACGGTCCGCGGCCGGCCGTGCACACCGCGGCCGAGTTGCTGCGAAGTGCCGGGCACCGGGTCGTCGTGCCCGATCTGTACGAGGGCCGCACCACGGAGACCGTGGCGGAGGGCATGGCGGTCAAGGATGAGATCGGTCGGGACGAGCTGCTGCGGCGGGCGGTCGCCGCCACCGCCGAGCACGCGGACCAGGGCCTGGTCTACGCCGGGTTCTCGCTGGGCGGCGCGTTGGCGCAGACCGTGGCGCTCGGGGACGTGAAGGCGCGCGGGCTGCTGCTGTTGCACGGCACGGGGGATATCGCGGAGGACGCGGTGGCCGACGGGCTGCCGGTGCAGCTCCACGTCGCGGACCCGGACCCGTTCGAGCCGCACGACTGGCTGAACGCCTGGTACCTGCGGATGCGGCGGGCGGGCGCGGACGTGGAGGTCTTCCGGTACCGGGGGGCCGGGCACCTGTACACCGATCCGGAGCTACCCGACCACGACGCGGAGGCGGCCGAGGCCACCTGGCGGACGGCGCTGGAGTTTCTCGGCGGGCTGGACTGAGCCCCGGCCGCGCGGGCGCGCGGCCGGGGCGTCGCGTCACTCCGCCTCGTCGCTGTGCTCCTCGACCATCGCCGTGAAGTCCTCGGCGGTCCGCGGGGTCTCGACGACCTCGCCGTTGAACTTCAGGGTCGGGGTGCCGGTGACGTCCTCGTCGGCGTCGAACGTGTCGGACATCCGCAGCGCCCAGACGGCGAAGGTGTCACCGGTCACGGCCCGCTCGAAGTCCGCGTTGTCCTTCAGCTCGGGCACGGTCCGGGCTATCTCGATCAGCCGGTCGTCGTCGGCGTAGGCGTCGTCGGCCTCCTCGGGGTGGAACTCCTCGGAGTAGAGGGCATCGTGGAAGTCGAGGAACGCCTCGGTGCTGACGTCCAGGGCCGCGCCGAGGGCGTTGAGCGCGTTCTTGGAGCCGGAGCCGCCCAGCGCCTGACCGTCGTCGAGGAAGCTGCCGAAGACGTACTCGACGGCGTAGTCGCCGTTCTCCAGGCCCTGCCTGACCTCGGCGCCCACTCCCTGTTCGAAGGCGGCGCAGGCGGGGCAGCGGGCGTCCTCGTACAGGGTGAGGGTGTTGGTGGCGTCCTCCTGGCCGATCCGGATGGTCAGGCCGTCGTCGCCGGTGGCGCCCGCGGGGGCCTCGATCGGGTAGTCGCCCGACGCGGGCTCGCCGTTCTCGCCGTCCTCGATCTGGGCGCGGACGGCGCCCCAGTCGGTGCTGTCCCCGCCGTCGTCCCGGCCCGCGACGGCCACGCCGACGCCGGCGGCGACGGCGAGGGTGGCCACCACCGAGCCGGCGACGGTGACGTGGCGGCGGAGCCTGGCCCGCTTGTGCTGGCGCTCGCGTTCGGCGCGCAGCCGTTCGCGGGCGGCGCGCTTGGCCTCGGCGGAATTGCGCTTGCTCATCGTGGATCGTCTCCGTGAAATCCGTGAAATCCGTGAATCCGTCAGTCCGTGCTGGGATGGGCGGTGCCCAGGACGCGCGGGAGGCGCGCTCAGCCCGCGAGGGCTGGCGCGGTCGCGGTCGCGCGGCGGCGGCGCGGCGGGCCGCGGCGGAGAACGGAGGGGGCGAGCGGCGGCGGCGCGGGCGTGGCCCGCTCGCGGCGCGGGGCGCGGGCGGCGGGCGTGGCGTCCGGGGTGGCGACGGGGGAGCGGGCGGCGACCGCCAGCAGCAGCGGCCGGAAGCCGGCCGCGACGGCGGCGCGCAGCAGCCGGACCAGGGCCCGTTCGCCGCAGCGCAGCCAGGCGGCGGCGAGCAGACCGGCGGCCAGGTGCGCGGCGAGCAGCAGCCAGGGCACGGCCGGGTGGGCGGTGCCCATGATCCCGGTGAGCGGGGTGAGCGGGGCGCCGAAGTCGCCGCCGGCGCAGACCAGATGGACGCCGAGCAGCCGCAGCGGGCCGGTGACCGGGCCGCCGCCGGGGCCGTAACAGGCGGCCTGCCCGGTGGTGAAGACGGTGTCCGCGCCGAGCTGGAGCGGGATCAGCAGCGCGGCGATCGGCCAGAACCCGCGCTCGCGGTCGCCCGCGAACACCAGGGCCGCCGCCAGGACCGCGGCCGCGACGGCGACGACGGGCGCGGCGGGCAACGGCTTGCCGGACAGCAGGACATGGGCCCCGGCGGACAGCGTGACGCAGAGCGCGGCGAACACCACCGCGCGCGTCACCCGGATCCAGGAAGCCGATATGTCCATCGGGAGCGAGTGTGCCACGGGGCCGTGTACGGACGGGATAAGGGGACCGCGTTGACCTTGGACGTTGTCTCGCGCACCCGGTCTGACCTGCGGAAACGCCCATGTTACGAGTCCGTGAGGGGTGGGCTCTCCGGCCCGGCGCGCATGTAGGGTTCGGGGTGATCCCTGCCCCTGCTGCGGAAGGCCCGTGGAGTGACCAAGCCCTTCACACACCTGCATGTGCACACCCAGTACTCGCTGCTCGACGGGGCGGCGCGGCTGAAGGACATGTTCAAGGCGTGCCAGGAGATGGGCATGTCACATATCGCGATCACGGACCACGGGAACCTCCATGGGGCCTACGACTTCTTCCAGCAGGCGCGCGGCGCGGGCGTCACGCCGATCATCGGGATCGAGGCGTACGTCGCGCCGGAGTCGCGTCGGCACAAGCGGCGTGTGCAGTGGGGCCAGCCGCACCAGAAGAAGGACGACGTCTCCGGCTCCGGCGGTTACACGCACAAGACGATCTGGGCCTACAACCGGACCGGCCTGCACAACCTCTTCCGGCTCTCCTCCGACGCCTATACCGAGGGCTTCTTCGTCAAGTGGCCCCGGATGGACAAGGAGACCATCGCGCGGCACTCCGAGGGTCTGATCGCCTCGACCGGCTGCCCGTCGGGCGAGGTACAGACCCGGCTGCGGCTCGGCCAGCCCGAGGAGGCGCTGAAGGCGGCGGCCGAGTACCAGGAGATCTTCGGCAGGGACCGGTACTTCCTGGAGATCATGGACCACGGCCTGGAGATCGAGACCCGGGTCAGGGACGGGCTGCTGGAGATCGGCCGCAAGCTCGGCATCAAGCCGCTGGTCACCAACGACTCGCACTACACGCACGCCCAGGAGGCCGACGCGCACGACGCGCTGCTGTGCGTGCAGACCGGCAAGAACCTCTCGGACCCGGACCGCTTCCGGTTCGACGGCACGGGCTACTACCTGAAGTCGCCGCAGGAGATGTACGCGATCGACTCCTCCGACGCCTGGCAGGAGGGCTGCGCCAACACCCTGCTGGTGGCCGAACAGGTCGACGTCGACGGCTGGTTCGAGTCGCGCGACCTGATGCCGCGCTTCGACGTGCCCGGCGGGTACACCGAGGTGACCTGGTTCAGGGAGGAGGTGGGGCGCGGCATGGCCCGCCGCTACCCGGGCGGGGTGCCGGAGGATCGGCAGCGGCAGGCCGAGTACGAGATGGACGTCATCATCCAGATGGGGTTCCCCGGGTACTTCCTCGTGGTCGCCGACTTCATCATGTGGGCCAAGGAGCAGGGCATCGCGGTCGGCCCCGGGCGCGGCTCGGCGGCGGGCTCCATCGTGGCGTACGCGATGGGCATCACCGACCTCGATCCGATCGACCACGGCCTGATCTTCGAGCGGTTCCTGAACCCCGAGCGCGTCTCCATGCCGGACGTCGACATCGACTTCGACGAGCGCAGGCGCGGCGAGGTCATCCGTTATGTCACGGAGAAGTACGGCGCCGACAAGGTGTCGATGATCGGCACCTACGGCACCATCAAGGCGAAGGCCGCCATCAAGGACGCCTCCCGCGTGCTGGGTTACCCGTACGCGATGGGCGACCGGATCACCAAGGCGATGCCCGCCGACGTGCTCGGCAAGGGCATCCCGCTCTCCGGCATCACCGACAAGGACCACCCGCGCTACAGCGAGGCGGCCGAGGTCCGGGGGATGTACGAGAACGAGCCGGACGTCCGGAAGGTGATCGACACCGCGCGCGGCCTGGAGGGCCTGGTCCGGCAGATGGGCATGCACGCGGCCGGCGTGATCATGTCCAGCGAGCGGCTGGTGGACCATGTGCCGCTGTTCGCGCCCAAGAACGACGGCGTCGTCGTCACGCAGTGGGACTACCCCACCTGTGAGGCGCTCGGCCTGCTGAAGATGGACTTCCTGGGCCTGCGCAACCTCACGATCATGGACGACGCCGTCAAGCTCATCAAGAAGAACAAGGGCGTCGACATCAAGCTGCTCGACCTCACGCTGGACGACCCGAAGACCTTCGAACTGCTCGGCCGCGGCGACACCCTGGGCGTCTTCCAGTTCGACGGCGGGCCCATGCGCTCCCTGCTGCGCATGATGAAGCCCACCCACTTCGAGGACATCTCCGCCGTCGGCGCCCTGTACCGCCCGGGTCCGATGGGCATGAACTCCCACATCAACTACGCGCTGCGGAAGAACGGCCAGCAGGAGATCACCCCGATCCACCCGCAGTTGGCGGAGCCGCTGCGCGAGGTCCTCGACATCACCTACGGTCTGGTCGTCTACCAGGAGCAGGTGCAGAAGGCCGCCCAGGTCCTCGCCGGGTACTCGCTCGGACAAGCCGACCTGCTCCGGCGGGCCATGGGCAAGAAGAAGAAGGAGATCCTCGACAAGGAGTTCCTCCCGTTCCAGAAGGGCATGCGGGACAACGGCTACTCCGACGAGGCGATCCAGGCCGTGTGGGACGTGCTGGTGCCGTTCTCCGGCTACGCGTTCAACAAGGCGCACTCCTCCGCGTACGGCCTGGTCACCTACTGGACCGCGTTCCTCAAGGCCAACTACCCGGCCGAGTACATGGCGGCGCTGCTGACGTCGGTTCGTGACGACAAGGACAAGTCCGCCGTCTACCTCAACGAGTGCCGCCGGATGGGTATCCGGGTGCTGCCGCCGGATGTCAACGAGTCCGAGGCGCACTTCACCCCGCGCGGCGACGACATGATCGTCTTCGGGCTCACCGCCGTCCGCAACGTCGGGCAGAACGTGGTGGATTCGATCGTCGCGACCCGGAAGGGGAAGGGGAAGTACAGCTCCTTCCCGGACTTCCTGGACAAGGTCGAGGCGGTCGTCTGCAACAAGCGCACCGTCGAATCGCTGATCAAGGCGGGCGCGTTCGACACCCTGAACCACACCCGCAAGGGCCTCACCGCGCACTTCGAGCCGATGATCGACAACGTGGTGCAGGTCAAGCGCAAGGAGGCCGAAGGGCAGTTCGACCTCTTCGGCGGGATGGACGAGGGCGGCAGCGACGGTCCCGGCTTCGGCATGGACGTCGTCTTCTCCGAGGAGGAATGGGAGAAGACGTATCTGCTCGCCCAGGAGCGGGAGATGCTCGGCCTCTATGTCTCCGACCACCCGCTCTTCGGCATCGAGCACATCCTCAACGACAAGGCGGACGCCGCGATCTCGGCGCTGACCGGCGGGGACCACTCGGACGGCGCGATCGTCACCATCGGCGGCATCATCTCGACCCTCCAGCGGAAGATGACCAAGCAGGGCAACCCCTGGGCCATCGCCACCGTCGAGGACCTGGCCGGCTCGATCGACTGCATGTTCTTCCCCGCCAGCTATCAGCTCGTCTCCACCCAGCTCGTCGAGGACGCCGTCGTGTTCGTCAAGGGGCGGCTGGACAAGCGGGAGGACGTGCCCCGGCTCGTCGCCATGGAGCTGATGGTGCCCGACCTCTCGGAGGCGTCGGCCGACGCGCCCGTGACGATCAGCATTCCCGGGGTCAAGATCACGCCCCCGCTGGTGGCGCAGTTGGGGGAGGTGCTCAGTCAGCACCGGGGGCCGACCGAGGTGCGGGTCAAGCTCCAGGGCGCCCGGACCACCACCCTGCTGCGGCTCGACCGGCACCGGGTGCGGGCCGATCCGGCGCTCTTCGGCGACCTCAAGGCACTGCTCGGACCAGCTTGTTTGGCCGGTTGATGCCCTGCTTGGCGGGATGATGCCCGCCTGTTGGCGGACTGATGGAAGCTGCTTTACCCGAACGCGGCGTGCCCCGGACTACCGTCGAGAACGGAGCGGAATTCGCCGTGTGAGGGGTAGAAACGCCATGGATGTTCATATGATCCAAAAGGCCATGTTTCTGATCCGTGAGGTGCATGCCTCCCGCCAGGACGCCGTGCACGCTCTCCAGGAGTATTTCCCGGGATCGGCCTTCGAGGACCGGCTGCGCTGTGTCCATGAAGCCTGGGACATGCTCGGCCGGAGAGGGACGCGCGTCTGACAGCGGCGGGCGGACCGATCGGCGGTCACCGAGGGGCGCACCCCGCGCGGTGCGCCCCTCTGCCTTTGGTGGTGGCTGCCCTCAGTTGTGGCCGAAGCGTTTCTCCCGTTTGCGGGACTTCGACGTTTCCGTCTGTGCCTCGGCCGTTCGCGCCTGCCCCGGCGGGGGTTGGGGGGTGGGGGGCCGGTCGCGGTTCTTGTTCTTGGCCATGATCGCCTCCTGATCGCATCGCGCCGTGGCGCGGAACGCTGGGCCGCGTTCAGGTTCCCACGGCGGGCCGCAGTTCGCATTCCGGGGGAAACCGGGGGTGGATTCGCCACGCCGAAGATCGAGTTGGCACAGATAACGACGGCCGTGTCGGGCAGACTCAGGGAAACCGCTTCCCGTGAAAGAAGGTGTGCAACGTGGACCGCTGCGTCGTCCTGGTGGATGCCGGGTATCTGCTCGGTGCCGCCGCGAGCCTTCTCGCCGGTGAAGCCGCCCGCCCCCGGATCTCCGTGGACCACGCCGCGCTCATCCAGGGCCTGCGCGAGCGGGCCGAGGCCGACACCGGCCGCGAGCTGCTCCGTATCTACTGGTTCGACGGCGCCCCCGACCGCGTTCCCCAGCCGGAGCACCGGCGGCTGCGCGTCATGCCCCGTGTCACCGTCCGGCTCGGCGCGCTGACCCGCACCGACGGCCGCTGGGCGCAAAAGGGCGTGGACGCCGCGATGCACGCCGAGCTCACCGAGCTGGCGCGCAACCGGGCCTGCGCCGACATCGTGCTGGTCACCGGCGACGGCGATCTGCTGCCGGGTCTGATGTCCGCCAAGGAGCACGGCGTCGCCGTCCACCTGTGGGCCGTCCAGGCCGCGGGCGGCGACTACAACCAGTCGGAGGACCTGGTCGCCGAGGCCGACGAGCGCCGGGTGCTGGACCGGGCCTGGATCACCCGGGCGGTCCGCGTCAACGAGGGGCTCGTCACCGACTCCTCGCACGCCGTGACCAGGCCGGAGATCGCCGCCATCCTGGCCGCCCCCTTTCCCGAGACCGCCTCCCCGTCCAGCCCGCCCGCGCAGCGCGAGCGGCCCGCCGGGTCGAAGAACGGCGTCCACCCGGAGAACGGCGAGCACCCGTTCCCGGTCTCGGAGCCCGATACCGGGGCGGCGCCCGCCGCCAAGGGCGTGCCGACGCCGAAGGACCTGGCCACGCTCGGCCGTTCCGTCCAGCCCGCCGCGACGGCCACGCTGCGCTGGTCATCGGACCGCGGCTGGGTGGACCGGGGCGTTCCCGAGGAGCCCGCCGAGATCGCGACGCTGCCGATGCTCTCCCAGCTCACCACCGCCGAGCAGCGGTGGGCCGACCGGGAGGAGGACATCACGGCCGTCAGCGGCGACTCCTTCGAGGTCGGTCAGGTCTTCGCCCGCCGCTGGGCCGAACGGCTCGCCAACGCGGCGCATTTGCAGCGTCTCTCCAGCGAATACCCCCGCATCCCGCATCGCATCGACGGTGAACTGCTGCGGTACGCGGCCCGCTTCGGGCTGCTCGCGCACAAGGACGACCAGATCGACGAGCAGGACCGGTACGCGATCAGGGCCGGATTCTGGCGCGAGGTCGACGCCAGGACGGGCACCGAGCGCGCCTCCTGAGCCGCCCGTGGCCGGGCCGTTGACCGGTCCGATCGTCCGGCCGGCCGGGGCGCCGCGACATGTCCGGAACGTACCCCCGGATCCGGGCACCCGTGTGACCCGCGTAGGCTCGTGCACCGTGGCCTCATCTATCGCACGGCCCTGGCCCCGGATCACCGCGCCCGAACACACCCCGGACGGCACCGTGTCCGCCCCGGCGGCGTTCACCGTGCGCGGCCTGACCAAGACCTACCGGGCCCGGCGCTCCCGGACCGGGGCGGAGCGGGTGGCGCCGGCCAGCGACCGGATCACGCTGGACGTGGCGCGCGGCGAGATCTTCGGCCTGCTCGGCCCGAACGGCGCGGGCAAGACCACGCTCGTCAAGCAGCTCACCGGGCTGCTGCGCCCGGACGCCGGAAGCATCACCCTGCTCGGCCACGACCTGGTGCGCCACCCGCGCCGCGCGGCGCGGCTGCTGGCCTACCTGGGACAGGAGTCGACGGCGCTGGACGAGCTGACCGTCGCCCTGGCCGCCGAGACCACCGCGCGGCTGCGCGGCCTGAACGCCGGGGCGGCGCGCAGGGAGCGGGACGCCGTCATCGGCGAGCTGGGCCTCGGCCCGATCGCGGACCGGCCGCTGAGGAAGCTCTCCGGCGGGGAACGGCGGCTGGCGTGCGTGGCGGCGGCCCTTACCGGCGGTCGCCCGGTGCTGGTGCTGGACGAGCCGACCGCGGGCATGGACCCGGTCGCCCGCCGCGCGGTCTGGGCGGCCATCGACCGGCGCCGCGCCCTGGACGGCACGACGGTGGTGCTGGTCACGCACAACGTCATCGAGGCGGAGACCGTGCTCGACCGGGTCGCGGTGCTGGACGCCGGGCAGGTCATCGCCTGCGACAGCCCTGATGGCCTGAAGGCGCTGGTCGGCTCGGAGGTACGGCTCGATCTGGTCTGGCGCGGCGAGCCGCCGCCCGGGGTCCCGGAGATCGCCGCGCTGAGCCACACGGCCTTGGTCGCCGGGCGCCGCTGGACGCTGCGCCTGCCCCCCGAGCGGGCCCGCGCCGTGGTCGCCGCCGTCACTCAGGGCCCGGCGTTCGCCGCCCTGGACGACTTCACGCTGGCCACACCGACCCTGGAGGATGTCTACCTCGCGCTGGGCGGCCGGGGCGAAGGGCTGGTCCGCTCATGAGACGGGCTGGTCCGCTCATGAGGCACGGCCCGGACGCCCGGATCTTTGCCGGAGCGACCGGCCGCGCGGGCGGCCCGGGGTTCCGGCGGAGCGGGAAGGCGTCATGAGCGCCGTGCCGCTGGCGGCGCGGGCCCGGGTGTGGCCCTCGCTGGTGGCCGTGTACCGGGCGCAGCTGTCGCGGGCGCGGGTGGCGCGGATTCCGCTGCTGTTCGTCGCCACCTTCCAGTCGATCGGGATCATGGTCCTGATGCGCGGCGTCGTGGACGGCGGCGACGGGGACGAGGCGCGGGCCGTCGTGGCCGGGTCAGCCGTGCTCGTCGTGGCGTTCGTCGGGCTCAACCTCCTCGCCCAGTACTTCGGCCAGCTCAGGGCCGCCGGCGGCCTGGACCACTACGCCACGCTGCCGGTGCCGGCCGCCTCGGTGGCGCTGGGCACGGCGGCGGCCTACGCCTCGTTCACCGTGCCGGGCGTCGTCGTCACGGCCGTCTCCGGCGGCGTGCTGTACCAGCTGCCGCTGAGCGGCCTGTGGGTGCTGCTGGCCGTCGTGCCGCTGGCCGGGGCCGCGCTGGCCGGGCTCGGGGCCGCGCTGGGACTGCTCGCCCCGCGCCCCGAGCTGGCCACCCTCTGCGGACAGCTCGGCATGTCGGCCGCGCTGCTGCTCGGTGTGCTGCCGGCGGCGCGGCTGCCCGAGCCGGTGCGCTGGCTGCGCGAGCTGCTGCCCTCCACCTACGGTGTGGACGCGCTGGCGACCGCCCTGGAGCCCAGCCCTGACTGGGGCTCGGCCGCCGCCGACCTCGCGGTCTGCGCGGGCGTGGGCGTGACGGCGCTGGCGCTGGCCACCTGGGCGTACCGCAGGGCCGCCCTGCGGTGAGCCGCGGGGACCACGGCCCCGGACTCGGACCGGGAGGTGCCCCACCGCCCGAACGGCCGTCCCGTGGGCCGAACAGACGCCCGTACCTGGCAGGATGATGAGGTGACCGTTCCGCAGCCCACCCCGGACCACCGCACCGACCACCGCACCGACTCCGTCTCCGGCGCCGGGACCACGGGCGGAGGAGCGGACCCCGGCGCCCCGGCGCCCCGCGTGGCCTGGGGGCGGGAGATACGTGAGGCTGTCCTGGTCGCCCTGCCGGTCGCCGTCCTCACCGGACTCCCGCTCGGGCTGCTGTGGCTGTGGCGGGCGCCGCGCGTGCCGCTCGTCTCGGACGGCGAGGCCGTGCTGCTGGCCAACGCCGAGGGGCAGCAGGCCATCGGCGCCGACGGCACGTTCCTGCTGCTGGGCCTGGCCATCGGCGCCGTGACCGGGATCGTCGTCTTCGCGCTGCGCCGCGGCGGCGGGGTGGCCGTGGTGCTCGGGCTCGTCCTCGGCGCCCTCCTCGGCTCGGTGCTCGCCTGGCGGCTCGGCGTCTGGCTCGGCCCGACCGACGACCTAGCCGGGCACGCCCGGTCGGCGGGGAAGGACGTCGTCTTCGACGGCCCGCTGGAGATCGGGGCGCGCGGAGTGCTGCTCGGGCTGCCGTTCGCGGCGGTGGCCACCCACATGTTCTGTCTGTCGGTCTGGGGCCCCCGCGACCCGCGGCCCCTGCCCGCCGAGCTGCCCCACTGGCGGGAGCCGCCCCCCGGGGCCTGAGCGGACCGCGCGGTCAGTCCCGGGCGATCGGGGCGGTGATCGCGCCGGTCAGGGTGATCAGCGCGGCCGGGGCCAGCTCGATCTCCAGGCCGCGCCGGCCGGCCGAGACGAAGACCGTGCCGTGCCCGGTGGCCGAGGCGTCGACCACCGTGCGCAGCCGCTTGCGCTGGCCGAGGGGCGAGATGCCGCCGAGCACATAGCCCGTGGCCCGCTCGGCCGCCGCCGGATCGGCCATCGCCGCCCGCTTGCCGCCGACCGCCGCCGCCAGCGCCTTCAGACCGAGGGACGCCGAGACGGGCACCACGGCCACCGTCAGCGCGCCGTCCACCTCGGTCACCAGCGTCTTGAAGACCCGCCCCGGGGCGGTGCCCAGCGCACGGGCCGCCTCCTCGCCGTAGGACGGGGCGGCCGGATCGTGCTCGTAGGCGTGGAGGGTGAACGCCACCCCGGCCCGGCTCGCGGCCACCGTCGCGGGGGTGCCGCCGGCCGCGTTCCGGTGCCGTCGCTTCCCCCCGTCGCTCTTCCCCACGTTCTTCCCCCCGCGGACGGCTCCGGTCAGTTGAGACTCGTCGGGCGGATCGTGTACTCCGCCCCCGGCACGGACGGGAGCTTACTGATCAGCGCCGTCTCCTGCCGCAGGATTCTCAGCTCCTCGGCCAGCCGGGTCGCGGTGTCCTTGGCCTGCAGCAGCCGCTGCTTGTCGCCCGTGTAGAGCATCGTCGCCGCCGCCACCAGGTACGAGACCACCGACGGGTCCTCGGGCAGGTCCTGGCCGGGCGCCAGGGTCCGTTCGTTCGCCCCCGCCAGCACCTTCTGATACGAGCGGAACGCCCGCAGCACCCCGGACGCCAGCGCGCCCGCGCCTTCCCCGGCGACCTCGGGCAGCGGCTCGACCTCGGCCGTCAGATACGGGCCGCTCGCGTCCACGGACCGCAGCCGGAACCGGGTCGTCCCGGTCGCCAGCACCTCGTAGCTCTCGGCCGGCTCCCCGCCCTCGCCCGGTCCCGAACGCGCCCTGATCGTCGAGGCGTCGGCGACACAGCCCACGGCGTGGAAGGAGCGCGTGGGGTCGTCGGCCGCGAATCCGGCGACCGGCCCGGCCTCGGTCACCTCGGTCGGATCCGGCAGCCCGGTGCCGAACGGCGCCACCTCGTGCCCGTCCCTGATGGCGATCACGCCGAACGGGCGCGGGCCGTCCTCCGGCAGGTCCAGAAGATCGCGCATCAGCGCCCGGTACCTGGCCTCGAAAACGTTCAGCGGCAGCACGAGCCCGGGGAACAGCACGGTGTTCAGCGGAAAGAGCGGCAGGCGCGTGGTCGTCACGACCGGCCAGCCTATCGGCTGCCTCCGGGGGGCCGGGCCCGCATCGTGAAACGCGACGGCGGCCCCGTCCGGCCTTCTGCGAGACTGGTTCCGTGCTGAACCGAATCGATCTGCGCGGTTCCTCGCCCGTCCCGGGCGGGATCGACCGCGACCTGCTGCCCCGCGCCGAGCTCGACGTCGAGGCCGCCCTGGAGAAGGTGCGGCCCATCTGCGACGACGTGCGCCATCGCGGCACCGCGGCGCTGATCGAGTACGCCGAGCGGTTCGAGCGGGTCACCATCGAGCGCACCCGGGTGCCGGCCGAGGCGCTGACCCGCGCGCTGGCCGAGCTCGACCCGGCCGTCCGGGCCGCGCTGGAGGAGTCGATCCGCCGCGCCCGCATCGTCCACCGCGAGCAGCGGCGCACGGACTCGACCGTGCGTGTCGTGCCCGGCGGCACCGTCACCGAACGGTGGGTGCCGGTGGAGCGCGTCGGCCTCTACGTGCCGGGCGGGCAGGCCGTCTATCCGTCGTCCGTCGTCATGAACGTCGTCCCGGCCCAGGAGGCCGGCGTCGGCTCCCTCGCCGTCTCCTCCCCGCCGCAGAGGGCCCCGGGCAACGACTGGGGCACGGGCCTGCCGCACCCCACCATCCTGGCCGCCTGCGCGCTGCTGGGTGTCGAGGAGGTGCACGCGGCCGGCGGCGCCCAGGCCGTGGCCATGTTCGCGTACGGCACCGAGGAGTGCCCGCCGACCCGGCTGGTCACCGGCCCGGGCAACGTGTACGTCGCCGCCGCCAAGCGCCTGCTCAAGGGCGTCATCGGCATCGACGCCGAGGCCGGTCCGACCGAGATCGCCGTGCTCGCCGACGACAGCGCCGACCCCGGGCTGATCGCCGCCGACCTCATCAGCCAGGCCGAGCACGACGTGCTGGCCGCCGCGGTCCTCGTCACCCCGTCCACCGCGTTGGCCGACGCCGTGGACGCGGAGCTGGGGGCGCGGGTTCCGGCCGCCAAGCACCACGCGCGCATCGCGGAGGCGCTGGCCGGCCGGCAGTCGGGGATCGTCCTGGTCGACGACGTGGACCACGGGCTGGCCGTCACCGACGCCTACGCCGCCGAGCACCTGGAGATCCACACCGAGAACGCCGCCGGGGTCGCCGCCCGGGTCCGCAACGCGGGCGCCGTCTTCATCGGCCCCTGGTCCCCGGTCTCCCTCGGCGACTACTGCGCGGGCTCCAACCACGTCCTGCCGACCGGCGGCTGCGCCTGCCATTCCTCAGGACTGTCCGTGCAGTCCTTCCTGCGCGGCATCCACGTCGTGGACTACAGCCGCGACGCGCTGGCCGAGGTGGCGCACCACGTGGTCGCCCTCGCCGAGGCGGAGGATCTTCCCGCCCACGGCGCCGCGGTCAAGGCCCGGTTCGAGAACGGAGAGGTTCCGCACAGCAAGTGACCCGCATCGACGATCTCCCCATCCGGGACGAGCTGCGCGGCAAGACCCCGTACGGCGCGCCGCAGCTCGACGTCCCGGTCCGGCTGAACACCAACGAGAACCCGTACCCGGTGCCGGCCGCCCTGGTCCGGCGCATCGCGGAGCGCGTCTCGGACGCCGCCCGCACCCTCAACCGCTACCCCGACCGGGACGCGGTGGTGCTGCGCACGCAGCTCGCCGCCTACCTCTCCCGGACCGGCGGGTATCAGGTCGGCCCGACCCAGGTCTGGGCGGCCAACGGCTCCAACGAGGTGCTCCAGCAGCTCCTCCAGACGTTCGGCGGCCCCGGCCGCACCGCCCTTGGCTTCGACCCGTCCTACTCGATGCACTCCCTCATCGCGCGCGGCACCGGCACCGGCTGGATCTCCGGGCCCCGCACCGAGGCGTTCGACATCGACGTGGACGCCGCCGTCGCCGCGATCCACGAGCACCACCCCGACGTCGTGTTCATCTGCTCGCCCAACAATCCGACCGGCACCGCCGTCGCGGCCGAGACCGTTCTCGCGCTGTACGAGGCCGCGCAGGCCGCCGCGACCGGCGGGCACGGCACGCTGGTGGTGGTGGACGAGGCATACGCCGAGTTCAGCCACCGGCCGTCGCTGCTGCCGCTGATCGAGGGCCGGCCGACGCTGGTGCTCACCCGTACCATGTCGAAGGCGTTCGGCGCGGCCGGGCTGCGGCTGGGCTACCTCGCCGCCGACCCCGGCGTGGTCGACGCGGTGCAGCTCGTGCGCCTGCCGTACCACCTGTCCGCGATCACTCAGGCCACCGCGCACGCGGCCCTGGAGTTCGCGGATACGCTGCTCGGGTACGTCGCGGAGCTGAAGGACGAACGGGACCGGCTCGTCACCGAGCTGACCGCGCTGGGCTGCGAGGTCACCGAGTCGGACGCCAACTTCGTGCAGTTCGGCCGCTTCGCGGACGCGCGGGACGTCTGGCGGCGGCTGCTGGAGCACGGGGTCCTCGTCCGGGACAACGGCGTGCCGGGCCGCCTTCGGGTCACCACCGGGACCCGTGAGGAGAACGACGCGTTCCTCGACGCGGTACGCGCAGTGAAGAAGGAGATCGGCCAATGACTCGCGTGGGCCGCGTGACCCGCAGCACCAAGGAGACCTCGGTCGCCGTCGAGATCAGCCTCGACGGCACCGGGAAGGTCGACGTGTCCACCGGCGTCGGTTTCTTCGACCACATGCTGGACCAGCTCGGCCGGCACGGGCTGTTCGACCTCAGCGTGAAGACCGAGGGCGACCTGCACATCGACAGCCACCACACGATCGAGGACACCGCGCTCGCGCTGGGCGCCGCGTTCAAGCAGGCGCTGGGCGACAAGCGCGGGATCGTGCGGTTCGCGGACGCCTCGGTGCCGCTGGACGAGTCGCTGGCGCAGGTGACGGTGGACCTCTCCGGGCGGCCGTACCTGGTGCACCGCGAGCCCGAGGGCATGGCGCCGATGATCGGCGCGTACGACACGACGATGACCCGGCACATCCTGGAGTCGTTCGTCGCCCAGGCCCAGATCGCGCTGCACGTCCACGTGCCGTACGGGCGCAACGCGCACCACATCGTGGAATGCCAGTTCAAGGCCCTGGCCCGCGCCCTGCGGTCCGCCAGCGAGCTGGACCCGAGGCAGACGGGGATTCCGTCGACCAAGGGCGCCCTGTGAACGACGCGCACGCGGCTGCCGGGTCGCGGAGGGCGACGATGGCCGCGGGCTGTCGCGTGGGCGGCTGTGACATGGGCCGCTGCCGCGGTGGGGTTCACGGGAAGATGCCGAACGACGCGCGCGCGGCTGCCGGGTCGCGGAGGGCGACGGTGGCCGGGGGCTGTCGTGGCCAGGTTCTCGGGAGAGCGCTGTGACGGGGGCGGCGGCGCTGTTCCTCGGTGTGGGGCTCTTTCTCGTCGGTGGGGTGTACTCGTTCGCCAAGCAGGGGTTGCCCAAGGGTGTCGTCGTGCTGCTCGGGCTGGCCAGTGGGCTGTGTCTGGTCGCCGGGGCGCTCCGGCTGGAGGTGTAGGGATGGGGTCCAAGAAGGTCGTCGTCTTCGACTACGGCTTCGGCAACGTGCGCTCCGCCGAGCGGGCCGTCGCGCGGGCGGGTGCCGAGGTCGAGATCACCCGTGATCTCGACGCCGCCCTGAACGCCGACGGGCTGCTGGTGCCCGGTGTCGGCGCGTTCTCGGCCTGTATGAGGGGCATCCGCGAGGCGCGCGGCGACTGGGTCGTCGGGCGGCGGCTGGCCGGTGGCCGGCCCGTGCTCGGGATCTGCGTCGGCATGCAGATCCTCTTCGCGCGCGGCATCGAGCACGGCGTCGAGACCGAGGGCCTCGACCAGTGGCCCGGCACCGTCGCGCCGCTGGAGGCCGACATCGTGCCGCACATGGGCTGGAACACGGTCGACGCCCCGGAGGGCTCGGCGCTGTTCGCCGGGCTGCCCGCCGACGCGCGGTTCTATTTCGTGCACTCCTACGCGGTGCACGACTGGGAGCTGCCGGCCGACAGCGGCGGCACGACGAGCTCGTCGGCCGTGCCCCGCGTCACCTGGGCGACGCATGGCAAGCCGTTCGTCGCCGCCGTGGAGAACGGTCCGCTGTGGGCCACCCAGTTCCACCCCGAGAAGTCCGGCGACGCCGGTGCCCGCCTCTTCACCAACTGGATCGAGACGCTCTGAGATGTCCACGCTGACGCCCACGCTGGAACTGCTGCCCGCCGTCGATGTCCGCGGCGGCCAGGCCGTGCGCCTGGTGCACGGCGAGTCCGGCACCGAGACCTCCTACGGCGACCCGCTCCAGGCCGCCCTGACCTGGCAGCGCGCGGGCGCCGAGTGGCTGCACCTGGTCGACCTGGACGCCGCCTTCGGGACCGGGAACAACCGGGAGCAGATCGCGGAGGTCGTGCGCGCGATGGACATCCGCGTCGAGCTGTCCGGCGGCATCCGCGACGACGACACGCTCGCCGCCGCGCTCGCCACCGGCTGCACCCGCGTCAACCTGGGCACCGCCGCGCTGGAGTCCCCGCAGTGGGTCGCCAAGGCCATCGCGGAGCACGGTGACCGGGTGGCCGTCGGCCTCGACGTGCGCGGCACGACGCTGCGCGGCCGGGGCTGGACCCGGGACGGCGGCGATCTGTACGAGACGCTGGAGCGGCTGAACGCCGAGGGCTGCGCGCGCTACGTCGTCACCGACATCAACAAGGACGGCACGCTCCAGGGCCCGAACCTGGAGCTACTGCGGACCGTGTGCGCCGCCACCGATCGGCCCGTCGTGGCCTCCGGCGGGGTGTCCTCGTTGGACGACCTGCGGGCGCTGGCGGGTCTGGTGGGCGTGGGCGTCGAGGGCGCGATCGTCGGGAAAGCGTTGTACGCCGGGGCGTTCACCCTGGAAGAGGCGCTGGAAGCCGTGGCCGGATGAGCGTCGAGCGTGCGGGGGACGCCAGTCCCTGGGAGCGGGCCGCCGGGTCGGCGCGCGCGGTCGCGGCCGGTGACCTGGTGCTGGTCGGCGGGACCATGCCGCCGGCCGCCGGGTCCTCGGGCGGTGACCCCTACGAGCAGGCCAGGTCGGCGCTGACCGAGGCTGTCGCGGCGCTGGAGCCGTTCGGGCTCGGCGTCGCGTCCGTGGTCCGCACCCGGATCTACATCAGCCACGCCCGCGACGCGGAGGACGTGGGCCGCGCCCACATGGAGCTGTTCGGCGAGGTCCGGCCGGTCACCACGCTCGTCCTGGTCGCCGGCTTCGCCGACTCGCGGACGCTGGTGGAAGTCGAGCTGGAAGCCTATCGAGGAGCCGCGACGTGAGCCTCGCCGTACGAGTCATCCCCTGCCTGGACGTGGACGCCGGCCGGGTGGTCAAGGGCGTCAACTTCGAGAACCTGCGGGACGCGGGCGATCCGGTCGAGATGGCGAAGGTCTACGACGCCGAGGGTGCCGACGAGCTGACGTTCCTCGACATCACGGCCTCCTCGGGGAACCGTGAGACCACCTACGACGTGGTGCGCCGGACGGCCGAGCAGGTCTTCATACCGCTGACGGTGGGCGGCGGGGTCCGTACGGCCGACGACGTGGACCGGCTGCTGCGCGCGGGCGCCGACAAGGTGGGCGTGAACACGGCGGCGATCGCGCGTCCGGAGCTGATCCGGGAGATCGCGGAGCGGTTCGGCAACCAGGTGCTGGTGCTGTCGGTCGACGCGCGACGCTGTCCCGAGGGCACGGTGACGCCCTCGGGCTACGAGGTGACCACGCACGGCGGCCGGCGCGGCACGGGGATGGACGCGGTGGAGTGGGCGCACCGGGCGGCCGAGCTGGGCGCGGGCGAGATCCTGCTGAACTCCATGGACGCGGACGGCACCAAGGACGGGTACGACGCGGTGATGATCGCGGCGGTGCGCGCGCGGGTGACGGTGCCGGTGATCGCCTCGGGCGGCGCGGGCCGGCTCGATCACTTCCCGCCGGCCATCGCGGCGGGCGCGGACGCGGTGCTGGCCGCCTCGGTCTTCCACTTCGGGGATCTGCGGATCGGCGAGGTCAAGAGCACGCTGCGGGAAGCCGGTTACGCGGTCCGCTAGAGGCCGCTAGAAGGGTGGGAGCGGGGGCGGTCCTCCAGCGCGGGGAGCCGAGCCGCACTGCCGTTCGAGAAGGGCCGCCCCCGCGTTCTGGGGGATCGCGCCGGCCTAGCCGCTCTTGCCGAGCGCGCGCAGGTACTCGCGGTTCATGGTGGTGATCGAGGTGAGCGGGATGCCCTTGGGGCAGACCGACGTGCACGCGCCGGTGACCGTGCAGCCGCCGAAGCCCTCGTCGTCCATCGTCCCGACCATCTCCAGGACCCGGCTCTCGCGCTCGGGGGCGCCCTGGGGCAGGGAGTTGAGGTGGACGATCTTGGCGGAGGTGAACAGCATCGCGGAGCCGTTGGGGCAGGCCGCCACGCAGGCTCCGCAGCCGATGCACTCGGCGTGCTCGAACGCGATGTCGGCGACGGCCTTGGGGACCGGCGTCGCGTGCGCCTCGGGAGCACTGCCGGTCGGGACGGTGACATAGCCGCCGGAGCCGATGACGCGGTCGAACGCGGACCGGTCCACGACCAGGTCCTTGACCACGGGGAACGCGGCGGCCCGCCACGGCTCGATGTCGATCGTGTCGCCGTCCGCGAAGTGCCGCAGGTGGAGCTGGCAGGTGGTGGTCCGCTCCGGGCCGTGGGCCTGCCCGTTGATGACCATGCCGCAGGCGCCGCAGATGCCCTCGCGGCAGTCGTGGTCGAACGCGACGGGCTCCTCGCCGCGCAGGATGAGCTCCTCGTTGAGGGTGTCCAGCATTTCGAGGAACGACATGTCCGGGGAGATGCCGGTGACCTCGTAGGTGGACATGGCCCCTTGGGCGTCGGGGCCTTGCTGGCGCCAGATGCGCAGGGTGAGGTTCACGCGTAGCTCCGCTGGGTGGGGTGGACGTGCTCGAAGACGAGGTCTTCCCTGTGCAGCACGGGCGCCGCGCCCGGCTCCGTGAACTCCCAGGCCGCCGCGTAGGAGAAGGCGTCGTCGCGGCGGGCGGCCTCGCCGTCCGGGGTCTGGCTCTCCTGGCGGAAGTGGCCGCCGCAGGACTCGGCGCGGTGCAGTGCGTCCAGGCACATCAGCTCGGCCAGCTCCAGGTGGTCGGCGACGCGATTGGCCTTCTCCAGCGACTGGTTGAGCTCGGTGCCGCTGCCCGGCACCTTGATCCGCTCCCAGAACTCGGCGCGCAGGGCCGGGATACGGTCCAGCGCCTTGCGGAGCCCGGCCTCGCCGCGGGCCATGCCGCACTCGTCCCACAGCAGCTCGCCCAGCTCGCGGTGGAACGAGTCCGGGGTGCGGTCGCCGTTGTTGGACAGGAGCCGGTAGAGGCGGTCGGTGACGGCGAACACCGCCTCGTCGACCGCCGGATGGTCGGCGGCCACCTCGTCGTTCGGGGTGCGGGCGAGGTAGTCGGCGAGGGTGGCCGGGAGGATGAAGTACCCGTCGGCCAGGCCCTGCATCAGCGCGGAGGCGCCCAGCCGGTTGGCGCCGTGGTCGGAGAAGTTGGCCTCGCCGATGGCGAACAGACCCGGCACGGTGGTCTGGAGGTCGTAGTCGACCCACAGACCGCCCATCGTGTAGTGGATCGCCGGATAGATGCGCATCGGGACGCGGTATGGGTCCTCGGCGGTGATCCGCTCGTACATCTCGAACAGGTTCCCGTACTTGGCGGCCACCGCGTCGCGGCCCATGCGGGCGATGGCGTCCGCGAAGTCCAGGTAGACGCCCTGCCCGCCGGGGCCGACGCCCCGGCCCTCGTCACAGACGTTCTTCGCGGCGCGGGAGGCGATGTCGCGGGGCACGAGGTTGCCGAAGGAGGGATAGATCCGCTCCAGGTAGTAGTCGCGCTCGTCCTCGGGGATCTCGGCGGGGGAGCGGGTGTCGCCGGCCCGCTCCGGGACCCAGATGCGGCCGTCGTTGCGCAGCGACTCGCTCATCAGCGTCAGCTTGGACTGGTGCTCGCCGGAGCGCGGGATGCAGGTGGGGTGGATCTGGGTGAAGCAGGGGTTGGCGAAGAACGCGCCGCGCCGGTGGGCGCGCCAGATGGCGGTGGCGTTGGAGTTCTTGGCGTTGGTGGAGAGGTAGAAGACGTTGCCGTAGCCGCCGGTGGCCAGCACGACGGCGTCCGCGATGTAGGTGTCGACGCGGCCGGTGACGAGGTCGCGGGCCACGATGCCCCGGGCCCGGCCGTCGATCACGATCAGGTCGAGCATCTCGGTGCGCGGGTGCGTCTCCACGTTCCCGGCGGCGATCTGGCGGGAGAGCGCCTGGTACGCGCCGAGCAGGAGCTGCTGGCCGGTCTGGCCGCGGGCGTAGAAGGTACGGGAGACCTGGACGCCGCCGAACGAGCGGGTGTCCAGCAAGCCGCCGTACTCGCGGGCGAACGGCACGCCCTGGGCGACGCATTGGTCGATGATCTCGACCGACACCTGGGCGAGGCGGTAGACGTTGGACTCGCGGGCGCGGAAGTCGCCGCCCTTGACGGTGTCGTAGAAGAGGCGCTGGACGGAGTCGCCGTCGTTGCGGTAGTTCTTCGCGGCGTTGACGCCGCCCTGGGCCGCGATGGAGTGGGCGCGGCGCGGGGAGTCCTGGTAGCAGAACTGGATGACGCGGTAGCCCTGTTCGGCGAGGGTGGCACCGGCGGCGCCGCCGGCCAGACCGGTTCCGACCACGATGACGGTGTGCTTGCGCCGGTTGGCCGGGTTGACCAGCTTGGCCTCGAAGCGGCGGCGGTCCCACCGCTCGGCGATCGGGCCGCCGGGGGCCTTGGTGTCCACGAGCGCGTCGCCCGTGGTGTAGTCGAGGTAGCTGCTCACGCTGATCACATCGCTCACTTGACGATTCCGGTCATCACGCCGAAGGGGACGGAGAGGAAGCCGACGGTCAGCACCAGGGCGAGACCGTTGCCGGTGGCCTTGAGCGCGCGGTCGCGGGTGCGGCTGCCCGCGCCGAGCGTCTGGGCGGCGCTGTAGAAGCCGTGCTGGATGTGCAGGCCGACGGCGATCATCGCGACGGCGTAGATCGCGTTGCCGTACCAGGTGTCGAACGTGGCGACGATGTTCTGGTACGGGCGCCCGCTCTCGCCGTTCGGGTTCACGGTGCCGGTGGTGAGGTCGAGGATGTGCCAGACGATGAACAGGGCCAGGACCACGCCGCCCCAGCGCATGGTGCGGGTGGCGTAGCCGCTCCGGGCGCGCCGGTGCACGTACTTCACCGGGCGGGCGGCGTTGTCCAGGCGGCTGAGCCGCCAGGCGGCCCAGCCGTGGGCGACCACGGCCGTGAGCAGGACGGCGCGCAGGATCCACAGGAACCACTCGTGGTGCAGCACCGGATCGCCGAGGGTGCGCAGCCAGTGCGCGTACTCGTTCATGTCGTCGGGGCCGAAGAAGACCTTGAGATTCCCGATCATGTGCGCGATCAGGTAGAGGAGCATGATCGCGCCGCTGACGGCCATCACCGTCTTCTTGCCGATCGTCGACTGCCACAACCGGCCGACCGTCGTCGGTCGGCGGTCCGTGCGCGTGGTGCGCGTCGTGCGGGGCCGCGTCGCCAGTGCCATGACATGACGGTAGGACCGTCGCGGGACATCAGTCCAAGACATAGGAGACCTGCTTTCGATAGGCTCTGCCTATCGGCCTCGGGATGGTCCCATGCAGCTTCAGCAGCTCCGTTACTTCACCGCCGTCGCGGAAACCCTGCATTTCACGCGGGCCGCGCGCCGCGAACACGTCGCCCAGCCGTCGCTCTCGCAGCAGATCCGCTCCCTGGAGCGCGAGCTGGGCGCCGAGCTGTTCCACCGGGCGCGCGGTCACATCTCGCTCACCGACGCGGGCGCGGCCCTGCTGCCGCTGGCCCGCCGCATCCTCGCCGACACCGAGACCGCCCGCCGCGAGGTGCAGGAGGTCGCCCAGCTCCGGCGCGGGCGGGTGCGGCTCGGGGCGACGCCGAGCCTGTGCGCCAGCCTGATCCCCGGCGTGCTGCGCGCGTTCCGCGACAGCTATCCGGGCGTCGAGCTGTTCGTGCACGAGGACGGCTCCCAGGACCTGGTGCGGATTCTGGCCGCCGGGGAGCTGGATCTCGCGCTGATCATCACCCCGCTGCCCGGCCAGGCCCCGGCGCTGTCCACCGAGGAGCTGCTGCGCGAGGACCTGGTGGTGATCTCGTCGCCCGCCGCGCCCGCGCCCGTGGCGGGCCGGCACATCCGGGTCGCGGATCTGCGGGACCGGCCGCTGGTGATGTTCCGGCACGGCTACGACCTGCGGGAGCTGACCGTCGTGGCGTGCCACGGGGCGGGCTTCGAGCCGTCGTTCAGCGTGGAGGGCGGCGAGATGGACGCCGTGCTCGGCTTCGTGCGGGCGGGGCTGGGAGTGGCCGTGGTGCCCAGCATGGTCGCCGACCGCTCCGGCCTGCGGGCGACCCCGTTCGCCCCGCCCGGCCTGCACCGGACGATCTCGGTGGCGCACCGGGGCGACGTCTCGCCACCGCGCGCGGCGCGCGAGCTGCAACGGATTCTGCTGTCCCACCGGCGGCGGCCGGGTGTCGCGCGCTGAGCTTCGCTCCTATCCCTCCTTCCCTGGCGGCTCACTCTTTCCTGGAGAACGGCATGCACCACCGGCATCTCGGCATTCTCGGCCACAGCACGGAAGGCGCGGCGCTCTGCTTCCGGGCGTTCTGCCAGGAGGGTTTCCGCCGCCTCGGCCCCGACGAGCACCCGGACGTGACGCTGGACGTCATCGCGCTGGCACGCAGCATGCCCGGCTGGGACTCGGGCGACCACGGGTCGGTCCGGGACATCCTGGCCGTGAGCGTGGAGCGGCTCGCGCGGGCCGGGGCGGACTTCTTCGTCTGCCCGGACAACACCGCGCACATGGCCCT
Source organism: Streptomyces sp. NBC_01803 (assembly GCF_035917415.1). Taxonomy (NCBI): domain Bacteria; kingdom Bacillati; phylum Actinomycetota; class Actinomycetes; order Kitasatosporales; family Streptomycetaceae; genus Streptomyces; species Streptomyces sp. NBC_01803. The sequence continues at coordinate 4,908,912 of NZ_CP109073.1, forward strand.
GGAGCTGCCCGGCACCGAGCTGCCGCTGCCGGGCCTGCACATCGCGGAGGTGGTGGCCGGCCAGGCGGCGCGCGAGGGACGCACGCGCGTCGGCGTGCTCGGCACCCGCTACACGATGGACGGCCCGGTCTACCCGCGAGCGCTGGCGGCCCGGGGCATCGCCGCCGAGCTGCCGACCCCGGACGACCGGCTGCTCGTCAACGAGATCATCTTCGGTGAGCTGCTGAACGGGGTGCTCAGCGAGGACTCGCGCCGGGAGTACGTGAGGATCATCGAGGACCTGGCGGCGCGTGGCTGTGACGCGGTCGCCCTTGTCTGCACCGAGATCCCGCTGCTGGTGACGCCCGACGTCTCGCCGCTGCCGACCCTGGACTCCACCCGCCTGCTGGCCCGCGCGGCCTTCGACGTCGCGGTCGGCGAGCGACCGTTCCCGGCCTGGCGCGGCGGGCCGGTCAGCTCCTGACATCGACGGGGTGGCCGGTCAGCGGGCCCGCACCTCGGCGGCGGGCTCGCGGGGGTACCTGGGGTGGGTCGCCGCGCGTACGGGGGGCGCGCGTTCCGTGTCAGGTGCTGCCCACCGGGTCGGGGTCGAGGCGGGCCAGGAGCTGGGCGCGGTGGAGGTCGGCGACCGGGGCGAGCAGGTCGGGGTGGCGCATCAGGGTCGCGGCCCGGCGGTCGCGTTCGGCCGGGAACGTCAGGCGGCGGAACTCGATCGGGGTCTCGGCGGCGTGCTCGCCGCCGGCCACCGCGGCCACCGCCCGCGCCGCCAGCGCCGGGGAGCCGAGCAGGCACGCGGCCCAGCTCGCCACGGCCTCGTCCACCCACGACCGCCACGCGAACTCGTCGCCCTCGGGCAGCACGGTGTCCGCGCCGACGACCCAGTCCAGCCGGGCCGAGCCCCCGGGGCCCGCCATGGCGACGAGCGCGGCGTCCACGGAGGTGGGGTAACGCAGCCAGGCCGCGACGGTCACGGCCTGTCGGGCCTGCACTTCGGCGAGCACCTCGCTCAGGGCGCCGTCGGCGGCCGGGTAGGCGCGCAGAAGCCACTGCGTGGTGGCGGCTATGACGGGGGAAAGATCGGCGCACACGGACGAAGCACCCTCCCGATCCTGCGTGCGAAGCGTCGCAAGCGTACTCCTCCATTCGGGGATCCGGGATGACGGGGGTCACGTTCCGTCGCCTTGTTCCCGGCCCGTTCCCGTCAGCCTTTCGGACGAGTCCGGCGTGCGGCGCGCCCGGTGGTCACACAGGGTCGCGATGGGGGCGCGCATCGCCCGGCCACGTTTCCGCCGCCGCGGCGCCGGTAACCCGGTGGCGTGGCGGCGCGGTGGCGACCAACCGTTCAGGGGCCGCGGAAAGGCGGAGACTCATGGGGCACGCCGGAGACATCGTGCGGGAACTGGTCGCGGATCACCAGGAGGTGGAGGACATCTTCCAGGAGATCGAGCGGCTTCCGACCGGCGAGAAGCGCCGCAAGCTCCTGGCTGACCAGGTGACCATCGAGCTGGTCCGGCACTCGATCGCGGAGGAGACGCACCTGTATCCCGCCGTGCGCGAGCACCTCACGGACGGGGATCGCGTCGCGGACAGGGAGATCGAGGACCACACGGCCGCCGAGCGGATCATGAAGGAGCTGGAGCGGCACGACGCGGGCGATCCCGAATTCGACCGGCTGATGGACAAGTTGATGAGTGAGATCCGCAGCCACATGCAGGACGAGGAGGACAACCTCTTCCCGGCGTTGCGGATCTGCTGTTCGGAGGAGGAGCTGGAGCGGCTCGGCGACCAGGTCCGGCACGCCAAGAGGACCGCGCCGACCCGCCCGCATCCCGCCGCCCCCGACAAGCCGCCGTTCAACAGGCTGCTCGCGAGGGGCACCGGACTCGTGGACCGCGCCCGCGACCTGCTCTCGGGGCGCGGCAAGCGCTGACCGCCGCCTGTGGCGGGGAACCGCGGGCCGGTGTCGTAGCGTGTGTCCCCGGACCGAGGTTCGCCGCTGTAAGTGACGAAGTGCCATGATTTCAGGGGCACTTGATAACGGGGAAGAACGGTGCCAGGAACACCGTGCCGACCGGCCGGCGGGCGACGGCGCCGCGAGGCGGCCCGCTGGGCGGCCGAACGCGGTGCCGAGCTGATCACTGGCGGGACCATGGTGCCGCCGCCCGGCATCGCCCAGCCCGGCGCGTACACCTTCTACAGCGGCCCCCGGGCGGCCGAACGCGGTGCCGAGCTGATCGCCGGCGGGATCACGGTGCCGCCGCCCGGCATCGCCCAGCCCGGCGCGTACACCTTCTACAGCGGCCCCCGGGCGGCCCTGGAGGCCCACCGCTCCACGCTGGCCGTGGTCAGCCGCGCCGACTGCGTCGGCGCGGACCCGGGACTGGCGATGCTCTCCTACCAGGCGATGCTGCACATGTTCTGGTCCACCCCGACCAGCGACGTCCACGCCACCGCCCTGCTGGGCACGGCCGGGGTGGAGCGCCCGCCGGGCGGACCGGCGCGGCCGTCAGGTGAGCCCGAGCCGCGCCGACCGGGCCTCCGCGATCGCGTCCTCCTCGCCCGTCAGCTCCACCCGGGCCGCGTCCTGCCGCCCCCAGGCGAACAACTGGAGCTCACCCGGGTCACCGGTGACCGTCACCACCGGCAGGCCCTTGTGGGCGACGGCCGTCTGACCGTTGGGCCGCCGCAGGACCAGACCGACTGGGCTGCGCCGGCCCATCAGCCGTGCCGCCGTCTCCAGCCGCTTCCACAGCGCGTCCGCGAACACCGGGTCCAGTTCGCGCGGCGTCCACTCCGGCTGCGCCCGCCGCACGTCCTCGGTGTGAATGAAGAACTCCACGGTGTTCGCCGCCTCGTCGAGCTGCTTCAGCGCGAACGGTGACCTGCGCGGCGGCCCGGTCCTGATCAGCTGGATCAGCTCGTCGTAGGGCCGGGCGGCGCTCTCCGCCCGCACCCGCTCGGCACGCGCCGCCAGCGGCTTGACCACCGCCGACGCCATCGGCTCCACGTTCCGCTCCCGCGTCACCACGTGCGCCGCCAGGTCGCGGGCCGTCCACCCCTCGCACAGGGTGGGCGCCTCGGGCCCAACGGTCTCCAACTGGTCCGCCAACAGCAGACGTTCACGCTTCGCATGGGTCGACATGCGTTCACCCTACGGTTTGGCGGCACCCCTCGCCCGGCGTGAACGCCCCGGAATGGCGGCAGAATGAAGCCATGTCCAGCAGCACATCCGGCACGCCCGTGCTCGACCCGGCCATCGCCGCCCGCCTCAAGCGCACGGCTGACGGCCTGGTGCCCGCCATCGCCCAGCAGTACGACACCGGTGAGGTGCTCATGCTCGGCTGGATGGACGACGAGGCCCTGCGCCGCACCCTCACCTCCGGCCGCTGCACCTACTGGAGCCGCAGCCGCCGCGAGTACTGGGTGAAGGGCGACACCTCCGGACACGTGCAGCACGTGAAATCCGTGGCCCTGGACTGCGACGGTGACACGGTCCTGGTGCGGGTCGACCAGGTCGGCGCCGCCTGCCACACCGGCGACCGCACCTGCTTCGACGCCGGGCGTCTCCCGCTCGACACCCCCGAGAAGTAGGCTCGGCCGCCATGACGACGCCAGACCTTGAGCGCTTCCGGGTCCTCGCCAAGGACCGCCGGGTCATCCCGGTCACCCGCCGCCTCCTCGCCGACGGCGACACCCCGATCGGGCTGTACCGGAAGCTGGCGGGCGAGCGCACCGGCACGTTCCTGCTGGAGTCCGCCGAGAACGGCCGCACCTGGTCCCGTTACTCCTTCGTCGGCGTGCGCAGTGTCGCCACGCTCACCGTCCGGGACGGCCTCGCGCACTGGCTGGGCAGCCCGCCCGTCTCCGTGCCCACCGCCGGCGACCCGCTGGACGTGCTGCGCCAGACGCTCCAGGCCCTGCACACCCCGCGCTCGCCCGGCCTCCCGCCCTTCACCGGCGGCATGGTCGGGTATCTCGGGTACGACATCGTCCGCCGCCTGGAGTCGATCGGCGACAGCACCGAGGACGATCTCGGCCTGCCCGAGCTCACCCTGATGCTCGCCTCCGACCTCGCGGTCCTCGACCACCGCGACGGCACGGTGCTGCTGATCGCCAACGCCATAAACCACAACGATCTGGAGACCGGCGTGGACGAGGCGTGGGCCGACGCCGTCGCCCGGCTCGACGCCATGACCGCCGATCTCGCCCGGCCCGCCCCCGCCGTCCCGGTCACCGCCCTGCCGCCCGCCGAGCTGCCGCCCTACGAGGGGCGCTGGGGCGGCCCCGACTACCAGCGGGCCGTCGAGACGGTGAAGGAGTACATCCGGGCCGGCGACGCCTTCCAGGTCGTGCCCTCCCAGCGCTTCCAGACGCCCTGCCCGGCGAGCGCCCTGGACGTCTACCGCGTGCTGCGCGCCACCAACCCCAGCCCGTACATGTACCTGCTGCGCTTCGAGCACTGCGACATCGTCGGCTCCAGTCCGGAGGCGCTGGTCAAGGTGGAGGACGGCCACGCCATGCTCCACCCCATCGCCGGCACCCGGCCGCGCGGCACGACCCCGCAGGAGGACGCGGCGCTCGGCGAGGAGCTGCTGGCCGACCCCAAGGAGCGCGCCGAGCACCTGATGCTGGTCGACCTCGGGCGCAACGACCTCGGCCGCGTCTGCGCCCCCGGCAGCGTCGAGGTGGTCGACTTCATGTCGATCGAGCGCTACAGCCACGTGATGCACATCGTGTCCACCGTCACCGGACGGCTGGCCGCCGGCCGCACCGCCTTCGACACGCTCACCGCCTGCTTCCCGGCCGGCACCCTCTCCGGCGCCCCCAAGCCCCGGGCCCTGCAGATCATCGAGGAGCTGGAGCCGACCCGGCGCGGCGTCTACGGCGGCTGCGTCGGCTATCTCGACTTCGCGGGCGACGCGGACACGGCCATCGCCATCCGCACCGCCGTGCTGCGCGACGGCGTGGCGTATGTGCAGGCCGGGGCCGGGGTGGTGGCCGACTCCGACCCGGTCGCGGAGGACACCGAGTGCCGGAACAAGGCCGCGGCCGTTCTGAGGGCGGTGGCCACGGCGGGCAAACTGCGCGGTAGCGTGGACGGGTGACTCCCGACCCCGCCGACCCCGCCGACGGCCCTGACCGCGCCGACAGCACGGGGATCAGCCCCGGAACGACCCGCCGCACGCTCGCCGTGGCGCTGCTCAGCGGCGCGGCGGGGGCCACCGTCGTCCTGATCTCGGCGGGACAGACCTGGGGCGAGGGCGAGACGGCCGTCTCCGGCGCGGAGCTGCCGGTGACCGCGAGCGGCAGCGCCGTCTCCGGCCTGCCCAGCGCGCTGGCCCTGGTCGGCCTCGCGTCCCTGGTCGCGGTCTTCGCGGTGCGCCGCACCGGCCGGGCGGTCGTCTCGTCGGTGCTGGCCCTCAGTGGTGCCGGGGCGATCGGCGCGGCGTTGCTCGGTTCCGGGGACACCGAGGCGCTGGAGTCGAACGCGGCCGAGGCGATGGGCCTCACGCGGGCCGCCGTCACGGGCGTCAGCCACACCGGCTGGCCGTGGTTCTCGGCGCTGGGCGGGTTGCTGCTGCTGTGCGCCGGGCTGCTGGCGCTGAGCTACGGGCAGCAGTGGCCGGCGATGTCCGGCCGGTACGAGCGATCGGCCCGGCGCCCGGCGGGCGCGCGTGAGGGGGGCGCCGGGGGCGTCGCCGCCGGCGATCCGGACGACCGGCCGGAGGACATCTGGCGCGCCCTGGACCGGGGCGAGGACCCGACCTAGGCCGGGGCTGACCAGTCCCGTCGGATCAGCGCGCGGCTCCCCTCGCCCCCCGGGGGGGCGAGGCGCCGGAGCGCGCTCGTGCTCGGGGTCGTGCTCGGGGTCGTGCCCGCGATTCGTGCTCGGGGTCGTGCTCGGGGTCGTGCTCCCGCGATTCGGCGACGCGGGCCCGTTCCCGCCCGGGCGGGAACGCGCGGGACAACACGCCTGAGCCCCGCGCCCGGCCGGACGGGTTCTGTGGTGAAGCAGACGTGGGACCCCGGCCGGGACTGTCGGAGCGGCCTGCCACAATGGCGGAGGGTGCGCTGAGGCAGCGCGTCCGCGAATCCTGACCGACGAGGAGCACACACATGCCGGGCCCTTACCACCACGGAAACTCTCCGGCCGCCTGGACCGGTGTCGTCATCGCCTTCATCGGGTTCGGTATCGGCGGCGCCTACACGGTGCTGGCCGAGCCGCTGGGCGTCGCGGCCGGTGGGGTCGTCGTCGGCCTCGGTGGAGTCGTCGGCCTGGTGCTGCGGGCCATGGGGTATGGCCAGCCGCCGGCTCAGCCGCACGCCACCCCGGCGCGGAAGGCCGCGGCGCAGGCCGAGGCCGCGGGCGCCACCGTTGGCAAGGACGGCGTGCCCGCGCCGGCCACCTCGCCCGAGTCGGAGCAGTCGGCCGTCAGCGGCTGACACGCGGCCCTTGTCCGGGCGTCCGCTCTCCCCGGCTGTCGCGCCGCTGGCGGCTCTGGCCGCCGCGGGCGCGGCGTTCGGCTGGGTGGCGGCCGTCGACCCCCACGAGCCGGGGCACTACCCGGCCTGTCCGGTCCTGGCGCTCACCGGTCTGTACTGCCCCGGCTGCGGCGGGCTGCGCAGCGCCCACGCCCTGGCCCACGGCGACTTGGCGGGCGCGCTGAGCGCCAACGCGCCCGCCGTCGCCGGGCTCGCGGCCCTGGCCGTGGGGCTGGTGGTGTGGCTGGTGTCGGCGTGGCGCGGCGCGGCGATCATCCCGGCCGCGCGGCCGGCGCACGGATGGGCGCTCGGCGGGGCGCTCGTGGTGTTCACGGTGGTGAGAAACCTCCCGTTCGGCGCCTTCCTAGTCCCCTGACCAGCGGCTTGACAGGTGGATGCGAACGCTCCGCCGTTTGGCGGATACCATCATGGGGTCTGGTCGCCGGACCAGACAGGAAGGGGCCGGTCGCGTGAGTGTGCTCGACGAGATCATCGAGGGAGTCCGCGCGGACCTCGCCGAGCGGCAGGCGCGGGTGAGCCTCGACGAGCTCAAGGAGTCCGCCGCGAAGGCCCCGCGGAGCAAGGACGGGGTGGCCGCGCTCAAGGGCGACAGCGTCACCGTGATCTGCGAGGTCAAGCGGTCCAGCCCGTCCAAGGGCGCCCTGGCCGCCATCGCCGATCCCGCCGGGCTCGCCTCCGACTACGAGGCGGGCGGCGCGGCGGCGATCTCCGTGCTGACGGAAGGCCGGCGCTTCGGCGGCTCCCTGGAGGACCTGGCCGCCGTCCGGGCCCGGGTGGACGTCCCGCTGCTGCGGAAGGACTTCATCGTCACCTCCTACCAGCTCTGGGAGGCCCGCGCGTACGGCGCGGACCTGGTGCTCCTGATCGTCGCGGCGCTGGAGCAGGAGGCCCTCGTCTCGCTCGTGGAGCGGGCCGAGTCCATCGGGCTCACGCCGCTGGTCGAGGCGCACGACGAGGAAGAGGCGCGGCGCGCGGTCGACGCCGGCGCCAAGGTCATCGGGGTCAACGCGCGGGATCTGAGGACGCTCCAGGTGGACCGTTCCACCTTCGCCCGGGTCGCCCCGGAGATCCCCGACCACATCGTCAAGATCGCGGAGTCGGGCGTGCGCGGGCCGCACGACCTGATCGCCTACGCCAACGACGGCGCCGACGCCGTCCTGGTCGGTGAGTCCCTGGTGACCGGCCGCGACCCGCGCGCCGCCGTGGCCGACCTGGTCGCCGCGGGCGCCCACCCGGCCCTGCGCCAGGGGCGCTGAGCCCGTGCGCGCGGTGCGGAATCCGTTCCGAGGCACGCGGCCACGCGGCTGCCGTGCCCCCGCCCGGCGTGTGCTGGGCCGCCGCGTGCGCTATCACATCGGCTGTGAGCCCGGCCAGATCAACGGTCGCCGATGGCGCGCCCGGCCCGCGGCCCACGCCGCCACGCCCCACGCCCTGGTCCGCCCCGGCCGGTAGGCGCGCGGCGCGGGCGTCGGCCGTCGGCGGTGCACCGGCCCGGCCGGTGGCGCCGAGCCCTGTCTGTCCGCCGTGTCGGCGCACGGGTGGCGCGTTCACGTCCCGGTGAGTCATGCCGGGTCGGTCCGGACGGTGTCCCCGGTTCGCCCTGGCCGGTGGTCCGTCGGGCGTGTCCGCCGTCTGTCCGCGTTCACCGTGTCGCCGAGTCGCCGTGTCGCCGTGCCGGTGCGTGACCGTGGCCGGTGGCGGCCGTACGGTCCGGCCCGGGTGCCGGACCGCGCCGGCCCCCGGACGGGCAGCCGCGTCCGCCCGCGCCCCCAGCTCCTCTCCTGTCATCACGCCCGAAAGGCACCCGATGTCCGCACAGCACTTCTTTCCCGACCCTGAGGGCAAAGTCCCCAACGCCGGGGGATACTTCGGCGATTTCGGCGGCACGTTCATCCCCGAGGCCCTGCGGGCCGCCGTCGAGGAGGTCGCCGCCGAGTACGAGAAGGCCAAGACCGACCCGGCCTTCGCCACCGAGCTGGACGAGCTGCTCGTCCACTACACCGGTCGGCCCAGCCCGCTCACCGAGGTCCCGCGCTTCGCCGAGCAGGCGGGCGGCGCGCGCGTCTTCCTCAAGCGGGAAGACCTCAACCACACCGGCTCCCACAAGATCAACAACGTGCTGGGGCAAGCCCTCCTCACCCGCCGGATGGGCAAGACCCGGGTCATCGCGGAGACCGGCGCCGGCCAGCACGGCGTCGCCACCGCCACCGCCTGCGCCCTGTTCGGCCTCGACTGCACCATCTACATGGGCGAGATCGACACCCAGCGTCAGGCGCTGAACGTGGCCCGGATGCGCATGCTCGGCGCCGAGGTCATCCCGGTCACCTCCGGCAGCCGCACCCTGAAGGACGCGATCAACGAGGCGTTCCGCGACTGGGTCGCCAACGTCGACCGCACGCACTACCTGTTCGGCACGGTCGCCGGGCCGCACCCGTTCCCCACCCTGGTGCGCGACTTCCACCGCGTCATCGGCGTCGAGGCCCGCCGCCAGATCCTGGAGCGGGCCGGGCGGCTGCCCGACGCGGTCGTGGCGTGCGTGGGCGGCGGGTCGAACGCGATCGGCCTGTTCCACGCGTTCATCCCGGACGAGCACGTCCGCCTCGTCGGTTGCGAGGCCGCCGGACACGGCGTCGACTCCGGCGAGCACGCCGCGACCCTCACCGCGGGCGAGCCCGGCATCCTGCACGGCTCGCGGTCCTACGTCCTCCAGGACGACGAGGGCCAGATCACCGAGCCGTATTCCATCTCCGCCGGTCTCGACTACCCCGGCATCGGCCCCGAGCACGCCTATTTGAAGGACCTCGGCCGCGGCGAGTACCGCCCGGTCACGGACGACGAGGCGATGCGGGCGCTGCGGCTGCTGTCGCGCGCCGAGGGCATCATCCCGGCCATCGAGAGCGCCCACGCGCTGGCCGGCGCCCTGGACGTGGGCCGCGAGCTGGGCCCGGACGGCCTGATCGTGGTCAACCTCTCCGGCCGGGGTGACAAGGACATGGACACCGCCGCCCGCTACTTCGGGCTCTACGACGACGGAGGAAACCAGTGAGCGGCAACGCGCGGGCGCTCGGCGCCGTGCTGGCGGCGGCCCGGGACGAGAACCGGGCCGCCCTCATCGGGTACTTCCCGGCCGGGTTCCCCACTCTGGAGGGCGGCATCCGGGCCGTGACGGCGATGGTGGAGGGCGGCTGCGACATCATCGAGATCGGCCTGCCGCACAGCGACCCGGTGCTGGACGGCCCGGTGATCCAGACGGCCGACGACATCGCGCTGCGCGGCGGGATCAGGATCTCCGGCGTGCTGCGCACCGTGCGCGAGGTGCGCGCGGCGACCGGCGTCCCGGTGCTGTGCATGACGTACTGGAACCCGGTGGACCGGTACGGGCCCGAGCGGTTCGCCGCCGAACTGGCCGAGGCGGGCGGCGCGGGCTGCATCCTGCCGGACCTGCCGGTCGAGGAGTCCGAGGCGTGGCGGAAGGCGGCCGAACGGCACGGCCTGGCGACGGTGTTCGTCGTCGCGCCGAGCAGCAAGGACGCGCGGATCGCGGACATCACGGCGGCGGGCAGCGGCTTCGTGTACGCCGCGTCGCTGATGGGTGTCACCGGCACCAGGGAGTCCGTCGGCCGGGAGGCGGCGGACCTGGTCGGGCGCGTGCGGGGGATCACCGAGCTGCCGGTGTGCGTGGGGCTCGGCGTGTCCAACGCCCGGCAGGCGGCGGAGGTCGCCGCGTTCGCGGACGGCGTGATCGTCGGATCGGCGTTCGTCCAGCGGCTGCTGGACCACCCGGACGACGAGGGGGCCGGGCTGGCGGCGCTGCGGTCGCTGGCCGCCGAGCTGGCGGCCGGCACCCGGCGCTGACGCTCGCGGCGTGGGGAGGCGTTCCGGCCGGTACGCGCTGCGTACCGGCCGGGGTGCCGCGCCCGCTACAGTCGTGGCCATGGGGATTCAGGGGGCCACGGGGAGCGCCCCGTGGCAGGCGCCGACAAGCGTGGAACAGGGCCTGTACGACGCGGGGAACAGCGAGAACTGGCCCACGTTCTTCGACATCCTGGCCGGCACGGACCTCTACTTCCCGATGTCCCGTGAGCTGATGGACGCCGTGCCCGGCAGCATCCCGTTCCGGCCGTTCCGCGACCCGAAGTTCGACGGGTTGGCGCTGGCCGTCTTCACGCGCGGCATGCTGGCGCCGCCGGTCGGGGACCACATCTTCGAGCGCAGCGATCTGCGGTCGCTGGCCAAGGTCTGGCCCAAGTCCGTGCGCTGGCTCGCGGTCAACCCGGGCACTCCGGTCGAGACGTTCCTCCCGGCCGATCCCAAGCGCTGGAAGCGGCACGCCAAGAATCCGCCCGCCGAGCGGCAGTTGAAGACACTGTGGACGGGCGACCGGCACGGCCCGCTCGCGCACGGCATGGCGTGCGGCGCGATGCTGCTGGTGAACAACGGCTCGATCTGGAATCACCTCGGCTGGCAGTGGGGCGGCTACACCGAGGAGAAGGAGCTGCTGCGGAAGTGGTGGAGCGTCACTGGGCGGGCCGAGTGGGTGGAGACCGTCGAGCGGCTGCTCAACGGTGAAGTCGTCTCCCCGGCTTGGGAGTTCGTGCTGCGGGTGCGGCAGGCGCTGATCCTGGAGTATGGCGCGATGCCGGAGGCGGCGCACTGGCGCGACACGGCGGAGCGGGTGTTGGTGTCCCGGACCGCCGAGGTCGTGGACCAGACCGGCAAGCCGCCGGAGTTCGACCTGGACGCGGACATCGAGCTGGTGCGGGAGCTGATCGGCCGCGTGCTGCGGTACGAGGCTCGCTTCCGCGCCGACGGCCTGCTCGACGCCGACACCTGCGTCCGTTCCGTCATGGCCTGGGACTTCGGTCGTGCCTCCTGCCTGGCCCGCTGGGGGCTGGGCGCCCGGTACGGCGAACGGGACGAGACCGAGCGGGCGTTGCTGCGGGTGGGCGACGCCGGCCGCCAGGTGTACCGGTCGTGGGCGGAGTTCGCGGTCGGCTTCGTGCTGGGCCGCTGTCTGCACTTCGACAGCGAGGAGTTCGGCGACTGGTACACGGACATGGTGACCGTGTATCAGATCCTGAGCACCGAGCCGGACAGTCCGTGGCTGAGCGTGCCGTGGGAGCAGTCCCCGGCGGATCTTACGGAACACTGACGGCCGCGCCGCGCCTGCCCCGCTGCGGCGCGCGGGCTGGCTAGCGTGGCGTCATGCGCGTACTGGTCACCGGCGGAGCCGGGTTCATCGGATCGCATGTCGTGGCGGAGCTGCTGGTCCGGGGCCATCAGCCGTCCGTGTTCGACATCAGCCCACCGGAGCCGCCGGGGCCGGACATCGCGTGGACGCGCGCCGACATCCGCGACGCCGGGGCGCTCGCGCGGGCGTTGCGGGGCGTGGACGCGGTGTGCCACCAGGCCGCGAAGGTCGGTCTGGGCAAGGACTTCGCGGACGCGCCTGACTATGTGAGCGTCAACGACCACGGAACGGCACTGCTGCTGGCCGCGATGGCGGACGCGGGGGTGGGCGCTCTGGTGCTGGCCGGGTCGATGGTGGTCTACGGCGAGGGCCGGTACGACTGCCCGCGCCACGGCCGGGTCCGGCCGGGCCCGCGCGCTCCCGAGGACCTGGCGGCGGGCCGGTTCGAGCCGCTGTGTCCCGAGTGCGGCGCGGCGTTGATCCCCGGGCTGGTGGGGGAGGACGCCCCGGCCGACCCGCGCAACGTCTACGCCACGACGAAGCTGGCGCAGGAGCACCTGGCCGCCGCCTGGGCCCGTTCGACGGGCGGCCGGGCGATCAGCCTGCGGTACCACAACGTGTACGGCGACCGGATGCCGCGTGACACCCCGTACGCCGGGGTGGCCTCGTTCTTCCGCTCGGCCCTGGAACGCGGCCTGCCGCCCCGGGTGTTCGAGGACGGCGCGCAGCGGCGGGACTTCGTCCACGTGGAGGACGTGGCGGCGGCCAACGCGGCGGCCCTGGTCGCGCTCGCCGACGCACCGGTCGGCGCGCTGCGGACCTACAACACGGGCAGCGGCGAGCCGCACACGGTCGGCGAGATGGCGCGCGCCCTGGCCCTGGCGTTCGGCGGTCCGGAGCCGAAGGTCACCGGCGCGTACCGGCTGGGCGACGTCCGCCACATCACGGCCTCCTCGGCCCGCCTCCGCGCCGAGCTGGACTGGCGTCCCCGGGTGGACTTCGAGAAGGGCATGACCCGCTTCGCCAAGTCGCCCCTACGATAAGGCGGTTCACCCGCGCGGCCGGGTCCTGGGCCGGGGCTCAACGGGGGAGCGGGGCCGGCGCGGTGAGGAGGGGGCGAGATGCCCGCCGTCGCCTCAGGCGAGGCCGCCGTGCCCCGTAGGCCGTGCCCCGTACGCCACGCCCCTCGTATGCCACGCCCTGGCCGAGGTTCCCCGCCGAGGCGCCGACCGGCACCTCGCCCGGCGCCGAGCACCGGCCCAACCAGTCCCCGCCGCGCCCTGTGTAAGGAGCGCACCGGGGTGAGCGTCTCCAGCTTCAGCACCGCCCCGGGGCGGCAGCGTGACCTTCGGGCTGTTCCGGAAGACCGGGTCGATGACGCGCGCGGCCTCCTCGATGGCGGCGAGCGATAGGTCCAGTGGCACGGGGGGACCGTGGCGGCGGCGCGCCGGGGTGTCACCCCGCCGCCGGGAGGATGACCTCGAACCGGCAGCCACCCGGCACGTTCCGTACCCCCGTGCGCCCGGCGTGCGCCTCCACGATCCCGCGCACGATCGCCAGGCCGAGCCCCGCCCCGGCGGGCGGCGTCCGGGCGTCCGTCCCGCGCCAGCCGGTGTCGAACACGCGCGGCAGGTCCTCGGCCGGGATGCCGCCGCAGCCGTCGGTCACGGAGAGCACGACCGAGCCGGCCCGGCGGCTGGCCGCCACCGCGACCGTCCCGTCCGCCGGGGTGTGCCGGATCGCGTTGACCAGCAGATTGGCCAGCACCCGGCTCATCTCCTTGCCGTCCACCTCCACCGGCAGCGGCTCCACCCCGTCGTCGGCCAGCAGCACACCGCGCTCCCGCGCCAGTGGATCCGCGCCGGCGATGGCGTCGCTGATCAGGTCGTACACGGACAGCCGCGCCGGGGTCAGTGTGAGCGAGCCCGCCTGGACCCGGGAGAGCTCGAACAGGTCGCCGACCATGTCGCTCAGCCGCTCCACCTCGCCCCGGATCTGCCGGTGATACCGGTCGGGGTCCTCCGCGATGCCGTCCTCCAGCGCCTCGGCCATCGCGCGCAGGCCCGCCAGCGGGGAGCGCAGGTCGTGCGAGATCCACGCGACCAGCTCGCGCCGCGAGGACTCAAGCGCCCGCTCCCGCTCCCGGGATGCCGCGAGCCGGTCGCTGGTGTCGGCCAACCGCTGGGCCAGCGACGCGAGTTCGGCGGGCATCGGAATGGCGGGCGCGGTGAACGGGCCGCCCTCGCCCAGCACCCGCGCCGACCGCTCCAGCGCCCGGTGCGCCCCGATCACCCAACGGCCCAGCAGCAGCGCGGTCACGGCGGCCCCCAGGGCGCCCACGGCGCAGACGGTGACCACGACGGCCAGGTCGTGCGCGGACAGGAACATCGCCCAGGCGACCGACAGCGTCCCGGCGAGCAGCGAGCCTACGGTCGCCGCGATCAGCACCGCCAGCGAGACGGCCACCGAACGGCGCCGCACGGCCACCAGCACCAGCGCGCCCACCACTCCGGCGACGGCCGCGCCGGCCGCCGCGTAGAGTGCGATCAGCGGGAAATCGCGCAGCAGTTGATTCAGGCCCATCGCCCTCGTCACTCCCCGTCGAAGCGGTAGCCGACGCCCCACACCGTGGTGATCAGCCGGGGGCTCGCCGGATCCGTCTCCACCTTGTGGCGCAGCCGCCGCACATGAACCGTAACGGTGGACAGGTCCCCGAAGTCCCAGCCCCAGACGGAGGACATCAGCTCCTCCCGGCTGAACGCCCGCCCCGGGTGACGCAAGAAGTGTGCCAACAGGTCGAATTCGCGCAGCGTCAGCCGCAACGGCCCCCGCCCGTCGGACGCGACGCGCGCGACCGGGTCGAGCGTGATGCCGCCGCCGCGCAGCTCGGCCGCCTCCGGAGCGGCCGGTCCCGGCGGTGGACCGTTCGTCCTGCGCAGCACCGAGGCGACGCGCAGCACGAGCTCGCGCGGGCTGAACGGCTTGGTCACATAGTCGTCGGCGCCGACCTCCAGACCGAGGACGCGGTCCTCCTCGTCTCCGCGCGCGGTCAGCATCACCACCGGGACGGGCACCGGCCCCGCCTCGCGCAGCCTGCGGCAGACCGTCAGCCCGTCCAGGCCGGGCAGCATCAGGTCCAGCACGACGAGGTCGGGCGGGTTCGCGGCGGCCCGCGCCAGCGCGCCGGGGCCGTCGGCGGCGCGGTCGACGGTGAAGCCGGCCCGGTCGAGATAGCCGGCGACGACCTCGGTGACGGTCGGGTCGTCGTCCACGACCAGGACGCGCGGGGAGGGGGGCGGCGGCTGCGGTGGCATGGGACCGAGTGTCACACCCGGCGCGCGGCGGCGGGTCGCGCGCCGGGCAGGCCGGTGACGACGTCAGGGTTTCGTAAGGAGCAGTGTCCTGGAATGCCCGGCTTGTCTCCGTAGAGTAAGGGGCGTGACCAACTCCCCGCATGCAACGGGTGACCTGGTGTTGCCCTGCCTGAATGAGGCCGAGGCCCTGCCCTGGGTGCTGGACCGCGTCCCGGACGGCTGGCGGGCCGTGGTCGTGGACAACGGGTCCACGGACGGTTCGGCCGCCCTCGCCGAACGGCTCGGCGCCCGCGTCGTCCACGAGCCCCGCCGCGGCTTCGGCGCCGCCTGCCACGCCGGGCTGCTGGCCGCCACGGCCGACCTCGTCGCCTTCTGCGACTGCGACGCCACCCTCGACCCGGCCGAACTCCCGCGCGTGGCCGAGCCGGTGCTCGGTGGCACCGCCGACCTGGTGCTGGCCGGCCGGCGCCCCACCGCGCGCGGCGCCTGGCCGTTGCACGCCCGGCTCGGCAACCGCGCCCTGTCGCGGATGCTGCGCCGCCGCACCGGCGTACGGCTTTCCGACCTCGGACCGATGCGGGTGGCCCGGCGCCCCGCCCTGCTCGGCCTCGGCCTCACCGACCGGCGCAGCGGATATCCGCTGGAGATGGTGGTCAGGGCCGCCGACGGGGGCTGGCGCATCGAGGAGACCGAGGTCGCCTACCGGCCGCGCACCGGCCGTTCCAAGGTGACCGGCACCTGGCGCGGCACGTGGCACGCGGTCAACGACATGCGGGCGGTGCTGAGATGACCACCCTCGTCGTCATCGCCAAGGAGCCGGTGCCCGGCCGGGTGAAGACGCGGCTGACGCCGCCGTTCACCCCCGGGGAGGCCGCGCTGCTCGCCGAAGCCGCGCTGGCCGACACCCTGCGGACGCTGCTGGCCGTCCCCGCCACGCGCCGCCTGCTGGTGCTGGCGGGGCGCCCGGGGTCGTGGCTGCCCGTGGGCTACGACGTGGTGCCGCAGGCCGGGGGCGGACTGGACGAACGCATCGCCGCCGCCTTCGCCCACTGCGCCGGCCCCGCGCTGCTGGTCGGCATGGACACCCCGCAGCTCACCCCGGCGCTGCTGGCCCCCGCCACCGGCCCCGGGGCGTGGCCCGCGCGCCGCGCCTGGTTCGGCCCGGCCGCCGACGGCGGCTTCTGGGCGCTCGGCCTGGCCGAGCCGCGCCCGGAGCTGATCCTCGGCGTGCCGATGTCAACGCCCGGCACCGGTGCGGCCCAGCGCCGACGGCTCGTCGAAGCGGGCCTGAACGTACGGGACTTGGCACCGCTGCGGGACATGGACACGGCCGCCGACGCCGCCGCGATCGTCAAGGAGGCGGCCCCCGGCGGCCGGTTCGCCGCGGCGTACGCGCGGCTCGGGTCGCGGGAAGGCGTCACCCGGTGACCTGGTCCGGAGACGCGTACGCGGCGGCCCTGCGCGCCGGCCGGGGACCGCTGTTCCTGCGCCGCGCCGACGGCGGCCGGCTGCCGCTCGACGTGGAACGCTGGTGCGCCGGGCCGGATCCCGCCGACCGCACGGTGCTGGCGCGGTGCGCGGGCAGCGTGCTCGACATCGGTTGCGGTCCCGGCCGGATGGTCACCGCGCTGGCCCGCGCGGCGCGTCCCGCCCTCGGCATCGACACGGCCCCGGCCGCCGTGGCCCGCACGCGCAGCGAGGGCGGATCGGCGCTGCTGCGTTCGGTGTTCCAGAACCTGCCCGCCGAAGGCTGGTGGGGGAGTGTGCTGTTGATGGACGGCAACATAGGGATCGGTGGCGACCCGGCCGCGTTGTTCCGTCGCGTCCGTCAACTGCTGGCGCCCAGCGGTCTGTTGATCGCCGAGGCCGCGACGGCGGAGGTGGACGAACGGTTCGACGTCAGCCTCGACGCGGG
Source organism: Streptomyces sp. NBC_01803 (assembly GCF_035917415.1). NCBI lineage: Bacteria > Bacillati > Actinomycetota > Actinomycetes > Kitasatosporales > Streptomycetaceae > Streptomyces > Streptomyces sp. NBC_01803. Next base: position 4,925,836 of record NZ_CP109073.1, read on the forward strand.
CGACGGCCCGCTGGGCCCCGCGTTCCCCTGGGCCCGTCTCGGTCCGACGGCGCTGCGGACGCGGGCCGCGTCCGAAGGATGGACGACGGCCGGCCAGTGGGCGGTCGACGGCCGGGCGTTCGTGGCGTTGCGGGCCTGAGGGTCCGCGGGACCGGTGCCGGGACCGGGGCCGGAACGCGGTGCCCCGCCGGGGCCCGGCGCCACCGTGGGGCACGGTGGCGCGGGCCGGCCCGCGCCGTTCATCGCTTCCGCCCGGCGCTCGGCCATCGCGCGACGCGACGTACTCGCGCGGGTGACCGCACGGGCCGGTGACGCCGGCATCGAGCGCGAGCCGGTAGCCGGCCCGGCCCTGGACCGCGGCGTCGAAGAGGCGGTTCGCCCCGGCCCTCCGACCCGAGCGTCCGCCGTGCGCGGGTCGTGAGGCGTCCCCGGAAACGGATCACCGTCCGCCTCACCACCGCGTCATCCACAGCGAGTTGACCGAGAACGCCAGCACCGCCTGCGCGGTCAGCCACCACCGGGCGTGCCGCTCCGGCAGCAGCGCGGCGGCGGGCAGCAGCCAGAGCGCGAACGGCAGCCAGATCCGCTCCGTTTCGGCCTTGCTCATCCCGGACACGTCCGCGACCAGCATCGCGCACAGCGCGGAGCCGACCAGCACCGTCAGCGGCGCGTTCCACGGTCGCAGCGCGGCGCGGCGCAGTCCGGCCGCCGTCGCCAGGCCGACCGACGCGACCTGGACGGCCAGGTTCGCCCACACGAAGTACTCGTAGGGACGGTAGCCGCCCGCCCCCGCGTGGTAGCGGTCGACCAGTGTGAAGTAGCCGTCGAACCACCAGAACCCGCCCGCCGTGAACGCCACCACCCACGGCGCGATCCCCAGCAACAGCCACGGCAACGGCCGCCACGACCGGGCGAGGAACAGCACCGCGAGGCCGACGATCCCCATCAGCACCAGTCCGTACGACAGATACAGGAGCAGACCGAAGAGCAGCCCCGAGCCGAACGCCGCCCCGCGCGGCGCCCGCACCGACCGCGTGGCGGCCAGCGCCAGCAACGCCAGCGCCCACGCCGCCACCGCCGTGAACCAGGCGTCCGCCGACACCCCCAGCCACACGGCGGCCGGCGCCGGCACCATGAACGGCGCGGCCCGGCGGGCCATTTCCTCCCCGGCCACCGCCCGCACGGTGACCAGCACGGCCGCCGCCGCGCTCGCCGCGACCGTGATGCAGAACGTCGTCGCCCAGCCGCCGCCGGACAGCCCGATCCGGTCCAGGGCGACGAACGTCAGCGTCGCGCCCGGCGGATGCCCGGCCACGTGCGCGGGCCAGCGCTCCGGCGCGTCCGTCGGGATGTGGTCGGTGAAGGTGCGCAGGAAGTCGTGGACCCCGCCGATCCGGTCCATCACGGTCAGATACTCGTGCCCGTAGGCGAGCGTGCCGTAGATGCCGGGCCGCCAGCCGTCGATCAGCGCCAGCGACCAGATCCACGCCAACGAGGCCCCGGCCGCCGCGAGCGGCACCCACCGCCACGGCAACCGCCGTGCCAGCGGCGGCCCGTAGAGCACGGTCAGCCCGGCGACGATCAGCGCGCACGGGGTGCCCGGCCCGGTGTGCGGCTCCCAGCGGGCGAACATCGGCGGCCAGGCGAGGAACAGCGTCTCCTCGTCGTAGACGGCGACCCCGACGACCGCCGCCGCGGCGAAGAGCAGCGCCGCCACCGCCGCCGCCACCAGATCAAACGCCACCGGACCAAACGCGGACTTCCGTACGTTCACCCCGCCCACGCTAGGCGCCGGGACGGCGGTAACCGGCCGTCGCCGGGCGGATGTCACCGCTTCGTCAGATCCACCGGCCGGGCGTGTCCTGACCGGGTCCGGTTCGTTGGCTCAGGACGTGAGCGAACGGAATCGTGAAGGGAAGCGCAGCGCCCGCGAACGGCTGCGCGAGGAGCGGGATCGGGAGAAGGCGGCCGAGCGGAGGAAGCGCGTCGCCAAGGTCGCGGCCGCCGCCGTCGCGGCCCTGGCGGTCGCGGGCGTGGTGGGCGTCTTCGCGGCGAACGGCGGCGAGACGACGGAGGGACCGGCGGTCGACCCCATCTCGGTCGGGGACAAGGATGCGCCGGCCACGCTCGCCGTCTACGAGGACTTCCGCTGTCCGGCCTGCGGTCAGTTCGAGACGACGTTCCGGGACACGATCCACGAGCTGACGGACGCCGGAAAGCTCCGCGTGGACTACCACCTGGTGACGATCATCGACGGCAACATGGGCGGTAACGGCTCCCAGAACGCCGCCAACGCCGCCGTCTGCGCCGACGACGAGGGCGAGTTCCCCGACTACCACGACGTCCTCTACGAGAACCAGCCCGCCGAGAGGGACGACGCCTTCGCCGACAAGTCCCGCCTGATCGACCTGGCCGGCGAGGTGGAGGGTCTCGACACCGAGTCGTTCCGCGCCTGCGTGCAGGAGGGCGACCACGACGAGTGGGTGGACAACTCCAACGCGGGCTTCCTGGACTCGGACTTCAACGCGACCCCGACCGTCCTCCTGAACGGCGACGATGTCTACGGCGACACCGCCGACCCCCTCACCCCCGACCGCCTGCGGGAACGGGTCAACGAGATCGTGAGCGAGGAGGGCTGACACCGTCCCCCGAAGGCGCCCCACGAGGGCCGGACAGGCGGGGCAAGGCACAGTTCGATCGCGCCACCACCCCGTCCGGTCCTTCTCGTCACGACCGCGGCGAGGACCTCGGTAGCGGCGAGTGCGGCTGCGTCTCCCGCGTCTGACGCCGTGGCCGTGGCCGTGGCCGTGACAGTGGCCGTGACACAGCGAAGGAACCCGGGCCTTGGATTCGATCGTACGAGCCGGGCACGGTAGCGTCGGGCACACCATGGAGATCCTTGCCTCAATCCCCAGTCCCAGCGAGAGCGAGATCCAGCTCGGACCGCTCCCGCTGCGCGGCTACGCGCTGTGCATCATCATCGGTGTCTTCCTCGCCATCTGGCTCGGCGGCCGTCGCTGGGTGCGGCGCGGCGGGCAGCCGGGGACCGTCGCCGACATCGCCGTGTGGGCCGTGCCGTTCGGGCTGGTCGGCGCGCGCGTCTACCACGTGGTCACCGACTACCAGCTCTATTTCGGCGAGGGCCGCGACTGGGTCGACTCGTTCAAGATCTGGGACGGCGGTATCGGCATCTGGGGCGCGGTCGCGGGCGGCGCGCTGGGCGCGTGGATCGCGTGCCGACGGCGGGGCATCGCGCTTCCGCCGATGGCGGACGCGGTCGCGCCGGGCATCGCGTTCGCGCAGGCGATCGGGCGCTGGGGGAACTGGTTCAACCAGGAGCTCTACGGCAAGTCCACCGATCTGCCCTGGGCCGTGGAGATCGACAACGGCCTCCACAACGGCACCTTCCACCCGACCTTTCTGTACGAGTCGCTGTGGTGCCTGGGCGTCGGTCTGCTGGTGCTGTGGGCCGACCGGAGGTTCCGGCTGGGACACGGCCGGGCGTTCGCGCTGTATGTCGCGGCCTACACGGTCGGCCGCGCGTGGATCGAGTACCTGCGGATCGACGAGGCGCACGAGTTCTTCGGGCTCCGGCTGAATGACTGGACGGCGCTGGTCGTCTTCGTCGGCGCCGTGCTCTACCTGGTGATCTCCGCGAAGCGCCGCCCCGGCCGCGAGGAGTCGGTGGAACCGGCCCCGGCCGACGAGGGCGATGGCTCCTCCGCCCCGGCGGCGGCGGAGAAGAGTGACGGCGACAACGCCACCGACGCGGAGTCCAAGAGCTCCCACGCGGCCCTGGCGAGCACCGAAACGGCGGTGGCCGACGCCGGCCCGGCGGCGGCCGTAGCCGCGGCGGGCGACGGCGACGGCGTGCCCACCCCCACTGACGCGAACACCGACACGGAGGCGGGTGCGGCCTCCGCCGATGCCGCCGACGCCGAGGCGGCTGCCACGCATGCTGACCCGGATGCGGCGGAGGCTGTGGGCGCCGATCTTGAGACGGTGGTGGCTGACGCGGGTGCGGCGGAGGCCGCCTCGGTCGGCGCTGACGCCGCGGAGGGTGAGGTGGCGCCCGCGAACGTTTCCGGGGTCGCGGAGACGGCGGAGGCTGTGGGCGCTGATCTTGGGACGGTGGACGCGGACGCGGTCGTGGATGTGGCGGAGGGCGTTGCGGTCGATTCCGTGGTGGCCGGTGGTGATGCCGCTGTCCCGGTGGTGGCTGACGCGGGTGCGGCGGAGGCCGCCTCGGTCGGCGCTGACGCCGCGGAGGGTGAGGTGGCGCCCGCGAACGTTTCCGGGGTCGCGGAGACGGCGGAGGCTGTGGGCGCTGATCTTGGGACGGTGGACGCGGACGCGGTCGTGGATGTGGCGGAGGGCGTTGCGGTCGATCCCGTGGTGACCGGTGGTGATGCCGCTGTCCCGGTGGTGGCTGACGCGGGTGCGGCGGAGGCCGCCTCGGCCGGCGCTGACGCCGCGGAGACCGACGTGGCGCCCGGGAACACGGCGGAGGGCGTTGCCGTCGATCCCGAGGCGGCTGACGCCGACACGGCCCAGGCCGCCGAGGCGGATCCGGCGGGAGCCGTGGTCGCCGCCCCCGCGCCCAAGGGCTTCTGGGGTCGGCGCAAGGCGAAAGCCGCAGGTCAGCGGGGTTAGTACGGCCTGCCTTGCTAGCAGCCGGGCGGAATGGGTGCCACTCTGGCGAGCGTTCAACGATCGATAGACGCTCGGAGAGAAGGGCCCGCACCGCCATGACCGCAGAGGCGCATCACAGTCATCGGGACGTCAACGGAGGCTGGCTGCGGCCCGCCGTGTTCGGTGCGATGGATGGGCTCGTCTCCAACCTCGGCCTGATCAGCGGTGTCGCCGGCAGCTCCGCGTCCTCGCATACCATCGCGGTCGCCGGGATGGCCGGGCTCGCCGCCGGGGCGTTCTCCATGGCGGCCGGTGAGTACACCTCCGTCGCCTCCCAGCGCGAGCTGGTCCTCGCCGAGATCGACATCGAGCGCCGTGAGCTGCGGCGGCATCCCGACGACGAGTTGGCCGAGCTCACCGACGTCTACGTCGGGCGCGGCGTCGAGCCGGCCCTCGCTCGCGAGGTCGCGCGGCAGCTCTCCGCCGACCCGGAGCAGGCACTGGAGATTCACACCCGCGAGGAGCTGGGTGTCGACCCCGGCGATCTGCCGTCGCCCACCGTGGCCGCCGTCTCCTCCTTCGGTTCGTTCGCCATCGGGGCCGTCCTGCCCCTCCTGCCCTATCTCCTCGGGGCCTCCGACCTGTGGCCCGCCGCCGTGCTGGCGCTGCTCGGGCTCTTCGGCTGCGGCGCGGTGGTGGCGCGCGTCACGGCCAGGCCGTGGTGGTTCAGCGGCCTCCGGCAGCTCGTGCTCGGGGCCGCGGCGGCGGGTGTGACCTACGTCATCGGTTCCGTCTTCGGTACCGCGCTCGGCTGAGACACCGCATAGCGCTGTCCCGGCCTGGGAATACGAGGGGCAACCCGGGCGCTATCACTTCCACACGAGCTTTGTTTCCTGTGGGTTTCATTTGATTGAACCCGGGGGATGTGCCCTCTGGCCCGCGAGCATCGGCGCCCGCGCCGGGTCCAGAGGTATGGGCGGGCATATCCGCCATCTCCGGCACGGTCTCGCGGGCCCAGGGCACCCCAAAGTCCGCATCGCGGACAGTGGTATCCGCTTCCCGGGATCCGGGTCATCGTGTAACCTGCACGAAAATTTAACGCACCAGGGCCAGCGTCGTCCCTCGGACAGCACACCACCAAGACGACGACGGGAGAGCCGATGCGTTCTGCGTCCCACCCGGTAAAGCAGGGGATGTACGACCCGCGCCATGAGCACGACGCTTGTGGTGTCGGTTTTGTCGCGACTCTCACCGGAGAAGCCAGCCGCGAGCTGGTCGACCAGGCGCTCACCGTGCTCCGGAACCTCGAACACCGGGGCGCCACCGGCGCGGACCCGGACACCGGGGACGGCGCGGGCATCCTCATGCAGGTGCCCGACGCCTTCCTCCGCGCGAGCGTCGCCTTCGACCTCCCCGCCGCCGGCGCCTACGCCGTCGGCCTCGCCTTCCTGCCCACCGCCGCCGACGAGGCCGCCGCGGCCGTCGCCGCGGTCGACGCCATCGCCGCGGCGGAGGGGCTGACCGTCCTGGGCTGGCGCGATGTGCCGGTCACGCCCGAGCTGCTCGGTGCCGCCGCCCGCGAGACGATGCCGTGCTTCCGTCAGCTCTTCGTCGCCGACGCCCGTGGCGAGAAGACCGGTCTCGAGCTGGACCGCGTCGTCTTCGTGCTGCGCAAGCGCGCCGAGCGCGAGGCCGGGATCTACTTTCCGTCCCTCTCTTCCCGCACCGTCGTCTACAAGGGCATGCTCACCACCGGGCAGCTGGAGCCGTTCTTCCCGGATCTGTCCGACCGGCGCATGGCCACGGCGATCGCCCTCGTCCACTCGCGGTTCTCCACGAACACCTTCCCGAGCTGGCCGCTGGCCCACCCGTACCGTTTCGTCGCCCACAACGGCGAGATCAACACCGTCCAGGGCAACCGCAACTGGATGCGCGCCCGCGAGTCGCAGCTCGCCAGCGACCTGTTCGCCCCAGTCGGTCAGCAGGACGGCGACGCCGCGGCCATGGAGCGGCTGTTCCCGATCTGTACGCCCGAGGCGTCCGACTCCGCCACCTTCGACGAGGTGCTGGAGCTGCTGCACCTCGGCGGCCGTCCGCTGCCGCACGCCGTGCTGATGATGGTCCCCGAGGCGTGGGAGAACCACGAGTCGATGGACCCGGCCCGGCGCGCGTTCTACCAGTTCCACTCCACGATCATGGAGCCCTGGGACGGTCCCGCCTGCGTCACCTTCACCGACGGTGTCCAGGTCGGCGCGGTGCTCGACCGCAACGGTCTGCGCCCCGGCCGGTACTGGGTCACCGACGACGGTCTCGTCGTGCTCTCCTCCGAGGTCGGCGTCCTGGACATCGAGCCGTCGCGCGTCGTGCGCAAGGGCCGTCTCCAGCCGGGCCGGATGTTCCTGGTGGACACGGCCGAGCACCGCATCATCGAGGACGCCGAGATCAAGGACCGGCTGGCCGCCGAGCACCCGTACGCGGAGTGGCTGGAAGCCGGCCTGATCGAGCTGGCCGACCTGCCCGAGCGCGAGCACGTCACGCACACCCACGCCTCGGTCACCCGCCGCCAGCAGACCTTCGGCTACACCGAGGAGGAGCTGCGCATCCTCCTCGCCCCGATGGCGCAGAACGGCGCCGAGCCGATCGGCTCGATGGGCACCGACACGCCCATCGCCGCGCTCTCCGACCGGCCACGGCTGATCTTCGACTACTTCACGCAGCTCTTCGCGCAGGTCACGAACCCGCCGCTGGACGCCATCAGGGAAGAGCTGGTCACCTCCCTGCTGTCCTCGCTCGGCCCCCAGGGGAACCTGCTGGAGCCCACCGCGGCCTCCTGTCGCAGCGTGTCCCTGCCGTTCCCGGTCCTGGACAACGACGAGCTGGCCAAGCTCATCCACATCAACGCCGACGGCGACCTGCCCGGCTTCGCCGCCGTCACCCTCTCCGGTCTCTACCGGGTCACGGGCGGCGCGCTGGCCCTGGCCGACCGGCTCACCGCGATCTGCGCGGAGGCCGACGCCGCCATCGCGGACGGCGCCCGCCTGATCGTGCTCTCCGACCGGCACTCGGACGCCGAGCACGCGCCCATCCCGTCCCTGCTGCTGACCTCGGCGGTCCACCACCACCTGATCCGCACCAAGCAGCGGACCCAGGTCGGGCTGCTGATCGAGGCCGGTGACGTGCGCGAGGTGCACCACGTCGCGCTGCTGATCGGCTACGGCGCCGCCGCCGTCAACCCGTACCTGGCCATAGAGTCCGTGGAGGACCTGGTCACGCGCGGCACCTTCCTGCCCGGCATCGACGCCGAGACGGCCATGCGCAACCTGATCAAGGCGCTGGGCAAGGGCGTGCTGAAGGTGATGTCCAAGATGGGCATCTCGACCGTCGCCTCCTACCGGGGCGCGCAGGTCTTCGAGGCCGTCGGCCTGGACGAGTCGTTCGTCGACACCTACTTCCACGGCACCACGACCAAGATCGGTGGCGTCGGCCTGGACGTCGTCGCCACGGAGGTCGCGGCCCGGCACGCCAAGGCGTACCCGGTCACCGGCGTCACCCCGGCCCATCGGGACCTGGAGATCGGCGGCGAGTACCAGTGGCGGCGCGAGGGCGAGCCGCACCTGTTCGACCCGGACACCGTCTTCCGGCTCCAGCACTCGACGCGCGAGCGCCGGTACGACATCTTCCGCCAGTACACGCGGCGGGTGAACGAGCAGTCGGAGCGGCTGATGACGCTGCGCGGCCTGTTCCAGCTGAAGGACGGCGAGCGCCCGCCCGTGCCGCTGGACGAGGTCGAGCCGGTCAGCGAGATCGTCAAGCGGTTCTCGACCGGCGCGATGAGCTATGGCTCCATCTCGCAGGAGGCGCACGAGACGCTGGCCATCGCCATGAACCGGATCGGGGCCAAGTCGAACACGGGTGAGGGCGGCGAGGACTCCGACCGCCTCAACGACCCGCGCCGGCGCAGCGCGATCAAGCAGGTCGCCTCCGGCCGCTTCGGCGTGACCAGCGAGTATCTGGTGAACGCCGACGACATCCAGATCAAGATGGCCCAGGGCGCCAAGCCCGGCGAGGGCGGCCAGCTCCCGGGGCACAAGGTGTACCCGTGGGTGGCGAAGACCCGGCACTCGACGCCCGGCGTCGGCCTCATCTCCCCGCCCCCGCACCACGACATCTACTCGATCGAGGACCTGGCCCAGCTCATCCACGATCTGAAGAACGCCAACCCGTCGGCCCGCGTCCACGTGAAGCTGGTCTCCGAGGTCGGCGTGGGCACCGTCGCCGCCGGCGTCTCCAAGGCGCACGCCGACGTGGTGCTGATCTCCGGGCACGACGGCGGAACGGGCGCCTCGCCGCTGACCTCGCTGAAGCACGCGGGCGGTCCCTGGGAGCTGGGCCTCGCCGAGACGCAGCAGACGCTGCTGCTCAACGGGCTGCGCGACCGGATCGTCGTGCAGACCGACGGCCAGCTCAAGACCGGGCGCGACGTGGTCATCGCGGCACTGCTCGGCGCCGAGGAGTTCGGCTTCGCGACCGCGCCGCTGGTCGTGTCGGGCTGCGTCCTGATGCGGGTGTGTCACCTGGACACCTGTCCGGTCGGCATCGCCACCCAGAACCCGGTGCTGCGTGAACGTTTCACCGGCAAGCCCGAGTTCGTGGTGAACTTCTTCCAGTTCATCGCGGAGGAGGTCCGCGAGCTGCTGGCCGAGCTGGGCTTCCGCACGCTGGAGGAGGCCGTCGGCCGCGCCGAGCTGCTGGATGTCACGCGGGCCGTGGACCACTGGAAGGCGCGGGGCCTGGACCTGGCGCCGCTGTTCTACGTGCCTGAGCTGTCCGAGGACGCCCCCCGGCACCGGACCACCGAGCAGGACCACGGTCTGGCCAAGGCGCTGGACAACGAGCTGATCCGGCTGTCGGCCGACGCGCTGTCCGCCGCCCGCGCGGAGGACGCTCAGCCGGTCCGCGCCCAGATCGCCGTCCGCAACATCAACCGCACGGTCGGCACCATGCTCGGCCACGAGGTGACCAAGAAGTTCGGCGGCGCCGGACTGCCGGACGACACGATCGACATCACCTTCACCGGCTCGGCGGGGCAGTCGTTCGGCGCGTTCGTGCCGCGCGGCGTCACGCTGCGGCTGGAGGGCGACGCCAACGACTACGTCGGCAAGGGCCTGTCGGGCGGCCGGCTGATCGTCCGGCCGGACCGGGACGCCGACCACCTGCCGGAGTTCTCGACCATCGCGGGCAACACCATCGCCTATGGCGCGACCAGTGGCGAGATCTTCCTGCGCGGCCGGGTCGGCGAGCGGTTCTGCGTGCGGAACTCCGGCGCGACCGTGATCTCCGAGGGCGTCGGCGACCACGGCTGTGAGTACATGACCGGCGGCCGGGCCGTCGTCCTGGGCACGACCGGGCGCAACTTCGCGGCCGGCATGTCCGGCGGCGTCGCGTTCGTCGTCGACCTCGACCCGGCGAACGTCAACACCGAGTTCGTCCGGATAGAGGAGCTGGACGCGGCCGACCGCGAGTGGCTGCACGAGGTGGTCCGCCGGCACGCCGAGGAGACGGGCTCCACCGTCGCCGCGAAGCTGCTGAAGGAGTGGGACACGGCCCTCGGCCGCTTCAGCAAGATCATGCCCGCCACGTACAAGGCCGTGCTCGCCGCCAAGGATGCCGCCGAGCGGGCGGGACTCTCCGAGTCCGAGACCCACGAGAAGATGATGGAGGCGGCGACCCATGGCTGATCCGAAGGGCTTTCTCACCACTCAGCGCGAGGGCGCCAGGAGCCGCCCCGTCGGCGAGCGGGTCAGGGACTGGAACGAGGTGTACGTTCCCGGCTCGCTGCTGCCGATCATCAGCAAGCAGGCCGGGCGCTGTATGGACTGCGGCATCCCGTTCTGTCACAACGGCTGTCCGCTGGGGAACCTGATCCCCGAGTGGAACGACTTCGCCTACCGGGGCGACTGGCAGGCGGCCAGCGAGCGGCTGCACGCCACGAACAACTTCCCGGAGTTCACCGGGCGGTTGTGCCCGGCGCCGTGCGAGTCGGCCTGTGTGCTGGGCATCAACCAGCCCGCGGTGACCATCAAGAACGTCGAGGTCACGATCATCGACAAGGCGTGGGAGGCCGGTTCGGTCACCCCGCAGCCGCCGGAGCGCCTGTCCGGCAAGACGGTGGCCGTCATCGGCTCGGGTCCGGCCGGGCTGGCCGCCGCCCAGCAGCTCACCCGGGCCGGTCACACGGTCGCGGTGTACGAGCGGGCCGACCGGATCGGCGGGCTGCTGCGGTACGGCATCCCTGAGTTCAAGATGGAGAAGCGGCACGTCAACCGCCGCATCGAGCAGATGCGCGCGGAGGGCACCAAGTTCCGCACCGGCGTGGAGGTCGGCCGGGACACCGACGCGGCGAAGCTGCGCAAGCGGTACGACGCGGTGGTGATCGCCGCCGGTGCCACCACCGCGCGCGACCTGCCCGTGCCCGGCCGTGAACTGACCGGCGTCTACCAGGCGATGGAGTTCCTGCCGCTGGCCAACAAGGTGCAGGAGGGCGACTTCATCACCTCGCCCGTCTCCGCCGAGGGCAAGCACGTGGTCGTCATCGGCGGCGGCGACACCGGCGCCGACTGCGTGGGCACCGCGCACCGGCAGGGCGCGGCCTCGGTCACGCAGCTGGAGATCATGCCCCGGCCCGGCGAGGACCGGCCGGGCCACCAGCCCTGGCCGATGTTCCCCATGACGTACAAGGTCACCTCGGCCCACGAGGAGGGCGGCGAGCGGGTCTACTCCGTCTCCACCACCCACTTCGAGGGCGACGAGGACGGCAACGTGCAGTGGCTGCACCTGGTCGAGGTCGAGTTCGTGGACGGCAAGCTGACCCAGAAGCCGGGCACCGAGCGGCGCGTCCCGGCCCAGCTGGTCACGCTGGCCATGGGCTTCACCGGCACCGACCGCGAGAACGGCCTGGTCGAGCAGTTCGGCCTGGCGCTGGACGAGCGCGGCAACATCGCGCGCGACGCCGAGTACGCCACCAACGTGGACGGCGTCTTCGTGGCCGGCGACGCGGGGCGTGGCCAGTCGCTCATCGTCTGGGCCATCGCGGAGGGCCGCGCGGCGGCGCGCGGCGTGGACCGTTACCTGACCGGTCAGAGCACCCTGCCGTACCCGGTCCGGCCGACCGACCGCGCGCTCGCGGTCTGATCCGGGCCCTCGCCGCCCGGTTCCACCAGACCGTCCGCACAGCGTCGTGCGGACACCCGTGAACGCGGCGCCCGTCCCCATCTCCGACCGGGGGCAGGCGTCGCGTTCGCGTTCGCACCCGCTCTGTGCCGCCAATGGTCCAGCCCACAAACGGTGCCGTTCCGTGATGTGACGATCTGGTCCGTGCGAAGTCCGCGCTGTCACAATCGACGCTCAGCCGGCTCGATCATCTGCGGACCTCACAGACGGGACTGGTCATGCGGCAATCCCCCACCTCCAGGAGACGGTTCCCCCACGCGCGGACGCGGCGGCTGATCGCTGGCGCGGCCGTGCTCTCCCTCGGCGCGCTGACGGCTTGTGGCGACGACGGGGACAGCGGCGACAGCGCCAGCCTCGAAGTCTGGATCATGGAGGGCACCAACCCCGACGCCGGGCCGTACATCGAGGAGTTGGAGGCGGCGTTCACCGAGCGGACGGGTGCCCGTCTCGACGTGCAGTTCATCCAGTGGGCCGACGCCCACGACCGGTTCACCACCGCCATCGCCGGCGGCGAGCTGCCGGACGTCGCGGAGATCGGCACCACCTGGGCACCGGAGTTCGGCGCGGCGGGCGCGCTGACCGACCTCGCGGCGAACATCGAGGCCGACGGCCTCGGCGACGACCTGGTGCCGGGCCTGTACGAGGCGGGCACGGTCGACGGGGCGGTCTACGGCATGCCGTGGTACGCCGGGGTTCGTTCCCTGATGTACCGCGCGGATGTCTTCGCCGAGCACAACCTCCAACCGCCCACCATTTGGGACGAGTTACGCGAGGTGGGGCTGCGGCTGAGGGAGCTGGAGCCGGACATGATCCCGTTCCCGGTCATCGGCGGCAGTGAGTACGGCGTGGACCCGTTCGTCTGGGGCGCCGGCGGCGAGCTGGCCGAGCGGACCGGGGACGGCGAGTGGCGCTCGACGATCAATTCGCCGGAGGCCGTCGAGGGCATCGAGTTCTACACCTCGCTCGCCACCGAGGACGACCTGTCGGTCGCCGCGGCCGAAACATGGCTGGAAACTGACCAGTTGGAAAGCTTTCAGAACGGTGACGCCGCGATGGTCATCAACGGCAACTGGACGGTGAACACCCTGCTCGCCGACGACCCGGCCTGGGCCGACCGGGTGGGCATCGTGCCGATCCCCGGCCGGGAGAGCGGCTACAGCCCCTCGTTCGTCGGCGGCTCCCTGCTCGGCGAGTTCAACAGTGACGAGCCCGAACTCGCCTGGGAGCTCATCACGATGATGAGCACCGGCGAGTTCGGCGCCGCGTGGGCCGACCAGTCCGGGTACTTCCCCGGGCAGCAGTCGCTGCTGGAACAGGTCCTGGCGGAGGACGACCCGCTGGTCGCGCCCTTCGCGGAGCAGATGCTGGAGGCCGGCGCCAGCCTTCCGGTGACCGAGCTGTACGGCGAGGTGCAGGGGGAGCAGATCGTGCAGCGGATGCTCCAGTCCATCCTCTCCGGCGACCAGTCCGTGCGGGAGGCGGCCGACGAGGCCGCGGCGGCCATGGACGAGACCTTTGGCGGCTGACACCGCGGTGACGAAGGCCCGTGCCGCCCGCCGCGCGGCATGGGCCGGGGCCCTGCGCCCCTGGCTCCTGCTGGCCCCCGCCCTGGCCGTGCTGGCGGTGCTGCTGCTCTGGCCGCTGGCGCGGGTGGTGATGCTGTCCTTCCAGGACTACGGGCTGCGGGAGATGAACACCGGCGAGACCCATTACACAGGTCTCGACAACTACCGGGAGATTCTGGGCGACTCCTTCCTGTGGACGAAGGTCCTGCCCAACACCGTCCTGTTCGCCGGCGCCTGCGTCGTTCTCACCCTCGTCGTGGGCACGTTGGTCGCCCTGCTGCTGCAACGCCTGGGCCGCACCTGGCGGATCATCTGCTCCAGCGTGATCATGATGGCCTGGGCCATGCCCGCCGTGACCGGCACCTACGTGTGGATCTGGATCTTCGACCCGCTCGACGGCGTGGTCTCCGGCGGCCTCGACGGCGCGGGCCTGATCGAGCCGCGCGAGACCAACTGGTTCACCGACCGCTGGTCGTTCTACGCCATCGCGACGCTGAACGTGGTCCACCACGGCTTCCCGTTCGTCGCCATCACCGTCTACGCGGCGCTGCTCACCATCCCCAGGGAGCTGCCGGAGGCCGCCCTGATGGACGGCGCCGACGCCTGGCAGCGGTTCTGGCGGATCACGGCGCCGATGATCAGGCCGGTCTTCCTGGTGGTCACGATCCTCTCGACCATCTGGGACTTCAAGGTCTTCGCGCAGGTCTACCTGATGCCCGGCGGCGCCGGCTCCAACCCGGACGTCCTCAACCTCGGCGTCTGGTCGTACGTCCAGTCCTTCAGCCGGAACGAGTACGGCATGGGCTCGGCCATCGCCGTCCTGCTCACCCTCCTGCTGCTCGCCATCACGGTCGTCTACGTCAAGGTGCTGTCGAGGGAGGGGGAGGAGCTGTGAACCGCACTTCCACGGCGGGGCGGATCGGGCTGGGGATCGCCGTGGCGGCCCTGCTGGCGTTCACGCTCTTCCCCATCTACTGGATGGTGACCTCCGCCTTCGATCCGGAGGCCGATCACCGGGGTTCGGAGGTGCTGCCCTCCGGGTTCACGCTCGACCACTTCCGGTACGTCCTGGACACCGGGGAGTTCAGCCGCTATCTCGCCAACTCGGCGCTGGTCGGCGTCGGTACGGTCCTGCTGTCGGGGCTGCTGGCGCTGTTCGCGGCGACGGCCGTGGCCCGTTTCCGGTTCCGGCTGCGCACGCAGATGCTGGTGATGATCCTGGTCGTGCAGATGGTGCCGCTGGAGGCGCTGGTCATCCCGCTCTTCCTCCAGATGCGGAACCTGGAGCTGCTCAACAGCCTGCTCGGCCTGACCATCGTCTACCTGGCCTTCTCGCTCCCCTTCGCGATCTGGACGCTGCGTGGCTTCGTCGCGGCCGTGCCCAGGGAGATCGAGGAGGCCGCCTATCTCGACGGCTGCGGCTGGTGGCGGATGTTCCGCGTGATCCTGCTGCCGCTGGTGGCTCCCGGCCTGGTCGCCACCAGCATCTTCGCGTTCATCGTGGCCTGGAACGAGTTCGTCTTCGCCTTCGTCTTCATGCAGGACGACAGCACGTACACGGCGGCGGTGGGCCTGCACCGCTTCTTCGGCGAGTACAGCACGGACTGGGGCGCGGTGATGGCCGGCTCGACGCTGATCACGCTGCCGGTCCTGGTCTTCTTCATCCTGGTCCAGCGCCGCCTGGCGGGCGGCCTGGCGGCGGGCGCGATCCGCTGACACGTCGGCCCCGGATCCGCACAGATGCTTTGCGATCCGAAAGTGCGACGTTCACACCCGTCTGCGACGGTCGTTCCACGATCATCGGTGGGTGCCGTTCGGCGGCATGGGAAGAGGCGGCGCGACGGGACTCGTCGCGCGCACCGTCTACTCCGGCGTCCCGCCGCGCGCGGAGTACGGGATCAGCGACCTGGGCCCCGGCCTGTCCCCGGTCTTCGCCTCGCTCGTGGCGCGGTCCCGGCCCCCCTCCACCAGGTGACGGCGGCTCGCCACGGCTACGACGGGGTGTGGCCCCTCACATCTGCCCGTAGCACAGGCAGAACGGATGCCCCGCCGGATCCGAGAAGACCAGGAAGCCGCTGGCCTCGCCCCCGCTGTCGTGCAGGAACGTCGCGCCCAGCGCGATCACCCGCTCCCGCGCCCGTTCCACGTCGGCCCGCTCCGGCACGTCGAAGTCGAGGTGGAACTGCTGCGGGTGCTCCGGGTCCGGCCAGCGCGGGGGCTTGTGGTCCGGGGCCCGTTGGAAGGCGAGCCGGAAGCCCTGGGGCGAGGTGAGGGTCACCCACGTCGGGTCGCCCTCGTCCAACTCCCCTCCCAGGATCTCCCGGTAGAAGTGGCCGAGTGTGGCCGGATCCGGACAGTCCACCACCGTGCACTGGAGCGTAGCGATCATTCCCGCAGCATAAGGTGACCCTTATGACCCGCATCGACGACCTTGACGACGGCGTGCGCGCGGAGCTGGCGCAGCTCAGGGAGAGCATCGACAACATCGACGCCGCCGTTGTCCACATGCTCGCCGAACGCTTCAAGTGCACCCAGCGCGTGGGCCGTCTGAAGGCGGAGCACGACCTCCCGGCCGCCGACCCCGCCCGCGAGGCCCGGCAGATCACACGGCTGCGGCAGCTCGCGGAGAGCGCGAGGCTCGACCCCGCCTTCGCGGAGAAGCTGCTCAATTTCATCATCGCCGAGGTGATCCGCCACCACGAGACGCTGGCGGGCCGCACGGGCGCGAAGGGCTGACGGCGGCGCGGCGCACAACTCGCGTGCGCACCGCCGGGCACTGCGGCACCATGGCCCCCATGCCCCCTCTGACACGCCACGAAGCGGAAGCCCGCGCCCGTCTCCTCGACGTCCAGGGCTATGCGATCGACCTCGACTTCACGCGCGGCGACGAGACGTTCGCATCGACCACCGTCATCCGCTTCACCGCGCGTCAGGGCGGCGACACCTTCGTCGAGACGCGGCCCGTCACGCTGCGCGGCGTCACGCTCGACGGCCGCGACCTCGACCCGTCGGCGCTCGCCGACGGTCGGCTCCCGCTGACCGGGCTGGCCCCGGGCGAGCACGAGCTGCGCGTCAGCGCCGACATGCCGTACTCCCGCACCGGCGAGGGCGTGCACCGCTTCACCGACCCGGCCGACGGGCTCACCTATCTGTACTCCATGTGCTGCCTGTCCGAGGCGCCGCAGGTCTTCGCCGCCTTCGATCAGCCCGACCTCAAGGCGGTCTTCGACGTCACGGTGACCGCGCCCGCCGAGTGGACCGTGCTCGCCAACGGCGTCGCGACACCCGTCCCCGGCGAGCCGGGCCGCTGGCGCTGCGCGACGACCCCACCGATCAGCACGTACCTGATGGCCGTCGCCGCCGGCCCCTACCATTCGGTGACCACCGAGCACGCGGGCCTCCCGTTCGGCATCCATGTCCGGCGCTCGCTGGCCGAGTACCTCGACAAGGACGCCGAGGAGATCTTCGACATCACCCGCCGCTGCTTCGACCGTTACCACGAGATCTTCGACGAGCCCTATCCGTTCGACTCCTACGACCAGGCGTTCGTCCCCGAGTTCAACGCGGGCGCCATGGAGAATCCCGGGCTGGTCACCTTCCGCGACGACTTCGTCTACCGCTCCGCCGTCACCGACACCGAGCGCGAGACACGCGGCGTCGTCATCGCGCACGAGATGGCCCACATGTGGTTCGGGGACCTGGTCACCCTCCGCTGGTGGGACGACATCTGGCTCAACGAGTCCTTCGCCGAGTACATGGGCTACCAGGTCCTCACCGAGGCGACCGGTCACCGGCCGTGGACCGAGTTCGCCCTCAGCCGCAAGGCGTGGGGCTACGAGGCCGACCAGCGCCCCTCCACCCACCCCGTCGCGCCCGCCGCCGACGCCGTGCCCGACACCGCGTCCGCCTGGCTCAACTTCGACGGCATCTCCTACGCCAAGGGCGCCTCCGCGCTCCGCCAACTCGTCACCTGGCTCGGCGAGGACGACTTCCTGGCCGGGATCAACGACCACTTCTCGCGCCACAGGTTCGGCAACGCCACCCTGGCCGACTTCATCGACTCCATGGCCCGCGCCTCCGGCCGCCCGGTCCCCGCGTGGGCCGACGCCTGGCTGCGCACCAGCGGGCCGGACACCCTCATCCCCGAGGTCTCCGTCACCGACGACGGCTGGCGGCTGCGCCTGGCCCACACCGGGGGCCGCCCGCACCGGCTGCTGCTCGGCGCCTACGAGACGACGGCCGGCGGCGCCTACGAGACGACGGCCGGCGGCGGCGACGGCGGCGACGGCGGCGGCGACCGGGCCATACCCCGCGAACGGCACGACATCGAGCTGTCCGGCACCGAGACCGTCACCGAGCACGACTTCCCCGGACCGCGCCCGGCCCTCCTCGTCCTCAACGACGGGGACCTCACGTACGCCAAGGTCCGCCTGGATCCCGCCTCCTGGGACGCCGCCCAGCGCACGCTGTCCACGCTCCCCGACGCCCTCACCCGCACCGTCGTGTGGAACGCGGCCCGCGACATGGTGCGCGACGGCGAGCTGGACCCCGCCGCCTTTCTGGACACGGCCGCCCGCCACCTCCCGGCCGAGCCGTCCACCGCCATCGCGCAGGGCGTCCTGACCTTCGCCCGGAGCCGGATCGCGGACCTCTTCCTCGCCCCCGAACGCCGCCCCGCCGCCCTCGCCACCCTGGCCGGCCTCGCGCACCGGCTGCTGGACCCCGACGTCACCGACCCGGCCCGCCGCCTGATCGCCGCCCGCGCCGCCGTCAGCTCCGCCACCTCGCCCGACGAGCCGCGCTCCTGGTGGGAGGCCGGAACGGTGCCCGGCGGTCCGGCCCTCGACCCCGAGCTGCGCTGGCACGTCCTGCACCGCCTCGCCGTCCTCGGCGCCACCACCGCCGAGGAAATCCAGGCCGAGGCCGAGCGCGATCCCACCGCCACGGGCGAGGAGAGCGCCGCCCGGTGCCGGGCCGCCCTCCCCGACGCCGGGGCGAAGGAGGCGGCCTGGGAGGCCATGTTCGACCCGGCCGACCGCCTCTCCAACTACCTGTTCATCGCCACCGCCGAAGGCTTCTGGCACCCCGAGCAGCGCGAGGTGCTCGCGCCCTACGTCGAGCGGTACTTCCCGGCCGTCACCGCCATGGCCGCCCGCCGGGGACACTCCCTGGCCGTGGCCGGCGGCCGGTGGGCGTTCCCAAGGGGCTTCACCGAGCCGGAGACGCTCCGGCTCGGTGAGGAGTGCCTGGCCGCCGAGGGCCCGGACGGCCCGACCCCGGCCCTGCGCCGCGCCCTGGCAGACCAACTGGACGACTTGCGGCGGGCGTTGAGCGTGCTCAGCCGGTGATGGCCAGATGCGTCCCGGGTCGGCGGGGCGTGTCGGCCTCGTCGAGCGGGGCGATGGCGAAGTCCGCGGAGGAGACGCGGGCGGCGGCGTCGCCCCGCTCGGCGGTCCGGTCCCGGCCGGTCCGGCCGCCCGCGCTGGGCCGCGGCATGTTCGAACCGCCGGCGGCGGTGGCGTTTCCCACGTCGGGAGCGGGGCACCTATCTCCCCTATAGGGACCCACCAAAAAAGCTCAAAAGAGCGGCGCCGCGCTCATTTTCGAGTTGTGGATGTCTCGTTAAAAGATGGCCTCCCGGTGGTTGCTTTCCGATATCTCTCTACTGACTGGTAACTCATAGAGTTGTCGGTATGCGCCGAGCGAAAATCGTTTGCACACTTGGTCCCGCCACCGACTCATATGAGCGCATCGCCGCGCTGGTGGACGCGGGTATGGATGTGGCGCGGCTCAATCTGAGCCATGGCGGCCACGCCGATCACGAGTCGCGGTACCGGCGTGTGCGCCGCGCCGCCCTGGAAAAGGGGCGGAGCATCGGAATTCTGGCGGACCTGCAGGGGCCCAAGATCCGGCTCGGCACGTTCCGCGAAGGACCGGTCCTGCTCGAAAACGGCGACGAATTCGTCATCACCACCGACGACATCGACGGCGACCAGAACCGCTGCGGCACCACTTACACGGGTCTGCCCGGTGACGTCTCCCCGGGGGAGCGCGTTCTCATCGACGACGGCCGGGTGACCCTGGAGGTCACGGCCGTCGAGGGCTCCGACATCCGCACCCGCGTGGTCGAGGGCGGCCTGATCTCCGACCACAAGGGGCTCAACCTCCCCGGCGTCGCCGTCTCCGTCCCGGCCCTGTCCACCAAGGACATCGAGGACCTGCGCTGGGCGCTGCGCACCGGGGTGGACGTGATCGCGCTGTCCTTCGTGCGCAGCGGCGACGACATCAAGGACGTCCACCGGGTGATGGCCGAGGAGGGCCGCTTCCTGCCGGTCATCGCCAAGGTCGAGAAGCCCCAGGCCGTGGCGAATCTCCAGAGCATCGTGGACGCCTTCGACGGCATCATGGTCGCCCGCGGCGACCTCGGCGTCGAAGTCCCGCTGGAGGACGTGCCGATGGTGCAGAAGCGC
The DNA here is from genome assembly GCF_035917415.1 of Streptomyces sp. NBC_01803. Classification (NCBI taxonomy): domain Bacteria; kingdom Bacillati; phylum Actinomycetota; class Actinomycetes; order Kitasatosporales; family Streptomycetaceae; genus Streptomyces; species Streptomyces sp. NBC_01803. Next base: position 4,945,733 of record NZ_CP109073.1, read on the forward strand.
GCCGTGCAGCTCGCCAAGCGCAACGCGAAGCCGGTCATCGTCGCCACCCAGATGCTGGACTCGATGATCGACTCCTCGCGGCCCACCCGCGCCGAGGCGTCCGACGTCGCCAACGCCATCCTGGACGGCACGGACGCCGTGATGCTCTCGGGCGAGACCAGCGTCGGCCGCTATCCGATCCAGACCGTCCAGACCATGAGCCGCATCGTCGTCGCGGCCGAGGAGGAGGTCCTCGCGCGCGGCCTCTCGCCCCTGGCCGAGGGCGGCAAGCCCCGCACCCAGGGCGGCGCGGTCGCCCGCGCCGCCGCCGAGATCGGGGACTTCCTCGGCGCCCGGCTGCTCGTCGCCTTCACACAGAGCGGGGACACCGCCCGCCGCCTCTCGCGGTACCGGTCGCCGATCCCGGTGGTGGCCTTCACGCCCGACCCGGCCACGCAGGCCCAGCTCACGCTGACCTGGGGCGTGGAGAGCCATCTGACGCCGACCGTCCGGACCACGGACGAGATGGTGGCGCGGATGGACGAGCAGCTGCTCGGCCTCGGCCGCTGTCTGCGGGGCGAGATCGTGGTGATGACGGCCGGCTCGCCGCCCTCCACGCCCGGCACGACGAATCTGGTCCGGGTCCACCACGTCGGTGAGGACGACGCGCCCCGCTGAGGTCCGTGTGGGCATCATCACATGTCATGCACACGTATCCGGTGCCGCGGGCGGCGCCGCCCGCGCAAAACGCCCGGATGGGCGAAAAGGGGTGCCGGGTGCGGGATTCGAACCCGCAAGCCCTCACGGGCAGAGGTGTTTGAGACCTCCGTGTATGCCGTTCCACCAACCCGGCTCCGGCGGCGCCCGGTCAGTCTAGCGGCTTCCCCGGCGGCGGTGACTAGTACTCTCATGGATGCCCCTACCTGGCAGAAACAGAGGAGCATCGTGAGCACCCCCGACGTCCCCGACGAGCCCACCGCACCGGCGGAACCCTCCGGCGCGGTGGAGAGCGCTCATGTCCCGCCCAACGTCACCCGTGTCGTCATCGCCGAGGACGAGGCCCTCATCCGGCTCGACCTCAAGGAGATGCTCGAAGAGGAGGGGTACACCGTCGTCGGGGAGGCCGGGGACGGCCAGCGGGCCGTCGAGCTCGCGCGCGAGCTGATCCCCGACCTGGTGATCCTCGATGTGAAGATGCCCGTCATGGACGGCATTTCGGCCGCCGAGAAGATCGCCGGCGAGTCCATCGCGCCCGTCCTGATGCTGACCGCCTTCTCGCAGCGCGACCTGGTCGAGCGCGCCAGGGACGCGGGCGCCATGGCGTACCTGGTGAAGCCCTTCAGCAAGAGCGACGTGGTGCCCGCGATCGAGATCGCCGTCTCCCGCTTCAACGAGCTGAAGACCCTCACCCAGGAGGTCGCGGACCTCGCCCAGCGGCTGGAGACCCGCAAGCTGGTGGACCGGGCCAAGAGCGTCCTGCAAACGCAGTACGGCCTCACCGAGCCGGCCGCCTTCCGCTGGATCCAGAAGACGTCCATGGACCGCCGCCTGTCCATGCACCAGGTCGCGGAGGCCGTGATCCAGGACGCCGAGGAGAAGCGGCAGAAGCAGCAGCAGAAGTAACGGCGGAAGCGCGTGCGGGAGTCGCGCGCCCGTCGGAGCGCGCCCGGACACGTGTCCGGGCGCGCTTTGCTTGTGCGGAGACCTGGGGTCCGGGATGAGCGGTTCTTGTCCGGATCGTCCGCTCACCGGTCGGCCGTGTTCTGTTACCGACGTGTGCCAGAGGTCACGAGGCGATCACATCTGTCGCGACAGTGTGTTCGTGCAGCTCGTAGGGCAATAGATTCCGCTGCACACCGCACCGGTGTGCCGTTGCGCATGGGGAGTGTGCGGTGACAACACGTCTGGCTCGCTCCAGGGGGTTTTCGAAGTGCTCAACAAATCCATCGTGAGGCTCGCGATACCCGTCGCGGCCGGCGCGCTGTTGCTCACCGGTTGCAGTAGTGACGACGGTGGTTCGACCATCAAGATCGCTTATCAGGGTCCGCTCTCCGGCCAGAACGTCGGCCTCGGGGAGAACATGGAACGCGGCATCCAGCTCGCGATCAACGAGGCCAACGCCTCCGGCGACTACGACTTCGAGCTGGAGTACTTCGCCGCCGACGACCAGGGCTCCGAGACGGAGGCCACCACCGCCGCGCAGAGCGCGATCGACGACTCGGACGTCGTCGCGGTCATCGGTCCCGCGTTCTCCGGCCCGACCAACGTCTCCGGCCCGCTCTACGGTCAGGCCGGTCTCGCGGCGGTCACGCCCTCCGCGACCAACCCGACCCTGACCGAGCAGGACTTCGGCACCTTCCTGCGTGCCGTTCCCAACGACAACGCCCAGGGCGCCGCGATGGCGGACTTCCTCTCCGGCCAGGACGGCGTGGACAGCGTCATGGTGATCGACGACGTGACCCCGTACGGCGAGGGCCTCGCCGATGTCGCGGAGGCCGACCTCACCGAGGCCGGGGTCGACATCCGGCGCGAGAGCGTCCCCCAGGACACCGTCGACTACAGCAACGCCGCCCGCACCGTCGTGGAATCCGGGGTGGACGCCTTGGTCTACGCGGGTTACTACGAGGCGCTGGCGCCGTTCACCACCCGCCTCAACGAGGCCGGCTTCGACGGCATCGGGATCTCCGGCGACGGCTCCAACGACGACGAGCTGATCAACCTCGCCGGCGACGCCGCCGAGGGCTGGTACCTCACCTGCCCGTGCACCAACGCGGCCGAGGAGGAGGGGACTCAGGAGTTCGCCGAGCGCTACCAGGAAGAGTTCGACCAGGCGCCGGGCACGTACTCCGCGGAGTCCTACGACATCGCCAACATGATCATCGAGCAGATCGCCGAGTTGGGCGGTGACCCGAGCCGCGAGGACCTGTACAACGCCCTCGCCGGCGTCGAGTACCAGGGCCTCACCAAGACGTTCTCCTTCGACGAGAACGGTGAGTTCACCAATGACGCGATCTTCATGTACCAGGTCGAGGACGGCGTCATCGGTTATCTGGGTGCCACCGAAGAGCTGATCGGCTGACGGACAGCCCGGTTCCGGCGGAGGCGGGGCGTGATCCGCTCCGTCCCGCCGGCCGGGGCGTCCGGCTCGCCGCTCGTTCCCACAAGGAAGTCAGTCCATGTCCCTTTCCGATATCTGGGACGTTCTCGTCCTGGGTGTGGTGCTCGGCTCGCTCTACGCCGTCATCGCCATTGGCTACACGCTCGTCTACGGCGTGCTCCAGCTCCTGAACTTCGCGCACAGCGAGGTCTTCATGTCCGGTGGATTCGGCGGCGTCATCGCCCTGACCATCGTGGAGCCGGTCGCCGATCCCTCCGGCCTCCAGTCGGTCGGGTACGTCCTGCTCGGCATATGCGCCGGAGCGGTCCTCGGCGGCGCGGTCGCCTTCGGTCTCGAAAAGGCCGCCTACCAACCGCTCCGCAGACGCAACGCCCCGCGCCTCGTCTTCCTCATAACGGCGATCGGCGCCTCGTTCTTCCTCTACAACCTCGCGGGCAAGCTGTTCGGGCGCTACCCGATCAAGATGCCCACGATGTACGAGAACAAGAAGCTGTTCGAGGTTCTCGGCGCCCCCGTCAGCGTCACCCAGTTCATCATCGTGCTGGCCGGCGTGCTGATGCTGGTCACCGTCGACATCGTGGTGAACCGGACCAAGATGGGCTCGGGCATCAGGGCGGTGGCGCAGGATCCGGAAGTGGCGTCGCTGATGGGCGTGGACATCGACAAGGTGGTGTCCCGGACCTTCGTGCTCGGCGGCCTGATGGGCGGCGTGGCCGGCTTCCTCTTCGGCACCAACCTCCAGGTCGAGTACACGATGGGCTTCCTGCCCGGCATCACCGCGTTCGCCGCGGCGGTCCTCGGCGGAATCGGCAATGTGCGCGGTGCCATGCTCGGCGGTCTCACGCTCGGCGTGGTCGAGTCGTTCACCGTCGAGATCTGGGGCGACGCCTGGCGGTACGTGGGCGCGTTCGCCGTGCTGGTGCTCGTGCTGATGTTCCGCCCGACGGGTCTGCTGGGTGAGCGTGTGGGGAGGACGGCATGAGCGCGGGCACGACGACGGTGGCCAAGACGCCGCTGTCCGCGGCGGCCAGGCTCCGCAAGGGCACATGGTACGAACAGCCCCGGTGGCGCCGGCTCGGCGCGCTGCTCGTGCTCGCCGTCGTGATGGCCCAGGTCACCGGCGAACAGGGCGTGCGCAACGACCTCTTCTACGCCCTGGAGCAGAACTTCAAGGGCGGCGCCGTCGGGGTCTGGGTCGGCATCGCCGTGGCGATCTGGCTGATCCGCGAGTTCTTCAACGACGCGGTCGTCCGCTCCACCGCCCGCGTCCGCGACAGGGTCGCCGGGCCGGGGCAGAAGGTCCGTGAGGTGTCCGGCCGGCTGGCCGGCCGGCGCTCGTACCGCTGGGGCGCGCTCGCCGCGCTGCTCGTGGTGCTGATCGTCCTGCCGCTGACCGTGACCACGTTCTGGCAGCAGGTGCTGGTCGACCAGATCGGCGTCTACGTGATGCTGGCGATCGGCCTGAACGTCGTCATCGGCTGGGCGGGCATGCTGGACCTGGGCTTCATCGCGTTCTTCGCGATCGGCGCCTACAGCTCCGCGTACTGGACCGGCGGCCTGCCCGTCGAGCCGCCCGTCGAGCTGAACAACTTCCTGGTGATCCCGCTGGCCGTGATCACGTGTCTGATCGCCGGCGTCCTGCTGGGCGCCCCGACGCTGCGGCTGCGCGGCGACTATCTGGCCATCGTGACGCTCGGCTTCCACGAGATCGTCTATCTGGTGGCGAAGAACTACTCGGAGTTCACCGGCGGCACGCGCGGCGCGAACGGCCTGGACCGATTCTCGATCGACCTCGGATTCTGGTCGTACCAGTGGAAGCTGGACCCGGTGCCGTACTACTGGCTCCAGCTCGGCTTCGTGGTCGTGATCATCGGCCTGTTCCTGCGGCTGGAGCATTCGCGCATCGGCCGGGCCTGGACCGCGATCCGCGAGGACGAGGTCGCCGCCGCCGCGACGGGTGTGGACACCGTGCGGTTCAAGCTGCTGGCGTTCGCCATCGGCGCGTCCACCTCCGGCATCGCCGGGGTGATCTACGCGAGCAAGCAGGCGTTCGTCAACCCCGAGCAGTTCGTGGTGCTCTTCTCGGTGCTCGCGCTGTCGTACGTGGTGTTCGGCGGCATGGGCTCGGTTCCCGGTGTGCTGGCCGGCACGGCGGTCCTGGTGTGGCTGCCGCAATTCCTGAGGGACCGGGTGGACCCGCAGGACCGGTACATGTACCTGGGCGCGCTGCTGGTGATCATGATGATCTACCGCCCGCAGGGCCTGTGGCCCTCGCGGCGGCGGCAGCGGGAGCTGAAGATGGCCGAGGAAGGTGTCGGAGGCGCCGACGCGCTGGGCGCGCAGCCGGGAGGTGCGCAGGGATGACCGAGGAGCTGACGAAGACGGAGGCCGGGCCCGCGAAGGCGGTGGGCGACGTGCTGGACGCGACGGGCGTCACGCTGCGCTTCGGCGGCCTGACCAGCCTGGACAACGTGGACCTGCGCATGGGCCGCGGCGAGATCCTGGCGGTCATCGGGCCGAACGGCGCGGGCAAGACCTCCCTGTTCAACTCGCTGACCGGCGCGTACGTGCCGCAGCAGGGCACCATCACCTTCCACTCGCGCGCGGGCGGCTCGCACGAGCTGCGCGGGCGCAAGCCGCACAAGGTGAGCCGCCTCGGGGTGGCCAGAACGTTCCAGAACATCCGGTTGTTCGGCGCGCTGACCGTGCTGGAGAACGTGAAGATCGCCGCCGAGACGCGGCAGAAGACCGATGCGATCTCCATCATGCTGGGCCTGCCGAACGCCCGCCGTGACGAGCGGGCCAGTGACGAGAAGGCGCACCGGGTGCTGTCGTTCGTCGGCCTCGAAGGGCGGCTCAACGAGCTGGCCTCGTCGTTGAGTTACGGCGAGCAGCGGCGTCTGGAGATCGCGCGGGCGCTGGCGACCGACCCGGAGCTGCTGCTGCTGGACGAGCCGGCGGCGGGCACCAACCCGACGGAGAAGCGGGACCTTGAGGGCCTGATCCGGAACATCAACACCGAGCTGGGCGTGAGCGTGCTGCTGATCGAGCACGACATGAAGCTGGTGATGTCGGTCGCGGACCGGGTGGTGGTGCTGAACTTCGGCAAGAAGATCGCCGAGGGCACCCCGCTGGAGGTCCAGCAGGACGCGGCGGTGATCGAGGCGTACCTCGGCGCGTCCGCCGAGGAAGAGCGGGCGGCGGTCGCGGAGATGGTGGCCGAGCAGGCGGAACACGCGGCTGACGCGGCTGACGTGGCGGACGTGGCAGGAGACGCCGAGCCCGCTGCCGGGGACGCCGAGCCCGCCGGGGACACCGGGCCCACTGGGGACACCGGGCCCGCTGGGGACACCGGGCCCGCTGGGGACACCGGGCCCGCTGGGGACGTCGAGCCCGCGGGGGACGTCGGGAACAAGGAGGAGCGGTCGTGAGCGGCGTGGGACTGGAGAAGGAGCCCGGACCGGCGCCGGAGGCAGCGTCCGCGGTGCCCGCGCTGCTCGAACTGCGCGACCTGCGCGTCTATTACGGCGCCATCGAGGCGCTGAAGGGCATCAGCCTGACGGTCGCCGAGGGCGAGGTCGTCGCCCTCCTCGGCGCCAACGGCGCCGGCAAGTCGACCACCCTGAAAGCCGCTTCGGGCATGCTCGCCCCGCGTTCCGGCGAAGTGCTGCTGCGCGGCGAGCGGGTGGACGGGATCAAGTCGCACGAGCTGGTCCGCTTCGGAATCGGGCACGTCCCCGAGGGCCGCCGGGTCTTCGCGCGAATGTCCGTTCTGGAGAACCTGAAGATGGGCGCGTACCGGCTGCGGCGCCCCGATCCGGCCGACATGGAGCGGGTGTTCACGCTCTTCCCGGTGCTCGCGCAGCGCCGCAAGCAGATCAGCGGCACCCTCTCGGGCGGCGAGCAGCAGATGCTGGCGATCGGCCGGGCGCTGATGGGGAAACCGGAGCTGCTGCTGCTGGACGAGCCGTCCATGGGGCTCGCGCCGCTGATCGTGCAGCAGATCTTCGAGATCCTCAAGGAGATCAACGCCCAGGGCACCACGCTCCTCCTGGTGGAGCAGAACGCCTCCCAGGCCCTGCAACTGGCCGACCGGGGCTACGTGCTGGAGACCGGTGCCGTCGTGATGTCCGACGAGGCGTCCGCCCTGCTGTCCGACCCCCGGGTGCGGGCCGCCTACCTGGGCGAGGTCGCCGAGTAGCTCACGCGACCGAGCCGTTCGGGAACGCGGATCCCGTCGCCTGGTCAGGGGCCTGCCCCTGCTGGGCGGCGGGCCGCAGCGCGCATGTCAGCCGTGCCGTGCACACCCGCTTGCCGCGCTCGTCGGTGATCACGATCTCGTACGTCGCGGCGGTCCGTCCGGCGTACGCCGGGGTCGCCACGCCGGTCACCGTGCCCGTGCGCACCCCCCGGTGATGGGTACAGCTCAGGTCCACGCCGACGACCATCTTGTTCGGCCCGGCGTGCAGCATCGCGCCCACCGACGCCAGCGTCTCGGCCAGCACGGCGGACGCGCCGCCGTGCAGCAGGCCGTACGGCTGGGTGTTCCCCTCCACCGGCAGCGTCCCGACCACCTTCTCGGCGGCGGCCTCCAGAATCCGCAGCCCCATGCGTTCCCCCAGCGCCCCGGCGGAGAACAGCGCGGGCAGGTCGATGCCGAGTCCGGCCCACTGGTCGATGATGGCCGCCGGAAACCGCGTCGTCGTTGGCTCTCCCATGGGCAGCGTTCTATCAGGTTTGATCAGACGCCGGTGCCGGCGGTGGGGGTGAGCCGGATCACCAGGGACTTGCCCGCCGGGGTGTTGCTGATGTCGGCGGTCGCGTCGAGCGGCACCAGCACGTTCGTCTCCGGGTAGTACGCGGCGGCGCAGCCGCGCGCCGTCGGATAGTGCACCACGCGGAAGCCCGGCGCGGTGCGCTCGGTGCCGTCGGTCCACTCGCTGGTGATGTCGGCGTACGCGCCGTCGGCCAGCCCGAGGGCGCCCGCGTCCCGGGGGTGCACCAGGACGACGCGGCGCCCGCCGGTGATCCCCCGGTAGCGGTCGTCCAGGCCGTAGATCGTGGTGTTGTACTGGTCGTGCGAGCGCAGCGTCTGCAACAGCAGCCGCCCCTCGGGCGCGGTGGGGTGCGTGACCGGGTCGGCGCTGAAGTTGGCCTTGCCGGTCGCGGTGGGGAAGCGCCGGACGTCGCGCGGCGCGTGCGGGAGCGTGAAGCCGCCGGGGCGCGCCACCCGCGCCTCGAAGCCCGTGAAGCCGGGGATCACCCGGGCGATGCTCGCCCGGATCGCGCGGTAGTCCTTCTCGAACGCGGCCCACGGCACGGCGTCGTCGTCCCCCAGCACCCGGCGCGCGAGGCGGCAGACGATGGCGGGCTCGGACAGCAGGTGCTCGCTCGCCGGCCGCAGCCGCCCCCGCGAGGCGTGCACGACCCCCATCGAGTCCTCCACCGTGACGAACTGCTCGCCCGCCGCCCGCACATCGCGCTCGGTGCGGCCGAGCGTGGGCAGGATCAGGGCCCTGGTGCCGGTGACGCAGTGCGAGCGGTTGAGCTTGGTCGAGACGTGCACGGTCAGCCGGGCCCGGCGCATCGCGGCCTCGGTGACGGCGGTGTCGGGACTGGCGGCCACGAAGTTACCGCCCATGGCGAAGAAGACCCGCACCGCGCCGTCGCGCAGCGCCCGGATGGAGTTGACGACGTCCAGGCCGTGCCGCCGCGGCGGCACGAAGCCGAACTCCCGCTCCAGCGCCTTGAGAAGAGCGGGCGTCGGCCGTTCCACGATGCCCATCGTGCGGTCGCCCTGGACGTTGCTGTGGCCGCGCACCGGGCAGACGCCCGCGCCGGGGCGGCCGATGTTGCCGCGCAGCAGAAGGAAGTTGACGACCTCCTTGATGGTGGGCACCGAGTGCTTGTGCTGCGTGAGGCCCATCGCCCAGCAGACGATGATCGAGCGCGCTCCGAGCACCATGGCCAGCGCGCGTTCGATGCTCTCCCGGTCGAGGCCCGTGGCGCGCAGCGTGCCCTCCCAATCGGCCGAGCGCGCCGCGGCGGCGAACTCCTCGAAGCCGTGGGTGTGGTCGCGTACGAAGGCGGTGTCGACGGCGCCCTCCCGCTCCAGGACGAGCTTGTTGAGGAGCCGGAACAGCGCCTGGTCGCCGCCGAGCCTGATCTGGAGGAAGAGGTCGGTCAGCGGGGTGCCCGGCCCGGCCAGTCCCCGGGCGGTCTGCGGGTTCTTGAACCGCTCCATGCCCGCTTCCGGCAGCGGGTTGACCGTGATGATCCGGGCCCCGGCCGCCTTCGCCTTCTCCAGTGCGGTCAGCATGCGCGGGTGGTTGGTGCCGGGGTTCTGCCCGGCCACGATGATCAGGTCCGCGCGGTGGAGGTCGTCCAGGAGCACGCTGCCCTTGCCGACACCGAGCGTCTCGGTCAGCGCGGAGCCGGACGACTCGTGGCACATGTTCGAGCAGTCGGGCAGGTTGTTCGTGCCGAACCGGCGGGCGAAGAGCTGGTAGAGGAACGCCGCCTCGTTGCTCGTGCGGCCCGAGGTGTAGAACACGGCCTCGTCGGGGGAGTCCAGCGCGCGCAGCTCGGCCGCGATCAGGTCGAACGCCTCGTCCCAGCCGATCGGCTCGTACCGGTCGCCGCCCTCGGGCAGATACATGGGACGGGTCAGGCGCCCCTGCTGCCCGAGCCAGTATCCGGACCGCTCGGCCAGCTCCGCGACCGGATGCTCCGCGAAGAAGGAAGGGGTCACCCGGCGCAGCGTCGCCTCCTCGGCGACGGCCTTGGCGCCGTTCTCGCAGAACTCGGCGACGTGCGGTGTGGCCGGCTCCGGCCAGGCACAGCCCGGGCAGTCGAAGCCGTCCGGCTGGTTGACCCGCAGCAGTGCCCGGGTGCCGCGCGCGACCCCCATCTCCCGCCGCGCGTGCCGCAGGGCGTGGCCGATGCCGGGCAGTCCGGCCGCCGAGTCCCGCGGGGCGCTCACCTCCGGGGCGTCCTGGCGCGGGTCGTCGGCGGGCGGCTTGGCTGCCATGGGCGGCTCTCCCTGGAGTGCGGCTCGGGGATCGGGATCGGGGCGGGGTTCGGGACGCGGATCGGGGGCGGGGACTCGGGAACGGCTGGTGAGCGGGGACGATCGTCGCACGACGGGCGGGGAGTGTCAGTGGGGCGTGGGAGGATCGGGACCGTGGCTGAGAACGCATCGCAGACGACCACCGCGCCCCGCCTGCTCCTTCTGGACGGGCATTCGCTGGCGTACCGTGCCTTCTTCGCGCTGCCCGCGGAGAATTTCACGACGACGGTGGGCCAGCCGACGAACGCGATCTACGGCTTCACCTCCATGCTGGCGAACACCCTGCGGGACGAGGCGCCGACGCATCTGGCGGTCGCCTTCGACGTCTCCCGCGTGACCTGGCGTTCCGAGCGCTTCACGGAGTACAAGGCGACGAGGTCCGCGACGCCCGACGAGTTCAAGGGGCAGGTGGAGCTGATCGGGGAGCTGCTGGACGCGATGCGGGTGCCCCGGTTCGCGGTGGCGGGCTTCGAGGCGGACGACGTGATCGCCACGCTGGCCACGCTCGCGGCCTCCGAGGGCTTCCAGGTGTCGATCGTGACCGGCGACCGGGACGCGTTCCAGCTGGTGAGCGACCGGGTGACCGTGCTCTATCCGACCAAGGGCGTCTCGGAGCTGACGCGCTTCACGCCGGAGAAGGTGCGGGAGAAGTACGGCCTGCCGCCGGCTCTCTACCCGGACTTCGCGGCGCTGCGCGGCGACCCCTCGGACAATCTGCCGGGCATCCCGGGCGTGGGGGAGAAGACGGCGGCCAAGTGGATCACCCAGTTCGGCTCGCTGGACGGCCTGGTGGAGCGCGCCGACGAGGTGAAGGGCAAGGCGGGGGAGGGCCTGCGGGCGCACCTGGAGTCCGTCAAGCTGAACCGGGTGCTGACCGAGCTGGTGCGGGACGTGGACCTCGGCCGCGGCCCGGCCGACCTGGTGCGCGAGCCGTATGACGTGATGGCGGTGACCGGGCTGCTGGACGCCCTCGAATTCCGGAACCCGAATCTGCGCGAGCGGCTGTTCGCGGTCGACCCGGGCGCGGTGGGCGAGGAGGCGGCGGCCGTGGCGGGCGGCATCGAGGTGGACGGCGAGGTGCTGGCCGCCGGGGCCCTGGGGCCGTGGCTGGCCGGGCATGGCGGGCAGCCGCTGGGCGTGGCCACCGCGGACTCCTGGAAGCTGGGTGCGGGCAGCGTGCACGCGGTGGCGCTGGCCACCGCCGAGGGCCCGGCCGCCTGGTTCGACCCGGCAGAGCTCGACGAGGCGGACGAGCGAGCGTTCGCGGACTGGGCGGCGGACGCGGTCCGGCCCAAGGTCCTGCACAACGCCAAGGCGTTGCAGCGGGTCTTCGCCGAGCACGGCTGGCAGGTCGCGGGCATCACCATGGACACCGCGCTCGCCGCCTATCTGGTCCAGCCGGGCCGCCGCTCCTTCGCGCTGGACGCGCTGAGCGTGGAGTTCCTCGGCCGCGAGCTGGACCGGCCCGCCGACGACAGCGGGCAGCTCGCGTTCGGCGCGGACGACACGGCCGAGGCCGAGTCGCTGATGCGGCAGGCGCGGACCGTCGTGGACCTCGGGGTGCTGTTCCGCGCCCGGCTGGCCGACGTCGGGGCGGACGAGCTGCTGGACGATCTGGAGCTGCCGACCTCGGCGCTGCTGGCCCGGATGGAGCGGGCGGGTATCGCCGCCGACCGGGCGTGGCTGGAAGGTCTGGAGCAGCAGTTCGCCGCGGCCGTCCAGCAGGCGGTCTCCGAGGCGCACGCCTCGGTCGGCCACGAGTTCAACCTGGGCTCGCCCAAGCAGCTTCAGGAGGTCCTCTTCGGGGAGCTGGGCCTGCCCCGGACGAAGAAGACGAAGACGGGCTACACGACGGACGCCGACGCGCTGGCGTGGCTCGCGGCGCAGACCGAGCACGAGCTGCCGGTCATCATGCTGCGCCACCGCGAGCAGGCACGGCTGCGCACCACGGTCGAGGGCCTGATCAAGACGATCGCCTCGGACGGCCGCATCCACACCACGTTCCAGCAGACGGTGGCGGCCACCGGCCGCCTGTCGTCCACCGATCCCAACCTGCAGAACATCCCGGTCCGCACCGACGAGGGCCGGGCGATCCGCCGCGGCTTCGTCGTGGGCGAGGGCTTCGAGTCGCTGCTGACCGCCGACTACAGCCAGATCGAGCTGCGCGTGATGGCCCACCTCTCCGAGGACGCGGGCCTGATCGAGGCGTTCACCTCGGGCGAGGACCTGCACGACACGGTCGCCTCGCAGGTCTTCGGCGTCGGCCGGGACCAGGTGGACCCGGAGACGCGGCGCAAGATCAAGGCCATGAGCTACGGGCTGGCGTACGGCCTGTCCGCGTTCGGTCTCTCCCAGCAGCTCTCCATCGGGCCGGACGAGGCCCGCAAGCTGATGGACACCTATTTCGAGCGGTTCGGCGGTGTCCGCGACTATCTGCGCCGGGTGGTCGAGGAGGCCAGGGCCACCGGGTACACCCAGACGCTGCTGGGCCGCCGCCGCTATCTGCCCGACCTCACCAGCTCGAACCGGCAGCGCCGGGAGATGGCGGAGCGCATGGCGCTCAACGCCCCGATCCAGGGCACCGCCGCCGACATTGTGAAGATCGCGATGCTCCGCGTGGACGACGCGCTGCGCCGCGAGAAGCTCGGCACCCGGATGCTGCTCCAGGTCCACGACGAGATCGTGCTGGAGATCGCGCCCGGCGAGCGGAAGCAGGTGGAGGAGTTGGTGCGGCACGAGATGGCGCACGCGGTGACGCTGCGCGCCCCCCTCGATGTGTCGGTAGGCTCGGGCGTCACCTGGGAGTCCGCCGCGCACTGAGGGGATCAGTCGGCACGGAAGGGATGTACAGGGACTTAGCGGAATTCGCGGATGGTGAAGCTCTTCCTCCTCAACCGTCACATCAGCGTCACTCGCTCGTCCTGGCCCCTCACGATCCTGTGTCGTACTGTCGTTCCGGTCAACGAAGACAGCACCACCGGACGCCAGTTGGAGGGGAACGCACGTGGGGTTGCGTAACGGCAGGATCCGAAAGGGACTCTCGGGCTCGGCGCTCGCGGCGGCGGCGATGGCCGCGCTCACCGCGTCGCAGGCACCCGAGATGCTGGCCGGCGACGGCGCCGGCCGACCGGAGTCACGCGAGCGGACCGCTGCGGAGGAGCCGGACATACCGGATGCCGCCGAGGAGCCGACCGAGCTTCCGTACCACACCGACCTGCCCCCGCTCGACACGGCGGAGCCGGACAAGGACGACGCGGACCCGGACAGCGAGACGATCGCCATCGGCCCGGCCGAGGCCGGTATACCGGCCACCGTGCTCGACGCCTACCGGCGGGCCCAGGCGACGGTCGGCGAGACCACTCCCGGATGTGAGCTGGACTGGCGCGTGCTGGCGGGAATCGGCAAGGTCGAGTCCGGCCACGCCCGGGGCGGCGCGGTGGACGCGGACGGCACCACCGTCTCCCCGATCCTGGGCCCGGTCCTCAACGGCGACGGCTTCGCCTCCATCAGCGACACGGACGCCGGCCGCTGGGACAGCGACGGGCTGTTCGACCGGGCCGTGGGCCCGATGCAGTTCATCCCCTCCACCTGGGCCATGTGGGGCGCGGACGGCAACGGCGACGGCGTCGCCGACCCGAACAACGTGTATGACGCGGCGCTGGCCGCCGGTGACTACCTGTGCGCATCCGGTCGCAGCCTGGCCGTCTCGGCCGGCCTCGACCGCGCGCTGCTCAGCTACAACCACTCGTGGGACTACGTCCGGACCGTGCGGGCCTGGATCGACTACTACTACACGGGCGTCCACGAGGTTCCCGACGGCGAGGGCCCGCTGCCCGGCACCCCCGGCGCCGGCAACCCGGACAGCCAGGACGACCGTGCGGAGGAGCCGGCGCCCGGGGCGACGCCCGGCCCGCGCCCGACGGACCCGGAGACCCCCGGCGAGCCCTCCGACCCGACGCCGACGCCGACCCCGACCCCGACGGACCCGGAGACCCCCGGGGAGCCCACCGAGCCGGGCGAGCCGACGGAGCCGGGCGAGCCGACCGACCCCACGGACCCGACCGAGCCGGGCGAGCCCACGGACCCGGAGTGCCCGACGGACCCGACGGAGCCGGGCGAGCCGACCGACCCGACGGAGCCGGCCGAGCCGACCCCGACCCCCACCCCGACCCCCACGCCGACCGACCCGGGCACCGAGGAGCCGGACCCCGGCACGGACCCGACCGACCCCGGCGAGGGCTGCGAAACGCCCGAGGACCCCGAGACCCCCACGGATCCGGAGACCCCCACGGATCCGGAGACCCCCGAGCCCTCGCCCACCCCGACGGAATCCGACGCGACGGCCACCCGCCGCACGGACTGATCCAGCCATACGAGCCCCTGCGGCCGGGCGCGCCGACACCGCCCGGCCGCGGGGGCTCGTGGCATCCAGCGGCCCGCTCCGCGGGGCCCGGCGGGAGTTTTCCCGCTCCCGTCCCGCGTGGTGGCGCGGTCCCGTAGGCTGTGTGGCCCCCCGCGCGATCCCACCCGGCGCGGCGTGGTGTGACGGGCGACTCACATGCCGCGTGAGCTGGGATGTGTCACTTTTGGCCCGATAGTGCCCCTCGTGGGGCGAACCGCGCATTGACCCCGCCTGCCTGCGCCCGTATGCTATAAGGCGCGCTGCGGGCCTGCACGCCTCAGACAGAGTAGGTCGCGCTCGCACCTGTTGTATGTCCCCTCGGTTGTCGAGGCGCTTCCGGTTTTCGGACCATATGGAGAGCGCTTCCTAGGCTGTCCGGCTTCGGCAGTGCGATACGGGCTCCGGCGTAGCAGTGCCTACGAAACATGTCCGTACCGGAGCCCTTTACCACATGACGAGCAGCACCGAGACTCCCGCGACCACTCCGCAGGTTGCGGTCAACGACATCGGTTCCGAGGAAGCCTTCCTCGCCGCGATCGACGAGACGATCAAGTACTTCAACGACGGCGACATCGTCGACGGCGTCATCGTGAAGGTCGACCGGGACGAGGTCCTGCTCGACATCGGTTACAAGACCGAGGGCGTCATTCCCTCGCGCGAGTTGTCGATCAAGCACGATGTCGACCCGAACGAGGTCGTGGCCGTCGGCGACGAGATCGAGGCCCTTGTTCTCCAGAAGGAGGACAAGGAGGGCCGGCTGATCCTGTCCAAGAAGCGCGCCCAGTACGAGCGCGCCTGGGGCACCATCGAGAAGATCAAGGACGAGGACGGCATCGTCACCGGCACGGTGATCGAGGTTGTCAAGGGCGGCCTGATCCTCGACATCGGTCTGCGGGGCTTCCTGCCCGCGTCCCTCGTCGAGATGCGCCGTGTCCGCGACCTCCAGCCGTACGTCGGCAAGGAGCTCGAAGCCAAGATCATCGAGCTCGACAAGAACCGCAACAACGTCGTCCTCTCCCGCCGTGCCTGGCTGGAGCAGACGCAGAGCGAGGTCCGCCAGACCTTCCTCACCACCCTCCAGAAGGGCCAGGTGCGCTCCGGCGTCGTCTCCTCCATTGTCAACTTCGGCGCCTTCGTGGACCTGGGCGGTGTGGACGGTCTGGTCCACGTCTCCGAGCTGTCCTGGAAGCACATCGATCACCCCTCCGAGGTGGTCGAGGTCGGCCAGGAGGTCACGGTCGAGGTCCTGGACGTCGACATGGACCGCGAGCGCGTCTCGCTGTCGCTGAAGGCGACCCAGGAAGACCCGTGGCAGCAGTTCGCCCGGACCCACCAGATCGGCCAGGTCGTTCCCGGCAAGGTCACCAAGCTCGTGCCGTTCGGCGCGTTCGTCCGCGTGGACGAGGGCATCGAGGGTCTGGTGCACATCTCCGAGCTGGCCGAGCGCCACGTGGAGATTCCGGAGCAGGTCGTCCAGGTCAACGACGAGATCTTCGTCAAGGTCATCGACATCGACCTGGAGCGGCGTCGGATCAGCCTCTCGCTGAAGCAGGCGAACGAGAACTTCGGGCCCGACCCGATGGCGGTCGAGTTCGACCCGACGCTGTACGGCATGGCCGCGTCCTACGACGACCAGGGCAACTACATCTACCCCGAGGGCTTCGACCCGGAGGCGAACGACTGGCTGCCCGGGTACGAGAAGCAGCGCGAGGAGTGGGAGCGCCAGTACGCGGAGGCGCAGTCCCGCTTCGAGCAGCACCAGGCGCAGGTCATCAAGTCGCGCGAGGCGGACGCCCAGGCCGAGGCCGAGTCGGCCGGCGGTGGTGGCGGCGGCGGTGGCGGCCAGCAGTCGGGTGGCGGTGGCGGTGCGTCCTCGTACTCGTCGCCCCAGACCGACGACGCGGGCGCTCTCGCTTCGGACGAGGCGCTGGCGGCGCTCCGCGAGAAGCTGGCCGGCGGCCAGAGCTGATCACACGGCACCGGCACTGCTGACGGCCGAAGGCCCGTCCCCCACCCCGGGGACGGGCCTTCGGCCCGCCCGCCCCGTTCCGGTCGCTGCTGACGCGGGGAATGCCTTCGCGGTACCGTGCGTTGTCCTCTGCATACGCGAGACAGCGGAAGGGGTGCGGTGACGGTGCGCGATCCGCAGGAGTTGTTCGCATGGGACCCTGCCGGACTGGCCCGGGTCGACGAGGCAACGGGCAGCGCGGAGAGCGCGGGCCCGGTGTTGCTCTACCACTTCGACGGCTTCATGGACGCCGGTGAGGCCGGCGCGCAGCTTGTCGAGCTGCTCCTCGAAGGCGACGAGACCACGACCGTGGCCCGTTTCGACCACGACCGGCTCGTGGACTACCGGGCGCAGCGTCCGGGCATGACGTTCCACCGCGACCGGTGGACGGCGTATCAGGCTCCCAAGCTGGAGCTCGTCCTGGTCCGGGACGCGACGCATCAGCCGTTCCTCGTGCTGTCCGGTCCCGAGCCGGACGTCGAGTGGGAGGCGTTCGCCGCCGCCGTGCTGCACATAGCGGAGCGCCTGCGGGTCCGGATGCTGATGACGTTCCACGGCATCCCGATGGGCGTCCCGCACACCCGCCCCGTCGGCCTGACCCCGCACGGCAACCGCACGGATCTCGTGCCCGGCCACCGCAGCGTGTTCGAGGAAGCCCAAGTGCCCGGTAGCGCCGCCGCGTTGCTGGAGCTGCGGTTGATCGAGGCCGGCCACGACGCGGTCGGCGTCGCCGCCCACGTCCCGCACTACGTCGCCCGCTCCCGTTACCCGGACGCGGCCCTCGTCGTCCTCGAAGCCGCCACGGCCGCCACCGGCCTGGTGCTCCCGGACGCCGCGCACGCGCTGCGCATCCGCGCCCTCAAGACGCAGAACGAGATCGAACGGGAGCTGGCCGAGGGCGATTCCGAGCTGGTCGCCGTCGTGCGCGGCCTGGAGCAGCAGTACGACGCCATCGCGGGCGCCGCCACCCGGGGCAGCCTGGTCGCGGAGCCGGTCGAGCTGCCGTCCGCCGACGAGCTGGGCGCCGTCTTCGAACGCTTCCTGGCCGAGCGCGAGGACGGCGACGGCGACCGGTAGCCTGCCCGCATGCTGAATGTGGGACTGACCGGCGGGATCGGCGCGGGCAAGAGCGAGGCGGTGCGGCTGCTGGCCGCGCACGGCGCGGTGATCGTGGACGCGGACCGGATCGCGCGGGAGGTCGTCGCGCCCGGCACGCCCGGACTGGCCGCCGTCGTCGCGGAGTTCGGCGACGGCATCCGCACCGCCGATGGCGCGCTCGACCGCGAGCGGCTCGGCCGGATCGTCTTCGGCGACGAGAGCCGCCGCCAGGCGCTCAACGCGATCGTCCACCCCCTGGTCGGCGCCCGCTCGGCCCAACTCCGCGACGCCGCGCCCCCGGACGCCGTCGTCGTGCACGACGTGCCGCTGCTGACCGAGAACGGCCTCGCGGACCTCTACGACGCGGTGGTGGTCGTGGACGCCTCCGAAGCCACCCGCCTCGACCGCCTGACTCGCCTGCGCGGCATGACCGAACCCGACGCCCGCGCCCGCATGGCGGCCCAGGCCACCCGCGAAGACCGCCTGAAAACCGCGGACTTCGTCCTGGACAACGACGGCACGGTGGACGACCTGGCCCGCCAGGTGGACACGCTGTGGGACCGCCTGCGCGAGCTGCGGACCACACGGGAGCTGGGCCACCGGTTCGAGACGCTGACCACGGCCCACGTGGCGGACGCCTGCGTCCGCGCGCGGGTCCCGGTGCGCTGCGTCCCGCTCCGGGCCGTGGCGCCGGGCGCCCGCCTGGCGGGCCGCGCCCTGCCCGCGCGACATGTGGGCAGCGTCGACATCTTCCTCGAAGCGCTCGAAGAGGCCGCCCCCGGCGATGTGCTGGTGGTCGACAACGACGGCCGCGCCGACGAGGCGTGCGTCGGCGACCTCATGGTCCTGGAGGCCCGCGCGGCCGGCCTGGCGGGCATCGTGATCTGGGGCCTGCACCGCGACACGGCCGACATCCGCGCGATCGGCCTCCCGGTCTTCAGCCAGGGCGCCATCCCGACCGGCCCCCAACGCCTGGACCCCCGCCCGGCCGACGCCCTGGAGTCCGCGCGGGTGGGGGAGTGGACGGTGACCCGCGACGACCTGGTCCTGGCCGACGACGACGGCGCCCTCTTCATCCCGGCGTCGCACGCCCCGGACCTCCTCACCCTGGCGGAGAGCATCCGCGACACGGAACACCACCAGGCCGACCAGATCCGCGCGGGCACGCCCCTGCGCACACAGGTGGGCTTCCCCGCCTACCTCACCGCACGCCGCGAGACCCCGTCCCTGACCTTCCGCGAACACCTCCGCGCGATGGGCGGAGCGATCGAGGAGTGACCTGCTAGCCGGACCGTCGAAGCGGGAGAACCCACAGATGCCGAGAACGACGCAACTCCGTACGTATACGGTCCGGGAAGGCATGCTCGACGCATGGGTGGAGCGCTGGCGTTCACAGATCGTGCCCCTGCGCCTTGAGCTGGGCTTCGAGATCGGTGGGGCCTGGACCGACCGTGAACGGAACCAGTTCGTCTGGCTCATCTCCTATGACGGCCCGGAGACCTTCGCCGAACGGAACGCGCTCTACTGGGCCTCACCTGCTCGCGCGGCCATGAACCTCGATCCGGATGACTACGTGGAGCGCACCGAGGAGCGCCTGGTCGAGCCAGTGGTGTGACTACGGAGACAACGGCAGCATGTGGTGCTGTCGCTCGCTCTCGCTCAGCACCCTGAAGACCCGTCCGTGGCCAGTGGCCTGTATGCGCGCGAAGTCGGGATCGGCGGGCCAGACGCGGGCGGTGCCATCGGTCGAGGCCGTGAGCAGCTTGGTCCCATCCGGTGACCACTGAACGGAAGTGACCCTGTCTTGATGGACGCCGACCACCGCGAGTGGCTCCTGCGTGTCGGCGGACCATACCCGGACAGTCCGGTCGTCCGATCCTGTGGCGATGCGTCGGCCGTCCCGGGACCAGGCGACAGCGCGGACGCGGCCTTCGTGTCCTGTCAACGTGGCCGCGCGGTGCCCCGTGGCGGCGTCCCACAGCGCGGCCGTCCAGTCCCCGGAGGCCGTGACGACACGGACTTCGTCCGGCGACCAGTCCACGTCGTCCACGTAGTTCTCATGGCCCCGGAGCACGGTGAGCTGTCGGCCGTCGGCCGCGTCCCACAACCGGCAGGTCCGGTCGTCGGACGCGGTGGCGATGAACCGCCCACTGGGTGACCAGGCGACCCCGCCCACCCAGTCCTGATGGCCGGACAGAGCCATGAGCTCCGCACCCGAATCAGCCGCCAGCACGCGCAGCATTCCGTCGTGGTCGCCGGTGGCGACGCGGGTGCCGTCCGGCGACCAGGCCATCGCCTCGACGACGGAGTCCCGACGTTCGAACGCGACCCCTGAGACCTCGCTCCCGACGCGGAGAACGCCGTCATGGGAACTTGTGGCCAGACGGTCGCCGGTCGGTGACCACGCAACGCTCCAGACGCGGCCGTCATGGTCGACGAGCCGTCCGGTGGGTGCGCCCGTCGAGGCGTCCCAGACCGTCACGGTCCCGTCGTCGGAGGCAGTGGCGATCCGTTCGCCGTCGCCGGACCAGACCGCCCGGTTCAGGGGCCGCCGATGACGGTCCAGCAGCATCGACTCGGCCCCCCGCGGCCGCACGTCCCAGATCCGGGCCGATCCGTCCGTCGAGCTGGTGGCGAGTCCGCGCCCGTCCGGTGACCATGTCACACCCCACACCGTGTCCGTATGCCCGCGCAGCACGGCCACGGTCTTGGCGTCCTGGGCATCGACGACCCGCACGGTCCGGTCGGATGACGCGGAGGCGAGTGTCCGTCCGTCGGGCGACCAGGCGATGTTCCATACGTAGTCCGCGTGTCCACGGACCAGCAGTCGCGGGTTCCCGGTGTGCGCGTCCCAGACGCGCACGGTGTGATCACCCGAGCCGGTGGCGATGCTCCGTCCGTCGGGCGACCAGGCGATTCCCTCCACGAAGTCGGAATGCCCGGTGAGAGTCGCGACTGACGTGCCTGTCGTCAGAGCCCAGACCATCGCCGTCTGATCATGGGACGCAGTCGCCAGACGGGTGCTGTCCGGGGCCCAGGCCACGCCCCACACATCACCACGGTGCCCACGCAGTTCATGCAGGAGATCGCCCGTAACGGAGTCCCAGACGCGCACCGCGCAGTCGCGGGATGTCGCCGCCACCCACCGTCCGTCAGGAGACCAGGCCACCTGCCGCACGATGTCGGAAGCGCCCGAGAACGACGCAAGGACCTCTCCCGACGCCACGTCCCAGATCCGCACCACTTCGTCGCGGGAAGCGGTGGCGAGTCTGGTCGAGTCGGGCGACCAGGCCACCCCTTCGACCATCGCGTCACCGGAGCGCAGAACCCGCAGCGGCCGTCCGGAGCTCGCCTCGAAGATCCTCGCCGTTCCATCGCGCGACGCCGTGGCCAGCCACAGACCGCTGGGTGACCACGCGATGTGCCGCACGGTGTCGGTGTGCCCGTCGAGCTGGGCACGCAGATGGCTGAACGCCAGTGCCGTCATCAGCCCGCGCTGTGCGGCGGGCGTCGACGCGCATTCCCCCAGCGCGGCAAGAGACAGCAGCACCGCCAGCTCCGGGTCCTGCTCGGCGCTGCTGAGTACGTGCCGGCCGACGCTGTCCGAGACACGCCGCAGAAAGGCGAGATCCCGCCTGCGCGAGGCTTCGACGAGGGCGCGGGCCGAGTCCGACGTTTGTCCGCTCTGCTCAAGGGCGGACAGCCACCGCTCGGCGAGGGCGAGTCGTTCACCGGACAGGAGATAGTCGGTGCTGCACCCGGAGCGCCGCCAGTCGCCCGCCCACCGATCGAGCTCGGCGCGCTGCCGCAAGTGCTCGGCCTGCGTTTCGACTTCCTGTCGCAAGGGGGCCCACTGGCGGAACAGCGCCTCGTGGGTCACTTGCGCGAAGGCCCCGCCGCCGGCGTGGTCTCCGCCTTCTGTATCCGACACGAGAAGCCGTGCGTCGATGAAAGCGTCCACCACCCGGCGCTCCACGTCCGTCAGTTCGGTCAGCGACACCCGGCGCCGGGCGACATCCTGTCCCTGGACGGTGACGAACCGCAGCAATACACGCAGCACGGAATCGATGGCGTTCGCGCCCTGGAGCGCGGACACGGTGTGATCCGCCTGCCGGGCCAGGGCCCCGGCCACCCCTCCCCGACTGCGGTAGAGCTCCTCGGTGATGGTTCCGTCCGGTCCCGAGCCGAAGTACAGCTCCTGGAGGAGGTATGCGAGCAGCGGGAGCGCGTCGTTCGAGCCGGTGTCGTTCACGATGGTGTCCACCACACCGGGCGCGAAAGACAGGCCGACCAGCGAACCGGGTTTCTCCACCGCCTCGATGAGCTGCCGTCTGCCGAGTGCGCCGATGGCCATCGGGTTGCGGAAGTACTCGGCGTATTCCGTGCTGAGCAGGTCCCCGAGGAAGTCGATACGGAGCGTTACCAGCACGCTGAGCCGTGAATCGCGCTCCACACACCTGTGAAGTGCTTCCAGGAAGTGGCCGCGTTCCCGTTCACCGGCCAGGGTGACGACTTCCTCGAACTGATCGATGACGAGGAGCATGCGCTGGAAACGGCCGCCTCCGCGCAAGCGCGCCAGCTCTTCGGCGAGGGCCTCCGGTGCTCGCTGGAGTCGCCGCAGGATCGTGTCCACCGGCTCACGGTCTCCGACGGCGGTCGCTATGGCCGTGGCCAGTGCCCTCATCGGCTCGGAGCCGGGGGCGAAGGCGGGGAGAACCGACCAGCGCCGGTCGCGCAGGCGTGGCATGATGCCCGCCCTGACCAGCGAGGACTTTCCGCTGCCCGAGGCACCGACAAGGGCGATGAACCTGTCGGTGGTCCGGGGCGCCACCTCGTGGAGCCTGCGCGTCAGGTCGGCCGTGTCCGCCTCCCGGCCGAAGAAGACAGCCGCCTCGTCCTCGGCGAAGGCGTCCAGGCCGGGATAGGGGACCCGGTCGCGAGGCCAGTCGGGCCGCTGCGGGGGTGCCGGGTTCTCCAGGCGGTAGACGATCACCTGGACGATCACCATCGTGACGACGAGCAGCCCGATGCCGGGTACGGCGATCCGCTGGAGAAGGCGCAGCAGCAGCGGAACGTCGTCCACGTTCGTCGCGTAGTTGGTGACGATGCCCAGCAAGCTCGCGACGAGCACGAGTAAGACTTGTAAGAGCAACTGCAGACGGTCCTTCACGAAGAGATCACCGTCTCGCCGATCCCGCTCAGTCGCAGCACGCCAGGCTCCTGTCCTTCGCCGCACCCGCTCTGTCCATCATCGGAGTCGCGGCATCCGACCACAAGATCAGAAATGAGTCCACCCGCGCGCAGAGCGTCTGCGTCACCGTCGGCACAGGGGGCAACGGTCGCGGCCGTCTCATCGGTTCCAGCCGAAGGTGGTGGGGGCGAGGCGCTGGCCCTCCAGTTCCTTGTGGACGGCCACGCGGTCGAACACCGTGCCGTGTGCGCGGCCGGGGCGAACGTCCTGCCGCTGAGGTCCCGGCCGCTCAACTCCCGCACGGCGGCCATCTGCCCGGGCGCCCGGCAGGGACAGCACCCGGGGGAGGTCGAGCAGGCCGGAATTCGCGGCGAGTTCGTACAGCGAGCGGACGAGCCGCCCCGCGCGGGCGGGGGCGCGGCGGCGGACGTGGTACGTCGTGCGCGTCGGCCGTGAGACGGGCACGACGAGCGCGGAATCGCGCACCCAGAGCGGCAGTTTCCGCTCCATGGCCAACGCCTCGACGCCGCGCACCGCCCCCGCCCGGCGCCCAACCGCGCGTCCCGCACTCGCACTTCGACCATGTACGCCACGTGGCGGTTCTCGGCGGGGATCTGATCCGTGGGCTCGGTCGGCCGTACGGACCAGCCCTGTTCCGTCAACTCCTTGATAGCGAGCGTCAGTTCGTCCGGATGAACGAGGATCTGCACAGCGACGCGCAGCCGCCGGTTGTACGGCATCCGGACCTCACTGCCGGTGCCCCCCGCCGCCACTGGAACACGCGAACTTGTCCGGTCAGCAGGGGATGTCGATCACGCCGGCGACCACGTTGGAGTCGTGGGTGTGGGCCTCTGTCCGCGACGCGCGCTCGGCCTGGACCCGGTCCGGCTCGACGTCGTAGGCCGTGCCCACCCAGCCGCAGGAGCACCACGCGCAGAAGTACGGTTCGAAGCGGTCCTTCTTCCGCCCTCGCGGCGGATCCATGAACACGCGCCAGACCTCGACCCGATGCGTCGGCATCTCATGCTCCGTCCGGCGTGGCCACCACGGCATGCGCCTAGCTTTGCTCACGGTCCCCAGTCTGGCGGACAGCGGTTGTCGCCACGCGGAGTTGGGCGGCTTCGCGGCGGGAGCGGAGCGGGACTTCCCATTCCTTGAACAGTTTGGTGAGGTACGGCGCCGACACCTCGTAGTGCCGGGCGAGCGCGTTCATGGACGTCTTCTCTTCGAGGTAGAGGCGGATGGCCTCGTCCTTCGGGATGACCGGCATACGGCGGGTCGGCATGGTTGTCGCGCCTCCTTCAGTGGGGGGTCGGCAGGTCGAGTTCGGCCCACACCGTCTTGCCGCACGGCCGCCGGTCCTGGACGCCCCAGCGGTCCGCGAAGGCGTCGATCAGAAGAAGTCCGCGCCCTGACTCCGCCTCCGGGTGGGAGAGGGCGAAGTCGGGGTGCTTGTCGGCGAGCATGTCCGTCACCTCGACGCGCAGCACGGTCGGCATCAGCAGGCCGGGCCCGGTGGCGAGGCGCATACGGAAGTCGCGGTCGAGGCAACGGCCGTGCAGGGCGGCGTTCGTGGCGAGTTCGGCGACGACCGACTCGGCGGTCTGCGAGACGCGGCAACAGTGCGGCCAGCCCCAGTCCGCGAGTTGCTGCGTGGCCATCAACCGGGCCAGGCGCGCACCGTGGCGGGTGGAGCTGAAAAGTTGCACGTACTCGTACAGGGGCGGGGCGATCTCTGTAGGGGGAATTCCGGTCATCATGGCAACGAGTTTCGCCGCGTGAGACTACTGTTACCAGTAGTTACGACCGTACCCGGGCCGCAGGTCCGAGGCTTGTCGGAGCCGGGTCCGGGTCATCGGTAGAAACACCGTGGGGTGTGGGTAGTTACCCAGGGAATGGCGGAGGTACGCGGCATGGCGGAAACGGCCCGGCCGGAGATCGATGAGGAAGCGGTCGCGCGCGCGGAGGCGGAGGGGACGGAGCCTCTACTCCGGGCCGTCGGGAAGATCATCAAGACCCTGCGGGAGAACGCCAAGCTCACGCAGGTGGAGTTCGGCGAGGCCATCGGGTATGGCGTCGAGCAGGTGTCGTCGGTGGAGCGCGGGAGGCGGGCGCCGAAGGCGCAGTTCATCGAGGCGGCGGAGCGCGTGCTGAACGCGCGGGGTGTGCTGAAGGGCATTCAGGAGGACATCGACAAGGCTAGTTTCTCGTCCCGACTGCGGCAGTTCGTGAAGGTTGAGGGCGAGGCCGTCGAGATCCACGAGTACAACCCGTTGGTCGTGCCGGGGTTGTTGCAGACCGAGGCGTACACCCGCACGCTGTACCGCATGCGACGGCCGCTGCTCGCGGAGGAGACGATCGAGCAGAACGTCGCGGAGCGGATGTCCCGGCGGGTTGTGTTCGACCGGTGGCCCGCGCCGATCATGAGCTTCGTCATCGAGGAGTCGGTGCTGCGCCGCCCGGTCGGTGGCAAATCCACAATTAAGGGGCAGTACGAGCGCATCCTCCAGGTGGGGGTTATGCGGAATGTGGAGATTCAGGTAGTGCCTTGGGACTTGGAGGACCACGCGCAGACGTACGGCATGGCTGCCTTGCTGGAGTTGAAAGACCGGAAGATTGCCTACTCCGAGGCCCAGGGACGGAGCTTCTGGTTCACCAAGCGGGCGGAGGTGCGGGAGGTCGAGGCTCGTTATGGGATTATCCGTGCGCAGGCGCTCACGCCACGTGAGTCATGTGAGTTCATCGAGAAGTTGCTGGGAGAGACATGAGGGCCGAAGAGCTTCATTGGTTCAAGAGCAGCTACAGCGGCAACGAGCCCGGCGATGCGTGCGTCGAGGTGGCGTGGACTAAGAGCAGCCATAGCGGCGGCGCACCTGGTGATGAGTGCGTCGAGGTCGCCTGGAGCAAGAGCAGCCACAGCGACAACGAGGGCGGGGAGTGCGTCGAGGTGGCGCGTTGCTGCGGCTCCGTTCATGTCCGGGACTCGAAGAACAAGAGCGGCGGGCAGCTCGCGCTTTCGGGCGAACAGTGGGCCGCGTTCGTCAGCGCCGCTACCGTTGGCTCATGGACGTAGCATCCGCCGTTGCCCTGGTCTCGGTCGCCGCTGGGAGTGCCGCGACCGAGGCCGGGCGGCAAGCGTGGGAGTCACTGGTCGCGTTGACCCGCCGCCTCTCGGGCCGGGGTGACCCGGACCCGGGGGATGAGGCGGCGGTACGGGAGTTGACCGTCCGGGTGGACGAAGAGGCGGGAGCGGACGGGGAGTTCGCCTCGGAGCTGGTTCGCTGGGCCGAGGCGCATCAGGGCGCGCTCGTGCGGCAGACCCGCGTGGAGAACGTCATCTCCGGCAACGCCACGGTCCACGGCCCGGTGATCCAGACGCACACCATCCACGGCGGTCTCCACTTCGGCGGTTCCTAGCCCGTCGTGCGGCGGCGCCGGATCCACCTCGGTGTGTAGCGCTTCAGGCGCGGGAAGCGGGCGTGCTGCTCGCGGGAGTAGCGGTCCAGTTCCTCGGCGAGGCGCGTGGACCGTTTCTCCATGTCGAGTTCGTCCAGCATCCGGTCGACGTCCGCGAGCAGCGACCCGTACAACTGCCAGTGCCTCGGGTGTTCCTGGACGGTGCCGAGCAGCACCTTCGCGATGTGCTCGCGGCTCGTCCTGGCCGCGTCGAGCTCGATCGCCAGGAACGATTCCGCCTCGTCGGCCTGGGTGCTGACCTGGCTGGTGATCAGCGTGGCGAAACTGTCCACGGCGCCGGCCAGGTTGGCGAACACCTCGCGCAGCGCGGGCGCGATGTCCGGTGCGAGCAGCGGTTCGTCGCCCCGGCGCGCGGCGAGGTCGGTGAGGCTGCGGGACATCGTGCGCAGGATGACCGCGCAGACCTCCAGGGTGTCCAGGCCGGTGCGGAGCACGAGGCGCGTCATCAGTGGTTCTTTCACCCGGGGGTTGAACCGCAGGCTCTCCTCGGCCTGGATGATGGAGGCGTCGACCCGGGCGATGTCCTGATCGAGCTGCCGGGCGCGTTCGAGCTTCTTCGCGACGCGCTGCACCGGCAGCCGTTCCTCTTCGGCCTCCTCGCCGAGCTGCACGAGCAACGTGCGCATGCGACGGGCCTGTTCCTCGATGTCGTGGCTGGCGGAGCCGACCCAGACGGGCGGGATGAAGATGATGTTGAACAGCAGTCCGACAACGGCCCCGATGATCGTCTCCACCACCCGATCGAGTGCCGTCTCCGCGATCTGGGTGACGCCGAGGACCAGCATCGCGCTGATCGCCACCTCGGGCACGAACTCGTCGACCTTGACCAGGTGTCCGATGGCGAGGGCGGTGAGGATCAGGAGGCCGAGGCTCCACCAGCTCAGGCCGACCAGCGCGCTGAACCCCGTCGCCACCAGGACGCCGACGACCACGGAGTTCACCCGGCGGATGCCGGTGGTGAGGGTGGCGAAGAGCGTGACCTGCACGACCAGGAGCGCGGTGAGCGGGGCGAGCAGCGGCGCGGTGACGTCCGTGAGCCACATGGCGACGACGTAGGCGAAGGTGGCGGCGGTGGCGGAGCGGAGTGTCTGCACCACAACGGGTTCGGTGCCCCGCTTCTTGGCGAGATCGATGAGTTGCTCAGGTACATCCGGCACGCCTGCCCCTTTCGCTTCAAACGGCTCGAATCACCAAAAAGATGTCATTACCCGCCCTGATCGGAGGTGAACCGGTCCGGCCCGGTTTGTCGATTGGCTGCGGAGCACCCATCCGGGGCAGCACAATGCGTGTATGAGTGATGACGAAGCGGAGTTTCTTGAGCCACATCGCGTCATTCGGATGACGCGCTTCGACGACCCGGTGTCGGTGATCGCCGACACCGAGGCGTGGCAGGCGAGGGACGAGTACCCCGACATCCGGGCGCGCGGACCGCTGTTCGTCGCGGCCGAGCAGGAGCCGGACGGCCGGTGGCGGGTGATCACCTCGGGTGAGATCGCTCCGCAGACCAGCCGGGACATGCTGGGGCAGCGGTTCCGGGCGCGTGCCAAGGCGGCGGCGGAGGCGGACGACGAGGAGGCGCGGCGCGCCTGGATGGCCGGCGCCGAGCGGCTGGACTGGGAGAAGGTGGACGAACTCACTGTCCTCGACGCCCGGTTCAGGAACGTCCGGGCGGAGACGTACATCCGGACCGGGCCGGACGGCCCGGAGCCGCCGCGCCCCAGCGACGCGGACGCGATGCCGGTCGGCAAGGGACGGGAGGCGCCGTCCCGGACGGAGGGATTCCTGATCGATCCGGCCGCGGCGACGGGCGTCTCGGAGGGCATCCTGAAGTTCGACCTGCTCCAGTTCGTCCACGCCGTCGGCTCGGTCCCGGACGAGGTGCGGGCGGACGCGCTCCAGGCCCAGCACACGCACCCGGGCGGGGTGCTGATGGCGCCGAACTTCGCGATCGTGGAGCGGGTCGGGGACGACGGGCGCTGGCACGCGTTCTCGGTGAGCTCGGAGACGCCGCAGGCGGCCAGGGACGGGCTGGAGCTCCGCTTCGAGGGGATGCTGCCCGCCTCGCTGCACCCGCCCACCAGCAAGCGGCCGACGGGGTTCGAGGAGTGGCCGGAGGAGATCCGGAACGGGATGGCCGCGCAGTCGGGGCTGCTGAAGCCGGGGCAGCGGCGGCTGGACCACGAGCAGCTCCGGGCGTACTCGGTGGCGGCCTGCCGGCTGGCGCGCGAACGCCTGGACGAGATCCGGGTCCTGGACCGTACGTACCGGGTGTGCCGGCTGGAGCGGCTGATCCGCGTCGGCCCGGACGGGCCGGAGCCGCCCCGGCCGAACGACTACGACCCGGAGGCGCCGGTCGAGGTGCAGACCGAGGAGGACCGGGCGCGGGGGATCGTGTACGAGGACGACTAGCGGCCGGCCGGTGACCGGGCTGGTGTGCGGGCTAGTGACCGGTGTCGATGACGCAGAAGCGATTGCCCTCGGTGTCGGCGAGGACGACGTAGTCGGCCTCCTCGGGGTTCTCCGGGTAGAGATCCCAGTCCACGCGCTCGGCGCCGAGGGCGATCAGGCGTTCCACCTCGGCGGCCTGGTCCGCCGCGTCGCCCGCGTACAGGTCGAGATGGACGCGGGGGTGCCCCTGCACGGGCGACTCGCTCAGGCCGAGCGAGATCCCGGGACCGGGGCGGCCGTCGGCGGGCACGAGCACGGCCCAGTCGTCCTCGATCCCGTCGCGCGGCGCATAGTTGACCGCCCGGCTCCAGAACGCGGCGGCCCGCCGGACGTCGGACACACCCAGCACGATGGTTCCGATGCTCAGCATGGGTCGATGGTAGGCGGGGTGCGAGAGTGGGGCCATGAGACTGGAGGCGATCACCTGGGAGCGGCTGACCGAGGAACTGGCCGAGCGCGTCACGGGGATGCCCGCGCCGGAGGGGGGTGGCGCGTCGTGGACGCGGGTGCTGATCGATGGTGCCGCGGCGGCGCGGCCGGAGGCGCTGGCGGGGGAGTTGGCGGACGCGCTGCGGCTGCGGGGGCGCCCGGCGCTGGCGGTGGGGGCGAACGGCTTTCTGCGCGCCGCGTCGTTGCGTCTGGAGCATGGGCGGCGGGACGCGGACGCCTTCTACGACCTGTGGCTGGACACGGGCGCGCTGTGGCGGGAGGTGTTCACGCCGCTGGAGCCGGGTGGCGGTGGGCGGGTGCTGCCGGACCTGTGGGACGCGGAGCGCGACCGGGCCACCCGGAGTCCGTATGTTCACCTCCCGGTCGGTGGCGTGCTGCTGCTGCACGGGGCGCTGCTGCTGGGGCGGTGGTTCCCGGCGGACCTCTCCGTTCATCTCAGCCTGTCGCCGGGCGCGCTCGCGCGCCGTACGCCGCCGGAGGAGCGCTGGACGCTGCCCGCCTTCGCGCGGTACGAGGAGGAGGTCGGGCCGGGGGCGGTGGCCGACGTCGTGGTGCGGGTGGACGACGCCCGGCGGCCCGCCTGGGGGACGGGCGCGGGGACGGACCCGGGGGCGGACTCGGGGGGTTCGTGAGCCCGGCCGAATCGGGCCGAACTGGTCCGTAGGGTCAGGCGCACCTGCGAGACTTGGCGCTCGCAAGGACGGTGAGCGGTGAACGGGCGGTGGCGTGTCGATGGATGACGTGGTCAGGCCGTATACCACAGATGAGGTGCTGCACGCGGTGGCACTGATCCAGGCGCACCTGGCGGAGGACGAAGAGGCCGTGTCGGCTCTCCAGGACGAGAGCGAGGAGAGCGCCCGGCAGTGCGCGCGGGCGATGTTCGCGCTGGCCCACGTCATCATCTTCGGGCAGGTCATCCCCGAGATGTGGGTGATAAAGGAGAACCTGGACTTCGGGCACACCAGCCACGTGCCGGAGCTGAATCTCGCCATTCACGTGCTGAAGCGGATGGAGGAGCGGATCGGGCTGGCCCATGTGCACCCGGTGGTGGGGGCGTTGTCGGCCGGGGACGTGATGGACCTGATCATCCAGTGCACGGGGACGAAGATGGAGGACGTGCCGGCCTTCCTCGACACCGTCCGGGAACGGACGCTGCGCTCTCCGGATTTCTGATCGGGCCGGATCCGGGCCCGGACCGCTCAGACGTCGGGGGCGTAGTGGCGAGGGGCGGCCCGGTGGTGGCGGGGCGGCAGGCTGCGCGCCGGGGTCTGGCCCAGGGGCGCGTCCGCCCGGACGCGCCCCTGGGCGCGGCGCCAGGCGTCGCGGGCGCGGGGCGGAAGCGGTGCTCGAAGGGCACCAGGCCCCGGCCGAGACGCCTGCCCCGCCCTCGGTCCCGTGAGCGGTGGTGTGAGCGCCAGTGTGCCGGTGGGAGGTCAGGCGAGCCGCCTGATCTCGCCGCGCACCCGGTAGAAGCCGCCGGGCGAGGCGTGCACGGAGTCGACCACATACCGGGCGCCCGGCAGGCGGATGTGCCGGGGGAACTGGACGTTCCAGCCCTGGTCGTATCCCTCCGTCAGGACCCGCGTCCGCAGCCGTGCGCCGTCCTGGACGCACTCCACGATCACGCCCCCGGCGGGCGCTGCGGCGACCGCAGTGACCGTCTCCACCGCCGTCACCGGGGTGTAGGTGGGCAGCGCCGCCGCCGACTTGACGTCCACGGTGGCCGGCAGCGACCCGGCCTGGGCCGCCCCGATGGCCGCCTCGCTCGCGTCCACGCAGGCCAGCGAGCCGTCCGTGGTCACGAGGTACAGCTTCTCGTTCAGATACTGCATCGACAGCGCCGAGCCGCCGCCCGTGCCCAGCTTCCACAGCCGGGTGCCGTCCTGCGCGAAGCAGTAGACCGAGGAGGCGGAGTCGCCCGCGAACACATACCGGCCGCCGGGGGCCGTCGCGCACGAGTACACCACCGAGTCGCAGGCGTACGTCGCCTCCACCCGCCCGGTCGACTTGGCCAGGCGCTGCACCACGCGGCGGTCCGTGCCCGCGTACACCGCGTCGTCCTCCTGCCAGCCGAACAGCACCGCGCCCCGCGTCGGCGTGTGCCACAACTCCCGGCCGCCGTCCGGCGCGTAGGCCGTCACGCCCCGGCCGTGGCCGTGGTAGACCGCGTGGCCGTCACGCCGCACCATCCAGGCGTGGTCCCCGGTGCTGCGCCGCGACCACTGGAACTCGTCCTCGTGGTCGATCACGGTCAGTCCGCCGCTGCGATCCGCCACGTTCAGCACGCCGTCGTGGATGTCCAGCCAGAAGATGTCGACATCGGCGGCTATCTCATAGGCGGCGAACGGGAGCTTGGACGACATGTCGTACACCGTGCCGTCGTCGCACCCGGCGTAGATCCAGAAGTCGTCCGCCACCAGGCACTTCACCCCGTCCGGCAGCCGGTACCTGGCCAGCACCTCGCCGTCGTGGGCCAGCGTGTAGACGTCGCCGTTCTGATTCCCCACCCACGCGCGGTCCTCGTCGACGTGGATGCCGAACGCGGAGGCGCCCGTGCGGAACCGCCACAGCACCGGTGCCACCGCCCGCGCGGTGGACGGCGCGGACGTCACCTGGCGCCGCGTCACCGACCGCGCCGCGCGCTGCCCCTGAACGGCCGGGGCGTACCCCTTCCTGACCTTCTCGTCGATCTTCCGCTCGGCGGCGGCGTGTGCCTTCTCGCGGGTCGCGAACATCGTCGTCTTCAACTGCCCGCCCGATCCGATGCGTCCGTAACGCACCGAGACCGCCGTGCCGTTCACCGACACCTCGTAGAACTTGTGCGCACTGCCGCCGTCCTCGGACAGCTCCAGATACGTCATGGACTCGGGCACGGCGAAGCTCCTTCTCCCACTGGGTCAACTGTGCGTAACGTTAAGGGCTGCCACTGACAGTCCGCCCGGAGCGCTGTCAGTGCCCGGCGATAGCGTGTTCGTCATGGAGCGCATCGAGACAGCCGAGATCCCCGGCCGGGCGGGCCCGGCCGCCACCACAGAGGTCCGGCCGCGCGAGGTGGGACCCGTCCTCATGAAGTACGCGCCCGATCCGGACGGCGATCCGGACCCCGGCGAGATCGTCTGGACCTGGGTGCCCTACGAGGAGAACGACGGGCGGGGCAAGGACCGGCCGGTCCTCGTCGTCGCTCGCGAGGAGGCGTGCGGCACGGTCCTCGCCGTCCAGCTCTCCAGCCGGGACCGGGACGGCGACGCCGAGTGGCTGCCGCTCGGCTCGGGCCCCTGGGACCGCGCCGGACGGGACTCGTGGGTGGATCTGGAGCGTGTCCTGCGGGTGCGCCCGGGCGGCATGCGGCGCGAGGCGTGCGCGCTGGACCGCGCGCGGTTCAACCGCGTGGTGCACAGCCTCCAGGCCCGGCACGGCTGGCGCTGAGCCCATGCCGCACGCCATACCCGCCGCCATACCCACCGGCCTGGTGGCCGACCGCTTCGTCGTGCTCGACTGCGAGACGACGGGATTCAACCCCGAGCGCGGCGACCGCATGGTGTCCCTCGCCCTGGTGACCGTCGAGCGCGGTGTCATCACCGAGCGCTGGACCAGCCTGGTCGACCCGGGACGCGACACCGGCCCGGTCCACATCCACGGCATCACCAACGCGGAGGCCGCCGCCGCTCCGCGCTTCGCCACCCTCGTCCCGGAGATCCTCCGCAGGCTGGACGGCGCCGTGCTGGTCGCGCACAACGTCGGCTTCGACCTCCGTTTCCTCGCGATGGAGCTGGAGCTGGCCGGCACCGGTCGGCTCCCGGCGACCGCGCTGGACACGCTGCGCCTGGCCCGGCGCTTCCTGCCCGAGCTGGACAACCACCGGCTGACCACCTGCGTCGCCGCGCTCGGCATCCCGCACCGCGCCCACCGCGCCGACTCCGACGCCGAGGTCACCGCCGTGCTGCTCACCGAGCTGCTGCGCCGTGCCGCCGAGGACGGCCACACGGACCTGACCCGGCTCAGCGCCCCGGCCGAGGACGTGCTGCGCGAGGAGCGCCGCAAGCGGGTGCGCTGCGACGCGGACACCGACGGCGTCGCCGCCGGTCACCGGGCCGCGCACCTGGTCATCGCGGGGTGGCGGGGCGGCACGGCCGGGTGGCTCGCCGCGCTGGAGACCCTGCGCGCGGAGGGCTGCCCGGAGGCGGGGCGGCTGTGGGGGTGGTTCGGTGGCATGCTGTGCGGCGAGACGTCGGTCTTCGGCCCGCCCCGCCCGGACCTGGCCCGCGACGTGCTGCTGACCGGCCTGGCGCTCCAGCTCGTCGGCCCCGGCCCGGCGCACCGCGAGGACGTGGGGCAGATCGTGACGCAGCTGGCCACGCTGGACCGGGGCACCCGGACCCCCGCCCACCTCCTCGGCCTCTATCCGGACTCCGCCGCCGCCATCGCCGCCCTGCCCGCCTGCGCCGGCTGCTGGTCCTGCGACGCGCTCGGCCTGTGCGACACGGGCAGCGCGGGCGGTGCGCTCGTCTCCCACTACGGCGCGGCCACCCCGCACGCCGACGAGCTGGCCGGGCACCTTCCGCTGCTGGCCGCCGCCGGGGAGGCCGCCGCGCTGGGGCGCGGCGCCCGCTACGCCGGGCAGGTGTGGGAGCGGCGGGGCCGGGTGGAGGAGGCCGTTCGGCTCTGGCACTGGGCCCTGGACCACGGCGCCCGCGACCCGGTGATCTTCAACCGCCTGTCGATGCACCACGAGCGCCGCCGCCAGGACCACGCCACGGCCCTGGCCCTGTGCGAGCAGGCCCTCGCCACCCGCCCCGCCGCCGGGACGTCCCACGCCACATGGACCGCGATCACCCGCCGCGCCGCCCGCTGCCGCCGCCATCTGGCGGCACGTGCGGTGGGTGCCTCCTCTTCTCCCGAGGCCGGGCACGCCTAAGGTGATCATGGTCCGCGCGGAGCGGGCCGGCGTGCGAGACAGCAAGACGCAGAGGAGGCCCGCGGTGGCGGAGGCCGGGACGGTTCTGGAGGACATGCCGCTGGACTGGCGGCGGGCGCTGGCGATCGTGGCGCATCCCGACGATCTGGAGTACGGCGCCGCCGCCGCGATCGCGGAGTGGACGGACGCGGGGCGTGAGGTCGCGTATCTCCTGGTCACCAGGGGAGAGGCCGGGATCGACACCCTCCCGCCCGGGGAGAGCGCCCGGGTCAGGGAAGCCGAGCAGATCGCCGGCGCGGCCGTCGTCGGCGTGCGCTCCGTGGAGTTCCTCGATCACCCGGACGGCGTGATCGAGGAGGGCGTCGCGCTCCGCCGCGACCTGGCCGCCGCCATCAGGGCGCACCGGCCCGAGCTGCTGATCACGCTCAACCACCGCGACACCTGGGGCGGCGGCCGGATCTGGAACACCCCGGACCACCGGATCGTGGGCCGGGCCGTCCTGGACGCGGCGGGGGACGCGGGTAACCGCTGGATCTTTCCCGAGCAGCTCCGGGGCGGGGGCCGGGGCGGAGACGGGGCCGGAGACGGGGCCGGAGACGGGGCCGGGGGCCTGGAGCCTTGGGGCGGCGTGCGGTGGGTCGCGGTGGCGGGCTCGCCGGAGGCGACCCACGCCCAGGCCGTCGGCGAGGACGCCATGGCCCGCGCGGTCGCGTCGCTGGCCGAGCACCGGGCCTATCTCTCCGTGCTCACCGACCAGGAGCCCGCCGCGTACGCCACGGAGCTGCACACCGGCATGGCGGACGCCGTCGCGGCCCGGTTCGGCGGGCGCCGAGGGATCGCCTTCGAGCTTTATCCGCGCTGAAAAAGGGATCCGGAAGTGGCGCTCACCACAGCACCGAGAGGGCCTACTAGGCGTCTTAGGATCCGAATGTGACAAAGGGCCGGGACTTTCGTCCCGGCCCGCCGGGAATTCTGGCGGGGGAGTCGGCCGACTTCCGGGCCTCGGCATGAATGCGCAGGTCGAAGCGGTGCAGGTGGGAGGCGGTGGCAGGCGCGGCGCCGGGGAGGCGTGAATAGCGGTCCGTCGGCGCGGTGTGGAGGGAATTTTTTCCTTAGTTTTCGCTACGGACTCGCTTAGTAATGGCGGTGCTTGTCGTGGGCGCATCGGGCGGTTATCAATGAACTCGTCCGGCCGGATGGTCGGATTTCCCCGAGAGTCAGAGGTTCTCCCCCATGCCGAACACCACCACCATGAACCGCGCCCCCAAGACCGCCCGGATCCGTGCCCGTGCCACCGCCGTCGTGACGGCCGGCCTGTGCGCCTCGGTGGCCCTGACGGGTGCGGCGGTGGCGGCAGAGGGCGCCCACGCCGATGTGTTCGCCTCGCAGACCGCCACCAGCCTCGCCGAGGCCACGCAGGCGCAGGCGCAGGCTCAGGAGAAGGCCGCGGACGTCGCGGAGAAGAAGGCCGCCGCCCAGGCCGCCGCCGAGGCCGAGGCCAAGGCCGAGGCCAAGGAGAAGGCGTGGGTCACCCCCATCTCCGGTGACTTCGCCCTGTCCGCCACCTTCGGCAACAGCGGTGACCGCTGGGCCTCGACCCACAGTGGTCAGGACTTCGCCGTGCCGTCCGGCACCGAGGTCCACACGGTCCACAGCGGCACGGTCGTCAAGGCCGGCGGCAACGGCGCCGGTGACGGTCCCGCGTACGGTAACGCCATCGTGATCAAGCACTCCGACGGCACCTACACCCAGTACGCCCACCTGTCGAAGGTCGAGGTCAAGGTCGGCCAGACCGTCTCCACCGACCAGGAGATCGGCCTCTCCGGCAACACCGGTAACAGCAGTGGCCCCCACTTGCACTTCGAGGTCAGGACCACGGCGGACTACGGCTCGGCCATCGACCCCATGAAGTTCCTGCGCGACCAGGACGTCAGCATATGAGCCGACCGGCACCTCAGCCGGTGAGCGCGGCGGCCCGCTGCCTCCGGCACTCCGCCGTGAGTGCCGGATAGGCCGCCGCGATGGCGCCATAGATCCGCCCGGTCAGCAGCCGACGGCCCTCCGTCCGGCTGCCGCCGGGCGGCAGTGCTTCCAGCAGCAGCACGAGCGGGGCCAGCGTGTCCCGCAAGAACTCCACCTGCCAGCGGGCCAGCTCGCCGGGGGACGCCGACTCGGCCCTGACCGGCCTCGGCCGGTGCCCCCACGAGAGCGTGGCCCGCTCCGCGTCCCGCACGTTCCGATGCTGGACGGCGCGGGCCGTCAGCTCCGCCGGGGAGAGCCGCGGCAGGTCGGCGGGGGCGGTCCTGATCGCCTCCAGGGCCTCCCGGCGCCGCCGGGCCGTCGCCTCCCGCAGCGCCACGGCGCGGCGGCGCCGCAGGTCGCGGGCCGCGACGAAGTCCGGCCGCCGCTCGGCGGCGCGGACCCGCGCGGTCAGATACAGCGCCTCCGGCGCCGTCTCGTCCGGCGCGCCCAGGAACGCGCGCACCAGGAAGGGCGTCCAGCCCCGCGCCCGCAGGGCGTCCGGCGAGCAGTACGCGACCGGGGTCCGGTCCTCGGGATGGGCCATCGTCCCCCTCCTGTTCCCCGGGGTCATGCCCTCGCCGCGCGGGCCCGGAACCTCAGAACAGCGGCTGCGGCAGGACCCCCTCCAGCGCCAGCAGCGCCCGCTTGGTCTCCAGACCGCCGCCGAAGCCGCCTATACCCCCGTCGGCCGCCACCACCCGGTGGCACGGCACGACCACGGGCAGCGGATTCGCGCCCATCGCCGCCCCGACCGCCCGGGCGGCGCCCGGATCCCCGACCCGCGCGGCCAGCTCCCGATACCCCACGACGCTGCCGAAGGGCACCGTCGCCGCCAGCTCCCGCAGCACCTGCCCGGTGAAGCCCGAGACCAGCGACCAGTCCAGCGGCAGCCGGAAATCGCGCAGCCCGCCCTCGAAATACGCCGTGAGCTCCGCCGCCGCCCGCGCCAGCACCGGATCGGGCTCCGCCGCCCCGGCCGGGACCGGGCGCACGCCCAGCCCCGCCGCCAGCCGGGCCAGGGACCGGCCCACCCCGCGCTCGTCGGCGTGGAAGACGACGTTGACCAGGCCGTCGTCGGTGGCGGCGAGGAACAGCGGGCCGATCGGCGTCCGCTCCACCACCCACGCACACCGTGTGTCACCACTCATGCCCGGAAGCGTACGGGGAGCCACTGACAACCGGCCGGGGCCCGCCCGGTCCGGCCTGTGCCCGCCCGGTGCCGCTCCCGGTCTACCGGGCTTCCAGCGCCTCGCGGATCAGCTCGGGGTGGTTCGTGATGACGCCGTCCACCCCGAGGCCGGTCACCCGCTCCGCCGTCGGGCCGTCGTTGACCGTCCAGGTCTGCACCCGCACCGGCTCGCCGTGCGGCCCGTCGACCGACTGGAGCTCGGCCACGTAGTCGGCCGTCAGCTCGCTGACGCGCGGGTTGATCTGGTCGGCGAACGCGGCGTGCTCCGCGATGTCCGCCACCGCCGGGTTCCCGATGAAGCCCGTCGCCACGTCGGGCGCCAGCTCGTGCACGGTCCGCACCGAGGCCGCGTCGAAGCTCTGCACCACCAGCCGGTCACCGGGACGGGCCTCGCGCAGCCAGCCCTCGTCCGCCAGCACGTCGAGGATCTCCTCCTCGATGCCCGGGTACAGCTCCGGCTCCTTCATCTCCAGGAGCAGCCGCTGCCCGTTCGCCGCGAGCCGGTCCAGGAAGTCCGCCAGCGTCGGCACCGCCTCGCCCGCGAACTCCTCGCCGAACCAGCTGCCCGCGTCCAGCCGCGCGATCTCCTCGGCGGTGAAGTCCGACACGTTCCACGGCGCCCGGTCCGGGAAGACCTCCTCCACGTCGGTGGTCCGCCCCAGCGTGGTGTCGTGCAGCAGGATCAGCTCGCCGTCGGCCGTCCGCTGCACGTCCGTCTCGACCCACACGGCCCCCAGCTCGGCCGCCGCGTCGGCGGCGGCCAGAGTGTTCTCCGGCGCGCCGCCCGAGGCGCCCCGGTGCGCGACGATCGCCGGACCGTCCAGCGGGGCGGCGGGCGCGACCGGCGCGACGGCCCCCGCCGTGGCCGGCCCGGCGGGAGCGGTGCCGCCGTCCGTGGCCGGACCGAGGGTGGGCACGGCCCAGACGACGGCCAGCCCCAGCAGCCAGTGGACCCAGTCGGTGGCGGATGTGTGGGGCATGGGGAGACTCCTCGCTTCCGTGCGGGCCGGACGCGGAGAGACTCCCCGTCCGGCGGAAACGAGGGGGAGCGGTGGCGGTTACCGAGAGCTGAACAGCGCGAGACCGTCGGTCGGAGGGGCGGCGTTGTCAGTGGCGGGTCGTACGGTGGAGACCATGCGGCCCGTTTCAGAGATCGAACGCACCACGGCACCCTTCGAGGTCGTCAGTCAGTACCAGCCCAGCGGCGACCAGCCGGCGGCCATCACCGAGCTGGAGAAGCGGGTCGGGGCGGGGGAGAAGGATGTCGTGCTGCTGGGCGCGACCGGCACCGGCAAGTCGGCGACCACCGCGTGGATGATCGAGCGCCTCCAGCGCCCGACGCTGGTGATAGCGCCGAACAAGACGCTGGCCGCCCAATTGGCGAACGAGTTCCGCGAGCTCCTCCCGAACAACGCGGTGGAGTATTTCGTCTCCTACTACGACTACTACCAGCCGGAGGCGTACGTCCCGCAGACGGACACCTATATCGAGAAGGACTCCTCGATCAACGAGGAGGTGGAGCGCCTGCGCCACAGCGCGACGAACGCGCTGCTGACCCGCCGCGACGTCATCGTGGTCGCCTCCGTCTCCTGCATCTACGGCCTGGGCACGCCGCAGGAGTATGTGGACCGGATGGTGCCGCTGAAGGTTGGCCAGGAGATCGACCGGGACGCGATGCTGCGCCGCTTCGTCGACATCCAGTACACGAGGAACGACGTGGCGTTCACCCGTGGCACCTTCCGGGTGCGCGGCGACACCATCGAGATCTTCCCGGTGTACGAGGAGCTGGCCGTCCGGATCGAGATGTTCGGCGACGAGATCGAGGCGCTCTCCACCCTGCACCCGCTCACGGGCGAGGTGATCTCCGACGACGATCACCTGTATGTGTTCCCCGCCTCGCACTATGTCGCCGGGCCCGAGCGGATGGAGCGCGCCGTCTCGGGTATCGAGGCCGAGCTGACCGCCCGGCTGGCGGAGCTGGAGCGGCAGGGCAAGCTGCTGGAGGCCCAGCGGCTGCGGATGCGCACGACGTACGACATCGAGATGATGCGGCAGATCGGCACCTGTTCCGGCATCGAGAACTATTCGCGGCACGTCGACGGCCGCGAGTCCGGCACCGCGCCGCACACCCTCCTGGACTACTTCCCGGACGACTTCCTTCTCGTCATCGACGAGTCGCACAACACGGTCCCGCAGATCGGCGCCATGTTCGAGGGCGACGCCTCACGCAAGCGGACCCTGGTCGATCACGGCTTCCGGCTGCCGTCCGCGATGGACAACCGGCCGCTGAAGTGGGAGGAGTTCCAGGAGCGGATCGGCCAGACGGTGTATCTGTCGGCGACCCCCGGCGCCTACGAGCTGTCCCGGGGCGATGGCGTGGTGGAGCAGATCATCCGGCCCACGGGCCTGATCGATCCGGAGGTGGTGGTCAAGCCCACCGAGGGCCAGATCGACGACCTCGTGCACGAGATCCGCGTGCGGGCCGAGAAGGACGAGCGCGTCCTGGTCACCACGCTGACCAAGAAGATGGCCGAGGACCTCACGGACTACTTCCTGGAGCTGGGCATCCGCGTCCGGTATCTGCACAGCGATGTCG
The DNA here is from genome assembly GCF_035917415.1 of Streptomyces sp. NBC_01803. NCBI lineage: Bacteria > Bacillati > Actinomycetota > Actinomycetes > Kitasatosporales > Streptomycetaceae > Streptomyces > Streptomyces sp. NBC_01803. Next base: position 4,985,695 of record NZ_CP109073.1, read on the forward strand.
ACACGCTGCGCCGCGTGGAGCTGCTGCGGGAGCTGCGCTCCGGCGAGTTCGACGTCCTCGTCGGGATCAACCTGCTGCGGGAGGGCCTGGACCTGCCCGAAGTGTCGCTGGTCGCCATCCTCGACGCCGACAAGGAGGGCTTCCTGCGCTCGGGCACCTCGCTGATCCAGACGATCGGCCGCGCCGCGCGGAATGTGTCGGGCCAGGTCCACATGTACGCCGACCGGGTCACCCCGTCGATGGCGAAGGCCATCGACGAGACGAACCGCCGCCGCGTCCGGCAGATCGCCTACAACGAGGCGCGTGGCATCGACCCGCAGCCGCTGCGCAAGAAGATCAACGACATCGTCGCGACCATCGCCCGCGAGGAGGTCGACACGCGCGAGCTGCTCGGCAGCGGATACCGTCAGCCGGGAGAGGCCAGGAAGGGCAAGGCGCCGTTCCCGACCGCGGGCACCAAGCGCGCTCCCAAGGAGCTGACCGACCGCCCGGCCGCCGAGCTGGCCGAGACGATCGAGCAGCTCACCGAGCGGATGCGGGCCGCCGCGGCGGAGCTGCAGTTCGAGATCGCCGCGCGGCTGCGCGACGAGGTGTCCGACCTGAAGAAGGAGCTGCGGCAGATGCGGGAGGTTGGTCTCAGGTGAGTGTGAACATGAAGAAGGGCCAGGCCATCAGCCTGGAGAAGCCCGGTGGCGGCGGCCTCACCACGGTCCGCATGGGCCTGGGCTGGCAGGCGGCGCAGCGGAAGCGGGGCGGGCTGCTGAAGAGGCTGATCGGCGGCGGGGACATCGACCTCGACGCCTCGGCCGTGCTGTTCGCCGGGGACAAGGCTGAGGACGTCGTCTATTTCGGGAAGCTGAGCGACGACGACAGCTCCGTCGTCCACACCGGGGACAACCTGACGGGAGGCGCCGGGCAGGAGGACGACGAGTCGATCGTCGTCATGCTGGGGCGGCTGCCGCAGCGGATCGACCAGATCGTCTTCACGGTGAACTCGTTCTCGGGACAGACCTTCACCGAGGTGGAGCGGGCGTTCTGCCGGCTGCTCGACGAGGACACCGGGGAGGAGCTGGCCCGGTACACCCTGACCGGCGGCGGTGCGTACACGGCCATGATCATGGCGAAGGTGCGGCGTCAGGGCGCCGGATGGCAGATGACCGCCATCGGCGCCCCGGCGACCGGCCGGACATTCAAGGACCTGCTGCCCGCGATGACACCGCATCTCTAGGAGCCGCTAGGAGCCTCTAGGAGCCGGTGACCGTCACCGCCGCCCGCTGCCGCTGCCCACTGACCGCGACCTCGACGGTGACGGTGCCGGGCCGGAGCGCGGTCAGCTCGCCCGCGGCCGGGTCGAGCGCGGCGATGTGACGCCGCCCGGCGTCGGCCGGGTCTCCCACGTGGAGCCCGGTCGAGCCGGACCAGTCCGCGCTGACCGGGAACGTCACGGGCACCTCGCGCGCGCCGCCGCCCGCCCCGTTCTGCGTGATCGTGGCGCCGACCGGGGCCGTGCCGCCCACCGTCAGTGTCCGGGGCGCGGTGAGCGTCAGCCCGTCCACGTGCGGCCTGGTCTGCACCGACAGCCAGTCCGAGGTGGTGGTGGCCGGGCGCGGCCCCGGCCCCGGTGCCGCCCGGGCCCGGTCCACGCCGACCAGGGTCCAGCCGGTGAAGCCGCCCTCGTCCGGCGGCGCGGCCCGGTCCGCCCCGGCGCCGCCGCCGATCACATACGGCACGCCCTCCAGGTGGTAGGCGTCGAAGACCCCCGCATGCCCGCCGAAGAACGCCGCGCCCTTGCCCGTCTCGCGCCGGAAGCCGGACAGCCACGCCTCCAGCAGGGCGGCCTCCCGGCGGTCGGTGAGCCGGCTGACCGGCCGGCTCGTGGTGTCCCTCGGCGGCACATGGGTGAGCACCACCACCGATCCGATCGAACGGTCCCGGGCGGCGTCGTCCAGCAGCGCCCTCAGCCCCGTGATCTGCTCGTATCCGCCGCCGCGCAAGGTGAGGGACGAGGTGTCCAGGGTGATGAACCGGGTGCCCCGGTGGTCGAACGTCCGGTGTGCCGGGCCGATCTCCTCCTCGAACCGGCCGATCGACCCGCCCCTCACCTCGTGGTCGCCCGGCACGTAGTACCAGGGCAGGCCGTCCCCGAGCTCCTCCTCGATCATCCGCCGGGCGAACGCCAGGTCCTCCGGTGAGCCCTCATCCACCCAGTCGCCGTTGATCACCACCACGTCGGGGTCGGCTTCCCGCACCTCCCGCAGGGTCCGGCGGGCGGACGCGACCAGGGCGCTGTCCGGGTCCCGCGCGACGAACCGCGCGTCCGAGACCACGGCGAACCGCCAGTCCCGGGCCGCCACCTCCGCCCCCGGCGCGATCAGCGGATCGGCCGGGCCGCTCTCCGCCGGCAGCGTCACCTCGGGCGGGGTGCGCACCCGCAGGTCGTCGACGGCGATCCGGCCGGTGTAGCGCTGATCGGGCTGGGTCTCCGCCAGGTAGAACCGGCGCACCGACAGTGGGAAGGCCAGGCCCGCCGGCACCTCGAAGGTGACCTGCCGCCACCCCTCCCAGGTGACCTGCGGCGCCCGCAGCACCTGGCTCGCGCCGTGGGCGTCCAGGAGGTGGAGGGAGGGCCAGGCACCGTGGCCGTCGCCGTCGATCCAGAGCGTGAAGCTCTCGGGCTGCCCGGTGACCGGGATGTCGGCGGGCGGCGTGGCGTACGCGGCGCGGGTCCCGGTGCTCAGCCCGAAGTCGTACGTCATGGCCAGCGCGCCGCCGTCGTAGCCGGTGGGATCGGGGGACAGGGAGCCGGCGGCCCGCGCGTGGCTGAACGTCCACTCCCCGGCGTTCTCGAAGTCCGCCACGGCGGTCTCGTCCAGGCCGATGGTGACGGCCAGTGTGGTGGAGACCCCGGCGACGGTCACGGTGACCCGCCCGGACACGGCCGGCCTGTCCGAGGCGGCGGTGACCCGGAACCCGCCGCGCGCCGGGTCCGGCTCGACGGTGAACAGGGAGGTGTCGTAGGCGAAGGCGGCATCGGCCGGCTCTATGGGCGCCGAGTGCCCGGCCGCGTCGTGGCCGAGCAGGCCGAACGTCGCCTCGGCGGCCGGGTCCGCGAGCCCGATCCGGCGGGCGGTGGGCGCCAGCCGGTCCAGCTCCCCGAGCACGGTCAGGATGAGGGAGCCGTCCGCGCGCCCCTGGGCGGCGGTGATCTCGGCGGTGCCGGTCCGGGCGGCCCGAAACACGCCGTCGCCGCTCACCCGGCCCACGGCGGGCCGGTCGCTGCGCCAGCGGACGGACGCCGCCTCGGCCGGGCCATAGGTCTCGTCGTAGGGGGTGGCCGTCAGCCGCCGGGTGAGGCCGGGGAACACGCGGTCGGGGTGGCCGCCCGGCACCGCGTCGGCCGTGGGGGCGGTGGCCGGGGCGGCGGTGGTGGTCACACGGAAGCCGGCCGGGACGCCGCTGCCCTCCGGGGTGGTGAGGGCGAGCCCGTTGGGCACCGCCCGCTCCTGCCCGTCCGAGGGACTGTTGACCAGGCGCGGGGCGCTGTCGCCGGGCTCGCGGGCCAGCAGGGTGGTGGAGCCGCCGCCGTCCAGGTTGAGGGCGCTCCAGGCGCCGAGGTCCGCCATCATCACCGCCAGCTCGGTGAGGGTGGTGCCGCCGGAGTGCGCCTGGCGGCCGTCCACGGTCAGGAGGAACATCTCCTGGCCGTCGCGGGAGAAGCCGACGGCGGTGCGTGGCGCGGTGGCGTCATTGGGCCGGCCCTCCCAGTCCAGCGGCTCGCCGTCGGCCACCAGCACACCGCGCCCGCCGACCGCCGTGCGGGGCAGCGGGCAGCCGTCGCCGGTCCTGGGGGCGTACTCCACGTCGACGCTGTCACCCGCCACCAGACCGGCCAGGGTCCGCGCCCCGGCCTCGCGGCCGAGCAGCACGGTGCTTCCGTCCGGGATCGGGCCGCTGCCGGGCTTCTCGGACACGGCCGTGACCTCGCCGTCCTCGACGACGACCTCGGTGACGTCGGCGGCCCCGGTCACCGGCAAGGCCCGGTCGGCCTCGCCCCACCGGGCGGTGTAGAGGCCGATGCCGCCGACGGGCACGCCCGCCGCGTTGTACCCGTCGAGGTCCGTCTCGCCCGTGGGCAGCGAGAGGGTGCCGTCGAAGAACAGCTCCAGGACGCGGCCCGCGCTGTCCGGGCCGATGCCCACGGCCTCCACGGCGCCACCGGTGCCGGAGTGGAGCAGCTCGCCACCGGCGATGCCCGCGCCGAGCGGTGCCTGGGAGCCGTTGATGTCGAAGAAGTCGCCGTTGATCGCCGCCACGGTGGTGCGGCCCTCGCCTGGGTCGTGGGCGGCGGCCAGCTCGCTGACGGGCGCGGCGGCGGCCACGTCCCCGGCGGCGAGGTGGTCCACCCGCAGGTCGCTCGTCAGATCGACGCTGAGTGCCTGGGCACTCAGCCACTTGTCGGATTCCAGGCGCTGGAACGTCGTCAGCTCGGCGCCCGGCGCGATCGGCCGCTCGGTGCGCGACAGCTCCATGCCGTCGTGCTCGGCCACCCCGGCCGACGCGGCCCGGGGGACCGTCCCGGCCGCCTCCGGCGGCGCCAGACCGACCGTCAGCGCCGCCGCCACCGCGACCAGCGCCAGCGAACGCGCGCGAACTCCCTGGCGGACAGCGGCTCCCGGCATGGGCGGCTCCCTCGAACGCTGGCCCCGGCCGCGCTCGACGCACGGCCGACGGCTCAGCGTCCCAAGGGAAGACCGGTCTGCTCCAGAGGGCCCCTTCGAACGTCAGGCGAACAACTCCCCGCCGCCTACTTCTTCCGGGTGGCGGCCTTCTTCCGCGCGGGCTTCCGCGGCGCCGGCGGCGCGTCGGTGACGGCGTCGCCCAGCATGTCCCGCAGGAACTTCCCGGTGTGGCTGGTCGGCACCGACGCGACCTGCTCCGGCGTACCCTCCGCGATCACCAGGCCACCGCCCGAGCCGCCCTCCGGACCCATGTCCACCACCCAGTCCGCCGTCTTGATGACGTCCAGGTTGTGCTCGATGACGATCACCGTGTTGCCCTTGTCGACCAGGTCGGACAGGACCGAGATCAGCTTGCGGATGTCCTCGAAGTGCAGACCGGTGGTCGGCTCGTCCAGCACATACACCGTGCTGCCCGTGGACCGCTTCTGGAGCTCGGAGGCGAGCTTGACGCGCTGCGCCTCACCGCCCGACAGCGTCGGGGCGGGCTGCCCGAGCCGGACATATCCCAGGCCGACGTCCTTCAGCGTCCGCAGGTGCCGGGCGATGGCGGGGACCGCCTCGAAGAAGTCCAGCGCCTCCTCGATGGGCAGATCCAGCACCTCCGCGATGGACTTCCCCTTGAAGTGCACCTCCAGCGTCTCCCGGTTGTACCGGGCGCCGTGACAGACCTCGCACGGCACATAGACGTCGGGCAGGAAGTTCATCTCGATCTTGATCGTGCCGTCGCCCGAGCAGTTCTCGCAGCGACCGCCCTTCACGTTGAACGAGAAGCGGCCCGGCAGATAGCCGCGGACCTTGGCCTCCACGGTCTCCGCGAACAGCTTGCGGATGTGGTCGAAGACACCCGTGTACGTCGCCGGGTTCGACCGGGGGGTGCGGCCGATGGGGGACTGGTCGACGTGCACCACCTTGTCCACCTGGTCGTCGCCCGTGACACGGGTGTGCCGGCCGGGCACGGACTTCGCGCCGTTCAGCTCGCGGGCCAGGTGGGTGTAGAGGATGTCGTTGACCAGGGTGGACTTGCCCGAGCCGGAGACGCCGGTGACGGCGGTCAGCACCCCGATCGGGAAGCTGACGTCGATCCCCCGCAGGTTGTGCTCGCGGGCGCCGTGCACGGTGAGCTGCCGCCCGGGGTCCACGTCCCGCCGCTTCGGCGGCGTCGGGATGGCCCGCGCGCCGGACAGATACTGCCCGGTCAGCGACTCCGTGTTCGTCAGGAGCTCGGCCAGCGGCCCGCTGTGCACCACCTTGCCGCCGTGCTCGCCCGCGCCCGGCCCGATGTCCACCACCCAGTCCGAGGTCCTGATCGTGTCCTCGTCGTGCTCGACCACGATCAGCGTGTTCCCCAGGTCGCGGAGGCGGACCAGGGTCTCGATCAGCCGGTGGTTGTCCCGCTGGTGCAGGCCGATCGACGGCTCGTCCAGCACATACAGCACGCCGACCAGGCCCGAGCCGATCTGCGTGGCGAGCCGGATGCGCTGCGCCTCGCCGCCCGACAGCGTCCCCGCCGCGCGGTCCAGCGACAGATAGTCCAGCCCGACGTCCACGAGGAACCGCAGCCGCTCGTTGACCTCTTTGAGCACGCGCTCCGCGATGGCCTTCTCACGGTCGCTCAGCGTCATGCCGCGCAGGAAGTCGGCGCACTCGCTGATCGACATCCCGGCGACCTCGGCGATCGACTTCCCCTGCACCGTCACCGCGAGGACCAGCGGCTTCAGCCGCGTGCCCCGGCATGCCGGGCACGGCGCCTCCCGCATATAGCCCTCGAAGCGCTCCCGGCTGGAGTCCGTCTCGGCCTCGGCGTGCCGCCGCCGGATGAACGGCAGCACGCCCTCGAACGCCGTCGTGTACGCCCGCTCCTGACCGTGCCGGTTCTCGTAGCGGACCTCGATCTTGGTCTTGTGGCCGTGCAGCAGGGCCTTGTGCGCGCGCTGCGGGAGGCCCTCCCAGGGGATGTCCGTCCGGAAGTTCAGCGCGTTCCCCAGGGCGCCGATCAGCAGGTTGAAATAGCCCTTGGTGTGCCCGTGGGACCAGGGGTGGATGGCGCCCTCGTCCAGCGTCTTCTCCGGGTCCGGGATGATCAGCTCCGGATCGACCTCCATCCGGGTGCCGATGCCCGTGCACTCCGGGCAGGCGCCGAACGGCGAGTTGAACGAGAAGGAGCGCGGCTCCAACTCCTCGAAGGAGAGGTCGTCATACGGGCAGTACAGGTGCTCGGAGAACATCCGCTCGCGCTGCGGGTCGTCCTCGGGCAGATCCACGAAGTCCAGCACGACCATGCCGCCGGAGAGCCCGAGCGCGGTCTCCACCGAGTCGGTCAGCCGCCGCTTGGCGCTCTCCTTCACCGTGAGGCGGTCCACGACCACCTCGATGGTGTGCTTCTCCTGCTTCTTCAGCTTCGGCGGGTCGGTGAGCTGGACCGTGGCGCCGTCCACCCGGGCCCTGCTGTACCCCTTGGTCTGGAGATCCGCGAAGAGGTCCGCGAACTCGCCCTTGCGCTCGCGCGCCAGCGGCGAGAGCACCTGGAAGCGGCTGCCCTCCTCCAACGCGAGCACCTTGTCCACGATGGCCTGTGGCGACTGCCGGGCGATGGGCCGGCCGCACTCCGGGCAGTGCGGCCTGCCGATCCGGGCGAACAGCAGCCGCAGATAGTCGTAGACCTCGGTGATCGTGCCGACCGTCGAGCGGGGATTGCGCGAGGTCGACTTCTGGTCGATGGAGACGGCGGGGGAGAGGCCCTCGATGAAGTCCACGTCGGGCTTGTCCATCTGCCCGAGGAACTGCCGCGCGTACGCGGACAGGGACTCCACGTAACGGCGCTGGCCCTCCGCGAAGATCGTGTCGAAGGCGAGCGAGGACTTGCCCGATCCCGACAGCCCGGTGAAGACGATGAGCGAGTCGCGGGGCAGATCGAGCGAGACGTTCTGCAGATTGTGCTCGCGAGCGCCACGAACGATGAGTCGGTCGGCCACGCCGGATGGCACCTTTCCTGAGAAAGAACTGGGAACCCGCCGGATGCGAGCAACCCCGTTCAAGAGTAGGGGCGGCATCTGACAATCACGGACCCTATAGCACGTGCGTTCGATTCTCGGCGGTTCCCCCTTTCTTTCACCCGATGGAGTGGACGGGCGCGTTAGCGTGTGATCATGAACGGACCCGCAGCGGACCTCCTCGGCCTCCAGGACGCCACCGACCGTCTCCTCGTCACCGTCGCCACCCTCGACGACACCGCCGTCGCCCAGCCCTCGCGCCTCCCCGGCTGGACCCGGGGCCACGTCCTGGCCCACCTCGCGCGGAACGCCGACGGCCTCGTGAACGTCCTCGCCGGCCGCCCCATGTACCCCAGTGACGCCACCAGGAACGCCGACATCGAGCGCGACGCCTCCCGCCCGCCGGCCACCCACCTCGCCGACCTGCGGGACAGCGCCGCCCGCTTCGCCGACGCCGCCGACCGCCTCACCGACGAGGAATGGCACGTCACGGTCACCCTCCGCAACGGCGTCACCGACCGGGTCGCCTCCCTCCCGCTCCGCCGCTGGGTCGAGGTCGAGCTGCACCACATCGACCTCGACGCCGGGCACACCGTCGCCGACCTCCCCGGCGCCTTCACCGACCGCGCCCTGCCCTACCTCACCGACCGCTTCACCGGCCACCCCGCCCTGCCAGCCCTGGAGCTGCGCACCGAGGACGGCCGTGCCTGGCCCACCGGCGGCGCGAGCGGCGGCCCGCACGTCATCGCCGGCACCCCCGCCGCACTCGTCGGCTGGCTGAGCGGACGCACCCCCGGCACTGGCCTGACCATCGGCGGCCCCGGTGGCTCGCTGCCCGAGCTGCCACCGCTCTGACACACTGACGGTCATGTCCTACACCGGAAACGTCACCGTCGGCGGGCCGGCGGGCGTGCACGAGCTGGCCAAGCTGATCATCTCCAAGGCCGCCGTCGGCCCCATGGAGAACAACGCCTACCTGCTGCGCTGCCGCGACACGGGCGAACAGCTCCTCATCGACGCCGCCGCCCAGCCCGCCACCCTCCTGTCCCTCATCGGCGACGACGGCATCTCCGGCGTGGTCACCACCCACCGCCACGCCGACCACTGGCAGGCGCTCGACGAGGTGGCGCGCGCCACCGGCGCGCTCACGTACGCGGGCCGGTACGACGCCGAGGGCATCCCGGTCCCCACCGCCGTCCTGGTCGAGGACGGCGACGAGATCACCGTGGGCTCCTGCCGCCTCACCGCCCGGCATCTCGTCGGCCACACCCCCGGCTCCATCGCCCTGATCTACGACGACCCCGACGGGCACCCCCATGTCTTCACCGGCGACTGCCTCTTCCCCGGTGGCGTCGGCAACACCCGGGGCGACGCCACCGCGTTCACCCGCCTCCTGCACGACGTCGAGACCAAGCTCTTCGCCCCGCTCCCCGACGAGACATGGGTCTACCCGGGCCACGGGGCCGACACCACCCTGGGCGCGGAACGCCCCCACCTGACGGAATGGCGCGAACGCGGCTGGTAGCCCCGGCGGGCTTCTCCGCCCGTGCGGCATGGCGCGGGTCGCGGGGTCAGGTGCGGCTCGGCAGCCGCGCGGTCGTCGCTGGTGTTTGGTGTTTTGTTCGCTTCTCCGCCCGTGCGGCATGGCGCGGGTCGTGAGGTCAGGTGCGGCTCGGCAGCCGCGCGGTCGTCGCTGGTGTTTGGTGTTTTGTTCGCTTCTCCGCCCGTGCGGCATGGCGCGGGTCGTGAGGTCAGGTGCGGCTCGGCAGCCGCGCGGTCGTCGCTGGTGTTTGGTGTTTTGTTCGCTTCTCCGCCCGTGCGGCACGGTGCGGGTCGTGAGGTCAAGTGCGGCTCGGCAGCCGCGCGGTCGTCGCTCACGGTGTCAGTGCCGAGCAGTAGGGTGGCGACCATGGCCGACCCCTCCAGCTACCGCCCGAGGCCGGGCGAGATCCCCGACTCGCCCGGGGTCTATCGCTTCCGCGACGATCACCGCCGGGTGATCTATGTCGGGAAGGCGAAGAGCCTGCGACAGCGCCTTTCGTCGTATTTCCAGGACATCTCCGGCCTGCACCCCCGGACGGCCACCATGGTCACCACGGCCGCCTCCGTGGAGTGGACCATGGTCTCCACCGAGGTCGAGGCCCTCCAGCTCGAATACTCCTGGATCAAGGAGTTCGACCCCCGTTTCAACGTGAAGTACCGCGACGACAAGAGCTATCCGTCGCTCGCCGTCACCATGAACGAGGAGTTCCCCCGCGCCCAGGTCATGCGCGGCCCCAAGCGCAAGGGTGTCCGGTATTTCGGCCCCTACGGCCACGCCTGGGCCATCCGGGAGACCGTCGACCTCCTGCTGCGCGTCTTCCCCATCCGGACCTGTTCCGCGGGTGTCTTCAAGCGCGCGACCGCCGTCGGCCGCCCCTGTCTCCTCGGCTATATCGACAAGTGCTCCGCCCCTTGCACCGGCCGGGTCACCGCCGAGGAGCACCGCGAGCTGGCCGAGGACTTCTGCGACTTCATGGCCGGCCGCACCGGCACCTATCTGCGCCGGCTCGAAGAGCGGATGCGCGAGGCCGCCGAGGAGCTCGAGTACGAGCGGGCCGGCCGGCTGCGGGACGACATCGAGGCGCTGAAGCGCGCCATGGAGAAGAACGCGGTCGTCCTCGCCGACGCCACCGACGCCGACCTGATCGCCCTCGCCGAGGACGAGCTGGAGGCGGCCGTGCAGATCTTCCACGTGCGCGGCGGCCGGGTGCGCGGCCAGCGCGGCTGGGTCACCGACAAGGTGGAGCAGGTCACCACCGCCGATCTGGTGGAGAGCGCCCTCCAGCAGCTCTACGGCGAGGAGCGCGGCGACAGCGTGCCCAAGGAGGTCCTGGTCCCGGCGCTCCCCGAGCCGGCCGAGCCCGTCGCGGAGTGGCTCACCGAGCACCGCGGCGCGCGCGTCAGCCTGCGCGTCCCGCAGCGCGGCGACAAGAAGGACCTGATGGCGACCGTGCAGCGCAACGCCGAGCAGGCGCTCGTGCTGCACAAGACCAAGCGCGCCTCCGACCTCACCACCCGCTCCCGCGCCCTGGAGGAGATCGCGGAGGCCCTCGCCCTGGACTCGGCCCCGCTGCGCATCGAGTGCTTCGACATCTCCCACCTCCAGGGCGACGACGTGGTGGCCTCCATGGTCGTCTTCGAGGACGGCCTCGCCCGCAAGAGCGAGTACCGCCGGTTCCAGATCAAGAGCTTCGCCGGACAGGACGATGTCCGCGCCATGCACGAGGTGATCTCCCGGCGCTTCCGCCGCTATCTGCGCGAGCGCGAGCGGACCGGCGAGTGGGCCGTCGAGGAGCGGGACCCCGACCAGGAGCGGGGACCGGACGACGACGGGATCGAGATCACGCCCTCGCCCCGGGACGAGGACGGCCGCCCCAAGCGCTTCGCCTACCCGCCGCAGCTCGTGGTCGTGGACGGCGGGCAGCCGCAGGTGGCCGCCGCCCGCCGGGCCCTGGACGAGCTGGGCATCGACGATGTCGCCGTCTGCGGCCTGGCCAAGCGCCTGGAGGAGGTCTGGCTGCCCGGCGAGGACGACCCGGTGATCCTGCCCCGCACCAGCGAGGGGCTCTACCTGCTGCAGCGGGCACGTGACGAGGCCCACCGCTTCGCGATCCGCTATCAGCGGGGCAAGCGGTCACAATCGATAAGAAGGGGTCCCCTCGACGCCGTGCCCGGCCTCGGGGAGACCCGCACGAAAGCCCTGCTCAAGCACTTCGGCTCGGTCAAGCGGCTGCGCGCCGCGACGATCGAGGAGATCTGCGAGGTCCCGGGGGTGGGCCGGAGAACGGCGGAGACGGTCGCCGCGGTCCTCGCCCAGGACAGTCGGCCCGCCCCAACGGTCAACACCGCCACCGGCGAGATCATCGAGGACTGAGCGGGGGCTCAGCGCACCACGGACACCAGGACACCCAGCACGACCCGAGAGGTATACGGGGGGACCGCATCATGAGCGAACAGATCAGCGGTGAGAACGAGCCGACCGCGGCGGCCGGCGAGGAAGTGCTGACCACCCCGGAGCTGGTCATCATCTCCGGCATGTCCGGCGCCGGCCGCAGCACGGCGGCCAAGTGTCTGGAGGATCTCGGCTGGTTCGTGGTGGACAACCTGCCACCCGCCCTGATCCCCACCATGGTCGACCTCGGCGCCCGCTCCCAGGGGAACGTGGCCCGCATCGCCGTCGTCGTGGACGTCCGGGGCCGCGGCTTCTTCGACAGCCTGCGGCAATCCCTCACCGACCTGGACACCAAGGGCGTGACCCGGCGGATCGTCTTCCTGGAGGCGTCGGACAACGCGCTCGTCCAGCGCTTCGAATCGGTGCGCCGCCCGCACCCCCTCCAGGGCGACGGCCGCATCGTGGACGGCATCGCCGCCGAGCGCGACCTGCTGCGCGAGCTGCGCGGCGACGCCGACCTGGTGATCGACACCTCCAACCTGAACGTGCACGAGCTGCGCGCCAAGATGGACGCCCAGTTCACCAGTGACGGCGAGCCGGGGCTGCGGGCGACGGTGATGTCCTTCGGGTACAAGTACGGCCTGCCGGTCGACGCCGACCACGTGGTCGACTGCCGCTTCCTGCCCAACCCGCACTGGGTGCCCGAGCTGCGCCCCTACACCGGCACCAGCGAGGAGGTCTCGGGCTATGTGTTCAACCAGCCCGGCGCCAAGGAGTTCCTCGACCGGTACGCGGAGCTGCTGCAGCTCGTCGCCGCCGGATACCGGCGGGAGGGCAAGCGCTATGTGACCATCGCCGTCGGCTGCACCGGCGGCAAGCACCGCAGCGTCGCCATGTCGGAGAAGCTCGCCCGCCGGCTGTCGGCCGAGGGCGTCGAGACCGTCGTCGTGCACCGCGACATGGGACGCGAGTAGGGATGCCGCTAAAGGGCGTCCGGCAGCGCCGGACAGCGGAGGGCGAGAGTCGCGGCCGGCGCGCGGTCAGATCGCCGCGCGGCGGGCGCCGCAGCGCCCAGCCCAAGGTGGTCGCGCTCGGCGGCGGCATGGGCCTGTCCGCCTCGCTCACCGCGCTGCGGCGGATCACCGGCGACCTGACGGCGGTCGTCACCGTCGCCGACGACGGCGGCTCCAGCGGCCGGCTCCGGGACGAGCTCGGCGTGCTGCCCCCCGGCGACCTGCGCAAGGCGCTGGCCGCCCTGTGCGGCGACGACGAGTGGGGCCGCACCTGGTCGGAGGTCGTCCAGCACCGCTTCACGAGCGAGGGCGCCCTGCACGACCACGCCGTGGGGAATCTGCTGCTGGTCGCCCTCTGGGAGCAGCTCGGCGACCACGTGCGCGCGCTGGATCTGATGGGCAGGCTGCTGGGCGCGCACGGCCGCGTCCTGCCGATGTCGGCCGTGCCGCTGGAGCTGGAGGCCCTGGTCAAAGGCCACGACCCGGCGCGCCCCGACGAGCTCAGCCAGGTGCGCGGCCAGGTCGCCGTCGCCCTCACCCCGGGCGAGGTGCGCCAGGTGGTGCTCGTGCCGAACGACCCGCCCGCCGTCCCCGAGGCGGCGCAGGCCGTTCTGGACGCCGATTGGGTGATCCTCGGACCGGGCTCCTGGTTCTCCTCCGTCATCCCGCACCTGCTGGTCCCCGACCTCCTCCAGGCCCTGACCGACACCAGGGCGCGCCGGGTCCTCTCCCTCAATCTCGCGCCCCAACCCGGCGAAACTGATGGGTTCTCCCCGCAGCGTCATGTGGAGGTTTTGGTACAACACGCCCCTAAACTCGCCTTTGACGTGGTGCTGGCGGACCGCGCCGCCGTGCCGGACGAGGAAAGTCTGCGCCGGGCGGCGAAGCGGCTGGGGGCCGGAGTCGAGCTGGCGCCGGTGGCCGCGCCGGACCGTTCCGCCCGGCATGATCCGGAGCTGCTGGCCGCCGCGTATGACCGTATTTTTCGGATGCATGGAAGGATCGGCCCATGGCGATGACGGCTGCGGTGAAGGACGAGATTTCCCGGCTTCCCGTCACCCGCACCTGCTGCCGCAAGTCGGAGGTGTCGTCCATCCTGCGCTTCGCGGGCGGCCTGCACCTGGTCAGCGGGCGGATCGTGATCGAAGCAGAGCTGGACACCGGGATCGCCGCCCGGCGATTGCGCCGGGACATCCTGGAGATCTTCGGGCACTCCTCCGATCTCGTGGTGATGGCCCCCGGCGGCCTGCGCCGCGGCAGCCGTTATGTGGTGCGCGTGGTGGCGGGCGGCGACCAGCTCGCCCGGCAGACCGGCCTGGTCGACGGCCGCGGCCGGCCCATCCGCGGCCTGCCCCCGCAGGTGGTGTCCGGAGCGACCTGCGACGCCGAGGCCGCCTGGCGCGGCGCGTTCCTCGCCCACGGCTCCCTCACCGAGCCCGGCCGTTCCTCCTCCCTGGAGGTCACCTGCCCCGGCCCGGAGGCCGCCCTCGCCCTGGTCGGCGCGGCCCGCCGGCTCCAGATCGGGGCCAAGGCCCGCGAGGTCCGCAGTGTGGACCGCGTCGTCGTGCGCGACGGCGACGCCATCGGCGCCCTCCTCACCCGGCTCGGCGCGCACGACTCCGTCCTGGCCTGGGAGGAGCGCCGGATGCGCCGCGAGGTGCGGGCCACGGCGAACCGCCTGGCCAACTTCGACGACGCCAACCTGCGTCGGTCCGCCCGTGCCGCGGTCGCCGCCGGCGCCCGCGTCCAGCGCGCCCTGGAGATCCTGGGCGACGAGGTGCCCGAGCACTTGGCCGCCGCCGGGCGGCTGCGCATGGACCACAAGCAGGCGTCCCTGGAGGAGCTGGGCGCGCTGGCCGACCCGCCGCTCACCAAGGACGCCGTCGCCGGCCGCATCCGCCGCCTGCTGGCCATGGCCGACAAGCGCGCGCAGGATCTGTGCATTCCCGGCACCGAGGCATGCCTCACGGAGGAGATGGTCGGCTGATCCGGCCGCCGGGGCGGCGACCCGTGAAGCGCACCCGGCCGTTGTTTCCGGGCCCGAACACGCCTGGCCGATGTCACCTGCGAAACCGGGGCGCGGTAGGGTCAGAAGAGGTCGGGGACATCCCTATACAGCATCGCCGGTGTTCGTTTCACCGGCGTACCAACGAGGAGATCGGTTCGTGACGATCCGCGTAGGAATCAACGGCTTTGGCCGTATCGGTCGCAACTACTTCCGCGCGCTCCTTGAACAGGGAGCGGATGTCCAGATCGTCGGAGTGAACGACCTGACCGACAACGCCACCCTGGTGCATCTGCTGAAGTACGACAGCATTCTCGGCCGCCTCAAGGAAGAGGTCACCCACACCGAGGACACCATCACGGTCGGCAACCAGACTTTCAAGACGCTGGCCGAGCGCGACCCGGCCGCGCTCCCCTGGGGCGAGCTCGGCGCCGACATCGTCATCGAGTCCACCGGCATCTTCACCAAGCGTGACGACGCCGCCAAGCACCTCGCCGCCGGCGCGAAGAAGGTCCTGATCTCCGCGCCCGCGAAGAACGAGGACATCACCATCGTGATGGGCGTGAACCAGGACAAGTACGACGCCGCCGCCCACGACGTCATCTCCAACGCCTCCTGCACCACCAACTGTGTGGCGCCCATGGCCAAGGTGCTGGACGAGAGCTTCGGCATCGTCAAGGGCCTGATGACGACGGTCCACGCCTACACCAACGACCAGCGCATCCTGGACTTCCCGCACAACGACCTGCGCCGCGCCCGCGCCGCCGCGCTCAACATCATCCCGACGACCACGGGTGCCGCCAAGGCGACCGCCCTGGTCCTCCCGCAGCTCAAGGGCAAGCTGGACGGCATCGCCATGCGCGTCCCGGTGCCCACCGGCTCGGTCACCGACCTGGTCGTGGAGCTGGACCGCGAGGTCACCAAGGAAGAGATCAACGCCGCCTTCAAGAACGCGGCGGAGACCCAGCTCAAGGGCATCCTGGAGTACACCGAGGACCAGATCGTCTCCTCGGACATCGTCAACTGGCCCGCCTCCTGCACCTTCGATTCCTCGCTGACCATGGCGCAGGGCAAGCAGATCAAGATCGTCGGCTGGTACGACAACGAGTGGGGCTACTCCAACCGCCTCGTCGACCTCACCGTGTACGTCGGCGAGCGGCTCTGACCCTTTCGTCAACGCAGGGCTCGCAGAGCGCGTCACCGCGCGCTGCGGGCCCTTGCGCCATGCGGCAGAGAAGTGCGGCAGAGAGTCTCTAGGAGTCCAGACAACCATGAAGACGATCGACGACCTCCAGGTCGCCGGACAGCGGGTCTTCGTCCGCGCCGACCTCAACGTCCCGCTCGCCGACGGGACCATCACCGACGACGGCCGCATCCGCGCCGCCGTCCCGACCATCGCCAAGCTCGCCGAGGCGGGCGCCAGGGTGATCGTGGCCTCGCACCTGGGCCGCCCCAAGGGCGCGCCCGACCCGCGGTTCTCCCTCGCCCCCGTCGCCGCCCGCCTGGGTGAGCTGCTGGGCAAGACCGTGGCGTTCGCCGCCGACACCGTCGGTGACAGCGCCCGGGACACCGTCGCCGGGCTGGCCGACGGCGACGTGGCCCTGCTGGAGAACCTCCGGTTCAACGCGGGCGAGACCAGCAAGGACGACGCCGAGCGCGGCGCCTTCGCCGACCGGCTCGCCGGGCTGGCCGACCTCTATGTGGGGGACGGCTTCGGAGCCGTGCACCGCAAGCACGCATCGGTCTTCGACCTCCCGGCCCGCCTCCCGCACGCGGCCGGCGGCCTGATCGCCACCGAGGTCGGCGTGCTGCGGAAGCTCACCGACGACGTCAGCCGTCCCTACGCCGTCGTCCTCGGCGGCGCCAAGGTCTCCGACAAGCTCGGCGTGATCGACCACCTGCTGGAGAAGGCCGACCGCATCCTCATCGGCGGCGGCATGGCGTACACCTTCCTCAAGGCCCAGGGACTGGAGGTCGGCGACTCGCTGCTCCAGGAGGACCAGGTCCCGGCCGTCCAGGAGTACCTGAGCCGGGCGAAGGAGCGCGGCGTGGAGTTCGTGCTCCCGGTGGACGTCGTGGCAGCCAAGGACTTCCCCGACCTGAGGACGAAGGCCCCCGCCGGCCCCGTCGTGCTGAGCGCGGACGCCCTCACGCCCGGCCTCCAGGGCCTGGACATCGGCCCGGCGACCTGCGAGCTGTACGCGGCGAAGCTGGCCGACGCGGGCACCGTCTTCTGGAACGGCCCGATGGGTGTCTTCGAGCACCCCGACTTCGCCGAGGGCACCCGTGCCGTGGCGCAGGCGCTGCTCGACAGCCCGGCGTTCACCGTCGTCGGCGGCGGCGACTCCGCCGCGGCGGTGCGCATCCTCGGCTTCGACGAGAACGCGTTCGGCCACATCTCGACCGGCGGCGGGGCCAGCCTCGAATACCTCGAGGGCAAGACGCTCCCCGGCCTCGCGGCATTGGAGGACTGACGACCATGGCGTCGCGCATCCCGCTCATGGCGGGCAACTGGAAGATGAACCTCAATCACCTGGAGGCCATCGCCCACGTCCAGAAGCTGGCCTTCGGCCTGTCGGACAAGGACTTCGACGAGGTCGAGGTCGCGGTGCTGCCGCCGTTCACCGATCTGCGCTCCGTGCAGACGCTGGTGGCCGGCGACAAGCTGAAGATCAAGTACGGCGCCCAGGACATCTCGGCGCACGACTCCGGCGCGTACACCGGTGAGGTGTCCGGGCCGATGCTCGCCAAGCTCCACTGCACCTACGCGGTCGTCGGGCACTCCGAGCGCCGGCAGTACCACGCGGAGAACGAGGAGATCTGCAACGCCAAGGTCAAGGCGGCCTACCGGCACGGGCTCACCCCGATCCTGTGCGTCGGTGAGCCGCTGGAGATCCGCAAGGCGGGCACCCACGTCGCGCACACCCTCGCCCAGCTCGACGGCGGCCTGAAGGACATCTCCGTCGAGCAGGCCGCCACGATCGTCATCGCCTACGAGCCGGTGTGGGCCATCGGCACGGGTGAGGTCGCGACCCCCGACGACGCGCAGGAGGTCTGCGCGGCGATCCGGGGGCGGCTGGCGGAGCTGTACGACGGCGAGCTGGCCGACAAGGTCCGCATCCAGTACGGCGGCTCGGTCAAGGCCGGGAACGTCGCGGCGATCATGGCCCAGCCCGACGTGGACGGCGCCCTGGTCGGCGGCGCGGCGCTGGACGCGGAGGAGTTCGTCAAGATCGTGCGGTTCCGCGACCAGTGAGCCGGTCAGCCGGCTGAGCCGGTGACCGGTGAGGGGTGACAGCCGCGCGCCGTGGGGTGCGTCGGCTGTGTACCCTGTCGGGGGTCGGACCTCGCCGGTCCGGCCCCCTTTATCCCTTTATCCATCGTCCGTCCGTCGTCGAGAGAGTTGGTCCAGTCGTGGAAACGGCGTTCCAGATCGCGCTGATCGTCATCAGCTTCCTGTTGGGACTGCTCGTGCTGATGCACAAGGGCAAGGGCGGCGGCCTCTCCGACATGTTCGGCGGTGGCATGCAGTCCTCGGTCGGCGGCTCCTCGGTCGCCGAGCGGAACCTGGACCGGATCACTGTGGTCGTCGGCCTTATCTGGTTCTCGATCGTGGTGGTGCTCGGTCTGCTCATGAAGTCCTAAGTCAGTAACTCGTAGCACTGGACGTGCGTTGTGCCTTGCATAGACTGAGGACTTCGCAGGACGTCAGGCAGGGAGTAACGACCGTGGCAGGTGGCAACGCGATCCGGGGCAGCCGGGTCGGGGCGGGGCCCATGGGTGAGGCCGAACGCGGGGAGTCGGCGCCTCGGCTGAGGGTCTCCTTCTGGTGCGCGAACGGGCACGAGACGCAGCCCAGCTTCGCCAGCGACGCACAGATCCCGGACACCTGGGACTGTCCGCGCTGCGGCTTCCCGGCGGGCACGGAGCGCGACGCCCCGCCCGCTCCGCCGCGCACTGAGCCGTACAAGACGCATCTCGCGTACGTCCGCGAGCGCCGCAGCGACGCCGACGGCGAGGCCATCCTGGCCGAAGCCCTGGCCAAGCTCCGCGGCGAAATCTGAGACGCACCCCCGGTGCCCGGCCCCCGTTCCCCGAGCGGGCGGCCGGGCACCGACGTTTTCCGGCCACTTTTCGCGCCGATTCCGCTGTGGCCCGCTGTGGCCTGTCACGACCGAATACCTTTTACGACGCCGACGGCCAGCGGCTGATCGGCCGGACCCCGACCGAGACCACCGTCTACCTCGGGCACACCGAACTCACGCTGGCCGCCGGATCGTCGACCGTCCAGGCGACCCGCTACATCGACCTGGGCGGCGGCCACACAGCGGTCCGCAAGAACGACGGCTCGATCTCCATCACCCTGGCCGACCACCACGGAACCGGCCAGATCAGCGTCGACGCGGCCACCTCGGCCGTCACCCAGCGCCGCACGCTGCCCTTCGGCGATCTCCGCGGCGACGAGCCGGCCTCCTGGCCCGGCACCCGCGGCTTCGTCGGCGGCACGACGGACATGGCCACGGGACTGACGCACCTCGGCGCGCGCGAATACGACCCGGCGCTCGGGCGGTTCGTCTCGCTCGACCCGGTGATGAACCTGACCGATCCGCAGCAGATCCACGGCTATACCTACGCCGCCAACAACCCGGTCACCTTCTCGGACCCCACCGGCCTGCTGTACATCCCGCGGATCTGGCCCAGCCACGGCAAGGCCGGCGGAAGCGGTTCGAAGGCCAGCGGCAAGGCGAGCCAGGGCGGCTCGCGCGGCGGCTCGCGCGGGGGATCGCGCGGGGGATCGCGCGGGGGATCGAGCGCCTACGGCAAGGGGTCGCTCATGCCGGCCTCCTCGTCCGTCACTCCCGCTGTCGCCAGCTCGGGAGGCGGGGGCCATGTCCAGGGGATCGACTGGGGGATAGACATCCCGTGGCCGGACGATGATTACGGAATCTGGGAGACCTTCACCGAGGCCATGGGCGCGGTCGGCGGAGCGATGGTGGACGGTGCGGAGGCCGCCGTCGAGTTGATGGTGCCCGACGTCAAGGCGGCTGTGAACTGCCTGAGAAACGCCGAGGTGAGCTGGTCCTGCGCCGCCACCTTCCTGGACTTCACGCCGCTGGGGTTCAAGAAGCTGCAAAAGCTCTATGACACGGCCGGGGACGTGCTGGGCAGGGGCGATGACGCGGCGGCGGATGCCCGCCATATCGCCCCACCCAGTTGCCGGAACAGCTTCGTCCCCGGCACCGAAGTGTTGATGGCGGACGGGACGTACAAGCCGATCGAGGATGTCGAGATCGGCGACGAAATCCTGGCGACCGACCCGGAGACCGGGGAAACGGAAGCGAGAACGGTCACCGCGGAGCTGGTGGACGAGGGCACGAAGCATCTGGTGACCCTCATGGTCAGGACCGACGACGGCGAAGCGGAAACCCTCACCTCGACGGCCGCCCACCCCTTCTGGACGCCGGGCTCCGAAGCCTGGACGACCGCCGGCGACCTGCGACCGGGCACCTGGCTCCTGGACCACACCGGCACCCCGGTACGGATCACCGCGGTCAGCCACCGCTCCACCACGGCGGTGGTGCACAACCTGACGGTGGAGGGCCTGCACACGTACTATGCCCTCGCGGGGCAGACGCCGATCCTGGTGCACAATTCCCATCCCGCAGGATGCGATCTGCCCGGGGTGCCGTCAGGATTCACTCCCCAAGACACCGGATTGGTTGCAGACAAGATTGCCGCCCATGCAGGTGGTCGCTCGATCCCTGGGGTTGCCGATGAGGATATCCCTGAATTCCTCGAGGACACGATGAACAATAATCCAGCAACGAGGCTCAGGGACACGCCGGGGGGGGGTACCCCTCGATGGGGCTGGTGGACTGGACCAAGAGAAGGCGGCACTATGATTATCCGGGAGGGTAATGATGGTGCCTTCATGCAGCCCGGGCGTGGGTATGAATACTACCAGGAGCAAGTTCTGGAGTGAATGCAGTGGGATTTGACTGGGATTCGAAGGCTCCGCTGACCGAGCGGCTCTGGTCTTGCTTTGATGAGTCCGCTTTTGCGGAGATCCGCGTTGCGGACCGGCGAGATCTGGCTGATATGGGTGTGACTCAGAACTTTGACGCATCTCCGTTTTCGCTCCGAGGAGGTATGCGATCGTTGGAGCTCATGATTGACCGAATGGCTCATGGATGGCACCCATCCGGATATTATTTGATCGACGAATATGCTAACGATATGCATACTCGCGACAGGGTCGGTGAAGTCATTCTCCGACTCCCGCTTCATCTGGGGCGAGAAATTCGAGAAGTGCTCGATGCCTTGGATGGGCGGCTCTGGGATCTGACTGTGCCAGATCTTGATAATCAAGTGGTCTCGCAATATTTTCCAGAGCGAGATGCGTCGAGGATGGCCTGGTGGTGGCATCGGATTCCGAGTCCGGTGCCATGGGCCGGGAGATAGTACCTGCTTCTATGATCGGTGTTACAGGACGCCGAGTGGTTCCGCCGGCACACGTACTACGTGCTGGCGGAGGCCACGCCAGTACTCGTTCACCATTCTGGGCCATGCCCGGGCTTTTCGACACGTCACGAGACGGCTGGTGATGTCGCTCAGAACTGCACCGAGGGACAGGCGACTCGAGATCCTGCATCCCAGTGGTATCACTGGGAACTGAGCAATGAAGCGCTTCTGGACTCGATCAACAACGCCCCAGCGGGAGACGGGATTCTCATCTCGCGTGACGAAACTATTCTTGGAGGTCATCACCGCTGGGACGAACTCCAAACAAGGGTCGAGGACGGGCGGGGAGTAGTGCTCTGATGTCCATGATTCATTCGACTGATCCCGACTTTCGCGTGTGTCGGATCAGTTTCAGCATGCTGCTCGAGATTCAGTTGGAGGCGGAGCGCCGGGGCTGGGCGACTCGGTGGACATCGGTGGACGCGCTACGCGGCCGGGTGGGGGAAGGAACCGTCGCCCTCCCGTCGCTGATGCGCGAGGAGCGAGGAGGGGCTGTGCGCGCCTATCGGTGCCTCCTCCTTTTCTCCGCCGTGGACGGCAGGGATGCTGGCGGGGTTGCCACGATCGATCTTGATCCGGCGAGGTTCGCATCGCTGGAGCGACTCGATCGAGATCCGGATGTTCGGAAGGCGCTTGCCCGGATGTTCTCCCTCGCGCTGGGTGGGATTTCGATGACTCCGAAGAAATAGTGGGCTCTTCTGACGTCCGAAGGCCGGTTTCACGGGGCGGCGACCGGAAGGATGACTTCCGGGAAACTGTTCAGGACGGGTACCGTCCAGGGTGGGCATCCACATGCTTTCGGGGTGCGGCGATCAGGCTCTCGTGGTGCGGGTGTTCGGTCGCTTTGACGAACCCGTGATGGGTGCGGCGATCCTCGGGCGTGGTGCCTCGTCACGGACCCTGATCGGCGGTGGGTGGGTGGGTGCTCCGGTGGTGAGGTGGAGGGATCCACTAGCGTTGGGGGTGGTGGGGGACAGTCGTGTGAGCCTTGATGAGCTGAGGACGGAATGAACGCTGCTGACCGGGCCAGGCTTGATCGGATGCCGGAGTGGAGTGCGCTGGCGAAGCATCGTGAGGGGCTCGGGGAGGTGGGGCTGCGAGAGTTGTTCGAGCGGGATCCCGGGCGGGCCGTGCGATTCGGGGTCCGGGTCGGGGATCTCCACATCGACTATTCCAAGCAGCTCGTGACGGACGAGACGCTGCGGCTGCTCCGTGAGCTGGCCGGTGCCACCGGGGTGGCGGGGCTGCGGGACGCCATGTTCCGGGGCGAGAAGATCAACGTCACCGAGGGGCGGGCCGTTCTGCACACCGCGCTGCGCGCGCCGCGCGACGCCGTGGTGGAGGTGGACGGCGAGAACGTCGTGCCGGCCGTGCACGCCGTGCTGGACAGGATGGCGGCGTTCGCCGACCGGGTGCGGTCGGGGGAGTGGACCGGGCACACCGGGAAGCGGATCAGGACCGTCGTCAACATCGGGATCGGCGGCTCGGATCTGGGCCCGGCCATGGCCTACGAGGTGCTGCGGCCCTTCACGGCACGGGAATTGGGCTTCCGGTTCGTCTCCAACGTGGACGGCGCCGATCTGCACGAGGCGGTGCGGGACCTCGACCCCGCCGAGACGCTGTTCATCGTGGCGTCGAAGACCTTCACCACCATCGAGACCATCACCAACGCCACCTCGGCGCGGCGATGGCTGCTCGACGGGCTCGGCGGGGACGAGGCCGCCGTCGCCAGGCACTTCGTCGCCGTGTCGACCAACGCCGAGAAGGTGAGCGCGTTCGGCATCGACACCGTCAACATGTTCGAGTTCTGGGACTGGGTCGGCGGCCGGTACTCGTACGACTCGGCCATCGGGCTGTCGCTGATGGTGGCGATCGGGCCGGAGCGGTTCCGGGAGATGCTGGACGGATTCCGGCTGGTCGACGAGCACTTCCGCACCGCGCCGTTCGAGGAGAACGCGCCCGTGCTGCTCGGGCTGCTGGGCGTCTGGTACGGGGCCTTCTTCGACGCCCAGGCGCACGCCGTCCTGCCCTACAGCCACTATCTGTCGCGCTTCACCGCCTACTTGCAGCAGCTCGACATGGAGTCCAACGGCAAGTACGTGGACCGGGAGGGCCGGCCGGTCAGCTGGCAGACCGGGCCCGTGGTCTGGGGCACGCCCGGGACCAACGGGCAGCACGCCTACTACCAGTTGCTGCATCAGGGGACGAAGGTCATCCCGGCGGACCTGATCGGGTTCGCGCGGCCGGTGGCCGAGCTGGAGCCGTATCTGAAGGGCCAGCACGATCTGTTGATGGCGAACCTCTTCGCGCAGGGGCAGGCGCTCGCCTTCGGCAAGACCGCCGACGAGGTGCGGGCCGAGGGGGTCGCGGAGGAGCTGGTGCCGCACCGGACGTTCCCCGGGAACCGGCCGACGACCACCATCCTCGCCGACGAGCTGACGCCGTCCGTGCTGGGGCAGTTGGTCGCGCTGTACGAGCACAAGGTCTTCGTGCAGGGCGCCGTGTGGGACATCGACTCCTTCGACCAGTGGGGAGTCGAGCTGGGCAAGGTGCTCGCCAAGCGGGTCGAACCGGCGCTGGTGGAAGGGGCCGAGGTGCCGGGCCTCGACCCCTCCACCGCCGCGCTCGTCGCCAAGTACCGCGAGCTGCGCGGACGCTGAGCCGGGGGGCGGCCCCTCCCGCGGTCTCCGTCGGCGGCTGCCGCTCCGGCTCGTCGCCGCGCGCATGAGCCGTGCGGCATGAGCCGTGCGGCATGAGCCGTGCGGCATGAGCCGTGCGGCATGAGCCGCGCGGCGATGAGCCGATGAGGAGACGTCAGGCGGGGGCCGCCGCCTCGTCCACGAGCCAGAGGGTGCGCTCGGTGCCGTGGACGCGGGCCGCCGGGGCCGACGTGTCGGCCCCGGACAGCGCGGTGGCCACCGCCTTCGCCTTGTCCTCGCCCGCCGCCAGCAGCCAGACCTCGCGCGCCGAGCGGATCGTCGGCACCGTGAGGCTGACGCGGACCGGCGGCGGCTTCGGCGCGTCGTGGACCGCCACCACCGCGCGGTCCGTCTCCTCCAGCGCCGGGTGCCCCGGGAAGAGCGACGCCACGTGCGTGTCCGGGCCGACGCCCAGCAGCAGCACGTCGAACGGGCCGGCGGCGGCGGCCAGTTCGGCGGCGTACGCCTCGGCCGCCGCCTCCGGGGAGGCGGCGGCGTCCGACGGCGGCATCGGGTGGACCCGTGCCGGATCGAGGGGGACCGCGTCCAGCAGCGCCGCGCGGGCCTGCGTGTGGTTGCGGTCCGGGTCCCCGTCCGGGAGGAAGCGTTCGTCGCCCCACCACAGGTCCAGACGTGCCCAGTTCACGGTGGACCGGGCCGGGGAGGCGGCGAGCGCGGCCAGCAGGCCGATCCCGTTGCGCCCCCCCGTCAGCACCACGGAGGCCGTGCCGCGCGCGATCTGCGCGTCCGCGACCGCCGCGATCAGCCGGGCGGCCGTGGCCTGGGCCATCGCGTCCTTGTCCTGATGGACCACGACCACTGCGGACGGCCCGGTCATGACGCAGGCTTGGCCGCCGCGGCCTTCTTGCCCGTGGCCGCGGGCTTCTTCGGTGGGGGCGCCGACGCGCCCTCCCCGGAACCGGAAGCCGAGGCCGCCTCCGACGCGGGCCTGCTCAGCTTGTCCACGCCGAACCGGACGGCCTGCGCATACGTGTCGTCCGGGTCCAGCCGCCGCAGCTCCTCGGCGATCAGCTCGGCCGTCGCCCGCCGGTGCAGCGCCACGTGCCGGTCCGGCTGGCCCGGCACCGCCAGCGTGGCCAGCGCGCCGTCCGGCCGGTCCAGGCAGATCGTGCCGTCCTCGGTCGCCAGCTTCACCGCGGTGATGCCGGGACCCGGCGTGACGCCCCGTTCCACGGGCACCCCGAGCCGCTCGGCGATCCACAACGCGAGCAGCTCCGTGCTCGGGTTGTACTCCTCACCCTCCACCCTCGCCGAGGAGATCTTCGCCTGCTTCTGGTCCAGCGCCGCCGCCAGCACGCTGCGCCACGGGGTGAGCCGGGTCCACGCGAGATCGGTGTCGCCCGGCGCGTAGACCTCGGCGCGCACGCCCAGGGCCGCCACCGGGTCCTCGGTGGCCGCCGCGTCCGTGATCCGCCGCTGCGCGAGCGTGCCGAGCAGGTCCTCGGCCGGATCGCCCGGGGCGTCCTCGGGCCACCACACGACCGTCGGCGCGTCGGGCAGCAGCAGCGGCAGCACCACGCTGTAGGCGTGCGCCGCCAGCTCGCCGTGCAGCCGCAGCAGCACGGTCTCGCCGTTGCCGACCTCGCCGCCGACCCGTACCTCGGCGTCGAGCCGGGCGGTGGACCGCTCGCGTGGCGAGCGGCCGGGGCGCTTGATGACGACCAGGATGCGGCAGGGGTGTTCCTTGGACGCCTCGCTGGCCGCCTTCAGCGCGTCGTAGTGATTCCCCTCGTCGGTCACGATGACGAGGGTCAGGACCATGCCGATCGCCGAGCCGACCGCGCGGCGGGCCCGGATCAGGGCGCCGTTGATCTGGCTGGACGTGGTGTCCGTGAGGTCGATATTCATGGCCGCCGCCAGCTCCGTCCGTCACGCGCGAGCATGTCATCCGCCGCCTTCGGGCCCCAGGTGCCGGCCGTGTACGGCTCCGGCTTGCCGTGCTTGGCCCAGAACTCCTCGACCGGGTCGAGGATCTCCCAGGACCGCTCGACCTCCTGATGCCTCGGGAACAGGTTCGCGTCGCCCAGCAGCACGTCGAGCAGCAGCCGTTCGTACGCCTCGGGGCTGGACTCGGTGAAGGACTCGCCGTACGCGAAGTCCATCGTCACGTCCCTGATCTCCATCTGGGTGCCCGGCACCTTGGAGCCGAACCGCACGGTCACGCCCTCGTCCGGCTGGACGCGGATGACCAGCGCGTTGTGGCCCAGCTCCTGGGTGTCGGTCGTGTCGAACGGCGAGTACGGCGCGCGCTGGAAGACCACCGCGATCTCCGTGACGCGCCGCCCGAGCCGTTTGCCGGTGCGCAGGTAGAACGGGACGCCCGCCCAGCGGCGGTTGTCGATCTCCAGCCGCGTCGCCGCGAACGTGTCGGTCACCGACGCCGGGTCGATGCCCTCCTCGTCCAGATAGCCGCGCACCTTCTCGCCGCCCTGCCAG
This sequence comes from Streptomyces sp. NBC_01803, assembly GCF_035917415.1. Lineage (NCBI taxonomy): Bacteria > Bacillati > Actinomycetota > Actinomycetes > Kitasatosporales > Streptomycetaceae > Streptomyces > Streptomyces sp. NBC_01803. The sequence goes on from NZ_CP109073.1 coordinate 5,012,054, forward strand.
CCCGCCGTGTACTGCCCGCGCACGGTGTGCCGGCCGAGGTCGGCGGGGAGCTTGACCGCCTTCAGCACCTTCAGCTTCTCGGTGACGAGGGCGTCCGCGTCGAACGACGAGGGCTCCTCCATCGCCGTGAGGGCCAGGAGCTGGAGCAGGTGGTTCTGGATGACGTCCCGGGCCGACCCGATCCCGTCGTAGTACCCCGCCCGGCCGCCGATGCCGATGTCCTCGGCCATCGTGATCTGGACATGGTCGACGTACGACCGGTTCCAGATCGGCTCGAACATCGTGTTGGCGAAGCGCAGCGCCAGGATGTTCTGGACGGTCTCCTTGCCCAGGTAGTGGTCGATCCGGAACACCTCGTGGGCCGGGAAGACATCGTGCACCACCCGGTTCAGCTCCTGCGCGGAGGACAGGTCGTGCCCGAACGGCTTCTCGATCACCGCCCGCCGCCAGCTGCCGCCCTGCCCCTCGGACAGCCCGTGCTTCTTGAGCTGCGTCACCACCGTGGGGAAGAACTTCGGCGGCACCGAGAGGTAGAAGGCGAAGTTGCCCCCGGTGCCACGCTCCTTGTCCTGCTCCTCCATGGTGGTGCGCAGCGTCGTGAACGCCTGGTCGTCGTCGAAGACGCCGGAGACGAAGCGCATGCCCTCGGCGAGCTGGCGCCACACCTCCTCGCGGAACGGGGTGCGCGCGTACTGCTTGACGGAGTCGTGGACCACCTCGCAGAAGTCTTCGTCCGCCCAGTCCCGGCGGGCGAAGCCCACCAGCGAGAAGCCCGGCGGCAGCAGCCCCCGGTTGGCGAGGTCGTAGACGGCGGGCATCAGCTTCTTGCGGGACAGATCGCCGGTCACCCCGAAGATGACCAGGCCCGACGGCCCCGCGATGCGCGGGAGCCGTCGGTCCTGCGGACCGCGCAGGGGATTGCTGGACTTCGAGCTGCCGCTCACCGGTGCCTCAGTCCTCTCCGCCGGCCAGGCGTTCCAGCTCGGTCTTGGTGGATTGGAGGAGGCCGTTCCAGGCGGTCTCGAATTTGTCCACGCCTTCGTCCTCCAGGAGCTGGACGATGTCGTCGTAGGAGACGCCGGCCTTCTCCAGGGCGTCGAGGTCGGCGCGGGCCTGTTCGTAGGTGCCGGTGATGGTGTCGCCGGTGATCCGGCCGTGGTCCTGGGTGGCGGTCAGGGTGGCGCCGGGCATGGTGTTGACGGTGCCGGGGGCGACCAGCTCGGTCACGTACAGGGTGTCCGGGTAGGCCGGGTCCTTGACACCGGTGGAGGCCCACAGCGGGCGTTGCGGGTTGGCCCCGGCGCGGGAGAGCGCCTGCCAGCGGTCGGCGGCGGTGACCTCCTGGTACGCCTGGTACGCGAGCCGGGCGTTGGCCAGCGCGGCCCTGCCGCGCAGGGCGGTGGCCTCCGGGGTGCCCAGGGCCGCCAGGCGTTTGTCGGTCTCGGTGTCGACGCGGGAGACGAAGAACGACGCCACCGAGTAGATCCCGGCCAGGTCCAGGCCCCTGGCCCGGGCCTTCTCCAGGCCGGTCTGGTAGGCGTCCATCACCTCGCGGTAGCGCTGGAGGGAGAAGATCAGCGTGACGTTGACACTGATGCCCCGGGCGATGGTCTCGGTGATGGCGGGCAGTCCGGCGCGGGTGGCCGGGATCTTGATGAAGGTGTTGGGCCGGTCGACCAGCCAGGCGAGCTGCTTGGCCTCGGCGACGGTGGCGCGGGTGTCGTGGGCCAGGCGTGGGTCGACCTCGATGGAGACCCGGCCGTCCAGCCCGCCGGTGGCCTCGTAGACCGGGCGCAGCACGTCGGCCGCGTCCCGGACGTCGGCGGTGGTGATCATGCGTACCGCCTCTTCGACCGTGACCCGGCGGGCGGCCAGGTCGGCGAGCTGCTCCTGGTAGCCCTCACCCGCCGAGATCGCCTTCTGGAAGATCGACGGGTTGGTGGTGACGCCCACGACGTGCTGCTGATCGAGCAGCTCGCCCAGGTCGCCGGACGTGATCAACGTGCGCGACAGGTCGTCCAGCCAGATCGCGACACCCTCCTGGGAGAGGCGCTTGAGTGCGTCGGTCATGGAAATCGCATCCCCTGCAGTCTCGTGTGTCGGTGTCGGTTTCGGTGTCGGTGTCAGCGCTCGGCGATGGTGAGGGATTCCCGCGCGGCCAGCGCCACGGCATCCCCCGTGAGGCCGAACTCGCGGTAGAGCGTCTCGTAGTCGGCGGAGGCGCCGAAGTGCTCCAGGGACACCACGCGCCCCGCGTCGCCCACATACCGGTACCAGCTCAGCCCCACTCCGGCCTCCACCGCCACGCGGGCGCGGACGGCGGGGAGCAGCACGTGGTCGCGGTACCCCCGGTCCTGCTCCTCGAACCACTCGACGCACGGCATCGACACGACGCGGGTCGGCACGCCGTCGGCCTGGAGTTCGTCGCGGGCCGCCAGGGCGATCTGGAGCTCGGAGCCGGTGCCGATGAGGATGACGCGCGGAATGCCGCCCTGGGCCTCGGTGTGGATGTAACCGCCGAGCGCCACGCCCTCGTTCGGCTCGTACGTCGGCACGTTCTGCCGGGTCAGCGCCAAGCCGTGCGGGGCCGGGTGGGTGCCGTGCCGCTTGATGATCTCGCGCCAGGCGAGGGCGGTCTCGTTGGCGTCGGCCGGGCGCACGATGTTCAGCCCGGGGATGGCGCGCAGCGCGGACAGGTGTTCGATCGGCTGGTGGGTCGGGCCGTCCTCGCCCAGGCCGATGGAGTCGTGCGTCCACACGTAGGTGACGGGCAGCTTCATCAGCGCGGCGAGCCGGACGGCCGGGCGCATGTAGTCCGAGAAGACGAGAAACGTGCCGCCGTAGATCCGGGTGTTGCCGTGCAGGGCGATGCCGTTCATCGCGGAGCCCATGGCGTGCTCACGGATGCCGTAGTGCACGGTGCGGCCGTAGGGGTTCGCCTCCGGCAGCGGGTTGCCCTCGGGCAGGAAGGACGAAGAGGCGTCGATCGTCGTGTTGTTGGAGCCGGCGAGGTCGGCGGAGCCGCCCCACAGCTCGGGGAGGATGCCGCCGAGCTCCGCCAGGACCTGGCCGGACGCCTTGCGGGTGGCGACCTGCTTGCCCGCCTCGTAGACGGGCAGCGACTTCTCCCAGCCCTCCGGCAGCCGCCAGGCCCGGATCCGGTCGAACTCGGCGGCCCGCTCCGGGTTGGCCCGCCGCCAGGCGGCCAGCCTCTCCTCCCAGGCGGCGCGGGCGCGCCGGCCGCGCTCGACGGCCGACCGGGTGTGGGCGATCACGGCGTCCGTGACGTCGAAGTGCCGTTCGGGGTCGAAGCCCAGCACCCGCTTGGTGGCGGCCACTTCCCCGGCGCCCAGCGCGGATCCGTGCGCGGCCTCGGTGTTCTGCGCGTTGGGGGCGGGCCAGGCGATGATCGAGCGGGCGGCGATGATCGAGGGGCGGCCGGTCTCCGCCCGCGCGGCCCGGAACGCCTCGTGCAGCGCGTGCGGGTCCTGGTCGCCGTTCTCCTTCGGCGCGACGCGCTGGGTGTGCCAGCCGTACGCGGCGAACCGGGCCAGGACGTCCTCGGAGAACGCGGTGGCGGTGTCGCCCTCGATGGAGATGTGGTTGTCGTCGTAGAGCAGGACCAGGTTGCCCAGCTTCTGGTGGCCGGCGAGCGAGGCCGCCTCGGCGGCCACGCCCTCCTGGAGGTCGCCGTCGCCGGCGATGACCCAGACGGTGTGGTCGAACGGCGACTCGCCGGGGGCGGCCTCCGGGTCGAACAGGCCGCGCTCGTAGCGGGCGGCCATCGCCATGCCCACCGCGTTGGCGACGCCCTGGCCCAGCGGACCGGTGGTGGTCTCCACGCCGTCGGTGTGGCCGTGCTCGGGGTGGCCCGGGGTCCGGGAGCCCCAGACCCGGAAGGACTTGAGGTCGTCCAGCTCCATGCCGTACCCGGCGAGGTAGAGCTGGATGTAGAGCGTGAGGCTGGTGTGACCCACGGAGAGCACGAAACGGTCCCGGCCGGTCCAGTCGGGGTCCGACGGATCGTGGCTCATCAGCTTCTGGAACAGAAGATACGCGGCGGGAGCCAGGCTCATCGCCGTGCCGGGGTGGCCGTTTCCGACCTTCTGTACGGCGTCCATGGCCAACACCCGGGCGGTATCCACCGCCTGTTGGTCAAGATCGGTCCACTCGAGGTCTGAGGTGGTCGGCTTGCTGCTCACCCTGCGTCAGGGCTCCTTCCCGCATGTGTCAGGCACGGTGGCCCGCCCCTCCCCCTACGGCGGGACATGGCTCACCAGGCGCTGCCGAGCCTACCTCCGGACGTACCGGCGGACGTCCGACGTTTCCCAGGGTGCCCCAGCCGGGCCGTTCCGGCACGCTCGGCAACACGGGGACCCGGCGACAAGCGGTGCGAGCCCGGCGTCTAGAGTGACGAGGTACTTGCCCGCAGCGCCCATCCGCTGATGTCGCACAACCATGAGGTGTCCGTGACGGCCGTCGATTCCCGTCCCGTGGCAGAGCTCGGATCGGGCTCTGACCGCCGGACACCGGGAGCCCGGGTCAAGGCGTTCATCGCACTGACGAAGCCGCGCATCATCGAGCTCCTGCTGATCACCACGGTGCCGGTGATGTTCCTTGCGGAGCAGGGTGTGCCGGAGCTGTGGCTGGTGCTCGCCACCTGCTTCGGCGGGTACTTGTCGGCGGGTGGCGCGAACGCGCTCAACATGTACCTCGACCGCGACATCGACGCCCTGATGCACCGCACGCAGAATCGCCCCCTGGTCACCGGCGTCGTCCGGCCCGGTGAGTGCCTGGCCTTCGGGCTGACCCTCGCGGTCGCCTCGACGCTGTGGTTCGGGCTGCTGGTGAACTGGGTGTCGGCCGCGCTCTCGCTCGGCGCGCTCCTCTTCTACGTCGTGGTCTACACGATGCTGCTCAAGCGCCGCACCGCGCAGAACATCGTGTGGGGCGGGATCGCCGGCTGCATGCCCGTGCTGATCGGGTGGTCCTCGGTGACCGGCTCACTTTCGTGGGCCTCGGTCATCCTCTTCCTCGTCATCTTCTTCTGGACGCCGCCGCACTACTGGCCGCTGTCGATGAAGGTGAAGGAGGACTACGCGCGCGTGGGCGTCCCCATGCTCCCGGTGATCGCCGCCAACACGGTCGTGGCCCGGCAGATCGTCGCCTACAGCTGGGTGATGGTCGCGGTGTCGCTGGCGCTGTGGCCGCTGGGCTACACGGGCTGGTTCTACCCGGCGGTCGCCGCGCTGGCCGGCGGCTGGTGGCTGTGGGAGGCGCACGCGCTGTCGGCGCGCGCCCGCGCGGGGCTGAAGGGCGCGAAGCTGAAGGAGATGCGGCTGTTCCACTGGTCGATCACCTACGTCTCGGTGCTCTTCCTCGCCGTCGCCATCGATCCCTTCCTTCGCTGACCTCTCTGCTCTCCCGCCCCTCCCCGGGGAACTTACTGGCCGGTAGGATGCGCTCATGACTGACACCGCTGAAGTGACCGAGGACCGTGAGCCCGGCCGTCCTCCCGCCGTGGCCGGCCGCGAGGTGAAGCGCCTGGCCCGCCGCATCCGCTCCTTCGCCGGCGCGCACGGCGGCCGGGCGGAGGGACAGATCGCCTACCTCGGCGCCCGTGGCTACCGCCTGGTGCTGGTCGGGTCCGACGGTGCCTGGGGCGACGTGGTGAACCCCGACCGGGCGGCCCTGGAGCAGGCGGCCGAGCAGACCGGGGTCGAGTTGCGCGAGGCGTTCGACGGCGCCCTCGCCGCGCGCGTGAGGACCGGGCCCTACGAGTGGTCCCGGATGGCCGGTATTCAGATCGGCGGACCGAGCAACACCTGAGCCCTTGATGCGCTCGCGCGCGTGAGAGCGGGGACATGCACTCTCTGCCCCTGGTGGACCAGTACAGCCACGGCGTCCTCCACGGCGAGCTGGGCCTCGGCGCCTTCGAGCGGAGGCTCGCGGCGGCCGTCGGGGAGTCCGCGCCCGGCGAGGGCGCGGCGGCCGGAAGCTTCTTCGACAGTCGCGTCGGCCTCGCCGTGCGCCGCTGGTGCCCGCCGCTGTTGGGGCTCGAACCGGACTGCTCGGCCGTCAGCTATCTGGCCAGGCGCCGGGAGCTGGGCGCCTACACGGCGGGCCGGACGCTGCTGCGCGCCAGCGGCATCAAGGTTTTCCTCGTCGACAGCGGGCCCGCCCCCGGACAGGAGCCCGCCGAGGAGGTCACCACGCCGGACGAACTGGCCTCGGCGGTCGGCGGCCGGGCCCACGAGTTGGTGGGCCTCGAACGGCTCGCGGCGCGTGCCGCCGACGCCACCGGCACCGTCGACACGTTCCTGGACGAGATCGCCGAGGCGCTGACCGCCGCCGCCGCGCGCGGGGCGGCGGCCTTCGTCTGCGACGCGGACGGCGTCGCCGAGGGCGGCGTTCCCGAGCCGGCCGAGGTGCGGCGCGCGGCGGGCCGCTGGCTGGCCGGCCGGGGGGCGCCGGAGCCGGTGCTCGTCCGCCACCTGCTGTGGAGCGCGCTGGAGACCGGCCGCCCGCTCCAGCTCCGGTGCGCCGATCCGGTGCCGCTGACGCCGCTGCTGCACGCCACGGCGGGCCGCGCCACGCTGATCCTGCTGCCGCGCGAGCCGCACCACCGCGCGGCGGCCCGGCTGGCCGCCGTGTTCCCGCACGTCTACGCGGACGTGGGCCCCGAGCCCGAGCGGACCCTGGCCGAGGCGCCCTCGGCGAAGCTGCTGTTCTCCAGCGGCGCCCGGGTGCTGCCGGAGCTGCACGTGATAAGAGCACGGCAGTTCCAGCGGGCGCTGGGGCGGGTGCTGAGTGACTGGGTCACCGAGGGCGCGTACTCCCCGGCGGACGCCGAGCGCGTCGGCGCGATGGTCGCCGGCGGCACCGCCCACCGGATCTACCGCCTCACCGAGCCGGCCCAGGCCCCTTACTAGGTTCCCTTACTAGGTCCCCTTGCTAGGCGTGAGAGCCCTTCGCCAGGCGTGCGGCTCAGGCCGGGACGGGGGCCTCGCGTGGCTCGGCCGGGGACGGGAGCCGGGGCTCCGGGGCCGCGCCCCGGTCGCGGGTGGCGAGCAACAGGCGGAGGGTCGCGATCCAGACCAGGGTCGAGCCCAGGAGGTGGAGGGCGACCAGGCCCTCGGGCTCGTCCAGGAAGTACTGGGTGTAGCCGATGACGCCCTGGCTCATCAGCACCACGAACAGGTCGCGGGCCCTGGCCCGCGTCACCGCCGGGGCGTCCGCCGCCTTCAGCGCGGCCCAGATCGCCGCCGTGCCCAGCACCACCCCCCAGGCCAGCAGGGAGTGGACCTTGGTGATCGTGTCCCAGTCGAACGGCATCCGCTCGATGTCGCTGCTGTCGCCCGCGTGCTCACCGGTGCCCGTCACCGCCGTGCCCACCACGATCAGGGCCCCGGCGAGCCCGGTCAGCCCGATCACCGCGCGCCGCACCGGGACCCCGACCAGCGGGCGCGGCGCGTCGTCGCCCTCGCGGACGCGCTGCCACGTCACGGTGGCCACGGTGATCAGCGCGGTGGCGGCCAGGAAGTGGGCCGCGACGAGGAACGGGTTCAGCTTGGCGAGCACCGTGAGGCCGCCGAGCACGCCGTTGGACATGACGACCCAGAACTGGGCCCACCCCAGCCGGGTCAGCCCGCGCCGCTCGGGCTCGGCGGCCCGGGAGGCGATGATCACCCAGCCGACGGCGGCGCAGACCACGTAGGTCAGCATCCGGTTGCCGAACTCGATCAGCCCGTGCGGGCCCATCTCCTGGGTCGCGACCAGGCTCTGGTCGCTGCACTTGGGCCAGGTGTCGCAGCCGAGCCCCGAGCCGGTGAGCCGGACCGCCCCGCCGGTGACCACGATGGCCACGCTCATGAGGAGCGCGGCGGACACGGCACGCCGGATGGTCCGCGACCGCGGGGTCCAGTGGGCGGCGATGAAGGCGAGGGGGTTTCGCACTGCTTTCAGCACCCGCTCATGTTATGCCCGCGCTTGTGCGCGCGTTCACGAGGGGAGGGCCGAGGCCCCGGGCGGGAGGGCGAGAAGGGCCACGGCGCGAGGAACCCCGGCGGCCCGGGCCGGAGAGTCGGAGGGCCGGGAGAGGCGGGCGAGGCGGAGGCCCGGGCGGGCCGGAGAGGCAAGGAGAGCGGGGGCGGAGAGGCGGGGGGCCGGGAAGTGGAGAGGCGGGACAGCCAGGCGGGGCGGAGAGGCGGAGAGGCGATCCTCACTCCCAGCGGAAGAAGCGGGCCGCCGCGGCGAGGCTCGCCGTCGCCCAGGCCGCCAGGACGCCCGCCTCGGGCCAGGGCATGCCCGCGCCGTCGCGCAGCACCTCGCGCAGGCCCTCGGCCAGGGCGGTGACCGGCAGCAGCTCCAGGACGTCGCGCAGGCCGTCGGGGAAGTCCTCCAGAGGGACGACCGCGCCGCCGAAGAAGACCAGCAGGACGAAGACCAGGTTGGCCGCGGCCAGCGTCGCCTCCGCCCGCAGGGTGCCGGCCATCAGCAGGCCCAGGCCCGACAGGGCGGCGGTGCCCAGCAGCATCAGCACGGCGACGGCCGCCGGGTTCCCGCGCGGGGACCAGCCGAGGGCCAACGCCACGGCCGTCAGCAGCACCGTCTGGAGCGCCAGCGTGACCAGCACCGCGCACGTCTTGCCGCACATCAGCCCCCAGCGCGGCAGCGGCGAGGCGGCCAGCCGCTTCAGCACGCCGTAGCGGCGTTCGAAGCCGGTGGCGATGGCCTGCCCGGTGAACGCGGTCGAGAGGACCGCGAGCGCGAGGATGCCCGGCGCCAGGAAGTCGACCCGCTCGTCCGCGCCGTCCTTCTCGGCGGGCACCGAGATGATGTCGACCGCGCTGAAGAGGACCAGCAGGAGCGTCGGGATGACGGCCGTCAGCAGGAGCTGTTCGCCGTGCCGCAGCAGCATCCGCGTCTCCAGCGCGGCCTGGGCGGCGATCATCCGCCCCAGCGGCGCCCCGCCCGGGCGGGGCGTGTGGCGGCCGGTGGTGAGGGTCATGAGCGCAGCTCCTTGCCGGTCAGCTCCAGGAAGACGTCCTCCAGGGTGTGCCGCTGGGTGGTGATCCGGTCGGCGAGCACTCCGTGCTGCGCGCACCAGGCCGTGACCGTCGCCAGCAGCCGGGGGCCGACATCGCCGGTGATCCGGTAGCTGCCGGGGCTCGGCTCGGTCGCCTCGCTGCCCAGCGGCAGGGCCGCGCGCAGCGAGATCAGGTCGAGGCCCGGGCGGCCGGCGAACCGCAGCACGTCGGAGCCGCCGCCCCGGCACAGCTCGGCCGGGGTGCCGCTCGCGATCACGCGGCCCGCGTCCACGATGGCGACGTCGTCGGCCAGCTCCTCGGCCTCGTCCATCAAGTGCGTGGTCAGCACGGTGGTGACGCCGTCCCTCCGCAGCTCGCGGACCAGCTCCCAGGTGGCGTGCCTGGCCTGCGGGTCGAGCCCGGCGGTCGGCTCGTCCAGGAAGACCAGCTCGGGGCGGCCGACCACGGCCAGCGCGAGGGCCAGCCGCTGCCGCTGGCCGCCGGAGAGCCGGCGGTAGGGCGTGCGTCCGCAGGAGCCGAGGCCGAGCCGTTCGATCAGGTCGTCCACGTCGAGCGGGTGGGCGTGCAGCCGGGCGATGTGGCGCAGCATCTCCTCGGCCCGGACGCCGGGGTAGACGCCGCCGTCCTGGAGCATCACGCCGATCCGGGGGCGCAGCGCCTGGCCGTCGGCGGCCGGATCGAGCCCGAGGACCCGCAGCTGTCCCGCGTCGGGGGCGCGGTAGCCCTCGCACAGCTCGATGGTGGTGGTCTTGCCGGCGCCGTTCGGCCCGAGGACGGCGGCCACGGTGCCCCGGGTGACGGTCAGGTCGAGGCCGTCGACCGCGGTCGTGCGGCCGTACCGCTTGACCAGGCCCACTGCTTCGACCGCCGGTTCCGCCCCTGCGTTGCGCATGGGGGCGAGTCTAGGAACCTTCGGCGGCGTCCCGCCCCCCGGTCCCGGAGGTTAGGCATGCCTTACGTGACCCACTGCATTCCGGCTGGTCAGGACGCGGCTTGCCCGCGTCCCGGGAATTACGCAACAATGGCGTTGTGAAAAACGTGAGCGGGCAGCAGCACGCGCCGGTGGCCGAGGGTGCCCCCGGTGATTCCGCGCTGTCCGCGGCGTCCGAGGAGCAGCCCGGCACGCGGCAGCGCGTCGCGCGCTCCATTCTGAACCACGGTCCGTCCACGGCGGCCGAGCTCGCCGACCGGCTCGGGCTGACCCAGGCGGCGGTGCGACGCCATCTGGACGCCCTGGCCGCCGACGGTCTGGTCGAGCCCCGCGAGAAGCGGGTCTACGGCTCGCGCGGCCGGGGACGCCCCGCCAAGGTCTTCGCCCTCACCGACGCGGGCCGGGGCGCGTTCGACCAGGCTTATGACGAGCTGGCCGTCGAGGCGCTGCGCTGGATCGAGCTCGCCGCCGGCGGCGGCGAGAAGGGCGCGGCGGCCGTGATGGCCTTCGCGCGGGCCAGGGCCGAGGAGCAGGCCGAGCTGTACCGCCCGTTCCTGGACCGGGCCGCGCCCGAGGACCGGGCGCGGGCGCTGGCGGAAGCGCTGACGCATCACGGTTATGCTGCGGCCACCCGGGGCGTTCCGGCGCCCGCCGGGGAGCAGCTCTGTCAGCACCACTGCCCGGTGGCGCACGCCGCCGCGCGGTTCCCGCAGCTCTGTGAGGCGGAGACGGAGGTCTTCTCCCGCCTGCTCGGCAGCCATGTGCAGCGCCTGGCGACCATCGCCCATGGCGACGGCGTGTGCACGACGTTCGTGCCCAAGCCGGAGCACCAGCACCACCACCACCAGACCGAGACCACCGCACCACCACGCAACGCCGGGAGGAACCCCGCATGACGCTCCCCACGGAGACGGCCCACCCCGAGCTCGAAGGACTGGGCAAGTACGAATACGGCTGGGCCGACTCCGACGCCGCCGGTGCCGCCGCCAAGCGGGGCCTGTCCGAGAATGTCGTCCGTGACATCTCGGGCAAGAAGGCGGAGCCGGAGTGGATGCTGAAGCTGCGGCTGAAGGGGCTGAAGCTCTTCGGTAAGAAGCCCATGCCCAACTGGGGGTCCGACCTCAGCGGCATCGACTTCGACAACATCAAGTACTTCGTGCGGTCCACCGAGAAGCAGGCCCAGAGCTGGGAGGACCTGCCCGAGGACATCAAGAACACGTACGACAAGCTGGGCATCCCCGAGGCCGAGAAGCAGCGTCTGGTCGCGGGTGTCGCCGCCCAGTACGAGTCGGAGGTCGTCTATCACCAGATCCGTGAGGACCTGGAGAAGCAGGGCGTCATCTTCCTCGACACCGACACCGCGCTGAAGGAGCACCCGGAGCTGTTCCAGGAGCACTTCGGCACCGTCATCCCGGTCGGCGACAACAAGTTCGCCGCGCTGAACACGGCGGTGTGGTCGGGCGGCTCGTTCATCTACGTGCCCCCGGGCGTGCACGTCGACATCCCGCTCCAGGCATACTTCCGGATCAACACGGAGAACATGGGCCAGTTCGAGCGGACCCTGATCATCGTCGACGAGGACGCCTACGTGCACTACGTCGAGGGCTGCACCGCCCCGATCTACGACTCGGACTCGCTGCACTCGGCGGTCGTGGAGATCATCGTCAAGAAGGGCGGCCGGTGCCGCTACACGACCATCCAGAACTGGTCGAACAACGTGTACAACCTGGTGACCAAGCGCGCCGTGGCCTATGAGGGCGCCACCATGGAGTGGGTCGACGGGAACATCGGCTCCAAGGTCACCATGAAGTACCCGGCGGTCTACCTGATGGGCGAGCACGCCAGGGGCGAGACGCTCTCCATCGCCTTCGCGGGCGAGGGGCAGCACCAGGACGCCGGCGCGAAGATGGTCCACATGGCCCCGAACACCTCGTCCAACATCGTCTCCAAGTCGGTGGCCCGGGGCGGCGGCCGGACCTCCTACCGGGGTCTGATCGAGATCGGGGAGGGCGCCGCGGGCTCGAAGTCCAGCGTGCTGTGCGACGCGCTGCTCGTGGACACGATCTCCCGCTCCGACACCTACCCGTACGTCGACGTCCGCGAGGACGACGTGACGATGGGCCACGAGGCGACCGTCTCCAAGGTCAGCGACGACCAGCTCTTCTACCTCATGAGCCGCGGCCTGTCCGAGCAGGAGGCGATGGCGATGATCGTGCGCGGTTTCGTCGAGCCGATCGCCAAGGAGCTGCCCATGGAGTACGCCCTGGAGCTGAACCGGCTGATCGAGCTCCAGATGGAGGGCTCGGTCGGCTGACCCGGCCGCCCGCGCCCGCCCGGGGAGCCAGATCCCGGCAGCCGAGCCAGACAGACCAGACAAGCGCCCGATCAAGAGAGTGAGCACGACGACAGCCATGGCTGAGGCCCAGAGCATCCCGGCCGGTGCCAGTGTGGGAGGAGCCGTCGCGGTGGCGGCGGATTCCACCGTGGCCACCCGCATGAGCGCCCCGCCGTCCTTCGACGTGGCGGACTTCCCCGTCCCCCACGGCCGCGAGGAGGAGTGGCGCTTCACTCCCCTGGAGCGGCTGCGGGGTCTGCACGACGGCACCGCGACGGCGGACGGTTCGATGAAGATCGAGGTCGACGCGCCCGACGTCGTCACGATCGAGACCGTCGGCCGCGACGACCCGCGCGTCGGCCGGGCGGGCAAGCCCGTGGACCGGGTGGCCGCGCAGGCGTTCAGCGCCTTCGAGAAGGCCACGGTCATCTCCGTGCCCGCCGAGGCGGTGCTGCCCCAGCCGGTGCGGGTGAGCCTGCACGGCGAGGGCGGCGTCACCTACGGCCACACGGTCTTCGCCATCGGGGCCCTCGCCGAGGTCGTCCTGATCCTGGACCACACCGGCGACACCGTCCGGTCCGCCAACGTGGAGTTCCAGGTCGGCGACGGCGCCAAGCTCACCGTCGTCTCCGTGCAGGACTGGGACGACACCGCCGTGCACTGCACCCAGCACAACCTGCTGATCGGGCGCGACGCCTCGGTCAAGTCGGTCGTCCTCACCTTCGGCGGCGACGTGGTCCGCGTCCACCCGCGCGTCAGCTACGCGGGCCCGGGCGGCGAGGCCGAGCTGTACGGGCTGTACTTCACCCACCAGGGGCAGCACCAGGAACACCGGCTGCTGGTCGACCACACCGCGCCCAACTGCCGCAGCGACGTCGCCTACAAGGGCGCGCTCCAGGGCGCGGACGCGCACGCGGTGTGGATCGGCGACGTGCTGATCCGCGCCGCCGCCGCCGGCACCGACACCTACGAGCTCAACCGCAACCTCGTCCTCACCGACGGCGCGCGGGTCGACTCGGTGCCGAACCTGGAGATCGAGACCGGCGAGATCGTCGGCGCCGGCCATGCCTCCGCCACCGGCCGGTTCGACGACGAGCAGCTCTTCTACCTCATGGCCCGCGGTATCCCCGCCGAGGAAGCGCGCCGCCTGGTCGTGCGTGGCTTCTTCACGGAGCTGGTCCAGCGGATCGGCGTGCCCGACGTCGAGGAGCGGCTGATCGCCAAGCTGGAGGCCGAGCTGGAGGCGTCGATCGCATGACCGCCTCCGCTTCCCCTGCCGCGTCCGGCTTCACCCGCGTCTGCGCCCTCGCCGACCTGGAGGAGAACGTCCCCCGCCGCGTGGAGGTCGGTGACGTTCCCGTCTCCGTCGTCCGCACCGAGGGCGAGGTGTTCGCGGTCAACGACATCTGCTCGCACGCGAACGTGTCCCTCTCCGAGGGCGAGGTGGAGGACTGCCAGATCGAGTGCTGGCTGCACGGCTCCAGCTTCGACCTGCGTACCGGCAAGCCCTCCGGCCTGCCGGCGACCCGCCCCATCCCCGTTTACCCCGTCAAGATCGAAGGAGACGGCCCCGACGCGGCCGTGCTCGTCTCCGTCACCCAGGAGTCCTGAGGCATCCCCATGGCAACGCTTGAGATCCACGACCTGCACGTCTCCGTCGACGGCGAAGGCGGCCCCCAAGAGATCCTTCGCGGGGTCGACCTGACCGTGAAGCAGGGCGAGACGCACGCCATCATGGGCCCCAACGGCTCCGGCAAGTCCACCCTGGCCTACTCGCTGGCCGGCCACCCCAAGTACACGGTCACCAGTGGCACGGTCACTCTGGACGGCGAGGACGTCCTGACGATGTCCGTGGACGAGCGGGCGCGGGCGGGTGTCTTCCTCGCCATGCAGTACCCGGTCGAGATCCCCGGCGTCTCCGTCTCCAACTTCCTGCGCACCTCCGCCACCGCCATCCGCGGCGAGGCCCCCAAGCTGCGGACCTGGGTGAAGGAGGTCAAGGAGACCATGGCGCGTCTGGAGATGAACCCGGCCTTCGCCGAGCGAAACGTCAACGAGGGCTTCTCCGGCGGCGAGAAGAAGCGCCACGAGATCCTTCAGCTGGAGCTGCTGAAGCCGAGGATCGCGATCCTGGACGAGACGGACTCGGGCCTGGACATCGACGCGCTGCGCATCGTCTCCGAGGGGGTCAACCGCGTCCGCGAGGCGGGCGAGGTCGGCACCTTGCTGATCACGCACTACACGCGCATCCTGCGCTACATCAAGCCCGATCACGTCCACGTCTTCGCGGGCGGCCGGGTCGTCGAGTCCGGGGGCCCCGAGCTGGCGGACAAGCTTGAGGCCGAGGGCTACGAGCACTACACCAAGGGGGCCGCCTCGTGAGCGACGCCCGCGCGGCGTCCACCCGGCCGCAGACGAAGGACATGGCCGCGCCTCGCCGCGCGGGCGACAGCCACATCAGCCGCTGCCGCGGCGGGGCGAACTAGGGGTAGGGCATGACACAGACACATCCGGGTCCGGCGCTGCCGGGCCTGCTGGACACCGAGACGATCCGCAAGGACTTCCCGATCCTGGACCGCACCGTCCACGACGGGAAGCCGCTGGTCTACCTGGACAACGCGGCCACCTCGCAGAAGCCGCGCCAGGTGCTCGACGCGCTCAACGACTACTACGAGCGGCACCACGCCAACGTGCACCGCGGTGTGCACGTGCTGGCCGAGGAGGCCACCGCGCTGTACGAGGGCGCCCGGGACAAGGTCGCCGCGTTCATCAACGCGCCCAGCCGCAACGAGGTCGTCTTCACGAAGAACGCCTCCGAGTCGCTGAACCTGGTCGCGAACATGCTCGGCTGGGCCGACGAGCCCTACCGCGTGGACTCCGGCACCGAGATCGTCATCACGGAGATGGAGCACCACTCCAACATCGTGCCGTGGCAGCTCCTCGCGCAGCGCACCGGCGCCAAGCTGAAGTGGTTCGGCCTCACCGACGACGGCAGGCTCGACCTGTCGAACATCGAGGAGGTCATCACCGAGCGGACCAAGGTCGTCTCGTTCATGCAGGTCTCCAACGTGCTCGGCACGCTCAACCCGGTGGACAAGATCGTCCGCCGCGCCCAGGAGGTCGGCGCCCTCGTCGTCCTCGACGCCTCGCAGGCCGCGCCGCACATGCCGATGGACGTGCAGTCCCTCGGCGCCGACTTCGTCGCCTTCACCGGCCACAAGATGTGCGGGCCGACCGGTATCGGCGTGCTGTGGGGCCGCCAGGAGCTGCTGGAGGACCTGCCTCCGTTCCTCGGCGGCGGCGAGATGATCGAGACCGTCACCATGAGCTCCTCGACCTACGCCCCGGCGCCGCACAAGTTCGAGGCGGGCACGCCGCCGATCGCCCAGGCGGTCGGGCTCGGCGCGGCCGTGGACTACCTGCACGCCATCGGCATGGACAAGATCGCCGCCCACGAGCACGCCATAACCCGGTACGCGCTCGACCGGTTCGCCGAGGTCCCGGACCTGCGGATCATCGGCCCGGTGACAGGCGAGGACCGCGGCGCGACGATCTCGTTCACCCTCGGTGACATTCACCCCCACGACGTGGGCCAGGTGCTGGACGAGCAGGGCATCGCCGTCCGGGTCGGTCACCACTGCGCCCGGCCCGTCTGCCTGCGGTACGGAATTCCCGCGACCACGCGAGCGTCGTTCTATCTGTACTCGACGCCCGCGGAGGTGGACGCGCTCGTCGCCGGCCTTGAGTATGTCCGTCGTTTCTTCGGATGAGGGTGGTGTGAGGACGTGCAGCTGGAATCCATGTACCAGGACGTGATCCTGGACCACTACAAACATCCGCACGGCCGCGGTCTGCGCGACGGCGACGCCGAGGTCCACCACGTGAATCCCACGTGCGGTGACGAGATCACGCTGCGGGTGCGGTATGAGGGCCAGGTCATCGCCGACGTGTCGTACGAGGGGCAGGGCTGCTCGATCAGCCAGGCCAGCGCCTCGGTGCTGAACGAGCTGCTCGTCGGCAAGGAGCTGCCCGAGGCGGTGAGCATTCAGGAGACCTTCCTGGAGCTGATGCAGTCGCGTGGGCAGGTCGTCCCGGACGACGCCATGGAAGAAGTGCTGGAGGACGCGGTCGCGTTCGCCGGCGTCTCGAAGTACCCGGCGCGTGTGAAGTGCGCGCTGCTGAGCTGGATGGCCTGGAAGGACGCGACGGCCCAGGCCCTGGGCGGCGGCGCCGGGCCGCGGGAGAGCGCGTTGAAGGGAAGGACGGCATGAGCGAGACCGTGACCACCTCGCCGGCGAGCGAGGAGGAGATCCGGGAGGCGATGCTGGACGTCGTCGACCCGGAGCTGGGGATCGACGTGGTGAATCTCGGCCTGATCTACGGCGTCCACGTCGACGACGACAACATCGCCACGGTGGACATGACGCTCACCTCGGCAGCCTGTCCGCTGACGGACGTGATCGAGGACCAGGCGAAGTCGGCGACGGAGGGCCTGGTGAGCGAGCTGAAGATCAACTGGGTCTGGATGCCGCCGTGGGGCCCCGACAAGATCACCGACGACGGCCGCGAGCAGCTCAGGGCCCTGGGCTTCAACGTCTGACCACGCGCGTGTCCGGCCCGGTCCGGCGTCCGGCGTCGGCGTCCCATCCGGCATCCGGCCCGTCTCAGGGGGGCGTCTCAGGAGGCCGGGTCAGGGGCAGGCGTAGGCGATCTCGGCCGTGGCGGTGTGCCGGGTCGGGGCGGTGACGCGCAGCTCGGCGGTGGCCGTCATGGTGCCCTCGCCCTGGAAGCTCCACCGCAGGCGCAGCCGGGCCTCGTCGTGGCCCCGGGGGACGCGCTCCCGCAGGACGCCGGAGGTGCCGCCGTCGCTGCGGAGCCACTCGTAGGTGATCACGCCGGGGCCGCCGTTCGTCCGGACCAGCGCCGTCACCTCCACGACGGCGTCGCAGCCGGCGGCGGCCGGCTCGGCGGCGGCGGACACGGTCTCGACGGCCAGGCGGGGGCCGCCGCGCTGCCAGAGCAGATAGGCGATGACGGCGATCAGGATGATGGCGGCCGGGCCGTAACGGCGCAGGGCGCCGCGCCCGCCGCCACGGCGCTCCGGCGGGGACGGCGGGGGAGCGGCCATCACCGGGTAGGTGGTCTGCGGCGGGTAGTAGGGGGCGGCCCCCGGCGGGTACGGCGTGGGCGCCCGGTACGGCATGGGTGTCGGCGTCGGCGTCGGCACGCCGGGGCCGAAGCGGAGCACGTCGCCGGTCCAGGCCGGGTCGAGGACGGTCGCCTGGTAGGTCTCGTGCGACTGGGTGGGCTCGTCGGCCCGGCTCGGTCCGGTCACCTCAAATCGCAGCTCCCTCCGGCCTCCGCCACCGCGTAGGGGTCGCCGTCGGCGTCGTCCGACACTTCGAAGACCGTGGTGTAGCACGGGTAGGCGTCGTTGATCGTCTCCCGGGTGAACATGTACTCCCGCGCGGCGCTGAGGTAGACCACGCTGCCCTCCTCCAGGGTGATCGTCTCGCCGGTCTCCTCGTCCACCGCGTACCACTCGACCCACACCCCGACCTCCTCGGTGGTGCAGGTGGTCACGACGACATCGCCGGTGTAGACACTCTCCCCCGAGTAGACCATCCGCGGGATGTCGATGGTCCTGATTCCCGTGATTCCCTCGCACGGATCGGTGACCGGCGGGTCGGTCGGCTCGTCCGTGGGGCCGACGGGGTCGGTGGGGTCCGGGGTGGGAACGGGGTCCGTCGGCCCGGCGGCCGGGGTCGGCTCGGCGGTCGGCTCGTCCGTGGGCTCGGGAGAGGAGCCGGTCTCGGTCGGCTCCGGGGTCGGGGCCGGGGGTTCGGCGTCCTCGGTGGCCGGGCCGGGGCTGCTGGTGGCGGCCGTCTCGGCGACCGTGCCCTTCTCGCCCTGCGCCGGAAGCCCCGTCGCCAGCACCACGAGCAGCGCGATCAGCAGGGCGCTGCCGACCGGGACCAGGCGGCGCCAGGGCGCCCCGCCGAGTGGGGTGCCGGGCGGCGGCGCGGCGGGCGACGGGACGGGCGGGGGCGTGTAGAGGGGCGGGCCGGTCGGTGCGGGCGGGGCCGTGGGCGAGGGCTCGGGCCGGGACAGGACCGTCTCGGCCTCGGCCGTCGTCCCGCCCGGGCCCATGTCGTGGCGGGGGAGCAGCAGCGGGAGCAGCGCGGCGAGGGCCGCGAGCGCGCGCCGGCCGCCCTCCTCCCAGTCCGCGCCGTAGCCGGCGGTGGCCGCCTCCTCCAGCTCCGCCAGGAACGCGGTCGCGTCGGCGGGCCGCAGCGCCGGGTCCTTGGCCATGCCGTGCTGGATCAGACCCCGCACGCCCGGCGGCACGTTCTCCAGCGGGATGGGCGCGGTGGTGTGCTGGACCATCAGCTCGGTGGTGCTGTCGCCGCCGAACGGCGGGCGCCCGGTGAGGCATTCGTGGAACGTCGCGGTCGCCGCGTAGATGTCGGTGGCCGGGCTGGTGGGCAGGCCGCGCCACTGCTCGGGCGCCATGTACCGGGGGGTGCCGGCCACCGTTCCGCCGAAGCCGCTGGGCACGGCGATGCCGAAGTCGACCAGCTTGGACGTGCCGTCGAGGGCGACCAGCACATTGCCCGGCTTGTAGTCGCGGTGGACGACTCCGGCCGTGTGGGCGGCGGCCAGGCCCAGCAGGGAGCCCTTGAGGAGGACGAGCGCCGCCTCGGGAGCGGTGGGGCCGTGCTCGCGGATCAGGGTGCGCAGCGTGACGCCGTCGATCAGCTCCATCACGATCGCGGCGGCGCGCGGCGCCTCGACGTACTCGTAGAGGGCGGCGACGTGCGGGGAGCCGAGCGCGCCGAGCGTCTCGGCCTCGCGGCGGAAGGCGGTGCGGAACGTCTCGTTCGCCCGGTACCGCTCGTTGAGGTACTTGATGGCCACCGGGGTGCCGGTGGCGTCGTGGACGGCCAGGACGACCCGGCCGCTGGCGCCCGCGCCCAGCTCCCGGGTCTCGGTGTAGCCGGGAACGATCCACTCGTCCCCGGTGCCTCTGCCGCTCGTGCCGCTCTCGCCGTCCATCGCCCGCGTCCGCCCCCTGGTCATGCGCCTGGTCACACACCTTGGTCATGGCGGAGGACGTGTGCGCGGGCCCGGTGGTTCCCGGCTCGCGGCGACGGGCCGCGCCGCCCGTCGCCGCCCGTCACCGCCGTCGCCGCCGTCGCTGTCCGTCCGCGGATGGGTCCCGGGGTGCCCCGAGCGCCGAACAGTCAGGCGTGATCGACGAGTTGGGCGTGCCCCTGGGCGCGGGCGCAGTGGGCGCAGCAGTAGAAGTGCCCGTCCTGGGTCTCCAGGCCGTGGCCCATGATGCGGCACTGGCAGTTCTCGCAGATCGGCGCCATCTTCTGGACGGCGCACTCGAAGCTGTCGAAGACGTGGACCTGTCCGGCGGCCCGCACCTCGAAGGCCATCCGGTAGTCGTTTCCGCAGACCTCGCACTCGGCCATGGGGTCTCCCTCCTGTCGTGGGTGTCGTGGGTGTCGTGGATTTCGTGCTTGTCGCGCCGCTAAGGATCGCGGGGGCGCGCGGCGCGTTCCCCGCAGACGCGCAGGGCGGTCACTCCACCGGCCGGGCGTTATGTACGGTCGTCCACATGATGTACGTGACGCTGGCCGCCGCGATCACGGCGGAGATCATCGGGACCCTGCTCATGAAACAGAGCGACGGATTCAGCAGGCTCTGGCCGAGCCTGGGCACCATCGGCTGCTATCTGCTGGCCTTCACGCTGCTGGCCCAGACCCTGAAGGCGATGGAGGTCGGCGTCGCCTACGCCATCTGGTCCGGCGCGGGGACGGCGGTCGTCGCCGCCATCGGCGTGCTGTTCCTGGGCGAGGCCGCCTCCCTCCCCAAGGTGCTCGGCGTCGTCCTCGTCATCGGCGGGGTCGCCCTGCTCAACCTCAGCGGGGCCCACTGATGCCCCGCCGCTACGATCCCGACCGCAGGCGGCGCATCGTGGACGCGGCGGTCACGGTGGTCGCCGAGCGCGGCATCGCCGGGCTCAGCCACCGGGCCGTGGCCGCCGCCGCCGACGTGCCGCTCGGGTCGACCACCTACCATTTCGCGGACCGCGACGAGCTGCTGACGGCCGCGCTGGAGCGGATCAACGACGCCTGGCTGACCCGTTTCGCCGCCCTGCTGGACGCCGTCGACCCCGCCCGGCCGCCCACCGAGGCGCTGGCCGGCGCGCTGGCCGACCACCTCGGGGACTGCCTCGGTCCGCACCGGGCCGACACCGAGCTGGCGTACGAGCTGTACTTCGCGGGACTGCGCCGGCCCGCTCTGCGGCCCCTCGCCGCCGATTGCGTGGACCGCATGACCGGGCTGCTGCCACGGCGGGCGGTGCCCGACGGGGCGACGGCCCGCGCGCTGATCGCGGCGGCCGACGGGATGCTCATCCACTTCCTGCTGACCGAGCGGCCGTATGATCCCGGCGAGGCGCGGGCGACGTTCGCGCGCCTGCTGACGGGCGGTGGGCTGTCCGGCATCGGGACAGGTTCGCACGGGGGCGCGCCCACCCGTTAGCGTCGGGGGCATGACCGACGCAACGTCCACTCCCTCCTCTTCCGGGACCTCCCGCACCACCGGCGCCGTCGCCGCCGGGCTCGCCACCGTTGACGCCGACGGCACCGTGCTCGACAGCTGGTTCCCCGCCCCCGAACTCGCCGCCGAACCCGGACCCTCCGGCACCGAACGGCTGAGCGCGGAGCGCGCCGCCGAGCTGCTCGGCGACGCGGCCCCGCGCGCCCTCGGCCCCGATCCCCGGCGCGGGGTCGAGGTCGTGGCGGTGCGCACGGTCATCTCCGGGCTCGACGAGAAGCCGCTCGACGCGCACGACATCTACCTGCGCCTCCACCTGCTCAGCCACCGCCTGGTCCGCCCGCACGGGCTCAGCCTGGACGGCGTCTTCGGGCTGCTCGCCAACGTCGCCTGGACCAGCCTCGGCCCGGTCCCGGCCCACGGCGTGGAGCGCGCCCGCCTGGCCGCCCGCGCCGAGGGCGCGTACCTGACGGTGACCAGCGTCGACAAGTTCCCCCGGATGACCGACTACGTCGTCCCGTCCGGCGTGCGGATCGGGGACGCCGACCGGGTCCGGCTCGGCGCGCACCTGGCCACCGGCACCACCGTCATGCACGAGGGCTTCGTCAACTTCAACGCGGGCACGCTCGGCGTCTCCATGGTCGAGGGCCGGATCAGCGCGGGCGTCGTGGTCGGGGACGGCTCGGACATCGGCGGCGGCGCGTCCATCATGGGCACGCTGTCGGGCGGCGGGAAGCAGACCGTCTCGATCGGCGAGCGCTGCCTGCTCGGCGCCGAGGCGGGCATCGGCATCTCGCTCGGCGACGACTGCGTGGTGGAGGCCGGCCTGTACGTCACGGCGGGCACGCGCGTCACGCTGCCGGACGGCGAGGTCGTCAAGGCGCTGAAGCTGTCCGGCGCGGACAACCTCCTCTTCCGCCGCAACTCCACGACCGGCCGGGTCGAGGCGCTGCCGCGCACCGGGCACTGGGGCGGTCTCAACTCGGTGCTGCACAGCCACAACTGACACCGCCGGCGGCGGCCGGAAGCAGCCTCTTGCGAGCGCGTCGGCGGGCTGGTCTGATGGGCGTCCCTGAGGACGTCCGACAGCCGCCGACGCGGCGCGGAGGTGTGCGGCGGGTGAGCGCGTTACAGGTTTCGCAGTGGAAGCGGTACGGCCGTGACCGGCTGTACGTGAACCTGCCGGACGGCACGGCCGTGGCCTGGTTCGACCGGCAGGGCGGGTTCCTGCACGTGCTGGTGGCCGAGCACCGCGACGCCGCGCTGCTGGCGCTCGCGCCCTACCTCGCCGACCCGCTCCCCGCGTCCCTCGACGCGCCGCCGCCCCCGGCCGCCGTTCCCCCGTCCCCGTCCCCGCCCCCGCTGACCGGGCTCCCGCTGACC
Source organism: Streptomyces sp. NBC_01803 (assembly GCF_035917415.1). Lineage (NCBI taxonomy): Bacteria > Bacillati > Actinomycetota > Actinomycetes > Kitasatosporales > Streptomycetaceae > Streptomyces > Streptomyces sp. NBC_01803. The sequence continues at coordinate 5,034,324 of NZ_CP109073.1, forward strand.
GGGCCGGGCGCGGCCGGCGTGCCGGGTGCGATCGGCGATCTGGCGGCCCACCGGCCCGGTGAGATGGTCCGGCGCAAGCTGGCGGAGACCGGGCCCGGTCCCTTCTGGCACCTGCTGCTGCGCCTGCTCGGCCGGCGGACGGAGGCCGACTCCTGGCACAAGGGGCTGACCGGCGAACGGATCGCCGGCGCCGAGCTGGCCCGGCTCACCCGGCACGGCTGGCGCGTCCTGCACTCCATACCGCTGGCGCGGGACGTCGACATCGACCACCTGCTCATCGGGCCGGGCGGCGTCTTCTGCGTCAACACCAAGCACCACCCCGGGGCCCGGATCTGGGTGGGCGACGAGGCCGTCCGGATCGGCCCGGACACATATCCGTACGTCCGCAAGAGCCGTGCCGAGGCGCGGCGGGCCGGGAAGGCCCTCACCCGGGGCTGCGGCTTCGAGGTCACCGTGCGGCCGGTCCTGGCGTTCGTCCGGGCGGAACGCCTCACCGTGGCGCCCTCGCTGCGCGACGTGCTCGCCGTGGATGTGCGCGAGCTGGCCGCTTTCCGGGCCCGCGCGGGGGAGTTGGGGACCGGTGACGTGGACCGTGTCCACGCCGTCGCCCGGGACCCCGGCACCTGGGCGGGAGCGTGAACGGCCCGGCGGGACGCTAGCCTTGCCGCCGTGCGCGATGTGATGACGGGGCTGCGGTTCATGCTGCTGGGGCAGCGGTGGGTGCTGACGCACCGGAGGTGGTTCGGCTTCGGGCTGCTGCCCGCGCTGATCACCCTGGTGATCTACGCCGCCGCGCTGATCCTGCTCGCCCTGTGGGCCGACGACATCGTCACCTGGGCCACGCCGTTCGCGGACGGCTGGGACGACCTGAACCAGGCCGTGCTGCGCGGGCTGTTCGCGGCGCTGCTGATCGGCGGCGCGCTGCTGTCGGCCGTGCTGACCTTCACGGCCGTGACGCTGCTGATCGGGGACCCGTTCTACGAGGCGCTGTCGGAGCAGGTGGAGAAGGCCGAGGGCGGCCCGCGCGACAGTGGCGTGGAGGTGCCGTGGTGGAGCGACGTGGCGGACAGCGTCCGGGTGCTGCTGCGCTGGGCGGTGTTCGGCGTGCCGCTGTTCTTCCTCGGCTTCGTGCCGCTGCTGGGGCAGACCGTGGTGCCCGCGATCGGCGTCGCTGTCACCGGCTTCTTCCTGACCATAGAGCTGACCTCGGTGCCGATGGCCCGGCAGGGGCGGCGGCTGGGGGAGCGGATGCTGTTGTTCCGTCACCGGCTGGGCTTGGCACTGGGCTTCGGGGTACCGCTGGCGCTGCTCTTCCTGATCCCGGTGGTCGCCGTCGTCCTGATGCCGGGCGCGGTCGCCGGGGCCACGCTGCTGTCCCGGGACCTCACCGCCTACCGGACGCTGGGCGGCACGGCCGGCCACCGGTGACGCGCGGGGCCCCGGGGCGCGCTCAGCCCTCCCACACGGGAGAGCCCAGGACCGACTTCAGGGCGTCGACCAGCCGGCCCGTCAGCTCCTCCCCGGCGGGCAGCAGCGGGCCGCGCACCGGGCCGCCCGGCAGCCCGGCCGCGCGGAACAGCGCCTTGACCGCGACCGTTCCCGGCACCTCGCCCATCACGGCGTTCACCAGCGGCAGCAGCGCGGCGTTGCGGCGGGCCGCCGTCCCGTGGTCCCCGGCGGCGAACGCGTCCAGCGCCGCCCGCACCTGGTGGCCCGCGACGTTGGCGACCGTGCTGACGCACCCGGCGGCGCCGAGGGCGAGCAGCGGCAGGTTCGTCTCCTCGCTGCCCGAGTAGTACGCGAGGCCGGTGTCGGCCATGACCAGACCGGACTTCAGCGGGTCGAACGCGCAGTCCTTGACCGCCACGATCCGCTCGTGCCCGGCGAGCAGGCGCAGCGAATCGGCCGTCAGGGCGGTGCCGGTGCCGGTGCGGGCCGGGATGTCGTAGAGCATCACCGGCAGACCGGTGCCGTCCGCGACCGTCCGCAGGTGGTGGACGATCGCCTCCTGGGTGGGCCGTGAGTAGTACGGCGTGACGACCAGCAGCCCGTGCGCCCCGGCCGTCTCGGCGGCGCGGGCCAGGGCGACGGTGTGCCGGGTGTCGGCCGTCCCCACCCCGGCCACGACCGAGGCCCGGTCCCCGACCGCCTCGACCACGGCCCGGACCACGGCGGCCTTCTCGGTGTCGGTGGTGGTGGGGGACTCCCCGGTGGTCCCGTTGACGACGAGGGCGTCACAGCTGCCCCGGTCGACGAGATGCGCGGCGAGCCGCTGGGTTCCGGGCAGGTCGAGGGAGCCGTCCTCGGCGAACGGCGTGATCATGGCCGCGGCACAGCGGCCGAAGGGTCCGGTACGCATGGGGGGAGTCTCGCCTCCCCAGGCTGACCGCGTCCACCCGCCTGCCCCCACCCGGCCCACGGCACCGGGCCGTGAACCGTCCGCCTGTGTCGTGGTCGTGCGTCCGGCCCGCGGGCCGCGCTCCGCGGGACCGGGCGGTCCCGCCCCCCGCCTCCGCCTCGCCGGGGCTCGCGTACGGCCGGCGGTGGCCGTCACGGACCTCGACCGAGAGCCCACGATCCCCGCCTCCCGCGGAGCCCGCCCGACGGTCCGCCGGACCCGGCGGTGGCGTTGGCGTTGGCGGTCAGTGCGGCGGCCAGGAGCGCGGTGGTCCTGGTCCGGCGGACAGAGGTGGCCCCGGGCGCCGCCCATACCCCCGGCGTCCCGGCCTGACTGGCCTGACCGGCACGATGGAGACACCGCCCCACGACAGGGTGAGGACGGCGCGTCGTCATAGCGCCGACGAGCCGACCGGCGGGGCTACTCGGTTCCCTCGGCTTCGTGTTCCTGGCACGCGACCATGTCGAGCGTGCCGGCCATGAAGGGCTGGATCAGCTCGGACAGCACTTGCTTCGACTCGTCGTCGCCCCCGGGGTGTTCGGCTTGGAGGACGACCATCAGGGTCTCGATGGTGTTCGACCCGCCGATCCCGGGGAGGGTGCATGGGGCCTTGGCCATGGCGACTCCGGGCCAGACGACGGCCTCGAAGTCACCCGGCACGGCCTCGCCGTCTTGCTCCTCGACGTCCAAGTCATGCCGGACGATGGCACCGGAGTAATCGTCCTGGCCCGTCGCGTCCGCGCGTAGGATCTCCTCGCCGTCCACGGACAGGACGCAGTAACGGGATCCGGAGAACTCGGTGACGTCGTCGAAGGACTGCTCGGTATCCAACGCGGCCCCGGGGGGAAAGAGCGGCGCGTAGAGGTCCTCCGGCACACTCGCTCCGCAGAGGCTGCCCGGCAAGGAGTACTCCCTTTCGGCCGACTCGCTGTCACAGGCGGCGGCCGACCACGACAGTGCCAGCAGCGTGAGTCCTGCGGCCACATTCCGACGCATTCCATACCTTCCGGACTATTGCTGGGGTGCTTCTGGTGCGTCCCAGCCGATCAGCGTGCCGAAGAACGCGGTCACTGTCCTGGTCGCCGCGTTCTTGAGCTGGGTCGGCGCGTCGCTGTCTTCGGCGTAGTGGCCCTCGGTGGCCAGATCGACTGCGTGCTGGGCCGCGCCGATGGCGGCCTGATAACCCTCGTCGTAGGTGTCTCCGGCATCCTGGGCCGCCTGCTCGCTGTTGTCCCGCTGAAGTGTCTCGAAGATGCTGTCCGACAGCTCCCCGACTCCCCATTCGATCACCGGACCCGCGAGCGGGTACCTTTCGGCGGCAAGGCCGACCGCCTCGTCGAGCACGACACCGGTCCATTCCTGGATGGTTCCCAGCCGGCTGTTGTACTCCTCGGCACCGGCGATGCCCGCGTCGTAGACCGCGCCGGCGCGTGCGTCGCTCATGATGCCCGCCATCTGAGCCCCGGGTGACACCGCGCTCTCGATGAGACCGTCCAGGCTGATCCCGTCCTCCCGCGGCTGGTTGATGGCGATGTCGACGGCGAGCGCCGTGTACGCCTGCTGGGCCCCGGTGACGATCCCGTGGGCCTCCGCGTCTCTTCCCAGCTGTCCGAGGAAGTCATCGAGGGCAAGATCCGTGAGATTCGTGAAGCCTTCCGACTCCTCGCGAATCGTCAACTGGCTGATCCCCATCTGGAAGTCCCCCATGTACGCGGCCGTCATCCGGGCCAGTTCCGGGCGTAGGGTGGCGAACTTGCCGTCGTCCGCGATCAGGGTGCCCTCGTCCGCTGAGAACTTCTCGACCACCTCGTGAACGATCCGGCCGCCGGCCTCCGTGGGGTTCAGGCCGGTGATCGTCGGGCTCTGGTCGGCCGGGACGCCCGTGGTGGCCGCCTGGAGGGCGGCGCCGAGGCCCGTCATGTCGCCCGGGACGCTCACCATGGATGTGCCCATGGGCATGTTCAGCTGGGACCAGTCGCGTTCGTCCAGCAGGTAGTCCAGGCGGCCGTTCCCGTCCTCGGGATCGAGGTAGGCCGTGGCGACATCCGGCTGGTGGCCCATCACGCCGAGGACGGCGTCCATCGGGTCGAGGGTGAACCACTCCTGTTCGTCCGCGTCGAGGCCGTCCACGGCGAGGTCGTCGGCGCGCAGGCGCCAGATGTCCTCGTCACCGCCCAGGGACGGGTCCTCCGCGGCGCGGATGTCGTCGGCGAGGTCGTGGAGGAAGCGCTGTGAGTAGTCGGGGTTCTCGGTGTTCATCAGGCTGGTGAGCAACTGGTAGCCGCGTACATCCTGCTGGGTCAGCGAGTCGACCGCGTAGCCGGCCGATCCGGCGTCGTGCAGCTCGTCCATGAAGCGGGCGTAGAACAGCCCCTCCTCGGTCTGCGCCCACTGCCCGTACTCCATGGATCCCGGCTCCAGCGTCGGCACGTCGGTGCCCGCCGCGAGCGCGGTGGCCAGATGTTCCTGGAGGCCGGCGAAGCTCTGCCGGGTGTCGCCCTCGCCGCCGATGACCTGGTCGGCTGTCCGGGCCGACAGGCTCACGAAGCCATCCCCGCCGAGCCCTTCCAGCAGGGAGCGCGCGAACTGCGGGTCGTCGGCCTCCAGTTCCAGCAGGTGGTTCAGCTCCGACAGCTCCGCGCCCGACAGTTCCTCGCCGTCGGCCAGCCGGCGGGCCAGCTCCTCGGCGCGGTCGGCCAGCACCTCCTCGGTGCTGGCCGCCGCCCCGCCGTTGAAGACGCCCGCCCGGCGGCCGTCCTGCCCCTCCACGACCTCCAGCAGCGCCAGCCGCAGGCTGTCGTCGGCCCGCGACACCACCTCGACGGCCTGGTCGAGTCTGCCCTGCCAGGCGCTTCGCTCGCGCTCCAGTCGGTCCGACTCGGTGTCGTGGGCCCAGTCGGGGTTCAGCGTGACCCGGCCGTCGCCGTTGATCCCGAAACCCTCGGCCCTGATCTCGGCGGCCACCTCCTCCAGTTCGCCGCGCAGGCGCAGCAACTCGGACCGGCCGTCCCGGATCACGCCCGCCAGGGACCGGGCCTCCGCCTTCGCCGCGTCCAACTCCCCCTCGGTCTGGGAGAACCGGAAGCTCGCGGCTCCCGCGCTGTCCCCGACCCACAGCTCGTCGTGGTGCGGCAGGGACGCGACGCGGGTGCGATAGGTGTCGGCGGTCTGACCGAACTCTTCAGCGGCGGCTTCGAGTTCGGTCGCGGCGGCATCCAGCGCGGCGAAGTTCTGCTCGATGATCTCTTGATACGTCGGCACGGTGGTCAGCTCACTCCGTGCCATCGATCGAGCGGAGCTGATACGTGATCTCCAGATCCCCGCCCTGGAAGCCGGAGGCGGTCGCCCGCAGCGCCTCCGCCTCCGCCCGCAGCTGGGTGCCGAGCGCCTCGGTCTTGGTGGCCCAGCTCTCCGCCACAGCCCGCAGGCCCGCCGCCGAGGCCCACGTTCGCATCCTCGCCGCGGCCTCGGCCAGCTCGCCCAGCGGCTTCGTGCCCGCCCGCACCGCGTCCGGCAGCACCTCGCGCTCCACGACATCGGCCGCCGCGCGCTGCGCGGTCCAGCTCACGACGAGCCGGTCCCGCGCGCCCGCGCCTCCGCCCTCCGAGGAGTTGAGTCGCGTGGGGGTCGACTGCTCCCTGGCGGCGGCCTGTAACGCGGCCCACTCCTCGTCGAACGACCCCACGCCACGCCCCCCAAGAGCATCCGTCGAAGGGTACGAACAGGCACCCGTACGCACGGGGATGGTAACAGGCCGTGCGCGTACGGCGCTTGGCCGGTCAGAGCGTGTCGGCCACCAGATCGGCGACGTGTGCCTGGCCGGCGGCTGTGGGGTGCATGGGGGCCGCGTCGAGGATGGGGAAGGGGCCCTCGATCCACTTGCGCCAGGGCAACAGCTGGCAGGCGTCGTGGCCGGTCGTCTCGCCGGGGTTGACGAAGGTGGCGCCCGCGGCGGTGGCGCGTTCGCCGATCATCGTGTTGAGCCCGCGCTGCACGCCGTTGAGGTAGGGGACGTCGCCCACGGAGATCGGCACGACCGGCCAGCACCCCAGGGCGGGGGGCAGGATGCGCAGGTAGCCGACGACGACGATCTCGGCGTGCGGCGCGTGCTCCCTGATACCGGCGAGGACCGCGTCGATCTTGGGGGCGGTGGCGCCGATGCGGGCGGCGAGCTGGTCGGTGCCGCCCGTGGTGAAACGCTGCTCGCAGGGGGAGCCGAGGGGGTTGGTCAGACTGTCGGAGCCGCAGGTGGCGGCTATCGCGCCGAAGCCTATGTCGTTGCCGCCTATGGTCAGCGTGACCAGGTCGGTGTCCGGGGTGAGCGCGGAGAGCTGGGAGTTCAGCACGCCGCCGGTGACCGCGCCCGCGCAGGTCACGTCTACGAACGTGTCGGGGGCGAGCTCCTCGGCGAGGCGTGAGGGGTAGTTGTCCGTGGCCCGGACGCAGCCGGTCGCCGGATCGGTGTAGTGCGTGGAGGCCGTGCCGAGCGAGGCGTAGGAGTCGCCCATCGCCACGTATTCCAGGGGCTCTTCGTCTTCCGTGATGGCGCTCGCCGTGGTCGGAACGGCCAGCAGCATGCTGAGCAGTCCGGTCGCGGCGAGGGCAAGTCTCAAGGGCGAGCGCATCGTTGGGCCTCCTTCTTACCGACGGGTAAGAAAAGGTATGGGCCACTCGGGAAGGCGTCAACGGAACGGACGAAGGCCGTCGCCGAGCCCCGGCGACGGCCTTCGTCCCGCCCTTCCCTGTCCCTGTCCCTGTCTCTGTTCCTGTCCGCCCTGTCCGGTGTCCGTCCTGTCGATGTCAGGGGCGGAAGCGCAGGACCTGGGGGTCGTGGTCGCTCGCCTGGTCCGCGAACTCGGCGTTGATGTGCACGATGTCGTAGTCGTACCGGCGGATCGCGGGGGAGACCAGCGTCTGGTCGAGCACCTGCGAGTTGCCCTGGAAGACGTACGTGTAGCGCTCGTCGCGCGGCAGGGAGGTGACCGCGCTCTCCAGCGCGCCGCCCGCCGTCAGGGCCTCGGTGGTGGCGGAGAACTCGAAGTCGTTGATGTCCCCGAGCACCACCACCCGCGCCGTCCGCTGCGCCGAACGGACCTCCCGCACGAAGTCGTTGACCGCCTGGGCCTGCCGGAGCCGCTGGTCCTCGGAGGAGCGGGCGGGCGGCTGGTAACGGCCGTACAGCGGCTGGTCGCCGCCCTTGGAGGCGAAGTGGTTCGCGACGACGATGACCGTCTCGCCCCGGAAGGTGAACTCGGCGGCCAGCGGCTTGCGGCTGTCCTCCCAAGCCGCGTTCGCCGGATCGATCCGGCCGGGGGAGAGGGTGAGACGGGCCCGGCCGCGCTCCTTGACCACGCCGGTCGGAGTGGTGGCGTCGCCGCCCGCGCGGTCGGTGAACGAGACCCGCTCCGGGTTGAAGAGGAAGACGTTGCGGATGTTGCCGCCCGGCTGGCCGCCGTCCTGGCCGTCCACCGGGTCGATGCTCCGCCACTCGTAACGCGGGCCGCCCGCCGCGACGACCGCGTCCGTGAACCGCTGAAGGGTCTGGTCGGCGGCCACCGTGCCGTCGTTCGTCGGGCCGTTGTTGTCCTGGATCTCCTCCAGGGCGAGGATGTCCGGCGAGGCCAGGTGCTCCACGACGCCGGCGGCCAGCCGGTCGAACTTCTCCTGGGCGTTGCCCGGGTGCAGGTTCTCCACGTTGTACGTGGCCACGGCCAGCTCGTCCGCGCGCTGCGGGCGGGTCGTCTCCGGCTCCAGGTCGCCCGGGGTGACCTCGCCGAGAGCCCGGGCCGCCAGCACGTACCCGCCGAACTCGTCGTAATCCAGCGGCCCTTCGGTCGGGCCGGTCAGCACGTCCCCGACGTTCGCGGTCGGGAACGGCTGCTGCGCCACCGGCACCAGCGCCTCGATCTTCAGGCGGCCCGGGTTCTGTTCGGTGTAGGAGGCGTACCGGGAGCCGCCGCTCGCCGTCCGGTTCCGCTCCGGATCCAGCGTCACCCACAGCTCGTAGAACGAGGTGCTCGGGCCGACGACGGGCGCGTCACCGATCGTGACGTTCATGCCCTCAAGGGACTCATAGAGGTCCAGCGCGTAGGTGTCCGGGGCGAGTTCGAGGCCCTCGACGCTGTCGTCGGCCGCCGGGTCGCCGGCCGGGGCGTACGCGCGCGGCAGGGTGTCGGCGTCCAGCACGACGGGCGCGGGCAGTTCGTTCCCCGAGGAGCGGACGGTGACCGTGGGGCGGGATATCTGGGTGACCGACTGGCCGCCGGACGCGACGCCGCCGTAGTAGAACTCGCCGACCGTGCCCGAGACCAGCACGTCGTCGCCCACCGCCACCCGGGGGGTCGAGCTGGTGAAGACGAAGATCCCCTCGCTGGTGGCCGCCGAGCCGTCCGCCTCCGGGTCCTGTAGCCAGAAGCCGCGCGAGCCGTAGGCGCGCACGCCCGTGACGATGCCCGACACGTTCGTGACCTGTGCTCCCACGTACGGTGACAGCCGGGTCGAGCCCTGGATGTCGCGGACGCGCGGGGTGTCGACGGCCTGCGCGTCAGCCGCCGACGAGGCGGGCGGCGCGAGCAGGGTGCCGCCCAGCGCGGCGACGACGAGGGCCCCGACCGCGACGGATCCGCGGAGCGGGCGGGAACGGTGTGCTGCGGACGGTGCTGCGGACAAGGGGTGCCTCCGGACGGGCGCGTTGCCGAGTGCTGCCTCTACGCGCGTAAAGCTCCCGTAGGGGCAAGGGCGTTGTCAACGGTCGTCGGGCAGCGGCCGGGAAGCCGCCCGGCAGCCGTCGCGGAACGGGCCGGTGAACGAGCCGGTGAACGGGTGGGCGCTGATCCGCTGGCGGTCCGTCAGACCGCTTGACAGCTACGGCTGTTCGCCCGGCGCGATGAGAGGCGGGCTCGCCGCGCGGAGCCGCGTCCGCTGATCTAGGCTGGTAACCGCCCAGCTCGCCGCGATGAGGAGCGATCGTGAACCCCGGTGACGACCGTCCCGTTATGCCGCCCGTGCGGCTCCCCGCAGAGGCCGAGCTGGCGCGCGACGCGCTCGCCGCGCCGCTGCTCGCCCGCGCCGCCTCGCTCGCCCGCTGGACGCGCCCCGGCACGCCGGTCGGCGCCGGCGGCGAGCTGCTGACCGCCGGGCTCAAGGGCGCGGTGACCCACCTCGGTCTGGACGAGGACCAGGACGGCGAGGCGCTGGCCGCCGACGCCTGGCACTTCGCGGTGGACACCGGCCTGGTGGAGATCACCGAGACCGGCGCGGAGACCGACGGCGGCGAGGACCCGGCGGTGGCCGGCACCGCCGCGCCGGGCGAGGAGCTGGCCCAGCTCACCGGGGGTGGCCCCGGCGATGTGCTGGAGCTCTGGGCCGCCGGTGTCGACGCCGTGCTCGACGACGCCGCGACCCCCACCTTCGAGGAGATGCTCGGGGACCTCGGCGGCCTGGACGGCGCGGTCAGCCCGGACGGCGAGATCGACCCGGACGCCATCGACCTGGACGCGCTGGCCTGGGACCAGGAGGAGGCGGCCGGCTTCCTGGACGCGGCGCTCGGCAGCCTGTATCTCTTCGCCGTCACGGACGAGGCCGGGCAGGCCGCCTCGATGGTGCCGCTGCCGATGGTCGCCGCCGCCTCGCTCGTGCCCGAGGACATGGATGAGCTGTCCGCCGAGGCGCTGGATGAGCTGTCGGAGGCGGTGCTGAAGCTCGACGGGCAGTTCCGCGCGCTGGCCGGGACCGGGCTGCTGGACTACCAGCCGGTGGACGACTCCGTGCTGGTCGACGGCGAGCCGGACGAACGCGCCGCCGACGGCGAGGACTTCGCGGGCGGGTCGGGCGCGCCGGGCGGGTCGGGCGCGCTGGACGCGCCGGGCCAGGACGGCGACGAGGAGGACCTCAGCCGGTACGGGCTGGCCCGGCTGACCCCGCTCGGGCTCTGGGCGGTGCGGCGGCGGATGCGGGAGGCCGGGCTGGAGGCGCCGGTGATCGGCGAGCTGGCCGGGCGCGACGCGGCGGCGCTGCTGGCCGCCCTGCCGTTCCGCCCGGAGCCGGCGGCGAACGAGGAGGCCGGGCTGTGGCTGGCGGGCCGCGAGCCGCTGGACGCGGCGCGTGAGCTGCTGGCCGCCGCCCGGGGCGTGGACGAGGAGGGGCCGGGGCGGCGCTTCGGCTGTCAGCTGGTGCTCTCGCTCCTCGACCCGCGGGCCGAGCCCGCGGTGCGCGAGGTGCTGGACGACCGGGAGCTGGGCGGCCTGGCCCGGGTGTGGCTGGCCGAGCGCGGCGTGGCCGGTATTCCCGAGCCGGACGAGGACATGATCTTCTGGCTGACGGTCGACACGCTGGCCGCGCAGCTGCTGCCGTTCGGCGTCGAGGAGGACGCGGCCGAGCTTCAGGAGCTGGTCTCCGGACTGGCCCGCCAGCACAGCGAGTTCTTCGACCGGGCCTGGCGCTCGGACCACCCCGCGACGGCGGACGTCCTGGAGGCCGTGGGCCGGGTCCATCCGGACAAGCAGCTGGCGAAGCGGGCCCGCAAGGCGGCCTTCAAGGCCCGCTCCCGGCGCGGCGAGTAGCGGCCGGGGACGAACGGCGGCCTACCGGTCGGCTCGCCGGTCGGCCTACCGGGCCGACCCGTTGGGCCGGTCCAGCGGGGGACCACATCGGTGGGTCGGTGGTGAACGCGCCACCCAGGCGGGCGTGTTCAGGCCGGGTTCGGTCCGGCGGGCCGGCCGCCGGCAGCCGGGCGGCGAACGGCTCGGAGTCGTCCGCCGGTTCGTAGCCCAGGGCGCGGGCGGGGGCGAGGTCCCACACGCCGCGGGTGTTGGCGGAGGAGCCGAACACCACGGTGTGGCCCACGTGTTCCGCGCTCAGCGCCGCGTGGACCAGCCGAGCCGCGTCCGCCGGGCTCAGCCAGATCGACAGCTCACGCACCGAGGTCGGCTCGGGGGAGCAGGTGCCGATGCGGACCGAGACCGTTTCCAGGCCGTGCCGGTCCCAGTACAGCTGGGCCAGGTCCTCCCCGAAGCATTTGGACAGGCCGTAGAACGTGTCGGGCCGGTGCGGGGTGCCGACCGGGATCGGCGGGGCGCCCGGCGCCGGCCAGGGCGTGAAACCGACCGCGTGATTGCTCGACGCGAAGACGATCCGCCGCACGCCCTCGGCCCGCGCCGCCTCGTACAGGCGGTAGGTGCCCTCGACGTTGGCGCGCAGGATCTCCGCGAACGACGCCTCCAGCGGGATGCCCGCGAGGTGCACCACCGCGTCGGCGCCGCGCAACGCCGCCCGCAGCGCGTCGTCGCCCGCGGGGTCGGCCAGGTCGAGGACGACCGCGTCCCGGTCGTCGGCCACCGGCACGGCGTCCAGCGACCGGAGCGCGTACCCGTGGGGCGGCAGCAGCGCGCGCAGCATCGTGCCGATGCCGCCCGCGGCACCGGTGAGCAGCACCGTCGGCGTTCCGTCGGTCATCCCGTCTCCCCTGAAGTCTCCCGCCAAGCGAGCAACACACACATAACGTCCACGCCAAGAGCGCAATTCCGTAACGGTGCGGCTGGTGTTACCCGCCCAAAACCTTCCGCCCGTGCCCAGCGGGCAGAATCCGGGAGCCCACAACCGCTTCATAAGGATCCAGCCATGCCGTTGCGACGCCTGGACGACTACTTCCACATCTCCGAACGAGGCTCCACACTCAGCCGGGAAGTGCGGGGCGGCTTCGCCACGTTCTTCACGATGGCCTACATCCTGGTGCTCAACCCGATCATCCTCGGCAGCGCCCAGGACGTACACGGCAACCAGCTCTCGTTCGAGCAGATAGTCACCGTCACCGCCCTGGTCGCCGCGATCATGACCGTCCTGATGGGCATCACGGCCAACCTGCCGCTGGCGCTCGCCGCCGGGCTCGGCATCAACGCGATGGTGGCGTTCCAGATCGCGCCGCGCATGTCGTGGCCGGACGCGATGGGGCTGGTGGTCCTGGAGGGGATCATCGTCTGCGTGCTGTCCGCGACCGGGCTGCGGGAGGCGGTGATGAACGCGATCCCCGCCGCGCTGAAGCAGGCCATCGGCGTGGGTATCGGGCTGTTCATCGCCCTGATCGGCTTCGTGGACGCGGGCTTCACCATCGGCCACGAGGGGGCGCCGCCGCTGACCCTGGGCGCCGGGGGCGAGTTGGCCGGCTGGCCCGTGCTGGCGTTCTGCCTCGGCCTGCTGCTGACCCTGGCCCTGCTCGCCCGCCGGGTGAAGGGCGCGATCCTCCTCAGTATCCTGGCCACGACCGTCTTCGCGATCGTCGTCAACGCGATCGCGGACGTGCCGGACGAGGCGTGGGGGCTGACCGTTCCCGAGGTGCCGGACGACCTGGCCGCCTCGCCCGACTTCGGTCTGCTGGGGAACTTCAGCCTGTTCGGCGCGTTCGGCGAGGTCAGCTTCGTGACCGCCGTGCTGCTGATCTTCACGCTGTTCCTGACGGACTTCTTCGACACCATGGGCACCGCGGTCGGCGTCACCAGCGAGGCCGGGCTGCTGGACGAGGAGGGCCGGGTGCCGCGCCTGGGCCGGCTGCTGTTCGTGGACGGCCTGGCCGCCGCGGCCGGCGGCGCCGCGTCCGCCTCCTCCAACACCTCCTACATCGAGTCCGCCGCGGGCGTCGGCGAGGGCGCCAGGACCGGCGCCGCGAACGTGGTCACCGGCGGACTGTTCGCCCTGGCCCTCTTCTTCGCGCCGCTGGCCGCCGTCGTCCCCTCGCAGGCCGCCGCGCCCGCGCTCGTCGCGGTCGGCTTCCTGATGATGGTGCAGGTCGGCCGGATCGACTGGAACGACTACTCGGTGGGCATCCCGGCCTTCGTCACCATCGCCGTCATGCCGTTCACGTACTCGATCACCAACGGCATCGGCGCCGGCTTCATCGCCTATGTCGTGCTGAAGGCGATCCTGGGCCGCCCGCGCGAGGTGAGCTGGCTGCTGTGGCTGGCCGCCGGGCTCTTCCTCGTCTACTTCGGCATCGACCCGGTCGAGCAGCTCTTCGACGTCGACTGATGCGGTTCCCCCGACGGGTGGCACGCCGGTCGGCGCGCGTCCTCCTCCTGGACGGCGCCGACCGGCTGCTGCTGTTCCGGATGACCGACGGTTTGTGGCTGACACCGGGCGGGGGCGTGCGGTGGCACGAGACGCTGCGGGCGGCGGCGGCACGGGAGGTGTGGGAAGAGGCCGGACTACGGGTCGCGCCGCGCGCGCTGGGGCGGCGGGTGGCGTGGACCGGCGGTCACGCCGATCTCGGCTGGAAGCGCGGCCTGTTCGAGGACCACTTCTTCCTGCACCGGGTGGCCCGGCACGAGGTGGACACCAGCCGCATGGAGGAGTTCGAACGCGGCGCGACGACCGGCCACCGCTGGTGGCCGGTGGCGGAGTTGGCCACGACGGAGGAGCGGGTCGTCCCCTTCGGCCTGGTTTCGCTGCTCACCGCCATCCTGACGGGCCATGTCCCGGACGAGCCGGTCACGTTGCCCTGGCACCACTGACGCCCATCCGGACGCGGCGGGTCAGCTCTGGAGGCTGGCGACGAACGCGGCCCATGAGCGGGTGGGGACGGACAGGACGGCGCGTGCGGGGGTCTCGCTGTCCCGCACCGGGACGCTGACCGGGACGTCGGACCCGACCTCCACGCACATCTCCTGATTGCTGCCGGCTCGTCACCGGACTCAACCGCTGCACCGAAGCCGATCTCACGACCGGCATCGGACAGTCCTCCGGCCGCAACAGCTGACGGAACCCCCACCGTCGGCCGACTGCCCCCGCCGCTGTTCCGGACGACCGACGGTTCGCCGCCCTCACCGCCGCGGCTGACGCCGGGTGGTGGTGGTGACCGCGGCCCGGTGCCGTTTGAGCAGGTGAACCGGGGCGGTGAAGCATCCGTATGTATGAAGATGGCCATTCGTTCACCTTGGTGGTCACTCCGGGCCACCGTTCGCTCCTAGCCTCACAGGAGCATCACCGACGGCACACATGAGCAAGTGAGGATCCGCGATGTCAGGACTGCCCCCGGTTTTTCCCGCGATCGATCCGGATGACGTGAGCTCGAACAGCTCCGGGAACCGGGCGTTCGGGGAGATCGTCGAGAAGCGGATGTCCCGCCGGGTCGCGCTCATGGGCGGGACCGCCGCGGCGGCCGGGTTCCTGGTCGCGGCGACCGCCGGAGCGGGTACGGCCGGTGCGAGCACGCCGGTCCACGGCGGCCAGGTCGGTGGCGGCGGCCGGCCGCCGCGGGCGCTGCTCGGGTTCGAGGCCGTGCCGACATCGACGGCCGACACGTTCACCGTTCCGGCGGGCTACGAGACCCAGGTGATCATTCCCTGGGGCACCTCGATCCGGCCGGACGGCCCGGCGTGGCGCAAGGACGGCGGGAACTCCGCCGACGAGCAGGCGCAGCAGGTCGGCATGAACCACGACGGCATGCACTTCTTCCCGCTCGGGTCCGGCCGCCGGGGCAGCCGACGCGGCATGCTGGTGCTCAACCACGAGTACGTCGACCAGGAGCTGCTGTTCCCCGACGGCTCCGCGACGATGACCCCCGAGAAGGTGCGCAAGGCGCTCGCCGCGCACGGTGTCAGCGTGGTGGAGATCGAGGAGCGCGACGGCGAGTGGCGTGTCGTGGACTCCCGACGCGCGCGCCGGATCACCGGTTCGACGCCGGTCGACTTCTCCGGGCCGGTCACGGCGAGCCACCCCGGCCTGCGCGCCGCCGACGAGCCGCGCGGCACGCTGAACAACTGCTCCAACGGCTACACGCCGTGGGGCACTTACCTGGCGTGCGAGGAGAATTGGAACAACTACTTCGGCACCCAGGACGCCACCTGGCAGCCCACCGCCTCGCAGTCCCGCTACGGCGTCTCCAAGAGCGGCGGCGGCTTCCGCTGGCACCTGGCCGACCCGCGCTTCGACCTGGCGGCCAACCCCAACGAGATCAACCGGTTCGGCTGGATCGTCGAGATCGATCCGATGAACCCGAACGCCAAGCCCGTCAAGCGCACCGCGCTCGGCCGCGTCAAGCACGAGGGCTGCACGGTCACCGAGTCGCGGGGCCGCGTCGTCGCCTACACCGGTGACGACCAGGACGGCGACTACATCTACAAGTTCGTCGGCCAGGGCCACTGGCGCGCGCAGCGGGCGCTCGGCCGCAGCCCGCTGGACCACGGCACGCTGTACGTGGCGCGCTTCGAGGACGACGGCACCGGCTCCTGGCTGCCCCTGGCGCACGGCACCGGGGCGCTGACGAGCGCGAACGGCTGGGCCGACCAGGCGGACGTGCTGCTGCGCACCCGCGAGGCGGCCGACGCGGTGGGCGCCACCAAGATGGACCGGCCGGAGTGGATCGCGGTCAACCCCGAGAACCAGGACGTCTACTGCACCCTCACCAACGGCAGCGGCTGGAACAGCGCCGTCAGCCCGCGCGAGCCCAACCCGTACGGTCACATCGTCCGCTGGACGGAGAAGGACGGCGACAACACCGCCACCACCTTCGACTGGGACATCTTCGTCCTGGCCGGTGACCCGGCGTACGACCCGCAGGCCGGGACCGACGCGAGCAACGTCTTCGGCTCCCCCGACGGTCTGGGGTTCGACGGCGACGGCCGGCTGTGGATCATGACGGACGTCTCCAACTCCTCGCAGAACCTGGCCGCCAAGGGCTACGACCGCATCGGCAACAACCAGATGCTGGCCGCCGACCCGCGCACCGGCGAGATCCGCCGCTTCCTCACCGGCCCGCGCGGCTGCGAGATCACCGGCCTGGCCTTCACCCCGGACCAGCGGACGCTGTTCGTCAACGTCCAGCACCCGGGCGAGGCGACGACGGCCTGGGGTACGCCGACGCCGGAGAACCCGCGCGCGGTCAGCAACTGGCCCGATTTCGACCCGGCGGGCCGTCCGCGCTCGGCCACCGTCGTCATCCGCCGCACGGACGGCGGCGTGATCGGCGCCTGAACGCGCCCCCATGACGGCTGAGGCTCTGAACTCCCCACTGACCACGGGGCGTTCAGGGCCTCGGTCGTTCCGTCCGGGACGGCGTCAGACATCCGCCGAACGGCCGTGCCAGTCCAGGCACACCACCATCGCGTCGTCCTCCGGCAGCGGCCCGCCACGGTGGCCGGCCAACTCCGACAGGATGGCGCGCGGCACCTGGGCCGGAGGCAGCAGCCGGGTGTTCATGATGGCCCGCGCCAGCGCCTTCTCGCCGTACCGCTCGCCGCCGGGGGAGGAGGCGTCGTACACCCCGTCACTCACGAAGAACAGCCGGTCGCCGGGCCGGGTGGTGAACTCCTGTGTGGTGTACACCGTTTCCTCGAACATCCCGAGCGGGAGCTGCCCTTCCAGCTCCACGTACTCGGCGACGCCCTGGCGCAGCAGCCACATCCGCGGCGAGCCCGCGTCGATGATCCGGGTACGGCCGGTCGCGAGGTCGAAGCGGAGCAGCAGGGCCGAGACGTGCGTGATGCCCCGGTACTGGCCGTAGATGGCCTGGTCGGCCAGGTACGCCTGTTCGGCGAGGTCGAGTCCGGCCCGGCGGGCGTTGCGCAGCGCGCTGACGGCCAGGCCGGTGAGCAGCGACGCCTCTATGCCCTCGCCCATGCCGTTGATGACGGTGAGGGACAGGTACTCGGCCGAGGTCGACCAGTCGAACGTGTCACCGTGCACGGCGTAGGCGGGTTCGAGCTGCCCGCCCAACTCGTACTCGGGGCGGGAGCAGGACCGGCCGGGCAGGAGCTGCCACTGCATCTCGGCGGCCAGCGTGAGCCGTTCGGCCCGGCGCGCCTGGAGGTAGACGTCGGTGTCCCGCTCGGCGACCACTATCTCGTGGCCCAGTATCCGGGCGATCTCGGTGAGTTCGTCCAGGATCGTCGCGCTGAAGCGCTCGCGCGGCAACCGGACGGTGAGCACGCCGATGCGGTCACCCCGCACGCTGACCGGCAGGTGCGCGGTGAGCTCGGGTGACCCCTCGGCGGGCTCCACGTACGGCAGTTGGGAGCCGTACACGCGGCCGGCCGGGCCCATGTGGACGGGAACGGAACGGGCGCCGGGGGTGTCGACCGGACGCAGTGAGGCCACCCCGTAGTCCGCGACCATCAGGATCGCGTCGCTCGCGGAATAGCACCGGAGCAGGACCGCTCGAAGGCTGTCGAGCAGTGCGTGGGGGGCCGCGTGGCGCAAGGCGCGTTCAGCGGCCGCGAGTCTGTCCACCGTGTCAGTTCGCCTTCTGGGGGAGGGCCGGTCGCGGAAACCGGTGAGGTAAGGAGGGACGCCGGACCGGACATCCGGGATGACAAGCCAGATCCTGAGTGCCAGAGTGAGATGCGTGAATCCACCCCCTCCACACCGGCCCCCGGACGCCGCCCTGGCGGCGTCCGAGGTGATCGAGCTGCTGGAGGTCCTGTGGGAACGGGGGCGGGACGCCGTCTCGCCGGCACCGGTCTCCTCCTCTCAACTCCGGGTTCTCTACATCCTGGAACGGGATGAGGGGATCAATCTTCGTGGACTCGGGGAGCTGTTGGGCTCGGCGCCCTCGTCGGTGAGCAGACTGTGCGACCGGCTGCAGGCTCTCGGGTTCGTGGAGCGGATGCCGAGCCAGGCCAGCCGCCGCGAGCTCGAACTGCGGCTCACCCCCCGCGGCCGACGTTACCTCCAGGACCTCAGAGAGCGCCGGGAGAAGGCGCTGCTGACCGCGATCGCCGCGATGCCGCCCAGTACGCGCAAGGCACTTGTCGAGGGACTCGCCGGCTTCCGGGACGCCGTGGCACAGACCATGCCCGCGCGCGACCGGGCCGCCGACCGCTCCGCCCGCTCGGCATAGAAGGTGCGACGGTGACATGCGGGCTCCTAGCGTGACCGGCCGGGTGCCGGACCGGCGGGAGCGCCGGAAGGCGGGCCGCCAGGGCACAGCGTGTGGCCGCGATACTACTGTTGTCAAATGGAAACTGTTGTGGGTTGGTCAACAATGGCGGGAAACGCGGAGCCGGTGACGGCCTGTTGTCGCCGCCCGGGGGTAGGGGCTACCGGTCGGCGGCTGCCGCCGCTAACATTTGCCGCACCGCAATTCATGACAAACCGCACCAACTGCGACGACACCCTGACCCCGGCCCCGTGGCTCCCGCCGCGCCGGCACCGAGAGAGCGTGTGATGACCATGACCGTGACGCGACCGATCCTCATCACCGGTCTTCCCCGCAGCGGCACCAGCTGGGTCGGCAAGATGCTCCAGGCCGGCGGCGAGGTGGTGTACGTCAACGAGCCGCTCAACCCGAGCCGCCCGCCCGGCCGTTCCCCCGGCGTGCTCAACGCCTCGGTGACGCACGCCTTCCAGTACATATGCGAGGACAACGAGGCGCCCTGGCTGCGGGCGTTCGGCGACACCACGCGGCTGCGTTACCGCACGCTCGCCGAGCTGCGCGCCAACCGCGCGCTCCCCGATCTGGCCCGGCTCGCCAAGAACGCCTCGGCGTTCACGGTCGGCCGGGTGCGCGGGCGGCGGGCGCTGCTGGACGACCCGTACGCGGTGCTGTCGGCGGCCTGGTTCGCCCGGCGGCTGGGCGCGGTCGCGATCGTGCTGATCCGCGATCCGGTGACCTGGTCGGGGAGCTGGCGCAAGCTCGGCTGGACGACGTACTTCCACGAGCTGCTGGAGCAGCCGCTGCTGATGCGCGACCTGCTGGGCGAACACGCCGACGAGCTGCGCGCGCTGGTGGGCAGTCAGGACGAGCTGGCGAAGAACGCGGCGCTGTGGCGCGTCACGTACGACGCGATCGACGCGATGCGCAAGGACGTCGAGTCGCTGCACGTCGTGCGCTACGAGGACCTGGCCGGGGACCCGGAGACGGGCTTCGGCGAGCTGTACGGCACGTGCGGGCTGACCTGGGACGCCTCGGCGCGGCAGGCGGTGCGGGCGGCCACGCAGGCGGAGAACGCGCCGACGCGGGCGATGTCCTGGAGCCTCAGGGGTGGCCTGTCCCGGACGGCCTACCAGCCGATGGACAGCAAGGCGGCGCTGGTGACGTACCGGGAGCGGCTCACCGAGGAGGAGATCGCCCGCGTGAAGGAGCTGACGGCGGACGTGCGCGCCCGCTACTACGCGGGCTGACCGCGCCGCCGCAGCGGGAGGAGCGCGCGGCGCGGCGGCCGGACCATCAGCTCGTCGACGAGCGTGCCGAACCGCCGCACGGTGTCCGGCAGTTCGCTGACCCCGGCAGTGGCGACGAACGCCTCGGGCCGGTCCAGCGCGGCCGTCAGCAGCAGCCGGAAGTCCTGCTCCGTGGCCGCGGTCCGGATCAGCCCGGCCTCGTCCAGCCGCCGGGAGAACCGCACTTGGTGGTCGTCGATGTGCTCGCCCAGTTCCGGGCGGCGCGGCACGACGATGGGCACCTTGCCCACGCCGCGCGCGTCCATGATCGAGCCGGGGCCGCCCTGGCAGACGATGACCGCCGACCGGCGCAGAGCCGCCTGGAGTTCGGCGTGCGGCATCATCGCGGTGGCCTCGATGCCAGGCCCGGCGGCCGGTGGCGGGGTGAAGCCGTGCTGCACGGTCCAGCGCAGCGGGGGGCGTTCGGCCTGCCACCGTTCGATCCAGGTCATCAACCGGGTGAAGTGGTGGTGGTCGGTGCCGACCGTCACCAGGACGCGGGACATCTCACATCACCTTTCCGACGACGACCGAGCCGTCGTACAACTCGCGCTGGTCTTCCCACTGGACGAGGAAGAGATCGGTCACCGGCCGGCACAGCCGGCCGGTCACGGTCCTGCTGTCGATGCGGTCGAAGACCTCCAGGTAGGCCGTGCGCGTGCCGCGCAGCCGGGCCACCCAGAAGAAGGGGACGGCGACCCCGGCGCCCGAGCTGACGACCAGGTCCGGCGCGTACCGGGGGATGAGGCGGAGGGCGAGCCACAGGTTCCGCAGGAGGTTGGGGATGTTGCGGGTGGTCGGGTGGTAGGCCCAGCGGACGTTCTCGCCGTCGAGCAGCGAGCGCGCGTCGGTGGTGTCGAACGTGACCCACATCCGGTCGTGCCGGCCCCACCAGGGGGCCAGCTTGTGGAGCTGGGCCAGGTGGCCGCCGGCGGAGCAGACGATCAGCACCCGCAGGCGCCGTTCGCTCTTCCCGGTCCCGGTCCCGGTGTCGGTGTCGGTGCCGGTGTCGTGCCGGCTCGTGTCGCTCATCGAGTCGTCTTCCCCCTGAGGCGGTAGCCGTAGCGGAGCATGCCGGGCGTGGTGAGGGCGGTGACGACGGCTCGGTCGCCCGGCGCCATCGCCGACCGCCAGGCGTCGTCCACGCGCAGCGGGACCGGGCCGCTGGTGAAGCGCATGGGATTGCCGGAGACGCTGTGCTCGGCCGACAGCCGCAGGCCCGCGTCCTGGACGAAGTCGAGGTCGGCGGGCCGGATCTCGCGACCGGCGAGGGCCGCGATCCGGGTCAGCGTGGCGGCCGGTTCGGCGACGAACCGCTCGTAGCGCAGCCCCATGGCGTCCCCGTGCACCAGCCGCAGCACGTCGAAGAGGCCGTTGAACGCTGTCCACCGCGCGGCCAGCTTCGGCACCGGGATCTTCGCCATGTAGGACTCGCCCTCGACGACATCGGGTCGCTTGACCTTCTTCGCCCACGAGTGCGCCACGCCCCGGCTGTCGCGGATGACGTGCAGCAGTCGCAGGTCGACGGACGGGACCTGACGGAGCGTCGCGGCGTAGGAGACGTGCTTGGAGGAGTCGACCACGACCGAACAGCCGCTCACCTCCTGGATCGCCGCGTAGAGCCGGCCGAGGAGGGCGGTCAACTCGCCGAGTCTGCGCCGGAAGTCGCGGCTGAGGCCGGGCCGCAGGAGCTGTGGAAGGTAGCGGGTCCGGTCCACCTCGTGCTGGAGGGCGGCGACCCGGGAGGGGTCGGCGGCCTCCCAGCCGCCGAACGCCCGCTTGCCGACGTCCGTCCAGAAGGGGCAGTCCAGGAACCGGCTGCCGCAGCCGCACAGTTCATTCCGGGTCGCGCCCCGGGACCAGAGGAAGACCAGTTCGCCGACGTGGAAGAAGCCGGGAAGCTCGCCGAGGGCGCGGGAGAGGACGGTACTGCCGCTGCGGCCCAGTCCTCCGATGTAGAGCACGCGGACTCGATCCACCATGCGAAGAAGTCTCGGGGCGGCACGAAGTATTAACTAGTATTACGACAGTAAGAACACACAATAAGAACATGTATGGATGGGGTGCGACCGGGAAATGCGAGGGCGCCGGATTCCGTACCGATCCGGGAATACGGCCGATCCTGGCCTTCGGACCCGTCGCACAAGCTACTACGCTACCCCCGCCCGGCCCGGGCGAGAGCCATGAGGCGACCCGAGACGACGAGCGAGGCGATTCCGTGACGGCCCCGACCGCTCCGTCCGCCACCGAAACCGCCGCGGAGACCCGCGCCGTGGCGCGCAGCGGCGCGCTGGGGCTGCTCGGCGCCGGGGTGGCGGCCCTCGGTGGGTTCGCGCTGACCGGCGTCGTCACGCACGGTCTCGGTCCGGCCGGCGCGGGCGTCTTCTTCTCGGCGTTCGCGCTCTTCACGATCCTCGCGGCGGTCGGCACGGCGGGCGCCGACACCGCGCTGCTCTACACCGCGACGCGCGGCCGGGCACTGGGCCGGGTCGCCGAGCTGCGCCGCGTGATGGCCATCGCGTTCGGCCCGGCCGTGCTCGCCGCCACCGCGCTGGCCGTCGCCCTCTACGCCGCCGCGCCCACCTTGGCCCGGCTGCTGATGGACGAGGAACACCGGGACCAGGGCGCGGACTTCCTGGCCCTGCTCGCGCCGTTCCTGGTCTGCGCGATCACCGGCCTGATCGCCGTGCAGGCGACGCGCGGTTTCGGCGGGCTGCGGATCTATGTGGGCCTCCAGCAACTCGCCCTGCCGCTGGGCCGGGTGCTCCTGGTGGCGGCCGTGCTGGCGTTCGGGGCCCGCGGGTTGGCGGTGCCGCTGGCCTGGGCGGTCCCGCTGCTGTTCACCTGCCCGCTGGCGCTGTGGGCGCTGTACGGGCAGCTGCGGCGCACCGAACGCGCCGCGCCGCCCGCCACCCACCCGGCGCGTCCGGTGGGGGTGATCGCGAGGGAGTTCTGGTCGTACGCGGCCGGGCGGGGCTTCGCGCAGGCGTTCACGCAGTCGATCGTCTGGTTCGACGTGATCATCGTCGGCGCGCTGCGCTCCGCCCACGAGGCCGGGATCTACGCCGCCGCCAGCCGGTTCGTCACCACCGGCACGCTGGTGATGCAGGCGATGCGGCTGGCGATCCAGCCGCAGCTGGGCGCGGCGCTGGCGGTCGGCGACAAGCGCCGGGCGCAGGACCTGTACCGGATCTCGACGCAGTGGATCACGGCGTCCTCCTGGCCGCTCTACCTGGTGCTCGCGACGTTCGGCCCCCAGGTACTGCGGGTGTTCGGGGAGGACTTCGCGGCCGGCGCCGACGCGCTGAGCGTCCTGTCGGTGGCGATGCTGCTCAACCTGGCGACGGGGAACGTCAACACGGTGCTGCTGATGGCGGGCAAGAGCCGCTGGACGGCCGTCAACACCGTCGTGGCGCTCGCCGTGAACGTCGGGCTGAACCTGCTCCTCGTGCCGGACCACGGCATCGTCGGCGCGGCGCTCGCCTGGTCGGCGAGCATCGTGTGCGAGCAGGTCATGGGCATGTACGAGGTGCGCGTCCTGCTCGCCCTGCGCGGCCACGGCCACGGCTTCGCCCTGTCGGCGGTCCTGGCCACCGTGATCTTCGGCGGCCTCGGTCTGGCCCTGCGCCTGATGGCCGGCACGGACCTGTGGGTCCTCCTGACCTACCTGGGCCTGGCCCTCCCGCTCTACGCCGCCGCCCTGTGGCGCTACCGCGCCGTCCTCGAACTCCCCGCCCTGCTCGGCGTGGTGCGCGCCCGAGCCCGTCCCGGCGTCCGGGCGGAGTGACCCCCTTATCCCGAAGCAGTGGTGCGCGCCCGAGCCCGTCCCGGCGGCTGACTGTGACCGCGACGCGGTTCTGCGGCGACGGCGACGGCGACGGCGACCGCGATGCGATCCTGACGGCGACCGTGACCGCGACGCGGTTGTGACCGCGACCGTGACCGCGACGCAATCCTGACGGCGACGGCGACGGCGACGGCGAACGCGACCGTGACCGCGACGGCGACGGCGACCGTGACCGCGACGCGATCCCGACCACGACCGTGACCGCGACGCGATCCTTAACGGCGACGGCGACGGCGACGGCGATGTGGTTCTGACGGTGGCCGTGACCGCGATGCGGTTCTGACGGCGGCCGTGACCGCGACGCGATCCCGACCACGACCGCGACGCGATCCCGACCACGACCGCGACCGCGACGCGATCCTGACGGCGACGGCGACGGCGACGGCGACGGCGTACGCGACCGCGACCAGACTGCGACTGCGGACGCGGTCTTGACCGCGCACGCGACCCCGCGACCGCGTCCGCCGCCGCACGCGACCGCCGCCGGGGGTCAGGCGCGGGTGTGGCGGGCCTTCCGGGTGGGGGCCGGCACGACCAGGGCGCAGCCCGCGATCGGGGTGTCGAGGCGTTCCAGGGCCGTGGCCAGGGAGGCGAGGTCGGCGGTGGCCGTCTCGCGGGACCGGGCGACGAGCACCGCCGCGCCGGCCGTGCCGGCCAGGGTGATGACCTCCGAGGGGGTCAGGTCGCCCGAGGAGTCGAGGACCACCCAGGCGCCCCCGTCGGTCAGTTCGGTCACCAGCGTGCGGAACTCCTCGCCCGCGATGACGTCTCGCAGCCCGCCGTCGGTGGCTTCGCCGTGGGCCACGCGCAGGCCGGTGACGGTGGTGGTGTGGAGGGTGACCTTGCCCGTTCCGCCAGCCGCCGCCAGGGGCGCCAGGGCGGGGGCCGCCGCGCCGCGCCAGCCGGGGGTCAGCAGCACCACGTCGCCGAGCGCCTCGGCCAGCGCGGTCGCCAGGTTGGCGCCGGGGAGCGCGCGGTGGGCGGGGCCGGTGAGGTCGGCGACCAGCAGCACCCGGGTGCCACGGCGGCGCAGGGCCGGGACGAGCAGTGCGCGCAGCATCCGGTAGGACTCGGCGGCCGGTCCGGCCGGGTCCTCGACCAGCGCCAACGACGCCGTCCCGACCGGGATTTCGGCCAGCAGCGGGGCTCCGGCGGCCTCGCCGGCCCCGCGCCCGCTCCCCACCCGGCGGTCGAGCCGGTCCCGCGCGAACGCCGCCGCCACCGCCAGCACGAGCGCCGCGAGCACGCCGCCCGCCAGGAACAGCGTGTCGTCGGCCGGGGAGCCGGCCGCCGCCCGGTCCGCCTCGTCCAGCACGCTGCCCGGCTCGAACGACACTGCCCGCAGGTCGCCGCGCCGGTCGGACAGCGCCTGCACGTCCCGCAGCGCAAACTGCCGGTCGGCGTCGGCCTCCCGAGCCTGGGCCGACCCCTCCACCGCCGACGCCAACGCCTCCTCGGCGGTCAGCAGGGCGGCCCGCGCCTCGTCCAGCGCCTCCTCGACGTCGCGCAGCATCTCTTCCTGCCGCGCCCGCGCGTCGGCCTCCCGGTGCGCGAGGTAGGCGGTGGCGAAGGCGTTGACGCCCTCGATCGCGGCCTGCTGGGAGCCGGCGTCGTAGGTGAGCCGGAGCGTCGCGGTGTCGCTCGACGGCGTCACCGCCAGGTGCGCGCGCATCGCCTCGGGCGAGCGCCCGCCCGGCAGAGACGCGGCGGCGAGCCCGGCCACGTCGGAGGAGCGCGCGATCTGCGCCTCACTGTCCGTGTTCACGAGCTGGTCGGGCGTTCGGCCCGAGCTGAACGGGTCCGTCCCGACCGGGCTGACGCGGACGAGGCTCGTCGCCTCGTACGACGACGGCGCCAGCGCCGCGTAGCCCCCGACGGCTCCGACGCCGAGCACGGCCACGGCGAGCACCGTGCGCCACCGGTGCCGGGGCACCTCGAAATACCGCCGCACATCGACGGATCGGACGTCAGGCGTCGTGCCACTCATGCCACTCATGAGAACCTTTGCTCGCGCTTTGCTTGCATATCGACATATGAGCACTTCCGGCCGCCCGGGTGAGGCCGCACCGTGCCGCTGGGGCGTTCCGGAGGAGATCTCGTGAATACGGTGGGTGTGTGGTCACCGTATTAACAACTCCGAGCGGGGAATAGGGCGGTGTCACGCGGTCCGGCCGAATGCCCGCATCCATCCCCGGTGATGCAGGATGATAATCTCACCGCCTCGGTCTCTGGCAAGTAAATGAGACGTGTATCCGGCCCCAGCTCATGCCGGAGACCAGAATCCGCAAGCGCCCGGTAAGCGATGAGGTCACACCCATGAGCGAAAGCGCCGTGGCACCGGAGTCCCCGGCAGCGACGACCAAGCCCGCCCCCACCGTCAGCGTCGTGGTCCCCACCCGGGACCGCCCCGAGCTGCTGCGCCGGGCGGTCACCGCCATTCTGGGCCAGCGCTACGACGGCCCCATCGAGTGCGTCGTCGTCTTCGACCAGAGCGATCCCGCCGAGGTGGACGTCACGACCGCCACCACCGCCACGACCGGCGGCGACCGCACCTTGCGCTACCTGCGCAACGACCGCACCCCCGGTCTGGCCGGTGCCCGCAACACCGGCATCCTCGCCGCCACCGGCGAACTCGTCGCGTTCTGCGACGACGACGACGAGTGGTTGCCCGGAAAGCTCAGCGCCCAGGTCGAGTTGCTGGCCCGTCACCCCGAAACACCCCTGGTCTCGGCCGGGATCATCGTCAGCTACGGCGACCGCGACATCCCCCGGCTCGCCCCCGACCGGCCGCTGGGCCGCGCCGACTTCCTGCGCGACCGGATCATGGAGGTGCACCCCAGCACCGTCCTCGTCCGCCGCGCCGTCCTGCTGGACCGCATCGGACTGGTGGACGAGGACATCCCCGGCGGATATGGCGAGGACTACGAGTTCCTGCTGCGCGCCGCCGACGCCGGCGGCATCCGCGCCGTGCACCAGCCGCTGGTCCGTGTCCTGTGGCACGCGCGGTCGTTCTTCTTCGACCGCTGGAAGATGATCATCTCCGCGCTGGACTACCTGCTCGAAAAACACCCCGACTTCCGCACCGAGCCGGTCGGCATCGCCCGCATCGAAGCCCAACTCGCCTTCGCCCACGCGGGACTCGGCGACATGCCGAGCGCCCGCCGCTGCGCCGCCCGCGCGTTCCGGCACAACTGGCGCGAACAGCGGCTCTACGCCGCCCTGCTGGCCAGCACCCACCTGGTGAAGGTCGACACGATCGTCAAGCTCGCGCACCGCGCCGGCCGAGGGATCTGATGCCGGGCTCCCTTCCTCGCTGGCCGCTGTACGCGCTGTTCGTCGCGTTCCCGCTCTGGTGGACCCTCGGTCTGGGCGACATGATCTGGCCGCTGGTCGCCATCCCGATGACGGTCCTGCTGCTGCGCCACGGCGAGCTGCGCGCGCCCAAGGGCTTCGGCCTGTGGCTGCTGTTCCTGGTCTGGCTGCTCGCCTCGGGCATCCAGATCGACACCGGCGGCCGGATGATCGGCTTCCTCTACCGGGCGCTGATCTACCTCGCCGCCACCGTCATCTTCCTCTACGTCTACAACGGCACCGAACGCGACCTGCCCGCGCGCCGTGTCGCGCTCGTCCTCACCGCCTACTGGGCCGCCGTCATCGCCGGCGGCTACCTCGGCGTGCTCCTCCCGCACGGCTCGCTCGACACCCCCATGGCCCACCTCGTGCCCCAGGGCCTGCAACGCAACGAGCTGGTCGCACACATGGTCAACCCCCGCTTCTCGCAAGGCAATCCGGACGGCTTCTGGCAGAACGAGCCACGCCCGTCCGCCCCGTTCGCCTACACCAACGGATGGGGTCACAACTACGCCGAGCTGATCCCGTTCGTGCTGGTCGCCCTCGCCCACCTGCGGCGCGGACCGATGTTCCGGCTGATCCTGGTGCTGCTGCCCGTCTCGCTGGTCCCGGCCTTCCTGACCGTCAACCGGGGCATGTTCGTCGCCCTCGGCCTGGGCCTGGGCTACGCCGCCCTGCGGATGGCCGGCCGCGGCAACGCCAAGGGCCTGCTCGCGCTCGGCACGCTCCTGGTCGCCGCGCTCGGCGTCAACCTCGCCATCGGCGTGCAGGACCGCGTCTCCGATCGCGTCTCCAACAGCGAGACCAACCAGACGCGCCTGGCCGTCTACCAGGAGGCGTACGAACGCACCCTCGACTCACCGCTGTTCGGATACGGCGCGCCCCGCCCCTCGGTGCTCGGCGAGGGCGTGCCCGCCGTGGGCACCCAGGGCCAGTTCTGGAACGTGCTCTTCTCGCACGGCTTCGTCGGCGCCGGGCTGTTCCTCGGCTGGTTCCTGTGGCTGTGCTGGCGCACCCGCCGGGCGCCCACCGGCACGGCGCTGTGGACGCACGTCGTCGTCGTGATGACCACGGTGATGATCTTCTACTACGGCCTCATGGACTCCGGCCTGGTCATCGTGATGATCGCCGGGGCGCTCGCCCTGCGCGAGGCCGAGAGCCATCCACCCGTCCGGGCCAGAGCCGCGCCGCTGCTCGCGCCGGAGCCCGTCCCGGCTCCCCTCTGAGGCCCTCGACACCTGTGAGGAACCAACGGTCATGAGCGACAACGTGTCCGCCCGCCGCTCGCCGCGCCGCCTGTGGCGGGTACTGGCCGCCGCGGCGTTCGGCTTCGCCACCCTCAGCGCGCCGACGTTTCCCGACCCCGAACCCGAACCGGCACCCGAACCCGCCGCGCGGTGCCCGCTCGACGAGAACCTCGTCCCCGCATGCGGCCTGCTGTGGGGGATCTACACCACCGCCGCGAACCGGGGCCAGGACCTCTACACCACGGTGACCAGCATCGAGTCCGACATCGGCCGGACCGTCGACCTCGTCCACCGCTACCACGACTTCTCCGGCACCGGCCGCTCCGGCGTCTTCCCCGACGAGCACGAGCGGCGGCTCGGCGCGGACGGCTCCCGCGTCCTCCTCCTCAACTGGACGACCCGGATCCACGGCGAGGACGACCGCGCCCGGTGGGACGACGTCGCCGACGGCGCCTACGACGACTCCGTCGTCCGCCCCGCCGCGCGCCGGCTGAAGGAGTGGGACCAGCCCGTCTTCCTCGCCTTCGACCACGAGGCCGAGGGCAAGCGCCATCCCGACCAGGGCGACGGCGCGGACTACGCGCGCGCCTGGCGCCACATCCACGACGTCTTCGAGGAGGAGGGCGTCGACAACGTCACCTGGGTGTGGATCACCGTCGGCTGGCTCGGCCACCAGGAGACGATCGCCGACTTCTACCCGGGCGACGACTACGTCGACTGGATCGGCTACGACCCCTTCAACTACTACGTCTGCCGGGACAACGAGTGGCGCTCGCCCAGCGAGACGATCGGCCCCTGGTACAACTGGCTGATGCGCAACGGCTTCTCGGACAAGCCGGTGATGCTCGCCGAATACGGCACGGTCGCCGACCCGGAGAACGAGCGGGCGCAGGCCCAGTGGTACCGCGACCTCGTGCCCGCGCTGAGCAAGTACCCCAACATCAGGGCCGTCAGCGTCTTCGACACCCACAAGGTCTGCGACACGCGCGTGTCCGTGCGGCCCGGGGTCCTCGACGCCTGGGGCGACGTCGGCCGGGACCCGTACGTCTCCCGCCGCCGCTGACCGGTCCCGCCCGTCCTTCCCTTGTCCGCTCACCAGGTCCTTGTCCGTTCACCAGGAGAGAGAGCCCAGCCATGATGCCGTCACCACGCTCGTACGCCCGTTCCTGTCAACGCCCCGCCCGGGTACGGCGGGCGCACCGCCCCTCGGCCGGGAGCCGTTTTGTGGCGATAGCCCACGCATGATGTTCCGCGGCCCACGACAGGGCGTCCTGCCCCTGCCCGCCCCCCTCCCGCCGGCCCCGGCCCCACCCCCGTCCCGCCCGGGGCCCCGGCGGGGGAGGGGCGCCGCCAGGACGCACCGCTGGAAGCGCCGGTACACCGTGCTCCTCCTCGGCATCGACGCCACCGTCGCCGTCACGGCCGGGGCGGCGGCCTCGGCGACCCGGTTCGGCGGCTTCGGCACCGGGATCGGCACCGGCTACCTCCTCTTCAGCGTCACCGTCTTCCCGCTGTGCTGGGTCCTCGCGCTCGCGATGAGCCGCGCCTACGACCCGCGCTTCCTGTTCATCGGACCCGACGAGTACCAGCGCACCCTTCTCGCGGGCGCGGCGCTCACCTCGGCCGTCGCGGTCGTCTCCTACGCCGCCAAGCTGGAGATCGCACGCGGCTACGTCGCCCTCGCGCTGCCGGGCGCCCTCCTGCTCGACCTGCTGTGCCGCTTCGCCGTCCGCAAGTGGGTGCACCACAACCGGGCGGAATCGGCCCGGTTCATGCAACGGGTCATCGCCGTCGGATACGAGCGCTCCATCGCCGTCCTCGCCACCGAACTGCACCGGCACCGTTACCACGGCATGCGCGTCGTCGGCGCCTGCCTGCCCCCGCACCGGCCCCACCGGCAGCGCGTCGCGGACTGCGACATCCCGGTCTACGGCCGCTTCGCCGACATCGCGGAGGTGGTGGAGCGGACCCACGCCGACACCGTGGCGGTGCTGTCCTGCCCCGAGCTCCAGGGGCCCGAACTCCAGCGGCTGGCCTGGGAGCTGGAGGAGAGCGACGTCGATCTGCTGGTCGCGCCCGCGCTGATCGACGTCGCCGGACCGCGCACCACCATCCGCCCGGTCGACGGCCTGCCGCTGGTGCACGTCGACCACCCGACGCTCTCCGGCGGGCGGCGGGTGGCCAAGGAGCTGATCGACCGCGCCGGCGCCGCGGTCGCGCTGCTCCTCCTCGCGCCGCTGCTCCTCCTCATCGGTCTCGCGATCCGCCTGACCAGCCCCGGCCCCGCGCTGTTCCGGCAGACCCGGATCGGCAAGGACGGGGCGCCGTTCACCCTGCTGAAGTTCCGCTCCATGTACACCGAGGCCGAGAGCCGGGTCGCGGAGCTGCGGGCGGCCAACGACCACGACGGCGTGCTGTTCAAACTCCGCGACGACCCGCGCGTCACCCCGCTCGGCAGAACGCTGCGCCGCTACTCACTGGACGAACTGCCGCAGCTCGTCAACGTCGTGGCCGGCCGGATGTCCCTGATCGGCCCGCGCCCGCCGCTGCCCGACGAGGTCGAGCGCTACCCCAGCGACATGTACCGGCGCCTGGTCGTCAAGCCGGGTATGACGGGCCTGTGGCAGGTCAGCGGCCGGTCCGACCTCTCCTGGGAGGAGTCGGTCCGCATCGACCTGCGCTACGTGGAGAACTGGTCCCTCGCCCTGGACGCGATGATCCTGTGGCGCACGGTCTTCGCGGTCCTGCGGTCGCGCGGGGCGTACTAGCGGCGCGTACCGGCCCCCCAAGACCCACGCCCGCCGCCGCGCGTCCCGCGCGGCGGCGGTCCCGTGTCCGCCCTCAGGCGGCGGGGCGCGGGGAGAGATCGGCCGGGGGAACGCGGTCGATGTCGGTCAGGCTGTATCCGTAGGCGTTGGCCCGGTCCTCGAAGCGCTCGCACAGCCGGCGGAAGCGCCTGCGGTTGAACGGGTCGGTGGCCTCGGCCAGATGGAGCCAGCGCGAGCGGTAGCCGCCGCTCCGGTCCTGCACGGCACCGGTCGGGATCGGGCCCGACAGGCCGAGGAAGTCCCGCACCCGGTCCAGCGTTTCGCCCGGACTGGCCACCAGGCTCTCGTACGTGAGCAGGTGCAGATGCCCGATGCTCGCCGCGTCCTCCCGGAGGAGGTCGTGCGCGCGGAACCAGTTCTCGAACAGCGTGGAGAGCCGCGTGCGCGGCGCCCACTTCTTTGTCGAGAGGGTGACGATCGCCGGGTGCCGCATGATCACGATGAAGCGGGCCTCGGGGAAGAGCTTCTGGAGGAAGCGCGTCATGACGAGATTCGCGGGAGACTTCTCCACCAGGAATTCACGGTCCAGGTCCCAGTACCGGCTCCAGTCGGCGATCAGCCGGTCCCGGTTGGCCGGGTCCGCCAGCGGCGACGTCTCCGTGATGTGGGCCGCCGGGGACAGCGCGAACCGGCCGGGACCCGAGCGCGTGCGGGCCGCCGCCGTCGGATAGACCGACTGGAGATACTGGCCCTCGTCCTCCATCGCGCCCGTCTCGTGGAAGCCGCTGACCTGCGGATGAGCGGCCAGGGTGCGGGCCAGCGGCGTGGTGCCGCTGCGGTGCAGGCCCCCGATGAAGACGAACCGCTGCCCGGGGCGCGGCACCTGCCCCGACACCGTGTTGGTCACTGGATCTGTCACTGCGCAATCCTTCGCGAGTCGTAACGTCGCTTCGCTTCCCGCCGATTCTGTCGCATCCGCGCCATGCCCC
The DNA here is from genome assembly GCF_035917415.1 of Streptomyces sp. NBC_01803. Classification (NCBI taxonomy): domain Bacteria; kingdom Bacillati; phylum Actinomycetota; class Actinomycetes; order Kitasatosporales; family Streptomycetaceae; genus Streptomyces; species Streptomyces sp. NBC_01803. The sequence goes on from NZ_CP109073.1 coordinate 5,066,072, forward strand.
GGCGTCTGTCCCCGAGTTGGCGGCCGGGCCCGGACCCCGAGGGGGAGGGGGGCCGGGCCCGGCCGTGGCGACCCGTTCCGCGCTCAGCGGACCGGGGTGAAGTCCCGCGCGCCGATGAACTCCGGGCGGCGCACGGGGGCCGCGAACGGCTCGACCGCGGTGTTCTCCACGCTGTTGAAGACGATGAAGACGTTGCTGCGCGGATACGGGGTGATGTTGTCGCCCGAGCCGTGCACGCAGTTGCAGTCGAACCACGTCGCCGAACCGGCCGGGCCCGTGAAGAGCTTGATCCCGTGCCGGTCCGCGAAGCCGGTCAGCGCCTCGTCGGAGGGCGTGCCCGCCTCCTGCATCCGCAGCGACTTCTTGTAGTTGTCCTTCGGTGTCTCACCGGCACAGCCCAGGAACGTCAGGTGCGAGCCGGGCATGATCATCAGGCCGCCGTTGGTGTCGAGGTTGTCGGTCAGCGCGATCGACACCGACACCGTCCGCATCCTCGGCAGCCCGTCCTCGGCGTGCCAGGTCTCGAAGTCCGAGTGCCAGTAGAAGCCGCTGGCGCCGAACCCGGGCTTGACGTTGATCCGGCTCTGGTGCACATAGACGTCCGAGCCCAGGATCTGCCGGGCGCGGCCGACCACGCGCGGGTCGCGGACCAGTCCGGCGAACACCTCGCTCATCCGGTGCACTTCGAAGACCGATCTGATCTCCCGCGAGGCGGGCTCGACGATCGAGCGGTCGTCGGCGCGCACGGCCGGGTCGGCGATCAGCCGGTCCAGCTCCGCCCGGTAGGTCAGCACCTCCTCGGGGGCGACGAGCCGCTCGACGGCGGCGAATCCGTTCCGCTCGAAGGCGGCCAGTTCGTCGGCGGCGAACGGGCCAGGGGTCCCTGGCGTGGACCACACCACGGGGTCCTGGCGGGGCGTGGCCACTTCGGTCCGGCCCCGGGTCGGGTACAGGTCGGTGGTGCGCTCGGGCGTGGTGGTCATCTGGACAAACTCCCTTACGGTCAGTCGCTCCGGGACTCAGCTCTCGGTCAGCAGCGGGTAGACGCCGTTCTCGTCGTGGTCCTCCCGGCCGGTGACCGGCGGGTTGAAGACGCACAGCACGCGGAAGTCGGTCTTCGGGCGCAGCGTGTGCCGCTCGTGGCCGTCCAGCAGATACATCGTGCCGGGCGTGATCCAGTGCTTCTCGCCGGTCTCGTCGTTGGTCAGCTCGGCCTCGCCCTCGACGCAGAACACGGCCTCGACGTGGTGCGCGTACCACATGGAGGTCTCCGTGCCCGCGTAGAGCACGGTCTCGTGGAGCGAGAAGCCGACCTTCTCCTTGGCGAGGATGACGCGCTTGCTGCGCCATGTGCCGGAGGCGGATTCGACGTCCCGGTCGGTGCCCTCGATGTCGGCGATGGATCGGACGATCACAGGTGCTCTCTTCCTTTCACTTCACTCTCGGTCCGGCGTCTTGCGGTCGCGCGTCACTCACGTCACGCACCTCACCTCGCGTCACTCGGTGTCGCGCACGGCCCTGGCCAGTACGCGCAGGCCCTCGTCCAGCTCCTCCGGGGTGATGGTGAGGGCGGGGAGCAGCTTGACGACCTCGCCGCGCGGTCCCGAGGTCTCCAGCAGCAGCCCCAGCTCGAACGCCCGGTGGCAGATGGCCTCCGCGCGCGCCGGATCGTCGAACGTCAGGCCCCAGACCAGTCCCCGGCCCCGGTACGCGCCGCCCGCGTGCGCCTGCTCGGCGGCTATGACGCGCAGCGCGGCCTCGGTCTGCTCGCCGCGGCCGATGGTCTGCTTCTCGGTCTGCCCGTCGGCCCAGTAGACATTCAGCGCCGCCGCGGCCGTCACGAACGCCGGGTTGTTGCCCCGGAAGGTGCCGTTGTGCTCGCCGGGCTCCCAGATGTCCAGCTCCGGCCGGAACAGCGTCAGCGACATCGGCAGCCCGTAGCCGCTGATGGACTTCGACACCGTGATGATGTCGGGCACGATGCCGGCCTCCTCGAAGGAGAAGAACGGCCCGGTACGCCCGCAGCCCATCTGGATGTCGTCGACGATGAGCAGCATGTCGTGGCGTCGGCACAGGTCGGCCAGGCCGCGCAGCCACTCGGGCCGGGCGACGTTGACGCCGCCCTCGCCCTGCACGGTCTCGACGATGACGGCGGCGGGCTTGTTGAGCCCGGAGCCGGCGTCATCCAGCAGCCGCTCGAACCAGATGAAGTCCGGGGTGCGGCCGTCGAGATAGTCGTCGAACGGCATCGGGGTGCCGTGCACGAGCGGGATGCCGGCCCCGGCGCGCTTGAAGGCGTTGCCGGTGACGGCGAGCGCGCCCAGCGACATGCCGTGGAAGGCGTTGGTGAACGAGATGATCGACTCGCGGCCCTTCACCTTGCGGGCCAGCTTCAGCGCGGCCTCCACGGCGTTGGTGCCGGTCGGACCGGGGAACATCACCTTGTGGTCCAGGCCGCGCGGGCGCAGCACGAGGTCGCGGAAGGATTCGAGGAACGCGCGCTTGGCCGTGGTCGACATGTCCAGGCCGTGCGTGATGCCGTCGCGCTCCAGGTAGTCGAGCAGGGCCCGTTTCAGGACCGGGTTGTTGTGGCCGTAGTTGAGCGAGCCGGCGCCCGCGAAGAAGTCGAGGAAGGGGCGGCCGTCCTCGTCGTAGAGGTAACTGCCGCGCGCGCGGTCGAAGACGACCGGCCAGCCGCGGCAGTAGCTGCGCACCTCCGACTCCAGGGTCGTGAAGACGCTCGGCTCGGTCTGGAACACGCTGGGCTCGGTCTGGGCGATGGTCACGGCGTTCTCCTGGATCAGGGTCTTTCGGTGCGGGGTGGCGGGGCGAACGGGGCAGGGGTGACCGGAGCGGGGGCGTTGGGGCGCCGAGGCGTCAGGGCGCCGACGCGGGCGCGGGAGCCAACGGTCCGATCCGGTACAGCACTTCCGGCTGGTGCCCGCGCTCCGGGAAGGCGGCGGCCTCGAACAGCACCTCGCGGGTCAGGGGCGCGCGGTGCCGTTCGGCGAAGGAGGCGAAGAGGCGGTCGGACGCGGCGTTGTCCGGCGTGACGGTGGTCTCGACGGCGCGCACGCCCAGCTCGCCGGTCGCCCGGCGCGTCAGCGCGTCCAGCATCGCGGCGGCCAGGCCGTGCCCGCGCCGCCCGTGGTCGACCGCGACCTGCCAGATCAGCAGCGTGCGCGGGACGCGGGGCCGGGTGTATCCGGTGATGAAGCCGACCGGGACGCCGTCCGCGTCCCTGGCCACGAGGGAGGTGTGCGCGTAGTCGCGGCACCACAGCAGATAGCTGTACGACGAGTTGAGGTCCAGGACCCGCGAGTCCCGGGCGATGCGCCAGATGGCGGCCCCGTCGCCGGGACGGGGGCTGTCGAGCGTGAGTCCTTCGGGAATTTCCAGCAAATCGTGGGCGGCGGTCATGTCGATTCAACCTACCCACCGAGCATTCGAATCGCACCGTCCTCAGGGGTTAACAGAACAGGGGTCGGTGTGTTACCGCGCGGGTGCGGGGTTCCGGCGCCGCGTACGGCGAAACGCCCCACTCTGGCCGTTAGTTACCGGACAAAGCGGGCGCCGATGTGGAGTGCGTCACACCGACGTAACTCCGTTGTGATCTCCGTGGATTCCGTGAAATCCCCGTTTGGCCGCCGGGAAAGCGGGCAGAAGCCCGCCCGCGCAGTGTGTCCCGGCACGCTGGGGAAACCCGCGCCGAATTGCGCGTGGAAACGAGGGGAACGAGCGGAACGCGGGGGCGACGAGAGTGCGGGAAAGGCTGCGGCCGGGCGCCCCGGGGGAGTTCGGACTATTTCCCCTCCGGCGGGGTCGGGCACGCTCCGGTCGGTGCCCAGCGCACCGCGTGGTCGCCCGGCTCGCGTCCCGGCGGCAGCCGAGCCGGGAGCGCCCGAGTGGGACCTCTTCGCGTGACGAAACGGTGGCGAAGGTGAAGAAACGTTTTGCTCGGGGACCGCGGCGGTGACCCCGACGGGCGGGCATGTGACGATGGGGCGCGTGTCTGTACTGCACATCAAGGGACGAGTCCTCGTCGGCCCCGGGGACGACGTGCGGGACGAACTGTGGGTGATCGGCGGGCGGATCAGCCACGAACGGCCCGCAGCGGCCCGGGACGTCACCACGCTCGACGGCTGGGTGCTGCCCGGCCTCGTCGACGCGCACTGCCACGTGGGCCTGGACGCGCACGGCGCGGTGGACGAGGCCACCACCGAGAAGCAGGCGCTGGCCGACCGGGACGCGGGCACGCTGCTCATCCGTGACGCGGGCTCGCCGGCCGACACCCGGTGGATCGACGACCGTGCGGATCTGCCGCCCGTCATCAGGGCCGGGCGACACATCGCCAGGACCCGGCGTTACATCCGCAACTTCGCACACGAGATCGAGCCGGCGGACCTGGCCGCCACCGTGCGCCGCGAGGCGCGGCGCGGCGACGGCTGGGTCAAGATCGTCGGGGACTGGATAGACCGCGAGCACGGCGACCTCACGCCCTGCTGGCCCGCCGACACCGCCCGCGCGGCCATCGCCGCCGCCCACGAGGAGGGCGCCCGCGTCACCGCGCACTGCTTCGCCGAGGACTCGCTGCGCGACCTGGTCGAGGCCGGGATCGACTGCGTCGAGCACGCCACCGGGCTGACCGAGGACACCATCCCGCTCTTCGCCGAGCACGGCGTCGCCATCGTGCCCACCCTGGTCAACATCGCCACCTTCCCCCGGCTCGCGGCGGGCGGCGAGGCCAGGTTCCCCCGCTGGGCGGACCACATGCGGCGGCTGCACGAGCGCCGGTACGACACCGTGCGGGCCGCCCACGACGCCGGGATCGCCATCTTCACCGGCACCGACGCGGGCGGTTCGCTCCCGCACGGGCTGATCGCCCAGGAGGTCGCCGAGCTGGTCGCCGCGGGCATCCCGGTCGAGGACGCGCTCGGCGCCGCGACCTGGCGCGCGCGTGCCTGGCTGGGCCGGCCGGGACTCGCCGAGGGCTCCCCCGCGGATCTCGTCGTGTACGCGGCCGACCCGAGACAGGACGTGCGCATTCTGGCGGAGCCGAGTCATGTGGTGCTCAGGGGACGCATGTTCTGATAAGCGGCGCGATTGCCCCCTGTCAACCATGTGATTAAAACTCACCTGATTGTGTGAAGTTACAGGAGACTACTGACGTTTGAGCGTTTAAACGTCGATGATGGCCGCGTCCCTGTTACCGGTGCCTGGATTCCCCTGTCCGGTCGCCCCGGTGACGTCATGCCATATCAAGGGGTTCCACACGTGTACAACTCTGCCTACCGCCGACTCGGTTCACGCCGGTCGGCGGTGTTGGTCGCCACCACCGCCGCGCTGCTGGGGTCCGTCTCCCCGGCTCTCGCGGACGACGGTGACCAGGATGAACGGGGCACGGCGAGCGCCGCGGTGCTACGCACCGGTCTGGATGTCTCGCTGTTGAGCGGCACCGCTCAGGTGCCGCTCAACGTAACGCTCAACGAGGTGACCGCTCCGGAGAGCGAAAGTGAAACCGTGCTCAGCGCCAGCCTGGACGGTGTCCAGGACGGCGAGTCCTTCGAGGTGCTGCGGGCCGATGTGGCCGCCGCCAGCGCCGAGTCGGACGAGGCGGGCTCCCGCGCCGAGGTCACGCTGGCCGAAGCGAAGGTCCACGTTCCCGGACTTCCGCTGACGTCGGTGATCGAGCTCGAAGCGGTGACCGCCAGTGCGATCTGCGCCACGGGGGAGGCGCCTGTCGCTGAGGCCGACTTCGGGGCCGAGGCCCTGGTGCTCGGCCAGCACGTCGACCTGACCGTCGAGGGCACCACCGAGGTCACCGTGCCCGGTGTGGGCCAGGTGACCCTGGCGCTGTCCAAGACGGAGACCACCGACACCACCGCCGCGGCCACCGCCCTGGACCTCATGGTGTCGATCAACCCGGCCAACCTGAACGTCGCGACGGTCGACGGTCACATCACCCTCGCCGAGGCCGAGTGCACCACCGCGGCCGGCACGGGTGGTTCGGCCTCCGGTGGCTCGGCCACCGAGGGCTCGGCCACCGAGGGTTCGGACGCCGGTACCGCCACCGAGGGCACTGACGGTGACGACGCCGGCTCCGCCAGCGAGGGCACCGACGGGGACGACACGCAGTCCGTCTCCGGTGGCAGCAGCGCCGATGGCGACGGTACCGACCTCGCCGAGACCGGCAGCGACTCCAACATGCCGCTGCTCGCGGGTGGCGCCGTGGCGCTGCTCGGCGCGGGCGCCGGGGCCCTGTTCCTGGCCCGTCGCCGTGCCGCTCGCACCACTGCCGCCGGCTGACAGCTGACGGACAGCTGACGGCCGCACCGCGGTAACGCACGCTGAGGGGGGACCCGGCACCATCGGGTCCCCCCTGACTGCTTTCCCGTCCGTTCTCCGTCGGTTCCCGTGGGGTCCCGTCAGCGGGTGCCCGCCCGGGCCAGCGCCGCGATGAGGGCGTCGGTCGTCGCCCGGTCGCGGACCGCCAGGCGCAGCCAGCCGGGGCTCAGCCCCGGGAACGTGTCACCGCGCCGCACGGCGTAGCCCAACTCGCGCAGCCGCAGCCGCAACGCCGCCCCGTCGGGGTGGTGCGCCAGGACGAACGGCCCGGCGGAGTACGCGGTGGCCATACGTACGGAGGCGAACGCGCCGAGCCGGGCCAGGAGATGGGCACGGTCCGCGGCCGTCTCGCGGGCGGCTTCCGCCGCTTCGGCCAGCGCCCGCTCCGACGAACACGCCTCCGCCGCCGCCAGCGCGGGCGCCGACACCGGCCACAGCGGCTGGCCGTGGGCCAGTGCCTCGATCAACTCCGGGGCGGCCAGCACGTATCCGATCCGCAGGCCCGCCAGCCCCCACGTCTTGGTCAGGCTGCGCAGCACGACCAGGCCCGGCAGCGACCCGACGGCCGGTACCAGCGACTCCCGTTCGCCCGGCACCGCGTCCATGAACGCCTCGTCCACCACCAGCACCCGCCCCGGCCGGGCCAGTTCGGCGATGTCCGGGGCGGGGTGCAGCACGGAGGTGGGGTTGGTCGGGTTGCCCACCACGACGAGCCCGGCGTCCTCCGGCACGGCGTCCGGAGCCAGCCGGAAGCCGTCCGCCGCGCGCAGGATCACCCGCCCGACCTCGTGCCCGGCCGCCCGCAGCGCCGCCTCCGGCTCGGTGAACTGCGGGTGCACCACGACCCGTCGGCCGTTGACCGGCAGCGCCCTGGCGAGCAGGACGAACGCCTCGGCGGCGCCGGCCGTCAGCAGCACGCACTCCTGTGGCAGGCCGTGCCGCCGGGCCACCGCGCGGCGGGCCGCCCGGCCGTCCGGGTACGCGGCGAGGTCGTCGAGCGAGGCGGCGATCCGGTCCCGCAGCCAGGGCGGGGGAGTCCCGGCGCGCACGTTGACCGCGAGGTCCACCAGCTTCGCCCCACCGGTGTCGCGCAGTTCGGCGTCTCCGTGGTGCCCGAGGTCGGTGGGTCCGGCCGGTTCGGCCGGTTCGGTGGGATCGGTGGGTTCGGCCGGTCCGGTGGGATCGGTGGGTTCAGTGGGCGTGGGCATGACCGTGCTCGTGGTGGTGTCCGTGACCGTGCCCATGGCCGTGGTGGCCGTCGTCGTCGGGGTGGTGGTGCGGCTGCTGGGGCATGCCGACCTTGTCGGCGAAGCCCGGCAGCGCGACGCGGTAGACGCAGGCGTCGCAGTTCATCCGGATGTCGCCCTCGATGGCCTCCCGGTATCTGGCGACCACCAGACCCGCCAACTCCTCCGTGGGGCCTATGACATCGGCACACCGGACGTCCGTCTCCGGCCGGTCCGCCGCCCACGCCCGTGCCTGCTCCCGCACCCGCTCCGGCAGCACGCCGGTGAAGAGGAAGTACGGCAGCACCACGACGCGGCGGGCGCCCAGCGCCCGGCAGCGTTCCAGCCCGGCGGCGACGTCGGGAGCGGCCAGCGAGACGAACGCGGTCTCCACGCCCGCGTAGCCGCGCCCCTCCCACAGCAGCCGGGCCGCCTTGAACACCTCCGCGTTGGCGTCCGGATCGGTCGAGCCGCGCCCGACCAGCAGCACGGTGGTCCCCGCCCGGCCGCCGTCCCCGCCCAGAGCCTCGTCCACCCGCCGCTCCAGCACGTCCAGCAGGGACGGGTGCGGGCCCAGCGGGCGGCCGTAGGCGAACGACACGCCCGGCTGCCGCAGCTTCTCGCGGGTCAGCGCGGCCGGGATGTCGCCCTTGGCGTGCCCGGCCGCCACCAGCATCAGCGGGACGGCCGCGAAACGCCGCACGCCCCGCTCCACCAGTCCGGCCACGGCCTCGGTGAGCGGCGGCGGCGACAGCTCGATGAACCCGCCCGCGACCGGCACCCGCGGGAGGTGCCGCACGGCGAGGTCCTGGACGAACGAGCGGAACGCCTGCGCCCCTTCGTCGTCCCGGGTGCCGTGGCCCACGACGAGCAGGGCGGGCGCGGACGGATCTGACGGATTCACTGGGACTCCTCGTGACGAGCGGGTGCGGGTGCGGGTGAGAGCGCGGGCGCGGGGGAGTAGAGCAGGGCGTTGAGGGCGGCGGCGGCCACGGCCGAGCCGCCCTTCTCGGAGACGTTGCTGACCGCCGGCAGACCGCTGTCGCGCAGCGCCTGCTTGCTCTCGGCCGCCCCGACGAAGCCGACCGGCAGCCCGATCACCAGGGCCGGCGCGGCGTCGAGAGCGATCAGCTCGAAGAGCGCGGTGGGCGCGCAGCCGATCACCCACACCGCGCCGGGGCCGACCTCGGCGAGTGCGAGCCGCACGGCGTGTGCCGAACGGGTGAGCCCCGGCGTGGCCTTGGCCTGCGCGAGCCGGCAGACGGTGGCCCGCCGGGTGATCCCGGCCGCGACCATCTCCACATCCGTGACGACCGGCGCGGCCCCCTCGTGCAGCGCGTGGTGTGCCGCGCGCAGGGCGGCCTCGTCGGTGACGAGGTCGGTCAGGTAGTCGGGGTCCGCGCTGGCGTGGATCACCCGCTCCACCACCGCGCGGGTCAGCGGCGGCAGCCCGGAGGTGTCCACGCGCGAGCGCAGGATGCGGTACGACTCCTCCTCGATGGGATGAACGACACGGGTCACGGTGCCTCCTGCTCGGCCTGCTCGGCCTGCTCGGTCTTCTCGGCTTTCCCGGCCTGCTCGGCTTTCCCGCCCTGCTCGGCGACGATGTCGATGGCGTCCACGGGGCATATCTCGACGCACTCGACGCACCCCGTGCACAGGTCGGCCCGGATCAGCAGCGTGCCGCCGTACGGGCGGATGGCGTGGGCCGGGCAGGTGAGCAGGCACGCGCCGCAGCCCGCGCAGCGGTCGGTGACCCGCACGGGCGCGGTGTTCACGCCTGCCACCGGTAGCCCCTCGGGGTCACCATGCGCCCGGCGACCGTCCGCGTCGCGGAGTTGCCGACGAGCACCACCGTCATCATGTCCACCGTCCCCGGGTCGAGTTCGGCGAGCGTGGTCAGTGCCCAGGACTCGTCGGGGCGCGAGGCGTTGCGGACCACCCCGACCGGTGTGTCCGGCGCCCGGTGCGCGGCCAGCAGCTCCAGCGCCTTGGGGAGCTGCCAATCGCGGCCCCGACTACGCGGGTTGTAGAACGTCACGACCAAGTCCGCCGATGCCGCCGCCCGCACCCGGCGTTCGATCACCTCCCATGGCGTGTGCAGGTCCGAGAGGCTGATCGAGACGTGGTCGTGCCCCAGCGGCGCGCCCAGCACCGCCGCCGCGGCCAGTGCGGCCGTCACGCCCGGCACCCCGACCACGTCGATGTCGTCCGACGCCCCGGCCAGCGCGGGCGATGCCATCGCGTACACGCCCGCGTCCCCGCTGCCGACCAGCGCGACCGCGTGCCCGGCCCGCGCCTCGGCGACCGCGGTGCGGGCCCGTTCCTCCTCGGCGCCGAGGCCGGATGCGAGCACCCGCGCGCCGGGGCGCACCAGGTCGCGGACGCGGTCCAGGTACTGGTCGAGGCCGACCACCACGCCCGCCCGTCGCAGCTCGTCGGCCGCGCGCGGCGTCAACAGGTCCCGGGCGCCCGGCCCGAGGCCGACCACGGCCAGCCGTCCGCGCGGACGCCGCCGGGCGACGGCGCAGGTGGCCATCGCCGACTTCCGCTTCTCGACGATCAGTCGGCCACCCGGCCCGGCGGCGAGCAGCGCGGCGGCCTCCGCGACCGACGCCGTGCCGACGGCGGCGAGCGGCGCGGCGGACGGGTTCGGCACGGACACCGCGGCCAACTCCTCGGCCGGGAACACGCGCAGGCCGACGCCGAGCCGTTCCGCCGCCTCGTTCAGCCCGGCCTCGTCGGCCTTGGCCGTCACGGTCGTCAACGCGGCCACGCTGCGCACCGACAGACCCGCCGCCGTCAGCGTCTCCTCGACCAGCGCCAGGACTTCGTCCGCCGCCACGCCCCGGCTCGCGCCCACGCCCACCACGAGGGAGGGCGGACGCAGCACGGCGGTGGTCCCATCCTCCTGGGGAACGAGCCGGTCGGTGATCGCGAGAGTCCACGAACCGCCGCTGTTCGGGCGGACGTTGGGCGGCAGCGCGGGCAACGGCCAGACGGCGTCGGCCGCCAGCGTCACCGGCTCGCCGTCGAGCATCGCCCGCGAGACGGCCGCGACGGCGCCCTCGACCGGCCGGCCCAGGGTGTCCAGCCCCGGCGCCCCGGCCGCGTCCGTCGCCGTGGTGACGACCGGCAGACAGTCGGGCAGGGCCTCCGCGACCGCGCGGGCCAGCTCGTTGGCGCCGCCCGCGTGGCCGCCCAGCAGGGCGACCGCGTGGCGGCCCGCCTCGTCCACGCAGACCACGCCCGGGTCGGCCGACTTGTCGGCGAGCAGCGGCGCGATGAGCCGCACGGTGGCACCGGTGGCGAGGAAGCAGACGAGCTGCTCGCACTCGCCGAACGCGCGCCGCACCGCGTCCCCGACCGGCCCCTCGTAGACGCGGGTGCGGTCCGGCCACACCGTTGCCAGCCGGTCGCGGGCGGCGGCACCGGCCGCGGTGGCGGAGATCAGGCCGATCACGAGTGTGCTCCTTCTTCTTGCGTGCCGGGGCGCGAACCCCACAGAACGAAAACGGGGTTGACTGAGGCCAGCCGCGTCACGTCACCCGGCAGCGGAGCCAGCCGGGCGGATTGGAGCAGCACCCCGTCCGGGACCAGGCCCCCGGCCGCCAGCGCCTCGCGCGCCGACGCCACGCGGTCCAGGGCGGCCAGCGTGACCACGATCACGCGGCGTGCGCGGCGTGCGCAGGCGGCCACGATCGCGGGCAGCTCCGCGCCCCCGCCGCCGACGAACACGGCGTCGGGGTCGGGAAGTTCCTCCAGCGCGGCGGGCGCCTCGCCGTGTACGGCCTGGATGTCGACGCCGTGCGCGGCGGCGTTGGCCAGGCAACGCGCGGCGCCGTCCCCGGTCCGCTCCACGGCGATCGCCGCCGCGCCGAGCCGGGCGCATTCCACGGCGACCGAACCGGAGCCTGCGCCGACGTCCCACACCAGGTCCCCGAGCCGGGGCCCGAGCCGGGCCAGCGCGAGCGCCCGCACCTCGTACTTGGTGACCATGGAGTCCCGGTGCTCGAACGCGGCCTCGGGCAGCGCCCATCCGGCCGGTCCGGGCGGCGGCCCGCCGATGGTCCGCTGCGCGGGCGCGAGCATCCGAGCCTCGTCCAGGCACAGCACGACGTGCCCGCCGTCCGGCCAGTCCCGCGCGGCGGCCCCGGCGGGAGTCACCCGCACGACGCGCTCGCCGCCGTGGGGATCGCCCAGGGCGGTGGCCACGACGAGCGCGCGCGGCACCCCGGCCGCGTCCAACGCGGCCCCCAGCTCGGCCGGCCCGGCCCCCGGCCCGGTCAGCACGGCCACCTTGGGCCGCGCCCGGCAGACGTTGACGGCGATCCTGGGGTCCCGCCCGTGCGCGCTGACGACGACGGCGTCATCCCACGGCAACCCGACCCGCGCGAACGCGACGGCCACGGCGGGCACGGAAGGCCGCACATCGAGCACCCCCACCCCGAACCGCTCGGCGAGCGCCCGCACGATGCCGAAGAACCCCGGATCCCCGGACGCCAACACGACAACCCGCCGACGGGCGGCGGCGGTGCCCGGCGCCGTGTCCGAAGTGCTTGTGCCGCCAGGCCGGTGGGCGGTGGCATGCGTCGGCGTCATCCCGCCGTTGGCGGTGCGGTTGGTCGCGGGGGTCGGTGTGGTGTCCGGTCCTGTGTCGGTGTGGCCGTCGGCTGTTGAGACTTGACCGTTGTTCGGTCGGTGGGTGGGGGGTATGGCGTCTGTGCCGTGCGGCCCCTTGGGGGCATGTGCCGACGCTGTCGCGCTGTCCGGCTGGCCGTCGGTGGCCGGGGGCTCCGTTCCGCGCGGTCCGCTGGTGGCATCTGCCCGGGGCGCCGCAGAAGTTCGGCGCAGACCCAGGTGGGTTTCGATCGCCGCCAAGGCCGGGGCCAGTGGGCCGAGTTCGATGCGTTCCGCGTTCGGTGGCAGCTCGGCCGCCGCCAGGTGGCGGCGGGCGCCGACCACCAGGGTCGCGTCGTGGACGACCGCGCCGGGGCCGACCGTTCCCACGCCGAGGACCGTGATCACCGTGCCTCCCGCAGCAGTCCGCCCGGTGGGGCGGCGGCCACCAGCGTTTCGCCGGTGAAGTCCACCATCGCGGCCTCCGTCGCCACCCGACCGTCCGTGAAGCGTTCCAGCACGCGCGCCACCCGCCCGCACAGTTCCTCGCCCGCCGTCGCCAACAAACCAGCCGACTCCCAGAGTTCGTAAGCGTGCCGGGCCGTGTTCGCCGCCGCCACCGCGTCGGTCAGCGACGCCGGGCCGCCCACCGCCTCGGTGACCTCGGCCAGCACGCCGGTGTCCACCTTCGACCGCGTGTAGTGCGTCATCAGCACACCGGACGCCAGCTTCGTCAGCTTCCCGACCATCCCGACGAACACCACCCGGGGCAGCCCGCCCTCCACCGCCCGCCGCAGCGCCGCGCCCGTGAAGTCGCCGACCTCCACGAACGCCACGTCCGGCAGCCACGGCAGCGACCGCATCGCGCCCCGCTCGGTCCGGCCGCCCGTGCACAACACCATGGCGGGCACGCCCTGCGCCGCCGCGACCGCCACCGCCTGTTCCACGCTCGCCCGCCACGACGCCGTGGAGAACGGCCGCACGATGCCCGTCGTCCCGAGGATCGAGATCCCGCCGATGATGCCGAGCCGCGCGTTCGTCGTCTTCCGCGCCCGCATCTCGCCGTCCGGGACGCTGATCGTCACATCGACGCCGCGCGCCCCGACGTTGATCACCTCCCGCACCGCCTGGTCGATCATCCGGCGGGGCACCGCGTTGATCGCCGGGCCGCCCACCTCAAGGCCCAGTCCCGGCCGGGTCACCACGCCGACGCCGACCCCGCCGTGCAGCGCCAGCCCTGGCCCTTCCCGCCAACTCACCGTCGCCGTCAGCGAGGACCCGTGCGTCACGTCCGGGTCGTCGCCCGCGTCCTTCACGACGACCGCCTCGGCGCGCCCCGGCCGCAGCAGTTCGGCGCGCTCCACGGCGAACGTCACCCGCTGCCCCGACGGCAGCGCCACCTCCACCCACCGCTGCGGCTCGCCCGTCGCGAGGTGCAGCGCGGCGGCCCGCGCCGCCGCCGACGCGCAGGTGCCCGTCGTCCAGCCGGTGCGCAGCGCGCGCTGCCGGGTCTTCGCCGTCCTCGGCAGATCCGGTTCGCGCAGCTCGGGGCCCTCGGGCGGGGTGGGCTCACTCATCGGGCGTCGCCCTCGCCGCCCGCAGTGCGCCCCGGGCCACGCGCTCGGCCCGGCGGTACCCGTGGAAGTGGCCCGGGTGGTAAAGGTGCGAACGGGTGCCGGAGGCGGCCAGCGCCGGACCGACCAGGAACAGCGTGTGCTTCCACAGCCGGTGCTCCTTGACCGTCTCCTCCAGCGTCTCCACCGTGCAGTCCAGCAGCAGTTCGTCGGGCCACGTCGCCCGGTACGCGACGATCACCGGGGTGTCCGGCGCGTATCCGCCCGCCAGCAGCTCCCGCGCCAACTGCCCGGAGCGCGCCGCCGACAGGAACAGCGCCATCGTCGTGCCGTGCCGCGCGAACTCCCGGACCTCCTCCCCGGCCGGCATCGGGGTCTTCCCGCCGCCGAGCCGCGTCAGGATCACCGACTGCGCCACCTCGGGGATGGTCAACTCCCGCCGCGCCAGAGCCGCGACGGCCGAGAACGCCGACACGCCCGGCACGACCTCCACCTCGACGCCCAGCGCCTCGCAGCGGTCGATCTGCTCCTGGGTGCCGCCCCACAGGGCCGGATCCCCGGAGTGCACGCGGGCGATCCGCGCGACCTCGCCACGCGCGGCCCGCTCGTAGACGGCGATCACGTCCTCCAGCGACATGGCCGCCGAGTCCATGATCTCCGCGCCGGGGCGGGCATGTTCGATCACCTCGGGATGGACCAGGCTCGCCGCCCAGATCACGACATCCGCCTCCGCGATGGCGCGGGCACCCCGGAACGTCAACAGATCCGCCGCCCCCGGCCCGGCCCCCACGAACGTCACCCTGCCGTTCACGGCTCCCTCCGCAACACTCACGGCATCCTCTTGGTGAGCTTCTCCGCTCGCGTGGCTGGGTGTGGGCATCGTTGTGGGGTGCGGTTGGGTGGCCGTGCGGTTGTCGCTCACGGCATCCTCTTGGTGAGCTTCTCCGCTCGCGTGGCTGGGTGTGGGCATCGTTGTGGGGTGCGGTTGGGTGGCCGCGCGGTCGTCGCTCACGGTGTCCTCTTGGTGAGCTTCTCCGCTCGCGTGGCTGGGTGTGGGCATCGTTGTGGGGTGCGGTTGGGTGGCCGCGCGGTCGTCGCTCACAGTTTCTCTCCCCGTCCGCTCCGGCGCGCCGGAGCGATCAGCGTGGACAGGTAGGGAAGTTCGCCGCTCTCCGGCAGCTCCCCGGCCGGGCGGATCGACTCCTCCGGCAGGCCCAGCGACGAGCCCCACACGGCGCCCTCGGCCCGGCCCGTCTCGCGCAGCGCGGCGACCACCTCGCCCGCCAGCCGGCCGAACTTGTACGCCACGACCGTGCCGGGCCCGCGCAGCGCCTCCCGCAGCACCTCGGCCCCGGCCGTGACCGGGACCAGCGTCAACGGCTCGGTGCCCTCGGTCAGTACGGCACCGCCGCGCGCCGCCAGGTCCTGCATGGCAGTGATGCCCGGCACCGTCTCCACCCGCAGCCCCGGCACCGACTCGCCCACCGTCTGGGCGAGATACGTGAACGTCGAGTACACGTTCGGATCACCGATCGTCGCGAACGCCACCGACCCGTGCCCGCGCAGCAGTTCGGCCACACGCTCGCCCGCCGCGTCCCACGCGGCCTCCCGCCGCGCCCGGTCGCTGCGCTCGTTCAGTGCGAAGACGACCCGCACCACCCGCTCGGGCGGGACGTAGTGCAGCACCGTCGCCTCGGCCCGCCCCCGTTCGCCCGTGTCCAGCACGGGAACGACGACGACGGCCGCGCCGCGCAGCGCGTTCACGCCCTTCACGGTGACCAGTTCGGGGTCGCCCGGTCCTACGCCGACTCCCGTCAGGAGGCGCTGTGCGGTGCTCATCCGATACTTCCTGTCTTGACGTCGCGAGCGGCGGCGGCGTGCGCCACCAGCCGCCCGGCCGCCGATGGCACGGCGGCCCAGTGCACATGCAGGTACGAGGCGTGCACGCCGTCCCGCACGAAACCCTCGACGCGGCGCTCCGGCCGCGTCACGCCCCACGCGGGCCGCTCGCCCGCGCCCGGTTCGAGCACGGTCCGGTGGAATTCATGTCCCCGCACCCGCGTTCCGGCCGCCGCCAGCGCGCTGTCGTGGACGGCCACCGCCGCCCGGTACCCAAGCGTCAGGCGCTCCGACATCCGGGCCGTGGCGTCCAGCACCCCGCACATCGGCATCCCGTCCAACGACCGTGCCAGGTACAGCAGTCCGGCACACTCGGCCGCCACCGGCGCCCCGTCCGCCGCCAGTCCGGCCACGGCCGCGCGCAACGGCTCGTTCGCGGACAGCTCCGCCGCGTACACCTCGGGGAACCCGCCGCCGATGACCAGCCCCGCCGTGCCCGCCGGCAGCGTCTCGTCACGCAGCGGGTCGAACACGGCGACCTCGGCGCCCGCCGCGCGCAGCGCCTCGGTGTGCTCGGCGTAGGAGAACGTGAACGCCGCCCCGCCCGCCACGGCGATCACCGGCCGCCGCGCGCGCTTCTGTCCGGGCCCGGGCGGCGTCCACGCGGCACCCGCCGGCAGGGGCAACGGCGGCGCGTCGCGCGCCAGGGCCAGCACCGCGTCCAGGTCCACGCCCTCGCGGACCTGCCCGGCCAGCGCCCCGACGGCGGTCACCGCATCCGCCTCCCGCTCGGCCACCGGTACAAGTCCCAGGTGACGGGAGGGAGTCCGGACCTGCTGGGCGCGGCGCAGCGCGCCCAGCACCGGCACCCCGGACTGGTCCAGCGCCTCGCGCAGCAGCTCCTCGTGCCGCTCGGACCCGACCTTGTTGAGGATCACGCCCGCCAGCCGCACCTCCGGGTCCCAGGACGCGAAGCCGTGCACCAGCGCGGCCACCGAACGGGACTGCGACGAGGCGTCCACCACCAGCACGACCGGCGCCCGCAAGAGCTTTGCCACCTGCGCCGTCGATCCCAGCTCGCCCTCGCCGGCCGCGCCGTCGAACAGGCCCATCACGCCCTCGATCACGGCGAGTTCGGCCCCGGCCGCGCCGTTCGCGAACAGCGGCGCGATCAGCTCGGGGCCGCACAGGAAGGCGTCCAGGTTCCGGCCGGGGCGGCCGGTGGCCAGGGCGTGGTAGCCCGGATCGATGTAGTCGGGGCCGACCTTGTGGCCGGACACCGCCATCCCGCGCGCGGCGAACGCGGCCATCAGGCCGGTGGCGACGGTGGTCTTGCCGCTGCCCGAGGCGGGCGCGGCGATCACCAGCCGGGGGACGGTCATCATGAGCTCACCATTCGATGCCTCGCTGACCCTTCTGCCCGGCGTCCATCGGGTGCTTGACCTTGCCCATCTCGGTGACCAGATCCGCCGCGTCGAGCAGCGCGGCGGGGGCGTTGCGCCCGGTGATCACCACGTGCTGCGTGCCCGGCCGGCCCCGTAGCACGGAGACCACCTCGTCGGTGTCCACCCAGCCCCAGTGCATCGGATACGCGAACTCGTCCAGCACGTACAGCCGGTACGTCTCCGCCGCCAGGTCCCGCTTCACCTGCTCCCAGCCCTCGCGGGCGGCGTCCTCGCTGGAGGCGATGTCGCGCTGTACCCACGACCAGCCCTCGCCCATCTTGTGCCACGCCACGCTGCCGCCCTCGCCGCTCGCGCCGAGCACGCGCAGCGCCCGCTCTTCCCCGACGCGCCACTTGGCCGACTTGACGAACTGGAACACGCCGATCGGCCAGCCTTGATTCCAGGCGCGCAGCGCGAGCCCGAACGCGGCCGTCGACTTGCCCTTGCCGGTGCCGGTGTGCACGACGACCAGCGGACGGTTGCGGCGCTGCCGCGTGGTGAGTCCGTCGTCCGGCACGACGGACGGCTGTCCCTGGGGCATCAGGCGGCCCTCCTCACGTTGTTGACCAGCGCGGCCACCGTGTCCGCGCGCAACTCGTCGAGCGTGACGGCCGGTCCGCCGAGTTCGCGGGCGAGCGCGCCGGCGAGGCCGAGCCGCACCGGGCCGGACTCGCAGTCGACCACTACCGACGCGGTGCCCTCGGCCGCCAGCAGGCGCGCCGCGCGGCGGGCCCGTTCCACCGGCTCGGGCCCGCCCGTGGCCCGGCCGTCCGTGACGGCGACGAGCAGCGGGCGGCGCGCCGGATCGCGCAGCCGCTCCACGCGCAGCACCTCGCGCGCCCGCAGCAGCCCTTCGGCCAGCGGCGTACGGCCGCCGGTCGGCAGCAGTTCCAGGCGCGCGGCGGCGGCGTCCACCGAGGACGTGGGCGGCAGCACCAGGTCGGCCGCCGAGCGGCGGAACGTCACCAGCCCCACCTTGTCGCGTCGCTGGTAGGCGTCGAGCAGCAGTGACAGCACGGCGCCCTTGACGGCGCTCATCCGCTGCCGCGCGGCCATCGAGCCGGAGGCGTCCACGACGAACAGCACGAGATTCGACTCACGGCCCTCGCGTACGGCCTCCCGCAGATCGTCGCGCCGGATCACCAACCCCGGCCCGGACCGCCCGCGCGCCCGCTGGTGCGGCGCGGCGGCGCGCAGCGTCGCGGCCACGTGCAGCTTGCCGAGGGCGTCCTGGGGACGCCGGTCGCCGGTGGTGCGGCCCTGCGCGGTCCGCGCCCGGGAGCGTCGCCCGGCCGCGCCCTCGCCGACCCCGGGCACGGTCAACGCCCGCGCGGTGAACGGCTTCCCGGCGGGCGCGGGCGTCCGCTCCCCGCCGCCGCCCGTGCCGTCGGTGTCGGCGTCGGAGTGCTCCTGGCCCGGCGACGGTCCGTCCGCGTCCTGACCGCCGTCCCTGTCCCCGTCCCCGCCGCCGTCGCCGTCGTCGTCCGGGGGAGTGGGCTCGGGATCGTCGTCCCCGCCGCCGCCCTCGCCCCGCTCCCGCTCCAGCGTCTCGTCGAGCTTCTGCTGGTCCAGCCCCGGCGCGTCGAACGGCGAACGGCGCCTGCGGTGCGGGAGCGCGAGCAGCGCGGCCTGCCGGACGTCCTCGGCCAGCACGTCGGTCCGTCCCGCCCAAGCGGCGAGCGCGGTCGCCGTGCGGGCCATCACGATGTCCGCGCGCATGCCGTCCACCTCGAACGCCGCGCAGGTGGCCGCGATCTGCCGCAGCGCCGCGTCGCCCAGCCGCACGCTCGGCAGCAACGCCCGTGCGGCGGCGATTCGTTGCCGCAGCGCCTCCTCCTCGTCCGCCCACCGGGCGGCGAACCCGGCCGGATCGTCGTCGTGGGCGAGCCGCCGGCGCACGACCTCCACCCGCTCGTCGGTCTCGCGCGACGCGGCGACCTCGACGGTCAGCCCGAACCGGTCGAGCAACTGCGGGCGCAGCTCGCCCTCTTCCGGGTTCATGGTGCCGACCAGCAGGAAGCGGGAGGCGTACCGGACCGAGACGCCCTCGCGTTCGACGTAGGCGGTGCCCATCGCGGCGGCGTCGAGCAGCGAGTCCACGAGGAAGTCGCTGAGCAGGTTCACCTCGTCCACGTAGAGCACCCCCCGGTGCGCGTGCGCCAGCAGCCCCGGCTCGAACGCCTTCACCCCCTCCGCCAGGGCCCGTTCGATGTCGAGCGCGCCGACGAGCCGGTCCTCGCTCGCCCCGACCGGCAGCTCGACCAGCCGGGCCGGCCGCGTGGTGCCGTCCCCGACGGGGTGCGGGCCGTCCGGGCACGCGGGATCGGGCGCGGCCGGATCGCAGGAGAACCGGCACCACGACACCACCTCCACCTCCGGCAGCAGGGCCGAAAGCGCCCGTACCGCAGTGCTCTTGGCGGTCCCCTTCTCACCCCGGACGAGCACCCCGCCGACGGCGGGGGAGACCGCGTTGAGCAGCAGGGCGAGTCGCAGGTCGTCCATCCCGACGATCGCGGTGAACGGATAGGGGCTGGTCATGAGTCACCCTCCAGGTCGCCTTCGAGATCGAGGTAGGTCTGCCGGAGCCGGTCCAGCGTCTCCTGGTCCGGCTCGGCCCACAGGCCCCGGTCCGCGGCCTCCAGCAGGCGTTCCGTGACGCCGCGCAGCGCCCACGGGTTGGACTTCCGCATGAACGCCTGGTTCTCGGGGTCGAAGACGTACTCCGCCGCCAACTTCTCGTACATCCAGTCGTCCACGACGCCCGCCGTCGCGTCGTAGCCGAACAAGTAGTCGACGGTCGCGGCCATTTCGAAGGCGCCCTTGTAGCCGTGCCGCCGCATCGCCGCCATCCAGCGGGGGTTGACCACGCGAGCCCGGAACACCCGGTGGGTCTCCTCGCTCAGCGTCCGCGTCTTGACCTGGTCCGGCACCGCGCTGTCGCCGATGTACGCCTCAGGGGACTCCCCGGTCAGATGGCGGACCATGGCGACCATCCCGCCGTGGTACTGGAAGTAGTCGTCGGCGTCCGCGATGTCGTGCTCGCGCGTGTCGACGTTCTTCGCCGCCACCTGGATCCGCCGGAACGCCGTCTCCATGTCGCCGCGCGCCGGGCGGCCGTCCAGGCCCCGGCCGTAGGCGTAGCCGCCCCAGACCGCGTACACCTCGGCCAGGTCCGCGTCGTCCCGCCAGTTCCGCGCGTCGATCAGCGGCAGCAGGCCCGCGCCGTACGCGCCCGGCTTGGAGCCGAAGATCCGCGACGTGGCCCGCCGCCGGTCGCCGTGCCGGGCGGTGTCCTCATCCGCGTGCGCCCGCACGAAGTTCTGGTCCGCGGGCTCGTCCAGCTCCGCGACGGCCCGCACCGCGTCGTCGATCAGCGCCACCACGTGCGGGAAGGCGTCCCGGAAGAACCCCGAGATCCGGACCGTGACATCGATCCTGGGCCGCCCCAACTCCGCCGGCCGCACCACCTCGAAGCCCGTCACCCGCCGCGAGGCGTCGTCCCACACCGGCCGGCAGCCCAGCAGCGCCAGGATCTCCGCGATGTCGTCGCCCTGCGTGCGCATGCACGAGGTGCCCCACACCGTCAGTCCCACGGACGCCGGATACGTGCCGTGGTCGGCCAGGTGCCGCGCCAGCAGCGAGTCGGCCAGCGCGCTGCCGACGTCCCACGACAGCCGCGACGGGATCGCCTTCGGATCGACCGAGTAGAAGTTCCGGCCGGTCGGCAGCACGTTGACCAGGCCACGAGTGGGCGAGCCGGACGGCCCGGCCGGCACGTAGCCGCCCTCCAGCGCGTGCAGCACATGGGTGATCTCGTCGGTGGTCCGGGCCAGGCGCGGAATCACCTCGTCGGCGGCGAACTCCAGCACCCGCGCGGCCTCCGGCACCTCGGCGCCGACCACTTCGGCCACCGCCGGTTCGGCCGCCTCCCGGGCCCAGCCGCGCGCCTCCATCGTCTCCACGAGCCGCCGTGCGAGCCCCTCCAGCAGGTCGACGGCGTCGGAGGCCGTGCGGCCATCGCCGAGCGCCGCCGGGACCGCCAGCCGTGCGCCCGGCTCGGCCAGCAACTCAGCCTCGACCAGCTCGTAATGCGCGGCCAGCGCCGCCCGCAGCCCGGGGAGCGCCCCGGCCACGCCACCCCATATCTGGGCCGAACGCAGCACCGCCAGCGCCAGGTTGACCCGCGCCTCGCCCTCCGGGCCCATGCCCAGGATGTGCAGGCCGTCGCGGATCTGGACATCCTTGATCTCGCAGAGCCAGCCGTCGAGATGGAGCACGAACTCGTCGAAGTCGTCCTCGTCCGGCTGGTCTTCGACATGCAGGTCCCGGTGCAGCTCCGCCGCCCGTACCAGCGTCCAGATCTGGCCGCGCACGGCGGGCACCTTGGCCGGGTCGAGATCGCTCACCAGGGCGTACTCGTCGAGCAGTTGCTCCAGCTTCGCCAGGTCGCCGTAGGAGTCGGCGCGCGCCATCGGCGGCACCAGGTGGTCCACCACCGTGGCGTGACCGCGCCGCTTGGCCTGCGTGCCCTCGCCGGGGTCGTTGACGATGAACGGGTACACCAGCGGCAGTTCACCGAGCACGGCGTCGGGCGCGCAGCCCCGCGAGAGGCCGAGCCCCTTGCCCGGCAGCCACTCCATGGTGCCGTGCTTGCCCAGGTGCACCACCGCGTCGGCGCCGAAGGTGTGGTCGAGCCAGCGGTAGGCGGCCAGGTAGTGGTGGGAGGGCGGCAGATCGGGGTCGTGGTAGATCGCGATCGGGTTCTCGCCGAAGCCGCGCGGCGGCTGGATCATCAGCACGACATCGCCGAACCGCAGGGACGCCAGCACGATGTCGTCGCCGTCCACGTACAGCGAACCCGGTGGCTCGCCCCAGTGCTCCCGCATCGCCTCCCGCAGCCCGGGGTCGAGCCGTTCGAACCACGTGACGTAGTCGGCGAGCGGCACCCGGGCCGGGGCGGCGGCCAGTTGCTCCTCGGTGAGCCACTCGACGTCGTGGCCGCCGGCCGCGATGAGCCGGTGGATCAGCTCGTCACCGTGGTCCGGGTGGTCCCCGACCGCGTAACCGGCCTCCGCCAGCGCGGCCAGCAGCCGGATGGCTGAGGCGGGGGTGTCCAGACCGACGGCGTTGCCGACACGGGCGTGTTTCGTCGGGTAGGCGGTGAAGACGAGGCCGAGGCGCTTCCCGGCGTTCGGCTTGTGCCGCAGCGCCGCGTACCGGACGGCGATCCCGGCCACCCGCCCGGCCCGTTCGGGGTCCGCGACGTACACGGGCACGCCGTCGGGTCCTTCCTCCTTGAAGGAGAACGGCACGGTGATCAGCCGTCCGTCGAACTCCGGGATGGCGACCTGCATCGCCGCGTCCATCGGGGACAGCGCCGCGTCCGACTCGTCCCAGGCGGCGCGCGAGCCGGTCAGGCACAGGCCCTGGAGCACGGGCACGTCGAGCTCGGCCAGCGCGCCGATGTCCCATGTCTCGTCGTCGCCACCGCTCTTGCCGCCCGCCGCCAGCACGGCCGCGATCAGCGCGTCCGCGCGGCCGAGCAGCTCGTACAGCGCGGGGTCGGCGCCGCGCAGCGAACCGCAGTACACGGGCAGGGCGTTGGCACCGCGCTCCTCCAGCGCGTCGCACAGAGTGTCCACGAACGCGGTGTTGCCCGCCAGTTCGTGCGCCCGGTAGAAGAGGACGCCCACGGTCGGCCGGTCCGGCTTGTGCGCGCGGGCCCCATGCGTGCCGAACGCGGGCATCGGCCGGGGCGGCGCGAAGCCGTGGCCGGTGAGCAGCAGGGTGTCGGACAGGAAACGCGCCAGCTCCGCGAGGTTGTCCGAGCCGCCCGCGACCAGGTAGGCCAACGCCTCGGCGACCACCCCGGCGGGCGCGGTGGAGGCGGCCATCAGCTCGGCGTCCGGCGTCGACTCACCACCGAGCAGCACGGCCGGGAGCCCGGAGCGCGTGACGGCGGCCACCCCGTCCTCCCAGGCGCGCAGGCCGCCCAGCAGCCGCACCACGACGAGATCGGCGCCCGCGAGCAGCGCGGGTAGCTCCGAAGCGGTGTCCACCCGGGCCGGGTTGGCGATCCGGTAGGAGGCGCCCGAGGCGCGGGCGGCCAGCAGGTCGGTGTCGGCGGTGGACAGCAGCAGCACGGTCGTCATGGCGCTCCCGGCGGGATGAAGGGGAGGCCGTCGGGGACGCCCTCCTCGATGAGCCGCATCAGGGCGGCGGTGTCGGCGTGTTCCTCGATGAGATCGCCCAGCCGGTCGAGTTGCTCCTCGCGCAGCGCGCCGAAGCCCGTGTCCGGGGCCGGGACGAAGGCCCGGCCGGTGTCCGCCGCGATCCGGGTCAGGAACGCCCGGCGGAATCCGTCGCTTTCGAGCGAGCCGTGCCAGTGGGTGCCCCACACGGCCCCGACGCGGCAGCCGTCGAGGAACGGCTCGCCGCCCCGGACATCCGCGACGCCGTGGTGGATCTCGTAGCCCTCGACGGGGTGGCCGAGCGCGTGACCGGTGGGCCTGGCCAGGGTCTTGCCGGTGGCGAACCGCACGTGGACGGGCAGCAGGCCGAGTCCGTCGACGCGGCCCTCCCGGGACTCGACGTCGTCCTCGATGGATTCGCCGAGGAGTTGGAAGCCGCCGCAGATGCCCAGCACCGGCCGCCGCTCGGCGGCGCGCCGCGACAGGGCGTCGGCCAGGCCGCGTTCACGCAGCCAGGCCAGCGCCCGCACGGTGCCCCGGGTGCCGGGGATCACCACCAGGTCGGCGTCGGCCAGCTCCTCGGGCCGGTCGGTGAAGCGGACGGCGACCCCTGGTTCGGCGGCCAGTGCGTCCACGTCCGTGAAGTTGGACATCAGCGGGATGGCGACGACGGTGACCCGCAGCACGTCCCGGCCGTGCGGCGGGGCGGCGCTCGCCTCGCGGACGGTGCCGCGCAGGGACATCCGCAGGCCGTCCTCCTCGTCGATGCCCAGGCCGTGCCGGTGCGGGAGGACCCCGAGCACAGGCCGCCCGGTCAGCCCGCGCAGCATGTCCAGGCCCGGGGTCAACAGGCTCTGATCGCCACGGAACTTGTTGACGACATAGCCCGCGACCAGCGCTTGGTCCGCGGCGGCCAGCAGGGCGGTGGTGCCGAAGAAGGAGGCGAAGACGCCGCCCCGGTCGATGTCCCCGACGATGACGACGGGCAGCCCGGCGGCGCGGGCCAGGCCCATGTTGACGATGTCGCCGCGCCGCAGGTTGATCTCGGCGGGACTGCCCGCGCCCTCGCAGATCACGGCGTCGTACTCGGCGCGCAGCCGGTCCAGGCAGTCGGTGACGGTCGGCAGCAGCCGGGTCTGGCGCTCGGTGTGGTAGCCGCGTGCCGTGACCTCCCCGACGGGCCGCCCCAGCAGGACGACCTGACTCCCGCGATCGCTGCCGGGCTTGAGCAGCACGGGATTCATCAGCGCGCTCGGCTCGACCCGGGCGGCGGCGGCCTGCATGGCCTGCGCCCGTCCGATCTCGGCGCCGTCGCGGGTGACGAAGGAGTTGAGCGACATGTTCTGCGCCTTGAACGGCGCCACCCGCACTCCCTTCCGCGCGAGCCACCGGCAGATCCCGGCGGTGACGACACTCTTCCCCGCGTCGGACGTGGTCCCGGCGACGAGCAACGCCCCCCCGCGCCGTACCGGACCGCGCCGCACTGGACCGTGCCGCGGGGACGGCAGGGCGGGAGGGAGCGGGGCTTCGCCCGGGCCGGCGTCCGCCGGTCGGTTGACCGCGCCGCGTGGTGCGGGTTCGTGCGGGTCCGGGGCCGCGCCGGCGGCGTCGCCGCCCGGGTCGGGCGTCGGAGTGGGCTTCTCGGTCCCGTCCCGCTGGGGCGCGAGTGAGGGGTGCGGGAGCTCGTACGGGTCGTTCACCTTCGGGCCTCCCGTGCGTAGCTCGCCGCGCAGCAGGCGGCCAGGGTCAGGGTGCCGATGCGGCGTGAGAGGCGGATCGCGCGGTCGATGTCGGCGAAATCCACTGGGCGACCAGCGGCGTTGAGCACCGGACGGTGCTCCACCCGTCCGCCGTAGGAGAGCGTGCCGCCGAGGCGGACGCCCAGCGCGCCCGCGAACGCGGCTTCCACCGGGCCCGCGTTGGGGCTCGGGTGGCGGTGCGCGTCGGCCCGCCACACGCGGGCGGCGGCGCGCGGCCGGGGGCCGGCCACGGTGGCCAGGACGGCGGTGAGCCGGGCGCCCGGCCAGCCCGCCAGGTCGTCCAGCCGGGCCGAGGCCCAGCCGAACCGGCGGTAGCGCGGCGAGAGATGGCCGACCATCGCGTCCAGCGTGTTGACCGCGCGGAACGCGGCGAGCCCCGGCACTCCGGCGATCGCGCCCCAGACGAGCGCGCCGACGACCGCGTCCGAGGTGTTCTCCGCGACCGACTCCACGACGGCCCGCGCCAGCGCCGGTTCGTCCAGCGACAACGGGTCGCGCCCGCAGAGCCGGGGCAGCAACTCCCGTGCCCGCGCGACGTCTCCGGCCGCCAGCGCGTCCCCGAGGCCGCGCGCCTCCCGCGCCAGGCTCGTGCCGCCGAGAACGGCCCAGGCGGCCATGGCCGTTACCGCGCCGCGCCCCGCGTGTCCCCGCGTGAGCCCGGCGAGTGCCGCCGCCCCCGCGGCCGTTCCGCCGACGCACAGCGCGGTGTGCAGCACACCGGCGGCCCGGTGGTCGCGCCACAGACGGCGTTCGAGGGCGGCGGCGGCACGGCCGAAGGCGGCCACCGGATGACCCCGGCGCGGGTCGCCGGTGAGGAGATCGCCGAGGTAGCCGAGGGCCAGGCCGTACGCCGTCGCGTGCGATGCGCGCATGACGTCAGCCGGCCGTTGTGGTACCTCGTGCGGATGCGGCGCGGTGCGGATGTGGCGGGGGCAGGAAGGAGCCAGTCATGGCGGTATGTCCTCACTCAGGGTCCGCGCCCTGGTTCGACGTGACCGGCGGTGAGAGTCTCCTGGCTCCCGGATCGGCGCTTCCCCCGGCCTTCCAGCCCCTGACGGGACCGTGACGTTCGGTGGGGGAGCACTCCCCGGTGACAGTGGCGGGACCGCGCCGGATTCGCACCGGCTTCCTCTCCTGCCGCCGTTTGGCATCGTTGAGTCCACCATGGGCCGGAAGCGGCGTCAACTCCCTGTTGAAGCCGCTCCCGGCCCGTGGACTACGTCGCGACGATCCAGATGCCGTAGCCCACGGCCGCCGCGCACGCCGTGAAACACAGGTAACCGGCCGAGCGCACCGCCGACTTGGCGGACCCGGTGCGGATGCCCACCGAGAACAGGCCGACCACGGCCAGCGTCAGCAGCACCGAGACGACAATCACTTGGCCGAGAACGGCCCAGTCGATGTTCACAGCGACACCTCGGGAGCGGGAGTGGCGGCGGGAGCCGCGGTAGCGGCGGGCGCGGCGATGACGACGCGCACCGGACCGGGCACGGCCCCGACCGCGTCCCGCTCCTGGGCCGTGCCCGGGTCCATCCCCGTGCCCGGGTCCATCTCCCTGCCCGCGTCCACCTCCGTGTCCAGGACGTTGGAGTGGTCGACCGGCCGGCGGCGGGCCAGCGCCCAGCTCGCGACCCCGGCCGTGACGAGCAGCACCGCCACCGCGCCCACACCCCAGTCGCCCCGGTCCGCCAGCAGCGCCCCGGCGGCGCCGATCAGCCCGGCCGCCGGGAGGGTCAGGCCCCACGCCAGGACCATCCGCGAAGCGGTGGACCAGTGGACCACGCCGCCCTTGCGGCCCAGGCCGCAGCCCATCACCGCGCCCGAGCAGACCTGCGTGGTGGACAGCGCGAACCCCATGTGCGAGGAGGCGAGGATCGTGGTGGCCGCGCTGGTCTGGGCGGCGAAGCCCTGCGGCGGCCGGATGTCGGTGAGGCCCTTGCCCATGGTGCGGATGATGCGCCAGCCACCGAGGTAGGTGCCGAGCGCGATGGCGGCCCCGGCGGAGCCGATCACCCACAGCGGCGGGTCCGAGCCGGGGTCCAGCGTGCCGCCGGCGATCAGTGCCAGCGTCATGACGCCCATCGTCTTCTGCGCGTCGTTCGTGCCGTGCGCGAGGGAGACGAGCGCGGCGGAGGCGATCTGTCCCGTCCGGTATCCCTTGGCCGCGGTCTTCTCGTCGGCGCCGCGCGTGACGCGGTAGGTCAGCCGGGTGGCCAGCAGCGCCGCGAGCCCGGCGACCAGCGGGGCGGCCACGGCCGGTACCAGGACCTTGGTGACGACGGCGTCCCCGTTGACCGCGCCCGAGCCGACCGAGGCGAGCGTCGCGCCGATCAGGCCGCCGAAGAGGGCGTGCGACGAACTGGAGGGGAGGCCGGCCAGCCAGGTGAGCAGGTTCCATACGATGGCCCCGGCCAGCCCGGCGAAGATCACTTCGGGCTGGACGCCCGCCTCTTCGTCGATGATGCCGCCGGAGATCGTCCGCGCGACCTCGACCGAGAGGAAGGCGCCGAGGAGGTTCAGCGCCGCCGACATGGCCACGGCGGCCTTGGGCCGCATGGCACCGGTCGAGATCGTGGTGGCCATGGCGTTGGCCGTGTCGTGGAAGCCGTTGGTGAAATCGAACGCCAAAGCCGTGATGAGCACGATCGTGATCAACAGCGTTATGTGTTCCATGTACCCGGACAATCGCTCGGCGGGCGGGGGGACAAACGCCGTTAACGTAAGGTGAATAGGTGAACGAAAGATGAACTGGCGGCATCGGATCGTCCTGCGCCGAAACGTTCCGTCCACGTGGCGCGAGGCGTGGCGCGAGCTGATCGACCGGGCACGCCGGACGGTGACGGACGGCCTCGTCGTCGGCACCTCGGGAAACCTGTCGGTCCGCGTGGACGACACCGTCCTGGTCACCCCCACCGGCGTCCCCTACGAACGCCTCGGCCCGGCCGACCTCCTCGCCGTGGACCTGACCGGCCGCCCCCGCGCCGGCTCCCTCGCCCCGACCAGCGAGCTGCCGATGCATCTGGCGATCTACGGCGCCACGGACGCCACCGCCGTCGTCCACACCCACGCGGTGCACGCGACGGCCGTCTCCACCCTCGTGGACGAGCTGCCCGCCATCCACTACATGACCGCCGCCCTCGGCGGCCCGGTCCGCGTCGCGCCGTACGCCACCTACGGCAGCGAGGAGCTGGCCACCCACATGCTCGCCGCCCTGCGCGACCGCACCGGCTGCCTGCTGCGCAACCACGGCACGATCGTTCACGGCCGCAGCCTGCGCCAGGCGTACGACAACACGGCCCAGCTGGAGTGGATGTGCCGTCTGTGGCTCACCGCCACCGCCGTCCCGGGCCGCACCCCGACCCTGCTGCCGCCGGAAGAGCTGACGAAGGTCGCCACCAAGCTCCGCACCTACGGCCAGCGTTAGCGTCCCGAGCCGGAGATTCCCCGCCGGTCCGGGACGGGGGCGCGTCGGCGCCGCCCGTCGCGCGGCGAACCAACCGGAGAACCTCCGACCCCGAGCACCGGCCGGGTCTCTCGTCCGGATCTTCGCGGGGCCACGACGCTCCCCGGGGCGCGCCGCCGCGCCGCCGCGCCGCGCCCGTACGGCCACGGACGAGCCGTGGCCCGATCCCCGCAGATCGGGCCACGGCAGGCCCCGGCCGCCGCTCGCGGCCCGCTTCTCGCCGCCCGAATGGCGGTACTGGGCCATCGCGCCCATGCTGGAAGGCATGCGTCGGCACACGACGGCGGCCATGGCCGCCACCACCCTGCTGGGAGCCGGAGCGGCCGTCGCCACGGTCGCCGCCGGACGTTGGGCCGTGGGAGCCGCACTGGGGTCCTCGCGGCGACCCCGGCCCGCCGGGTTCGGCGGGGAACGGCTCGCCGTGCACGCCACCGGCCCCGGCCGCGTCACCCTCACCCGGTCCGTCGGGTCCCGGCGCCCGGGCACCTATGGCCTCACCGCCCGTGGTCGCCACGCGGTCGTCGGGCCCGTCCTCGACGACGTGTTCGGCGGCCCCGACACCGTCGTGCGGAAGCTGGAGCGCGTCGTCGGCGGTGATCTCGCCCCCGGCACCACCGTCGAGCTCACCCCCCAGATCCACACCGGCGATCCGCGCACCGCCCTCGGCATCCCGTTCACCGACGTGTCCGTCCCCGGCGAGAGCGGCCCGCTGCCCGCCTGGTTCGTGCCCGGCCCTCGCACCACCTGGGTCATCGCCCTGCACGGTCTCGGCGCCACCCGCGAACACCCCCTGAACCTCCTGCCGTTCCTGCGCGAGCAGCGTTTCCCGGTCCTCATCCCCGTCTACCGGGGCGACCCCGGCGCCCCCCGCTCCCGTGACCGCGTCAACCGCCTCGGCGCCGACGAGTGGCGCGACGCCGAGGCCGCCGTGCGGTACGCCGTCCGCTACGGCGCCGAGCGCGTCGTCCTCTACGGCTGGTCCGCCGGCGGCGCCATGGCCCTGCGCGCCGCCGTCCGGTCGCCGCTCCACGCCCAGGTCGCCGGCCTCGTCCTCGACTCGCCCGTCCTGGAGCCCGCCGCCACCTTCCGCTCCCTGGCCGCCGACCACGGCGTGCCCGCCCGGCTGCTGCCGTTCGCGCTCGGCGCGGCCAACGGCGGCTTCGGCCTCGACACGGACGAACGCCCTCCCGGCCACCCCACCGGCCACGGCGGCGCGCCGCTCCCCGTCATGATCTTCCACGGCCCCGACGACAGCGTCGCGCCCTGGCGCGCATCCCGGGAACTGGCCGCCGAGCACCCCGAGAGCGTCACGCTCCACACCGTCCCGAACGCCGGGCACGCCGCCATGTGGAACGCCGATCCGGCCGCCTACGAGGAGCGCCTGCGCCGCTTCCTCACGCCGCTCATGTGAGCCGCCGAAGCCGAGGTTTGGGCTTTCACTGCCCCAGCGGTGAAACTGCTCAGGTGACGTTCCGAACTCCGCGTGAGCCCCGGTTGCGACTTGTCCCACAAACGCCTCAACAGCGCGCCGCCGCGCACCGGGGTACGCCCCACGGTAGACGTACTCCCGCCCCGCCGCCGCGCGGCGTGGCCCCGCAGGACCAGCTCGCCCGCCAGGCCCGCGCGCTCCTGGCCGACGCCGTCCGCCTCGCCCACTGGGCGCAGCGCACCGGCCGCTCGCCGGAGGCCGCCGCCGAGGAGGCCGCGGCGGACCTGGGACTGACCCGGCACGCGGTGCGTGACCACTGGGGACGCGCCCGCCTCGCCGGGCTGATCGAGCAGGCGCCGGACGCCCCGGACAGCGGCGGCGTCCGCGCCGGCTGGCGACTGCGCGCCTGGCACCGCGACGACACGGCGGCCCTGCGCGGCTGGGTCGCGCTCTTCGACGCCTGGTCCCTGGCCCGGCCCGCGCCGCCGGACGCCGACCCGGGCACGGTGGCCGATGTCGTGGCCGCCGTGCCGCAGCTCCTGTCCGTCATGCGGCTCTCCGACGGCCCGGTGACGGCGGCCGGCTTGATCGACCTGCTGCTCCAGCGCATCACCGAGCTCCGCGCCGACCGCGACCCGGCCACCACCACCGAGGCCCCGGCCACCGAGGACCAAGCCACCACCGAGGCCCCGGCCACCGAGGACCAAGCCACCGACAGCGCCCAGGACAACGCCCCCCGGACGTCCGACCCCCGGGGCATAACGCCCCCGGCCGGCGCGGCCCGCCCCCAGGAGACCCCCGAGCTCGTCCGCCTCCTCGGCTGGGCCCTGGACGCCCTGGCCTCGGTCGGCGCCCTCACCCTCCACGCGCGCGGACGGCAGCCCGTCCGGGCCCGCCTCACCGAGCTGGGGAGCTGGGCCATGTGGACGAAGCTGGAGCACATCTGCATCGCCGCCCAGAGCCCGGCCGGCAACATCGAGCAGTCCGCCGTGGGCATGCTGCGCGGCTGCACGCACCTCACGCCGGGCCCGGCCCGTGCCGAGTACCGCGCCTGGCTCGCCGCCCGCCCCACCGGCCCGGCCGTCACCGAGCTGCTCGACGCCGCCCGTGGCGAGGACGCGCTGATCCGGGGCCTCGCCTTCGAGGCCCTGCGCGTGGTGGGCGCGCCCGCCCTGCCCGCCATAAGGGACGCCGCCGTCGAGCCCGTGCTGCGCCCCTACGCGCTGCTGTGGCTGGCCGACCACGAGGCGGGCGACCCGCGCGACGCAGCCGACGACCCGCTCGGCGTGCTCACCCGCACCGAGGCCACCTGGCTCTGGGTCGACACCGCCTCCGCCGCCCATGAACACGGCGCCGAACGCCTGCTGCTCGACCATCTCGACGCCGCCCCGCAGCCCTCGGTCACCGAGCTGATTGACGAGATCCGCGTCTGCGGCCACCCGCGCACCGTCCAGGTGCTGCTGGCCCTGGCCGCCGCCCACCCCGACCCGGCCCTCGCCAAACGGGTCCGCCGGGCCGCGTTCCAGGTGCATAACGGGGGAGCCTGATGCGGCGCGCCACCGCCCCGTGCCCGCCGGCGTCGCCGCGCGCGGAAAACGGTGCGGAAAACGGCGCGGAAAACACATTGCGCCGCGCCGTTAGAATGAATCGTATGGACACGGACACACCGCTCCTCGCGTAGCGGACGTAGCCGCACCGCCCGCCGGCCCGTACGTCCCGCCCCACCCGCCTCTGGAGTCCGTCCATGATCACCGCCACCGGCATCGAGTTGCGCGCCGGAGCCCGCGTCCTCATCGAATCCGCTTCCTTCCGCATCGCCACCGGCGACCGCATCGGTCTCGTCGGCCGCAACGGCGCCGGGAAGACCACCCTGACCAAGTGCCTGGCCGGTGAAGGCGTCCCGGCCGCCGGGACCATCACCCGGGGCGGCGAGGTCGGCTATCTGCCGCAGGACCCGCGCACCGGCGACCTCGATATCCTCGCCCGCGACCGCATCCTCGCCGCGCGCGGCCTGGACAGCGTGCTGCGCGGCATGCGCCAGAACGAGCAGCTGATGGCCAGCGGCGAGGGCTCGGTCCGCGACCGCGCGATGAAGAAGTACGAGCGCCTGGAGACCGAGTTCCTCACCCGGGGCGGCTACGCGGCCGAGGCCGAGGCCGCCACCATCGCCGCCAGCCTGGGACTGCCCGACCGCGTCCTCGGCCAGCAGTTGCACACCCTCTCCGGCGGCCAGCGGCGCCGTGTCGAGCTGGCCCGCATCCTCTTCTCGGACGCCGACACGCTCCTGCTCGACGAGCCGACGAACCACCTGGACGCCGACTCCATCGTCTGGCTGCGGGACTTCCTGCGGACGTACCGCGGCGGTCTCGTCGTGATCTCCCACGACATCGCCCTGATCGAGACCGTGGTCAACAAGGTGTTCTACCTCGACGCCAACCGGTCCCGGATCGACGTCTACAACATGGGCTGGAAGCAGTACCAGGTCCAGCGCGAGGCTGACGAGAAGCGGCGCAGGCGCGAGCGCGCGAACGCCGAGAAGAAGGCCGCCGCCCTCAACACCCAGGCCGACAAGATGCGCGCCAAGGCCACCAAGGCCGTCGCCGCGCAGAACATGGCGCGTCGTGCCGAGCGGCTGCTCTCCGGCCTGGAGGCCCAGCGCCAGTCCGACAAGGTCGCCAAGCTGCGCTTCCCCGACCCCGCGCCGTGCGGCAAGACCCCGCTGACCGCCGAGGGCCTGTCCAAGTCCTATGGCTCGCTGGAGATCTTCGCCGACGTCTCGCTCGCCATCGACAAGGGTTCCCGCGTCGTCATCCTCGGCCTCAACGGCGCCGGCAAGACGACGCTGCTGCGGCTGCTCGCCGGCGCCGAGAAGCCCGACACCGGCCAGGTCACGCCGGGCCACGGCCTCAAGCTGGGGTACTACGCGCAGGAGCACGAGACGCTCGACCCGGACCGCACCGTGCTGGAGAACATGCGTTCGTCCGCCCCCGACCTGGACATGGTGGACGTGCGCAAGACGCTCGGCTCGTTCCTCTTCTCCGGCGACGATGTCGACAAGCCGGCCGGAGTGCTCTCCGGCGGCGAGAAGACCCGCCTGGCGCTGGCCACCCTCGTGGTCTCCTCGGCCAACGTGCTGCTGCTGGACGAGCCGACGAACAACCTGGACCCCGCCAGCCGCGAGGAGATCCTCGGCGCGCTGCGCGGCTTCACGGGCGCGGTCGTCCTCGTCACGCACGACGAGGGCGCGGTGGACGCGCTCCAGCCCGAGCGGATCATCCTCTTGCCGGACGGCGTGGAGGACCTGTGGAGCGCCGACTACGCGGACCTGGTCGCCCTCGCCTGAGCCCGACCGGGGCAGTCGTTTGTGATCATGCCCGGTGGATCATTCGGCCGACGCTTGATCATTCATCTGAGTGAGAGCTGTCGTATCCCGGCGTGTCGCGGCGGCGGTGCGGGGAACGGGCTGTCGACCGCTTCTGAGCTGCGCTTTTCGCATCCCGGGCGGGGGGCTCTGGGTCCGTTTGTCCCGGCCTGCCCGCCCGGCTGCGGTCCGCTTGTCGTACGGACGTAGACGAATGGGTGGCCAGGAAGATGGATAGGGGTGATCATGAGAGTCCAGAGCGCACTTCCACGAGGAGGCACGGGTGGCCGAGACTCTGAAGAAGGGCAGCCGGGTGACCGGCCCCGCGCGCGAGCAGCTCGCCGCGGACCTGAAGCGTAAGTACGAATCGGGCGCGAGTATCCGGGCGCTCGCCGAGGAAACCGGCCGGTCGTACGGCTTCGTGCACCGCATGCTCAGCGAGGCCGATGTGACCCTGCGCGGCCGGGGCGGCGCCACACGCGGCAAGAAGCCGGCTCCGACCCCCTGACACGGCACGCACGCCGAGGGGTTACTCTGCGGACGTAAATTACCGCCGAGTAACCCACGGAGGGCCCGATGAGCCTGCTCGACAGGGACGGCGTGCGCGTCACCGTCCAGAAGGCCGTGGCGACCGTCACGCTCGCCAATCCCGACAAGCGCAACGCCCAGACCCCGGCGTTGTGGCGGGCCCTGGCCGAGACCGGTCGGCTGCTGCCCGGCGACGTCCGCGTCGTCGTGCTCCGCGCCGAGGGCGTCTCCTTCTCGGCCGGGCTGGACCGCCGCGCGTTCACGCCGGAAGGCATCGACGGCGAGCTCAACTTCATCGAGCTGGCCCGCGCCAACGACGAGGACCTCGACGCCGCCATCGCCACGTACCAGGAGGCGTTCACCTGGTGGCGCCGGAACGACCTGGTGACCGTCGCGGCGGTCCAGGGCCACGCGGTCGGCGCCGGCTTCCAGCTCGCCCTCGCCTGCGACCTGCGGGTCTGCGCCGAGGACGCCCAGTTCGCGATGCGCGAGACCGCGCTCGGCCTGGTCCCCGACCTGACCGGTACCCAGCCCCTCGTCTCCCTGGTGGGCTACGCCCGCGCTCTGGAGATCTGCGCCACCGGCCGCTTCGTGCACGCGGCCGAGGCCGAACGTGTCGGCCTGGCCAACATCGTGGTCCCCACCGCCGAACTCGACGCCGCGACGGACGACTTGGTCGCTGCCCTCGTCGCCGCCCCCCGGAACGCCCTGATCGAGACGAAGGCCCTCCTCCGCGCCGCTCCCGACCGCACCTACGACGCCCAACGAGCGGCGGAACGAGCCGCCCAGGCCCGCCGCCTCCGCGACCTGGCCGGCTTCTCCGAATAGCCCTTCCGTCCCCGGGCCGGTCCGAACGCTCCCTGACCACCCCCACCCCGCCGCGGATTCGCCCCGGTGGTGCTCCCGGCGCTGTCGCGGTCACTTCGCCTGGGCGGGGCTGGACCCGTTCAGGACGCGCGGCTCGGCCCGGTGGCCCTCCGTGGCCGTGCTCGCCTCCGGTTCCCACGGCGATCACCGCGCCCACGCCGCCGAACCGCCTGTCACCGCAGCTCGTACCGGTGTCTATTCCGGGGCGTGGATCTCCGCGATCAGGACCGATACCCGCGTCGGCTCCGGGGATGTCGCCCGCGCGATCGCCGCCGAGACGGCGCGGGCCACGTCCAGGGCTCGGTGGTCCGGGGCGATCGTGAGCTGGACGCGGATCACGTCGTCCGTCACCTCCACCGCCCGGGACGGGCCGCCGAGGGCGCCGGACAGCGACAGCACGCCGGGGACGGCGAGCACCGCCGCCGCCACCGACGCGCCCGGTTCCGAGTCGGGTGCGGTGCCGGGCGGAAGCGCCGGAGGCGCGGGCGGGTCGGCCGCCCCAGGCGTCGGGTCCGGCAGCAGCGCCGTCACCTCCACGTCGATGGCCGCGACGTCCAGCCCCAGCCGTTCCCCGGCCGCCGCCGTCAGCACCGCGCGCACCTCGTCGGCCGAGTCGGTCAGCGGCCGGTCCGCGCGCACGGCGACGCTCGCCTCGATCCGCAGCGGCCCTGGCGGCAGCCCGCTCGGCGGCGGCACGACGGCCCCCGCCGCGTCGGGGGCGGCGAACGCCTCACCCGCCGGCCCGATCCGCAGACCCTCCCCCCGCACCCCGGGAGCCGCCGCCACCGCCCGCGCCAGCACCGCCGCCGCCGCGCTCTCCGCCACCCACGCGCCGTCCCCCGGCGTCCCGAGCGGCAGCAGCCTGCCGAGGCTCAACTGCCGCCGCACCTCCCGCAACAGCGGGTCCGAACCCATGTGTGCCCACCTTCGTCTACCCCGGCCGCACTCAACCGGCCGGAGTGGGGTACACAGCATCTCGTACGCAGGGGCCGCCCGGACGCGGGTTCGTCGCACGCCGCCACCCGTTCGGGGCGCGTGACCGCGTGGCGCGTCCGTGCGCACGCTTAGGGTGGCATGGGGGCGGCGGGGCTGACCGCCGCCAGGAAAGGGGCGAAGGCGAAGTGACCGACACCAGTACGGAGGGGACCAGCACCACCACCATCGACGGTCCCGGTAAGCCGCAGGTGGCGCGTCGGGGCAGCGGGGATCCGGCCACCCGGGGCCGGACCACCATCGCGGACGGCGTGGTCGCCAAGATCGCCGGTATGGCGGCGCGCGACGTCGTCGGCGTGCACGCCATGGGCAGCGGGCTGGCCCGCACGTTCGGCGCGGTGCGCGACCGGGTGCCCGGCGCGAGCAAGTCCGCGACGCGCGGCGTCAAGGCCGAGGTAGGCGAGGTGCAGACGGCTCTCGATCTCGAAATCGTTGTGGAATACGGCGTTTCCATCGCCGATGTATCCCGTACCGTACGGGAGAACGTCATCTCGGCCGTGGAGCGCATGACCGGTCTGGAAGTCGTCGAGGTCAACATCAATGTGGGCGACGTGAATCTGCCCGAAGGTGAAGAGGACGACGACGAGCGGCCCCCGCTGCAGTAGCGGCCGGCAGCGGAGCAGGAGCACATCATGAGCATGGCTGTGGTCGGCATGATCGCCGGCATGGCGCTGGGTTTCGCCGGCTATTTCGGCGGCTTCGGAGCTTTCCTGCTGGTGGCGTCGCTCGGCACCATCGGGTTCTTCGCCGGCCGTTTCGTCGACGGGGACCTGGAGCCGGGCGACTTCTTCCGGGTCCGGGACCGCGACGAACACGACCGGCGACGGTGACCGACGTGGTCGAGCCGGTGGTGCCCGCGGCGGACCGCGGGGTGACGCGCATCGCCGAGCGCGTCGTGGCGAGGCTCGCGGTCCAGGCGGCCCGGGAGGCGCTGCGCGCCGAGGCCGGGGCACCACCGGTGCCGCACCGCCGTGGTGGCGGCCCCCAGGCCACCGCCGTGATCAGTCGCCCGCCCAGCGGTGACGGCACGGGCGGTCTGGCGAGCATCAGGGTCGCCGTCGAGCTCGGCTACCCTTCCGACATCGGAGCCCAATGCCGCTCCGTTCGCCGTCATATCGCCGAAAGAGTCCGGGAGTTGGCCGGGATGGAGACGTCCGACGTGCTCGTCGCCGTGGAGCGGCTGCACTCCGTCCACGCGGGCGGCGACACCGCCTCCGGGAGGGTGCGGTGAGCGAGCCCGGCGGCGAGCCCGGGGAGGGCACGGGCTCGCCCACCCTGGAGAAGCGCCAGGACGCGGACCCGGGCGCGGGTGCCGGGGGCGGGGGCGGGGACGCCGACGCGGGGGGCATGGCCCAGTCCACCTCCGCCGCGCGTTTCGAGCCGGACCGCGCGAACGACGGACCCGCCGGCCGTTTCTGGTCCGTGCGCCGGGTGCCCGCCACCCTCGTCGCCGTCGTGCTGCTCGGGGCGTCCGGCGTGCTGCTGTACGACATCGCGAACGTGCGGGCCGAGCGCCGGGCCGCCGAGTGGCGCCGCTCCCTCGCCGACGAGCTCGCCACCCGCCAGTTCGACGACCCGTGGGTCGTCTCCGGCGCCGCCGCGGCCATGCTGATCGGGAGCTGGCTCATGGCGATCGCGGTCACGCCGGGGCTGCGCGCCCTGCTGCCGATGCGGCGGGACAGCGACGAGATGCGCGCCGGGATCGAACGGTCCGCCGCCGCCGTGGTGCTGCGCGACCGGGCGATGGAGGTCGCGGGTGTCCAGACGGTCCGCGTCACGGTCGGCCGCCGCCGGATCCGGGTCCTGACCGAGGCGCACTTCAGGGAGCTCGACGCCGTCCGGTCCGACCTCGACGCCGTGCTCGAACAGGGCATAAGGGAGCTCGGCCTGGCCAGGCAGCCCGCGCTGACCGTGCACGTCCGCCGCCCCCCGAAGCACTGAGCGCGAAGAACGCGAAGAAGACGACCGAGGGAACGGAACCATGCTGCGGATCGTGAACCGGGTCCTGATCGGCCTGACGGGCCTGCTCCTCTTCGGCACCGGCCTGGCCGCCGTCGTCGCCGCGGCCGACCTGCCCCACCGCCTGGGCGTCGGCATGCCGTCGGGCTGGTCCTGGCGCGCCCCCGAGGACGTGCTGCTGACCCACACCGACCGCACGCAGTGGCGCGGCGAGAGCTGGTGGTGGCCGGTGGTCATCGGCGGCCTCGCGCTGCTGGTGCTGCTCTCCCTCTGGTGGGCGCTGGCCCAGCTGCGCAGGCGCCGCCTCACCGAGATCCTGGTCGACAGCGGTGACGGCGTGGGTGCCCTGCTGCGCGGACGGGCCATGGAGGACGTGGTGGCCGCCGAGTCCGAGGCCCTGCCGGGCATCGACCGCGCCCGCGTCACCCTGATCGGCCGCCGCGGTCAGCCCCGCATAAGGATCGGCCTTCTGCTGGCTCCCCAGGCCAGCCCCGACGAGGTGGTCCACCGCCTGCGCACGGAAGCCGTCGACCACGCCCGCACCTCGGCCGGCCTTTCCGCTCTCCCCACGGAGGCCCGTCTCCGCCCGGCGAAGCACTCACCCGAGCGCGTGAGCTGAGCCGCGCGAAGGCCGGACCGGGCGGACGTCAGACCGACGCCACCTCGACCGGCTCGGTGGGGGTGGACGCGGCTTTCTTGCCGCGGGCCGCCTTCAGGTCCTGGACTTCGCGGCGCAGCAGCAGGAACCAGCCCACCGGGACGCCACCCGCGAACATCCACCACTGGATCGCGTAGGCGAAGTGCGACCCGATGCCCGTGTGGTCCGGCTCGGGCAGCGGCTCCGGCTGCTCCTCCGCGTCCCTCGGGGCCGGGGACGTCTCGGTCAGCTCCAGGTACCCGCCGAGCATCGGCAGTCCCGCGGCCTCGCCCCGCTCCTGGCTGTTGATCATCATGATCATGCCGTCCGGCAGCCCGTCACG
This sequence comes from Streptomyces sp. NBC_01803, assembly GCF_035917415.1. Lineage (NCBI taxonomy): Bacteria > Bacillati > Actinomycetota > Actinomycetes > Kitasatosporales > Streptomycetaceae > Streptomyces > Streptomyces sp. NBC_01803. The sequence continues at coordinate 5,104,652 of NZ_CP109073.1, forward strand.
GTCCCTGATCCCCGTGGTGCCGGTGCTCTCGTCGGCCATCAGCCGCCCGGTGACCGTCACCTCGCCGGTCGGCGGCTCCGCCACGTCCGGCACCCGCGTGTAGTCGCTCCCGGCGGGCACGAAGCCGCGGTTCACCAGCACGCCCGTGCCGTCCGCCTCGACCAGCGGCGTGAGCACGTAGTACCCCACCGCGCCGTTCGAGCCCGTGCGGTTCCGGACGACCACCTGGTCGTCCGTGTCGTAGACGCCGGTCGCCGTCACCGGCCGGTACCGGTCGTCGGGGTCGGGCGCGCCGCCCGGCGCTGTCAGCTCGCTCATCGGCACCGGATCGGCGGCCAGGCTGTCGCCGATCAGATCGTTCCGTTCCACCCGCTGCTCGTGGCGGTGGAGCTGCCAGAACCCGAGCCAGATGAGGCACGGGATCATGGCCAGGGCGACGAGGGTGAGGAGCACCCACTGCCGGGACAGCAGAAACCGGTACACGCCTCCCGACGGTACCGGAGCGGCCTCAGCGCCCGGTCCCCGGGGCGGCCGGGGCGACGTCCCGCAGGAGCTGCGTGAACGCCGCCTCGTCCAGGATCGGCGTGCCGTACGCCCGCGCCCGCGCGACCTTCGCGGTGGCGGCCTCCGGATCGTTGCTGACCAGCAGACTGGTCAGCCGCGAGACGCTCGTCGCCACGTGCAGACCCGCATCGACGGCCTGGTCCTCCAGCAACTCGCGCTCGACCGACGTGTCACCCGAAAAGGCGACGCGCATGCCCTGCGTCAGCCGTCCGCCCGGCTGGTACCGCCCGGGGTTGGGGTGCGGGCACGGCGGACGCCGCCGCGCCGGGCGCCAGCCGGGCCGCCACGCGGTCCGGCCCGGCCCCGCGCCCTCCCCGGCGACCGGAGACTCCGTCCACTCGGTGATCGGGCGGCACACGAGCAGCGGCAGCCGCAGCTCCCGCGCCGCCGCCCGGTGCAGACTCGGCCGGAACGCCTCCGCCAGCACCCGCGCGTCGTCCAGCGCGTGGTGCGCGCGGCGCTGGGTGACCCCGAAGTGCGCGGCCAGCGTCTCCAGCTTGAAGTTCGGCAGCGGCAGCGCCAGCGCCTTCGACAGGGCGATGGTGCACAGCCGCTGCTCCACGGGCGCGGTCAGCGACGCCCGGGCGAACTCCCTCGCGATCATCGACCAGTCGAACACCGCGTTGTGCGCGACGAGCACCCGGCCCGCCAGCCGCTCCCCGAACTCCGCGGCGATCTCCGGGAAGAGCGGCGCGTCCGCCAGCATCGCGGCGGTCAGGCCGTGGATCCAGGTCGGCCCGGGATCGCGGCGCGGGTTCACCGTCGTGTACCAGTGGTCCTCGACCTCTCCGGTGGCCGTCAGCCGGTAGACCGCGGCGGACACGATCCGGTCCTCGCGGGCCAGCCCCGTCGTCTCGACGTCCACCACCGCGTATCCGCCCGGATACTCCGGGGGCCACGGCTCCGGGGGCCGGGGCGGCCGGTCGTCGGACTGCTGCGCTGGGACGTGGGCCACGGCCGCCTGATGGTCTTCGAGCATGGTCACTGAGGATACGTCCCGGGACCGACAGCGGCCGTCCCACTGACCGGAGTTGAGCCACGGTCGGGTCTCATGCGGAGCCCTTGTCATCCCGCCCGTCGTCGATCGACTCCCGGCCGGTGCCGCGCGTCGCGTACGCTGCCTGACATGCTGCTTGACACGTATGGGCGGACCGCCACCGACCTGCGGGTCTCGTTGACCGACAGGTGCAACCTCCGCTGCACGTACTGCATGCCGGAGGAGGGGCTGTCCTGGCTGGCCAAGCCCGACCTGCTCACCGACGACGAGATCGTCCGTCTGGTGCGGATCGCCGTCACGCGGCTCGGCGTCACCGAGGTCAGGTTCACCGGCGGCGAGCCGCTGCTGCGCCCCGGGCTGGTCGGCATCGTCGAGCGCTGCGCCGCGCTGCGGCCCCGGCCCCGGCTGTCGCTGACCACCAACGGCATCGGGCTTGAGCGCACGGCCACCGCCCTGCGCGCGGCCGGCCTGGACCGGGTCAATGTGTCACTGGACACCACCGACCCCGCCGTCTTCGAGCGCATCACCCGCCGCAGGCGCCACGGCGACGTGCTGCGCGGCCTGGCCGCCGCCAGGGCCGCCGGGCTCACCCCGGTCAAGGTCAACGCGGTGCTGATGCCCGGGCTCAACGACGGGGAGGCCCCCGAGCTGCTGGCCTGGGCGATCGACCACGGCTACGAGTTGCGGTTCATCGAGCAGATGCCGCTGGACGCCCAGCACGGCTGGCAGCGCACGGAGATGATCACCGCCGGGGACATCCTGGAGTCGCTGCGCACCCGCTTCACCCTCACCCCCGAGGAGGACGAGGAGCGCGGCTCCGCCCCCGCCGAACGCTGGCTGGTCGACGGCGGCCCGCACCGCGTCGGCGTCATCGCCTCCGTCACCCGCCCGTTCTGCCGCACCTGCGACCGCACCCGGCTGACCGCCGACGGGCAGGTGCGCACGTGCCTGTTCGCCCGCGAGGAGTCCGACCTGCGCGGCGCCCTGCGCTCCGGCGCGGAGGACGCGGAGATCGCCCGGCGGTGGCAGGTCGCGATGTGGGGCAAGAAGGCGGGCTCGGGCCTGGACGACCCGTCGTTCGTCCAGCCGACCCGGCCCATGTCAGCGATCGGCGGCTGACCCGGCCTCGGTCTCTTCCCACTCCGCGAGCGGCACGACGTCCTTCAGGAAGCCCCGGACCCCGAGGAACTGGGAAAGGTGCTCGCGGTGCCCCTCGCACGCCAGCCAGGTCTTGCGGCGCTCGGGCGTGTGCAGCTTCGGATTGTTCCAGGCCAGCACCCAGGCGGCGGTCTCGCGACAGCCCTTGGCCGAGCAGATCAGCGGGTCACGTGGGGATTCGTTCGTCACATCCGACACGGAATCCATCCAACATCATCACGAGAAAAGGGCGACGCCGGGCAGCCACGGGGGGAGCCGCCCGGCGTCGGTCCGTCGCTCCGACGGGGGATACGGAGCGCTCTTGAAGTATGACATGCAATGCACCCACCGATGCACCCGATGGTCCGAATTGAACTGAGCTTTTCTTGAGCTTGGCGCGCCCCTGACGGCCGGAGCGCGGCCCTCCGGTCGGAACTCCGAACTCCGCTTGTGATCATCGGGTTTCACCCTCGGAGTCGCCCGGAGGCAGCGACCGCCCGGCGGTTCCGGGGAGGAAGGTGGACGGCAGGGAGGGCACGTTCTCGCGGCCCGCGTTGGCGATGACGACGGCGACATACGGCAGCACCGCGCCCAGCACCAGCGTCACGGCGGCGAGCGGCGTGCTCACGTGCCACAGCAGGACCGTGAGGAGCACCGCCACGGTGCGGATCAGCATCGAGATGATGTAACGGCGCTGCCGCCCGCGCACATCATCGTCCAGGCTCTGCCGGGCCTCGGTGATCCGGTACACCGTCCCGTCGGCCGCCGCCTTGCGTCGCAGGCTCATTGCCATGCCACCACCGCCCTCCGTGTCCAGGCTAGCCCTCGCACCAGAGCCAGCTTGCGCCCGGCCTTCACATGGATCCCCTCCGGCGTCCTGTCCGTGGCGGCCAGGTGTTCGGCGACCACGTCGCCCAGCGGGCGCAGCGCGTCGGCCTCCGGCAGTACGGCCGAGGTCTGCTCCCCGCCGGTCTCCAGGACCAGGCGGAGCCCGTTCTGCTCGGCCAGCCGCCGGGCGGCCGAGGCGCTGGGAGTGAACGCCAGCACCTTGGTCAGCACTGTCGCGATGCCCTCGGCGCCGTGCTCGGCCAGGTCCACTTCGGGCAGCGTGGTGACGTCGGTGAAGCTCTTCCGCGAGGACTGCGCGCTGAACCCGGCCCGTGCCGCCATCGCCGCACCTGCACCCCGAGGGCGAGCAGCGCCGCGACCATGGTCAGCGTCGCCCCGAACGAGGCCCCGCCCCGAGCGCTCCCCTGTCCCCTGGACGCCGCCTGCATCAGCTTCGACCTGGCCGCGCACGAGCCGGTCGACCATCGCGCCACGATGCGGGCCGAGCGGGCCTTGGCGGACCCCAACGGGTCGTCTCACGGCCTCGCCGGGAGCGGGAAAACCGCGAGGGAACAGCGCCGGCGGCGCTACGCTGCTGTGTCGTGCCACAGACACGCCTCGACACCGCTCGGATCCGGGCGGCTCGCCGGGTAATCGACCCGATTTTTCTCGACACCCCGCTGTACCGCTGCGAGGCGCTGGACCCCGGCCTCGGGTGCGCGGTGAGCATCAAGCTCGAAACGGCGAACCCGGTCCGCAGCTTCAAGGCCCGCGGCACCGAGGTCGTCGCGAGCTCGCTCGCCGACGACGGCTCGCGAGCCGTGGTGTGCGCCAGCGCGGGCAACCTCGGCCAAGCCCTCGCCTGGTCCGGTCGCGGCCGGGGGCTCGACGTCACCGTTGTGGCATCCCGCTTCGCGCCCGCGGCCAAGCTTGATCGCATCCGCGCGTTGGACGCCAGGCTGGAGCTGGTGGACGGCGACTTCGACATGGCTCGCGAGCGGGCGGCGGCCGTCGCGCGGTACGACCGCATCCGGCTGGTCGAAGACAGCCTGGACATCGAGACCTGCGAGGGCGCGGCGACCATCGGGCTGGAGCTGGTCGACACCGCGCCGTCGTTCGACGCCGTCCTGATCGCTCTCGGCGGCGGGGCGCTGGCCACCGGTGTGGGGCATGTGGTGAAGGCATGGGCGCCCGAAGTGGAGGTGATCTGCGTCCAGCCGCTGGGCGCGCCGGCGATGACACACTCGTGGCGCCAACGGCGCGTCGTCACCACCGACTCGACCGACACCATCGCCGACGGCGTCGCCGGCCGGCGCCCCATCCCGGCCGTCCTGGACGACCTCCTCCTGGTCGCTGACGACGCCGTCCTGGTCCAGGAGGCGTCGATCATCGCCGGTATGCGGATGCTCCTCGACCACGCCGGCCTCGTCGTCGAACCATCGGCCGCGCTCGGCATCGCGGCGATCCTCGAAGACCGTGACCGCTTCGCCGGCCGACACGTCGTCACCATCGTGTGCGGCGGCAACGTCGACGTGGACGCCTATCACCGCTGGGTCGGTGCGGCTCCCCACCACAGGTCTTGACCATTGCTCCCGCGCTGTACGGCGGCGACCCGGGCCGCGTCCACCGGGGCATGCGTCGCCCATGGCCTTCCGTGATCAGCGTTCCTCGGTGGGTCCCGATCCACCGTACTGAGCCGTCCGCCCGGTGACCTCCGACTCGGCGGCTCCCCTCAGGTGGTCTCGGAACCGAGGCGCCGCTTGAGGTCGCGCACCTCTCCGAACTTCCGGATGAGCTTGCCGATCCAGACGACGGCGAGGATCCAGATGCACACCAATGACGCGATGACTCCGACCAGCGGCCATCCCGTGATGTGCCCGTCGGGATAGCGCGCAGCCGTCAGGAAGGCGCCGACGAGCCCGGCGGTCGGGGCCCATCTGACGATCGGCCCGGGTTCGTCGGCGGGTGCCGGCCGCACCCGCACATCCGCCAACGGCGACACCTCGCACGTGAGCGCGGGCTTGGGTCCGTCGACGAGGACATGGAGCAGGAGCCGTTTCCCTCTGCGGAGCAGGCTCGGCTGGATTTCCAGAGTCGTTCCGGCCTTGCGCACATCCGGCTTGCTGGCGCCCGCGGCGTCCACCGTCACCACCATGACCACACGTGCCCCTAAGCCGAGAACCAGTGGCTCACCCTTGCTGAAGTCATCGGCTCGGATGTCCTTCATCCCTCTCACGCGCAGGGAGATGAGCAACAGGCGTGGCTCCGCGACGGCCCTCGCCTTCCGCACCACTTCGGGAGCAAGGGTGCTCCCGCCCCCCACCCCCTTCAAGGACACGCACGCGGGCAGCGCGTAGAAGAGCCCACGGTGCCTCCTCACTTGAATCAGGGTGATCGTGGAGATCAGCAAACCCGCGACCGGGACCACGACTTGAAGGACACGCACCGCCGGCGTCAGAAGCTCCATGGACGGCAGCCAAGCAGCTGGGCTCGCCACGCCGGACAGGAATCAGGGAACCGATGCCCAACGGCAACCCCCGGTGTCGGAGCGCGCTCCTCCCGGTAGGTCGCGGCGGATGCCGGGAGGAGCGCACAGCGGCGCGTGTCTCACACGCCCGGACTCACCGAGCTCATGTTGAACTCGGGCACGCGCAGCGCCGGCATCGCCGTGCGGGAGAAGAAGTCGCCCCATTCGCGGGAGCGGCAGCGTTCCGTCCGGCCGGCCTCCGTCGCGCGGCCGAGGATGTCGACCGGGGACTCGTTGAAGCGGAAGTTGTTCACCACGCCCGTCACCTCACCGTTCTCCACCAGGTAGACGCCGTCCCGGGTCAGCCCGGTCACCAGCAGCGTCTTCGGGTCGACCTCCCGGATGTACCAGAGCGACGTGATCAGCAGCCCGCGTTCCGTCGCCGCGACCATCTCCGCCAGCGAGCCGGGGCCGCCGCCCTCCAGCACCAGGTTGTCGGCCAGCGGAGCGCCGGGCAGGCCGGTCAGTTCGGCCGTGTGGCGCGTCGTCGGGAGGCGGCGCAGCACGCCGTCCTCGATCCAGTCGGCGCGCGCCAGCGGTTGGCCGTTGTCGAACACCGAGGTCGCCGGCGCGAAGAAGTCGGCCGAGGAACGCGCCACCGTGAAGGGAGCCGTCTCCACGCCCGCCGCCGCCGGGTCGCTGTAGAGCGTCAGCGGCAGCGCCGTCAGGCGTTCGCCCACCCGGGTGCCGCCGCCCGGCTTGCTGAACACCGTGCGGCCCTCGTGCGCGTTGCGGGCGTCGGCCGTCCAGTGCTGGTAGATCAGCAGGTCGGCCACCGATGTCGGTGGCAGCAGCGTCTGGTAGCGGCCCGCCGGGAGATCGATCCGGCGCTCCGCCCACCGCAACCGCGTCGCCACATCGGCGTCCAACGCCGCCGGGTCCACGTCCCGGAAGTCGTCCGTCGGCACGGTCACATACGAAGAACGCGCCCGGTCCGGGGACTTGGCGTTCAGCTCGACGCTGCCCGCGGGCTGGTCGTACCGCAGGCGCAGGCCGCTCGACGTGCCCAGATACGTCGAGACGACCGCGTGGCTGGCGAAGCCGAACAGCTCGCGGCCCTCCGCCCGCGCCCGCGCGAACGTCTCGCCCAGCGCCGGGGCGAAGTCCATGAAGACGTCGGACGAGGTCTCGACCGGTGGGGCGGTGAAGTCCGGCGACGCGGGCACGCCCTCGATCAGCGGTCGGGCGTCCTCGGCGGACGGCGACTGCCGCGCCGCCTCCTCGGCGGCCCGCACCAGCGGCTCCAGCTCCTCCACCGTCACCGCCGTCCGGGACACCACACCGGACGAGGCGCCGACCACGGCGATGACGGTGACCCGGCGCCCGCGCGTGACGCCGTTCGTGGTCAGGGCGTTGGCCGCCCAGCGCAGGTTGGCGGTGGAGTCCTCCTCCGCGATCACCACCGTCGCGTCCGCCCGCGAGAGCTCCAGGGCCCGCTCGACGATCTCGTGTGGCGCGTTGCTTCTCCTGACGCTCATCGGCCCGACTCCTGGGTGGTGTTGAGGATGTTGACGCCACGGAACAGCGCGCTCGGGCAGCCGTGCGAGACGGCCGCCACCTGGCCCGGCTGGGCCTTCCCGCACATGAACGACCCGCCCAGCACGTAGGTTTGCGGGCCGCCGACCGCCTCCATCGAGCCCCAGAAGTCGGTCGTCGTGGCCTGATACGCGACGTCCCTCAGCTGCCCGGCCAGCCGCCCCTTCTCGATCCGGAAGAAGCGTTGCCCGGTGAACTGGAAGTTGTACCGCTGCATGTCGATCGACCACGAACCGTCACCGACCACGTAAATGCCTCGGTCCACGCCCGCGATCAGCTCCTCCGTGTCCGGTCCGCCCGGCGCGGGCTGGAGCGAGACGTTGGCCATCCGCTGCAACGGCACATGTGCGGCCGAGTCCGCGAACGCGCAGCCGTTGGAGCGCTCGAAGCCCTGCCGCCGGGCGATCCGGCGGTCCATCTGGTAGCCGACGAGGGTGCCGTCCTTCACCAGGTCCCAGGACTGGGTGCGGACCCCCTCGTCGTCCCAGCCGATGGTGGCCAGGCCGTGTTCGACGGTCCGGTCACCGGTCACGTTCATGATCTCGGAGCCGTACGTCAACGTGCCGAGCTGGTCGAAGGTGGCGAACGACGTCCCGGCGAACGCCGCCTCGTAGCCCAGCGCCCGGTCCAGCTCGGTGGCGTGGCCGATCGACTCGTGGATCGTGAGGAAGAGATTCGACGGGTCCACGACCAGGTCGTACGTGCCCGCCTCGACCGACGGCGCGGCCATCTTCGCGGCCAGCAGCTCGGGGATCGCGGCCAGCTCGGCGTCCCAGTCCCAGCCGGTGCCGGTCAGGTACTCCCAGCCGCGCCCGGCGGGCGGGGCGAGGGTGCGCAGCGAGTCGAACCGGCCGCTCTCCGTGTCCACGGCGGTCGCGGTCAGCTCGGGCAGGACGCGGACCCGCTGCTGGGTGGTGACGGTCCCGGCGGTGTCCGCGTAGAACTTGTTCTCCTGCACGGCCCACAGCCGGGCGTCGACGTGGCTGACGCCGTCGGCCGCCAGCAGCCGTTCGCTCCACTCGGTGAGCAGGCCGGTCTTGTCGCCGTCGGGGATGTCGAAGGGGTTGGTCCGGTAGGAGGAGATCCACGTCCGCTCGCCGTAGGCGGGCTCGGGGGCCAGCTCCACGCGCTCGTCGGAGCCGGCGGCGGCGATGATCTTCGCGGACAGCTTGGCCATCGCGACGGCCTGCGCGGCGACGCGGGCGGCGCCGTCCATGGTCATGTCGACGCCCGCCGCGAACCCCCAACTGCCGCCGTGCACCACGCGCACCGCGTAGCCGGTGTCAGTGGTGTCCTCGGCACCGGCCGGGCGGGCGTCGCGCAGGACCCAGGTGGCGCTGCGGACCCGTTCGAGACGGAAGTCGGCGTGGTCCGCTCCCAACGCCCGCGCCCGGGCCAGGGCGGCGTCGGCCAACTGGCGCAGGGGGAGCGAGAGGAACGATTCATCGATGGTTCTGGGCACGGTGTCTCCTGTCCGTAGCCATCAGGGTGGCGGGGGCGGTGGGCGTGCGCCCCCCGAATACGATCATGCCTTTCCGGACCCGGCCCTGCACAGGGCCGCCGGGCCCGCGCCGCGTCCGCTTTTTCGCGGTGCGCCGGACGATCTCCCGCTTCCGGCCCCCCGTTTGGCACGCTCGCCGTGCGACCACAGAGCGCACGAGCGCACCACGGACCACAGCACCGCGGCTGGGCGGACCCCGCATACCGTGGTGCGCCACATGACCGAGCACGACCCGGGCGTCCCGCACCGGGCCGCCACGCCCGTGGAGTTGTTCTTCGTCCTCTGCTTCGTCGTCGCCGTTCGCCCAGGCGGCGGGGGAGCCGCGCCACGCCGACACCCGCACCATCTCCACGGCCACACGACAGGACAACGGCCGTACCAGAGAGCATTACCGACCCGACCTCACCCCCGCGGCGAATCGAGCGGCAGAGTGCCACGAGACGCCGTCTCGGAATCAGTATTTCACTGAGCGGAAATCTGACGGTCATGTGGGCGCCGCAGGATTTTGGAGTCAACAAAATGTTGAGGGTTCGGCCCAACGGGGTCCGGCGACTCGACGGCACCACCTCTCGCCGCGCCTGTCCGGGGGCGGGCGGTGTCATGTGCGCTCCCACCCCGGCCGCATGACCCCGAGGTGGCGGGAGCTGAAGGGCAGTCACCAACTGCCCCTGCGTCATCGGCGGCCTGCGCCTGATACGCCGCACCCGCGTGAGGGCGCCTGACCGGAAGGCGACCGCGCTCACCCCGGCGGTCCATCGGCGCGGTGTCGAGTCGGAGAAGGCGCGGTACATCACCGACCCGCGGACCGGCGACAAGGGCACGTACCGCACGACATGGAGGACAACGCCACCGCCGCCGTCCTGGCGCGGCGCGGATATCCGGGCCGCTACCTCAGCCTGCGCACCGCCGGCAACTTCGACCAGCCGTACCCCGGCCAGGGCCGAAGGGCCACCTTCAGGCCGACTCGGGGGCGTACCTGCCGTGCGTGAACCGCGCCTACCTCGTGGGCTCCACCGCGGCGGACCACCTACTCGCACACTCGCCCGTCGACCTGCCCGCGCGTGTCGGCACGGTCACCCCTGCGGAAACCGGCCGTCACCACCCGGCGGCCGACTCCTCCGCGCGCACGAGGGCGTCGGGGCCGACCCGCCTCCCGCGGGCTTGCGCCCGGGGTGACGCCGAGATCGGAGCTTGAACGGAATACAAAACTCCAGTTTTACCAAGCGGAAATCGCAAGGTGATGGCGCTCGACCAGGATCAACAAAATGTTGATCCGGCGGCGAGAACCCTGAGTCGATCCAGAGGATTCGCCCCTCCCATTCGTCGGGCACCGCGTCGGCCCAAGGCGGTCGGCCGGTGATGGCGCCAGAGTTCGATACCTACTACCTGGGAGTATGAAATGGCAGGAAACATGAATCGCCGCAACGTCCTGACGGGCATCGTCGGCGCGGGAGCCCTTGCCGGAGTCGCCACTACGGGCGGTTCTGGGGTGGCGGCGGCAAGCGAGGCGGGCGCGCAGGCGACGACGGCCAGTGGAGCGTTGCCTTCCGGCATCGACATCGCGGTGGTGGGCGGCACTTTCGTGGGTGATGAGCTGCTGAACTCCGAGTTCGTGGAGGACGAGTACTTCACTGTCGACACGGAGTACGGCGAGTCCGGTCAGATCCGGCGCGGTGAAACGGGAGGCACGCCCTTCTACTACGTGCATGACCACGGCGGCGGGCGGTACCCCTCCACATGGTTGGCGCTCCGGGAGCTGGGTGTGCGCGCGGTGATCGGCGGTGGGACCGCGGGCTGGCTCAACCGAAGGATGGAGGTCTGTGACTTCATCATTCCGGACGATTTCATCGATTTCAACGTCGATCGGCCCCGCGGACTGCCCCACACGGGTCTGGCGCGTTATTCCCCCACCGCTACCACGCAGTGGACCGACGCGATCGTCATCGCGGAGGCCGAGAGGCGCCTGAGGCAGGATGGAAGCCTGCGAGACATCACCCTTCACGAGGGTGGCGTTGTGGCGCAGGCCGCAGGATGGCGCTTCGAAACCAAGGCCGAGATCAGGATGATGAAGATGGTCGGCTGCGACATGGTCACCTTGAGCGTCGGTACGGAAATGTCGTACGCCCGCATGCTGGGGATTGATTACTCCTGCATTATGGTCATCTCCAATCCGGCCGAGGGCCTGGGTGATTGGGAGGATTCCGGCGAGCGGGATGTTTACGCGACGGTGCATCCGGTGTCGCGTGACATCGTCATATCCTGCATCCCGCGCTTCGCGGAACAACTCGCCTGACGACGACTGCGCTCGGCGGGACGGTCAGCTCGGTGCGCCGCACCAGAACATCACGGTGAGTGCCTCCGCTGCGAGGTGACCGGCCGACCGCAGTACGTCGAAAAGGGTTTGAGAGCAGCCAGTCATCTCTTCCCGACCCGGTCATGCGTCGGGCTGGTTGGGGCACCCTGACGGCGGCGAACGACGAAGCTCCTGGTAGACGGGTTCACGACCAAGATCACCTATGTCTGCCAGGAGCTTCGCGTGCTTGTCCAGCGGTCGGCGATCGACAGTGATGGCGCGACCGGTCATGAGTTCGTCTTGGTCGGAAGCTACGGATGGGGCTTCTCGGTGTGGTCGGTCACGGCAGGATCTCGATGTACCCGTCGGTTCCGTGCACACGGATCCGCTGCCCGTCCCGGATCAGCCGGGTGGCCTGCTCCACGCCCACGATGGCCGGCAAGCCGTACTCCCGGGCGATCACTGCGCCATGGGTCATCAGGCCGCCCACCTCTGTCACCAGGCCCGCGATTCCGACGAACAGCGGCGACCAGCTGGGGTCCGTGAAGGTCGTGACCAGGATGTCGCCCGCTTCGAGATCGGCCTCAGCCATGTCAAGGATGACGCGGGCCCTTCCCTCGATGGTCCCGGCGGAGACCGGTAGGCCGATCAGGGCGCCGGCCGGCACGTCGTCGCGCCGGTACGCCCCGGTGACGGCCTCACCATCCGAGGTGAGCACCCGGGGCGGGGTGAGCGCGTGGTACGACCGGAACGCGTCCTTGCGCTGCTGGATGAGCTGGTCATCCACCTGGTTCGAGCGCACGACGGCGTGGAGTTCCTGGAACGTGAGGTAGAAGATGTCCTCCTTGTCAGGAAGCACGTTGGCCCGCATGAGGCGCTCGGCCTCCTCCAGCAGGGCCTGCCTGTAGACGAAGGAGCGGCTGACGATGTCGTACTTCGGGTATTCCCGATACCCGATGAAGGTTCGGACCCGGTCGATCATCCGCTTGGCCTCGTCGGCTTTCCGGTCCCCGTCCGGCAGGGTCCGCAAGCGTGACAGCACGTCCTGTTCCTTCTTCCGCGCCCTCTGCCGCCCTTGCTCGAAGCGCCGTTCGGCGGCGCCCGGCTCGAAGTTCCTGACGTGGTCGAGGATCACGGGCACGAGCGTGGTGGGGCGCTCGCGCCAACGTGGCCTCGTGATGTCGATCTCGCCGACGCAGCGCATGCCGTACCGGTCGAGGTAGGCATCCATGGCGTCGCGCGCGTCGGTCCCGCCCGCGAGCTTCGCCAACTCGTCCAGGAAGCCCTCGTCCAGGAAGCCCACGTCCTCGACGCCCCGCAGGAACGCCACCACCTCCGGATGCGGGCGGATCACGTCCGCGACGTCGAGCAGCGCCAGTCCCATCTCCGACGTGATGTTGTCGGGGGCGGACAGCGTGAGCGTGTCAGCCGCGTTCTTCTCGCCCAGCCACTCCCGCAGCTTGTCGTTGAGCCACCACGTGGCCTCCATCCCCGCCATGATCGCCTGAAGGTTCAGCGGATCACTGAGGACTCGCTTGTGCTCCTCGAAGGCATCCAGCAGGAAGTCGAACAGCGCCGGTCCGGTCTTCGTCCGGATGTCGCGCTTCAGGGTGGCGATGGACGCCTGGCTGCGCTTGATCAGCTCGGTGACGATGGCCGGATCGGTCTCGATCGGGGCGGACGCACCGCTGGTCGGCGGTCCGCCGGGACCCGCGTCCGGGAGCGAGGGGACGAACTCGTCGCGGTCGAGGACGGTCTCCAGAGCGTCCCTGATCAGCGGATCGCCTCTCCCTATGACGTCCAGGAGGCCGGCGCGGCTCGCGGGCGAGGCCAGGCGCCGGGTGACGTCGACGAACAGCCTCCCACCGGCCTCGTGCATCGGTGCCATGGCCGTCAGCTGCCACACGGAGAGCCCCAGGGGCTTCATGGGGTCGGTCATCATCTGCTGATGACCAACGGAGACGTAGACGTGATTCTCCTGGTCGCCGGTCTCGGGGATGGGGAACAGCGTCGTGATCGGCCGGCTCTGAACGATCTGGAAGCCCTCGTCGACCAGGCACCATTCGATGTCCTGCGGGCGGCCGAAGTGCGCTTCGATCTGCCGCCCGAGCCGCACGAGCCGCACGACCTGCGCATCCGTCAGCGCCGGCTGCTCCTGCCGCTGCGAGTCGATCGCCACGTCCCGCGTACCGCCGGCCGGCAGGGCGTGAACGGCACGCTGTTTGGCGGCGATCGCCTTGGCGACGACTTCGCCGTGTCGCACCGTGAAGACGTCCGGGTTCACCAGGCCGGAGACCAGGGCCTCGCCGAGGCCGAAGCTGGCGTCCACAGTGGCGACCTTCCGGTTGCCCGTGACGGGGTCGGCCGTGAACAGGATGCCGGCCGCATGCGGGAAGACCATCTGCTGCACGACCACGGCCATGTGGACCGTACGGTGGTCGATGCCGTTCCGCTGGCGGTAGGTCACGGCCCGCTCGGTGAACAGCGAGGCCCAGCACCGGCTGACGTGCTGGAGGATCGCCGTCGGCCCCACGACGTTCAGGTACGTGTCCTGCTGGCCGGCGAAGGAGGCCGTCGGCAGGTCCTCTGCCGTCGCGCTGGATCGGACGGCGCAGGCGGCTTGCTCGCCGAGCTGGGCGAGCGCGCGGGTGATCGCCGCCGCGAGATCGCCCGGGATGGCGATCCCTTCGATGGTCCGACGAATCCGCGCGCTGAGCGTGCGGATCGCCTCCCGGTCGTCCGGGTTCAAGCGCGACAACTGATCGAGCCGATCGTCGATCGACGGCGCCTCCGCCATGATCCGCCGGAAGGCGTCCGTCGTCACGCAAAAGCCGCCCGGCACGTGGACGCCTTCGATCCGCGACAGCCCGCCCAGGTGCGCGCCCTTGCCGCCAACGACCGCGACCTGCGTCTCGTCAACCTCGTGAAGACCCCACACATACCGCTCCATCATCGCGATACCTCCGAGGCAGCCGTGCTCCGTCGCACTGCGGTGGCCGATCGAATCACCGGCGCCTCCACATCTGTCGAACCTCTCGTCGAGCACGTGCTCATCCCTGGTTGCCTTCCCTCTGACAAGTCGGCCGGCCGCTCCGCCCAGTCGGTCGGCGCGCACCCCCGCACCTCCGCGCCGAGCACCCGCAACCACAACCGCACCGCCGGTCCCCCCACTGGTTCGACGTCACCGCGTCCCCCAAGCGTCGACAACGACACACGCACGCCGTGCCCCCAATTCCGCAGGCAGTGGCATCGGCCGACGATTCTGCGCCGCGACCCGGGTCTTGCGGCAAGCCCCCCAGGGCGCTATACGTTGAGAGTGGCAAGGAGAGAGCTCTCCTTGCCTTTGCCATGTGCCGTCCCCTGCTTGGGTCACAACCGGCGGAATCCATTGATCATGGACCCTGTGCGGCGCCAGGGGTATCCCCTGGCCGGTCCTCACCACCGGGCTGATCCTCACGGCGGGCCGTCGCCGTGGACGTCGTCGCCGGTGACCGAGGGGCGCCGGCCACCGCCGGGCACCCTGTAGAGATCCCACAGGGCCACGCCGGGCCCCCTGTAACGGACCCGCTTCTCATCGCCATGACCGGACGGATAGCGTTTGTGCGAAGCGAACGACGCGGAGAGATCGACGCACAACGCAGAGAGAAGGTGGTCCCTTGAGCCGCTCGGTACTCGTCACGGGAGGCAACCGCGGGATCGGTATGGCCATCGCCCGCGCCCTCGCGGAGGCCGGTGACAAGGTCGCCATCACCTACCGCACCGGCGAACCTCCCAAGGAGCTCACCGAGTTGGGCTGCCTGCCGGTGAAGTGCGACATCACCGACCAGGAGCAGGTCGACCAGGCGTACAAGGAGATCGAGGCCGCGCACGGCCGGGTCGAGGTGCTGGTGGCCAACGCGGGCATCACCCGCGACCAACTGCTGCTGCGCATGAGCGAGGAGGACTTCACCGCCGTCCTCGACACCAACCTGACCGGCACTTTCCGTGTCGTGAAGGCGGCCTCGCGCGGCATGCTGCGCGCCCGCGCCGGCCGTATCGTGCTGATCTCCTCCGTCGTCGGCATGCTGGGCTCGGCGGGGCAGGTCAACTACGCCGCGGCCAAGGCGGGTCTGATCGGCTTCGCGCGCTCCGTCGCCCGCGAGCTCGGATCCCGTGGCATCACCTGTAACGTCGTCGCCCCCGGCTTCGTCGACACCGAGATGACCCGGGCGCTGGGCGAGGAGCGGCGCGCGGAGATCGTCGCCGCGGTCCCCCTGGGCCGTTACGCCCAGGCCGAGGAAATCGCCGCCGCGGTGCGCTTCCTGGCCTCGGAAGAGGCCGCGTACATCACTGGAGCCGTCATCCCCGTTGACGGCGGATTGGGCATGGGGCACTGAACATGAGTGGACTGCTGGCCGGAAAACGCATCCTCGTCACCGGGGTGCTCCTGGAATCCTCGATCGCCTTCCACACCGCCAGGCTGGCGCAGGAGGAGGGAGCCGAGATCCTCCTGACCGGCTTCGGCCGGGTGAGCCTGGTGGAGCGGATCGCCAAGCGGCTGCCGAAGCCGGTGCCCGTCATCGAGTTGGACGTGCAGAACCAGGAGCACCTGGACACCCTCGCCGCCCGCGTCTCCGAGCACTTCGGCGAGGGCATCGGCCTGGACGGCGTGGTGCACTCCGTCGCGTTCGCGCCGCAGGACGCCCTCGGGGGGAACTTCCTGAACACCGGCTGGGATTCGGTCGCCACGGCGGTCGAGGTCTCGGCGTACTCGCTGAAGTCGCTGACCATGTCCCTGCTTCCGCTGCTGGAGCGGCGCGGCGGCTCGGTCGTCGGCATGGACTTCGACGCGCAGGTGGCGTGGCCCAAATACGACTGGATGGGCGTGGCCAAGGCCGCCCTGGAGGCCACCTCGCGCTACCTCGCACGGGACCTCGGCCACAAGAACATCCGGGTCAACCTCATCTCGGCCGGCCCCATCAAGTCGATGGCCGCCAAGTCGATCCCCGGCTTCGAGGAGCTGGCGGACGTGTGGGACACCCGCGCGCCCATCGGCTGGGACCTCGCCGACCCGGACCCGGCGGCGCGCGGCGTGGTGGCGCTGCTGTCCGACTGGTTCCCCAAGACGACGGGCGAGATCGTCCACGTCGACGGCGGCGTCCACATGATGGGTGCCTGACCCGGCGAAGCCCGCGCCGCCCCGGCGAAGCCCGCCCCGCCCCGCCGGAGCCGCCGCACGCGGAAGCCCGCCCCGCGCGTCCCGTCCTCAGACGGTGACGTGCGGGGCGGGCGCGCGACAGAGCAGGGCGTACGAGCCCGCCTCCGCCCCCGCGGTGTCCACGTCCGAGGCACGGATCGCCGCCACCAGCCGGCCGTGGTCCACGTGGTCGCCCGGCCGCAGCTCGTCGCCGACGTCCTGCCGCACGGCCTCGCTCACGACCGTGCCCAGGTCCGCGTAGAGGGCGGTCAGCACCTCGTTGTGCGACGCCCTGACGACCGCCATGTGGAACGCGGTGTCCGCCGCCACGAAGCGCTCCACGTCGCCCGTCGCCCACGCCGCGTCCCGCCGCCCGAGCAGCGTCTCCAGCTGCCGCAGCTCGCCCGGCGTGCGCCGCAGCGCGGCCAGTCGCGCCGCCGCGGCCTCCAGGGTGCTGCGCACCTCGGCGACATCGCGTGGCCGGGCCTCCGCGAAACGGCGGTGCATCACCCCGGCCAGCTCGCTGGTGGCGATCACATAGGTCCCCGAGCCCTGCCGGATGTCCAGCAGCCCGTTGTGCGCCAGCGCGCGGATCGCCTCCCGCACCGTATTCCGGGCGACCCCCAGCTGCTCGACCAGCTCCGGCTCGGTGGGGATGCGCGAGCCGACCGGCCACGTGCCGGAAGTGATCTCGTGGCGCAGCTGACCGATCACCTGGTCGGCCAGGGCGGAACGGCGGGGCGCGGTCAGTGACATAACTCTCCCGGGATCTCCACATCCCTCCGGAGAGGGTTTCATCCCATGATTCTATGATGATGTCCGCGGTGTCGACGAAGGACGACCGTACTCTCCAGCAGACTGCCCGCTCGACGGCCCCCCGGCACAGCGCGGCGGGGTGGCTTGTCGTGGCTGGGCTGATCCAGGCGGCGTTCAACCTCGGCATGAACGGGGCCGTGGCCGGTCTGCTGACCTCGGTGCCCGCGCTGCTTCGCCTCTTGGATATCGCCGCGCCCCGGCTGGCCGTGCGCTTCGGCCCGGTCGCCATCGTGGTCGCCGGGCTGACGGCCGTCAGCGCGGGCCGCGCGCCGCGCACGCTGGCCGGCTCCACGCCCCTCTTGCTCGCCACCACCGTGCTGGCGCGGGCATAGCCGTCGGGAACGTGTGATGCCGGTGCTCGTCCAGCGGTACTTCCCCGACGACCGGGCCGGTCCGGTCACCGGCCGGTACGCCACGGCGTTCGCGCTGGGTACCGCGTCCGCCGCCGCGCTCACCATCCCGGTCACCCGCGCGGCGGGCGACCGGCTGTCCGCCTTCGCGCAGAGCGTCGGGTACCTCCTCCGCGTCCCGGGCCCGCTGCTCGTCGGTACGCTCGACGAGACCACCGGCGGTTGGCACGCGCCGCTCGCGCTGATGGTCGCGCAGATGGTCGCGCAGATCGCGGTCGGCCTGCGCGCCGGGCGGAACCGGTGCATCGAGGACGGCCGGTGAGTGGGAGAATTCCCCCCATGCCAGTCCTTGAGCCCAACCCGACCGGCGGTCAGCGCAAGCTGCTCCTCGTCCTGGGCGCCATGCTCGCCATCACCGTCCTCATCGCGATCGTCGCCAGCGTCGCCGCTCCCTGACCCGTCGGGGGCGGCGGCCCGGCGCGGACAGGGGTGGGGCTAACCCCACCGTCCCCTAGGGGGTCAGGTTCAGGGCCGACTGGGTGGGTCACCGGATGGGCGGCGGCGCCCCGTGTCCGTAGGTTCATCAGTGATGGTCCGAAGCCACGGATGGAGACGATCACATGACCGCCCGCGCCCCCCGATCCGACACGGAGATCCAGGTCCGCTGGTGGGTCCTCGCCCTCCCCGCACTCGCCTTCGCCGCCCTGCTGGCCCTCCAGGTCGCCGGCGCCGAGGCGCGTGCCGCCGGCGACCGGCAGCCCGTGACCGAGCTGGTCGACCACGTCTGGCAGAGCTGGCTCTCCTGATCCCCGCCGGAGCCCCGGCGAGATGCCCCAACCCCCCGCGCCCCATGGCACCTTTCGTGCGAAGCTGGGGCACATGAGCGTCGAAGCCCCTCGCAGGATCGTTCTCCTCCGACACGCCAAGGCCGAGTGGCCCGAGGTGTCCGACCACGACCGGCCGCTCGCCGAGCGGGGCCGGAAGGACGCCCCCGTGGCCGGACGCTGGCTGGCCGGGGCCGGCCTCAGTCCGGAGCTGACTCTCTGTTCCACCGCGGTCCGCGCTCGCGAGACCTGGAAGCTGTGCGCCCCCGAACTGCCGAGGCGGCCCAGGACCGTCTACGACGAGCGGCTCTACGAGGCGTCCGTGGGCGAGCTGATCGCCGTGATCAACGACGTCGAGGACGAGGTGCGGGACGTGATGATGGTCGGGCACAACCCGGCGATCCATGGCCTGGCCGACGCCCTCGCGGGCCGGGCCGAGGGGGACGCCCTGGCCCGGATGACCCGCGGCGGCTTCCCCACCTCGGCCGTCGCGGTGCTGACCCTGACCGGCGGTTGGAAGTCCGTGGAGCACGGCGTCGCCGACCTCTCCGCGTTCTGGGCGCCGCACGCCTGAGGTCGCACGCCCGAGGCCGCGCGGGGCTCAACCCTGCGCGTCCGCGGCCTCGACTTCCTCGCGGGTGATTCCCAGCAGATAGAGCACGGTGTCCAGGAACGGAACGGTCACCGCGGTGTGCGCCGCCTCCCGCACCACGGGCTTGGCGTTGAACGCGACGCCGAACCCAGCCGCGTTTAGCATGTCCATGTCGTTGGCGCCGTCGCCGATCGCCACCGTCCGCGACAGCGGCACCCCGGCCTCGGCGGCGAACCGCCGCAGCAGCCGCGCCTTGCCCGGCCGGTCCACGATCTCCCCGGTGACCCGGCCGGTCAGCTTGCCGTCGACGATCTCCAGCGTGTTGGCGGCGGCGAAGTCCAGGCCCAGGTGGTCCCGCAGCGCGTCGGTGACCTGGGTGAAGCCGCCGGAGACGACGCCGACCTGACAGCCGAGCCGTTTCAGCGTCCGGATCAGGGTCCGCGCCCCGGGCGTCAGCCGGACCTCGGCGCGGACCTTGTCCACCACCGACCTGTCCAGCCCGGCCAGCAGCGCCACGCGGGCGTGCAGCGACTGCTCGAAGTCCAGCTCGCCCCGCATCGCGGCGGCGGTGACCGCCGCGACCTCGGCCTCGCAGCCCGCGTGCGCCGCGAAGAGCTCGATCACCTCGTCCTGGATGAGCGTGGAGTCCACGTCCATCACCACCAGCCGCGGCGCCCGCCGCTGGAGCCCCGAGGCCACCACCGCCACGTCGACCGCCCGCGCCGCGGCCTCGGCGGCCAACTCGGTGCGCAGCCGCTCGGTGGCCACCCCGGACACGTCGAACTCCACGGCCGTCACGGGGTACTTCGCCAGTCGGTAGATCCGGTCGATGTTGCCGCCCGCGGTCGTTATCCGCGCCGCGATCGCCGCCGCGATCTCGGCGGTCAGCGGGTGGCCCAGGACGGTGACGTGGGAGCGGCCGGAGCCGCGCGCGGGGTTGTCACCGGTGCCGGAGATGATCTCGGCCTGGAGCCGCGCGGATTCCGCCCAGGTGTGCACGGTGGCCCGCAGTTCGCCCTCGGAGCCGGCGCCGGAGCGCTCGGCGGGCGCGGTCACCAGCGCGCACAAGGTGATCCTGCCGCGGGTGACGACCTGCTCGATGTCGATGACGTCCACCGAGAAGGCGGCCAGGGTCTCGAAGAGTCCGGCGGTGAGGCCGGGCCGGTCCTTGCCGAAGATCTTCACCAGCAGAGTGGGGAGGTCCTCTTCGGCCGCGTGCGTTGAGATCATGGTGCTTTTCACGGTAGCCGGTGCGGGCCGCCGGGCCGTGGCATGTCCGGCCCGTGGACACGGCGAGGAGATGAACGTCACCGACTCGCTGAGGCCGTGCACCAGCTTCATGACTTTCGGGGGGCGGGTTCCCGTCCAGGCCCCGGGCCTGGAATAGTTCCACCACGATGCAACCATCCCAGACCTCTCACGGGGGTCTCTCGGGGGACAATCTTTGTGGGGCATGGAGTGCCGGAACTCGTACTCGAATTGAACGGACAAACCTGGACATTGGACCCGACCCGGGCGTATCAACTGGGCAGGGATCCACAGGGTGACTTCGTGCTGCAGGACGCCCGCGTCTCCTGGCGCCACGCCACGGTGCGCTGGAGCGGCCAGAGCTGGGTCGTGGAGGACCACGGCAGCACCAACGGAACGTATGTGCAAGGGCAGCGCGTCCAGCAGGCGGCGGTCGGACCGGGCGCGGTGGTCCATCTCGGCAACGCCACGGACGGTCCCCGGCTGGGCTTCTCCGGGACCCCTTCCATAGCTCAGCACCAGGCGCCGGCCGCGGCGATGGCCGGGCAGCCCCCGGCGATGCCGCCGCAGCAGCAACCCGGGTTCCCGCCGCAGCAGCCGCAGCAGCCGCAGCACGCCTGGGACGGCGCCGGCGGCATCGGCGGCGCGACCAGCCTGTACCAGCTCGCCGTCGGACAGGTGACCCGGATCGGCCGCGCGCTGGAGAACGAGCTGGTCGTCTCCGACCTCCAGGTCTCGCGCTTCCACGCCGAGTTCCACGCGCACCCCGACGGCCGCTTCGAGATCCACGACCTCGGCAGCCACAACGGCACCTATGTCAACGGCCAGCAGCTGGAGAAGAACGGCCGCCGGTACCTCGGCCACAGCGACACCCTCGGCATCGGCCACTCCACCTTCCGGCTCGTCGGCAACCAGCTCCAGGAGTTCGTCGACACCGGTGAGGTCTCCTTCTCGGCCCGCCACCTCACGGTCCAGGTCAACAACGGCCAGACGACCATCCTCAACGACGTCTCCTTCGGCGTTCCGGAGAAGTCGCTGATCGGCGTCATCGGCCCCTCCGGCTCCGGCAAGTCGACGCTGCTGCGCGCCCTGACCGGCTACCGCCCGGCCACCTACGGCGAGGTTCTGTACGACCACCGGAACCTCTACACGCACTTCGCCGAGCTGCGCCACCGCATCGGCCTGGTGCCGCAGGACGACATCCTGCACACCGCGCTGCCGATCCGGCAGGCGCTGCGGCTGGCCGCCCAGCTCCGCTTCCCCGGCGATGTCGCCGAGTCCGAGCGCAACGCCCGCGTCGAGGAGGTGCTCGCCGAGCTCAAGCTCAGCCCGCACGCGGCCAAGCGCATCTCGTCGCTCTCCGGCGGCCAGCGCAAGCGCGTGTCGGTGGCGCTGGAGCTGCTGACCAAGCCGTCGCTGATCTTCCTGGACGAGCCGACCTCGGGCCTCGACCCGGGCATGGACCGCGACGTGATGCAGCTCCTGCGCGGCCTGGCCGACGACGGCCGCACCGTGCTCGTCGTCACCCACTCCGTGGCCGAGCTGGCGCTGTGCGACCGGGTCCTGGTCATGGCGCCCGGCGGTGGCGTGTCGTACTTCGGCCCGCCGGACGAGGCGCTGGGCTTCTTCGGCTACGACAACTGGGCCGATGTCTTCTCCGCCTTCGAGAACTACCGCGACTTCGACTGGATGGGCCGCTGGCGCGGCTCGCAGCACTATCAGATGTACGCCGCGGACCTGGACGCCGTGCAGCCCCAGGCCGCGCCGCAGCATTTCCAGCCGATGGGCGTCATCCACCAGAAGGCCCAGACCTGGGGCTCGCAGGTGTGGACGCTGATGCGGCGCTACGCGGCGGTGATCGTGGCCGACAAGGGCTTCCTCGGCCTCACCTTGGCGCTGCCGATCGTCCTGGGCCTGGTCAGCACGTTCATCCCCGCCGATCACGGCCTGGGCCCCGGCGAGGCGGAGAACGGCTTCCGCAACGGCGACGCCAGCATCATCCTGCTGATCCTCGTCGTGGGCATGTGCTTCGCCGGCTCCGCCAACGCGGTCCGCGAGCTGATCAAGGAACGGACGATCTACGAACGGGAACGCGCCGTCGGTCTGTCACGCTCCGCGTACCTGATGTCCAAGGTCTTCGTGCTGGGCATCGTCACCGTGCTCCAGGCGCTCATCCTGGGGCTCATCGGCTTCATGCCCCGGGAGATGCCGCCGGAGGGCGTGATCTTCTCGCCCATGGCGGAGATGATCTTCGTCCTGATGGTGCTGGGCTGCACCTCCATGATGATCGGCCTGGTGATCTCGGCCCTGGTCCGCACCTCCGAGATGACCATGCCGCTGCTCGTGATGATCTCGGTGGTCCAACTCGTCTTCACCGGTGCCCTCTTCAAGGTCCATGGCAGCCTCGGCGTGGAGCAGATCGCCTGGCTGATGCCCTCGCGCTGGGCGCTGGCCGGCACCGGCTCCACCGCGTACCTCAACGAGCTGACCAAGTCGCCGAACCCGGAGGAGTACGACCCGGACCCGATCTGGAAGCACGAGGCCGGGTACTGGCTGCTGGACGTGTCGATGCTGATCGTCATCGGCGTCATCTGCGGCTACCTGGTCATGAAGTTCCTCCGCCGGCACGAGCCGGAGGTCATGCGGAACTAGCCGCCGCACGCGGCACGCGGACGTGACGGTGGCGGGCACCCCGACCGGGGTGCCCGCCACCGTCACTTAGCCGGCGCTCGGGGCGCTCGGGGCGCTTCAAGCGCCGGGATCGCCCAGGGCGCGCGGGGGGCCGCATCAGTACCACTGGTTGGCCTGCCAGAACGCCCAGGCGTCACAAGGGCTGCCGTAGCGGTCGTTCATGTAGTCCAGACCCCATCCGATCTAGGTCTCGGGGTTCGTCTTCCAGTCGGAGCCGGCCGACGCCATCTTCGACGCGGGCAGGGCCTGGACCAGGCCGTAGGCGCCGCTGGAGGCGTTGGACACCGTGTAGTCCCAGTCGCTCTCGTGATCGACGATGTTCGAGAAGCACTCGAACTGGGCGTCGTCACCGATCATCTCTCGGGCGATGTCCTGCGCGCGGTCCGCGGCGCTCGCGGCGCCGGAGACGCCGGTGACACCGAGCACCGCGGCGGACGCGGTGACGATGCCGGCGGTCGCGACCCGGCGGACGCGGGACTGGGTCGGGCGCGGCGCGGTACGAAGGGACATGACGTCTTGACCTTTACTTTCGGGCCGCGTCGGGAACGGCCTCGCTCGGGGGCGACGCCCATTCTTGGCGACCCGGAAAAAGCGGGGCAAACGCCCCTCTTGCTACCCGTCCTCGGAGACCCCGCGGCCACCCGGGACCGTCCCGGGACCCGCCCGGAACCGGCCCCGCACGGCCCCCGCCGCACCCCCGGCCTCCTACCGGCCTTCGTGGCGGGACTTCCGGCCTGTGCCCCGCCTCACAGCCGGCCCTCCGCCGCGCCACGGCACGCACCCGGCCCACCACGCACGGTGCCCGGCTCTCCGCCCCCGGACCTAGGCCCCGCGCCGCACCCGCCCCGGGCGTCCGCCCGATCCGGCGCGGCACCCCGGCGCGTTACCGTTCCCCCATGGGCCCCAGGACCGGGCTGGCCGCCGTGAGCGCCGCCCTGCTCGCCATGAACCGCACCCTTCAGGTGCGCGACGTGCTGCAGACGATCGTCGGCTCGGCCCGTGAGCTGCTCGACGCCCGCTACGCGGCCCTCGGCATCCCCGACGGCAACGGGGGCTTCGCCCAGTTCCTCGTGGACGGCATCAGCGAGCGGCAGTGGAAGGCCATCGGCCCGCTGCCGCGTCAGCACGGCATCCTCGCCGCGATGCTCCACGGCGCCACCCCCGTCCGCCTCGCCGACGTCCGCCAGGACCCCCGCTTCGAGGGCTGGCCCGCCGCGCACCCCGAGATGTCCGACTTCCTGGGCATGCCCATCGCGGACGGCGAAGAGGTCCTCGGCGCCCTCTTCCTGGCGAACAAACGCTGCCCGCCCGGCCGCCGCCGCCCCGACGGCTGCGCCTTCAGCGCCGACGACGAGCAGCTGCTGCGCCTCCTCGCCGAGCACGCCGCCATCGCCCTCACCAACGCCAGGCTCTACGAGCGCAGCCGCGAGCTGACCATCGCCGACGAGCGCGCCCGTCTCGCCCACGAGCTGCACGACGCCGTCGCCCAGAAGCTCTTCTCCCTGCGCCTGACCGCCCAGGCCGCCGCCGCCCTGGTGGACCGGGACCCCGAGCGCGCCCGCAGCGAGCTGCGCGAGGTCACCACTCTCGCCGCCGAGGCCGCCGACGAGCTGCGCGCCGCCGTCATCGAGCTGCGCCCCGCCGCCCTGGACGAGGACGGCCTGACCGCCACCCTGCGCGCCCAGATCCAAGTCCTCGACCGTGCCCACCCGGCCCGCGTCACCTTCGACTGTCAGGACACCCGGGCGCTGCCCCCGCGCCAGGAGGCGGCACTGCTCCGAGTCGCCCAGGAGGCGCTGCACAACGCCCTGCGGCACGCCGCCGCGGCCCGCGTCGAGGTCGCCCTCTTCCGCCGGGGCCCGGCCACGGTCCTGCGCGTGGCCGACGACGGCACCGGCTTCGACCCGGTGGCGGTCCGCACCGCGGGCCGCCACCTGGGCCTGGTCTCGATGCGCGACCGCGCGAGCGGGGTGGGCGGCGGCCTGACCGTGGAATCGACGCCCGGCAAGGGCACCGTGATCGAGATGGAGGTGCCCGGTGGCTGATGCCATCCGCGTACTGCTGGTCGACGACCACCAGGTGGTCCGGCGCGGCCTGCGCACGTTCCTCGAAGTGCAGGGAGACATCGAGGTCCTCGGCGAGGCCGCCGACGGCGCGGCGGGCGTCGCCCTCGCCGAGGAGCTGCGCCCCGACGTGATCCTCATGGATCTGAAGATGCCGGGCAGCGACGGCATGGACGCCCTGTGCCGGCTCAAGGAGCTGGGCATCCCGGCCCGCGTGCTGATCGTGACCAGCTTCACCGAGCAGCGCACCGTCGTGCCCGCGCTGCGCGCCGGCGCGGCCGGCTATGTCCACAAGGACATCGACCCCGACGCGCTGGCCGGCGCCATCCGCGCCGTCCACGCCGGGCACGTGCTGCTCCAGCCCGAGGTGGCCGGGGCCCTGCTGGCCCAGGACTCCTCCGGCGGCGGTGGCGGCCGGGCGGGCTCGCTGACCGAGCGGGAGCGCGAAGTGCTCGCCCAGATCACCCGCGGGCGCTCCAACCGCGAGATCGCCCGCGCCCTGGTGCTCTCCGAGAAGACCGTGAAGACCCATGTCTCGAACATCCTCATGAAGCTGGACCTGTCCGACCGGACTCAGGCCGCGCTGTGGGCCGTCCGGCACGGGGTCTCCGACTGACCCCACTACCTCAGGAGAGCGCCCGGACCAAGCTGAGCGTCGCACCTCAGGCCAACATTCATACGGTCGGGTGTATGTCACCCGAATAGCGCAACTCCGGTGGGCCACGTCCGTTTTCCAGGGCAGCCGCGACGGACGGTCGCGGTCAACGCGCTAGGAAGGTCCAGAAGTGAAGAACCTCAAGAAGGCTGCCGCTGTCACCCTCATGGTCGGCGGGCTCGCCGCCGCCGGTGCCGGTGTGGCCTCGGCCGACGCCGCCGGCGCGGCCATCGGCTCCCCGGGCATCGTCTCCGGCAACAACGTGCAGGTGCCGGTGGACGTCCCCGTCAACGTGAGCGGCAACTCGATCAACGTGGTCGGTCTGCTCAACCCGGCGTTCGGCAACACCGCCGTCAACCACTGACGAGGGCGACGCCGCGGGACCGTTGGGCCGATCGTGCGTAACGGGCAGCCCGCCCGTGCCGTGCGATCGGCCCGTGCGTTGTGCAGCGCGCGGCTCCGTCATCGGAGCCGCGGCAGGACAACGTCCAGGAGGATCCCACCTATGAACACTGCCCAAAAGGCTGCCCTCGTGCTGGCCGCCGCCGGCGCCGTCGTCGGCGCCACCACCGGGACGGCCACCGCCTCGGGGGCCGACGCCCAGGCGGCGGCCGCGACGTCGCGAGGCGTCCTCTCCGGCAACAACGTGCAGGTGCCCATCGGCGTCCCGCTCAACGTCGTGGGGAACCCGATCAACGTGGTCGGTCTGCTCAACCCGGCGTTCGGCAACTCCGGAGTCAACGCCTGAGGCATCCCGCGAGGCCCCCGGACGTCCCCGGGGGCCTCGGCATGCCGCGGCTCAGCCGTCCTGCCGCTCCAGCTCCTCCGCGTAGGCGTTGTACGCCGCCACCCGCGCTCGCCGCGCCGCCCGCTCCACCGTCCGCAGCAGCCGGTCCCGTTCGGCCAGCTGGCCCGCGCTCACCACCCCGCCGTGCCCCATGTCGTCGGCGCCCGCCTCCTCGGCGATCCCCACCAGGGCCCCCACCCGCTGCGCCAGCTCCAACACCCGCACCGCCCGCGGCGGATATCCCGGCGCCAGCACCTGCCGCCCCCGCTCCATCCGCGCCCGGTACGCCTCCAGCCGCGTCCGCGCCATCGGCCCCGCGCCCGCCACGTCCAGCCGCGTCAGCTCCTCGGTCGCGTCCCGCAGCACCTCGGCGAGCTCACGCTCGGCCTCGCCCAGCGACGGAACGTCCGCCGGCGGCCCCTGCCGCACCGGCAGACACCGCCACAGCACCTCCGTGATCACATCCCCGGCCGGTCCCGCCTCGCTCACCTCGGGCACCAGCCCGACCGCCCCTCCGGGTCCCGCCGCCAGCACCGCTTCCCCGGCCGCCAGCGCCGCCACGTTGAACTCCGGCGGCCCGCTCAGCCCCAGCGGATGGCCGGGCGCCGGCAGCGCGATCCGCAGCCCCACCACCCCCGACGACCGCAGCCGCCCCAGCGCCAGCGTCAGGCCCACCTGACCCGGCTCTCCCGGCAGACCGACCACCCGGTGCACGGTGTCGTCGGCCACCACTCGCGTCGCCGCGTCGTCCGGTGAGACGAGCCCGGCGAACAGCGCATTGCCCCAGGCGGCCAGCCGCCCCGCACGAGGTTCATCCAGCATGCCCCCTACCTTAGGGAAGTGCGCCCAACGAGCCTCCTGACGACCGATGAGGGCGGGCGGTGGCGTAAGTTTTGCCATGGGGCTCACTGGCACCGAACGGCGACCGCAAGGGGAGAGACCGCGCGCATGAGCGATGTACTGGAGCTGGTGGACGTATCCGTGGTCCGCGAAGGCCGGTCTCTGGTGGACAAGGTCTCCTGGGCGATCGCCGAGGGCGAGCGGTGGGTCATCCTCGGCCCCAACGGCGCCGGCAAGACCACCCTGCTGAACGTCGCCTCCAGCTACCTCTTCCCGACCTTGGGCACCGTCCAGATCCTCGGTGAGAAGCTCGGCGCCGTCGACGTCTTCGAGCTCCGCCCCCGCATCGGCATGGCCAGCAGCGCGCTCGCCGACAAGCTCTCCCGCCGGCAGACCGTCCTGCAGACCGTCCTCACCGCCGCCTACGGCATGACCGCCGGCTGGCAGGAGAAGTACGACGACGTGGACGAGCGGCGCGCCCGCGCCTTCCTCGACCGGCTCGGCATGAGCGAATTCCTCGACCGGCGGTTCGGCACCCTCTCCGAGGGCGAGCGCAAGCGGACCCAGATCGCCCGCGCCATGATGACCGACCCCGAGCTGCTGCTCCTGGACGAGCCGGCCGCCGGCCTCGACCTCGGCGGCCGGGAGGACCTCGTCCGCCGCCTCGGCCGCCTGGCCCGCGACCCCTACGCCCCGTCGATGGTCATGGTCACCCACCACGTCGAGGAGATCGCCCCCGGCTTCACCCACGTCCTGCTGATCAGACAGGGCCGGGTCCTGTCCGCCGGCCCTGTCGACTCCGTGCTCACCTCCGCCAACCTCTCGCACTGCTTCGGACTGCCCCTCATCGTCGAGCGCCACGGCGACCGCTGGACCGCGCACGGCTTGCCTCTGAGCTGAACGGCCCATCCGGTCCAGCCCTGTTCCGGGGAGTGTCCGTCGATCTACCATGAGTTTGTGGACTTTTGGGTGTGGTGGCTGATCGCCGCCGGAGGATTCGCGATCGCTCTCGTCCTGACCGCCATGCCGGAGCTGGGCATGCTCGCCGCCGGCGGGGTCGCCGCCGCGCTCGCGGCCGGCCTGACCGACAGCCTCGTGGCCCAGGTCATCGTGTTCGCCGTCGTGTCCACGGCGCTCATCCTGGCCGTCCGGCCCATCGCGCGGCGCGCCCGCACTCAGCCCCCGGCGCTGAGATCGGGTTCCGACGCGCTCATGGGAAAGTCCGCCGTCGTGCTGGAGCGGGTCGACGGCACCAGCGGGCGGATCAAGCTCGCCGGAGAGGTGTGGTCGGCCCGCGCGCTGGGGGAGGACGACTCCTACGAGCCCGGAAGCCAGGTCAGCGTCGTGGAAATCGACGGGGCGACCGCCGTCGTGATGTGATGACCCGGTCGCGTCACCGAAAATAGTCCAACTCGTCTAGGAGCAGGGGGAGTACACGATGGCCATCATCATCGTGCTGGTCATCCTGGTGGTGCTGGTCGTCATCGCGCTCGTCCAGACCATCCAGGTGATCCAGCAAGCCAGCGCCGCCATCGTCGAGCGTTTCGGCCGCTACACCCGCACGTTGAACGCCGGACTCAACATCGTCGTCCCGTTCATCGACCGCATCCGCAACCGCATCGACCTCCGCGAGCAGGTCGTGCCCTTCCCACCCCAGCCGGTCATCACCCAGGACAACCTGGTGGTGAACATCGACACCGTCATCTACTACCAGGTGACCGACGCCCGCGCCGCGACCTACGAGGTGTCCAACTACATCCAGGCCATCGAGCAGCTCACGGTCACCACCCTGCGGAACATCATCGGTGGCATGGACCTGGAGCGGACCCTGACCTCCCGCGAGGAGATCAACGCGGCCCTGCGCGGTGTCCTGGACGAGGCCACCGGCAAGTGGGGCATCCGCGTCAACCGCGTCGAGCTCAAGGCCATCGAGCCCCCGACCTCCATCCAGGACTCGATGGAGAAGCAGATGCGGGCCGACCGGGACAAGCGCGCCTCGATCCTCCAGGCCGAGGGTGTCCGGCAGTCCGAGATCCTCCAGGCCGAGGGCGCCAAGCAGTCGGAGATCCTGCGCGCCGAGGGTGACGCCAA
The DNA here is from genome assembly GCF_035917415.1 of Streptomyces sp. NBC_01803. Taxonomy (NCBI): domain Bacteria; kingdom Bacillati; phylum Actinomycetota; class Actinomycetes; order Kitasatosporales; family Streptomycetaceae; genus Streptomyces; species Streptomyces sp. NBC_01803. Next base: position 5,134,168 of record NZ_CP109073.1, read on the forward strand.
GGCCGCCGCGCTCCGCGCCGAGGGCGAGGCCCAGGCCATCCGCACCGTCTTCGAGGCGATCCACGCGGGCGACGCCGACCAGAAGCTCCTCGCCTACCAGTACGTCCAGATGCTCCCCAAGATCGCCGAGGGCGACGCGAACAAGGTCTGGATCGTGCCCAGCGAGCTCGGCGACGCCCTCAAGGGCCTCGGCGGCACCCTGAACAAGTACACGGGCGCCCCGCCCAACGGCGGTGGCAACGGCGGCTCGGACCCCTCGTCCCTGTCCAAGCCCCCCACCCGGGAGCAGCCGCGCATCGAGTGACGGCGCGCCGCCGCGGGGAAACGAGTCGCCCGCCCCCGGTTCCCCGGGAGCGGGCGATCGTCATGTATCAGTGAGTATCGGTCTTTCGGCGGGCTCAGGCGGAGGCCGCGGCCCTCGGCGGCGTCAGCCACTCCGGCAGCGCGTCGCCGTCCCGCGCGCCGACCGCCAGCAGCAGCGCGTCGGCCGGCGTCGGCTCGAACGGCGGCGCGAGCAGCCGCATCCCCGCCTGCGCGGGCGTGCGAGCGGCCTTGCGGTGGTTGTCCTCCGCGCACGCCGCCACCGTGTTCAGCCAGGTGTCCCCGCCGCCCTGCGACCGGGGCACCACGTGGTCGATCGTGGTCGCCCGGCGACCGCAGTACGCGCATCGGAACCGGTCGCGTACCAGGACGCCCCGCCGCGACCACGGTGCCCGTTGTCGGAACGGTACCCGCACGAAGCGCCGCAGCCGGATCACCTGCGGAACCGGCAGATCCACCGCCGCGGCCCGCACCCGCAGCGCCGGGTGCGCGTGCTCCACGACCGCCTTGTG